>NZ_JAGEQS010000005.1:0-410912 GCF_017572235.1 Salmonella sp. 32010601201800023SM
TGGCGAGGCGGTGGCGGCCTGGGAGATGATGCTGAAGTTACTGCCGGCGGGTGACGCCCGGCGGGCGGTGATAGAGCGCAGTATCCGGCTGGCGCAGGAGAAATAAGACCCTGACGGCCCGGTGGCGTGACGCCATCGGGCCTGGCTATCCCAACGATACGCTAAAGCCTGAAAGTGAAGCCCGTGTGCAGTATGATGACGAGCATCGTCTCTTATCAGGACATCCCATGAAACAAATCACCTTTACGCCGCGCCATCACCAGCTTACCAACACCAATACCTGGACACCTGACAGCCAGTGGCTGGTTTTTGATGTACGGCCTTCAGGCGCGTCATTTACGGGCAAGACCATTGAGCGTGTCAATGTGCATACCGGCGACGTGGAGGTGATTTATCGCGCCGTGCAGGGCGCGCATGTCGGTGTGGTGACGGTGCATCCTGCCGACAATCACTATGTGTTTATTCATGGCCCTGAAAACCCTGATGAGACGTGGCATTACGATTTCCACCACCGCCGGGGCGTTATTGCAACGCCGGGGGGCGTGACTAACCTCGATGCGATGGATATTACTGCGCCGTATACTCCCGGCGCGCTGCGCGGCGGTAGCCACGTCCATGTGTTTAGCCCGAACGGCGAGCTGGTGAGTTTTACCTATAATGACCACGTTCTGCATGAGCGAGATCCGGCGCTGGATCTACGTAATGTCGGCGTGGCCGTGCCGTATGGGCCGGTAACGGTACCGGTTCAGCATCCGCGCGAATACAGCGGTAGCTACTGGTGCGTACTGGTTAGCCGCACGACGCCTGCGCCGAGACCTGGCAGCGATGACATTAACCGCGCCTATGAAGAGGGCTGGGTGGGCAACCGCCAGATCGCCTTTATTGGCGATACGCTGTCGCTGACGGGCAAAAAAGTCCCGGAGCTGTTTATTGTCGATTTACCGTGTCATGAAAACGGCTGGAAACAGGCAGGCGACACGCCGCTGACGGGAACCGAATCAACGATGCCATCGCCGCCGTTGGGCGTAGTTCAGCGGCGTCTTACCTTTACTCACCAGCGTGTTTATCCTGGACTCACTAACGAACCACGCCACTGGGTCCGCAGTAATCCGCAGGCGACGGCGATCGCCTTTTTGATGCGGGACGATAACGGCGTAGCGCAACTGTGGCTGATATCGCCGCAGGGAGGCGAGCCCCGGCAGTTAACGCATCATGCGACCGGCGTACAGTCAGCGTTTAACTGGCATCCGTCGGGTAAATGGCTGGGACTGGTGCTGGAAAACCGGATTGCCTGCTGCGACGCACAAAGTGGGAGGATCGACTTCTTAACCGCCAGGCACGACAACCCGCCGTCTGCGGACGCCGTCGTTTTTTCACCGGATGGGCGACACGTCGCATGGATGGAAGAGGTGAAAGGGTTCCGTCAGCTATGGGTGACGGAAACCGGGCGATAAATCAGGGAGGAGGCATCTTCGCCGGGGGGATGACGGCATTGGTCATTTTCGTCTCCTCCTCGCTTTTCTCGACGCGCGATCTTACCGAACTGTCTTTGCGGAAGATGTCCCACGGCAGAAGGATCGTATCCATCACGGCGGTAAACGGCATATCCAGGATGGCCAACGATTTGGTGCCCCAGTTTGTCTCATCGTTACCGATCATCGTAGCGCTGGCGCGCGTGCCAGGATAAGTACCCTCTTTACCGCCGGTGTGCGACATGACGCTTGAACAACCGCCTAATAAAAGCATCCCATTCCATATTATCAGCGTTAACCACACGTTTTTTATCATCACTCATTCATCTGTTGGTTGTCGTTATTTGCATGATGAGTTATAGCGATCCGTTGCTAAAAATAACATCACCAGTACGTGGCACTGTGGCGGTAATCGCACTTTAACAATCAGTGCTGTCCCAACCAGTCTATGCAATAGCCAATAAACTGCAAAAAAAAGTCGGATTAAAATACTTGAAAAGTACGTATTCAGACCCATTTATAAGACGTAGTGAATAGAAGGGCACGCCTGATGGGTGTTCTGGCAATCCTGGCCTGTCCATGATGGAAGGTCTGACATTCTCGCTGATTTCAGGAGTTTATGATTATGCGTAACTTTGATTTATCCCCGCTGTACCGTTCTGCCATTGGTTTTGATCGTCTGTTTAACCTGCTTGAAAATAACCAAAGCCAAAGTAATGGCGGCTACCCTCCGTACAACGTTGAGCTGGTAGACGAAAACCACTACCGCATCGCCATTGCCGTTGCCGGTTTCGCGGAAAGCGAACTGGAGATTACTGCCCAGGATAATTTACTGGTGGTAAAAGGCGCTCATGCGGACGAGCAGAAAGAACGTACTTACCTGTATCAGGGCATTGCCGAGCGTAACTTTGAACGTAAGTTCCAGTTAGCGGAGAACATTCACGTTCGCGGCGCAAACCTGGTCAACGGGCTGCTGTATATCGAACTGGAGCGCGTGATTCCGGAAGCGAACAAACCGCGCCGTATCGAAATTAACTGATTCCGTCGGGTCGCGTTGCGCGGCCTGTCATCCCATGCTCGCCGTCAGGGAGCATATTCGCACGTAAAGTGTGAAGGTAAAAACTCGCTTCTTAGAAGGAGAAATGATTATGCGTAACTACGATTTATCCCCACTGCTGCGTCAATGGATCGGTTTTGACAAGCTGGCCAATGCGCTGCAAAACAGCGGCGAAAGCCAGAGCTTCCCGCCCTATAACATCGAAAAAAGCGACGATAACCATTATCGCATTACCTTAGCGTTAGCCGGTTTCCGTCAGGAAGATCTGGATATTCAACTGGAAGGCACGCGCCTGACGGTGAAAGGTACGCCGGAACAGCCGGAAAACGAGCCCAAATGGTTACATCAGGGCCTGGTCATGCAGCCTTTTAGCCTGAGCTTTACGCTGGCTGAGAATATGGAAGTTTCCGGCGCGACGTTTACCAACGGCCTGCTGCATATTGATTTAACCCGTAACGAGCCGGAAACCATTGCGCCGCAGCGTATCGCCATTAACGAACGCTCCGCATTAAATAGCTAATAAGCTCCTTGCCTTGCCCCGCCAGAGATGGCGGGGCTTTTTTGTGCTACGAAAAAGGGTAAGACGCTGCCGAAGTCAGGACGTCTGGGCGGTTTTGTAACATGAGAATGTGCGCCATGCTGTATATATGCCTTAACGGTTCAGTCATAATCCCTATAAATTGAAATGTTACTCACAGGGAAGAAAAGATGAGTGATATCGCATTGACGGTCAGCGTTCTGGCGTTGGTGGCGGTTGTCGGTTTATGGATCGGCAACATTAAAGTGCGCGGTGTCGGCTTTGGTATTGGCGGCGTTCTGTTCGGCGGTATTATCGTCGGCCACTTCGTCGATCAGGCTGGGGTGACGCTGAGTGGCGATATGCTGCACTTTATCCAGGAATTCGGCCTGATCCTTTTTGTTTATACCATCGGCATACAGGTGGGGCCGGGGTTTTTCGCCTCGCTGCGCGTTTCCGGGCTGCGTCTCAATCTGTTTGCTGTTCTGATTGTGATTATGGGCGGGTTGGTCACCGCGATTCTGCATAAAATTTTCGCTATTCCGCTGCCGGTGGTGCTGGGGATTTTCTCCGGCGCAGTCACCAATACGCCTGCGTTAGGGGCGGGTCAGCAAATCCTGCGCGATCTGGGAACGCCAGTGGATCTGGTGGATCAGATGGGGATGAGCTATGCGATGGCGTATCCGTTTGGCATCTGCGGTATTTTGCTCACCATGTGGCTGATGCGGCTGATTTTTCGCGTTAACGTCGAGGCGGAGGCGCAGAAGCACGAATCCTCTCTCGCTAACGGTCATTCATTAATTCAGACAATGAATATCCGTGTCGAGAATCCGAACCTCAATAATATGGCTATCCAGGATGTGCCGATCCTGAACAGCGATAAAATCATTTGCTCACGCCTGAAACGCGATGACACGCTGATGGTGCCGTCGCCGGGGACGATTATCCAGGCAGGCGACCTGCTGCACCTCGTCGGCCAACCTACCGACCTGCATAACGCGCAACTGGTGATCGGTAAGGAAGTGGACACCTCGTTGTCGACGCGCGGCACGGATTTACGTGTCGAGCGTGTGGTCGTCACCAACGAAAAAGTGCTCGGCAAACGTATCCGCGATTTGCACTTTAAAGAGCGTTATGACGTGGTTATCTCCCGCCTTAACCGCGCGGGCGTTGAGCTGGTCGCCAGCAGCGACGCTAGCCTGCAGTTTGGCGACATTCTCAATCTGGTGGGGCGTCCTGCCTCGATTGATGCGGTAGCCAATGTGGTCGGCAACGCGCAGCAAAAACTCCAGCAGGTGCAGATGCTGCCGGTGTTTATCGGCATCGGATTAGGGGTTCTGCTTGGGTCAATCCCGTTGTTTGTGCCGGGATTCCCGGTCGCGCTAAAACTGGGGCTGGCTGGCGGGCCGCTGATCATGGCGCTAATTTTGGGGCGTATCGGCAGCATCGGTAAGCTGTACTGGTTTATGCCGCCGAGCGCCAACCTCGCGCTGCGTGAATTAGGCATCGTTTTGTTTCTGGCGGTCGTTGGGCTGAAATCCGGCGGCGATTTTGTCGATACGCTGACACAGGGCGAAGGATTAAGCTGGATTGGCTACGGTATTTTCATCACCGCTATTCCGCTGATTACCGTCGGTTTGCTGGCGCGAATTTTTGCCAAAATGAACTACCTGACGCTGTGCGGGATGCTGGCCGGTTCGATGACCGATCCGCCAGCGCTGGCATTTGCCAACAATCTTCATGCCACCAGCGGCGCGGCGGCGCTCTCTTACGCGACCGTCTATCCGTTAGTGATGTTCCTGCGTATTATCACGCCACAACTGCTGGCGGTGATTTTTTGGGGAATGGGTTAGCGCCTGATGGCGCGTTGCTTATCCGGCCTATGCACTGTGTTAAATCCAGGCTGGATAACGCGCGCCGCACCGGCCACACTTCTGCTCTTCTTCTTATCTTCTTCCTCAATGAACGCGCTAATCAGCGTAATGGCAACGAGCATAATTCCAATTTTTTTCAGTTAGTTATCAATCTTCATCGCCTTTTTTTTCGGCGCGACGGGTGGTTTTTCAGCTTTTAATTCGGCAATAATGCCTTTCCTGGCGGTGGCGTTGAAAAAGGTCGCAACTGAAATGAAAAATAGCGGGAATGAGCGCGGTTGCGCCGAAACACGTCACCAGTGAACTACAGTTATTTTGCAATAAGATTCCCTTGCTGCGGGATAATGTGAAGCATATCAGCAACAACGTGAGTGGTATTCTGAAAACGAACGGGAATACATAAGAACGTAAAAGGAGTCGTCATGAAGATTTCCCGCCTCGGAGAAGCGCCGGATTATCGCTTCTCACTGGCAAATGAGCGCACCTTTCTGGCGTGGATTCGCACCTCGCTGGGATTTCTGGCGGCAGGCGTCGGTCTTGATCAGCTCGCCCCGGATTTTGCCACGCCGGTGATCCGTGAACTGCTGGCGCTACTGTTGTGTCTGTTTGCGGGCGGCCTGGCGATTTATGGCTATCTACGCTGGTTACGTAATGAAAAAGCGATGCGCCTGAAAGAGGATTTGCCTTATACCCATAGCCTGTTGATCATCAGCGTTATTTTGATGATTGTCGCGGTGATAGTGATGGGGCTGGTACTGTATGCCGGATAGTCGTAAAGCCCGTCGGCAGAACGATCCGGGACTGCAACCGGAGCGTACGTCGCTGGCCTGGTTTCGCACGCTGCTGGGATACGGGGCGTTAATGGCGTTAGCCGTCAGGCACCACTGGCATCAGGCGGGGTTCTTGTTCTGGGTGTCAATCAGCGTTCTGGCGATAGTGGCGGTGATTCTTTGGCGTTATACCCGGAGTCGTAATTTGATGGATGTCGCGCATAGCGATTTTTCCGAAACTCATGTCGTGCGTGACAAATTTTTGATCTCCCTCGCGGTGTTGTCGCTCGCAATCCTGTTTGCTGTTACCCATATTCGCCAACTTATTGCATTTATCGGGAATTTTATATGACAGGACGTCAGGACATTGTCGTGAGTGATGACCAGATTCAGGTCGTCGTAAATCGCCAGAATAGCCAGCGCCCTCAGCAACTGTACCGTAACTTACAACGGCTCGGCATTCGCAATGTCCATTTTATCCCATTGTTGGAACATGACCGGAACGGAATGTTGACCGAGGATTCATTGTGTTCAGCAGACTGGGGGCGGTTTTTAAATAGCGTATTTGATATTTGGGTACGTGAAGATATTCAGCGTATCTCGGTTCGCCTTTTTGATGAGACGCTACAGCAGTGGTGCGGCGGCAGGAATGGCGCTGAAGCGCCGGACAAGGCGCCGCTAAGCGCTGAATGTCAGAAGTGTTCTTTATTACGATTTTGCGGCGGCGGATGCCCTGAGCATCGGGATAGCCAGGGGAAAAATCAGCTTTGCGAGGGCTACCAGACCTTTTTTAACTACTCCTCGCCGCATATGCGGGTGATGCGGGATTTACTGAAGCAGCATCGCTCGCCGGAGGAGTTGATGGCGATGCTGCGTTAACGTCACAGGCCTGATAAGCGTAGCGCCATCAGGCGATGGCGTGCCGGATGGCGTTGCCGTCTTTCCGGCACTGAGCGAGTATTAGCGTCCTTTCGCCAGGTATTGTTCCATTTCATCTTCCGGCACCATGCCGCCCCCGGTTGCCCATACCAGATGCGTCGCGTTGCCGAGCTGCGTCTGACTGAATCCATGCCTTTGCTGATACGCGGCGGCGGCGCAAATGCGCTGTGGCCCGGCCATCCCCGCCAGAGCTGATGGCTCCAGTCGAATTCCTTCCTCCTGCGCCAGCCAGCCCAGCATGTCGTACATTGTTTGATCGTCTAAGGTATAGAGGCCGTCAAGCAGACGCTCCATTGCCCGCCCAACAAAGCCCGAAGCGCGACCTACCGCCAGGCCGTCAGCCGCCGTCAGGTTATCAATACCGATATCTTGTACTGAGATGGCATCGTGCAGACCGGTATAAACGCCGAGTAACATGCAGGGTGAATGGGTCGGTTCGGCAAAGAAACAGTGGACGTTGTCGCCAAACGCCAGTTTCAGGCCAAAGGCGACGCCGCCAGGGCCGCCGCCAACGCCGCACGGCAGATAAACAAACAGTGGGTGACTGGCGTCAACGACGCGTCCCTGTTGAGCGAATTGCGCTTTCAGACGCTGACCCGCTACCGCATAGCCCAGAAATAGCGTGCGGGAGTTTTCATCATCGATAAAGAAACAGTTTGGATCGGATTGCGCTGCTTTACGGCCCTGCTCAACCGCCACGCCGTAATCATCTTCGTATTCTACGACCGTCACGCCGTGGCTACGCAGCTTCGCTTTTTTCCAGGCGCGGGCGTCGGCAGACATATGTACCGTCACTTTAAAACCGATGCAGGCGCTCATGATACCGATCGATAGCCCCAGATTGCCGGTTGAACCGACGGCGATACTGTACTGGCTGAAGAATTGTTTAAATTCCGGCGAAAGCAACACGCTATAGTCATCGTCGGTGGTTAACAGACCCGCCTCCAGCGCCAGTTTTTCCGCGTGCGTTAGCACCTCGTAGATGCCGCCGCGCGCTTTAATGGAACCAGAGATTGCCAGGTGACTGTCTTTTTTTAACAGCATTTCACCGTCGATCGTTTGCCCATACTCTTTTTCCAGCCGCTTTTGCATGGCCGGAATAGCGACCACGTCAGATTCGATCATGCCGCCAGCGGCAGCGGTTTGCGGAAACGCTTTCGCCAGATACGGCGCAAAGCGCGCCAGACGGTCATGGGCGGCGTTTACGTCCTGCTCCGTCAGGCCGACATACGGTAGACCTTGTGCAAGAGAGGTGGCGCCCGGGTTAAACCAGGTGGTTTCTTTGAGGGCGACCAGATCCTCGACCAAAGGATACCGGGCGATGAGCTTTTGTATGTTTTCCATAGTACGTCTCTTTACGATCAGATGATAAAGGAAAGCAGGAATGTGCCAGCCAGTGCAACGACAGATGCGATAAACGTGGCCGTCGTATAGTATTTAAACGTTTCATTCAGCGTAGCGCCGCAATACTGCTTGACCAGCCAGAACAGGGAATCGGTCACGATCGTGCAGCCAATGGCGCCGGAACCGATGGCAATAGCGATGATCTCCGGGCTGACGTCAGGATAGAGCGGCAGCATTGGCGCAACAATCGCCGTGGCGCCCATCATCGCCACCGTCGCAGAGCCGACCGCCGCGTGCAGAATCAGCGCTACCAACCATGCCAGCAGAATCGGGTGCATATGCATATTTGAGAGGATCACCGCCAGCGTGTCCGCCAGCCCGCTACTTTTGAGAATGGCGTTGAACGCGCCGCCCGCGCCGATAATCAGCAGGATGTTCGCAATGGCGCCAAAGCCGTTTTCGGTGTGGGTAAGTAGCGCGCTCATACCCATATGCTGGCGCAGACCGAGTATGTAATACGCCACAAAGACAGCGATAAACATCGCGGTGATCGGATTACCGATAAACTCCAGCAGCGTATACAACGTGCCGTCTTTCGCCATATTCAGTTCAGCGACGGTTTTCACCAGCATCAGGCCAATCGGCAGCAGAACGGTAAACAGCGTTGCGCCCAGCGACGGCAGGGTGTTTTCGGCGCGCACTTCAAGATCCGCAAACTCTGTCGGTACGGGCTTGAACGGCAGACGATTACCCAGAAACTTTAAGAACAGCGGACCGCCGACCAATGATGCCATCAGTCCGACCAGCAGACCGTAGACAATCACCGAGCCGATATCCGCCCCCAGTTTATTTGCGACAAACAGCGCAGCCGGATGCGGCGGTACCACGCAATGGACGGCCATCAGCGCGGTACACAGCGGAATGGCCAGCTTCAGCAGCGAGGTATGGGTTTTTTTAGCGATAGAAAACGCCAGTGGGATGAGCAACACGACGCCCACTTCCACGAACAACGTGATACCGCAAATCAGCCCCACCAGTACCATGATCACGTCAGCAGAGAGCCAGCGGCAGCGCTGGAGCGTAAGCCCGATGCGTTCCGCCGCGCCGGAAACCTCCATCATTTTGCCGAGGATGGTGCCAAGACCGATAACGGCGGCCAGAAAACCGAGCGTACCGCCTATTCCGTTTTCTATCGCCGTGACCATCTCCAGCGGCCCCATGCCCATCATCGCGCCGACAAAGAAACTGGCGAGCAGTAACGCCAGGAAGGGGTGGAATTTAAACTTCACGATGGTCAATACGATTAACACGATGCTGATCAGCAGCGTGCTCACTACCCAGATTTGAGCGTGCATATCTCACCTACCCTGTGATTAATCTGTTCTTATTGGACAGAAAAACAGCACACCCTGACAAACGATATAATTTGCCATTCACATGATGTAAATTGAATCAACTATGTGATTTCCATCTAATATTGCCTTTATTTTGCGATATGGTTCATTTTGCTTCATCTATGTGCGGATTTTTTCAGCGTGTTTTTTTACACTTCGGGAAATTAAAAGATGACTGAGGTTGCCATGGAACCCCTTCGCGATACCCGAAACCGCTTACTCAACGGTTGGCAGTTATCCAAACTCTATACTTTTGAAGTCGCGGCCAGACACCAGTCCTTTGCTCTGGCGGCAGATGAGCTGTCGTTAAGCCCAAGTGCGGTAAGCCATCGTATCAATCAACTGGAAGCCGAGTTGGGAATCCAGCTATTTGTCCGCTCTCACCGTAAAGTGGAGCTTACCCATGAAGGCAAACGGGTATTCTGGGCGTTGAAATCGTCGCTGGATACGTTGAATCAGGAAATCCTCGATATCAAAAATCAGGAACTGTCCGGCACGTTGACCGTGTATTCCCGTCCCTCTATCGCCCAGTGCTGGCTGGTGCCCGCGCTGGGGGACTTTACCCGTCGCTATCCGTCAATTTCTCTCACTATGCTGACCGGCAACGATAACGTTAACCTACAGCGTGCCGGCATTGACCTGGCTATCTATTTTGACGATGCGCCGTCGGCGCAGCTCACGCACCATTTTTTAATGGATGAGGCAATTTTGCCCGTTTGCAGCCCGGATTACGCCCATCGTTTCGCCTTGCAGGACAACCTGAATAACCTGCGGCACTGTACGCTCTTACACGACAGACAGGCGTGGAGTAACGATTCGGGCACCGATGAGTGGCACAGTTGGGCGCAGCATTTTGCAGTAAATTTGCCGGATTCATCCGGCATTGGCTTCGATCGTTCTGATTTAGCGGTGATTGCCGCGATGAACCACATTGGCGTGGCGATGGGGCGTAAACGGCTGGTGCAAAAGCGTCTCGACAGCGGTGAACTGATTGCGCCTTTTGGTGACATGAGGCTGAAATGTCATCAGCATTATTATGTCACCACTCTGCCTGGCAGGCAGTGGCCGAAAATCGAGGCATTTATTCGCTGGTTGCAGGAACAGGTGTGAAGATTTATTACGCTTTGTCGCTACACCTGCCGGGAGTGAATATGCTAAATACGTGCTATCACCGTGGTAAAAATTTTAGGGGGCGTCGTGTTTAAACCGCTTATTGCCTCTCTCATGCTGACCAGCGCGGTCGTCTATGCGAAACCGATGCCTTTGACGGCGGCGCGCTATGCGCAGCAGCTTGGCGTTGGGATGGATGTTGACTGGGCGCGAACGGAACGGGGTATCCGCGAGTTTGATCCGCTGGTCGTGCGGGATTTTAAGGCAAAAGGGTTAACGCATGTCCGTATTCGTGTGGCAGGCGCGCCGACGGAAGCGCGCCTCATCCATTTGCGTAAGCTGGTAGAGGCCTGCGAATACTATGGCGTCATACCCATTATTGCCTATCAGGCGGATGCGTATAAAACCGATCCCAGCGCCAGCCATGAAAAGGAGCTGATCAACTGGTGGAGCGTGGTCGCGCGCTATTTTGGTCAGACATCCCCGCTTCTGGGGTTCGATCTCATTTATGAGCCTGCCGACAAACTTAATCATAATATGGCGTCGCTGAATCGCGTATATGACAAAACCATCCGCCTGATTCACGCCATTGACCCACAGCGGATGATTTTCGTTGCCCCCCGCATGCGCGCCGCGCCGGAGGATTTGTCGGCGCTTAAACTGCCGGCGCAAAGCCAGAACTATGTACTGGCGGAGTGGCACATCTTCCCGTGGGGCCCCCTGAAAAGCGGCGGTAAATATCCGTGGACGTCAGGCACGGCGGCGGAAAAAGCGGCGATTCGGGCACGGATTAACGCTGCGGTTCGCTGGCAGCATAAGACCGGCCATGCAAGCTGGGTGGGCGGATGGGCGCCGGGAGAGTCGATAAAAATGACGCCGGTCGCTTCACAGTTCGCGTTTGCCCGTTTTATGGCCTGCGAGCTGAAAAAAGCGCATATTCCGTATGCGATAAACGCGGACACTCAGTTTTATGACGGCGAAGAAGGGGCGTGGCGTCCGGCGCAGGAGCCCCTGCTCAATGCGATGATCGCGCCGGAGTGTGAAACGCCCGGCAAAAAGCCGGGCGAGGGGAACGTTAAACCGTCTGTCCCTGATGCGATATCCGTGACGCCAGCGGCAGCCAGCACGCCAGGATCAGCAATCCCATAAGGGTCATCAACAGTCCCAGGCTGCCCTGACCGGTTTGCGGCAGCATTGCCGAAAGCCACGCCAGTACGCCGGAACCAATATTTTGCAGCCCGCCGACCAGCGCGCCAGCGGTGCCTGCGAGGAACGGAAACGGCTCCATCGCGCCGCTGGTAGCCAGTGGAAATAACATCCCGGCGCCGAAGAAAAACAGCGCAGCGGGGATGAGTAGCGTCCAGACGTTCATCACGCCAAACCAGCCGGGAATCCACATCATAAGGCCTGCCAGCAGACAGCAAATAACTGACTGCCACATCAGGGTTGAGAAGCGTTTATTCGGGCGTCCGGCAAACCAGGCGCCGAAGAACGCCGCCGGAATCGGCAGAATAAACAGAATGCTTACCACCATACTGCTGAGACCTAATACTGCCCCCATCAGCACGCCGGAACAGGCTTCAAAGACCGCAATGCCAGCCAGCCCGCCGATTAGCATCAACAGGTAACAGTTAAATGCGCCGTTGCCAAACAGCGTTTTATAGCTGGCGATCAGCCGTGTGCGCGGCGCGCCGGCGGGGCGGGTTTCCGGCATCCAGCGCGCCATGCTGAAGGTGACGCCAGCGCAAAGCACCAGCAGGAAAGCGTAACACGCGCGCCAGTTCCACAGGGTATCCAGCAGGCCGCCAATCAGCGGCGCTAACAGCGGGCTGACCAGAATCCCCATATTTAACAGGCTATTGGCGTGACGAAGTTGCGTTCCTTCATACAGATCGCGCGGGAGCGTTCTCGCCATTACTCCGCCAACGCCGGTTCCCATCCCTTGCATGGCGCTGGCGGCAATCAACACCGTCAAACTATGCGTGGTCATGGCGAACAGGGTCGCTACCATAAAAATAGACATGCCGACGAGGATTACGGGGCGGCGCCCAACCCGGTCGGAAAGTGGGCCGTAAAACAGTTGCGAGACGCCGTAGGTCAGGAGGTAAGCAGCCATTACGCTCTGGACGGCGCCTTCCCGGACGTTTAGCGCTTGTGCCATATCGGCGATGGCGGGAATATAAATGGTTTGCGCCATCTGCCCTACGGCCACCAGTAACACCAACATCAACAACAAATTGACGTTTCTCTGCCTTTTCATTTCGCTGATTACTTTTCAAAAAAAGAAAAAATAAGAATAACTTGCTGCGCATTCCCATAAATGCGAGAGGAATCTATCACACCAGAAAAAGAAGGCCAGACAGCAACCAGCAATGGCAGACGAAGGAACGGCAGGATATGTAAACAAAAGCGGCAACAAATGTTGCCGAGAATGTGTTACGTCTGCAGCTGTTATTGGGCAATCATGACAGACGGAGTAAAATCGCCCCGAGGGCAATCCCGCCCGCCGCCACCAGACGTAGCCCGGCCACTTTCTCTTTAAGCAACAGCCAGGCTATCAGCGCGCCGAATAAAATCGACGTCTCACGCAGCGCGGCGACCACCGCCAGCGGCGCCTGGGTCATGGCCCATAGCGCCAGCCCATAAGATCCCATAGTGCCAATCCCGCCAAAAATGCCTTTTTTCCACTGTTGCGCCAGATAACGCGACGCTTCCCGCCGCCGCGCAATCATCGCCCAGGTTAACAGGCAGGCGCCGTTGAGAAAAAATGACCATAGCGTATAGCCCAGCGCCGTTTCTGAGAGTCTTACGCCGGTCCCGTCCACCAGCGTATATCCGGCAATAAAACAGGCGTTAGTTAATGCCAGCACGACACCACGTTGAGAGCTGGCGCGGCCATTACAGGCCATCCCAAGTATCGCCATGCAGATCACTGCGATGCCGACCCAGGCCATCGACGACAGGCTGTCGCCAAGAAACAGAACGCTAATGAGCGCCACCAGCAGCGGCGCGGTGCCGCGCATAAGAGGATAGGTCTGGCTCATGTCCGAGACCTGATAGGTTTTCGCCACCAGGACGGTATACACCACCTGGAGCGCGGTAGAGGCCGCTAAAAAAGGGATACTGGCGTGAGCTGGCTGCGGCGAGAAGGGCAAAAGGATCAATGCCATGACCGCCGCGGAACCGCTGACGCCGATCGCGGCGTAGAGCTTATCGTTTCCCGCTTTGACAATGGCGTTCCAGCTGGCATGTAGCAGCGCGGCGAACAGCAAAATGCAGAAAACGGAAAGGGTCATAGCGTCAGGCGTCGTTGAGGGTGTCATAAAAACGTAACATACCCGGGAAGCGAAAGACCAGCGGATAAGGTGAAAGGGGAGCGGTTGCCCGCTCCCCTTCGGTGCGGCTTGAATCTGAATTACTTAAGGTATTTCAGAACAGCATCAAGCAGTTGCAGTGCTGCAACAATGAGTTTCAGGATAAGAATGGTGATATCCACTACGCTCATACGCGTCTCCTGTGGTTAAGGAGCACTGCCAGCCGACGTACCTTTCCGCTGCCTGTTGCCAGCTGTTGCGCACGCGATCCCTTTTGCGAGGAATAGTGTGCGTGTTGACATAACACAGTGTGCTCACGAGGGGGTTAAGGCGCTGACGGCACCACCCGTTTCAGCCAGGACTTCGTTGCGCCGGTTTACGATGCGGCCCCCGCATAACACATTGTGTCAAAGACATTATAGTTAAGCACTGTATAAATGAACAGTAATTTATAGACAGAACGGAGCTTCTGATCCATACTCAAATTCATCAAAATTCGCGCCGAAATTGCGCGTTCTGCACAGAACGCGTATACTTCTGCTGTTGACATAACACAGCGTGCTTCGCGGCTACCACCCGCATTACGCTGTAAGAACCTCGCTTCGGCGAGGTTTTTTGTTTTCCGGCATTGTGAAACGCGTGATCATCAATCCCGGCGATTACCGGAGGGCGCTACGCTTATCACGCCTATACTCAAAGCGTGTAAATTCGTAGAAAAATGTGATCGCTGACGCATTTTTGTGCAGATGAAAATTTTTCCGTTGTCATGCTGAAAGCGCTGTGCTTGTATAAAACGTGTTAATAACAAACAGACAAGGCCCCTAATGAACCCTTCCATGCTGAACGCGACCCTACTAACAACTGCGCCATCTCGCGCAGTGGTCGTCGTGCGTGTGGTGGTGGTCGTCGGCAATGCGCCGTAGGGTCCGGAACACACACGATTCCAAAACCCCGCCGGCGCAAACCGGGCGGGGTTTTTTGTTTAAGACACCTTCCCGGAACGTCGGCTCAGAATAAAAGGAATGGAGCATGGCAAGTTCGGGCACAACATCTACACCTCAGCGCTTTACGGGCGCGGAATTTATAGTTCATTTTCTGGAGCGCCAGGGGATTCGTATCGTCACCGGCATTCCCGGCGGTTCGATCCTCCCCGTTTACGACGCGTTAAGCCAAAGCACGCAAATCCGTCATATTCTGGCGCGCCACGAACAAGGCGCGGGGTTTATTGCGCAGGGGATGGCGCGAACGGAGGGTAAACCTGCTGTTTGTATGGCCTGTAGCGGGCCGGGCGCGACCAATCTGGTCACGGCCATTGCCGATGCGCGCCTGGATTCCATTCCGTTAATCTGCATTACCGGGCAAGTTCCGGCGTCCATGATCGGTACTGACGCGTTTCAGGAAGTGGATACCTACGGTATCTCTATCCCCATCACCAAGCACAACTATCTGGTCAGAAATATCAACGAGCTGCCTCAGGTGATGAGCGATGCTTTTCGTCTGGCGCAGTCGGGGCGTCCCGGCCCGGTGTGGATAGACGTTCCTAAAGATGTGCAGACGGCGACAATTGAGCTGGATGCGTTGCCGTCGCCGGCGGAAAAATCACCCCCGCCGGAGTTTAGCGCGGAGAGTATCCGCGAGGCCGCCGCAATGATTAACGCGGCGAAGCGTCCGGTGCTGTATCTGGGCGGCGGCGTGATCAATGCGCCGACACGCGTGCGCGAACTGGCGGAAAAAGCGCAACTGCCGACGACAATGACCTTAATGGCGCTGGGAATGCTGCCTAAGGCGCATCCGCTGTCGTTAGGAATGCTGGGGATGCACGGCGCGCGCAGTACCAATTTTATTCTGCAAGAGGCCGATTTACTGATTGTTCTGGGCGCGCGTTTTGATGACCGGGCGATTGGCAAAACGGAGCAGTTTTGTCCGAACGCCAAAATCATCCATGTGGATATCGATCGCGCCGAGTTAGGCAAAATTAAGCAGCCGCATGTGGCTATTCAGGCGGATGTCGATGATGTACTGGCACAGTTAATTCCCCATATCGAGGCACAGCCGCGGGAAGCATGGCATCAGTTGGTGGCGGACTTGCAGCAAGAATTCCCTTGCAGTATTCCCCAGGAAAATAACCCGCTTAGTCACTATGGGCTGATTAATGCGGTCGCCGCCTGTGTGGACGACAACGCGATTATTACCACTGACGTAGGTCAGCATCAGATGTGGACCGCGCAGGCTTATCCGCTCAACCGTCCGCGTCAGTGGCTGACTTCCGGCGGGCTGGGCACCATGGGGTTTGGTCTGCCCGCGGCGATTGGCGCGGCGCTGGCGAATCCGGGCAACAAGGTGCTGTGTTTTTCCGGCGACGGTAGTTTGATGATGAATATTCAGGAGATGGCTACCGCCAGTGAAAACCAGTTGGATGTGAAAATCATCCTGATGAATAACGACGCGCTGGGACTGGTACATCAGCAACAGAGTCTGTTCTATAAACAGGGCGTTTTTGCGGCGACCTATCCGGGAAGCATCAACTTTATGCAGATTGCCGCCGGGTTTGGTCTGGACACCTGTGATTTGAATAACGAAGCCGATCCGCAGGCGGCGTTGCAGGCTATCATTCGTCGTCCTGGACCGGCGTTGATCCATGTGCGCATTGATGCAGAAGAAAAAGTGTATCCGATGGTGCCGCCGGGCGCGGCAAATACAGAGATGGTGGGGGAATAAGCCATGCAGAAACAATCACATGATAACGTTATTCTGGAGCTGACCGTTCGCAACCATCCTGGCGTGATGACCCACGTCTGCGGGCTGTTCGCCCGACGCGCTTTCAACGTTGAGGGTATTCTCTGTTTACCGATTCAGGGTAGCGATCAGAGCCGCATCTGGCTTCTGGTCAATGACGATCAGCGGCTTGAACAGATGATCAGTCAGATCGATAAACTGGAAGACGTGGCGAAGGTGGTACGAAACCAGTCCGATCCCACCATGTTCAATAAAATTGCCGTCTTTTTTGAGTAAGTTATTCACTTTCCGAATCAGGCGTGATGACTTTGACGGAACCATTCCGACAGTGAACGGCATAATCTGTCGGTAATGGGCGATCGCTAATCAGGACATCAAAGGCAGAAAGCGGACCAATGCTGGCAGGCGCGACCTCATCAAACAGGGCGTGACGCGCCAGCAAAATTTTGCGCAGACCGCGCTCCATCGCTTTACGTTTGGCGGCAAGATCATCCGGGTTAAACCAGCTCACGCCAAAATGTTCATGTACGCCGCTGGCGGAAATAAACACTTTGCGCGGATTGAGCGAATCCAGCGCCGAAGGATTATTGGCATCATAAAAGGCATCGCTCTTGGCCCGATAGGTGCCGCCGCACAAAATCGCCGTGGCATTAGGCTTTTCATTCAGCGCGATAAATACCCGATGCGAGTAGCAAATCCCGGTAAAGGTAATATCATCCGGTATCATGCTGATAACTAATGGCATTTCCGGACCGTTATCAAAAAAAACCAAATCGTTTTCACGCACCAGGCCGGCGGCCAGGATCGCAACGGGAAGGTCGTCCCTATGATGCGTCTTTTTCGCCGGCAGCGGCATATTGGTTGAAGACGTAGGCTTATTTACCATGACGATATAGCCGCCGAGCAGCGTCAGCGGTAAAGGGTCATCATCCTGGCTGAGATCGCGGCGAATGGTCATCACCGAAACTTCCAGCATCCGCGCGGCGTCTTTCAGATGGATTCGATCGGTCTTTTTCAGTAACTCCATCAAGCGTCGGATACGTTCTTTTTGCTTGGTCTCCATTCACCCTCTCCGCAAATCATGTTGTTATGTTCCATCAGTAACATTTATGTGTTTCTGAGAACATTACAGTGTGGCACTACTATACGTCCGGCCGTCAGGAAATAAAAGTGGGTTTATTCGCGTTTTATAACAATAAATAGTTAATTTTCAGTAAATTGTAACCCTAAAAATGATTTAATGCGCGTATGTTCCGCCAGGGATTGTTCACGAAGTAAATGGCAAAATGATCCTCTAATCGCGATCATAGTCACAAATGATACGGAAGTAACATGATAATGTTATTTTAATATCATTGTCGTGTGACGATTTCTGAGAGGGAGTAAAATGGATATCGCGGTTATTGGCTCTAACATGGTGGACCTTATCACCTACACCAACCAGATGCCCAAAGAAGGGGAAACTCTGGAAGCGCCGGCGTTTAAAATCGGCTGCGGCGGAAAAGGGGCGAACCAGGCCGTGGCGGCCGCTAAGCTCAATTCAAAAGTATTGATGTTGACCAAAGTGGGCGACGATATTTTTGCCGACAACACCATTCGTAATCTCGAATCCTGGGGGATCAATACGACGTATGTAGAAAAAGTACCGTGTACCAGCAGCGGCGTAGCGCCGATTTTCGTCAACGCCAACTCCAGCAACAGCATTCTGATCATCAAAGGCGCTAACAAGTTTCTCTCGCCGGAAGATATCGATCGCGCGGCGGAAGATTTAAAAAAATGCCAGCTTATTGTTCTGCAACTGGAAGTTCAGCTTGAAACGGTTTATCACGCAATAGAATTTGGCAAGAAACATGGGATTGAAGTGTTATTAAACCCTGCGCCAGCATTACGGGAATTAGATATGTCTTATGCCTGTAAATGCGATTTCTTTGTACCCAATGAAACCGAGCTGGAAATATTAACCGGTATGCCAGTGGATACCTATGACCATATTCGCGCAGCGGCACGTTCGCTGGTGGATAAAGGGCTGAACAATATTATCGTCACCATGGGTGAGAAAGGCGCGCTGTGGATGACGCGTGACCAGGAAGTCCATGTCCCGGCGTTTAGAGTGAACGCTGTCGATACCAGCGGCGCGGGCGATGCCTTTATCGGCTGTTTCGCGCATTACTACGTCCAGAGCGGGGATGTGGAAGCCGCCATGAAAAAAGCCGTCCTTTTTGCCGCTTTCAGCGTCACCGGGAAAGGCACCCAATCCTCTTATCCAAGCATTGAGCAATTTAATGAGTATCTTTCGTTGAACGAATAACAATCACCCTGCACTGTTAAAGGTAGCACTATGAACGATAAAAACATCGTTCAGATGCCCGACGGGTATCTGAATAAGACACCTCTGTTCCAGTTTATTTTGTTATCCTGTTTATTCCCATTATGGGGATGCGCAGCCGCGTTAAATGATATTCTGATTACGCAATTTAAAAGTGTATTTTCGCTGAGCAACTTTGCTTCGGCATTAGTACAAAGCGCCTTTTATGGCGGTTATTTTTTAATTGCTATTCCGGCCTCGCTGGTCATTAAAAAAACCAGTTATAAAGTGGCGATACTTATCGGTCTGACGCTATACATTGTCGGCTGTACGCTCTTTTTCCCGGCGTCGCACATGGCGACCTACACCATGTTCCTCGCGGCGATTTTCGCCATTGCGATTGGCCTGAGTTTCCTGGAAACGGCGGCGAATACCTACAGTTCGATGATCGGGCCGAAAGCCTACGCCACGCTGCGGCTGAATATCAGCCAGACCTTTTATCCGATCGGCGCGGCGGCAGGCATTTTATTGGGTAAATATCTGGTCTTTTCCGAAGGGGAAAGCCTGGAAAAACAGATGGCGGGCATGAATGCCGAGCAAGTCCACAACTTCAAGGTGCTGATGCTGGAAAACACTCTGGAACCCTATAAGTACATGATTATGGTTCTGGTAGTGGTGATGGTACTGTTCCTGCTGACGCGTTTCCCGACCTGTAAAGTCGCGCAAACCGCGAGTCATAAACGCCCCTCGGCGCTGGATACGTTACGCTATCTCGCCAGCAACGCCCGTTTCCGTCGCGGTATTGTGGCGCAGTTCCTGTATGTGGGAATGCAGGTGGCGGTCTGGTCGTTCACTATCCGTCTGGCGCTGGAGTTAGGCGATATCAATGAGCGCGATGCCTCAACCTTTATGGTCTACAGCTTCGCCTGCTTTTTTATCGGCAAGTTTATCGCCAACATTCTGATGACACGCTTTAACCCGGAAAAAGTCCTGATCCTTTACTCTGTGATCGGCGCGCTGTTCCTGGCCTACGTGGCGCTGGCGCCCAGCTTTAGCGCGGTATACGTGGCGGTGCTGGTCAGTGTTCTGTTTGGCCCCTGCTGGGCGACCATTTATGCCGGAACGCTCGATACCGTCGATAACGAGCATACCGAAATGGCGGGGGCGGTGATCGTGATGGCGATTGTCGGCGCGGCGGTGGTTCCCGCGATTCAGGGCTACGTGGCGGACATGTTCCACTCGCTACAGCTCTCATTCCTGGTTTCCATGCTGTGCTTTGTTTACGTTGGCATTTACTTCTGGCGCGAAAGCAAAGTGCGCGGCAACCTGGCTGAAGTCGCAGCGTCCTGAGGAGAGCAACCATGACAACACGTATTACATTATGGCGGGAGCTTTTTAGCGAGCAGCCGCGTATCTTGCTGGAAAATGACGATTTTACGGTTACGGCGTTTCGTTACGCCAGCGGCGTGGAAGGACTGAAAATACAAAACAGCCGCGGTCATCTGGTGATTCTGCCCTGGATGGGGCAGATGATTTGGGACGCGCAGTTTGACGGTCATGACCTGACTATGCGCAACATGTTCCGCCAGCCGAAGCCGGCTGCGGAAGTGGTGGCAACGTATGGTTGCTTTGCTTTCCATTCCGGACTATTGGCGAATGGCTGCCCGTCGCCGGAAGATACACATCCGCTGCACGGCGAGATGCCCTGCGCTGCCATGGACGACGCCTGGCTGGAGTTAGAGGGCGACAGTCTGCGCGTGACCGGGCGCTACGAGTATGTGATGGGGTTCGGTCATCATTATCAGGCGCAACCTGCGGTGGTAATGCGTAAATCAAGCGCGCTGTTTGATATTCAGATGACAGTGACTAACCTGGCTTCAGTCGCCATGCCGCTACAGTACATGTGCCACATGAACTATGCCTATGTGCCGAACGCCACGTTCCGCCAGAATATCCCGGATACCGCGCTGAAGCTACGCGAGTCGGTGCCGGCGCATGTCAAACCCACGGCGCAGTGGCTGGCGTTTAATCAACGGCTTTTGCAGGGTGAAGCCTCGCTGGCAACGCTTAACGAGCCTGGCTTTTATGACCCGGAAATCGTGTTCTTCGCCGATGAACTGGACAGATACACGGACACCCCGGAATTCAGTATGATCGCCCCGGATGGCACCACGTTCGTGACACGTTTCGCCAGCGCGGAGCTAAATTACGTGACCCGCTGGATTCTTTATAACGGCGATCAGCAGGTTGCCGCCTTTGCCCTGCCCGCGACCTGTCGGCCTGAAGGTTTTCTCGCGGCGCAGCGAAATGGAACCTTGCTTCAACTGGAACCGCAGCAAACCCGGACGTTCACCGTCACGACAGGCATTGTCTGACCGCTCAAGGCTTGAACAGCCGCGCGCTTATCGTTAAGGTAAGCGCGTTTTTTTTATCCATCAGGACAGAACCCATGATCACCGTTGCCCTTATCGACGACCACCTTATCGTCCGCTCCGGCTTTGCACAGCTACTGGGGCTGGAACCTGATTTGCAGGTGGTCGCCGAATTTGGTTCCGGGCGCGAAGCGTTGGCAGGCTTACCGGGGCGCGGCGTACAGGTATGTATCTGCGATATCTCAATGCCGGATATTTCCGGACTGGAGCTGCTAAGCCAACTGCCAAAAGGGATGGCGACGATCATGCTCTCGGTTCACGATAGCCCGGCGCTGGTGGAACAGGCGTTGAACGCCGGCGCGCGCGGTTTTCTCTCTAAACGCTGTAGTCCGGATGAACTGATCGCCGCGGTGCATACGGTGGCGACGGGCGGCTGCTATTTGACCCCCGATATTGCCGTGAAACTGGCGGCGGGTCGGCAAGATCCGCTGACCAAACGCGAGCGTCAGGTGGCGGAAAAACTCGCCCAGGGTATGGCGGTAAAAGAGATTGCCGCCGAGCTGGGGCTGTCGCCAAAAACGGTGCATGTCCATCGCGCGAATCTGCTGGAAAAATTAGGCGTCAGCAATGACGTTGAACTGGCGCATCGCATGTTTGACGGTTGGTAATGAACACCTTTTTTTCCCGTTTAATCACCGTTGTTGCCTGCTTTTTTATCTTCTCCGCCGCGTGGTTCTGCCTGTGGAGTATCAGCCTGCATCTGGTAGAGCGCCCGGAGCTGGCGGCGCTACTCTTTCCCTTCGGCCTGCGCCTGGGACTTATGCTGCAATGCCCGCGCGGATACTGGCCAGTATTGCTGGGCGCGGAGTGGCTGCTGGTGTACTGGTTGGCGCAGGAAGTTGCGTTGGCCCATCTGCCGCTTTTGATGATCGGTAGTGTGTTGACGCTACTGCCCGTGGCGCTGACTTCGCGTTACCGCCATCAGCGCGACTGGCGCACGTTATTGCTTCAGGGCGCGGCCCTCACCGCCGCGGCGCTACTGCAATCCCTGCCCTGGCTGGGGCAGGGGGAAGAGGCATGGAACGCGCTACTGCTGACCCTCACGGGTGGTCTGACGCTGGCCCCCATCTGCCTGGTTTTCTGGCACTATCTCACCAGCACTACCTGGCTGCCGCTGGGACCATCGCTGGTATCGCAGCCGGTAAACTGGCGCGGGCGGCATCTGATCTGGTATCTGCTGCTGTTTATCGTCAGTCTGTGGCTGCAACTGGGTTTACCTGCTGAACTTTCGCGCTTCACGCCGTTCTGCCTGGCGTTGCCGATTATCGCGCTCGCCTGGCATTATGGCTGGCAGGGCGCGCTCATTGCCACACTGATGAACGCTATCGCGTTGATCGCCAGCCAGACCTGGCACGATCATCCCGTCGATTTATTACTTTCGCTGTTGGCGCAAAGCCTGACCGGGCTACTGCTTGGCGCGGGCATTCAGCGCCTGCGCGAGCTGAACCAGTCGTTGCAAAAGGAGCTGGCGCGCAACCATCGGCTGGCGGAGCGTCTTCTGGAGACCGAAGAGAGCGTGCGGCGCGATGTTGCGCGTGAGCTGCACGATGACATCGGACAGACCATCACCGCGATTCGAACCCAGGCGGGCATTGTGCAACGACTGGCGGCGGATAACGGCGGCGTGAAGCAGAGCGGGCAACTTATCGAGCAGCTTTCGCTGGGCGTGTATGACGCCGTGCGTCGCCTGCTGGGGCGCTTGCGCCCGCGCCAGCTAGACGACTTAACGCTGGCGCAGGCCATCCGTTCGCTGCTGCGCGAAATGGAGCTGGAAAGCCGCGGTATTGTCAGTCACCTCGACTGGCGAATTGACGAAACGGCGCTGAGTGAAAGTCAGCGCGTGACGCTGTTTCGCGTCTGTCAGGAAGGGCTGAATAACATCGTAAAACATGCCAATGCCAGCGCGGTGACGCTCCAGGGCTGGCAGCAGGATGAGCGGCTGATGCTGGTGATTGAGGATGACGGCAGCGGCCTGCCGCCGGGCTCTCACCAGCAGGGCTTCGGCCTGACCGGAATGCGCGAACGCGTGTCGGCGCTCGGCGGGACGCTAACCATCTCTTGTACCCACGGTACGCGGGTGAGCGTCTCGTTGCCCCAGCGTTACGTTTAAGGAAGGATAATGCTTTCGTTTTTAAAAGCCCCGGCCAACGCGCCGCTCATCACCGATAAGCACGAGGTTGACGCCCGCTATCGCTACTGGCGGCGGCACATCCTGATCACCATTTGGTTGGGTTATGCGCTGTTCTATTTCACCCGTAAAAGCTTTAACGCCGCCGCGCCGGAAATCCTTGCCAGCGGCATTCTGACCCGCAGCGATATCGGCCTGCTGGCGACGCTGTTTTACATCACCTACGGGGTGTCGAAATTTGTCTCCGGCATCGTTAGCGATCGCTCTAACGCTCGCTATTTTATGGGTATCGGGCTGATTGTGACCGGCGTAGTGAATATTCTGTTCGGCTTCTCGACCTCGCTGTGGGCCTTTGCTCTGCTATGGGCGCTGAACGCCTTTTTCCAGGGGTTTGGATCGCCGGTTTGCGCCCGTTTGCTGACTGCCTGGTACTCGCGTACCGAGCGCGGCGGCTGGTGGGCGTTATGGAATACCGCGCACAATGTCGGCGGGGCGCTGATCCCTCTCGTCATGGCCGCTGTCGCCCTGCATTATGGCTGGCGCGTCGGGATGATGGTGGCCGGATTGCTTGCCATCGGGGTGGGCATGGTCCTCTGCTGGCGGCTGCGCGACCGTCCGCAGGCGATTGGTTTACCGCCGGTAGGCGACTGGCGGCACGATGCGCTGGAGGTTGCCCAACAGCAAGAGGGCGCGGGGCTAAGCCGCAAAGAAATCCTCGCTAAATATGTGCTGTTGAATCCCTATATCTGGCTGCTTTCGCTGTGTTATGTCTTAGTGTACGTGGTGCGCGCGGCGATCAACGACTGGGGCAACCTGTATATGTCCGAGACGCTGGGCGTGGATTTGGTCACGGCCAACACGGCAGTATCGATGTTTGAGCTGGGGGGATTTATCGGCGCGCTGGTGGCGGGCTGGGGCTCGGACAAACTCTTCAACGGTAACCGCGGACCGATGAATTTAATCTTCGCCGCCGGGATTCTGCTCTCTGTGGGTTCGCTGTGGCTGATGCCGTTCGCCAGCTACGTGATGCAGGCGGCCTGTTTCTTCACCACCGGTTTCTTTGTCTTCGGCCCGCAGATGCTCATTGGCATGGCGGCGGCGGAGTGCTCGCATAAAGAGGCGGCGGGCGCGGCCACCGGCTTTGTCGGCCTGTTCGCCTATCTCGGCGCGTCGCTTTCCGGCTGGCCGTTAGCGAAAGTACTGGAGATCTGGCACTGGACCGGTTTTTTTGCGGTCATCGCCATCGCGGCGGGGATCTCTGCGCTATTGCTGCTGCCATTTCTGAACGCTCAGGCCCCGCGCGAGACCAGCGAAGCGTGATGCACCTCACCTTTTTGCGCTGAATGGGGCAAAACTAAGAAATTTTCCCGGTTTTGCCTGGACGCTGTCGCAGGCCCCTTTTCCTGTGGATTTTTACAATGCCTGCCATTCGCAGGTATAAAAATTAGCTCAGGAGTAATCCATGCTGGCCTTCTTAAACCAGGTGCGCAAGCCGACCCTGGATCTGCCGCTCGATGTGCGGCGTAAAATGTGGTTCAAGCCGTTCATGCAGTCCTATCTGGTGGTTTTTATCGGCTACCTGACCATGTACCTGATCCGCAAAAACTTTAACATCGCGCAGAACGACATGATTTCTACCTACGGGTTGAGCATGACCGAGCTGGGGATGATTGGCCTGGGCTTCTCGATCACCTACGGCGTGGGGAAAACGCTGGTTTCCTACTACGCTGACGGTAAAAATACCAAGCAGTTTCTACCGTTTATGTTGATCCTCTCCGCTATCTGTATGCTCGGCTTCAGCGCCAGCATGGGCGCGGGGTCAACCAGTCTGTTTCTGATGATCGCTTTCTATGCCCTGAGCGGTTTCTTCCAGAGTACCGGCGGATCGTGCAGCTACTCGACCATCACCAAATGGACTCCGCGTCGTAAACGCGGCACCTTTCTCGGCTTCTGGAATATCTCCCACAACCTCGGCGGTGCGGGCGCGGCAGGCGTGGCGCTGTTCGGCGCCAACTACCTGTTCGACGGTCACGTCATCGGCATGTTTATCTTCCCGTCGATTATCGCGCTGATCGTTGGCTTTATCGGTCTGCGTTTTGGCAGCGACTCCCCGGAATCTTACGGTCTGGGTAAAGCTGAAGAACTGTTCGGCGAAGAGATCAGCGAAGAGGATAAAGAGACTGAAGAAAACGAAATGACCAAGTGGCAGATCTTTGTTGAATATGTGTTGAAAAACAAAGTGATCTGGCTGCTGTGCTTCTCCAATATCTTCCTGTATGTGGTACGTATTGGTATCGACCAGTGGTCAACCGTCTACGCCTTCCAGGAACTGAAACTTTCTAAAGAGGTGGCGATTCAGGGCTTTACCTTGTTTGAAGTGGGCGCGCTGGTCGGCACGTTGCTGTGGGGCTGGCTCTCTGACCTGGCGAACGGTCGTCGCGCGCTGGTAGCCTGTGTGGCGCTGGCGTTAATCATCGCCACCCTCGGCGTCTACCAGCACGCCAGCAACCAGTATGTCTATCTGGCCTCGCTGTTCGCGCTCGGTTTCCTGGTGTTTGGGCCGCAGCTGTTAATTGGCGTGGCGGCAGTCGGTTTCGTACCGAAAAAAGCCATCGGCGCTGCGGACGGTATCAAAGGAACCTTCGCTTATCTTATCGGCGATAGCTTTGCCAAGCTGGGTCTGGGCATGATTGCCGACGGCACCCCCGTTTTTGGTCTGACCGGCTGGGCGGGCACCTTCGCCGCGCTGGACGCCGCCGCGATCGGCTGTATCTGCCTGATGGCGATGGTCGCCGTGATGGAAGAGCGCAAAATCCGCCGTGAGAAAAAAATTCAGCAAGTCAATATCGCTTAAATGTGTGCATTTGGTAACGTTTTGCCCGGCTTAACGCCGGGCTTTTTTATGCCTTGCGTTCGTCAGACAGGACATCCGGCGTCTGGCGTAAATGAAGACAGGCGTTAATAAATCACATCCTGACAGGCCAGAACGTCGACAGTTATAAATTTACCGTTATGATGGGCATCCTGTTTGGTGACGGATGTGCGCATGATTTGGTTGATTCTGGCCACGTTTGTGGTGGTGTTTATTGTGGGGTTTCGGGTGCTGACATCGGATACCCGCCGGGCGATTCGCCGCCTGAGCGAACGTCTGAATATTGATGTAGTGCCGATAGAATCGATGATTGATCAGATGGGTAAAACGGCGGGCGGTGAATTTTTACAGTATCTGCATCGCCCTGATGAGTCGCATTTGCAAAATGCCGCTCAGGTGTTACTTATCTGGCAAATGGTGATTGTCGATGGCGGCGATCAGAATTTGCAGCGGTGGCATCGCTTGCTGCAAAAAGCGCGTTTAGCCGCGCCGATCACCGACACACAGGTACGGCTGGCGCTGGGCTTTTTGCGCGAAATGGAACCCGATATGCAGGAGATCAACGCGTTTCAACTGCGCTATAACGCCTTTTTTCAGCCGGAAGAGGGTGTCCACTGGCTGCATTGATACTCTTCACTATCTCGTTAACAAAAGACGAGATGAATGAGGCTGGCAAGGGCGGCGAGCCACGATTAACGGCCGGGTGGCGCTGCGCTTATCCGGCCTGGAGACGCGATTCATCGTTAGCCAAATAAAGCGTAGCCGCCATCGTATTTGCTAAGGGTGAACCACAGAAGTAACGCACCGAATAACCGCTAATGACGCCAAAACGTCAGAGACTTATAGCTCATCATTTCCGTGACATATATCACGGAAATGTGATCTTGTTTTGAACACTAAAACTGTGACTCCTTGCCATACCTCCTGTCTCAAAATTTCTTATCATAAACTCGAAGTTGTACATGATTGTCTATAGACAACTCTAAATGTTTAGGCGCGCACCATGAAAACATTGAGTAAAAGTTCACACATCCCACTGTATCAACAAGTTGTGGAGTGGATAAGGGAAAGTATTTATAGCGGAGAATTGGTTGAGGATGACAGGATACCTTCAGAGTTTCAAATCATGGATATGCTGGAGGTGAGTCGCGGTACCGTTAAAAAAGCGGTTGACCAACTTGTCCGGGAAGGTGTTCTTGTGCAAGTGCAGGGTAAAGGAACTTTCGTAAAGAAGGAAAATGTTGCTTACCCACTGGGTGAAGGTTTGCTCTCCTTTGCTGAAGCCTTAGCCAGCCAGAAGATAAACTTCACAACCAGTGTTATAACCTCCCGACTGGAGCCCGCTAACCGCTTTGTAGCAGAGAAACTGAGTATCAAACCGGGACAAGATGTTTTATTTCTTAAACGCCTTCGTTGTATTGGCGATGAAAAAGTCATGTTGATTGAAAATCGTATCAACATTGATCTCTGCCCCGGTATTATTGATGTAGATTTTACCAGGGAGAATTTATTTTCAGCAATAGAAAGATTATCTGATAAGAAAATAAGTTTTTCTGAAAGCCGTTACGCAGCTAAATTAATTGGTAATGAGCGAGGCCATTATCTTGATATTGGTGAAGACGCACCTGTTTTGCATTTGGAACAGTTGGTGTTTTTTTCTAGAGGATTGGCCATTGATTTTGGTAACGTCTGGTTAAAAGGTAATAAATATTATCTTGGCACTATTTTACAGCGCCTGGATGCCTGACTAGCAAAGAGGAATCTATGCAGGATATTCATTTTCGCCGTCATTATGTTCGACACCTCCCTAAAGAGGTGAGTCAGAATGACATAATCAAGGCTCTTGCCAGTCCGTTAATTAACGATGGTATGGTTGTATCTGATTTTGCCGATCACGTCATTACGCGAGAACAGAATTTTCCAACGGGTCTACCGGTTGAGCCTGTAGGTGTCGCTATTCCACATACTGATCACAGGTATGTTCGCC
The DNA here is from genome assembly GCF_017572235.1 of Salmonella sp. 32010601201800023SM. Classification (NCBI taxonomy): domain Bacteria; kingdom Pseudomonadati; phylum Pseudomonadota; class Gammaproteobacteria; order Enterobacterales; family Enterobacteriaceae; genus Salmonella; species Salmonella sp. 32010601201800023SM. The sequence continues at coordinate 28,252 of NZ_JAGEQS010000005.1, forward strand.
AAAATGCCATTAGCGTTGGAATACTGGCAGAACCCGTCAATTTCGAAGATATGGGCGGGGAACCAGATCCCGTACCTGTCAGGGTGGTGTTTATGCTTGCTTTAGGTGAAAGCAATAAGCAGCTCAACGTACTGGGTTGGATTATGGATGTGATCCAGGATGAGGATTTTATGCAGCAGTTACTGGTCATGAATGATGATGAAATTTATCAGTCAATTTACACACGCATATCTGAAAGAGGTGAAGTATGAGTAAAATGATACTATTCGTTTGCGCAACGGGTGTTGCTACTTCCACGGCTGTGGCAGAAAAAGTAATGGAATATTGTAAAGACAATGGGCTTGATGTTAATTATTCCCAAACTAATGTAGCCTCATTGCCAAACAATACCGATGGTGCAGCTTTGGTTGTATCAACAACGAAAGTTCCTTATGAACTGGATATTCCGGTTGTTAGTGGTCTGCCAATCATTACCGGAGTAGGTGAAGATAAAGTTCTTGAAAAAATAGTTTCAATCCTTAAAGGCCAAGCCTGATTTCATAAATAAAAAACAGATAAATTACCCAGGCGCTAACGCGAGGTCTGGTCACATCTGAATAAGAGGTCGGATATGAATGATATAGCACATACTCTCTATACCGTTGTGCAATATGTCCTGGGATTTGGCCCAACGGTTTTATTGCCGCTGGTCCTTTTTTTCCTGGCATTGTTCTTCAAAGTAAAACCCGCTAAAGCACTTCGCTCATCGTTAATTGTCGGAATAGGGTTTGTCGGAATTTATGCCATCTTTGACATACTTACCAGCAACGTAGGCCCGGCTGCACAGGCAATGGTTGAGCGAACTGGTATTAGCCTTCCTGTTGTCGATTTAGGCTGGCCACCATTGGCCGCAATTACCTGGGGCTCACCAATCGCACCCTTTGTCATTCCGCTGACGATGCTGATTAATGTCGCCATGCTGGCCCTGAATAAGACACGTACTGTTGATGTCGACATGTGGAACTACTGGCACTTTGCCCTGGCTGGAACGCTGGTTTACTACAGCACAGGGAGTTTTGTTTTGGGTCTGTCCGCAGCCGCTATTGCCGCGATCGTGGTTCTCAAACTGGCGGACTGGTCTGCGCCATTAGTGGCAAAGTACTTCGGTCTGGAAGGTATTTCACTTCCGACCCTGTCATCTGTCGTCTTCTTTCCGATTGGATTGCTGTTCGATAAAATTATCGACAAGATCCCAGGCGTTAACCGTATTCATATTGATCCGGAAAACGTTCAGAAAAAAATGGGAATCTTCGGCGAGCCTATGATGGTGGGTACTATTCTGGGGGTCTTGTTGGGCATCATTGCCGGATATGACTTTAAACATATCCTGTTGCTGGGGATCAGCATTGGCGGTGTCATGTTCATTCTTCCGCGTATGGTACGAATTTTGATGGAAGGTTTATTACCTCTGTCTGAAGCCATTAAGAAATATTTGAATGCCAAATATCCTGGCCGTGATGATCTCTTTATCGGACTGGATATCGCGGTAGCAGTAGGTAACCCAGCCATTATATCTACAGCACTGATTCTGACACCTATCTCTGTCTTTATTGCATTCCTTCTTCCTGGCAATAAAGTCCTGCCACTCGGAGACCTTGCGAACCTGGCAGTCATGGCTTCCATGATTGTACTGGCATGTCGTGGCAATATTTTCCGGGCTGTGATAACCGCAATTCCTGTTATTGTCGCCGACTTGTGGATTGCGACCAAAATTGCGCCATTTATTACCGGTATGGCTAAAGATGTCAATTTCAAAATGGCTGAGGGGTCAAGTGGTCAGGTATCAAGCTTCCTTGATGGCGGTAACCCCTTCCGTTTCTGGCTGCTTGAAATATTCAACGGAAATATTATTGCTATCGGGCTGATTCCTGTGCTTGCGCTGATTATTTATGGTGTTTTTCGCCTGACAAAAGGAACGGTCTATGCCTGATTACCACGCAGCGCTTGTCATTGACATTGGTACAACTAACTGCAAAGTCAGCTGCTATTCCTGTCATGACGCGTCAGTTCTGGAAGTCCGCAAGTTTCCGACGCCAACAATATCGTCGGACAAAGGCGAGGTAGACTTCGATATCGAAGCGCTGTGGCAGGCACTGCGACTGGTAATGGCTGAACTGGTGGCTTCAGTACCGTTTCCGGTAAAAAATATCAGTATTGCGAGTTTCGGTGAGTCTGGCGTCTTTGTGGATAAGGAGGGCGTCATTCTTACCCCGATGCTGGCCTGGTATGATCGACGTGGTGAATCTTATCTCTCGTCATTAAGCAAGGCAGAGGCTGAAGAACTGTATTCTATAACGGGATTGCCACCTCATAGTAATTACTCAGCATTTAAAATGAGATGGTTGCTTGATAATTACTCCTTGCATGAAAGAAAAGATATCTGCTGGTTACATGCACCAGAAGTGTTGTTGTGGCGAATGACAGGTGCGAAAAAGACGGAAATATCGCTGGCCAGTAGAACGTTGTGTCTGGACATTGCTCGCCGTACCTGGTCTCGTAATGCTGCCGGGATTCTCGGCATACCGTTCGGTGTACTGGCTCCGTTGATAAAGCCGGGTGAAGTGGCTGGATGGGTGACGGCAACGCTCAGGCAGGAGTTGGGATTACCACATGAGGTAAAAGTCACACTCGCTGGACACGATCATATGGTCGGTGCCCGCGCATTACAGATGCAACCGGGCGATGTGCTGAATTCTACCGGCACGACAGAGGGTATTTTACTGCTGAATACACAGCCAACGCTTGATGTGCAGGCTCGCAGGGATAAGCTGGCAAATGGTTGTTACTCCGATGGTGAATTTTTCACGCTTTTCGCTTCTCTGCCTGTCGGCGGTTATGCGCTTGAATGGGTGAAAAAAACCTTTCGTTTAACTGATAAGGAAATAAGCACAGGCCTGGAAAAAGTCATGGAGCAATACCTCAAACCTTCCTGGTCTGTCGAGCATGTGCCGGTATTTATTCCTCATTTGCGGGGCTCGGGTTCGCCAAATAAAAATCGGCACACTCGTGGCCTGCTTTTTGGGCTGACGGATTCACTTCCTCCGGAGTCTCTGCTTGAGAGTGTCTTTATTGGCCTGGCGATGGAGTTTGCACACTGTCATGGGTGCTTTAATATCCCGGCGGGCAGGACAGTAAAAGTCATTGGCCCTGCGGTGAAAAACCCATACTGGCTCCAGTTGAAGGCTGACATCCTCCAGTGTCCAATTGAGGCCATTGCTTTTGATGAAACCGTCTCCCTTGGAGCATTGTTGATAGCCTGTCCGAATGTTGTCCCCCCGACTGTTCCTGTAGCTGAGCGATATTTTCCTGACGCGGTTCGTTCTGCAAAGTTGAAAATATATCAGCAGCAATGGCTGTCATTTTACCAATTTAAACTGCGGCAAGAAGGGGCGCTTATTGGTGAATAACTGTGATAACTCAATAGTTCGATAATTTACTTACACTGCTCACATAAATATCTGGAGTTAATATGCCTTTAGTCAATGGTAGGATTCTGCTCAATTGTATTCAGGAAAAACATGTCCTTGCGGGGGCATTTAATACAACGAACCTGGAGACAACAATTTCCATTCTTAATGCAATAGAACGTTCCGGATTGCCCAATTTTATTCAAATTGCTCCTACTAATGCACAGCTTTCAGGTTACGATTACATTTATGAAATTGTTAAGCGGCATGCCGACAAAATGGATGTTCCTGTCAGCCTGCATCTGGATCATGGGAAAACTCTGGAAGATGTTAAGCAGGCTGTCCGGGCCGGATTTACCTCAGTAATGATTGATGGCGCGGCGCTACCGTTCGAAGAAAATATTGCATTTACCCGAGAAGCTGTCGATTTCTGTAAATCATTTGGTGTTCCCGTCGAAGCGGAATTAGGCGCTATTCTGGGTAAGGAAGATGATCATGTCAGCGAGGCTGACTGCAAAACTGAACCTGAGAAGGTTCAGCGCTTTGTTGAGGAGACAGGGTGCGACATGCTGGCAGTGTCAATTGGTAATGTACATGGTCTTGAAGATATCCCACGCATTGATATCCCGCTATTACAACGCATCGCGTCTGTCAGTCCGGTACCTTTGGTTATTCATGGAGGTTCTGGTATTGACGCGGATATTCTTCGCAGCTTTGTTAATTACAAAGTAGCCAAAGTGAATATTGCGAGTGATTTGCGCAAAGCCTTTATTACTACTGTCGGTAAGGCTTGGGTAAATAATAACAACGAGGCTAATCTGGCGCGTGTCATGGCGAACGCAAAACAGGCAGTTGAGGATGATGTTTATTCTAAAATTAAGATGATGAATAAACATCACTCAGCATTCCGCAAAGTCTCTTAAGGAAAATATATGATTAGACAAACAGTACGCGTTATGAACAGTACGGGGCTTCATGCGCGGCCAGCCGCGACACTTGCGAAAATTGTCAAAAAATACCAGTCTTCATTAACGCTAGTTAATAATGACAAAGAAATTCCTATTAAAGGAATGATGAGTATTTTGGGGGCTGGCGTAAAGGGAAACACAATGATTGATTTAATTTGTGATGGACAGGATGAACTGGCTTTTATGGATGAATTAAAATCTGCATTTGCTGATGGCTTTGGTGAGTCAGTATAGTGCAATTCCCGTCAAACGGCGCAGGAAGTTGTAGAGGCTTCCTGCACCCATTATCGTATGAATCGTCTCCACCCGGAAAACAATCCCGTCTGAGACTGTTATTAAATTTGTTTAATTACCCGTTGTTGAAGTGCTCATTTCAACAACGGGACAGGCAAATTATAGATGAAAAGAAACTCAAAGCTCTTGCGGCGGAACTGACTAAAGGGATGACCCCGCGCGAAATTGTCGCTACGTTCGAAAAAATGGAGTATGCCGATCCAAAACTGGCGGTGAGTCGTTTTATTCTCAAGTTAGGTGACCACCTGAGCGATCACCTTTAAAGTTATACAGAATTACTGACAGACTCTTTAGAAATCGAAACCAGGAGAATATCTCACAGGAGACATCGCACCTTTCTTTCTAAGATCCTCTGGAATCTTTTTACCGAGATAAAGCTGTGCTATCGCAGGTGGCGCTACTTTTCCTCGAAATCCAAAGCGGGAATTTTGAGTAGCTTCAAACTCCTCGTCTTCATCCCATGAGGATATCTCTGGGAAATTCTCACGGGTAGATTTGAGCCACTCATCAGCGACATATACACCCCTTACGATTCCCTTCACTGTAGCCAATATAACTTCAGCCTTACGGGCACGCTCAACGCTGACCCGCCAGCTAAAACGTACGGCATCATAAAGGTCCACATCTTTTGAACTTCTGTTAACAGAGATCATCAGGGCTTTATGTTGGAATACAATTGTTTCAGGTTGGTATGTGGCGATTAACTCTTTGATGTGTGCAGCACCATATTCATTACTGCCAGCACCGTTCATGATATTAGTTAAACCGGGGTAGGCGTCTATAAGGGCGGCTTCAACCTCGTAAGCGGTCTTTTCATCAGCTATACCGTGTCGGTGAATAACATGAATGACCTCAAGACCAGCTAATCTTATCTCTCGAAGTTGCTTGAGCTTGTTACTAAGTAACTCATCATCATCCACTGCTGCGACCTCACCGCGCATATGAGCAAATACACGATTGCCTTTTCCCTTCCCCACGTAGAAGGTACTTCCGTCCCTTGGATCAATTAATCGATACACATACCAGCCAAGGTGTTCAATTACTCCCGGTGGAAACTCATTAATATCCATGTCATAACGCCCATCAATTGATTCATAAAACCATGATACTGTCGATTAACAACTTATAGTACTCATTAATCTTTCCCGATGATTGATAAAGTGAGCAGCGTCTGCTGTTGGCGCTTAGCGGACATTTTAACTTTGCCCACCCTCAGACATCCGACTTAGCCTTAACAGACCATCGGTAAAACCCTCATACCAGCACCTTTAGCCCGTGTTTTTGGACAACATTAAGTAGTTTCAGTGACATCCCGCTGGGACGCTTGGCGCCGCTTTCCCACTTTTGAACCGTTGATACGCTGGTATTCAGGTACCGAGCGAAAACCGGCTGGCTAACGTTGAGTTCTTCTCGTAACGCTTTTATTTCAAGTGGCTGCAGGTCTTTGATGCTGCTTAAGCAGGCCGTGTCAAAACTGCGCATTGTCTCCTGGGGAATGGCATCCACGCTAAATAATCCAGATGCCGCGCTATGAATCGCTTCAAAGGCAGGGCTTTTGAATTTAGTTTTTGCTGACATGGCGCACCTCTACCAGTTCTTTGTTATTAATGAGTGCCGTTATCTGATCTTCGGTCAGGCAAGCATAGTGTTTTGCTAACTCACGGAAACCCGCAAGTTCGCGATAGCTAATGTTGGCCATATCCTGTTTGGCATACAGGAAGGTGTAAAACCAATGTTCGCCTCCCTTTGCCAACACGATTGCGCGATCGCGATTTTGATTGAGACGTTTTTTATAAACCCCGCCGCCGAGATTATCTGCTTTTCCTTGCAGTACGGCGTTGATGGCCTCGCTTAACTCGTCATCTTTTATCGTGTGGGACTTCGCTTCTCTGTTAAACCACCTGGTTTTGAAGATTCGCATCAGGTTGACATCCTGTAATCTAAAGTATAGCACCAGGTGATACACTATGTCTTACCTTTTGGTTTTACACGCAGCGAGAGAAGATAATTCTCAACGCTCGACCAGCCTCGCAAAATGCAGCGCAACAATGTCAGTTGCTAAAATGTTAATCAGATCACATTTTGTAATGTTACACTGCGTGGATTTTCCGCACTAAAACGACGCAGGTAACCACAATGAATGAAAATATCGCAGAAAAATTCCGCGCTGATGGGGTTGCCAGGCCTAACTGGTCAGCCGTTTTTGCCGTGGCGTTTTGTGTCGCCTGCCTGATTACCGTTGAGTTTTTGCCCGTTAGTCTGTTGACGCCGATGGCGCAGGATCTGGGGATCTCCGAGGGCGTCGCCGGTCAGTCGGTCACCGTTACGGCGTTTGTCGCGATGTTTTCCAGCCTGTTCATTACCCAGATTATTCAGGCGACCGACAGGCGTTATATCGTTATTCTGTTCGCCGTTTTGCTGACGGCTTCTTGTCTGATGGTCTCCTTTGCCAACAGCTTTACGCTGCTATTGCTGGGCCGCGCCTGTCTTGGGTTGGCGCTGGGCGGATTCTGGGCGATGTCGGCGTCGCTGACCATGCGACTGGTTCCCGCGCGTACCGTGCCGAAAGCGCTGTCGGTGATTTTTGGCGCGGTCTCCATCGCGTTAGTGATCGCCGCGCCGCTGGGCAGTTTTTTGGGCGGTATTATTGGCTGGCGTAATGTCTTTAACGCCGCTGCGGTGATGGGCGTACTGTGCGTCATCTGGGTGGTGAAATCACTGCCGTCGCTGCCGGGCGAACCTTCTCACCAGAAACAGAATATGTTTAGCCTGTTGCAACGCCCTGGCGTGATGGCCGGGATGATCGCCATCTTTATGTCTTTTGCCGGGCAGTTCGCTTTCTTTACCTATATTCGCCCGGTCTATATGAATCTGGCGGGCTTTGACGTTGATGGTCTGACGCTGGTGTTGCTCAGTTTTGGTATTGCCAGCTTCGTTGGCACTTCTTTCTCATCTTATGTCCTGAAACGTTCGGTAAAACTGGCGCTGGCCGGTGCGCCGCTGCTACTGGCGCTGAGCGCGCTGACGCTCATTGTGTGGGGGAGCGACAAAACCGTGGCGGCGGCAATAGCGATTATCTGGGGGCTGGCGTTTGCGCTGGTGCCGGTGGGATGGTCAACGTGGATCACTCGTTCTCTTGCCGATCAGGCGGAAAAAGCCGGTTCCATCCAGGTCGCGGTGATTCAACTGGCAAATACCTGTGGCGCGGCGGTGGGCGGTTATGCGCTCGACAATTTCGGGCTGCTTTCGCCGCTGGCGCTTTCCGGCGGACTGATGCTGTTGACGGCGTTAGTCGTGGCGGCGAAAGTCCGTATTACGCCAATGAGTTGATATTGCTACCATTTTTAGGCCGGATACGACGTTAGTCGTTATCCGGCAATAATAAACGCTTAATCAAAACCGTTATGCTCTGCGGTGGCGGCAAACCATTCTCCGCTTTTTTTCACCGTGCGCGTTTGGGTGGTTAAATCCAGTTGTACAAAACCATAGCGATTTTTATAGCCGTTCAGCCATGACCAGTTATCGATAAAGGTCCACATGTGGTAGCCAAGACAGTGACAGCCCTCGCTAATGCCTTTATGCAGCCATTTAAGATGCTCAGAGATAAAGTCAATCCGGTAATCATCGTGAATCTGTCCCGCTTGCACAAAACGCTGCTCGTTCTCAACGCCCATCCCGTTTTCGGAGATAAAACAGCGCGGATTGCCGTAATTATCCCGCAGGTTGGTGATGATGTCGTAAATTCCTGGCGCGTAAATTTCCCAGCCGCGGTAAGGGTTCATCTTGCGCCCCGGCATGTCGTAATAGTCAAATAACCACTCCGGCATAAACGGCGCTTGCGGATTCACCGCCGTATCACGGCATTTCACGCGGCGCGGCTGATAATAGTTAATCCCCAGTAAATCGATTTTGCCGTCGGCAATAAGCTGACGGTCGCCTGGCTGACAGGCAGGCAGCTGGTCATAGGTTTTCAGCAGCGCCACCAAGTCCGCCGGGTATTCTCCCTTTAATACCGGGTCAAGAAAACTGCGGTTGAATAACAGATCCGCATGATGCGCGGCTTGCACATCGGCGGGATGCTGCGAGCGTGGGTAGGACGGCGTCAGATTCAGCACCACGCCGATTTCACCGTCGTAGCGCCCGGCGCGCCAGGCGCGCACGGCGGTCGAGTGCGCCAGCACGGTATGGTACGCCACGGTGGCCGCACGTTTAAAATCCACCACATTGGGATAGTGGAAGTCGTACAAATAGCCGCCTTCCACCGGCACAATCGGCTCGTTAAAGGTAAACCAGTGCTTCACGCGGTCGCCAAACAAGGTAAAACACGTTTGCGCGTACCGACCAAACGCCTCTACGACGTCGCGATTTTCCCAGCCGCCTTTCTCCTGCATGACCATCGGCATATCAAAATGGAACAGCGTAATAAACGGCGTGATGCCCTGCGCCAGTAGCTCGTCGATGACGTGATTGTAGAAGCTCACCGCTTGTGGATTCACCTCGCCTACGCCATCTGGAATGAGCCGCGCCCAGCTTAGCGAGGTGCGAAAACTGTTATGTTTTAACTGTTTCAGTAGCGCGATGTCTTGCTTCCAGTGGCGATAGAACGTTGAGGTTTCCGCTGGACCGACGCCCTGATGAAAACGACCCGGCTGGCGCTCGAACCACACATCCCACGTGGTCTGGCTTTTACCGCCATTCAGACTATCCCCTTCGGTTTGCAACGCTGAGCAGGCGCTGCCCCACCAGAAGTTATCGGGAAAACGGTATCGCATTGTCGTACTCCTTGATCGCGTAAATTCGCTCCAGAATACGCGCTTTTAGCGAACAGAAACCGGTTACAGTCCGCATTTTCGCGACCAAAAAGCGGAAAAGCTGTGCTACATCTCCGGGCATTCCACCTTGCCGAGAGCCTGCCAGTAGTTATGCTGATTGTTGCGCTCTATCGCGATCATCGCCTCCCGAATATGCTGCTGGTTCCCCTCGCTTGCCATGATTTTTTTCTCCCAGGCTTCATCGGTTAGCGCGCCTTTGGGCGTACACATTTTGCGCAAATCCTTTAAAATCGTATTTTTTTCATGCGCCGACTGGAGTGAGCTAAACGGAGAGTCGGCATACGTGACGCCCGGTAGCGCGACAAGCGCGGCAATAAGCAGAAGCGTTTTTCGTTTCATAAACGGTATCCTTATCGGTTTGCACTTTTTCAAGAGTAAGTGTAGACCGCGCGACGCTCACTCATCGGGGCGTGCTATCCGTTGGCGTTGAAGTCAGGCAAAAGTGGGAAGGCGGTTTCTCGCTGCGCCTTCACTTTCTTGCGTGGCAGAATAGTGTATGTTCTGAACACTCTTTTATTTCGTAAGCGGTAGTGTAATGAGACGTATTGAGATCGTACTGGGAGAGCTGGAACGGCTGACGCGCGGGCTATGCCTTGCCGATTTGGCGCAGGAGACGGCGTTTACGGCGGAGGCGATAGGTTTCAATCTTGGGCTGGCGCGTAACTCCGTCAGCAAAGATCTCAATCAGTTATGGAATGACGGCCTGGCAATCAAAAGCCGTGGCCGCCCGGTCTATTTTCTGCATCGCCAGGCGCTGGAAACGTTGCTGGGACGACAGCTGGAAGAGTCTGAACGCGAAGTGCGGTCGGTGGCGGATGTGCTGCCGCATGAAGAGCATTACGCGCCCGACGATCCGTTTACCAGCCTGATTGGTTACGATCGCAGCCTGCGCGATGCGGTAGAAAAAGGCCGTGCGGCGGTGCTCTATCCGCACGGTTTACACGTTCTGCTTACCGGGCCGTCCGGCGTCGGTAAAACCTTTTTTGCGGAACTGATGCACCGTTTCGCCTGTGAACAGGCGAGCGGCGCTATCCCGCCGCTGGTCTACTTTAACTGCGCGGAATACGCCCATAACCCGGAACTGCTCTCCTCGCATCTGTTTGGTCATCGGCAGGGGGCGTTTACCGGCGCGAATGAACATAAAACAGGCCTCGTGGAGCAGGCGGACGGTGGTTATCTGCTGTTGGACGAGGTGCACCGTCTGTCTTATGAAGGGCAGGAAAAGCTGTTCTCTATTCTGGATAAAGGCGAGTACCGTCCGCTCGGCGTGAGCAGCCAGCCGCGATCAATTTCGGTACGCCTGATTTGCGCCACTACCGAACCGGTCGGGTCGGCGCTGTTACGTACTTTCCAGCGGCGTATTCAGGTATGCATTGATTTGCCGGGTATTCGCCAGCGCTCCGTTGAAGAACAGATCGAACTGATCGTGGGGTTCTTACAGCGGGAAAGCCGCAAAATAGAACGCACGGTCAGCATTGATAAACCGTTGTTGCTCTGGTTGCTGAATAAACCCCTGGAAGGCAATATCGGCCAGCTAAAAAGCGATATTCAGTTTCTCTGCGCTCAGGCGTGGGCATCGGGAATGACCGAGCATAACGACACGCTACAACTGGATAAGCGGCTGGCGGAGATGTCGGTTAACCCGACGCCGGAACAGCGTCTATTGGTGGATACTCTGTTTGACGGTAAAGCGCGGCTAAATATAGACGCGCGCACGCTGCCCGCATTGAAGACGTCGCTGGCGACCGGGGCGGAAATTGAAGAGAGCGACCTCTTTTACAGCTTCCTGACGCGCGAATATGTTAATTTGCGCAACAGTAACGTCCCCCCGGCGGAGACGCTGGCGATCCTGAAAAATAAACTCAGCTCGATTTTTGAATACGGTCTCTACAGCCGCGACAGCGTGGCGCATCCGCCGCGCTATGGCGACCAGATTGAAGAGCGCGTGACGCTGCTGATTGGCTGCGTAGAGCAGGTGTTGGGATTTTCGCTGCCGGAAAATCTGGTTAACCCACTGCGTAAACACTTCCTGGCGCTGATAGGCTACGTGCAGCGCGGCCTGATCCCGCAGCTTTACTCTTCCAGTTTGATCCTGGATCGCTGCAAAGACGAATATGACAACGCCACGCTGCTGTGTCGAAAAATCAACGAACTGTTGCATATTCAGTGTCCGGCGACGGAAGTGGTCTGGCTATGCCTGTTCCTGAAAGAGTGCCGCCATTATCGCCAGCGCATCGATGCCAGCCCCGACTGCGGGGTCATTTTGATCGCTCACGGCGCGACCACCGCCACCAGCCAGGCGCAATATGTCAACCGCGTGCTGGAGCGCGAGCTGTTCAGCGCCATCGACATGCCGTTTGAACAGTCGGTGCATGACACGCTGGAAACGCTGACCCAAATGATTCAAACCCGCCAATATCGGCGGCTTATCCTGTTGGTGGACATCGGTTCATTGATCCATTTCGGCAGCACCATCAGTAAATTATTCCAGATAGATGTTTTGCTCATGCCGAACATCACGCTGACCAGTCTACTGGAAGTCGGGCTGGATTTAAGCTATGAAACCAGCGACTTACCACAGTTGACGGCGCTCCTGCAGAGTAAAAATATCCCCTGCCAGCTTTGTACGCCGCAGCAGGAGAACGGCGGCAAAGTGCTGGTCATCTCCTGTATTACCGGCATGGGAACGGCGGAAAAAATCAAAAAGGTGCTGGAGGAGAGCTTTGGCGAGCTGATGTCGCAGGACACCAGGATGGTGATCCTTGATTATAACGAGGTACGTAGTCTGGAGCGCGTTCAGCAGGCATTGAATGCCAGCGAGCGGCTGGCGGGGATTGTCGGTACTTTCCAGCCGGGGTTGCCGGATATTCCGTTTATTTCGCTGGAAGAGCTTTTCTCCGAACAAGGGCCGGAACTGGTGTTGAGCCTGTTAACGCCCGATCTGTCCAACGCTGAACGCCGTCTGGAGATGGAGCGCAGCGCCATGCGCTTTATCAGCGCGCTAACGATGGAGAGCATCATCAACCATATTTCCGTGCTTAACCCGCAGCGTATTCTGAAAGAGATGGAGGGCGTTTTTAACCATCTGACGTCTTCGCTTTCCCTGAAACCAAGTCGCCAGGTGACACTGCGCTTCCTGATCCACTGCTGCTGTATGGTAGAGCGTATTGTGATTAACCGTAAACCGTTACAGATGGCGCTGGAAAGTCAGCCGAATCTGGACGCGCGCGCGTTTAGTGTCATCAAATCCGCTTTTCTGCCGATCGAAGACGCCTACGCCATCCGTTTATCGGATGCGGAATATTTTTATATCTACGAACTGCTCTATAGCTAATCCTTTTACTGGCGGGGCTTCGCGCCTCGCCAGACCTTTCTTCTTCCTCGCGTGACACAAATTCTGGCACAACCTTTGCTCTTCTGATGATGCGTTATGCCGGATAGCGGCGTAAACGCCTTATCCGGCCTACCGGGAGCGTCCTGTAGGCCCGGTAAGCGCAGTGCCACCGGGCAATATATGCCGGTGTTCTCATGTAATTGCGCCAGGAGGCCATTTTGACTACCACACAACCGTTGCCCCACATCCTGCTGCTGACGCATGGCGGCTGGGGACAACCGCTTTGCAACAGCCTGCGTATGGTCACGGGCGAAATTAAAGGCGTGACGGAAATCGCGCTAATGCCTGTCGATACGCTGGGCGAGTTTTATCAACGCGTCGAGGCCGTGGTGAAAACGCTGCCGGAAGGCTCGCTGATCCTGACGGATTTTGTCGGCGGCACGACATCCAACGTCGCGGCGCGACTAAGCGCCGATTATCCGGTGGCGGTGATTGCCGGACTGAATGCGTCGCTACTGCTGGAGGCGCTGGACAGGCGCGAACAAGGGATGCTAACCGCCTGCGTGGACGAGTTAGTTGAGGCCGGGCGCAGTAGCTGCCTGGATGTGGTCGCCCATGTACGTCAGCTACAACAATCACTCTAAGGAAAACATCATGGCCAATATCGTTTTATGCCGCATCGACAGCCGTCTCATTCATGGACAGGTTGTCACGAAGTGGGTCGGACAATCTCAGGCGAACCGGATAGCCGTTGTGAGTGATGAACTGGACGCCGATCCGTTTATGAAAAATATCTACCTGATGGCGGCGCCGCCAAATATCAAAGTGGATTGCTTCGGCAACCAGAGTTTTGCCGCTGCATGGAAAGAAAATCAGCTTGGCGACGGTAACGTGCTGGTGCTTTTTCCGTCACTGGCGGCGGTGCAGGACGCCATACAACTGGGCTTTGACGTCACCCGCATTCAGGTTGGCGGTCTCGGCGGCGGGCCAAACCGCAAGGCGGTTTTTCAGAATATTACGCTGGATGAAAAAGACGTCGGCATTCTTAACGACCTGAAAAACCGTGGCGTTCAGGTATTTTTCCAGACCATTCCGGAAGATAAGCCGCAGCCGCTCGACGATATCCTGAAAAAATTCTAACCCTTTAATAGACACAAAATCATTCTGGATGCATCAAGGCGGCAACTGAGTGAATCCCCTGGAGCTTACTAAAGTAAGTGACTGGGGTGAGCGAAGGCAGCCAACAAAGAGGCAGCCTGAAGGATGAAGTGTATAGGATAACACTATGGATACCTTACTCTTTGCAAGCCTGATGGGGTTGTATTACTGGTTTGCCCGTTTACGCCTCGGCTACACCTTCTCCGCGATGCTGTTACAACCGGTGGTGATCGCGGTATTTGTCGGGCTTTTGCTTGGCAATATGCAGACTGCGATGATCATCGGCGCAGGGATGCAGCTCGTTTATTTGGGCGTGACCTCAACGCCGGGCGGCAACGTGCCGTCGGACCCGGCGCTGGCGGCCTGTATCTCCATTCCTATCGCGGTGAAGGCCGGTATGGACCCAAACCTGGCGATCGCACTGGCAATCCCGTTTGGCGTGATTGGCGTGTTTCTCGATCAGCTTAGGCGCACGCTGAACGCCGCCTGGGTGCATATGGCGGATAAACACGCGGAAACGGCAAACATGGCGGGCATCATGCGTTGCGCCTTTCTTTACCCGGCATTGCTGGGGCTGGTGCTGCGCTTCCCGGTGGTCTTTGCCGCTAACTACTTTGGCCAGGATGTGGTGGAAAGTTTCCTTAAACTGATGCCGCACTGGTTAACCCACTCCTTTGAAATCATGGGCGGCATTCTGCCGGCGCTGGGCTTTGCCATCACCATTATGGTGATCGGTAAAAAGAGCCTGTTGCCGTGGTTTATCGGCGGGTTCTTCGCGGTGTTGTACCTCAAGGTCGACATCATGGCGATGGCCATCTTCGGCACCTGTGTCGCCTTCCTGATTAAAGGCCTGGCGAAAAATGAAGGAGCAGCATGATGAGCAGTGACGTAATGCAACATGAACTGGTTGAGCGCGCGCGGGAAAGCGGGGCGCTGACCAAAGCAGATATCACCAAAGCCTGGTTTATCTACTGGCTGGGCGCCGAGGTTTCCAGCTCCTATGAGCGCTTACAAAGCCTGATTTTCTGCGCCTCGATGACGCCGATCATCAAAAAACTTTACCCGCAAAAAGAGGAGCAGGTAGAAGCGCTAAAACGCCACCTTAACTTCTTTAACTCCGAGCAGACCTTCGGCGCGGTGATTCAGGGCATCTCTATTGCCATGGAAGAACAAAAAACGCGCGGCGAGCCGATTAACGACTCGTCTATCACCGGCATTAAAACTGGCCTGATGGGGCCGCTTGCCGGGATGGGCGACTCGATTATCTGGGCGGCGGTGATGCCGCTGTTGATAGCGATCTTTATTCCGTTCGCGGCAAATGGCAGCGCGATGGGTGGTATTATCCCGCTGATTCTCTACCCGGCGATCACCCTGGCGATCAGCTACGGTATGGTCCACAAGGGATATACGCTGGGGCGTGATTCGATTATCGGCCTGCTGCAAGGGGGGCGAATCAAAGAACTGATCTACGGGGCCAACGTGCTGGGTTTGATCATGATGGGCGCGCTTTCCGCCAGCTACGTCAAAATCACCACGCCGTTAAAAATTAGCGCCTTGAAAGGATCTGAAGTGGTGGTTCAGCAGATCCTCGACTCTATCGCGCCGGGCTTACTGCCACTGGCGGCGGTATTCGCCATCTACTTCTATCTGGTAAAAAAAGGGCCGCGCTACACCACCATTTTGCTGTCGATTGTCGCACTGAGCATAATCTGTTCGTTGTTGGGAGTGCTGTAAATCATGACGCCGAATATCTATCAACAACTGGGGTTGAAAAAGGTCATTAACGCCTGCGGCAAAATGACCATTCTGGGCGTCTCAAGCGTCGCGCCGGAGGTCATGCAGGCCACCGCGCGCGCGGCTTCCGCTTTCGTCGAGATTGATGCGCTGGTGGAAAAAACCGGCGAACTGGTATCGCGCTATACGGGTGCTGAAGATAGCTATATCACCTCGTGCGCCTCGGCGGGTATTGCCATTGCCGTCGCTGCCGCTATCACCCACGGCGATCGGGCGCGCGTCGCCCTGATGCCGGACAGTACCGGTATGGCCAATGAGGTAGTGATGCTGCGCGGGCATAATGTGGACTACGGCGCGCCAGTCACCAGCGCCATTCGTCTTGGTGGCGGGCGCATAGTGGAAGTGGGGTCGAGCAATCTGGCGGCCCGCTGGCAACTGGAAAGCGCCATTAACGAAAAGACCGCCGCGCTACTGTATGTGAAATCACACCATTGCGTACAGAAAGGCATGTTGAGCATTGACGATTTTGTACAGGTGGCGCAGGCCAACCACCTGCCGTTGATTGTCGATGCCGCGGCGGAAGAGGATTTGCGCGGCTGGGTGGCGAGCGGCGCGGATATGGTTATCTACAGCGGCGCGAAAGCCTTTAATGCGCCAACCTCCGGGTTTATCACTGGTAAGAAAACGTGGATTGCCGCCTGCAAAGCGCAGCACCAGGGGATTGCCAGGGCAATGAAAATCGGCAAGGAAAACATGGTTGGGCTGGTGTATGCGCTGGAGAATTACCACCAGGGCCAGACGACCGTGACCGCAGCACAGTTACAGCCGGTCGCGGAAGCGATTTCCGCCATCCATGGACTTTATGCCGATATCGAACAGGATGAGGCCGGGCGTGCAATCTGGCGTATTCGTGTGCGGGTGAACGCATCTGAATTGGGGCTGAACGCGCAGGACGTCGAAGCGCAGTTGCGCGGCGGCGAGATAGCGATTTACGCCCGCAAATATCAGCTTCATCAGGGGGTTTTTAGCCTCGATCCACGCACGGTAGCCGAAGGGGAAATGGCATTGATTGTGGCGCGACTCAGGGAGATTGCAGAACATGCAGCAGATTAATTTTTATCGTCAGCGGGTAGCGATTAACGTGCTGGCAAAGGATATCGCCAACGCGAAGGCTATCTATGAAGCCGCCGAAGGCCATGCGGTCATTGGCGTACTTTCCGCGCAGTTCGCTACGGTAGAAGAGGGCGTGCCGGAGGTGAAACGCTGGATGGCGGAGGTGCCGTCTATCTCAGTGGGTCTGGGCGCAGGCGACCCGGCGCAGTACTACAAAGCGGCGATGATTGCCGCCCATACTCACCCGGCCCATGTCAACCAGACCTTTACCGGCAGCGGCTTCGCGGCGGGCGCGCTGGCGGCGACGGGCGGCGAGCAAACGCATATCAACGCCCTGGTCAGCCCGACGGGAACGCCTGGCGAGGTGGTGATTTCTACCGGCGTCAGCAGCAGCCAGGGAACGCCAGCCCGCGTTTCCTGTGAAGCGGCGGTACGCATGATGCAGGATATGGGCGCACATGCGGCGAAGTTTTTCCCGATGGGCGGCGAAAAGTCGTTACCGGAACTCTATGCGCTGGCGACAACCGCCGCCCGCCACGGCATGACGCTCATCGAGCCGACCGGTGGTATCTCACTGGATAATTTCGGTATTATCCTGCAAACCTGCCTGGAAGCAGGCGTGCCGCGCGTCATGCCGCATGTTTACAGCTCGATTATCGATCCGCAAACCGGCAATACGCGCCCCGAAGACGTCATTCGGTTGATGGAGATAGTCAAAGCGCTGGTGTGAGATTTATCGCCGAAGAGCGCTACGTTTACCGGGCCTACAGATGACGTGTATTTGTAGGCCCGGTTAGCGTTACGCTATCGGGCGATAATGCGTAGCAGGCTGGGCAAAAATGTACGTATTGCAGCCGTCAGTGATTCCCTTTCGAGCCTCCTCGCAGGGTTAAATTTTCCTGAATGCTGTCTGTATTTTTGGCGAGTACAGTGGCGTCATCTTATTCCTCAGGTGACGGATCGCCATGAAAAAAAGCCCCACGTCCACGCCTCATGATGCGGTATTCAAAACGTTTTTACGCCATCCGGATACCGCGCGGGATTTTCTCAATATTCATCTTCCCCATTCGCTAAGAATACGTTGCGATCTGACGACGTTGAAACTGGCGCCGGACAGTTTTATCGAGAAAAATTTACGCGCGTTTTATTCCGATGTCCTTTGGTCACTAAAAACGTGTGAAGGCGACGGTTATATCTATGTCGTTATAGAGCATCAGAGTACGCCGGACGCGCATATGGCGTTCCGGTTAATGCGTTACGCGACTGCCGCGATGCAGCGCCATCTGGATGCTGGCCATAAAACGTTACCGCTGGTGATTCCCATGCTGTTTTACCATGGCGCGAAAAGCCCGTATCCCTTTTCGCTGTGCTGGCTGGATGAGTTTGACGATCCTGCACTGGCGCGTCAGCTTTATGCGACGGCATTTCCACTGGTAGACATTACGGTGGTGCCGGATAACGAGATTATGCAGCATCGACGTATCGCGATGCTGGAGCTGGTACAAAAGCATATACGTCAACGCGACCTGATGGGATTGGTCGAGCGCTTAGCGGTACTTCTGATTACGGGAAACGCTAATGACAGTCAGCTAAAAGCGCTGTTTAATTATTTGCTAATACAGCATGGCAGCACGCCTCGTTTTGGCAAGTTTATCCGCGAGGTGGCGCGTCGTGTTCCCCAACACAAGGAGAGATTAATGACGATCGTAGACAGAATACGTGAATCGGGGCGCAGAAAAGGTAAGCGTGAAGGCGTGCAACAAGGCATACAGCAAGGTATACATCAAGGTAAGCAGGAGGAAGCCTTGCGTATTGCGCATACGATGCTGGAACAGGGGATCGAGCGAGAGATGGTGCTGATGATTACCGGGCTTTCTGACGAAGAGATTAAGGCAAAGCGCCATTAAACTTTTCCCTTTTCCGCCCGGTCATCGTGATTATCAACGGCGTTAAGCGGCACGCGCGCGTCGACGGGAATCGAGGGAGATCAGAATCACTGACGAGAGAATGAGCAGCGTGCCCAGCCAGTCCGGCAAGGTAAAACTAATCCCCAACAGCAGTAGCGACAGCAGGGCGCTGCTTAACGGTTCCGCGCAGCTTAAAATGCTGGCTTTGGGGCCACCAATCAGTTGCGCGCCTTTCAAATACAGGCTGAACGTCAGCGACGTACCGATCACCACCAGGTAGAAAAAGGCCAGAATCAGGCTGCCGCTCACCGCAAAGTGCGTTCCTTCTTTAGCGTAGAAGGGCAGCAGAATAAGGCCGCCAAAGGACATACTCCAGCCGACCACTGGCAGTGTGCCGTATTGGGCGATTAGCCTGGAAGGCCAGGTCGTATAAAAGGCGGCGGCAAATGCGGAGGCGATACCCCAGAACAGCGCGCCTGAAGAGATCGACAGCGATGTTGGATTGCCGTGAGTCACCAGTAAAAAGGTGCCGATAAGCGATGTAAGAATGGCGGTTAAGACCAGAATGCCTGGTCGTGTTCTTCGCGCTAATGCAAACCACGCTACAATAATGGTCGGCGATAAAAATTGCAGCACTGTCGCGGTGGCGGCATTGGATTTTTCAATCGTGAGCAGGAAGGTTAGCTGAACGGTGAGCGCGCCCACCACGGAGAAAATCAGCAGACTCAGGGCATCTTTGCGGTTTTTAAGAATCGAAAATATCTTATCGCCGTGCATAAAGGAGAAGGTCACCAGTATCAGCCCGGCGAATAACAAACGTATCATCGTCAGGAACTGTGACGACATACGGCTTTGCTCCATGATGTACTGCGCGCAAACGCCTGAACTCCCCCACAATACGGCGGCAATCAGGACGTTTAGCATCCCTTTTCTGGTGGAACCCATTTTTTCCTCGTCATGTTGTTTTATTTTTTTACGTGCAGGCATCATAACAGAGCTATCGCCGGCATTAAGCAGGAATTTATTGTTTAATGATTTCAGACGAGCCTGTTATTGACATAATATTGTCATTTTTTTGTCATAGAAAATATCAAACAAACTTAAACAAATCGTCACTATCCCCGCCTTTGCACTTTACAGAACATATTGACTGACTATAATAAGCGCAAATTCATGCAGGAGTAATATGTTGGACAGTCACTTTTACGTAAATCATCTGGCAAGTTAACGCACGCTATTCCTGCGCTGCTTGCCGAACCGGTGGGCAGCAATCTCCCCTTGTGACGATTGTCATCCCAATAATGTTACAACACGCGCATTGTCGCGAGGTAATCGTCATGTTCATGTTTAAACACGCTTTATTTCCTCCGCCGTTAACACGACGCTAATTGCCTCAGGGCAGAAATTTGTCGTGTGCTAAATATAGCACGTACTTATTCTTCCAGAAAAAATGGAGGAACGTATGTTAATGTTTCCTTATATTTTAAATTTACTGGCCGCTATGCTGTTGGGCGCGCTGATTGGCGCGGAAAGACAATGGCGTCAACGTATGGCGGGATTACGCACTAATGCGCTGGTGGCGACAGGCGCCGCCGTTTTTATTCTGAGCTCCATGACGACATCGCCAGACAGCCCCGGGCGAATTGCGGCGCAGATTGTCTCTGGGATTGGCTTTCTGGGGGCGGGCGTCATCATGCGCGAAGGGATGAATGTGCGCGGGCTGAACACTGCGGCAACGCTATGGTGTTCGGCGGGCATCGGCGTGTTATGCGGCTTAGGGCAGTTCAAAAATGCGCTGGCGGCGACGATCATTATTCTTTGCGCCAATATTTTATTGCGTGAAGCGGCGCAGCGTATAAATCAACTCCCAATATCCGCTGAGGGAGAAAAACGTTATATCCTGAAAGTAACCTGTAATAAAGAAGATGAGAGCGCGGTTCGTCAGTGGTTACTGAATATCGTAAAAGAGGCCGCGATCTGTTTACAAGGGTTAGGTTCGGTCCCCGCTCAGGAACAGGGCTATAAAGAAATTCGTGCCGAGCTCGTGGGTCATGCTGATTATCGTAAAACGCGAGAGCTGATTATATCCAGAATAGGTGATAACGATAATATCACCGCAATTCACTGGAGCATTGATAGTCAATAATAGTTTTTTATTCAATTACAACATTACGCCAGGCGTATAAGGAGGGAATGATGGATATTCCCGAGTCGATAAAATAAAACCCACTCAAAATAGTGAGTAAGCAATAACCTTTTTTATGCATAGATAATTCTCCCGGGGCATTCACCTTCTAATCGTGAGTTTACTATTCCCCGGGCGTGATATGCAGGAAACACTACACCTTAATTTTGGGGATTCATCATGACTGACATGAACATTGAAAACCGGAAACTCAATCGCCCGGCGTCAGAAAATGATAAGCAGCATAAAAAAGTATTTCCGATCGAAGCGGAAGCTTTTCATAGCCCGGAGGAGACACTGGCGCGGCTGAACAGCCATCGTCAGGGCCTCACGATAGAAGAGGCCAGCGAACGGTTGAAAGTGTATGGGCGCAATGAAGTGGCGCATGAGCAAGTTCCTCCGGCGCTGATTCAGCTTCTGCAGGCATTCAATAACCCGTTTATTTACGTTCTGATGGCATTGGCAGGGGTTAGTTTCATCACGGATTACTGGCTCCCGTTACGCCGTGGCGAAGAGACCGATCTCACTGGCGTGCTGATTATTCTGACGATGGTCAGTTTGAGCGGGTTATTGCGTTTCTGGCAGGAGTTTCGCACTAACAGAGCAGCACAGGCGCTGAAAAAGATGGTTCGCACCACCGCCACGGTGTTGCGTCGTGGGCCGGGCAATATAGGCGCGGTGCAGGAAGAGATTCCCATTGAAGAACTGGTGCCGGGCGATGTGGTTTTTCTGGCCGCAGGCGATCTGGTGCCCGCCGACGTTCGACTGCTGGCGTCGCGCGATCTCTTTATCAGTCAGTCAATTCTTAGTGGTGAATCATTACCCGTAGAAAAATACGATGTTATGGCTGATGTGGCAGGTAAAGACAGCGAGCAATTGCCTGATAAAGATAAAAGCCTGCTAGATTTGGGCAATATCTGTCTGATGGGAACCAATGTAACCAGCGGCAGAGCGCAAGCGGTCGTGGTTGCGACGGGAAGCCGTACCTGGTTCGGCTCGCTGGCGAAATCCATTGTGGGTACGCGTACCCAGACGGCTTTCGATCGCGGAGTCAACAGCGTGAGCTGGCTGTTGATACGCTTTATGCTGATCATGGTGCCGGTTGTCCTGCT
Source organism: Salmonella sp. 32010601201800023SM (assembly GCF_017572235.1). Lineage (NCBI taxonomy): Bacteria > Pseudomonadati > Pseudomonadota > Gammaproteobacteria > Enterobacterales > Enterobacteriaceae > Salmonella > Salmonella sp. 32010601201800023SM. The sequence continues at coordinate 50,335 of NZ_JAGEQS010000005.1, forward strand.
GATCAATGGGTTCAGTAAGGGAGACTGGGTAGAGGCTTCGCTGTTCGCGCTGGCAGTTGCGGTGGGGTTGACGCCGGAAATGTTGCCCATGATTGTCAGTTCCAACCTGGCAAAAGGCGCGATTGCGATGTCGCGGCGCAAAGTGATCGTCAAGCGCCTGAACGCTATTCAAAACTTCGGCGCGATGGATGTGCTGTGTACAGATAAAACCGGCACCTTAACCCAGGACAATATTTTTCTGGAGCATCATCTGGATGTGAGCGGTGTAAAAAGCAGCCGGGTATTGATGCTGGCCTGGCTGAATAGTAGCAGCCAGAGCGGCGCCCGGAATGTGATGGATCGCGCCATACTGCGTTTTGGCGAGGGTCGAATCGCACCATCGACAAAAGCGCGCTTCATTAAACGCGATGAACTGCCATTCGACTTTGTACGTCGCCGGGTATCGGTCCTGGTGGAGGATGCGCAGCATGGAGACAGATGCCTGATCTGCAAAGGCGCCGTTGAAGAGATGATGATGGTAGCCACCCATCTTCGCGAAGGCGATCGTGTGGTGGCGCTGACGGAAACACGCCGCGAGCTACTGCTGGCGAAAACCGAAGATTACAATGCGCAGGGATTCCGTGTATTGCTGATAGCGACACGTAAGCTGGATGGTTCCGGGAACAATCCGACATTAAGTGTGGAGGATGAGACCGAACTTACCATCGAAGGGATGCTCACTTTTCTCGATCCGCCGAAAGAAAGCGCCGGAAAAGCTATTGCCGCGTTGCGGGATAACGGCGTGGCGGTCAAAGTCCTCACCGGCGATAATCCGGTTGTGACGGCGCGTATCTGTCTGGAAGTGGGTATTGATACGCACGATATCCTGACCGGAACCCAGGTTGAGGCGATGTCAGATGCCGAACTGGCGTCTGAGGTGGAGAAACGCGCAGTATTCGCCCGGCTGACGCCGTTACAAAAAACGCGTATTTTGCAAGCGCTACAGAAAAATGGTCATACCGTTGGTTTTCTTGGGGATGGGATCAACGACGCGCCCGCGCTTCGTGATGCGGATGTGGGGATTTCCGTCGATAGCGCCGCCGATATTGCTAAAGAGTCATCAGATATTATTCTGCTGGAAAAAGATCTCATGGTGCTTGAGGAAGGCGTTATCAAAGGGCGGGAAACCTTTGGCAATATCATTAAATATCTGAATATGACCGCCAGCTCTAATTTCGGCAATGTTTTTTCGGTACTGGTAGCCAGCGCGTTTATTCCGTTTCTGCCGATGCTGGCGATTCATCTGTTGATCCAGAATTTGATGTACGACATTTCGCAGTTGTCGTTGCCGTGGGACAAAATGGATAAAGAGTTCCTGCGTAAGCCGCGGAAATGGGACGCGAAAAATATTGGTCGTTTTATGCTATGGATTGGCCCAACGTCTTCTATTTTCGATATCACAACCTTTGCGCTGATGTGGTACGTCTTTGCAGCTAATAACGTAGAGGCGCAGGCGCTCTTTCAGTCCGGCTGGTTTATTGAGGGTCTGCTCTCGCAGACACTGGTCGTGCATATGCTAAGGACGCAGAAAATACCGTTTATCCAAAGTCGGGCGACGTTGCCGGTATTATTGACGACCGGCTTGATTATGGCGATAGGCATTTATATTCCATTCTCACCTCTGGGCGCGATGGTTGGACTGGAGCCGCTGCCACTGAGCTACTTCCCATGGTTGGTGGCGACATTATTGAGCTACTGTCTGGTGGCGCAAGGCATGAAGCGCTTTTATATCAAACGCTTTGGCCAGTGGTTTTAATGATGTTTGAGGATCGACCAGATGAATCGCTCACCCGATAAAATCATCGCGCTGATATTTTTACTGATTAGCCTGTTGGTGTTGTGTTTAGCCCTCTGGCAAATCGTTTTCTAACGAGGTGACGCCATGCAAAAAAGAGGGTTGGACAAAATTTTTTATCAGGTTGTCCTGATAGCAATCATCCTGATTTTACTGACTATCTGGATACGATAAGCTGCTGTTGGCGAGCCCCGCTTAAAATAAGAATCGATGTAGTTGTTCTTTTTATGGCGGGGCGCTATTTTCATGGTATCCCACATCAGAAGGGCAATATCATGAATAATCGTCGTGGTTTAACCGCCGTCCTGGCGACGTTGATTACGTTTTCCCTGAGCGCTACGCCTGTGCTGGCGAATCCGGGAAATGGTAATGGCGGCGGACATGGTAATAACGCGGCTAATCAGGGTAATAACGGTAACGGACATAAAGGAAATGCCGGGCAAAAAACGGAACACCGTAAAAATGGCGGTAAACCGGATCACGTCGAGTCGGACATTAGCTACGCTGTCGCTAGGCAACTGGCAGTGAATTTAGGGCTGACGGGTTATCAGTCTTTACCTCCGGGGATTGCGAAAAACCTGGCGAGAGGAAAACCGCTGCCGCCGGGAATCGCTAAAAAAACGGTGCCGGCGTCTATGCTGGGACAATTACCTTATTATCCGGGCTATGAGTGGAAAATCGTTGGGGATAATCTGGTGCTGATCGCGCTCAGTACCGCGGTGGTCACGGCGATTATTAATGGCGTATTTGATTAAGAGCCTATCCCACCAGGCGTTATTGGCGCAGCCAGTTTGGACACGGACAGCGCGCAAAAACCGGAGCGTACACGTAGTACGTGAGGTTTGACTCGCTACGCTCGCCCTTCGGGCCGCCGCAAGCGGCGTTCAAAACGCTAACGCGTTTTGGCGAGCACTGCCCAGGTCCAAAATGGCAAGTAAAATAGCCCCATTAAATGGGGCTATTTAGCCTCTTCAGGGCGTTATTTATGCGCGTTGAGAATCCAGCAGTTCATTATTTTTTACTACTTCCTGCGCTTTGGTATAACTTTCAATCAGTAGCTGATAGGCCGGGAATATTTTGGTATATACATCCGCCCATTCTGCGGCATCTTCCCGATTCCAGGTACGTTGCAGCTCAGAGGCTACCGCCGCGGTATCCATTGGTACTACGCCCGCCTGTACCACGCGGGCCATCGTAATTTCCTGCGCCATTTTACTGTACGTACCGGAGGCATCAATTACCGCAAATACCTTGTACCCTTCCGCGACGGCGCTGATGGCTGGGAAAGCCATGCAGACACTGGTAATAGTGCCAGCGATGATCAGCGTTTTACGGCCTGTCGCTTTTACCGCTTGTACAAAATCGGCATTATCCCAGGCATTAATTTCCCCTTTACGCGCGACATATTGCGCGTGGGGCGCATTCGCATGGATTTCCGGAATCAGCGGACCATTCGGTCCCTGTGGTACGGATGCGGTAGTAATGACCGGCATATTGCATAAGGTGGCGATCTTAGCCAGCGCCGCGGCGCGCGCGCGTAATTCCGGCATCGGCATGTCGCCGACGGTCTGAAACAGGCCACTTTGGTGATCAATCAGCAGCATTACTGCGTCGTTAGCATCAATGGCAGGGCGTTGACCGTTAAAATTCGCGGGTGTAGACATAATTCATTCCTTGTTGTTGCCTTTCACTGATAGTCACTATCAGTGTTAAAGTCATTAATCGCTGGGGCGATTTCCGTTTTTAAGCTGATGACAGTAATCCGTTGCCGATTCTGGATTAACCTGTTGAGTTCTTTCTGAAGGAATATTCATCGGCATCACCTTCAGTCGATTTACTTTCACGCGAATTTGTTATCACAACAATATTCATATTATGAATAAATGTTTCTATTTTACATGTCAGAGAGGATTATTGATTGAAAAAACAAACTATGCCCCTACAAATTGTTTCTGATAGATAGTTTTAAAATTATTTAGTATAAATTTGAAATATGTTGGTTAAGGATTAACTTATTTATATTTAAATAACATAAAGCACAGCTTAAATATTAAGTGGGAAGCGTGCTTTTATTAAGTATGGCTACTGTAACTCTTAATAAATTGGAAACTATCCCTATATAACGAGTGCTGCTTTTTGGGATATTACAAGCCATTATAGGAACACATTGAATAAAACCTTGTCTTTCATGTGGGGTAGATTATCAGGATATTTTTTCTCATGATTTATATATAAGATATTAAAGCGTAGTGGCACAGTAAATTTGGCCACTTGATTAAAGGTGATATTCTCACCTCAATACAAAACAGGAGACTTAACGAACAAGAAAACCAAACGTACTTTCACCCCTGAGTCTGCTATAATGAGAAAAGCGGTGTCTACGCTTACCTGTTAATGTCTTATGCCTCTCGCTCTTCTATATGATCGGTATGTGCAGGGGACAATCCATGTCCTGCTACGCAGCCACAGCATCAGACTATACTCAGTGGTGTCTATTAACCCTCTCCAACTACGTTATGTTTTGGCATGGTAACAATGCGATGTTATGGATAATTAACGATAATATTGAATTTAATCCAGAAATGAATCGCCTGGCTTCATTATCGAGGCCAGATCTCAACATTATTCTGACAACGCCCGCCAGCCGCTGCTTGCGCCTTCTGCTGGAAAACGCCCCCTCCGTCGTCTCACAACAAACATTCTTTCAAAAAGTGTGGGAAGAAGACGGCATGGTGGTGTCGGCAAATACGCTTTATCAGAATATCTCCATTATTCGCCGCGGATTACGTACCGTTGGCGAAAATGAAGATACGCTGATAATCACGGTTCCGCGTAGAGGCTTTCAGATTGAGCCAGGTGTGAGCCTCATGACCATCCGCAAAGACTTCGCTCAGGCAATAGAAAAAAAGGGTGAGACGCCACCGCGTATGTCAGGGCGTTGGTTTAAACATTATGTACCTGTACTTTGGATGACCGGGACATTTGCTGTCGGTATTTTGCTTGGCACTATAAGCTGGCAAACCGTTCCCGATAAGGATTTTTACGATCGCTACACGCTGGTTGAAACAACTCAGGGCTGTCATTTTTTCTCGCGGAATGAAGATATCGAAAGCGGCAGCCGCTTTGCAAGCTATAAGTCAATGATTCTAAAAACCGGTATGGATTGTCAGAAATACCCATGGGTCTATTTCCCTTCCAGCAGTCGCACCCCAGCGGTTACGGCATTGATTTGTCAGCAACCTTATAAAACGCGCGGTGATACAGGCTGCGTGACGCTTTTTTTCCGCGGGGTGACACATGGGTAAAAAGGCACTGATGTTAGCCTGCCTGACGCTACTGTTTCTGGGAGTAGGGCTTGGGCATCTTTTTCATTTGTATACGGAAAAGAACCGGGATCCAGAGAAATGTACGGCGCCTGTGATTGTGTTTTATAACAACACTCAGGCTAACCTGACGCTGGATTTTATGTATTCGCTGAAAAAACGTACTGGGGTGGTTTCCATCAGCGGAACGTATTACGTCGATAATAAAATGAGCGGCGTGATCCGCCGTGATGTTTCCTATGTATGGAGTGAAAATAAAGACAGCACCCATTTTATATCGACGGATATCAACAAAGTCACGCGTGACGAAACACTGTCCGATGCGGTTATCGAGACGGTTTTACCCGATTTTTATGTCTATCCAGGGAAAAGCATCAGTTACACCATCCTGACTCAGGGCCATCGTGGCTTTATGTTCACCATCGGGAAACGCCCGATATTTTTCTGTACACATTAAGCTGTTTTGGGAGCCGTTCATGGAACGTATCAGCCAAATGAAAGCGCTTCCGGGTAAAAGCCGCTGAAGATCAGCGGCTCTGTTGTTACCTGAATCAAAAACTGTATTTAACCCCCAGTAGGCCTTGGGTATTACTATAGCCTTGGTCACCTACCTGTTGCGCCACGTTACCCCATACGTTCAGGCGCGAGGTAATTTGCCCTTCAATACCCACTTTCAGTTCACCAATATTTTTCGTACCACGCATATCGCTGCTGACATCGTCCATCTTCACGCTGGCAGGCTGCGTATTATGGATCCAGTTCGCCTCCACGAACGGCTGGAACTCTCGAGATTTATTGTCATCAATAGCATTGTGGCCGTTAATATAGGCTTTTACGCCCATGCGGGTTAGCAGATTACCGGCGGTATCATCCTTGACGAGGGTACCATTGGCTTCGCGATTGTCGTCAGCCTGCACGCCCATCCATACCACCTGCGCTTTGGGCTGCAACCAGTAGCTTTGATGCGCGCTTTCACCTAACCTGAAGCTGTAACCGGCTTCAACCGAGGCGGTAATTCCTTTGGATTTATATTTCTCAGCGGCCTGATCCTGACCCATCACCTTGTTATTAAACCAGTTGTACAGCATCCAGGTATCCACATAAGCCCCAGACCGATCGATATTGTTAGCATACCAGGTGCCGTAAAGGCCGACGCTGTAACCGGTGACTTGACCACGGGAATGATAGTCACTCACGGACGACAGCGTGCGGTTCTGGCTGTTGGCATAACCTGCCATTGCACCAATATGCCAACGGTCAAGACCGTCAGTGCTCCACTGTGCCAGATCGCCTCCCAGTTGTAACACATAGCTGTTGATGCGGGTTTTTAGCTGCCCGCTGCCATCGTTGAAGCGAGTATGGGCGCCGACGTTACGCATCCACAGGCTGGTGACCTTCTTCTCACCCGTCAGCATGTCGGTGTACTGGGTTTCACCCAGACGGTCATGGAGACGCGTCATGAACAGCGTATTTGCCGCATAGTTGTTGGCAAGATAGCTGCCCACTTCCGGACGGAACTGATGTTCTGTTATCGGCGGTGTGTCAGATTGCCCTATGTCAGGAATTGTCGGATCAGGGATGACCGGGTCTACTGGCTCAGGGTCTACTGGATCAGGGTCCACCGGATCGGGAATAATAGGGTCAGGGATAACCGGGTCTACTGGATCAGGGTCTACCGGATCGGGAATAACAGGGTCCACCGGATCGGGAATAATCGGTTCGTCCGGCTCAATGTAGCTGGTCAGATACCAGTTTTTACCTTTCTGCACCACGTTGTAGTCATAGGCTCCGGCAACAATACGGCTTGCTTTTTCGAAAGTACCGTTGGAATTGCCAGCAACGTTAACAATTTCAATACCTTCAATGGTTTGCGCCCCGGCTCCTCCAATATTATTTACTGCAACAAATGTGTTGCCTGAAGTATTGCCGAGAACCTGCAGCCTGTCCGTTTCGGAATCATCATCGTTGAGCACAGTATTAAAGACCAGCTTACCGCCGTTGCCTACATAATCTTCATTGATGGTGAGCGTTTGCCATGGTTCGCCATCTTCATGGCTGAAGTTAATGGTTGCGCCACTATTCAGCGTCAGGTCAGTGAGCGTTGAGCTGCTGGTCATATTCCAGGTCGCATCGCTCATTTGTACAGAGATAACGCCTGTGCCCGCCGTAGCGCTGGTGATGTATGACGCCCCGTCCCATCGCGAGTTGTCCGTCATATTGAGCTTAATCGTACTGTTCTGCTGCGGTAGCGTACCGCTGGCAGCAGTGGCGCCAGCAGCACGAATATCACCGTCGATGACGAAACGACCTCCTGAAGAACCGTCAACAATGCCGCCAGTTTCCGTGCTGATGGCGTAACTTTCGCTACTGTTATCGCCCGCCATAGTAATAGCCGCACCGCCTGCCAGATTAATGGCGCCTCGGGAGAGGGCGTATAAACCGGCAGGAGCTTTACTATAGGATGCAGCCTTACTGGCGCTGTTAACGCTAATAGTGGCATTCTCTCCCAAATTAACGGTAGCGTTAGTTGCATATACCGCGTGTGCGCTGGCACCGTTCACCGTAATAGTAGCGTTGTTGCCAAGCTCGGTTCTGGAGGAGGATGCTGCGTAAATCCCCGTTGAGGATGCGCCGGAGGTTTCGATGGTTGCATCGTCACCCAGACGAATCAACGAACCGCTTTGTCCGGTACGCAGCCCCTCCGAACTGTCGCCGGTAGTAACAATATGTGCACGATTGCCGACGACAATCGTATTTTTGGCACGTGACGCATCCCGCATGGCGTTAGCTGTAATTCCACGTCCCTGGCTACCTGTTGTTTTGATATACAGATCGTCGCCGACGTAAATATTGGCCGATCCGGTCCAACCCTGGCCCAGTGAGTTATATCCGGCGTTAATACCGTCACCATCCTGACCATCCACGTAGATGTTGGTACGGTCACCGGTAATAATAAATACCGGGTTATCCGGAGTATTTGCGCCGTGAGTACGGATGCCATCGACGTCTCTACCATTATTCGCGGCATTCGCCGACTGCGTCCGAATGGCCAGGTCGTTGCCAAAAATCACGCCCGGACTTCCCGTCCCGCTGTTCTGAATAACCGTGACAGTGTGTTCAAACGCCTCCGCGCCCGGCCCATTAAGCGTGAGGCCATTGCCATAAACCGGGATGGTGCCGGTGTTCCACTGATAAACGTAGTTGGGCATAGTACCGACTTTGGTGAAACCGGTACTGGCCTGAGCGGGAATAATAGCCTGTAATTCCGGCGGCAACTGGCTGACCAGCCCACTGGATGGCAGACTATCAACGTCAACCCAGGCCGCCTGGGAGGGAAATACCATAGAGGCTAATGCTGCTGATACCGCTATGGCGATGAATGAGTAATTTTGGGGAGTTGGCATTCTGCCTCCTGCATTATGGCGTAAAGCGTCTTCCACATCGCAATAATATGGAAATAATAAAAATGGAAACGGATCTATAAAATATTTGATATTATTTTATGAATGCTATGCCCTAGCTTATTTTCAAGCCGCAGCTTATGCACATAAAGTTTCTTAATATCAATATTGTCAATATTTACAATCTGCTGAATACTTATTCCTGATACAAAGCGCTTCAGTAATATAAATTCCGTATAGTTAAGCGTTCGTCCACGTTTACTGTTGGCAAGCCGACCGGTAAACAAGCGGTGCATCTTTTGCTGTTGCACAATATCATCGTCATCGGAATAAATAATTCCTTGTATTTTATTGCTTTTCAAAATCCAGTAATTGGCCAGCGGAGTTAAACTTCTGTCAGAAATCAGGACAATATGCATGCCACTGTCTGCCAGACTGTCAGCCCATTGCAAATCGGTAAATCGTCGAAGATTCGGGAAAGAAAAATCAACAAAGATAAAACCGTTGGATAAATGATTGTGTCTATCAAGCAATAATTTTTCAATAAACCCTTTTTTCAGGAAAGCATTACCATCTGGCCAGATGGAAAATGCCGCATTATGACAGTATTGCACCCGTACTGCGCTGTCAGGAAATAATTGACAGGATAAATCGCAACTAATGCAATGGACAATTTGTGAAGGCTTTCTCATCATCCTGAACGACTCCCGTCGATGTTTCTATTAATATTTCATTGGTAAATAAATGTGTCAATCCAGATAATATACAGTGCTACGGCTGTCAAAAGTCGCGAAATATTGTCAGTGTCATAAACTCCTGGAAAGCACTAAAATACAGCTTTAAAAAACCATGACAGATCCGACAGTCGTAATACATCATTTCGGATTTGTATTTCAAGCATTGAGATTTTTATACAGTATCTCCAATATCATAAAAAATCTTAAAACAGCACTATTTGCTAAATCATGAGAGTGATAAATAACGGTTCTCAATACCATCTGTCTGCTGCCTTTGTCACTATCGGGGTGATGTGATGAAATATAAAAGTAATTCCTGTAAACCTGTAATGAATTCTTATTATTAAAAGCTAATTTAAGATTTTTTCTTTTATTGCATTGTTATTCAATGACTTAATGGTGACATTTGTGCTCTCATCAACTTCTTATATACAAATTTAAGACTATTTTATAGAGACGCATGTAAACTTTAAGGGAGTGTAATGTTAATGCCATGAGAAAATCTTGTAACTTAACGCCGGGAGTCATACCTTGCCAATAAGTTGATCTGACTTAATTCTGATCGTGACAGTCTGAGCAAGTGACAGACTTATTGGTCGAAACAACTTCAGCTTCTGGCTTCTCTTTTCAATCGCTCATCTGATGAAAACTCTTTCCCGGAGCACATTAGTGAGAAACAGGATGTGGTGAAACCCAATGTCCATAGATATAGTCAGTCACTTCACAAATATCCGCCTCAGGGCAGATATCTTTAACCATTCATCCGGCTTCGGCCAACTTAATTACGGCGATGTTCTGATGCTCAGTGAGACGGGCTTTACGCATAGAGATTCCTTCGTCAGCAGATCGATTACGTGATCTCTAAATGTGAGTAGCACGATTATGTGGAGTAATATGAGCACATGGTATAAGAATGTATACGGATATTTTACTGCTGAAATATAATAATGGGAGGGGTTATGAATAAACAGGACGTATGGGAGAGAAAGGGTATAAAGATAAAATGCTTGCAGTATCTAATAGATAACAATGAAAAATCAGGTAATTGAGAAACTATTCAGTGTTTAGGTTGATGTGATATTAAGTCATTCAGCCGCTACAGCGCATTATCAGGATAATTTCGTCTGGATAAAACGGAGGAGGGAATCGCCACAGGTTTAACAGACACCGCTGAGTCATTTAAGATGACTTAAAGAGAGGAGCCCATGAGCGGTAAATGTTATCCCGAAGCGTTTAAAATTAAAGTGGTAAAACAGGTTATTGAGCGCGGCCATTCTGTTTCCAGCGTCGCAACACGTCTTGATATTACTATCCATAGTCTTTACGCCTGGATAAAGCCGCCACATTCACGACGGCATCATGTTGACCTGAGACTGACGGGGCATACAGGCAGTTCTGGCTGGAATCGGGCTGTGTTTATGGTTATCGCAAGATCTGTCTCGATCTGCTGGATATCGGGAACAATGCGGTGTAAACAAAGTCTGGTGGTTGATGCAACGTGTGGAGATAAAGGCTCAGGTCGGATACCGAAGTCCACGGGCGCGTGGCGATTCATTTTATTGAGGTCAGAAGAGGCTAATTGGCGGAAGATCACAGGAGTCGAACCTGCCCGGGGCCGCTGGCGGCCCCAACTGGATTTGAAGTCCAGCCGCCTCACCGGAGACGACGATCTTCCGCGCCTCGATTGCTACATGGAGGCGCGCGCATTATAGCTACTTCCTGGCGTTTCCACATCCCCTCCCGTGCTTTTTTAACTTCCCTTTCCTTCTGCCATGATCGGTTTCATATAAACCCCCATAAAATCCATTAGTTACATTTCATCACACTTTTTGACGCTACCCTGATCACAGAAAACAAGAATCGTAATTTGATAACCAAATAACGGAATATTCACGCTCGCAGGGAAGGTTTACAAAAACTGTAACCGGTATCAGTGAGCGTTGTGAGCGTTAAGGATGCGTAATGAAAAGTGAAATTCTCTCCGTTAAGGAGAAGATTGGCTATGGTATGGGCGATGCCGCCAGCCACATCATCTTTGATAACGTCATGTTATATATGATGTTCTTCTATACCGATATTTTCGGCATTCCCGCTGGTTTTGTTGGCACCATGTTTTTACTGGCGCGTGCGCTTGATGCCATCTCCGACCCTTGCATGGGCCTGCTGGCCGACCGTACCCGCTCTCGCTGGGGCAAATTCCGACCCTGGGTGCTGTTTGGCGCGTTGCCGTTTGGTATCGTTTGTGTGCTGGCTTATAGCACGCCGGATCTCAGTCTGAACGGCAAAATGATTTATGCCGCCATCACCTACACGTTGCTCACCCTTCTGTACACTGTGGTCAACATCCCTTACTGCGCGTTGGGGGGTGTAATAACCAATGATCCAACGCAGCGTATCTCCCTGCAATCCTGGCGCTTTGTGCTGGCAACGGCGGGCGGAATGCTCTCTACCGTACTGATGATGCCTCTGGTGAAACTGATTGGCGGCGAGAATAAGGCGCTGGGCTTCCAGGGGGGTATCGCAGCGCTCTCGGTGGTGGCGTTCCTGATGCTGGCGTTCTGCTTCTTTACCACCAAAGAGCGCGTTGAAGCGCCTGCCACCCATACCTCCATGCGTGAAGACCTGCGTGATATCTGGCACAACGACCAGTGGCGCATAGTCGGCCTGCTCACCATCCTGAATATTCTGGCGGTATGCGTGCGCGGCGGGGCGATGATGTATTACGTCACCTGGATATTGGGCAAACCGGGCGTGTTTGTCGCCTTCCTCACCACCTATTGCGTCGGCAACCTGATTGGCTCGGCGCTGGCAAAACCGTTGACCGACTGGAAATGCAAAGTGAGCGTTTTCTGGTGGACCAACGCCTTACTCGCAGTAATCAGCGTGGCGATGTTCTTCGTACCGATGCACGCCACGATCGCTATGTTCATCTTTATCTTTGTGATTGGCGTATTGCACCAGTTAGTCACGCCTATCCAGTGGGTGATGATGTCTGACACCGTCGACTACGGCGAATGGTGTAACGGCAAACGCCTGACGGGGATCAGTTTTGCCGGCACGTTGTTCGTGCTGAAACTGGGTCTTGCCCTCGGCGGGGCGCTGATTGGCTGGATGCTGGCAGGCGGCGGTTACGACGCGGCGGCGAAAACGCAAAACAGCGCCACGATCAGCATCATCATCGCTCTGTTCACTATCGTTCCGGCCATCTGTTATCTGCTGAGCGCCGCGATCGCTAAACGCTACTACACCCTGAAAAGCCCGTTCCTGAAAACCATTCTGGAACAACTGGCGCAGGGCGCACACCGCAACGAACAAGAATTTACCCATAAAGAATTGCAGAACTAAAGGAACAGACTATGAAAATTAGCGACGGAAACTGGCTGATCCAGCCTGGCCTTAATTTGATTCACCCGGTTCAGGTGTTCGACGTTGAACAGCACGGGAATGAGATGGTGGTCTATGCCGCGCCGCGCGATGTCCGCGAACGAACCTGGCAACTGGATACCCCGTTGTTTACCCTGCGCTTTTTCTCGCCGCAGGAAGGAGTGATAGGTGTACGGATGGAACACTTCCAGGGCGCTTTGGATAACGGCCCACATTATCCGCTCAATGTCTTGCAAGATATCAACGTGGAGATGCAGAACAACGCCGAATTTGCCGAACTCAAGAGCGGCAGCCTGAGCGTGCGCGTCACCAAAGGCGAGCTCTGGTCACTGGATTTTCTGCGCAACGGTGTACGTATCACCGGTAGCCAGTTGAAGAATAACGGCTATGTGCAGGATACCAACAGCGGGCGCAACTACATGTTCGAGCGTCTGGATCTCGGCGTGGGCGAAACCGTCTACGGGCTTGGCGAGCGTTTTACCGCGCTGGTGCGCAACGGTCAGACGGTGGAGACCTGGAACCGTGACGGCGGCACCAGTACCGAGCAGTCTTACAAGAACATCCCGTTCTATATCACCAACCGTGGCTACGGTGTGCTGGTGAATCATCCGCAGTGCGTGTCGTTTGAAATTGGCTCCGAGAAAGTCTCCAAAGTTCAGTTCAGCGTTGAGAGCGAGTATCTGGAATACTTCGTCATCGACGGCCCGACCCCGAAAGACGTGCTGAACCGCTATACCCAATTTACGGGTCGTCCGGCGCTGCCGCCCGCCTGGTCGTTTGGCCTGTGGCTGACCACCTCATTCACCACCAACTACGACGAAGCGACCGTTAACAGCTTTATCGATGGTATGGCCGAGCGCAATCTGCCGCTGCACGTCTTCCACTTCGACTGTTTCTGGATGAAGGCTTTCCAGTGGTGCGATTTTGAATGGGACCCGGTGACTTTCCCCGATCCGAAAGGGATGATTCGCCGTCTGAAAGCGAAAGGGCTGAAAGTCTGCGTGTGGATTAACCCCTACATCGGCCAGAAATCCCCGGTCTTCCAGGAGCTGAAAGAGAAAGGATATTTGCTAAAACGCCCGGACGGCTCCTTGTGGCAGTGGGATAAATGGCAGCCGGGACTGGCGATTTACGACTTCACCAACCCGCAAGCCTGCGAATGGTATGCCGACAAGCTGAAGGGCCTGGTGGAGATGGGAGTGGACTGCTTCAAAACTGACTTCGGCGAACGCATTCCAACGGATGTGCAGTGGTTTGATGGTTCAGATCCACAGAAAATGCACAACCATTATGCCTACATCTACAACGAACTGGTGTGGAACGTGCTGAAAGAGACCGTCGGCGTTGAAGAGGCGGTGCTGTTCGCCCGTTCCGCCTCGGTGGGCGCGCAACAGTTCCCGGTGCACTGGGGCGGCGACTGCTACGCCAACTACGAATCGATGGCGGAAAGCCTGCGCGGCGGGCTGTCCATCGGCCTGTCAGGGTTTGGCTTCTGGAGTCATGATATTGGCGGATTCGAGAATACCGCGCCGGCGCATGTCTACAAGCGTTGGTGCGCATTCGGCTTGCTCTCCAGCCACAGCCGCCTGCACGGTAGCAAATCCTACCGGGTTCCGTGGGCCTATGACGACGAGTCCTGTGACGTGGTGCGCTTCTTCACCGAACAGAAGTGCCGGATGATGCCGTATCTGTATCGGGAAGCGGCGCGCGCCAACGAAGCCGGTACGCCAATGATGCGGGCGATGATGCTGGAGTTCCCGGACGATCCGGCGTGTGATTATCTTGATCGCCAGTACATGCTGGGAGATGCGGTCATGGTAGCGCCGGTATTTAGTGAAGCGGGCGACGTGGAGTTCTACCTGCCAGAAGGCCGCTGGACGCACCTGTGGCGCAACGATGAAGTGCAGGGCAGTCGCTGGCATAAACAGCAGCATGACTTCCTGAGCCTGCCAGTGTATGTGCGTGACAATACACTACTGGCGCTGGGCAACAATAGCCAGAAGCCCGATTACGCCTGGCATGAGGGTACGGCCTTCCAGTTATTCCATCTGGATGACGGTTGCGAAGCGGTCTGCGAAGTCCCTGCTACGGATGGTTCGACTATCTTTACGCTGCAGGCAAAACGCACCGGCAGTACCATTACGGTGAGCGGCGAAGGCGAGGCGCGCAACTGGACGCTGTGTCTGCGTAATATTACGCAGATTAGCGGTACTAAATGCGGTTCATATGCGGAAAGTGAACTGGGCGTAGTGATCACCCCGCAGGGAAATGAAGTGGTGATTACGCTTTAAATCTGAATCGCCGGATGGCGCCGTGAGCTGCGCTTATCCGGCCTAAAAATGAGCAAGAATCGTAAGCCCGGTAAGCGCCAGCGCCACCGGGCAAGCCCTCAATTACAGCGCTGGCTCCGTTGACGTAACTTCCCCGCCGGACACCACGCCCGCTTGCATCGTTTGCGTTATCTGCTGCTTTTGTGCGTTGACCGCGTGTAATTGCCCGTTTACCGTCGGTTTCAACGGCGCATCGGCCTGAATATTGCCGCTGGCCGTGAGCTGAATATTGCCATCGCCAGCAATCGGTAATGCCGGCCAGCCCCACTGCTGTAGCACATCCATTGGTACGCCGCGTCCGTTCAGGCTGATTTGCGTCTGACGCTGCGGCAGTTGCGATACGCTGGCAGTGGCTTCCAGTATCCCTTTTCCAGTAAACGCGCTCAGATCGCTGATGTTGACCGTGCTGGCATTAGCCGTCAACGACAGCGACGGGCGGCGCACGTCCACACGGTTAAAGGTTGCCGCTGCGGCGTTGAGGGTCGCATTGCCGCTCCAGACGCCCCATTGATGATGTTGTACCAGCTCCAGGTTTGCGCCGTAGCCGTCCAGAGCGGTGATTTGCCACGGGAAGGCCGGGTCGATATCGATCACCAGATTGCGGCTGGCGCTGAATTTTTTCAGCGTCAGGCTGTTCAACCAGTCGGGCAACGGCTTCATCCATAACTGCTTCCAGTTTTCCGGCAGCGTATACTCCAGCCCGGCGATAGCGGTATCGTCCAGAATAAGCGCTTTGCCTTCGCGTAACCAGGCGCCGGAGGTTCTGACCATACCGCCTTCCCAGCGGGTGGTGAACTGGCGTAGCGCAACGCCCTGTGGTGAAAATTCGGCGTTCAGGATTGGATCGAGCAAGTGCAGTGAGCCGTAAATAAACTCACTGGCGTTCATCGATAATTTACCTTCCTGACTTTGCCAGTCTTCTTTGCGCAGAGTCAGATTGCGCAAACTCAGGTCAAGATCGGTGACTGCCCAGCCTGGTCCTTGCAGGCTGGAGTCCGTCACTTCAAGACGACCAATCTGCAAAGATGGAACCGTAGTCAGCGGCGCGAAAAACTCGCTCAGGGATTTATCGCTTTGTAACCGAATATCATTCAGCCGCAGATTTTCAACGACCCAACTACCATCAGCGTTACGTCGGGCGACGCCGGTTAACGCTCCGCGCGCCATATCGGCGCCGACGGTGTTTAACATCACCTGATTATGGTCGATACTGCCTTCAATAAGCACATTAGTGGCGGGAACGTCGTTTAACGTCAGCGAACCGGCGCTCAGTTGGATCTGGGCTTTATTGCCTAATACCCGACCGGCTTCGGGGCGCCAGGGCATAACGCCGCCGTTAACGCGCTGGGCGCTCAACCGCCATTCGCTGCCGGGACTATTGAGCGCCATATTGCGAAGTTGCAGGCGGTCGGCCTCAAACGGGAAAGGGGCGGTTTGCACTGAAATATTCAGCGTGCCGTCCTGTAACAGGATCGTGTCGACATGCAGCGGCGCGGTTAACTGGCGAATGCTCAGACCGATATCTACGGTTTTCGCGACCAGGGTAGCAGGCTGACCATCACGACCAAAGGTCACATTCTCCAGTAAAAGATGGGATGGGGCGGAAAAACGATGATCCATCACGTCGAATGTGAGGTGATAACCGCTGTTCTCTGATACCCAGTTGCTGATGTGATCTGCGCCCCAGCGCGTTTGCAGCAGAAAATAAAAGCCGAAAATCACCACTAAACAGGCGATCAGCACATAGAGAAGCAACCTCCCAATCAATTTCATGGTCTTCCATCCCGTGAAATGCACATAGGGGATTTATGCACGATTTGCGTGCAATCCTCAAGACAGGAATGGTGAAAGAGCGTTACAGCAGCGGCGAATCGTGTCGCCGCCGCAGGGTTTTTACGGTTTTTCCGGCGGGAGAATCAGGTTCAGCACGATAGCCGTGATGCCGCCAGCGGCAATTCCGGATGAGAGCAGATTTTTCACCCATTCCGGCGCGAACTGCAGGATCTGCGGCTGTTGCGAGACGCCAAGACCCACGGCCAGCGACAGGGCGATAATCAGAATCGCGCGGCGGTTCAGTGGCTCACGCGAGACAATACGCACCCCGGAGGCGGCAATGGTGCCGAACATCACCAACGTGGCGCCGCCGAGCACCGGTTCCGGGATATGCTGCACAAAACCGCTTACCGCCGGGAATAGGCCGAGTACAATCAGCATCAGCGCGACAACAAATCCCACATAGCGACTGGCGACGCCAGTCAACTGAATTACGCCGTTGTTCTGACCGAAACAGGAATTCGGGAACGTATTAAATACCGCTGAAACAAATGAGTTCAGGCCGTTAGCCAGTACGCCGCCCTTTAGCCGTTTCATGTACAAGGGGCCGGATACCGGCTGCTCGGAGACATCAGAGGTGGCGGTGATGTCTCCGATGGTCTCCAGCGACGTAATCATAAAGACCAGCATCAACGGCAGTAACAGGTTCCAGTCAATGCCCAGACCATAATACAGCGGGGTCGGCACCATCAGGATGTCCTGCGAGACCGGCGCGTTATTCTCAGGCAACATGCCCATAAACCAGGCCAAAAGATAGCCTGCCGCCATGGCAATAACCAAAGAAGCCACGCGCAGGTAGGGATTACGTTGCCGATTCAGCAGGATGATAATGGCCAGGACGACGCCGGCCAGTAACAGGTTTTTCGGTGCGCCAAAGGTGTTGTCGCTCATGGCGGCATAGCCGCCGCCGATGGAAGTTAGCCCCACCTGAATCAGCGACAGGCCAATAATCATCACCACGACGCCGGAGACTAACGGCGTGATAATCCGGCGCGCCAGATGTAGAATGCGAGAAAGCACCATCTCGGTGCAGCTTGCCAGCATCAGCGTGCCGAACAGCGCCGCCATCATCGTCGGGACGTCCGCGCCGCCGGTTTTCAGCGCGGTACCGCCCATAATCAGCGGGGCGACAAAGTTAAAACTGGTTCCCTGGATGGATAACAGCCCCGATCCTACCGGCCCCCACGCTTTGATTTGAATAATAGAGGCTACGCCGGAGGCGAACAGCGACATGCTGATAATGTGCTGCGTATCCTGCGCCGGTAAACCCAACGCCTGGCAGATTAACAGCGCTGGCGTGATTACCGCGACAAACATGGCCAGCAGATGCTGACAAGCGGCAAAAAGGGTTTGAGGGAGCGGCGGGCGATCTTCAAGACGGTAAATTAATTCGCTGTTTTGCGTCTGCGCAACCGGTTGCGCATCTGCCGGCTCGATGGCGTTAACGGACATCAGGGACATTCTCGTGGTGGAAAAGCGGTGATTTTATCTGACCAGGTGGTAAAAGCAAACGATTGCGAGCGAATATTCTTAATATTTAAAAAAGATAAATGCACCTTTTTATATAACTTTTTGCCTTTTTCTGCTTAAAATCCATGCCGAAGACTCGCAAAGAGCTAAAAAACTGACTCAGGAAATGATTTGTGCGCACATGTCACAGCGCATTACAGGAGCTTTAAATGTTTGAACTCGATACCTTATCGACCCTTGTCGCCGCCACGCTGGTGCTGCTACTGGGTCGCAAGCTGGTCCAGTCTGTCTCCTTATTGAAGAAATATACGATTCCGGAACCGGTGGCGGGGGGATTACTGGTCGCGGTTGCTCTGCTGGTACTGAAAAAAAGCGTCGGTTGGGAGGTCAACTTTGATATGACCCTGCGCGATCCGTTGATGCTGGCGTTTTTCGCGACGATCGGCCTTAACGCTAACCTTGCCAGCCTGCGCAAGGGGGGACGCGTTGTTGGCGTCTTCCTGGTCGTCGTGGTCGGATTACTGCTGATGCAGAATGCCATCGGTATCGGCATGGCGAGTCTGTTGGGGCTGGACCCGTTAATGGGGCTGATTGCCGGGTCAATTACGCTGTCCGGCGGACACGGTACCGGCGCGGCGTGGAGTAAACTGTTTGTCGAACGTTATGGTTTTGCCAATGCCACCGAAGTTGCGATGGCATGTGCAACCTTTGGCCTGGTGCTGGGCGGGTTGATTGGCGGCCCGGTAGCGCGTTATCTGGTGAAACACTCCACCACGCCGGATGGAATGCCTGACGATCAGGCCGTGCCGACAGCCTTTGAAAAGCCGGATGTGGGCCGTATGATCACCTCTCTGGTGCTAATCGAAACCATCGCCCTGATTGCTATCTGTCTGACCGTGGGCAAAATCGTAGCGCAGCTACTGGCGGGAACGGTGCTTGAACTGCCGGTCTTCGTTTGTGTGCTATTTGTTGGGGTGATCCTCAGCAATGGCCTGGCGCTGGTGGGTTTTTATCGCGTATTTGAGCGTGCTGTTTCGGTACTGGGGAACGTGAGTTTGTCACTGTTCCTGGCAATGGCGCTGATGAGCCTGAAGCTGTGGGAACTGGCGTCGCTGGCGCTGCCGATGCTGGCGATTCTGGTGGTACAGACCATCTTCATGGCGCTGTACGCGATCTTCGTCACCTGGCGCATGATGGGGAAAAACTACGATGCGGCGGTGCTGGCGGCGGGTCACTGTGGTTTTGGCCTTGGCGCAACGCCGACCGCCATTGCTAATATGCAGGCGATTACCGACCGTTTTGGCCCCTCGCATATGGCGTTCCTGGTGGTGCCGATGGTCGGCGCGTTCTTTATCGATATCGTCAATGCGTTGGTGATCAAGCTGTACCTGATGTTACCGATTTTCGCGCAATAAGGGTTTGTACGGCGGCATTAAAGCCGCCGTGCTCATTAGGCGTTGGAATAACGTTCGGTTTCCGGCATCCAGCGCTCAATCAGCGCTTGTGCCTGCTGCGGATAACGTTCGTGAATATGACGGGCAATACGCTGAATTTCGGGAATCATGGCTTGATCACGCAGCAAATCAGCTACTTTAAATTCGGCGTTACCCGTCTGGCGCGTGCCCAGTAATTCCCCCGGGCCGCGAATCTCTAAATCTTTTTGTGCAATCACAAAGCCGTCGTTGCTGTCGCGCAATATCTGTAAACGCTTCTGCGCCGTTTTCGACAACGGCGATTTATAGAGCAGCACGCAGTGCGACGCGACCGCGCCACGGCCAACGCGTCCTCTGAGCTGGTGTAACTGCGCCAGGCCCAGTCGCTCCGGGTTTTCAATAATCATCAGGCTGGCGTTAGGAACATCGACCCCCACCTCAATCACCGTAGTGGCGACCAGCAGTTGCAGTTCGCCCTGCTTAAAGGCCTGCATCACCGCCTGTTTTTCGGCGGGCTTCATGCGGCCGTGTACCAGGCCGATATTCAACTCCGGTAACGCCAGCTTGAGCTCCTCCCAGGTGGCTTCCGCCGCCTGCGCTTCCAGCAGGTCTGACTCTTCAATCAGCGTACAGACCCAGTAGGCCTGACGGCCTTCGGTTGTGCAGGCGTTGCGCACACGATCAATGATTTCATGGCGACGGGTATCCGGAATCGCAACGGTAGTGACAGGGGTACGGCCCGGCGGTAGCTCGTCAATCACCGAGGTATCGAGATCGGCGTAGGCAGTCATCGCCAGGGTGCGAGGAATGGGCGTTGCGGTCATAATCAACTGATGCGGATGAAAGCCCTGCTGCTGGCCTTTTTCCCACAATGCCAGCCGCTGGTGGACGCCAAAGCGGTGCTGCTCATCAATAATGACCAGCGCCAGCCCGTTAAACTGCACCTGTTCCTGAAAGATAGCGTGGGTGCCGACAATCATCTGCACCTGACCGCTGGCAATAGCCTCTTGCTGCGCCTGACGCGCTTTACCTTTTTGCTTACCGGCCAGCCAACCCACTTCAACGCCCAACGGTTCGAACCAGTTGCGGAAATTATTTGCGTGCTGTTCAGCCAGCAGTTCGGTCGGCGCCATCAGCGCCACCTGCTTACCGTGGGCAATAGCGCGCAAGGCGGCAAGCGCCGCAACCAACGTTTTACCGGAACCCACGTCGCCCTGAACCAGACGCATCATCGGCACATCCAGCGCCATATCACGTTCGATCTCTGCTACCACCCGCGCCTGCGCGCTGGTGGGTTTAAACGGCAACGACGCCAGCAGCTTGTCTTTCAATATGTTGTTGGTACTTAGCGGCTGAGCGTGATAACGCTGCGCGCCTGCGCGAAGCGCCAGCATACTGAGATTATGCGCCAGTAGCTCTTCAAGAATAAGCCGCCGCTGCGCCGGGTGTTTGCCGGTTTCTAAATCGGCGAGCTGGAGCGTCGGCGGCGGGCGATGCAAGGTACGTAGCGCCTCCGGCAGGCTCATCATACCCTGCGCCAGTTCCGGCGGCAGTAGTTCGGCAATGGCGCAGGTGTCGAGCAACTCCAGCGCCTGATCGGTAAGCTTGCGCAGTGTCGCTTGCTTCACGCCCTCGGTGGTCGGATAGACGGGGGTGAGCGTTTCCTGAAGTTCCGGCGTGCTGAGATCGCCCTGCAGGCGATATTCCGGATGGATCATCTCTGCGCCATACTTGCCGCGCTTCGCTTCCCCGTAGGCCAGCACACGTCGTCCCGTCGCCAGGCTGTTTTTCATCGCTGCGTTAAAATTGAAAAAGCGCATGGTAAGAATGCCGGAACCGTCGCTAATCTGGCAGGTCATCATCCGACGACCACCGAAAGTGATGTTACAGTTCAGCACTTCGCCTTCAACGGTGGCGTAGATGCCAGGTAGCAGTTCGCCAATGGGGTAGAGATGTGTACGGTCTTCGTAACGCAGAGGGAGGTGAAGCAGGAGGTCCTGCACGGTATGCAGGCCAATTTTCGCCAGTTTACTGCTTTGCGCTGCGCCGACGCCTGTCAGGGAATTGAGCGGAACAGCGTCTAACAAGCGGCCTGACATGGTGATTACCCTGCCGCCTGCATCGTCGCCCACCAGTCAGCATCGGCGTCGATTTCGCCCTGCTGATTGACGCGAGGATAAGGCAGACCTTTACGTTTAGCGACTTTCGCCAGCACCGGATAACCACCCTCAAACAGCAGGCGCTGCTGTTCATCTTCCGGCAACATGCTATTTTCACGCAGATACATGCCCGCGTTCTGCCGCTGGCGCTGGGCTTCATAAAGAATGAGCGCGGAGGCGACGGAAACATTCAGCGACTGTACCATGCCGATCATAGGAATGATGATATCCCGATCCGCCAGGTCTAATGCTTCCTGAGTAATACCGGTTTTCTCCTGACCCATCAGAATACAGGTCGGGCGCGTGTAATCAATCTCGCGAAAGTCTACGGCCTTATCAGAAAGATGGGTTGCCAGAATCTGCATTCCCCGTCCTTTCAAATGGGCTACCGCATCGCCAATGGTACGGTGAGTTTTCACCTGTACCCAACTGTTGCTGCCCGCCGCCGCGGAAGCCATGGTGCGCATCCGGCTACCTGGCCAGATAGCATGGACTTCATGGACGCCAACGGCATCTGCGGTACGAATGATTGCAGAAACGTTATGAGGTTTGTGGACTTGCTCCATGCAGACCGTGAGATCAGGCTGACGCCTGGCGAGCATTTCGCATATACGCGCATAACGTTTTGGATTCATAGCGCTAGTTTCGGTTACGGGTGACTTTAATAACGTCTGGCATCACGCGGATTTTGCGCATGATATTCGCCAGATGTACGCGATCGCGTGCGGTAAGGCGAATAAAGGTACTATAGACGCGACCATCTTTCTCTTCAGTATTCAGGCTTTGAATATTGGAGGTGGTGGTATTAATCGCCGCCGTCAGGTTAGCCAGCGCGCCCTGATGGTTAAACATTTCCACCTTGATTTCGGTAATGAATTCCTGCTCCGTCTCTTTGTCCCATTCGACCGCCATAAATTTCTCTGGCTCTTTCTGGTATCCACGGATATTACGGCAGGATTCATGGTGGATCACCAGTCCTTTACCTGGGCTGACGTGAGCGATGATCGGGTCGCCTGGGATCGGACGACAACACTTCGCAAAGGTGATAAGCACACCATCCGCGCCTTTAATCGGCAGGTGGCCGTGATTCGATTGCGCAACGGTCGGCACCACGGCTTCGCCTTGCTGCAGATTTTTCGCGACCACTACGCTCATCGCGTTGCCGAGACCGATTTCCGCCAGCAGATCGTCAAGCGTTGCCAGCTTCATACGATCCAATTCGCGCTGAATATTTTCCTGCGGAATTTCCGCCAGCTTACGACTACCGCCTAAGGCATGGTTAAGCAGACGACGGCCCAGGCTTACGGAGTCATCACGTTTGAGGTTTTTCAGCAACTGACGAATTTTAGCGCGCGCTTTAGAGCTGACGACAAAGTTCAGCCAGGCGGCGTTGGGACGCGCGCCCGGCGCGGTAATAATTTCGACGGTCTGACCGCTGCTAAGCGGCTGCGACAGCGGATAAGGCTGGCGGTCGACACGCGCGCCGACGCAGGCGTGACCGATGTCGGTATGCACTGCATAGGCAAAATCCACCGGCGTAGCGCCAGCGGGCAGTTCGACAATACGCCCTTCCGGGGTGAAAACGTAAATCTCATCCGGGAAGAGATCGGATTTTACGCTTTCGATAAATTCAAACGAACTACCGGCGCTCTGTTGTAGCTCCAGCA
Organism: Salmonella sp. 32010601201800023SM; assembly: GCF_017572235.1. Classification (NCBI taxonomy): domain Bacteria; kingdom Pseudomonadati; phylum Pseudomonadota; class Gammaproteobacteria; order Enterobacterales; family Enterobacteriaceae; genus Salmonella; species Salmonella sp. 32010601201800023SM. The sequence goes on from NZ_JAGEQS010000005.1 coordinate 73,906, forward strand.
GGCTCTGCATCCAGCGCTGGGCGCGGATCTGCGCCGTGGTGCTGGTCTCACCGTGTTCTTTATACGCCCAGTGCGCCGCGACCCCCATTTCCGCCATCTGATCCATGTCTTCGGTACGGATCTGGACTTCAACAGGAACGCCGTGCGGGCCGATCATTGAGGTGTGCAAAGACTGATAGCCGTTCGCTTTGGGAATGGCAATATAGTCTTTCACCCGTCCCGGACGCGGCTTATAGAGACTGTGCATCTGGCCGAGTACGCGATAGCAGGTATCGGAGTCATGAACGATGACGCGGAAAGCGTAAATGTCCATGATCGAGTGAAAACGCTGCTCTTTGAGCACCATTTTGCAGTAGATCGAGTAAAGATGTTTTTCGCGACCGCTAACGCGACACGGAATTCCCGCCTCTTGCAAACGTCCTTCGATTTCAGAGAGGATTTTTTGGATCATCTCCTTACGGTTGCCGCGCGCCGCTTTTACCACTTCTTTGATGACGCGGTAACGATTGGGATACAGCGCTTCAAAACCCAGCTCTTCCAGCTCGGTTTTGATGTGATGAATACCTAAACGGTGCGCCAGCGGGCTGTAGATTTCCAGCGTTTCACGGGCAATACGACGACGTTTATCCGGGCGTAACGAGCCCAGCGTGCGCATGTTATGGGTACGGTCAGCAAGCTTAATGAGGATGACGCGGATATCCTGCACCATCGCCATAATCATTTTGCGAAAGTTTTCGGCCTGCGCCTCTTTCTTATCGCGGAACTTGAGCTTATCAAGTTTCGACACCCCCTCTACCAGCTCGGCAACGCTTTTACCGAAAAGCTGTTCCATGTCCTGATAGGTGGCGGGGGTATCTTCAATCACGTCATGCAGCAGAGCGGCCATCAGCGTTTCGTAGTCGAGTTTCATCTCGGCCAGAATACAGGCCACCGCTACCGGGTGCGTGATATAGGGTTCACCGCTTGAACGTGTCTGGCCCTCGTGAGCGTCACGTGCAACGAGATACGCCTGCCGAAGACGCTTAATCTGGTCTTCCGGCAGGTAGGTTTGAATCAGTTGATTCAGGCTTTCAAACAGATACAAGGGCGACCCGCTTTGTGATTAACGACGACCTTCAGCAATAGCGGTAACGGCTTGTAATTCAGCGGCTTCCTGCTCTTGCTGTTCCTGGCGCTCGCGGACGTCAAGGATCTGGTTGTTAATCAGACCTTCTTCGATTTCGCGCAGCGCGATAACGGTAGTTTTATCGTTTTCTTCCGGTACCAGCGGATCCTTTCCGCCTACCTGCATCTGACGAGCGCGACGCGCGGCGACCAGTACCAGGTCAAAACGGTTACCAATTTTCTCTACAGCGTCCTGAACAGTTACGCGTGCCATACTTAAAATGCTCCACAGGTGAAGAAATGACTGGGCATGATACTGAAAGTGGGTTCAGTCTGCCAACAATTTGCTGATTAAAGCGTCATGACGCTGCTTTTGGCGGCTCATACGCAGACGTTCAGCGCGAATGATGGTTTTCAAGTCGCTTAACGCGGTATCAAAGTCGTCATTCACAATAAGATAATCATATTCGGCGTAATGGCTCATTTCTGCAACCGCTTGCGCCATTCGTTTGGCAATGACTTCTTCGCTATCTTGCCCGCGGCCGCGTAAACGGCGATCCAATTCGATCTTTGATGGCGGCAAAATAAAAATGCTGCGTGCTTGCGGCATCTTTTCGCGAATTTGCTGGGCGCCCTGCCAGTCGATATCCAGAAAAACATCAACGCCGGTTGCCAGCACTTGCTCAATGGTTTCGCGCGAAGTGCCGTAGTAATTGCCAAACACTTCCGCGTGCTCCAGAAACGCCTCCCTGCCAATCATGGTTTTAAACTCATCATGATTTACAAAGAAATAGTGCTCACCGTGCACTTCACCCGGACGCGGCGCGCGCGTGGTATGTGAAACGGAAACCTGAGTGTCGTACAACGGTTGGGTTTTTAATAAAGCCTGAATCAGGCTGGATTTACCCGCGCCACTGGGGGCAGAAACAATATAAAGCGTACCTTGAGCCATGAGTATCTTACGTCTGTGATTATCGAAATAGAGCCTTGATACGGGCTTATTATACACATCGCCGTTATGCGACGTAGTCTTTGTCACACTTTTTGCGCCAGATTATTGCATTTTGCGTCCCTTTTTCCGCTTTTATCGCGTCGTTGCAGCAACCCACCAAAAAATCTGGAAAGCGGCTCGGATGATGCATTTTTACCTGTCGGTTTTTATTCACTAAAGCGCTATACCTGCCGGGCAATGTGCGCAGGAGGTCGTGATGAGATTATGGAAAAGTATGGCGTGGGGAATTTTATTGTGGCATTCGCAGAGTGGGGCGCTTTGCCCGGCCTGGCCGCCAGCAAGGGCCGCTGAAGAAATCGCCCGTTTACAGCAACAGCTCGCTGACTGGAATGACATCTACTGGAAACAAGGGGTTAGCGCGGTTGACGATAGTGTGTACGACCAACTCAGCGCAAGGCTGGTTCAGTGGCAACGCTGTGTTGGTCAGGATGTTTCATCTACTCCGGTTTCACCGCCGTTAAACGGTACAACAATGCACCCTGTTGCGCACACGGGCGTACGTAAACTCGCGGACCGACAGGCGGTAGAACAGTGGATGCGCGGGCGCAGCGAGCTTTGGGTACAGCCAAAAGTGGATGGCGTAGCGGTAACGCTGGTTTATCAAAACGGTAAACTGACCAGGGCTATCAGCCGGGGTAACGGACTACAAGGCGAGGACTGGACGCCAAAAATTCGCCTGATCCCCTCTATACCGCAGACAACACAAGGCGCGCTAGCTAACGCGGTGTTGCAGGGCGAAATCTTTCTACAGCGCGAGGGGCATATCCAGCAACGGATGGGCGGGATGAATGCGCGCTCGAAAGTCGCAGGAATGTTAATGCGCCAGGATAACGCCTCCGCGCTAAATTCGTTGGGTATTTTTATTTGGGCGTGGCCGGACGGTCCGGCAAATATGCCCGAAAGATTAAGCCAACTTGCTAAGGCTGGATTCAGTCTGACGAATAAATATACCCTGGCGGTAAAAGATGCCAGCGAGGTCGAGCGGGCGCGCCAGTCATGGCTGACGTCAGCATTACCCTTTGTGACGGATGGCGTAGTGATACGCATGGCTAAAGAACCCGCGTCACAATACTGGCGACCCGGGCAGGGCGACTGGCTGGCAGCATGGAAATATCCGCCAGTAGCGCAGGTCGCGCAAGTGAGCGCTATTCAGTTCTCGGTGGGGAAAAGCGGCAAAATTACCGTAGTAGCGTCGCTTGTCCCCGTTATATTGGATGATAAGCGGGTTCAGCGGGTCAATATCGGTTCTGTGAAGCGTTGGGAAGCGTGGGATATCGCGCCGGGCGATCAGATCCTGGTGAGTCTGGCGGGGCAAGGCATTCCCCGGCTTGATGAGGTCGTCTGGCGGAGTCGTGAGCGGAGTAAGCCTGTACCGCCTGATAGCCATTTCAACTCGCTGACCTGCTTTTACGCGTCGGAAACGTGTCAGGAACAGTTTATCTCCAGGCTGGTATGGCTGGGGTCACGGTCGGCGTTGGGTCTGGACGGAATGGGCGAAGCCAGCTGGCGGGCCTTGCATCAGACGCATCGCTTTGAGCATATCTTCTCCTGGCTTGCCCTGACGTCAGCGCAAATAGCCAACACGCCAGGCTTTGCTAAAGGAAAAAGCGAGCAGATATGGCGGCAATTTAACCTGGCGCGCCGGCAGCCGTTTACCCGCTGGATCATGGCGATGGATATCCCCTTAACGCAGGCCGCATTACAGGCCAGCGGCGATCGCTCATGGGAGCAGTTATTAATGCGAACAGAGCAACACTGGCGGCAGTTGCCAGCGACGGGCGAGCGCCGTGCCGGGAGAGTTATCGACTGGCGGGATAATCCGCAGATCAAAACGCTGAGCAGATGGCTGGCTGCTCAGCATATTCCCGGATTTGGGTCTTAGTGCCCTTCATGGCGGTAATAAAATACCGGCAGGCCAAGTTTAAGACGTAGCGCTAATAACCTTGCTGTAAAGCCAAACAGTAGCGTAGAGATAACGACGACATCCGGATTCATGACGTAATGTTGCAGCGCAATATAGAGCACCGCCGAGGCGAACGAAATGCCGGCATATAGCTCTTTTTGAAACACCAGTGGAATGCGTTTGCAGAACATATCGCGGAGCACGCCGCCAAAGACGCCGGTAGTGACGGCGGCTACCACGGCGATAATTGGCCCTTCGCCCATATCAAGGGCTATCTGAGCGCCAATAATAGAGAAAACCACCAACCCCAGCGCGTCAAGTACCAGGAAAAGCTTGCGTAAATAGGGCATGACGGGGGCAACAATGGTGGTCAATACAGCGGCAGTCGCCACAATAATGACATATTCGGGATGCTTCACCCAACCCAGCGGATAGTGACCGAGCAGAATGTCGCGAACCGAGCCTCCACCAATGGCGGTGGCGGTAGCAATAATAATTACGCCGAATGTATCCATGCGACGACGACCCGCAGCGAGTGCGCCCGTCATGGCCTCGGCAGTGATGCCAATTAAATAAAGAACGTGCAACAGCATGATTTCCCCCTAATTTACTGGGGGCGAAGATTAACGATTTGTGCGCTGTATCACGATTGAGATTTTCTAAGGCATTACACGATTAATAAATTTTAGTAATGATTTTAAATTTATAATTAATAATTATTTATTATAAATATCAATAAATTGAACATCATTTTTGTGGTTTATTGTATGCGAGGTTTTTCTGTTTTGACTTAGATAATTTAAAAGAACGGCGCCCTGGACGCGCCGCCGGTGAGTTATTTCATTATGGCTGCTGTGCGGTAAGTTGTGTGATGAAGCGCTGGCGCGAGCGTTCCACATACTGTTGCAAGCCATTGGAATCAAAGAATGCCTGTGTATCGCCGTTGCGAAGTTGCTGTCGTTTCTCCAGTAGCCCGAAGCGGTCACCTTTGTTGGCAATAAAGATATCAACATGCTGGGCGGCCAGTGTCTTAAAGCTGCTCTGAATATCAGTAACCAGGTCAGGGTAATTTTTGTTGTTAATCAGCAGATAGTCGGGCGTGGCGAGACTATCTGCGTAAATTAGCGTCTTGCCGTTGCGGAGCGTTACGCGCCAGGAAGTTGAGCCGGGCAGATGTCCAGGCGTGAATAGTGCTGTCACGGTTATCCCTCCGAGGCTGATGCTTTCCTGGTTGTGGATAATTTTATCGGTGGTGACGGGCGGAAAGGGGAGCGCATCGCCAAGCGCAAAATCCTGTCGTCCACCCCTCGCCATCTGATCGGCGTTGGGTTGGCTGGCGACCAATTGTGCGCCGCTCCACGCTTTCAAACGTGCCATGCCCCCCGCTTGATCCAGCCGCGCATGGCTATTCAACAGATAGCGCACGTCTGTGAGGCGGAATCCTGCCGCTTCAATATTCGCTTTAATTTGCGGTGCGCTTTCATCCAACCCCGCATCAATAAGAATATGCCCTGCCGGAGTGGTCAGCAGAATAGAAGAGAGATTTTTCGTGCCGACATACCACACGCCTTCTGTGATTTGAAACGGCTTTATAGGCTTAGCCCACGCTTTAAACAGTGATAACGGAGGCGCGGGTGATAACGGTTGTGAAGGATCTAATGCCGCCATGGCAGGAAGTGCTGATGTTGAAAATATACATACAAAGAATAATGCATAGCGATTCATAATGTTCTCCTGATTGAAGCGCCCGCAGTATACCTGGCAGTAATTTAGCCAGGTTCAATAAGAGAGACGTTTAATGAACTTGCTGCAAATGGATATGAACCTGTTAAAAGTACTCTATGTGCTGCTGGAGACGAGCTCTACGGGGAAAACGGCGCAAAAGCTGGCTTTGTCGCCTTCTGCGGTAAGTCATGCGCTAATGAGATTGCGCGATGCGCTAAACGATCCGTTGTTTCGACGGGAAGGGAACCGCCAGATTGCTACGCCTTATGCGCAGGCGCTGCGTGACAAATTGGCGCCTGTATTTGTTTCGCTTAATGAGGAGCTGTTTGGCGATAAAGAGAACGGCTCCCGTTGTTTCCGGGTGGTACTTCCTCCCGCATTGAACGCGCTGCTTACGCCCGTTCTCGCAGAGAAAGGTCATCTTCATCAGGCGGTGATCGAGTGCCTTCCTTTTGCCCGCCGACCCTGGCGTGATGAACTGTTGGATAGCTCGGTTGATTTGGTGCTGGCAATTGGCGACCATCAAAAGCAGGTCAGCGCTCTGCATTACGAGCGGGTGGGGACTACGCGTTTGATCGCGGTTTATGGCGCGCCATTGCGTTCACGTCTGGAGAATGCCACAGCGTTGAATTTTGCTGATCTACAGCATTATCAACACATTTACTGTTTGCCGTGGACAAAAGAGAACAACGAACTGGACAGGCAGCAGGCTCGTGCCGGGTTTGAACGTCCGCTGGCGTTTGTTTGTCATGATTACAGTCAACTGGCGCCTGCTGTCCAGTCGGCGCCGCTAATGGCGATTGTACCGCGCCCCTGGTATGAAAATTTATCCGATAAGCGCGGTCTTTTTGTCCTGCCGCTTGCCGGGGAGCAGGCGGAAGGCGCTATTTTTATGCAGTATCGGGCTTCAACGGTAGAGTGGAAGCGGCGCCTTATCGACGCTATTCGCCGGAAATTAAAAACGTACTACCGATAAACGCGAGAGCCCGCATAAGGCGGGCTCTGTGACATATTGAGCGCCAGAATTATTCAATATTCTGGATCTGCTCGCGCATTTGCTCGATCAACACTTTTAATTCAATAGCGGAGTTAGTTACATCAGCGTTGATGGATTTGGAGGCCAGGGTGTTCGACTCACGGTTAAATTCTTGCATCATGAAGTCCAGACGGCGACCTACCGCCTCTTTTTTCTTCAGAATGTTGTAAGTCTCTTTGACGTGCGCTTCCAGACGATCCAGCTCTTCCGCCACATCAATGCGCTGCGCCATCATCACCAGCTCTTGCTCCAGACGGTTGTTTTCCAACTGAACCTGAGCATCTTCCAGCTTCGCGACCAGGCGCTCACGCTGCCATTGCAGGATTTCCGGCATATGCGCGCGGACTTTCGCTACTTCGGCGCTGACGCCTTCCAGACGTTGTTCAATCAGAGCTTTCAGCGCCTGGCCTTCCGTTTCGCGCGCGACGATAAAGTCATCCAGCGTACCGTCCAGCGCGGCTAAAATTTCTGCGGCAATCGCGTCCAGATCCTGCTCTTGCGCCGCCATGACACCTGGCCAGCGTAAAATATCAACCGGATTGATTTCCCCTTCGTCGCTCTGCATTTTGACCCAGTTTGCGGCGCTAACTAATTGTTTCGCGAGCTTTTCATTCAGAATAAGCTCGCCTTGCGCGCTGGCATCGGGTTCAAAACGCAGCATACATTCGACTTTGCCGCGCGTCAGGCGTGTACGAATGCGTTCGCGCACGACGGGTTCAAGACTACGGAACTGTTCCGGCAGACGAAAGTAAGTTTCCAGATAACGCTGGTTTACCGAGCGCATTTCCCAGGTCGCGCTACCCCATTCACCCTTGATTTCACGCCGGGCGTAGGCGGTCATACTGCGGATCATAGATGTTCCCGTTTTTAAAGGAGAGATGAGGGGATTATAGCTATCCATGCCTTGTCAGGATAGGAATAACCATCGGAAGTCCGTATAATGCGCAGCCACATTCGTTTTAAGCCGGAGATCTCAATATGCGTCCAGCAGGCCGTAGCGCTAATCAGGTGCGTCCCGTAACCCTGACCCGTAACTATACAAAACACGCTGAAGGCTCGGTACTGGTCGAATTTGGAGATACCAAAGTGTTGTGCACCGCCTCCATTGAAGAAGGCGTCCCACGTTTTCTGAAAGGACAAGGCCAGGGGTGGATCACCGCAGAGTATGGCATGTTGCCTCGCGCTACCCATACCCGTAATGCGCGTGAAGCAGCAAAGGGTAAGCAGGGCGGCCGTACTATGGAAATTCAGCGTTTGATCGCGCGTGCGCTGCGTGCGGCGGTCGATCTGAAAACGCTCGGCGAATTTACCATTACGCTGGACTGCGATGTAATCCAGGCCGATGGCGGTACGCGTACAGCGTCTATTACCGGCGCCTGCGTGGCGTTGGCGGATGCGCTGAATAAATTGGTTGCCAACGGTAAGCTGAAAACCAACCCGATGAAAGGCATGGTGGCGGCGGTTTCCGTAGGCATCGTTAACGGCGAAGCGATCTGCGATCTGGAATATGTTGAAGATTCCGCCGCAGAAACCGACATGAACGTCGTGATGACTGAAGACGGCCGCATTATTGAAGTACAGGGTACCGCGGAAGGCGAGCCGTTCAGCCATGAAGAACTTCTCACTTTGTTGGCGCTGGCCCGAGGGGGAATTGAATCCATTGTGGCGACGCAGAAGGCGGCGTTAGAAAATTGATTTTAAGGCGACTGAAAAGTCGCCTTTTTTTTGTCCGTAAATTTCGTAAATGATGAAAGTAAGAAAAGGAGCGAATCCATGAAACCGTATCAGCGCCAGTTTATTGAGTTTGCGCTTAACAAGCAGGTACTAAAGTTTGGCGAGTTTACGCTGAAATCCGGGCGCAAAAGCCCCTATTTCTTCAACGCCGGGCTGTTTAATACCGGGCGCGACCTGGCGTTGTTAGGCCGTTTTTATGCCGAAGCGCTGGTGGATTCCGGTATTGAATTTGATCTGCTGTTTGGCCCCGCGTACAAAGGTATTCCGATCGCGACGACGACGGCGGTTGCGCTGGCGGAACATCACGATAAAGACCTGCCGTACTGCTTTAACCGCAAAGAGGCAAAAGATCATGGCGAAGGCGGGAGTCTGGTGGGCAGCGCGCTACAGGGCCGCGTGATGCTGGTGGATGACGTGATTACCGCAGGTACGGCGATTCGCGAGTCGATGGAGATTATTCAGGCGCACGGGGCTACGCTGGCTGGCGTACTGATTTCGTTGGATCGTCAGGAACGTGGCCGCGGCGAGATTTCCGCGATTCAGGAAGTGGAGCGCGACTATGGCTGTAAGGTTATCTCCATCATTACGCTGAAAGACCTGATTGCCTATCTGGAAGAAAAACCTGATATGGCTGAGCATCTGGCGGCTGTGCGAGCATACCGGGAAGAATTTGGCGTGTAAGCGAATTGCCCGGTGGCGCTTTACCGGGCCTATGTTTCTGTCGCCTGGATAAGGCGTGAGCCACTATCCAGTCAGCGTTACTGTAGCTGAGCGGCAATGAGCGGCCAGCGGGCGTCGAAATCGTCCGTTGGGCGGTATTTAAATTCGCTACGCACGAACCGTGAAAGCATACCTTCACAGAAGGCTAACAGCTGGCTTGCCAGCAGATTTTCATCCGTCGTGTAGCCTTCGCCTTCACGCATTCTTTTTTCTCGTAGCACCTGGCGGAGCTGCGCTTCGATGCGTTCAAAAAGCTGATTAATGCGCCCCTGCAGGCGATCCTGTTCAAACATCAGCGCGTGCCCGGTAAGAATGCGCGTCAGGCCAGGGTTGCGTTCGCCAAAACCCAGAATCAGCAACACAATCAGGCGCAAACGCGTGCTGGTGTTTTTTTCATCTTTTAAAATCAGATTGATACGGGTAATCAGACTATCTTCGATAAACTCAATCAGGCTATCGAACATGCGGGTCTTGCTGGGAAAATGGCGGTATAGCGCCGCTTCGGAAACGCCGACCGAGGCCGCCAGTTTTGCCGTCGTGATGCGTTGGCTTCCATCGCTGGATTCAAGCATCAGCGCCAGTGACTGAAGTATTTCTTCGCGACGATTCCTTTTCGCAGTTTGTTTTTCTGCCATGTTACAAAATACCCCTGAAAATAAGCACTTGCCAGGCGAGCACCCACGCTATAACCGCAAACTCAGCGCTTGCGGCAGTATTATGACGTTATGGGGATGCGTAAAATTTACTTACGGCCAGAATGACCGAAGCCGCCCTCGCCACGTTCGGTGGCGTCAAATGCTTCCACCAGATTAAATTCGGCCTGAACGACCGGAACAAACACCATTTGCGCGATACGTTCGCCCGGTTCAATGGTAAAACTGTCCTGACCACGGTTCCAGATCGAAACCATCAGTTGCCCCTGATAATCGGAATCAATCAGCCCGACCAGGTTGCCCAGCACGATACCATGTTTATGGCCCAGGCCCGAACGCGGCAACATGACTGCCGCCAGTGATGGATCGGCGATATGAATGGCCAGTCCGGTAGGCACCAACGTCGTTGCGCCAGGCGCCAGTTCTACGGCGTCGTCGAGACAGGCGCGCAGGTCAAGCCCGGCAGAACCAGAAGTAGCATAAGTCGGCAGCGGAAACTGCTGACCAACACGCGGGTCCAGAATCTTAACGTCGATTTTTTTCATCATAACGGGTCACGATCTCGTCGAGTAATAATTGGCCCAGGAGTTCTTTTCGCTCAAGCGGTAAGACTTTATCTCCATCCTGCCAGAAAAGGTGTAAAGCGTTTTTATCGCTATTAAATCCCTGATTTGAAAGAGAAACATCATTTGCACAAATCAGGTCAAGGTTCTTGCGGATACGTTTTTGCCGGGCGTATTCTTCCACATTATTCGTTTCCGCGGCAAACCCAACAACGTAGGGGCGATTGTCACTGAGTGCGGCCACCCCGGCGACAATGTCCGGGTTTTTGACCATTTTTATTAGTAATTCATCACCTTGCGCCGCCTGTTTTTTGATTTTTTCACTGGCGATAGTCTCTGCGCGATAGTCAGCCACGGCGGCGCAGCTAATGAAAATATGCTGCTGTTGAACGGCGGCCTGAACAGCGGCTTCCATGTCCAGCGCGGTTATGACATCAACCCGTTTTACAAAAGGCGGCGTCGGTAACGAAACGGGACCGGAGACCAGCGTGACATTTGCGCCGCGACGCGCGGCGGCCGCCGCAATAGCGAAGCCCATTTTACCGGAGCTGTGGTTGGAAATATAACGCACCGGGTCGAGCGGTTCGCGCGTCGGGCCTGCCGTAATCATGATATTAAGATGTCGCAGATCGTTGACGGCGGCGAAATGCGCGGCGGCCTTATCAACGATAACTAATGGGTCCAGCATTCGGCCTGGGCCTACGTCGCCGCACGCCTGACTGCCGCTATCCGGCCCCCAAATGAACAGGCCGCGAGAGGCGAGCACCTCCAGATTATGTTGCGTGGCGGCAGCGCGGTACATCTGTTGGTTCATGGCCGGAAGCACGGCCACCGGGGCTGGCGTCGCCAGGCAAATGGTGGAGACTAAATCATTAGCCATACCCGATGCTACACGGGCGATCAGATCGGCGGTCGCGGGGGCAAGAATCACCAGGTTGGCCCATTTCCCCAACTCGATATGCCCCATCGCGGCTTCGGCGGCAGGGTCAAGCAGACTGTCGGATACGGGATAACCCGACACTGCCTGTAAGCTCAGGGGGGTAATAAAGGCTTTTGCCGCCTCGGTCATTGCCACGCGCACGTCAGCGCCGCGCTCACGTAAACGGCGCACCAGTTCCGGCGTTTTATACGCAGCGATACCGCCGCTAACGCCGAGAACAATTTTTTTACCGGCCAGGCTCATCATGTCTTTCCTGTTGGGTGACTTTGAAAGGCGGCTATTTTATCACAATCTCTACGGCGTCGTGTCTTTGCCTGCGCTCCACTTTGCGAGGCGCTACGCAAGAACAAAATCGGGGCGTCGATCTCTCCCAAAGGCTGTGCCACTATGCCGCTTCCTTAAAAAAGGAGGTGCGCGTATGGATACGTTGGACGAATTATTACCGCGTGAAAAAATGCTCAGATCCGGCATTGCTTCCCTCAGCGACGTGGAGTTGCTGGCGCTTTTTTTACGTACCGGCACGCCGGGAAAAGATGTTATGACGTTGGCAAAAGAGATATTGCAGCACTTTGGGTCGCTGTATGGCCTGCTGTCGGCGGACTTTGCGCAGTTTCGCGGCGTAAACGGCATCGGCCTGGCGAAATTCGCGCAGTTGAAAGGCATTGCTGAGCTGGCAAGGCGCTATTACAGCGTGCGCATGAATGAGGAAAGTGCGTTGCTGAGTCCGGAAATGACGCGGGAATTTCTGCAAAGCCAACTGACGGGCGAAGAGCGTGAGATCTTTCTGGTGATCTTCCTTGATGCCCAGCACCGGGTGCTTCAGCACAGCCGCCTGTTTTCCGGCACGCTTAACCACGTAGAGGTGCATCCGCGTGAGATTGTTCGGGAAGCGATTAAACTCAATGCTTCAGCGGTCATTCTGGCGCATAACCACCCTTCAGGCTGCGCAGAGCCAAGTAAAGCAGATAAACTTATCACTGAGCGCGTGATAAAGTGTTGCCAGTTTATGGATATCCGGGTGCTCGATCACCTGATAATTGGGCGCGGAGAGTACGTTTCTTTTGCCGAACGCGGCTGGATTTAAGATTCTTTGCGCGATCCATCGGGATCTTTGTCTGTTCGGGACTTGAGCATATCGCCGGGTCAGCGTATACTACGCCACCTTTGAGAATCTCGGGTTTGGCATTTGGGCCTGGCAATCGAGAGTTCAATAGAACTGCGCGATGACCAGGCTGTAAAGCCTGACGAGGCGCCGATACCCCATACGAAGCTCGAGCTAATTTGATTTTTGGAGAATAGACATGTCCCGAGTCTGCCAAGTTACTGGCAAGCGTCCGGTGACCGGTAACAACCGTTCCCACGCACTGAACGCGACTAAACGCCGTTTCCTGCCTAACCTGCACTCTCACCGTTTCTGGGTTGAGAGCGAGAAGCGTTTTGTCACCCTGCGTGTATCTGCTAAAGGTATGCGTATCATCGATAAAAAAGGCATCGAAACAGTTCTGTCTGAACTGCGTGCCCGTGGCGAAAAGTACTAAGTACTAAGAGGAAATAAATCATGGCTAAAGGTATTCGTGAGAAAATCAAGCTGGTTTCTTCTGCTGGTACTGGTCACTTCTATACCACGACGAAGAACAAACGTACTAAGCCGGAAAAACTGGAACTGAAAAAATTCGATCCAGTTGTCCGTCAGCACGTGATCTACAAAGAAGCGAAAATCAAATAATTCTCGCTTTGATGTAACAAAAACCTCGCTTCGGCGGGGTTTTTTGTTTTCTGGCCGTCCCCATATTAATGAGACCTGCCACACAGCCGGAGACGTTATGCCTGAATTACCCGAAGTTGAAACCAGCCGCCGGGGTATTGAACCCCATTTAGTTGGCGCTACTATCCTGCACGCCCATATCCGTAACGGCCGTCTGCGCTGGCCGGTTTCAGATGAAATTTATCGTCTGAGCGATACACCCGTCCTTAGCGTTCAGCGTCGTGCTAAATATCTACTGCTGGAGCTGCCTGACGGCTGGATAATTATTCACCTGGGGATGTCGGGAAGCTTGCGGATACTGCCGGAAGCGCTGCCGGCGGAAAAGCACGACCATGTCGATTTGGTGATGAGCAACGGCAAAATTCTACGTTATACCGATCCTCGCCGCTTTGGCGCCTGGTTATGGACCAAAGAGCTGGAAGGGCATAACGTACTGGCGCATCTGGGACCGGAGCCGCTAAGCGATGAGTTTAATGGCGAATATTTGCAGCAGAAATGCGCGAAGAAGAAGACGGCGATTAAACCCTGGCTGATGGATAACAAGCTGGTGGTCGGCGTGGGGAATATCTACGCCAGCGAGTCGCTGTTTGCCGCTGGTATTCACCCTGACCGCCTGGCGTCGTCACTCTCGACAGCGGAGTGCGACCTGCTGGCGCGGGTGATTAAAGCCGTTTTGCTGCGCTCTATTGAACAAGGCGGGACAACGCTGAAGGATTTTCTGCAAAGCGATGGGAAGCCGGGCTATTTTGCCCAGGAGTTGCAGGTGTACGGGCGCAAAGGCGAGCCGTGTCGGGTATGCGGTACGCCGATAGTCGCAACGAAACACGCACAGCGCGCGACGTTCTATTGCCGTCACTGTCAGAAGTAAAATGCCAGGCCCGGCAAGGTAGGAAACTTATTTCAACTTATCCATTAGCGCCTGATGCACATTGTCCGGCAGAAAGTGGGTCACATCGCCCTGATGGCGCGCCACTTCTTTGACCAGCGACGATGAAATAAACGACCACTCTTTGGACGGCATCAGGAAAACGCTTTCCAGTTGCGGCATCAGATGGCGATTCATATGCGCCAACTGCATTTCATATTCAAAATCCGCCACCGCGCGCAGACCACGAATCAGGATATTCGCCTGTCTGTCGCGGGCGAAATTGGCCATCAGGTCGCTAAAGCCTACCACCTCTACGTTACCCAGGTGTGCGGTCGCTTTTTGCGCCAGCGCCACACGTTCGTCCAGGGTGAACATGGGTTTCTTGCCGGGGCTGGCGGCGATGGCCAGAATGACATGGTCGAACATCTGCGTTGCGCGCGTCACAATATCGAGATGACCGTTAGTAATCGGATCAAACGTACCTGGATAAATCGCCCGTTTTTGCATGACAGTCCTCAATGCGTTTTCGGTGGCAGATAAGGTTCCAGCAGTTGCAGCAGACGCTGGAGCGCGCCCTGATTTTGATACAGCACTTCAACTGCGTGACGTCCGTAGAAATTACGATAATCAGCGTCGGTCAGTAAAGAGGAAACTTCTTTTGCCAGCGTAGCCGCATCGGTAATCGTGATAAGTCCGCTCGCCTGATCCAGACGGGCGCAAATATCTTTAAAGTTAAAGGTATGCGGACCCATCAGTACCGGAATCGCATGAGCGGCGGCCTCCAGCGGGTTATGACCGCCGCGTTCAACCAGCGAACCACCAACAAAGGCGAGATCGGCAATGCCATAGAGCAACATTAATTCGCCCATGGTATCGCCTACCACGACCTGGGTGCTGGCGGACGGTACTTCGCCCGAAGAGCGAGTGATGTAGCTTAACCCTGCCTGACGCACAAGATTGATAGCATCCGGGAAACGCTCCGGATGGCGGGGCACCAGAATCAGTAATAAATTCGGGAATTGATGTAATAACGCCTGGTGAGCGGCGATAACGATACTCTCTTCGCCATCGTGGGTACTGGTGGCAATCCAGACCGGACGGTGCGGCGCCCACTGGCTACGTAGCGTAACGGCTTTAGCCGCCAGTTGTGGCGTAACTGAAATATCAAATTTCAGACTGCCGGTGACCGTGACCTGATTGTTCTTCGCGCCCAATGCCACAAAGCGTTCGCCATCTTCTTCGTTTTGCGCGGCAATCAGGGTGATACGGCGCAAGAGCGTACGGACAAACTTGCCAAGCTTCGCATAACCCGCGGCGGAGCGGGCGGAAAGCCGCGCATTAGCGATAACCAGCGGAATATGACGTTTGTGCAACGCAGCAATCAGATTTGGCCAGAGCTCAGTCTCCATGATCAATACCAGCTTAGGATCAATCTTATTGAGGAAACGATTGAGCGCATCGGGCAAATCATAAGGCAAGTAAACGTGCTGAACATCGTTGCCAAAGGCGGACTGGACGCGCTCCGAGCCGGTCGGCGTCATGGTCGTTACGGTAATAGGCAGATCGGGATAGCGATGACGTAGAGCGCGGACCAATGGGATGGCCGCCAGAGTTTCGCCCACCGAGACGGAATGCAGCATGATTCCGCCCGGTTTCAACGGACGGCGGTAGAATCCGTAGCGTTCACCCCAGCGTTTACGATAGGCCGGCGCTTTACGTCCACGCACCCAAAGCCGTATCCAGATCAGAGGCTGAATAAGGTAGAGAAGAGCGGTGTAAAGCAATTCGAGCATAGTAAATAGCTGACTTATGGATGTGCTGGGGATTCTATGTATTTAGCCTGGGCTTTACCATTACTTTTCCCATTTTTGCGCCAAATTGGCTCAGAAGCGAGGATTCCAGGCGCTGAACCCCATTATTTTTGCATTTTTACGCAATCCATTGAAATTTGCCGCCCTTGTCGCCCCAGACAATGGGAATGACCATTCAAAAGAGAGGGATAAATTAATATCTCTTTGAATTTATGATTAAAAAAATGATTGTGTATAAAAATTATTCGTATCGGATTGCTGCGAAAGAAGTGTTACACTAGCGCATCTAAAATGAGTGCGGTATTAGCCATCGGGTTGCTGTGAAGCCTGGGGCGGTAGCGTGCTTTTTTCTGCTTATTTATCCGGACAATTTCAACCAAAGAGTCGCTTGTGGAAAAGCCATTTCGAAGAATTCTGATTATAAAAATGCGTTTTCATGGAGACATGTTACTTACCACCCCTGTCATCAGTACGCTGAAGCAGAATTATCCCGATGCAAAAATCGATGTGCTTCTTTACCAGAACACCATACCGATATTGTCGGAAAATCCGGAGATTAATGCACTCTACGGCATCAGTAACAAAGGCGCAGGAACAAAAGAGAAGATCAAAAACGCGCTATCGCTAATCAAAAAATTGCGTGCTAACTCGTATGATCTGGTCGTCAATCTCACCGATCAGTGGAGCGTGGCGCTTATTGTGCGTTTTTTAAACGCAAAAATAAAAATCTCGCAGGATTTCGGTAATCGTCAGTCTGCTTTATGGAAAAAAAGCTTTACGCATTTAGTACCTTATGCGGGAGAACATGCTGTTGAGCGCACATTATCCGCGCTAAAGCCGTTAGCGCTAAAACAGTATGTCACGGAAACCACCATGAGCTATCGCCCGGAACATTGGGAAAACATGCGACAACAGCTCAAACAACTTGGTGTGGCCCGACAATATGTTGTTATTCAGCCTACGGCACGGCAGCTATTTAAGTGCTGGGATAATGATAAATTCTCGCAGGTTATTGATGCCGTGCAGCGCCGCGGTTATCAAGTTGTACTGACGTCAGGCCCGGCCGCAGACGAGATGGCCTGCGTGGATGCTATTGCACGCGGCTGTGAGACAAAACCGGTTACTGGTCTGGCGGGTAAAACTCGCTTTCCTGAATTGGGCGCGTTGATTGACCATGCGGATCTCTTTATCGGTGTTGATTCGGCCCCTGGTCATATTGCCGCAGCAGTCAAAACGCCGGTCATTTGCCTTTTCGGCGCGACGGATCATGTGTTCTGGCGTCCCTGGACCGACGACATCATTCAGTTTTGGGCAGGAAATTATCAGCCGATGCCTGAACGGCATGAGCTTGATCGCAATAAAAAATACCTTTCCGTGATTCCGGCTGAAGATGTTATCGCCGCGACGGAAAAAATGCTGCCGCATGAGGCACGCACCATAGATTTGGACAGCCTGCTATGAGAGTTGCCTTTTGCTTATATAAATATTTTCCTTTTGGCGGTCTGCAGCGTGATTTTATGCGCATTGCCCAAACCGTGGCGGCGCGAGGGCATCAGGTTCGTGTTTATACTCAGTCATGGGAAGGGGAATGCCCGGATAACTTTGAATTAATCCGCGTGCCGGTTAAATCCCGGACGAACCACGGTCGTAACGCAGAATATTATGCCTGGGTGCAACACCATTTGCGCGACCATCCTGTCGATCGGGTGGTTGGGTTCAATAAGATGCCAGGCCTTGATGTGTATTACGCCGCAGACGTGTGTTACGCCGAAAAAGTCGCACAGGAAAAAGGTTTTTTCTATCGCCTGACATCACGCTATCGGCATTATGCTGCTTTTGAACGCGCCACGTTTGAACACGGCAAGCAGACACAACTATTAATGCTGACGAATAAGCAGATTGCTGACTTCCAAAAACATTATCAGACTGAAGCGGAGCGTTTCCAGATTCTTCCTCCGGGGATTTACCCGGACAGAAAATATAGCCAACAGATCCCGAACAGTCGTCAAATTTATCGTCAGAAAAATGGTATCTCAGAACAGCAAAAATTACTGTTGCAAGTAGGGTCTGACTTTACCCGTAAAGGTGTGGATCGCTCTATTGAAGCGCTGGCATCGCTACCCGAATCTTTACGGCAAAATACGGTGCTCTATGTTGTCGGGCAGGATAAGCCGAAGAAGTTTGCAGCACTGGCTGAAAGAAGCGGCGTCGGCACGAATGTACATTTTTTCTCCGGACGTAATGATATCGCGGAGTTAATGGCGGCAGCCGACCTTTTACTGCACCCAGCCTATCAGGAAGCTGCTGGTATTGTTTTGCTGGAAGCCATTACTGCTGGTTTGCCGGTGCTGACAACCGCGGTGTGCGGTTATGCACATTATATTGTGGATGCAAACTGTGGCGAAGCGATGACGGAACCTTTTCGCCAGGATGCGTTAAATGAGGTTTTACTCAAAGCGCTGACACAGCCTTCCTTACGCAACGCCTGGGCTGAAAATGCGCGGTATTATGCTGATACCCAGGATTTATACAGCTTACCGGAGAAGGCCGCGGATATTATTACAGGTGATTTAGATGGTTGAGCTGAAAGCGCCGTTAACCACACTATGGCGCGGTAAAGATGCTTTTGAGGAAGTGAAAACGTTACAGGGCGAAGTGTTCAGAGAGCTGGAGACGCGTCGAACATTGCGGTTTGAGCTGGACGGTAAAAGCTACTTCCTGAAGTGGCATAAAGGCACTTCGCTGAAAGAAATTGTGAAGAACCTGATTTCGTTACGTATGCCTGTTCTGGGCGCTGACAGAGAATGGCACGCTATTCATCGTCTACATGAGCTGGGCGTTGATACGATGCACGGCGTTGGTTTTGGTGAAAAAGGCGTAAACCCGCTAACCAGAACATCATTTATTATCACCGAAGATTTAACGCCTACCATTAGCCTTGAAGACTACTGTGCTGACTGGGCTGTTAATCCACCGGACGCGCAGGTGAAGTGGATGATCATTAAGCGTGTTGCGACTATGGTACGTAAAATGCACGCCGGGGGAATTAACCATCGCGACTGTTATATTTGCCACTTTCTTCTGCATTTACCTTTCACTGGTCGCGAAGAGGATTTAAAAATCTCCGTAATCGACCTGCATCGCGCGCAGATACGCCAGCGCGTTCCCCTTCGCTGGCGTGACAAAGATTTAATTGGGCTTTATTTTTCTTCAATGAATATTGGCCTGACTCAGCGAGATATATTCCGGTTTATGCGTGAGTATTTCTCTCTCCCCCTGCGAGAGATTTTGCAAAAAGAATCGGGGTTGATTCATCAGGCAGATGTTAAAGCCGCTCGAATTAAAGAAAGAACAATAAGAAAAAATCTGTAATTATAATAATTATGCACTCAGTGAGTAATTTATGAGTGAGACAAGGATAGACAGAATGTCTGACATTAAAAGTTATATTTCAAACCAAAAAAACATAATTCAACATGATGATTTTTTTGGAAGAAGACTGGACATTGCTCTTTGCTTTGATCATGGTTTTATAATGCCAGGAGGTGTGGCAATATATTCCATTATCGAAAATAATAAAGATATTGAATACGCCTTAAAGCCAAAAGAGAGATGTCAGGTAAAAATTACTCTATAGGGTTATATTACTATTTTTGCTATTTAATATCTAAAGTCTTTAGATTAAGGTTTTAACTCTGGAGTATATATGAAAATAGCTTTTATTGGCGAAGCGGTATCCGGTTTTGGAGGGATGGAAACCGTTATTAGCAACGTTATCCATACGTTTGAAAATAGCTCTCCGAAGATCAACTGTGAAATGTTTTTCTTTTGTCGTAATGACAAAATGGATAAAGCATGGCTAAAAGAGATTAAATATGCGCAATCATTCTCAAATATAAAATTAAGTTTTCTTCGTCGAGCTAAGCATGTTTATAATTTTAGTCAGTGGCTGAAAGAAACGTCACCGGATATTGTGATATGTATTGATGTCATCTCATGTCTTTATGCCAATAAAGCACGAAAGAAAAGTGGTAAACATTTTACTATTTTCTCGTGGCCGCATTTTTCGCTCGACCATAAAAAACATGCAGAATGTATAACGTACGCGGATTATCATCTGGCCATCAGTAGTGGTATTAAAGAACAGATGATGGCACGGGGTATCTCAGCGCAAGATATTAGCGTCGTTTATAATCCTGTCTCTATTAAAACAATCATTGTGCCGCCGCCTGAGCGCGATAAACCCGCTGTATTTCTCTATGTAGGGCGTCTTAAATTTGAAGGGCAGAAAAGAGTTAAAGATTTATTTGATGGCTTAGCTCGTACGACAGGGGAATGGCAGTTACATATTATTGGTGATGGCTCAGATTTTGAAAAGTGCCAGTCCTATAGTCGGGAGCTTGGTATTGAGCAGCGTGTGATCTGGTACGGTTGGCAAAGCGCGCCGTGGCAAGTTGTACAGCAAAAAATAAAAAATGTCACCGCGTTACTACTTACCTCTGCATTTGAGGGATTCCCTATGACCCTGCTGGAAGCAATGTCATATGGAATTCCGTGTATTAGTTCTGATTGTATGTCTGGTCCGCGCGATATGATTAAACCCGGTTTGAATGGTGAGCTTTACACCCCGGGGGCTATAGATGATTTTGTAGGGCACCTTAATCGCGTTATTTCTGGTGAAGTAAAATATCAGCATGATATTATTCCCGGCACGATTGAGAGATTTTACGATGTGCTATATTTTAAAAATTTTAATAATGCGATATTCTCGAAATTACAAAAGTGATCACTATGAGCAGAAAATATTTTGAAGAAGAAGTCATTCAACAGACTTTAGATTATAACTATGCACAACATAGTGATGCTGATAAATTTAATATAGCTTATGGGATTGATAAAAACTTTCTTTTTGGCTGTGGTGTCTCTATTGCATCGGTTCTCCTTGCTAACCCAGAGAAGGCGTTAGCTTTCCATGTTTTTACCGATTTCTTTGACTCTGAAGACCAGCAGCGATTTGAGGCATTAGCAAAACAGTACGCTACGCAGATTGTTGTTTACCTAATCGACTGTGAGCGCTTAAAATCGCTACCCAGTACCAAAAACTGGACCTATGCAACATACTTTAGATTCATTATCGCCGATTATTTTTCAGATAAAACAGATAGAGTACTTTATCTGGATGCAGATATTGCATGTAAGGGGAGTATTCTGGAACTTATTGATCTTAATTTTGCTGAAAATGAGATTGCGGCTGTCGTTGCTGAAGGCGAGTTGGAATGGTGGACTAAGCGCTCGGTTAGCCTGGCAACGCCTGGGCTGGTTTCTGGCTATTTTAATGCCGGTTTTATTTTAATTAACATACCTCTTTGGACCGCAGAAAATATCTCTAAGAAAGCGATTGAAATGCTAAAAGATCCAGAGGTAGTACAGCGCATAACGCACCTTGATCAGGATGTATTAAATATATTGTTAGTGAATAAAGCGCGTTTTGTTGATAAAAAATTTAATACACAATTTAGTCTTAACTATGAATTAAAAGATTCAGTTATTAATCCAGTCGATGCTGAGACTGTATTTGTTCATTATATCGGACCAACGAAGCCCTGGCATAGTTGGGGGGCTTACCCTGTGTCACAATATTTTTTACAGGCTAAGAGCAACTCACCGTGGTCTCATTGTGCACTTTTAAATCCAGTCACTAGCCATCAGTTACGTTATGCGGCAAAGCATATGTTTAATCAGAAGCATTATACTTCGGGTATAAATTACTATATAGCCTACTTTAAACGTAAACTTCTTGAATAAAACCCATAGGTGATGTAATGGATTCATTTCCTGAGATAGAAATAGCTGAATATAAAGTTTTTGATGAAAGTAATAATAATAATGATGATAACGTATTAAACATTTCTTATGGTGTTGATGAAAACTATCTTGATGGTGTGGGGGTATCAATCGCTTCAGTTGTATTAAACAATAATATCCCGCTCGCTTTTCACATTATTTGTGACTCATACTCTCCGTGTTTTGTAAAATATATAGAGCGTTTAGCCGTACAGCATCACATAAAAATTTCTCTTTATCTTATTAAAGTAGAAAGCCTTGAAGTATTGCCTCAAACTAAAGTATGGTCGAGAGCAATGTATTTTCGTTTATTTGCTTTCGATTATCTCAGCAAGAAGGTAAACACCTTACTTTATTTGGATGCCGATGTTGTATGCAAAGGATCTTTGCAAGATCTTCTACAACTTGATTTGACAGAGAAGATTGCTGCGGTCGTAAAAGATGTTGATTCCATCCAGAATAAGGTAAATGAGAGATTAAGAGCATTTAATTTACAAGGTGGTTATTTTAACTCCGGCGTGGTTTTTGTTAACCTGAAATTATGGAAAGAGAATGCCTTAACTGAAAAGGCATTTTTACTTCTGGCAGGTAAAGAAGCTGACTCTTTTAAATATCCCGATCAGGATGTTTTGAATATTCTCCTACAGGACAAAGTCATTTTTCTACCGCGACCGTATAATACCATTTATACTATCAAAAGTGAGTTGAAAGATAAGTCACATAAAAAATATAGCAATATAATTAATGATAATACTGTTTTAATTCATTATACGGGCGCTACAAAACCATGGCATGCCTGGGCAAATTATCCTTCAGTTATCTATTATAAAAATGCACGACTGAACTCGCCCTGGAAAGATTCTCCTGCAAAAGATGCGCGTACCATAGTCGAATTTAAGAAGCGATATAAACATCTTCTCGTGCAGGGCCATTATTTTAAAGGCCTGCTGGCTGGAAGCGCATATCTTTATCGTAAACTTTTCCACAAATAATTCCCCTCCCTAAATCTCCATTATGATTATTGAAAAAAAGATTAAAAACTATACCGTCTTTGTCAAAAAAGACGGTGAAAAATACATTGGGATATTCAAAGATTTTCTATCTTATAATCATCAGGTTATTAAAGTCTTCCGTAATATAGAAGATACAAAAGTTGTATTGATTAATACAGACTACGGAAAATATATTCTCAAAGTATTTAGCCCAAAAGTAAAAAATACTGAACGCTTTTTTAAATCGTTAGTAAAAGGGGATTACTACGAAAAGCTTTTTCATCAGACAGATCGTGTGCGGCGTGAAGGGTTTGCGGCGCTTAATGATTTTTACCTGCTGGCGGAAATTAAAACATTACGCTATGTAAAAACATACGTGATGATAATTGAGTATATTGAAGGTATTGAACTTGTTGATATGCCAGAAATTTCTGACGAGGTGAGAGGGAAAATCAAACAGTCGATATATTCTCTGCATCAACATGGTATGGTTTCGGGCGATCCCCATAAAGGTAACTTTATCCTGCAAGGCAATGAGATCAGAATTATCGATTTGTCCGGAAAAAGACCTTCCAGACAACGAAAAGCAAAGGATCGTATTGATTTAGAAAGACATTATGGTATCAAAAATAATGTGAGAGATATCGGATTTTACTTATTGATTTATAAGAAAAAACTTCGAAATTTCTTGCGTCGTATTAAGGGTAAGGAAAAGCGCTGATCAATGTAGCACGTTTGGTTTAATTTAAGGGGCTGACTGACTTTTATTTGCTGCAGCGTTATGACATACTTGAGAGAATTTGAGATGTAATATTAGTTATTGAATATAACATTTATTTATAGGTTGCATGATAAACATACGAGTTTTTTATGGGCAGCGTTAACTTCATAACTCACGCCGATGTTCTGCAACTTATTGCGAAAAGAACGGCTGAAGATTGTATTATTTTTCTTTCTGGTCCTACGTCCAGAAAGACGCCGCTGTCCTTGTTACGAATGAAAGATGTCATTGCAGTCAATGGTTCTGTTCAATAT
This sequence comes from Salmonella sp. 32010601201800023SM, assembly GCF_017572235.1. Taxonomy (NCBI): domain Bacteria; kingdom Pseudomonadati; phylum Pseudomonadota; class Gammaproteobacteria; order Enterobacterales; family Enterobacteriaceae; genus Salmonella; species Salmonella sp. 32010601201800023SM. The sequence continues at coordinate 97,611 of NZ_JAGEQS010000005.1, forward strand.
TTGCTAAACAATAACGTCAAGCCATTTTTGTACCTTCTGACGGATGTTCGCTTCCTCCATCGCCGGCGCGAAGATTTTTATAACTTTAGCCGTAACAGTCAGTTTACTATCGTCAATCTTGATGTGTACGAACAGGCTTCAGTGGATGATCAAAAATATATTGAAGAAAACTGTTTAATTATTCGCTCCTTTTATCGCCGAGAAAAAGGGGGCTTTTTAAAGAAAATTAAATTTAATATCCTCAAGCGGGTTCATAAAGCATTACTTATTTCAGTTCCTCTTTCGAAAAGAGGGCGACTGGCTGGATTTTGCAAGGATATCAGCATCGGGTATTGCTCTTGCCATACTATTGCTTATACCGCTATTCAAGTTGCCTATTCCCTTAAGTATGGTCGTATTATATGTTCTGGGCTTGACTTAACAGGGAGTTGCCCACGTTTCTATGACGAATCTACCAGCCCTATGCCATCTGAGCTTAGTAAAGACTTGTTTAAAATACTGCCATTTTTTACTTTTATGAGAAAAAATGTGAGTGATTTAAATATCTTTAATTTATCAGATGATACTGCAATTCATTACGATGTTATTCCATATATTACAGCCTCGGAACTTGAGGATGAAATATATTACGATAAAATTGTCTAGACACTAGATAAATCATTATTTTGCGTTGCTTCGGCACGCATTTCTTTTTCTATAACATTTCTTTTTCTATAAAGTTAACTATTCTGGATTATAGCTATTATGATTAAAAAAATCATATTTACTGTTACTCCTATATTTTCAATTCCTCCTCGTGGTGCGGCTGCGGTAGAAACCTGGATTTACCAGGTTGCAAAACGACTATCAATACCGAGTGCTATTGCTTGTATAAAGAATGCTGGCTATCCTGAATATAATAAAATAAACGATAACTGTGATATTCATTACATTGGGTTTAGTAAAGTTTATAAGCGTCTTTTTCAGAAATGGACTCGTCTCGACCCACTACCCTATTCCCAGCGTGTCCTTAATATTAGAGATAAAGTGACTACCCAGGAAGATAGCGTCATTGTTATTCATAATAGTATGAAACTGTATCGGCAGATCAGAGAGCGCAATCCAAATGCAAAACTGGTTATGCACATGCATAACGCATTTGAACCAGAACTGCCTGATAATGATGCAAAAATTATCGTGCCCAGTCAGTTTCTTAAAGCGTTTTATGAAGAAAGATTGCCCGCCGCTGCTGTTAGTATTGTGCCTAATGGTTTTTGTGCTGAGACTTATAAAAGAAACCCACAAAATAACCTCCGTCAGCAATTAAATATTGCGGAAGATGCCACCGTTCTCTTATATGCCGGGAGAATTTCGCCTGATAAAGGCATCCTGTTGCTTTTGCAGGCGTTCAAAAAATTACGTACCTTAAAAAGTAATATTAAACTTGTCGTTGTTGGCGACCCTTATGCAAGCCGCAAGGGTGAAAAAGCAGAGTATCAAAAGAAAGTACTGGACGCCGCAAAAGAGATTGGAACTGATTGTATTATGGCTGGGGGGCAATCTCCTGACCAGATGCATAACTTCTATCATATAGCCGATCTGGTTATTGTGCCATCTCAGGTTGAAGAAGCATTTTGCATGGTGGCTGTAGAAGCGATGGCAGCAGGAAAAGCGGTTCTTGCCAGCAAAAAAGGGGGGATTAGCGAATTTGTGTTAGATGGCATAACGGGCTATCACCTCGCAGAACCTATGTCGAGCGACAGTATAATTAATGATATTAACCGTGCGCTTGCTGATAAGGAACGCCACCAGATTGCCGAAAAAGCAAAATCCCTGGTGTTTTCAAAATACAGTTGGGAAAATGTAGCGCAGCGTTTCGAGGAACAAATGAAAAACTGGTTTGATAAGTGATTGAGTCCTGATGATGGAAAACGCGCTGATACCGTAATAAGTATCAGCGCGTTTTTTTATCTATTTCTTAGCGCCAGCAGAAAACCGGTAATGATACCAATTTGAGCAATATCGACCTGTTCAAAATTACCACGAACGATATAAAAACCGACGAAAGATAAAAATAGCAAGAGATGAGCATTGTAGGGACTTATCTCTACTTTCCTGAAGGTAGAGCTGGCTGTTTCCCTGATGATAGCGCCATATAAATAGGCCAGGCTCGCCAGACCCAATATGCCAGCACTAAACCAGATGTACAGAATGGTATTATGCGGACCGATAGATTCTTTAAAGGTCCACGTTGGATAATCGACAACGCGTTTATTATAAACACTATCATAAACATCATTACTATAGCCGTAGCCCTTGATCGGGTTTTCCTGAATCAGTATCCACGCGGTGCCCTGGGTTCCGTTAGTATAACGATATGAGCTATCTGTCTGCTGTAATTTATACAGTAGTCGCTCCTGATCCGGTTTATGGCTTTGCTGAGTGATAACTAAAACGCCAGCAATAACCAGGATAGCAGCGCCAATTCCCATTAGTTTCCACTGGCGGTTCAAAATCGCCCATAAAACGCCCACCACTAAAACTGCCAGCCATGCTCCCCGCGACAAGGTGCCTAACATTAAGAACAAGTAGACGGCGCTCAGCGCAAAGAAAGCGAGTTTGAGCGATGTTTTTCTGAATAGCCAGATATTCAACAATGCCGGGAACAGAAATACCATTGAATCAGATATATGTCGATGGTCATAGTTTGTAAATGGCATCACCCCCCTGGAATAGTCCTGAATATAAAAGACAATTTCTACCAGCGAACGTAATCCTAAACTTGTTAAAAAGGAGAAAAGTACTATTTTCGCAACCGTTTCTTTTGTTTCATCTTTTAATAGTACGGGGATTAATAAAGTATATAATAAGAAACCCTCCAGTACCGTATTTTCAAATTCCTTGAAACTTTCTTTCATATCTGGCGATATGAGTATGGAATAAACAAGGATTAATGATAATACTGCGACGCTATAAAATACGCTATTTTTGAAAAGAGGAGAAAAACTTTTCGGTGAGCGTGAGACCTGATAAATCGCGGTGATAACCATAAGTATGATTATCAAATGTTTATAACGCGTAATACCATCCAGAAAATACGTAGCAACAAAAAGAAAAACCAGCGCTTTATTCCAGATCGGCTTCCATTTCTCTTTATTTAACGTTAATGATGTGGTTAGCATCTTTTCTCCACAATAGGTTTGGGATGAGACAGAGTCTCTTTAATGAATCTTTCCAAATACGCTTGTGGCATCTAAATTCGCCAGGTTCTGTTCTGGTGAGCAGCATGCCATTTGGTTCTTCCCATAACCTCCAATTAACCCAGGGTCCGTTGGGCCATATAGCGTAATATTCGGTCTGTCGAGCGCGGCGGTGAGATGGCTCAGGCCGGTATCAACCGATACGACAAATTTTGCGCCAGCCAGCACTCTGGCGACCTCCTCCAGGCTCATGCGTGGTAACACATCCACATAGTCAAAGCCTTCGGCCAGTCGTTTAGCCCGGGCCTCCTCATGAGGCGCGCCCCAGGGAAGTTTTATCCGTAATCCGGTGTTGCCTACCAGGCCGATAAGCTCGCGCCAGTTTGCTTCCGGCCAGTGTTTATCATCGCGGGTCGTGGCGTGTAAAAACACCGCATATGGATCGCTGACCGCCTGCTGGCAGTGCAGAAAATGTTTTGCGATGGCATAATCGCCCTGCGACTGCGGTTTATCGTATCCCAGGCTTTTGGCGAACAGCTCGCGCGTCCGTTCAACCGCATGTTGTTGCTTTGCGATATGGTGTTTACGGTTATAGAACAGGCTGGCCAGCGGTTCGCGGGCGGTACTCCAGTCCATACCGTGCTTTATCCCATGCGCCAGACGCGTCACCAGCGCCGCGCTTTTTACCAGCCCCTGCGCATCAATCACAGCGTCGTATTGGTATGCGCATACCGCCCGATGAAAGGCTGTGCGTTCCGCTTTAATGGGCGCGGAAAACCAGGCTTTGCGCCAACGGCGAATAGCGACGGGAATCACGCGATCGACAGCACTGTGCCAGGACGGAATTTGCGCAAACCCTTCTTCGACAACCCAATCAAATTGAATCCCCGGAATCGCCTGTTGCGCGTCGGTAAGCGCAGGCAGGGTATGTAATACGTCGCCCATCGATGATGTTTTAACGATCAAAACCCGCATTAAACGCCCTCTTCCGACAACAGCGAATGAAGCTCTTCCAGAACCCGCTGCGGCGTGATATCGATCAGGCTCTGGTGATAGCCTTGCGCCGTATCGCCTTTACGCACTTTGTGATAACCCGTAATGAGACGAATCACCCGGGCCTTATGAGACAGCGGTGGCGTGAAATCCGGGCTACTTGGGCCATACAAGGCGACCAGCGGGCGGTCGAGCGCCGCCGCGACGTGCATCAGTCCGGAATCGTTGGTGACGATGGCTTTACAGGCGGCTATCAGAATGACGGCCTGTTCCAGCTGGGTTTCCCCCGCCAGGTTGCGACACCATGCCTGCTGCTCGCTATTCAGCGCCGCCAGGATCTCATTTCCGGCCTCATGGTCTTTTGCCGAGCCAAACAGCACGACCTGATACCCTTCGTTAATGAGCTGTTTTGCCAGTTCGGCGTAGTGATAGTGCGGCCAACGTTTTGCCGGGCCAAATTCCGCGCCGGGGCAAAAGCCGATCAGAGGACGTTCAGAAGATAGTGAAAAGTCGCTGCACATCAGCGACTTTTCACCCTCGCTAACCTGGAGCTGTGGCCAGAGTAGCGGCTGCGGCAGATCTTTCGCCGTGCGCATCACGCCCTTGTCATAGGCCAGCGCCACGTAGCGCTCTACCATCAGTGGCCAGGCGTCTTTATCAAGGACGCGCGCATCGTTCAGCAGGCCATAGCGCATTTCGCCGCGCCAGCCGGTACGGTGCGGGATATTGGCAAAGAAAGGAATCAGCGCCGATTTAAACGAATTTGGCAGCACCCAGGCGCGATCGTAGCGCTTCTCTCGCAGGCTATGGCCCAATCTGCGACGCTCGCCGATTTCCAGCGCGCCGTGGCCCAGCGGCATGGGTATCGCCTCGTTAACTTCCGGCATACGCGATAACAATGGACGGCACCAGGCTGGCGCCATCACGTCGATTATCGCCTGGGGATAGCGCGCTTTAAGCGTGCGATAGAGACTTTGCGACATCATCATGTCGCCCACCCAGGACGGGCCAATGACCAAAATTTTCATACTTACGCGTCGCGGTTCAGCCAGGCCATATACTCCGTGACGCCTTCGGCGACGGTCTTAAAGGGTTTGTCGTAGCCCGCGTTGCGCAGATTGGTTAAATCCGCCTGCGTAAACGCCTGATAGCGACCTTTCAGCTTATCCGGGAACGGAATGTATTCAATGCTGCCTTTTTTATGGTATGCCAGCGTCGCGTCGGCGACGGCCTGGAAAGATTCCGCACGGCCTGTGCCCAGGTTAAAGATGCCGGACTTGCCGCTTTCCAGGAACCACAGGTTAACGGCGGCCACATCGCCCACGTAAACGAAGTCGCGCTTGAAGTTTTCGCTGCCTTCAAACAGTTTCGGGCTTTCGCCGTTGTTTAACTGTGTATTCAGATGAAATGCCACGCTTGCCATGCTGCCTTTATGGCCTTCACGTGGTCCATAGACGTTGAAATAGCGGAAACCGACAATCTGCGAGTTCGCTTCTGGCAGGATCTGGCGCACGTATTCATCAAACAGGAATTTAGAATAGCCGTAAACGTTAAGCGGTTTTTCGTATTCGCGCGATTCGATGAAGTCAGACGTGCGACCGCCATAGGTGGCGGCAGAAGAGGCGTAGAGGAACGGGATTTCGCGCTCAAGACAATAGTGCAGCAGCTCTTTGGAGTATTGATAGTTATTATCCATCATATACTTGCCGTCCCACTCGGTGGTGGAAGAGCAGGCGCCTTCATGGAAAATAGCTTCGATATCGCCGAGCTCTTCTCCGGACATAATCTGGATCAGGAAATCTTCCTTATCCATATAGTCAGCAATGTTCAGATCCACCAGGTTTACAAACTTGGTGCCGTCTTTCAGGTTATCCACCACCAGAATATCGGTGATACCTTTATCATTCAGGGCTTTAACGATATTGCTGCCGATAAAGCCCGCGCCGCCGGTAACGATGATCATAACTGTAACCTTTGAATTATGGTGTCAGAGACTGTCTCAGACATGAATGCTCTTATCATAACACTATTCATCCATTCACTGATAACCCGTGAGGATACGCGTGATTTATGCTGCATTTTAAAGAAGTGATGACGCGTCATCTCGTATCAACGTATCGCTTTGGGTAATATGTGCTGAAATTTGCCCAGTCTGGAGAATCGCAATGCGTGGGGATTTTTACAAACAGTTAACCAACGATCTGGAAACCGCCCGAGCGGAAGGATTGTTTAAAGAAGAGCGCATTATTACGTCTGCGCAGCAGGCGGATATCACCGTGGCGGATGGAAGCCACGTTATTAACTTTTGCGCCAATAACTATCTCGGGCTGGCGAATCACCCTGAGCTGATTAATGCCGCAAAAGCGGGCATGGACAGCCACGGTTTCGGTATGGCGTCCGTGCGTTTTATCTGCGGCACCCAGGACAGCCACAAAGCGCTGGAGCAAAAGCTGGCAAGCTTCCTCGGCATGGAAGATGCGATTCTGTATTCCTCCTGTTTCGACGCTAACGGCGGCTTGTTTGAGACGTTGCTGGGCGCGGAAGACGCTATTATTTCCGACGCGCTGAACCACGCGTCTATCATTGATGGCGTGCGTTTGTGTAAAGCGAAGCGCTATCGCTATGCCAACAACGATATGGTAGAGCTGGAAGCGCGGCTGAAAGAGGCGCGTGAAGCCGGTGCGCGTCATGTCCTGATCGCCACCGACGGGGTGTTCTCAATGGATGGCGTCATCGCCAATCTGAAAGGCGTCTGTGATCTGGCCGATAAATACGATGCGCTGGTGATGGTTGATGATTCTCACGCGGTAGGCTTTGTCGGCGAAAACGGTCGTGGTTCCCATGAATACTGCGACGTAATGGGCCGCGTAGATATTATTACCGGTACGCTGGGCAAAGCGTTAGGCGGCGCATCCGGCGGCTATACCGCGGCGCGTAAAGAGGTCGTTGAGTGGTTGCGTCAGCGTTCCCGCCCATATCTGTTCTCCAACTCCCTGGCGCCGGCGATCGTGGCGGCTTCTATTAAAGTGTTAGAGATGGTGGAAGCGGGCGCAGAACTGCGCGATCGCTTGTGGGCGAACGCCCGGCAGTTCCGTGAGCAGATGTCTGCCGCGGGATTTACGCTGGCAGGCGCGGATCACGCCATCATCCCGGTAATGCTGGGAGATGCGGTTGTCGCGCAGAAATTTGCCCGCGAACTGCAAAAAGAGGGCATTTACGTTACCGGTTTCTTCTATCCGGTCGTACCAAAAGGTCAGGCGCGTATTCGTACCCAGATGTCTGCGGCGCATACGCCTGAGCAAATTACGCGTGCGGTAGACGCGTTCACGCGTATTGGTAAACAACTGGGCGTGATTGCCTGAGGATGTAAGATGAAAGCGTTATCCAAACTGAAAGCGGAAGAGGGCATCTGGATGACCGACGTTCCGGAACCGGAAGTCGGCCATAACGATTTGCTGATTAAAATCCGTAAAACAGCCATCTGCGGCACTGACGTTCACATCTATAACTGGGATGACTGGTCGCAAAAAACCATCCCGGTTCCGATGGTCGTGGGGCATGAATATGTCGGCGAAGTGGTCGGCATCGGTCAGGAAGTGAAAGGCTTTAAAATCGGCGATCGCGTCTCCGGCGAAGGTCACATCACCTGTGGTCATTGTCGCAACTGCCGTGGCGGTCGTACTCACCTGTGCCGCAACACCACCGGCGTAGGCGTTAATCGTCCCGGCTGCTTCGCGGAATACCTGGTCATCCCGGCATTCAATGCGTTTAAAATCCCGGATAACATTTCTGATGATTTAGCCTCTATTTTCGACCCGTTTGGTAATGCGGTGCATACGGCGCTGTCTTTCGATCTGGTCGGCGAAGATGTACTGGTATCGGGGGCGGGGCCAATCGGCGTAATGGCCGCCGCGGTGGCGAAACATGTTGGCGCGCGTCATGTGGTGATTACTGACGTCAATGAATACCGTCTGGAGCTGGCGCGCAAAATGGGCGTCACCCGCGCGGTCAACGTCGCGAAAGAGAGCCTGAACGACGTCATGGCGGAGCTGGGAATGACCGAAGGGTTCGATGTGGGTCTGGAGATGTCCGGCGCGCCGCCGGCGTTTCGTACCATGCTGGACACCATGAATCACGGCGGTCGTATTGCGATGCTGGGGATTCCGCCATCAGATATGTCTATCGACTGGACAAAAGTCATCTTTAAAGGCTTGTTCATTAAAGGTATTTATGGTCGTGAGATGTTCGAAACGTGGTACAAAATGGCGGCGCTGATCCAGTCCGGTCTGGATCTGTCACCGATTATCACCCATCGTTTCTCTATTGATGATTTCCAGAAAGGTTTTGATGCCATGCGTTCAGGCCAGTCAGGAAAAGTTATTCTGAGCTGGGATTAATATGTATGGAGACCCGATAATTTTATCGGGTCTGATATACGTTTCATCGTAAAAGGTTGGTGTCATTCGCCAACCTTTTTTGTTAGGGAAAATCTGGAAAGCCGTAAAGAATTGTCATAGACATCAAGCATTCGTAATTGCGCTTTACTCTTATTTTACTCGCTAACGTCACGCTCTACTCTGAGTTTTGTGCTTGCTTTTTACTGTAAAAATTAATTATGGCGGCTTAATAGTTTCTTAATAGAGCCACAGTATAAAGGCAGGGTAAATTAAGGTTTTTCTGGTAATCGTTATGAAAAATAGTAAAACCAAAGTGAGTATCATTATCCCGTTATATAATGCGGGAGCGGATTTTAATGCTTGCATGGCGTCGTTAATCGCGCAAACGTGGTCGGCGCTGGAAATTATTATTGTGAATGATGGATCGACGGATCATTCCGTTGAGATAGCAAAACATTACGCGGAACATTACCCACATGTTCGACTGCTTCATCAGGCCAATGCTGGCGCATCTGTCGCCCGTAATCTTGGCCTGCAAGCGGCGACCGGCGATTATGTCGCCTTTGTCGATGCGGATGACCAGGTCTACCCGAAGATGTATGAAACGCTGATGACTATGGCGCTTAACGATGATCTGGACGTTGCGCAGTGTAATGCGGACTGGTGCGTCCGAAAAACCGGGCACGCCTGGCAATCTATTCCGACCGATCGTCTGCGTTCCACCGGGGTATTAAGCGGACCGGATTGGTTGCGTATGGCGTTGGCCTCGCGGCGCTGGACGCATGTTGTCTGGATGGGCGTTTATCGACGTGCGCTGATTATCGATAACAATATTACTTTCGTTCCCGGACTACATCATCAGGACATATTATGGTCGACGGAAGTTATGTTTAATGCCACGCGCGTACGTTATACCGAACAATCATTATATAAATATTTCCTGCATGATAATTCGGTAAGCCGTTTGCAAAGACAAGGCAATAAAAATCTTAATTATCAGCGGCATTATATTAAAATTACGCGGTTATTAGAAAAGCTCAATCGTGATTATGCCCGTCGTATTCCGATTTACCCGGAATTTCGCCAGCAAATTACCTGGGAAGCGTTACGCGTTTGTCATGCGGTACGTAAAGAGCCTGATATTTTGACCCGCCAGCGTATGATTGCCGAAATTTTTACTTCTGGCATGTATAGACGGATGATGGCTAACGTCCGCAGCGCGAAAGCGGCTTATCAGACGCTGCTCTGGTCTTTCCGGCTGTGGCAATGGCGCGACAAAACCTTGTCGCACCGTCGTATGGCCCGTAAGGCGCTCAATCTGTCTTAGCGCTCACGTTTTTAGGCGCGGCGATTTTCCCCCAGCCTTGCCACTGATGCTGAAACCAGACAACCACGGAACTTTGCGTAATGCTCTCGCCGATGACGCTGAAAAAGCGCGTAGCGTAGACCGGTTGCAGCGGTTTTTTCGGCTTGCACATCTTCACGCCGCGAAAGGGATTGCGCGGCGCGTCAATTTTCTGCGGCGTCACACCAGGTCGGGACGTATCTACCTGCGGTTCGTTGAGCAGGCTGCCTGGACGTACCAGGGTGATATCCGCCGGCAGGCGATAAACCATCTGTTGCAGCACGCGAACCGTTGCGGGATGTGGATGACCAATCGCGATAGCGGAACCGTTGCGACGGGCCAGTTCGATAGCGCGATTAAACTGACGGCGAATATCCGCCTCGTTTTGCGTATCGTCGAGGAACACTTTGCGCTTGATCACTTTCACACCCGTACCGGATGCCGCGCGCATCGCCTGGCTATTGCCAATCGTCATGCTGTCGAGAAAATAGAGATTGTAATGTTCCAGCGCCTGCATAACTTTTTGCATACCGAACAGGCTGGAAGTCATTGCGCTGCCCATGTGGTTATTAAGCCCGACGGCATACGGCACGTTGTTTACCGCCTCGCGGATAATGCGCTCGATCTCATCGCTGCTCATATCTGGTCGCAGCGTATCCTTCTCCAGCGGCTGTTTGCTTAGCGGCGCCATCGGCAGATGGATTAACACCTCATGCCCGCTATTGTGCGCTTTAGTTGCCATTTCGCGCGCGTGCGGCGCGTTGGGCAGTACGGCGACGGAGATGTTTGGCGGCAGCGCCAGAACCTGGTTTTCCGTATGCGGGCGATAGCCAAAATCATCAATCACGATGGCGAGCTTGCCAGCGAAAACGGGATGTGCAAACGCCAGCAAAGTGGCCAGCGTGAGAATGGAGCGACGAAACTGAGGCAAAACTTATCTTCCCAACCACGGCTGTGGATTGACGGCCTGACCCTGGCGACGAATTTCGAAATAAAGCGAAGGTCTGCCCTGACCGCCGCTACTGCCCACAAGGGCGATAGGTTGTCCGGCGCGCACCTGCGCGCCTACGCTGACCAGCGCGCTCTGGTTATAGCCGTAAAGGCTCATATCGCCTTTACCATGCTCCACGACCACCACCAGGCCATAGCCTTGCAGCCAGTCCGCCAGAATCACCCTGCCGTCGGCGATGGCTTTGACCTCGGTGCCTTCCGACGCGCCGATCACCATCCCCTTCCAACGTAGCTCACCCTGCAGCCGTTCGCCATAGCGATGTAATATCGGGCCGCGTACCGGCCAGTATGCCTGACCGCGTGGCGCGCCCAGACCGCCGGTGCGGGACATTAGCGAACGCTCGCTTTCCGTCGGCTTATAGGTGCTGCCTTTACGCGAGGCTTCCTGCTGCTTATCGCGTACCGCCTGCGCTTCGCGGGCTTCACGCTCCGCTCGCGCTTTGGCCGCCGCTTCCGCCCGCGCGATACTGTTGCGTAGGCGTGATTCGTTGGCGCGTAGTTCGCTTAACTGTTGCTGGCCTTGCTGAATAGACGACTCCAGTCCGGCAAGCGTTTTCTTACGTTCATTACGCGCCTGCTCCAGCTTCGCCTGCTGGGCGCGCTGCTCATACAGCAACGTTTGTTGTTGGCTTTGCTTCTCTTCCAGCTCGGCTTTTTGCGTGGCGACCTGTTCGCGAGTCTGTTTCAGCTCGGCGATAGTCTCCTGGCGCGCCTGGTTCAGATAGCCGAAGTAGGCCTGCAGGCGTTGCCCACGCTGGCTTTCTTCTCCGCTAAGAATAAGCTGAATGCCGGTGTGTTCGCCCTGGCGGAAAGCGGCGTCCAACTGCGCGGCAAGATTACGCTCCTGGCTGGCTTTTTGCTGCTCCAGTTTGGCAATTGAGGCGTTCATCTCATCAATTTGCGCGTTTAACTGATCCAGAGTGCTTTGCGTTTCGCGCAGCTTACGCGCTGCGGCCGAGATGGCCTCTTCCTGGGCTTTCAGTTGTGCCAGGAGGCTGGCGCGCTGTTGCTGCTGCTGGCGTACGTCGCGTTCTTTCGCGGCGATATCGGCCTGAATAGATTTGAGTTGATCACGGTCATCCGCGTGGGCGGAAAAGGCACACAACAATACGCCAGCGCTAAGTACGCTGGCGTAGAACAAAGGCCTGACTGAAAACGTTTTTAGTTTCACGGCCTGTTGAATGGTGTTAATCGCCTTTCCCCTCATGGGGAGGGATTATTCCACGATGAACAGCGGCTTACCAGTCATCTCTTGCGGGATTTCCATCCCCATCAGCGACAGCATGGTAGGCGCAATGTCTGAAAGTTTGCCGCCTTCAACCGCCTTCACGTTTTTCTCGCCGACATAAATCAGCGGCACCGGCAGGTTGGTGTGGGCGGTATGCGCCTGACCGGTCGCCGGATCGCGCATCTGCTCCGCGTTGCCGTGGTCCGCGGTAATCAACAGTTGTCCACCAACGGACTCAACCGCTTTTGTTACCTGTTCAATGCAGTTATCCAACGCTTCCACCGCTTTGATGGCGGCTTCCATCACGCCGGTATGACCGACCATATCGCCGTTTGGATAGTTACAAATGATGGTGTCGTACTTACCGCTTTCGATCGCCGCGACCAATTTTTCAGTCAATTCTGCAGAGCTCATTTCCGGTTGCAGGTCATAAGTGGCCACTTTCGGTGAGTTGATCAGAATACGCTCTTCACCAGCAAACGGTTCTTCTACGCCGCCGTTAAAGAAAAAGGTTACGTGCGCATATTTTTCCGTTTCGGAAATACGCAGCTGAGTTTTGTCGTTTTTCGCCATCCATTCGCCAAAGGTATTCGCCAGCGACGCTGGTGGGTAGGCAACGGCAGTTTTGATGTCGGCGGCGTATTCGGTCAGCATCACGAAGTTCAGATTAACCACTTTCTTACGCGCAAAGCCGTCGAAATCAGCGTTAACGAAAGCGCGGGTAATTTCGCGCGCGCGGTCAGCGCGGAAGTTCATGAAAATCAGCGTGTCGCCGTCTTCCATCGCCGCATCAGCCTGGCCCTCGGCGCGGATAACGGTCGCTTTGACAAACTCATCGTTTTCATCACGAGCGTAAGCGGCCTGCAGGCCAGCCACAGCGGTATCCGCCTGGAATTCGCCCTGGGCTAGGGTCATCAGATCATACGCTTTTTCCACGCGATCCCAACGGTTGTCGCGGTCCATAGCGTAGTAACGACCGACGATAGACGCCACGCGGCCTTTACCCAGCGCGGCGAATTTGTCTTCGAATTTTTTCAGCGAGGCTTCAGCGCTGCGCGGCGGCGTGTCGCGACCGTCGAGGAAGGCGTGCAGATAGATTTTTTCTGCGCCGCGCTCTGCGGCCAGCTCCACCATCGCCATAATGTGATCTTCGTGGCTGTGGACGCCGCCCGCGGACAGCAGACCCATAATATGAACCGCTTTACCGGCGTTTTTCGCCTGGTCTACCGCATTGGTCAGGACTGGGTTAGCAAAGAAAGTACGTTCTTTAATTTCAACGTCCAGACGCGTCAGGTCCTGATAAACGATGCGGCCTGCGCCCAGGTTAACGTGGCCCACTTCGGAGTTGCCCATCTGGCGGTCAGGCAGACCCACTTCCAGACCGGATGCGTCGATCAGGGTATGCGGACGTTTTGCCCACAGAGCATCCATCACCGGGGTTTTGGCGTTTAAGATAGCGTTATCCTGCTGTTCTTCACGGTAGCCGTAGCCATCCAGAATCACCAGTACCATAGGTTTTTTAGAAACCGACATTGCGACAACCTCATACTCAATAGACAAAATAATTGCGTAATTTTACTACAGCTGAATCGATAAAATAGCCTCAGAAGATCAAAGAAAGGGATCGCGCTGGCGTGAGAAGGCAAGTAATAGCGTGATTTTTTTTCGTAGCGCCCCGCAAAAATGCATTCCAGTGCACGCTCTGGCTGTATTTGCGCCACTGCACAGGTATACTCCTTTCCTGGTTTTTTAATCACTACGTCGGGAGTTGTTACCCCCCATGCAAGAAATTATGCAATTTGTTGGCCGTCATCCCATACTGAGTATCGCCTGGATTGCGTTACTGGTGGCGGTTTTATTTACCACGTTCAAAGGTCTGACTTCAAAAGTTAAGGTGATTACACGCGGCGAAGCCACGCGCCTTATCAACAAAGAGGACGCCGTTGTTGTGGATTTACGTCAACGTGACGATTTCCGTAAAGGCCATATCGCTGGCGCGACCAATTTGCTGCCGAGCGAAATCAAAGCCAACAATGTTGGCGAACTGGAAAAGCACAAAGACAAGCCGATTATCGTGGTCGACGGTTCTGGTATGCAGTGCCAGGAATCCGCTAACGCGCTGACAAAAGCCGGCTTTGAAAAGGTCTTTGTGTTGAAAGAAGGCGTAGCAGGCTGGAGCGGCGAGAATCTGCCTCTGGTGCGCGGTAAGTGATTACCCGTCGTTTTCATGGCGCAAGGGGAATGACTTGCCTTTGCGTCGACATGAAATCCATCGGGTAAAAAACAGGAGCGAAGTCATGGCCAATATTGAAATCTACACCAAAGCAACCTGCCCGTTTTGCCATCGTGCAAAGGCGCTGTTAAACAGCAAGGGCGTGAGTTTCCAGGAAATTGCGATTGACGGCGACGCCGTGAAGCGTGAAGAGATGATCAAACGTAGTGGCCGAACGACGGTTCCGCAAATTTTTATTGATGCACAGCACATTGGCGGTTGTGACGACTTGTATGCGCTGGATGCGCGTGGTGGACTGGATCCGCTGTTGCGTTAAGGCGTACTCAAGTATTTAAGGACAACACTAAAGGGTTTTACACATGTCAGAACAAAATAACACTGAAATGGCTTTCCAGATCCAACGTATCTATACCAAGGATGTTTCTTTCGAAGCGCCAAACGCACCGCATGTTTTCCAGAAAGATTGGCAGCCAGAGGTTAAACTGGATCTTGATACGGCATCTTCCCAACTGGCGGATGACGTTTATGAAGTTGTGCTGCGTGTTACCGTAACGGCTTCCCTGGGGGAAGAAACCGCGTTCCTGTGCGAAGTTCAGCAGGCCGGTATTTTCTCCATCAGCGGTATTGAAGGTACTCAGATGGCGCATTGCCTGGGTGCATACTGCCCGAACATTCTGTTCCCGTATGCTCGCGAGTGCATCACCAGCCTGGTTTCACGCGGTACGTTCCCGCAACTGAACCTTGCGCCGGTCAACTTTGATGCGCTGTTCATGAACTATTTGCAGCAGCAGGCTGGCGAAGGTACTGAAGAACATCAGGATGCCTGATGAACCAAAGTAATGCGTCAATGACAGTCATCGGTGCCGGCTCGTACGGCACCGCTCTTGCCATCACTCTGGCGAGAAACGGCCACCAGGTTGTCCTGTGGGGCCACGACCCAAAACATATCGCGACCCTGGAGCACGATCGCTGCAACGTCGCGTTCCTTCCCGATGTGCCTTTTCCCGATACGTTACACCTGGAAAGCGACTTAGCAACCGCGCTGGCGGCCAGTCGTAACATTCTGGTGGTGGTGCCAAGCCATGTTTTCAGCGACGTGCTGCGGCAGATTAAACCGCTGATGCGTCCGGATGCGCGTCTGGTATGGGCGACCAAAGGCCTGGAAGCGGAAACGGGGCGCCTGTTGCAGGATGTCGCTCGCGAGGCGTTAGGCGATCAAATCCCGCTGGCGGTGATTTCCGGTCCGACGTTCGCTAAAGAGCTGGCGGCGGGTTTGCCGACGGCAATCTCGCTGGCCTCAACCGATGAGACCTTTGCCGACGATCTCCAGCAACTGTTGCACTGCGGAAAAAGTTTTCGCGTCTATATCAATGCGGATTTTATCGGCGTGCAGCTTGGCGGCGCGGTGAAAAACGTGATTGCGATTGGCGCGGGGATGTCTGACGGCATCGGCTTCGGCGCGAACGCCCGCACGGCGCTAATCACGCGTGGACTGACCGAAATGTCGCGGCTTGGCGCAGCGCTTGGTGCCGATCCCGCCACCTTTATGGGGATGGCGGGTTTAGGCGATCTGGTGCTGACCTGTACCGACAACCAGTCGCGCAACCGTCGTTTTGGCATGATGCTTGGCCAGGGCATGGACGTTAAAGGCGCGCAGGATAAGATTGGCCAGGTGGTCGAAGGCTATCGCAATACGAAAGAAGTTCGTGAATTGGCGCACCGTTTTGGTGTTGAAATGCCAATAACCGAGGAAATTTATCAAGTATTGTATTGCGGAAAAAACGCGCGCGAGGCAGCATTAACGTTATTAGGTCGCGCCCGCAAGGAAGAGCTGAGTCGCCACTAGCCGTAAGGAACTGTTTGCATAAACGACCCAACCCGCACAGAACGGGTTGGTCGTTTTCTGCCCGTCTGGAGTAAGCCATGCCGTGTGAAGAACTGGAAATCGTCTGGAAGAATATTAAAGCTGAAGCCCGCGCTTTAGCTGACTGTGAGCCTATGTTGGCCAGTTTTTATCACGCCACGCTACTCAAGCATGAAAATCTGGGCAGTGCGCTGAGCTATATGCTGGCAAATAAACTGGCTTCGCCCATCATGCCCGCTATCGCTATCCGTGAAGTAGTTGAAGAAGCCTATGCCGCCGACCCGGAAATGATCGCGTCGGCAGCCTGCGATATTCAGGCCGTGCGCACTCGCGATCCGGCGGTGGATAAATACTCCACGCCGCTGTTATATCTGAAAGGCTTTCATGCGCTACAGGCCTACCGCATTGGTCACTGGTTGTGGAATAAAGGTCGCCGCGCGCTGGCTATCTTCCTGCAAAATCAGGTTTCGGTCTCGTTTCAGGTGGATATTCACCCGGCAGCGAAAATTGGCCGCGGGATTATGCTCGACCATGCCACCGGTATTGTGGTGGGGGAGACGGCGGTTATTGAAGATGATGTGTCGATCCTGCAATCCGTCACCCTGGGCGGTACCGGGAAAACGAGCGGCGATCGCCATCCTAAAATCCGCGAAGGCGTGATGATTGGCGCGGGCGCGAAAATTCTCGGCAATATCGAGGTGGGGCGCGGCGCGAAAATTGGCGCAGGTTCCGTCGTTTTACAGCCTGTCCCGCCGCACACTACCGCCGCAGGCGTTCCGGCGCGTATTGTCGGCAAGCCGGGCAGCGATAAGCCGTCGATGGATATGGACCAGCATTTCAACGGGATACACCATACGTTTGAGTATGGCGACGGCATCTGAATTGCGCGGTACAACTAAAAAACGCTGTTCCGATGGAGTGCAATCCCGGAACAGCGGAGCGAAGAATTCGCAATGTGGACAATCAGGCTGCGGATGATGTCAGCGTGATGCGATCCAGCGGGCCGACGATAAACAGATATGAAATGAGACCAATAAGTCCCATCGAGCCAACGTATAAAATGGCAAAGTCGAACGACTGAGTATTGGCAAGAATCACGCCGATGACCAGCGGCGTAACGATGCTTGCCATATTGCCGCACATGTTAAATACGCCGCCGGCAATACCCAGAACTTCCTTCGGCGAGGTGTCGCTGAGTACGCACCAGCCCAGGTTACCAAACCCTTTGGCAAAAAAGGCCAGACTCATCGCCGCAATGACCACAAATTCTGAAGAGGTGTAGTTGGCGATCACAATTACGCAAGAGAGCAACATACCGCAGATAACAGGCAGTTTCCGCGCGACGGTAAGGCTATAGCCGCGTTTGAGTAGCCAGTCGGAGAACACGCCGCCGAGCAGGCCGCCAATAAAACCGGCAATGGCTGGAATACTGGCCACAAAACCGACTTTCAGAATCGACATGCCTTTCGCCTGGTACAGGTAGGTCGGGAACCAGGTCAGGAAGAACCAGGTGATAGAGGTGACGCAGAATTGCCCGATGTAAACACCGATCATCATCCGGTTAACACAGACGGTTTTAATCTGCGCGAACGTTATTTTCTGCGGCTCCTTTTTACAGCCCAGAGAGGGCTCGCCACCACCGCTACGAATATAGTCAATTTCCGCTTGATTAACTTTTGGATGGTGCATCGGATCTTTGACTTTCATTAACCAGAATATACCGAGCATCACGCCAATAGCGCCAATATAATAGAAGACAAAATGCCAGCTTAAATTATGCAGAATGATCGTCATTAGCGGGGTGATAATGCCCAGCGAGATATATTGCGCAGCCTGATAAACTGAAGTAACGAAACCTCGTTCATTATTGGGAAACCATTGTACGCTTAAACGACTGTTCGCCGGAAAGGCAGGCGCTTCAATCGCGCCCATCAGCAGACGTAGAATAACCAGTACAATTAATGGGCTGCCATACAGATAGATCGTTCCCTGAAACATGGTTACTAACGACCAGCCAATCAATGCGCAACCGTAAACCAGTCGTGAACCGTAGCGGTCTAATAGCCAACCACCGGGTAGTTGCATAATGACATAGGCGATACCAAATGAGGAGAAGGCCAGGCCCATCGCTTCCGGATCAAAACCTAATTCTTTACTCATTATTGGGGCAACTACGGATAGAGTTGCGCGATCCGCATAATTAAATACGGTAGCAAGAAATAAAAATATAAGAATGGTATGACGCACTTTTGTGCGCTTTATTATTGTGTTCATTATCTACTCCTCAGATAAGGGCAGAATGCATCCTGTAAGGTAAGAGAGGCGGGACGGATTCCCGCCAGTCGGGTTAAGGGCGTTTGCCAAATTCACATGTTAATTGTGTCCAGCGGCGCGCTTGTTCACTGAGCGTGAAACCCAGACCATGACGATCGGAAATCCACATGCGGCCATCGCGCAGCTCAAGTTGCTCGTTGAATAATGGGTTCAGCCACTCGAAATGTTCCAGCCACGGCTCCAGGGGATACGCTGCGGAAAGGTGCAGGTGTACTTCCATCGCAAAGTGCGGCGCCAGCTTACGCCCGTGTTTCGCCGCCAGATCCATAATCTTCAGGAAAGGAGAGATACCGCCGACACGCGGCGCATCTGGCTGAACGAAATCGCTGGCATTGCCCAGAATCAACTGCTCGTGTTCCCGGAAACTGGTCAGCATTTCCCCGGTGGCGATAGGCGTATCCAGCGCGGCAGCAAGCTGGGCGTGGCCTTCGATGTCGTAAGCATCTAGTGGTTCTTCAATCCAGATAAGATTGAACTGTTCCATTTTACGCCCCATGCGGATAGCCGTTTCGCGATCCCACTGCTGGTTAGCGTCAACCATTAACGGGAACTCATCCCCAAGCGCTTCACGTACTGCGGTTAAGCGGCGAATATCCTCAGCGCAGTTGGGTTGTCCGACTTTCAACTTAATACCGCCAATGCCATTTTCGCGGGAAATCACCACATTTTTCAGCACTTGATCGAGCGGTGTATGCAAGAACCCCCCTGAGGTGTTGTAACACTGAACGGAGTCGCGGTGCGCGCCCAACAGTTTTGCCAGTGGCAGACCGGCACGTTTAGCCTTCATATCCCATAAGGCGATATCGATAGGGGAGATAGCCTGTACCGCCATCCCGCTACGCCCCACCGAGGCTCCGGCCCACAGCAGCTTGGTGTATATTTTGTCGATATCATTGGGGTCTTCGCCCAGTAGATTGTCGGCTATCTCTTTGGCGTGAGCATAAATACCCTGGCCGCCAGCACGTTTGGAGTAGCTAAAACCAACGCCTTCAAAGCCATCGCGACTGCGGATTTCGGCAATGATGATTGCCACTTCGGTCAAAGGTTTCTGGCGACCGGTCAGTACCTTCGCGTCACTCACTGGCGTCGCCAGCGGTAGAAAAGCCAGTGATAGCTTCACCCATTCGATACGATCGCCGGTTTCTGCCGCAGTTCTGGTATTCGCCGCTTTTGCATACGTTACGGCGTCGGAATTCGCGCTTAAAGCCATTTTTTTTCTCCTGATAATCACAAAATGATTGCGCTAACATTTTTATTATTAAGCGAACACAGGATCCAGAAAGTTGATGTTGATTTGAATATTTGATCACATATGTCGTATAAAAAGCAGGATTTATTGCAAAATGGATCACGATCCAAAAATATCTGGGGAAATGCATAATACAAAATGATGGCGCTATCATTTTGTAATGACTGAGCTTGATAAGCTACTGTATTTACGGCCTTTCCTGATGCGAAGCTGGCAATAGCCGCAGGCATGATGAATAATGCGCGGATAAATCAGCCAATCTTTGCAGGGGCATCAGACGTGAAGAGAACCAAATCACCTCGTGCGCCGACGCTGGAAGATGTAGCACGTAGCGCCGGGCTGTCTCCGATGACAGTCAGCCGGGCATTGAATTCGCCACAACTGGTTCGCCCCAAAACGGTTGAGAAAGTCATGCAGGCGGTTCGCGTCACAGGCTACATACCCAACGCGTTAGCCGGTGGTCTGGCGTCGCGACGGAGTAAATTAATCGCTGTCGTCGTGCCGCAAATTAACAACAACATGTTTGTCGATACCATCCAGTCGCTGAGCGATGAACTGGCCCGACGCGGATATCACATATTGCTGTGCGTGGCGGGATATACCGAACAAACGGAAGCGGAATTGGTGGCGACACTGCTTTCCCGCCGCCCCGATGGCGTGGTGCTTACCGGGATCCATCACACGATAGAACTGAAAAAGGTCATCCTGAACGCGGCTATTCCGGTGGTGGAAATTTGGGACTTAACGCCCACGCCGCTTGATATGCTGGTCGGTTTTTCCCATGAAAAAGTCGGGCAGGCGACGGGGGAGTATCTTCTGAGTAAGGGCTATCGTCGTCCCGGCTTGTTGTGGACCGCCGATCGCCGAGCCGCGCAACGCAAGCAGGGGTTATGTAGTGTTCTTCAACGCCACGCTATTCATGCCGTACCGCAGGTAGATGTCCCCCTTCCGGCATCGCTTTCGCTGGGGCGCAGCGGTTTAAGCCAGCTTTTTGACGAAGGGACGTTTGATGTCATTGTTTGCAGTTCTGATACCCTGGCACAGGGGGCGATGATGGAGGCGGAAAGCCGTGGTTTGCGCATCCCGCATGATTTAGCGGTTATTGGTTTTGGCGACCTTGATTTTGCCGCCAGCAATCGACCATCAATTACTACCGTAAGCGTTGACAGACGCGCCATTGGCCAGCGCGCCGCTACGCTGTTGGCCGATCGTATTGAACAGAAACCGTGCGCAGAAGCTATTGTGGATATTGGCTTTCATTTGATTGAGCGAGAGTCCGCATAAACGGGAACATGCCATCGGGATCGGCCAGGCCGGATCAGGCGTTAGCCGCCATCCGGCATTGAATATATTACGACCGCAATACCGCGCCGGGATATCCTAACTGGCGCCACGCTTCATACACCACCACCGACACCGCATTCGACAGGTTCATGCTACGGCTATCCGGCATCATCGGAATGCGAATCTTCTGCTCTTTAGGCAACGCATCGAGAATGCTGGCGGGCAGGCCGCGCGTTTCCGGGCCAAACATCAAATAATCGCCATCCTGATAGCTTACGGCGCTATGGGCGGGCGTACCCTTTGTCGTCAACGCAAACAGGCGCTGCGGGTTTTCGGCGGCGACAAAGGCGGCATAATCGTGATGGCGCTGAACCGCGGCGAATTCGTGATAGTCCAGCCCTGCGCGGCGTAAGCGCTTATCATCCCAGGTAAACCCCATCGGTTCGATGATGTGCAGACGAAAGCCGGTATTGGCGCAAAGACGAATGATGTTGCCGGTATTCGGCGGGATTTCTGGTTCGAAGAGTACGATGTTAAGCATGATGCCCCCTTAAATGCGGGGGCAGAATAGCAGAAATTTACCGGGCTCTCACGCGCCAGGCGTTCAGGCGGCATCGCCTTTGCTCATTGGCGCCAGCGCGGCGGGCAAACTTTTCCCCAGTTCCTGCACCAGTGAATCGCCACTGATTTCGCTAATGGATTTCGCGCCGGTCAGGGTCATGGCGACCTTCATCTCTTTCTCAATCAGGTCCAGCAGGTTGGCGACACCCGCTTTTCCTGCCGTCGCCAGCGCGTAGAGATAGGCCCGACCCAGCAGTACGGTATCGGCCCCCAGCGCAATCATACGCACGACATCCAGCCCGTTACGAATCCCGCTATCCGCCAGAATGGCGATATCGCCTTTCACCGCATCGGCAATGGCGGGCAGGGCGCGGGCGGAAGAGAGCACACCATCGAGCTGGCGGCCGCCGTGATTCGACACCACGATACCGTCAGCGCCGAAACGTACCGCATCGCGGGCATCTTCTGGATCGAGGATCCCTTTGATCACCATTGGGCCGTCCCAGAATTCGCGTATCCACTCCAGATCTTTCCAGGAGATGGACGGATCGAAGTTATTTGCCAGCCAGCCGATATAGTCCTCAAGGCCGGTCGGTTTACCCAGATAGGCGGAAATATTGCCTAAATCATGCGGGCGACCGTTCAGGCCGACATCCCACGCCCATTTAGGGTGCATCACCGCCTGCCAGTAACGGCGCATGGCCGCGTTTGGGCCGCTCATCCCGGAGTGGGCGTCACGGTAGCGCGCGCCCGGCGTTGGCATATCCACGGTAAAGACCAGCGTGGAGCAGCCCGCCGCTTTTGCACGTTCCAGCGCGTTGCGCATAAAGCCCCGGTCACGCAGTACATAAAGCTGGAACCACATCGGGCGCTTAATGGTTGGTGCAACTTCTTCAATCGGACAGACGGAGACGGTGGAAAGGGTGAACGGAATGCCCTTTGCGTCTGCGGCGGCGGCGGCCTGTACTTCGCCGCGACGGGCGTACATGCCGCACAGGCCTACCGGCGCTAATGCCACCGGCATCGACAACGTTTCGTTAAACAGGGTCGTTTCCAGGCTTAAATCGGACATATTTTTCAGCACGCGCTGGCGCAGAGCGACTTGCGACAGGTCTTCCACATTTCGGCGCAGGGTATATTCCGCATACGCGCCGCCGTCGATGTAGTGGAAGAGGAAAGGAGGCAACGTGCGCTGAGCTGCGGTGCGATAATCGCTGGCTGCTGAAATAATCATGATTTATTCTCCCTGGTCATCTCATTATGGTCGCCGGGCAGGCGGGTAATACGCGCCTGGCGGGCCTGGTCTTCATCAAATCGTTTAATCGTGGTGTGGACAAAACTGAGGTGCGCCATCATCGCTTTACGCGCGCCCTCGGCGTTACCGTCCAGAATGGCGTCCATCACTGCCTGGTGTTGTTCCGTCAGCTTTGAGAATACGGGCGGAACGAGATACATACGCTGGCGACTCTGTTTGACGGAGGATTGCAGGACGTCGAAGAAACCGCGCATGGTTTGCAACAGCACCACATTGTGCGAGGCTTCCGCGATCGCCAGATGAAAGCGCACGTCGGCCTGGGAGGCGAGATCCGGGTCTTCGCTGAGCGTCGCATCAAAGCAGAGTCTGATTTTCTCTTTGTCGGCAGCGGTGGCACGCATGGCGGCGTGCCAGGCCGTACTGGCTTCAATGGCGTGGCGGGCTTCCAGAATGTCGAAACTGTAGTCCGGATCGTTCGCCATCAGCATTTTCAGCGGTTGCACGATATTCTGTTCAGACCAGGTTTCGTGCTGCCAGCGGACAAATGTCCCGCCGCCGCGACGACTCACCAGCACGCCTTCACTGACCAGCTTCGCCAGCGCTTCGCGTAAAGAGTTGCGTGATACGCCAAGCTGTAGAGCCAACTGGCGCTCGGCGGGCAATTTCATGCCCGCTTCCAGGTTTTGTTCTTCAATCAGCGCCCGCACGCGAGAGGCAATCTCGTCTGACAGGCGTTTTGGCATCACAATCACGGAATCATCCAGGTTAAAACATAGGCCTGAAGCGTAGTGATCACGCCCACCATACAGGTGAAGATCAGGCTGTGTTTGACGGTAAAACGGAACAGATCGGACTCTTTCCCTACCAGTCCCACCGCCGCGCAGGCGATGGCGATAGACTGCGGCGAGATCATCTTCCCGGTTACGCCTCCAGTGGTGTTCGCCGCCACCATCAGCACATCAGAGACGCCGATTTGCTGCGCCGCGGTAGCCTGTAGAGAGGCAAACAGCGCGTTAGATGAGGTGTCGGACCCGGTCAGGAAGACACCCAGCCAGCCGAGGAACGGCGAGAAGAACGTGAAGGCGCTGCCGGTGTGCGCCAGCGCTAACGCCAGCGTGGAGGAAAGCCCGGAATAGTTCGAGATAAACGCGAACGCCAGCACCATGCCGATGGAGTAAATCGGCAACGCCAGCTCTTTCAGCGTGCTGCCAAAGGTCTGGATTGCGGCTGAGGGCTTCATTTTCAGCCAGACGATAGACAACAGCGCGGCAAACAGGATCGCCGTGCCGGTGGCGGAGAACCAGTCAAATTTATACACCGCCGCGTAAGCGGTCGCTTCGTGTACGACCGGCGGCATACGGGCGACCAGTTTATCGAGATACGGTACCGGAACGTTAATTACCCAGTCATACAGCGCGCCGCCGGGGGCAAACAACGCTTTAAACGGCGGTACGCTCCAGAGAGTGACCGTGGCGGTCAGGAACAGAAACGGCGACCAGGCGCGAACAATTTGCCCTGTCGTATAGCGGGTGCGGGCCAGCGTCTGATCGACCTGCGACGCGCCCATATCGCCGAAGCGGAAGATGCGCACCGGCTGCCAACGTTTGAGGAACAGCGTCAGGCACACCAGAGACACCAGTGAAGAGATGATGTCCGGCAGTTCCGGCCCGATAAAGTTGGAGCTGAGATACTGGGCGATAGCAAACGAGCCGCCAGCGACCATCACCGCAGGCCAGGTTTCTTTCACGCCGCGCCAGCCGTCCATAATCGCCATAATCCAGAACAGGACGATAATGGTCAGGAACGGTAGCTGACGACCGACCATCTGACCGATTTCAAAGCTGTCCAGGCCCGTGACCTGTCCGGCAACCAGAATCGGGATCCCCATCGCGCCAAAGGCGACTGGCGCGGTGTTTACAATCAGGCACAGCCCTGCCGCATACAGCGGATTAAAGCCCAGACCCACCAGCAGCGCGGCGGTTATCGCCACCGGCGCGCCGAAACCCGCCGCGCCTTCAAGGAACGCGCCGAAGCAGAAGCCGACAATCAGCATTTGCAGACGCTGGTCGGGGGTAATCGACAGAATTGACGAGCGAATAATGTCAAACTGCCCGGTCTTGACCGAAATTTTATAGACAAAGACCGCGGCGATGATTATCCAGGCTATCGGCCATAGCCCGTAGAAGAAGCCATACACGACCGATGCCAGCGCGTGATCGACCGGCATTTTATAGAACAGCAGCGCGACGGCGAGCGCGATAACCACCGTCCACGAAGCGGCAACATAGCCTTTCAGCTTGAGTTTAATCAGGGCGAAAAAGAAGAACAGGATTGGGAGCGATGCGATCAGGCTGGAAAGCCAGATATTACCCGCCGGGTCATAGTTTTGTTGCCAGAGGTTCATTGCAGGTCTCCTGAGAACCACACGCATAATGGGATGAATCTTTGCTCATCTCGTTGGGGTCACATTATGTGTAAAAGTGGTCCTGCCAATATTGTTGTGTATGGATAATGACAACAAATAGTTAACCAGATGTTATTTATTGGCAACGGTATTGTAGAGTTAATTTAATGAAATGTGAGTGGGTAGTGGTAACGGGCTAAAATTGGTAGGGCCAATCAAGGGGTGGGGACAACAAAGGGAAGTGAAAAGGCAATGGCATAATGCCATTGCCTTTGATGTCGGGAGTGTTGTTACTTCATTACCACTGGAAGCCCGCGCCAATAGCTGCAGAGTAATCGCCCTGGCTGTTGCTGGTTCCTTGCAATTTATACACCCAGCCCCCGCTTTCACTTACCATGGAGACACCAATGGCGACGGCACTTTCACCATTAAACGTACCGCCAGCAATCGAGGTCATGTTGGCGCCCGGGGCGTAGGCTTGTGGCAGACCGGCCATCGCCATCGCTGAAGCGATACCGCCGCTCATCTTGTTTTCTACCCCTTTGATTTTGCTGTTCATTTCACCCATTTTCTGGTCGGTATAGGTGTTTGCTTCTTCGACGCTGCGTTTCAATTGCGCATAGTTAACCGCATCCGTATCATTCACCGCCGCTGAAACATTGCCGATCCGAGTGGTGCCGCCACTCCCGTCTCCCAGGTTGAGCACGCTATAGTTAACCGAGCCATCTGCATTGGTTTCATAACGCACGGAGCCTGCTTCTGAGGCTTTCAGTTGCGCCACATTAACCGCGTCAGTGTTGTTCACCCCTGCGGCAACGTTGGTAATACGGCGTTGTTGAGTAGAAGAGCCGACAGACACAGTATTAGCTTCATCTGCGACGGAATTTGTGCCTAACGCCACGCTGTTTTCAGCGGCAGCAATAGAGCCAGAGCCAATCGCGACGCTGTCCGCACCCTGGGCATTTGCATCTGCGCCATCGGTGTTGGTCTTGAAGTACTTGGTGCTACCGGTAGTGACGATATCGCCAATGCCGTTTTCGATATTGGTGACGCGGGTATCCAGATTCGATACCTGAGTATTCAGGTTAGTAATGCTCTGGGTATTCCTGGAAACCTGCGCGTCCGTTACTTTCAATTGACTCACGTTAACGGCATCGGTATCTGCCGAACCCGCCGCGACGTTAGTGATCTGACGTTGGCCGTCTTCACTGCCGACAGAGAACTCACCGACAGAGTTCTGCGGTGTGTCCATGTTGTAGGCGGTGTAGTCAGTCTGTGCGCCGCGAGTGGTCTGAGAACCATTACCCATTGCAATACTGTTTGCATGATTGGCGCGTGCGTTAGAACCGATAGCAATACCGTTGATGGCATCAGCCATCACCAGTGTATTCAGACCAATACCAATACCTGCATCAGCATTGACGATGGTCTTCGCACCCATTGCCAGTGAGTCAGTTCCGACAGCCAGTGAATCTTCTTCCGTTGAGTTTGCGTGGTAGTACTTGGTCGGTGTAGTAGTGACCGCACCAATGGCATTTTGTAACTGACGAACTGTTACCGCATCTTGCGCTTCAGAGCCGTCAGCAACGTTGGTAATTTGACGATAGCTTTCTCCATCCGTCCCCAATGACAACGCGCCCAGCAACTCTCTGTCTGTTGTATTGTAGCCAATGACGACGCCATCGCTTGTTGCGCTCGTTTCTCGTATACCGGTTGTAATAGCGCGGTTAGAGGTGGAGCCACTGCCCAAAGCGATACTGCCCTCAATGCTGCTGCTGCTGTTTTGGCCAAGAGCCAGACTGCCAGCGCCAGAGGCGACGGCGTCGTAACCTACTGCCGTTGCGCCGTTACCCGTTGCGTATGCATCCTGGCCTTCAAGCCCATTATCATTCGTACGGATGTATTTCACGCCGGTACCATTTTCCGTGATATAGGTTTCGCTGGTATCGCCGGCTAGTTGGCTAATAGATTCACTATACTGAGAAATCAGCATGTTAGTTTCATAGAGCTGAGAGCCATTAACAGCGTCAGTACTGTCACTGGCGATTTCACCTGCAGCCACATTGGTTATCTTATTGGTACCGCTGGTACCGTGGCTGGCGCTGAACGCGCCTTCTTCGTCATCCCAGCTCAGTGCATCGGTACCAAGATTGGTGATGGACGTATTGATATCCGCGATAGCAGAGGTGTTTTGATCCACCTTCTGGTTAGTTTCATACAACTGTGAGCCGTTTACCGCGTCTGTACTGTCCTCAGAAAGCGCCCCGGCGGCGACATTGGTTATTTTACTGGTGCTTCCACCGTGGTTTGCGCTGAAAGCGCCGATGTCTTCGTCCCATAACAGAGCGTTATCAGTGAGGCCGGTAATGGACGTATTAATGTCGGAGACAGAAGTATTCAGGTTCTCAATCGCGGTGCTGTTCTGAGTGATGTTAGTGGTATTGGCGGCGATATCGGTCGTGTTCTGATCCACTTTTTCGTTGGTTTCGAACAGCTGCGATCCGTTAACCGCGTCGGTACTTTCTTCAGACAGCTCCCCGGCAGCAACGTTGGTGATTTTGTTTGTCGTACTACTTCCGTGGCTGGCAGAGAACGAACTCGTTGTCTCATTCCAGCTCAGGTTGTCAGAGCTAAGATTGGTGATGGACGTATTAATATCTGCGATAGCAGAGGTGTTTTGATCCACCTTCTGGTTGGTTTCATACAATTGTGAGCCGTTAACGGCGTCTGTACTGTCCTCAGAAAGGTCCCCGGCGGCGACATTGATGATTTTACTGGCGCTTCCGTTGTGCTTAGCGCTGAATGCGCCAGAGGCTGCATCCCATAGCAGTGCATCGTCAGTGAGCGTGGTGACGGAATTGCTCAGGTTGTTGATACTGGTGGTGTTGGTGGCGATATCAGTGGTGTTCTGATTGATGCTGGTGGTGTTGGCAGCGATATCAGTGGTGTTCTGAGACACATTTTCGTTGGTGGCAAACAGCTGAGAGCCGTTAACGGCGTCGGTGCTGTCAGCGGCCAGGGTACCCGCCGCCAGATTGGTGATTTTGCTGTCGCTTCCGTTGTGCTTAGCGCTGAATGCGCCAGAGGCTGCATCCCACAACAGGGCATCATCGGTGAGCGTGGTGATGGAATCGCTCAGGTTGTTGATATTGGTGGTGTTGGTGGCAATATCAGTGGTGTTCTGATTGATGCTGTTGGTATTGGTGGTGATATCAGCGGTGTTCTGATCCACTTTCTCATTTGTATCAAACAACTGAGAGCCGTTAACGGCGTCGGTGCTGTCAGCGGCCAGGGTACCCGCCGCCAGATTGGTGATTTTGCTGTCGCTTCCGTTGTGCTTAGCGCTGAATGCGCCAGAGGCTGCATCCCAAAGCAGTGCATCATCGGTGAGCGTGGTGACGGAGTCGCTCAGGCTGTTGATATTGGTGGTGTTGGTGGCGATATCAGTGGTGTTCTGATTGATGCTGGTGGTGTTGGCAGCGATATCAGTGGTGTTCTGGTTAATGCTGTCGGTATTGGTGGCGATATCAGCAGTGTTCTTATCCACTTTCTCATTTGTATCAAACAACTGAGAGCCGTTAACGGCATCGGTGCTGTCCGCAGCCAGGGTACCCGCCGCCAGATTGGTGATTTTGCTGGCGTTTCCCGTGTGGCTAGCGCTAAAGGCGCTGATGCTTTCATCCCACAACAGCGCGTCTTCGGCTAATCCTGCGACAGAGGCCTCTGTGTTAGTGATAGACGTGTTAAGTGCGCTTAATGCACTGCCTACGTTATTGTAGATGCCTGTGCCTACCTCGTAGAGGGGCGCATTCACTGTACCATCACTATTAACGGAAGCCCCTCCGCCGAGTCGGTCGGCGACGGATTGACTTAAAGAATAAATTTGCGCACCTGTAACGGCATCGGTACTGGTGGAATTGATGTCGCCTTTAGCAACGTAGGTGATCTGCCGCTGAGTGGTGCTGTTACCCACGGCGACGGAATTGTCTTCCTGGGCGACAGAGCCCGAGCCAAGGGCAACTGAGTTGGTGCCTATCGCTTTTGCGCCATTACCAAAAGCAGCGCTGTCGTCGCCGCTCGCAGTAGCTTGATAACCTAATGCAGAGGAAGTTGCTCCGCTCGCGACAGATTTATAACCTAACGCAACCGATTTTGCGCCGCTCGAATTGGCATACACGCCCATTGCCATTGAATAACTTCCACTGGCTGAGGATGAGGCGCCCATTGCAATGGCCCGGTCACCGGCTGAAACCGATTTTACGCCAAGCGCTAACGAAGAGTCGCCGGTGGACTGGCTGTAGGAACCAATGGCGGTACTCCATTTCCCCATCGCGGAGGCTTTATAACCCATTGCGGCGCTTGCGCCATCAACGTTGGTGTAAGTATTGGCTGTGGCATCGGTACCAATTGCAATCCACCCTTTTCCTCCAGTCTGGGTACCCGTTGGAGTAACGCCGTCGCCTGTATCGTTTCCTGCGTTGGCCAGTGCATCCGCAGAAACCATAATGCTGCTAAGACCGATGAGTGCGGAAACCGCCAGCTTTCTGCGGCCGTTTTTTTTGCCGCGGCTTTTTGCGGTTTCGCTGGTGACAACAAATGTTCCCGTAGCGGCATTCCAGAGGACTTTAAATATTCTATTCATGAATGAGTAATTTCCTTTTCTAAAATAATTGTATCAATGGCTATTATTTTTTTGGCTTCTTTTTTGTATCGTTAATAGGTTGTATGCTGTCGAATATGACATTCTCCATGTCAATACCTATTTTTAGATACTTAAGATTATTGGGCGATACGCCTTTTAATGTTAGCGTGACGTTTGTCCATGCTCCCGGTAAGAGTTCGATTGTCGAGTCCATTTTCGTGTTGAGCAGGAGTTGTTTCCAGCGAGGCAGATCTTTTGCCTCGGAAGGTTTTTTCGTACCCCATGTCATATTAAACGCAAGGTTTGATACCGGAATGCTGAGTAAGTTAACTAAATCAAGATGAATAACACTTCCATTATCTATTGGCTCAATAGATAGAATACGCCCGGCTAATCCGATATTGCCGTTGTTAATAATAAAATAGTGCGTTTGTGATGGGTCCAGTTCTGTATAGTCGAATAGCCGTTGTTTGCGTTCAACGCGGCCAACGACTTCGGTGACCTTTTTGGTTGTGTTGATAATCGTAGCTTGTTGTTTTTCTAACAGATTTATCTTTGCTTCTTGTTCTTTTTGTTGTTTTTCTAACAGGTTTATCTTTGTTTCTTGTTCTTTTTGTTGTTCTTTCATTTCTTCAACAAGGTGTTTATCTGCGAAGTAATCACAACCAGATAAAAAGAATGTGAATCCCAACGCAAGCAGGGGGATAAATTTTCCATTTTTGTGCATATGAAATATCCTTGTTAATAATTTATATAATATAAATAGTTAACCTGTTATTTATACAACTAGCTCATCATTCAGCGAGTATTGCCAATAACTCATTAACGTATGGTTAGAATGAAAACATTCGTCGCTTCTATAGAAGCGCGCAAAAACCCGACGTTATTTATCAATTGCTCATAGCAATGCTTTATAAAAATATAATTATAATGTTTATGTATGGGGATTTTTTTCAGGGATGATAATGTTATTTAATTTTGCGGGTCAATCATATTCTGCGGGGTATGAGAAAAGAGGATGAAAAAATTCATTGTATAAATACAAACAGGCACGATAGTGGGATTTTTCATCCTGAAAAAGCAGGGATTACCGTTAAAAATGAACTTGTATATAATCGGTGTAAATACTTCCATGAAAAATTCGGAATATAGCCCGATGCTCTCAAGACATCCTCCGTACAACGGGTGTCCTGAGAGCCTGGGATGCGGAAGGTTTAGAACTCGCTCTTCGCGAAACCTGTCATCTCTTTGAGCCCCATTTCCCGGCCCAGCGCCGTCATCGGGTGGACAACAATCAGGCCACGCACGCTTTTCTTCAACTTGCCCATGTCGGCCTGCTCTTTTTTAGTGATCGCGCGGCGAAACGGCAGGTTCATCAGCTTCTGCGCTTCTTTACTCAGTTTCTGGCTGTGTACTTCGCGCAGACGGATAATTTCTGCTTCTAGCGTCTCTTTTTCTTTTTCCAGCTCCGCGTATTTATCGGCGGATTCAACCAGAGAGAGACCTGCCTGCTGGTGGCGAATAGCGTCAAGACGATCGCTCAGGCGTTTAATTTCGTTTTTTTCAACTTCTTTCATGGGATAGCTTCTGATAGAAATGGGATAGATACCTTATAGTATGCGCGCAGTGAGTGATTCTTCACAACTCATGACGTAAAGATAATCAATTATGGCAAGTATTACACTGCTCATTATTTAATTATCTCGTTGAGAATAAAATCCTTTTTGTCGAAAGAAAAGATGAAGCGCCCTTTTGTCGGCAAGAAAAGCGATTAAGCACATTTTCCTCAATGACAACGCTAAATTGATCCTAAACTCAAATAAGCGACCGCGGGAGTCAGACGCGGGTCCCACATGGAGGATCTATCATGGCAAAAATAGGTGAGAACGTACCACTTCTTATTGATAAAGCCGTCGATTTTATGGCGTCCAGCCAGGCGTTCCGTGAATACCTGAATAAAACGCCGCCGCGTGATTATGTTCCTTCCGAGGTGCCGTCGGAGAGCGCGCCCATTTATTTGCAGCGTCTGGAATATTACCGGCGGCTGTACCGACCAAAAGAAGAAGAAAGGAGTTAACGGCGGGATTTACTTTTGAAAGGCCTTTTTTAAGCTGATTTTAGAAATCAGCTCGGTCAGAGAGAGGACCATCGTCGAACGCACCGCCTGCTGGTAGCGCTGAATTTGCATGGCGTATAGCGCCGCGTCGGACGTATCAAAATGCGGCGGCGGCGGTAGCGCCATGACGCAGTGCAGTTCGCCAAACGGCCCGAGGATTTCATCGTCGGTAAAGGCGTACTCATTGCCGTCGTGATTCAGCTCTTCGCGCAGCGCCATTAACAGCTCCGCATCTTCATATTCGGTGCGGCTGAGTACGCCAAGGCCATAGATAAGTTTCAGACGTACCGAAAGATCGCCCAGCGGCCCGTCGCCATCCAGCAACGGTTCCACAGCGTATTTCACGGCATAGTCGTCTTTGCGAAACACCTGGAGCACCAGAATATTCACCGCCTCGGTCAATAACTCGACGGCGGTAATCAGGAAGCTCCGTACGGTTTTGCCAGCATTCAGACGCTCAAGCACACGATTTTCAAAGGCCTGGGTTTGTTCCATTATTGCCTGCATATCTGACAATCTGTTATTTGGGCGCAGGCTAACCTGCGCCGGGTTCTGCGTCATTTGGTCGCGTTATATGCGTTAACCGCCTCCGCCACCACATCGCTATTGGCATCCAGCCCGGAAATTTGCGCCAGCGCGGCCTGCGGGCCTTTTTCGGTAATCAGAGCCGCCAACTCCTGCGCCTGCGGATCTTCATCGCTACGGAAATGCATCGCCGCCGCGATCCCTTTCACCAGATTCACATGCGGCAGACCATATTCCAGGGTGCCAAGCAGCGGTTTGATCAGACGGTCGCCCGCGCTGAGTTTGCGTAGCGGCTGACGGCCTACGCGTTCGACGTCATCTTTCAGATACGGGTTTTCAAAACGACCGAGGATTTTCTGAATGTATGCCGCATGTTTGTCGGCATCAAAACCGTAGCGTTTGATCAGCACCGCGCCGCTTTCTTCCATCGCGCCTTTCACCACCGCGCGAATACTCTCATCGAGAATAGCGTCGCGAATGGTCTGATGACCGGCTAATTTGCCGAGGTACGCGGTTATAGCATGACCCGTGTTCAGCGTGAAGAGTTTACGTTCGACAAATGCCATCAGGTTATCCGTTAACTCCATCCCCGGAATGGTCGGCAATGCGCCTTTAAACTGGGTTTTATCGACGATCCACTCGCTGAAGGTTTCTACCGTCACTTCCAGCGGGTCATGGGTGGCGGAAGCGGAAGGCGGCACAATACGGTCAACGGCGGAATCGACAAAGCCAACGTGCTGTTCAACCCAGGCTTTATCGCCATCCGCCAGCGCGTTCATCACATGACCTTTGAGCTGCGTGGTGCCGCGCACCATATTTTCGCAGGCGATGATATTCAGCGGGGCATCCACGCCCTGCGCCTTACGTTTTACCAGCCCTTTAGCGATAGCCGGAGCGATACGCTCAAGCACCACCGGGCCCACGGCAGTGGTGATTAAATCAACGTGGGCAATCAGGTCGACAACATCATCGCCGATGCTGCTGACAGCGTTGACGCCGGAAACCGTATCCACCTGCTCATTTTCACCCACAACATGAACCTGATAGCTATGACGGGCATTCAGGGCATCGAGTACGACCTGGTTTACATCCGCAAACGTCAGTTGTATCCCCGCGTCAGCCAGCAATTTGCCGATAAAGCCACGACCGATATTACCTGCGCCAAAATGTAATGCTTTCATAGTATTAACCTTCATTAATGTTTTTACCCGAGAGGGCTGGGGTGAGGCTTTTCCCTCAACCTAACCCTCTCCACAAGGGAGAGGGTATCGCCTTCATATTTCGAACTGCAGATGCGTTGGCTCTCCTCGCTCACCCCAGTCACGTACTTATGTACGCTCCTGGGGATTCACTGCGTTGCCGCCTTCCTGCAGCTCGAACTATTTTGGGGATACTTAACTGTTAAGCTTTTTTACCTGCCAGCAGTTCCAGAACTTCATCCACGCTGGTGGTGTGCGCCAGACGTTCGATCACGGATTCATCATCCAGCGCGTTGGTCAGGCTGGTGATGACCTGGATGTGCTCATTGTTACGTGCGGCGATACCAATGACCAGACGGGCAATATCGTCTTCTTCTTCACCGAAGCGTACGCCTTCCGGATACTGGCAGAACACCACGCCGGTTTTCAGCACGCGGTCTTTCGCTTCTACCGTACCGTGCGGAACTGCGATGGATTCACCGAGGTAAGTCGGCGTCAGCTTTTCGCGGTCCAGCATCGCCTCGACGTATTCCGGCTCAACATAGCCGCCTTTCACCAGTTGTTCACCGGCAAAGCGAATCGCCTCTTCTTTGTTAGCGGCTTTACGGCCCAGGAAGATATTCTCCGCGCCCAGCTTGAACAGGTTGTTATCACCCTCCTCAAAGCTGTCTTTCAGATGGTCGCGTACTTTCTCTTCATTAGTATTGTGGCGCTGTGCGGCAACCAGACGTTCGGTCAGGCTGGTGTACAGGCCGCTATCCAGGAAGTTGGTCAGCGAAATATGCTGCGCCTGCGGTACCTGACGCATCGCGCGCTCGGTCAGGTCACGGTGAGTAATGACCAGATCTACATCCGGCGGCAGATTGTTAATGGCGCTGTTGGTGACGGAGATCTGGCTCAGGCCTGCATCCTGTACTTTCTTACGCAGTACCCCTGCGCCCATCGCGCTGGAACCCATACCGGCATCGCAAGCCACGATGATTTTACGCACATGGCTCAGGTCGTTGGTCACGTCGCCAGCCGCCAGCGGAGAGGCGCCTTTAGATTCCGCTTTCATGTCATGCATACGACGGGTGGCCGCTTCAATGTCATCTTCTTCTTTCACTTTGCTGGTTTTCAGCAGAATTGCAGAAACCACGAAGGAGACCGCCATTGCCGCCACGATGGCAGCGATGTTAGCGAAGTAAGCGCCTTTTGGCGTCATCGCCAGTACCGCCAGAATGGAACCCGGAGACGCCGGAGAGACCAGACCGCCGTTCAGGATGGTCAGGGTGAATACGCCGGTCATACCGCC
This sequence comes from Salmonella sp. 32010601201800023SM, assembly GCF_017572235.1. Taxonomy (NCBI): domain Bacteria; kingdom Pseudomonadati; phylum Pseudomonadota; class Gammaproteobacteria; order Enterobacterales; family Enterobacteriaceae; genus Salmonella; species Salmonella sp. 32010601201800023SM. The sequence continues at coordinate 132,724 of NZ_JAGEQS010000005.1, forward strand.
AAGGATAACGGCCAGAATCAGGCGTGGGTTCATCAGCACGTACGGGAAGTAAATTTCGTGGATACCGCCCAGGAAGTGGATGATGGCCGCGCCGCCCGCAGACTGTTTAGCGCTGCCGCGACCGAAGAACATGTACGCCAGCAGGACGCCCATCCCCGGACCCGGGTTAGCTTCAATCAGGAAGAAGATGGATTTACCCATCTCATGGGACTGCTGGATACCCAGCGGTGAGAAGATGCCGTGGTTAATCGCGTTATTGAGGAACAGGATTTTCGCCGGTTCAACAAAAATGGACGCCAGCGGCAGCATATCGTGCGCCACCATGAAGTTAACGCCCGCCGCCAGAATTTTGGACAGGACTTCAACCGCCGGACCAATACCGAGGAACGCCAGGATGGCGAGGATCATACCGATAATGCCAGCGGAGAAGTTGTTCACCAGCATCTCAAAACCGGATTTGATCTTACCGTCTACCCAACTGTCGAATTTCTTAATGCAGTAGCCGCCTAATGGACCGGCGATCATCGAGCCGAGGAACATCGGCATATCCGCACCGACAATAACGCCCATGGTAGTGATAGCGCCCACTACGCCGCCGCGTTCGCCGCCAACCAGACGACCGCCGGTATAACCGATGAGCAGCGGCAGCAGGTAGGTGATCATCGGACCAACCAGTTTCGCCAGCGTTTCGTTAGGCAACCACCCTGTTGGAATAAATAATGCGGTGATAATACCCCACGCGATAAACGCGCCGATATTAGGCATCACCATATTGCTGAGGAATCGACCAAAGCTTTGCACTTTGATCTTAATATCGGATGACATAAAAACACCCCTTCTTATGTTGCTGTCGCGCAGGCTGAAAGCCCGAGGTTTGTTAATGTAGCGGCAGAGGTAGCCGGACCCTGTAGTGTAGATACTGCGCAATCTGGCACTGAATCGTTCAACTGTCCAGTCGACGGTCTTTTATGTGATATTCGTCACGTAAATATAGGGTGTATGGCGTTAGTTAATGTGATTTTAATCACAAAATAACGGTACAAAAAAACATCACAGTGCAATAATTCGCTGCAAATGAGGATTAAATGTGAACTGATTCACATTTTTGGTTTTGCTGTTTGTTGAATTTTTGTGATGTGGATCGCAAATTATTTTCATCTGGATTTGAGCAGATGTGATCTGCGGCAGGTTCTACCCCCGACATTTTTTATTGCAAAACAAAGCAACTTCTCACCAGAAAAAATATTTATTTTGTGGTATAGCGAAAACCCCAAACTGCAGTTATGTTCAAAACATCAGCCAGGGTGCATACGGCTGCCGGCATAAAAAACTCTAATTAGCGTGAATTCGAGGCAGGCATGTTTCTAAATTATTTCGCGTTGGGCGTGCTGATCTTCGTTTTTCTGGTTCTGTTTTACGGAATCATCGCCATTCACGATATTCCCTATAACATGGCTAAAAAACGTAACCATCCCCATGCCGATGCCATCCATACTGCGGGATGGGTGAGCCTGTTCACTCTTCATGTTATTTGGCCGTTCCTGTGGATCTGGGCCACGCTCTACCAGCCTGAAAAGGGATGGGGAATGCAGTCACACATCACACCGACCGGAAAGGAGTCAGACCCTGAGATTGCCGCGCTGGCAGCGCGAATCACCCAGTTGGAAAAAAGACTGGATGGGGAGAAAAAAAACGATAACTCCACCTTTCCGGAGATTTAATCATGGATTTGTTGATAGTCCTGACCTATGTGGCCTTTGCCTGGGCCATTTTTAAAATATTCCGTATTCCGGTAAACCAATGGACGCTTGCTACCGCTGCATTAGGTGGGGTGTTCATTGTTGCGGGATTGATTTTATTAATGAACTATAACCACCCGTATACTTTTACGGCGCAAAAAGCGGTTATTTCAATTCCGGTCACTCCGCAAGTCACAGGAATTGTTAGTGAGGTAACAGATAAAAATAATCAGCTAATTAAAAAAGGTGATGTGCTGTTTAAGCTCGATCCGGTACGGTATCAGGCGCGTGTCGACAGGCTGCAGGCTGATCTGGTTACCGCTACGCACAACATCGACAACCTGAAAGCACAGTTGTCGGAAGCGGTCGCCAATACCACCCGTGTATCTGCTGAACGTGACCGTCTGTATAAAGATTATCAACGCTATTTGAAAGGCAGTCAGGCGAAAGTTAACCCGTTCTCTGAAAGCGATATCGATAATGCTCGGCAAAACTATCTGGCACAGGATGCGCTGGTCAAAGGCTCGGTTGCAGAACAGACGCAGATTCAGAGCCAATTAGACAGTATGGTCAACGGTGAGCAATCTCAGGTTGCGTCCCTACGTGCCCAGCTTGCCGAGGCTAAATACAATCTTGAACAGACGGTAGTTCGTGCCCCCAGCAACGGTTATGCCACGCAGATTTTAATTCGTCCGGGGACTTACGCAGCAGCATTACCTTTGCGTCCGGTAATGGTGTTTATTCCTGAACAAAAACGGCAAATCGTGGCGCAATTCCGCCAGAACTCGCTGCTGCGCCTTAAACCAGGCGATGAAGCGGAAGTGGTGTTTAACGCGCTGCCTGGTCAGATTTTCACCGGCAAGCTGACCAGTATTCTTCCTGTCGTTGCGGGTGGTTCTTATCAGGCGCAGGGCGCATTACAGTCCTTAACGGTGGTGCCGGGTACCGATGGCGTGCTGGCCACGATTGAGCTGGATCCGAATGCCGATGTGGATGCGCTGCCGGACGGTATCTATGCCCAGGTCGCAGTCTATTCCGACCATTTCGCCCACGTGTCGGTAATGCGTAAAGTACTGCTGCGCATGACCAGTTGGATGCATTACCTTTATTTGGATCATTGAGACCGTCATCACCTGCCATTTTCAGTGACCTGAGCCATACTAAGCGGTGCCCCACTATCATTGGGCACCGCTTTTTTGTTGGCAAAAAGGACCCGGCATGAAACTCATTGGCAGCTATACCAGCCCTTTTGTGCGTAAAATTTCGATTCTGTTACTGGAAAAGGGCATCACCTTCGAATTTGTGAATGAACTTCCCTACAACGCGGATAGCGGGGTGGCGCGCTATAACCCGTTAGGTAAAGTACCCGCGTTGGTCACCGATGCGGGCGAGTATTGGTTCGATTCGCCGATCATCGCGGAATATATTGAGCTGCTGGATATCGCGCCAGCGATGCTCCCGCGTGACCCGATGGCAGCGCTTAAAGTTCGCCAGCTTGAAGCGTTGGCTGACGGCATTATGGATGCAGCGTTGGTTTCTGTACGCGAACAGGCGCGCCCGGCGGCGCAACAATCGGAAACGGAACTGTTGCGCCAGCGGGAAAAAATCAACCGCAGCCTGGATATGCTCGAAAGTTATCTGAGCGACGGGACACTAAAAACGGATACGGTCAATCTGGCGACTATCGCGATTGCCTGTGCGGTAGGCTATCTCAACTTCCGCCGGGTCGCGCCCGGCTGGTGTGTTAGCCGCCCCCACCTGGTCAAACTGGTCGAAACGCTTTTTCAACGCGAAAGCTTTGCCCGCACCGAAGCGCCAAAGGCTTGACGCGCATTATGTCCGCCTGAGCAAACTCACGTTACAATCCCCCTTATGTCGATATCCCTCTCCCGCCAGGAGAGGGCCACCAACAGCCAGGCATTTTCATGACAAGCGAAACGCGTACACTCTACAGCCAGCTTCCTGCTATCGATCGCTTATTGCACGATAGCGCTTTTCTTTCTCTGCGCGATCGGTATGGTCATACCCAGGTGGTTGATCTGCTTAGGCGGATGCTTGACGACGCGCGCGACGTCATCCGGAATACGCAAACGCTTCCCGACTGGTACGCAGACTGGGCGCAAGAGGCGAAACTCCGGCTGGAAAATGCGGCGCAAAGCGCGCTGCGCCCGGTGATTAACCTGACGGGGACGGTGCTGCACACCAACCTTGGCCGCGCATTGCAGGCGCAAGAAGCGATTGAGGCGGTAACGCAGGCGATGCGCGCGCCGGTGACGCTGGAATACGATTTGGATGGCGCCGGGCGGGGGCATCGCGACCGGGCACTGGCGACGCTGTTATGCCGAATCACCGGGGCGGAGGACGCCTGTATCGTCAATAACAATGCGGCGGCGGTATTGCTGATGTTGGCGGCGACCGCCAGCGGCAAAGAGGTGGTAGTTTCGCGTGGCGAGCTGGTCGAAATCGGCGGCGCGTTTCGTATTCCGGATGTTATGCGCCAGGCGGGCTGTACGCTGCATGAAGTGGGCACCACCAACCGGACGCACGCGAAAGATTACCGTCAGGCGGTAAATGAAAATACCGGGCTGTTGATGAAGGTGCATACCAGTAATTACAGCATTGAGGGCTTTACCAAAACGGTAGAGGAAGCGGAACTGGCGGAAATCGGACGAGAGCTGGATATTCCGGTGGTGGCGGATCTGGGCAGCGGTTCGCTGGTGGATTTAAGTCAATATGGCTTACCCAAAGAGCCGATGCCGCAGCAGCTCATTGCCGCAGGCGTCAGCCTGGTAAGCTTCTCCGGCGATAAGTTGCTGGGCGGGCCGCAGGCCGGGATTATCGTCGGCAAAAAAGCGATGATTGCCCAACTGCAAAGCCATCCGCTGAAACGCGCTCTGCGCGCTGATAAAATGACGCTGGCGGCGCTGGAGGCAACGTTACGTCTGTATCTGCACCCGGAAGCGTTGGCGGAGAAATTACCCACGCTGCGTCTGTTAACCCGCAGCGAAGCGTCGATTCGCGAACAAGCGCAGCGGTTACAGGCGCGGCTGGCGGCACGTTACGGCGATGAATTTGCGCTGGAGGTTAAACCCTGCCTGTCGCAAATCGGCAGCGGTTCATTACCGGTAGACCGCCTTCCCAGCGCCGCCATGACCTTTACCCCGCACGACGGGCGCGGTAGCCGGCTGGAGGCACTGGCGGCCCGCTGGCGCATGCTGCCTGTACCGGTCATTGGCCGAATTTATGATGGCCGTTTATGGCTGGATATGCGCTGTCTTGAAGACGAAAGCCGGTTTATGGAGATGATGCTGAAATGATTATTGCAACTGCCGGACACGTAGACCACGGTAAAACGACGTTGCTCCAGGCGATTACCGGAGTCAATGCCGATCGCCTGCCGGAAGAGAAAAAACGCGGGATGACTATCGATCTGGGCTACGCCTATTGGCCGCAGCCGGATGGTCGTGTGCTGGGCTTTATCGATGTGCCTGGACATGAAAAATTCCTCTCTAACATGCTGGCGGGCGTAGGCGGTATCGATCACGCTTTGCTGGTGGTCGCCTGTGATGACGGCGTTATGGCGCAAACGCGCGAGCATTTACAGATCCTGCAACTGACGGGCAATCTCCAGCTCACCGTCGCGCTGACCAAAGCCGATCGCGTGGACGAGGCGCGTATCGGTGAAGTACGTGAAGAGGTACTGGCGGCGCTCGACAACTATGGCTTCGCCGATACCGTTTTATTTGTCACCGCCGCCAATGAAGGACGCGGTATTGCAGAACTTCGCGCTCATTTACAGCAGCTTCCTGCAGGTTTGCACGCCGCGCAGCATCGTTTCCGTCTGGCTATCGACCGTGCGTTTACGGTGAAAGGGGCGGGACTGGTGGTGACCGGAACGGCGCTGAGCGGAGAGGTAAACGTGGGCGATACGCTATGGTTGACCGGCGTTAATACGCCGATGCGCGTACGAAGTCTACACGCGCAAAATCAGCCCACTGACCATGCGTATGCCGGGCAACGTATTGCGCTCAATATTGCGGGCGATGCGGAGAAGGAGCAGCTTAACCGCGGCGACTGGCTGCTTTCCGATGCGCCGGTGGGGGAAGCTTTTTCCCGGGTGATCGTTTCTCTGGCGCTTCATGCGCCGCTTTCCCAATGGCAACCGCTACATATTCACCATGCCGCCAGCCATGTGACCGGTCGCGTCTCTTTGCTGGAAGGCGGGCTGGCCGAGCTGATCTTTGATACGCCGTTGTGGCTGGCCGATAATGACAGACTGGTGCTGCGTGATATTTCCGCACGCGCCACCCTTGCCGGCGCACGCGTGGTGACGCTTAAGGCGCCGCGTCGCGGTAAACGTAAGCCAGATTATTTGCACTGGCTTTCAACGCTTGCCGCCGCGCAGGACGATAGCGCGGCGTTGGCCATTCATCTGGAACGCGGCGCCGTCAACCTGCCGGATTTCGGTTGGGCGCGTCAGCTTAATCCTCTCGGTATGCGTCAGCTTATTGAGCAACATGGTTTTATCCAGGCCGGAGACAATCTGTTAAGCGCGCCCGTCGCCGCCCGCTGGCAGCGTAAGATTCTTGATACGCTGGCGACCTACCACGAACAGCACCGCGATGAACCGGGGCCGGGACGTGAGCGTTTACGCCGCATGGCCCTGCCAATGGAGGATGAAGCGCTGGTCCTGATGCTGATCGAGCGGATGCGCGACGACGGCCTGATTCATAGCCATCACGGTTGGTTGCATCTGCCGGATCATAAAGCAGGATTTAGCGATGAGCAGCAGGCCGTCTGGCAAAAAGTTGAACCGCTATTTGGCGATGAGCCCTGGTGGGTACGCGATCTGGCGAAAGAGACCGGAACGGAAGAACAATTGATGCGGCTGGTGCTGCGGCAGGCGGCACAGCAAGGCATCATTACCGCGATCGTAAAAGATCGGTACTATCGTAACGATCGGATTGTCGCTTTCGCCAATATGATCCGCGAGCTGGATCAAGAGAGAGGATCAACGTGTGCGGCGGATTTTCGCGACAGGCTGAATGTAGGGCGGAAACTGGCCATTCAGATCCTTGAATATTTTGACCGGATTGGATTTACACGACGTCGTGGGAATGATCATTTATTACGTGATGCGTTATTATTTCCGCAAAAAGAATGAAATGGTTAAATTAAATCAGAAATGAAGCAATACAATTATTGCGTTGCTTTTTATTTTTCTGACTTCTTAAAATAGCCAGCGCGAACCTGTTATCAGGATAATTTTACCCATATTCTTTGCGCCTTATTCAGGCGACTCACGACGAGATTGTGGAAATTTATCGCGCGGCGATGTAACGTTTTTGCGCCGGTAGCGCGGACGCTTACCGGGCCTGCGTAGACGATGCAGGCCGGATAAGGCGTAACTCGTTAGCTTCGGGCGAGCTTTTGCTGCGCCAGCCAGACGGCGCCCAGCCTGCCCGCCTGATTTCCCAGTTGGCAGGGCTGAATCGGCACCTGGAGCGCCTCCCACATTTCAAACGTTTCAAGATGCCGCGTCAGGAGCGGGTAGAGCTTTTCCTGTTCGCTTATTCCTCCGCCGATCAGCACCACGCCCGGATCAAACATAGAGATCACGCTGTAAACGCCGCGTGACAGATAACGCGCCCAGTCATTGACCGCCTCACGCAGATGAACATCGGTCGCCATTCGTTCGAAGATCACATCCGCAGGCGGCATCTCTTCGGCAGGCAGCGCCAGCGCCTGGCGGCACGACGCTATTAATCCGCTGGTTGACGCGATTTTATGCATACTTTCGCCATTATTCCCGACCGGCATGACGCCGAATTCACCGGCATGGAAATGTGCGCCGCGATACAGTTCTCGTCCGACGATAATACCGCCGCCAATGCCGGTTCCAATGGTAATACAGACCAGATTGTCATAATGCTGTCCGGCGCCTCGCCACATTTCGCCCAGCGCCGCGCAGTTCGCGTCGTTCTCCACGACCAGCGGCAGATCGGTTAGCCCGCTGAACAACTCCATCAGGTTGACGTCATCCAGGTAAGCCAGCGCGCCCGCTTTTGCCGCATGACCGTTATGGGGATTAATATGGCCGGGGAAACTAACCCCGATTGCCGCAATGTCATAGTCCTGTTGGCAACGCGCCACCACATCCTGCCATTTGCGGGTAAACGTGGAGGCGTCCTCTGGCGTATCGAATTGATGATGGGTTAATTCTTCGCCGTCACTGTTAATCACGCCATATTTGACGTGAGTTCCTCCCACATCAATACCGATATATTGCTGCATAGTGTTCTCCGTACGTTAAACAGGCACCTGTTTAGTATGGCTAAAACCAGACGGAGAAACGTAAAGGAAAGTAATTCGTGATTGCTGTCGTAAAGCGGGAAATCATTGGCGAAAAATTCACCAGCACCGTCTACCCTTGTGGAGTACCTTTACAATAAGGAGTTGGTCATGACGAACAATCCCCCTTCAACACGTATTCAGCCAGGTGAATACGGGTACCCACTGAAGTTAAAAGCCCGCTATGACAATTTTATTGGTGGTGACTGGGTTGTGCCCGCCGACGGCGAATATTATCAAAACCTGACGCCAGTGACCGGCCAGCCGCTATGTGAAGTCGCTTCCTCCGGTAAAAAAGATATCGATTTAGCGCTCGACGCCGCGCATAAGGCGAAAGATAAGTGGGCGCATACGTCAGTACAAGACCGTGCCGCTATCTTGTTTAAGATCGCCGATCGGATGGAACAAAACCTCGAACTGTTGGCGACAGCGGAAACCTGGGATAACGGTAAACCGATTCGTGAAACCAGCGCCGCCGACGTACCGCTGGCGATCGATCATTTCCGCTATTTCGCCTCCTGTATACGTGCGCAGGAGGGCGGGATCAGCGAAGTTGATAGCGAAACCGTGGCCTACCATTTTCACGAACCGCTTGGTGTCGTGGGGCAGATAATCCCGTGGAACTTTCCGTTGTTGATGGCAAGCTGGAAAATGGCGCCAGCGCTGGCGGCGGGTAACTGCGTGGTGCTTAAACCGGCACGCCTGACGCCGCTTTCCGTTCTGCTGTTAATGGAAGTCATTGGCGATCTGTTACCGCCGGGCGTCGTCAACGTCGTGAACGGCGCGGGCGGCGAGATCGGCGAATATCTGGCGACCTCGAAACGTATCGCGAAGGTGGCGTTTACCGGTTCGACGGAAGTGGGTCAACAGATCATGCAGTACGCCACGCAGAATATTATTCCGGTGACGCTGGAGTTAGGCGGTAAATCGCCAAATATCTTCTTTGCTGACGTGATGGATGAGGAAGATGCGTTCTTTGATAAAGCGCTGGAGGGATTTGCCCTGTTTGCCTTTAACCAGGGCGAGGTGTGTACCTGTCCAAGCCGTGCGCTGGTCCAGGAGTCTATCTATGAGCGCTTTATGGAGCGCGCTATTCGCCGGGTAGAGAGCATTCGCAGCGGGAACCCGCTAGATAGCGGTACACAGATGGGGGCGCAGGTCTCCCACGGCCAGCTTGAGACTATCCTCAATTATATCGATATCGGTAAAAAAGAGGGGGCCGATATTCTGACCGGTGGGCGACGCAAGGAACTGGATGGCGAACTTAAAGAGGGCTATTACCTTGAGCCTACTATCCTGTTTGGTAAGAACAATATGCGCGTCTTTCAGGAGGAGATCTTTGGCCCGGTGCTGGCGGTAACCACCTTTAAAACCATGGAGGAGGCGCTGGAAATCGCTAACGATACGCAGTATGGCCTCGGCGCAGGCGTCTGGAGCCGTAACGGCAATCTGGCCTATAAGATGGGGCGCGGCATTCAGGCCGGGCGCGTATGGACCAACTGCTATCACGCTTATCCGGCACATGCGGCGTTCGGCGGTTATAAGCAGTCGGGCATCGGGCGCGAAACGCATAAGATGATGCTGGAACACTACCAGCAAACCAAGTGCCTGCTGGTGAGCTATTCCGATAAGCCGCTGGGGCTGTTCTGACGCAAGAGGTAATGCCCGATGGCGCTGCGCTTATCGGGCCTACAGCGTTGATATTAGCCTGGTGGTAATGTCTGATGGCGCTTCGCTTATCGGGCCTACAAGAATTTATCGCAATATACTGATATTGCAAATCTTGTAGGCCGGATAAGGCGCAGCCGCCATCCGGCACAGTGTTACCGCTCGTTAACCCAAATCCGCATTTCGCCCTCGCCACGGTTGGCCCAGCTAAACCACGGAATGAACGTTAGCGTCTGCGGCTGGCGCGATGATGGCGCGTTGTCGTAATGCCACAACGCCTGATGCTGCGCATCCGCGGCGCTTTGCTTCTCGCCTTCGGCCTGAATCAGCATCTTATGCGCAAAAAGCCCTTTGCCCTCAAAGACCCGGAACTCACTCTCTTTCGGTAGCCACAGATTATGCAGTTCTTCGCCGTTATCGGCCTGCTCAAGGCAATAGACCAGCGGCCCGCGCTGAATGGCGACCTTACCGGCGACGTGACGCGCCAGCGGATTGCCATACACGCGGCGAACCGGCATCGGCAGCGTCAGGGTTATCGTATCGCCCTCCTGCCAGGTTCGACGGATATGCAGATAACCTTTGCGAATATCCTGCTCCACTTCCAGCCCGTTGAGCGTCACTTTTGCCTCAGGGCACCAGTCCGGCAGGCGTAGCGCCAGCGTGTGATGTACCGGCTGCACAGAGTCGATGGCAATCTTCACCTGCTCATGCCACGGGTAGTTCCCGCCAATCCGCAGTTTGAGCGCGCCATTTTCAACCGGTATTTCCATGCTGTTACCCACGTACATATTGATGTACAGCGCATCCGCACGCGGCGTGTAGATGTAGTGACCGAGAGAGGTGAGCACGCGGGCGATGTTCGGCGGGCAGCAGGCGCAGCCAAACCAGCGCTGGCGGATGGGCTTAACGTGATCGTAAATATGGTTGAATTTTAACGATCTTGGATGCACTTCCAGCGGGTTGACGTAGAAGAAATGCTTGCCATCGAGCGCCATACCGCCGAGGACGGTGTTGTACAGCGCGCGCTCCATCACGTCGGCGTACTGACTATCGGCTTCCATTTCCAGCATCCGGCGGGCGAACATCATCAGGCCGATTGAAGCGCAACTTTCCGCATAGACCGAATCATTCGGTAAATCGTAATCGCTGCTAAAGGATTCGCCGCTGCTCTGCGAGCCAATCCCGCCGGTGATATACAGCTGACGCTGCGCCATATTTTTCCACAGGCGCAGGCAGTCCTGGCGTTTGCCTTCATCGTTGCTCAGGCGAGCGAGATGCGCCACGCCGGTCATCAGATAGACAAAACGTACCGCGTGGCCAATGGCCGTCTGCTGCTGCGAAATTGGCAGATGCGCCTGGCTGTAGGCTTTGTCTTTGACCATCCACGCCGGGCCGTAGGTATGCCAGTAAGAGGTTTGGCCGCGTTTTTCGTACTCTTCGTCGTAGAAGTGCGGTTGGGCGCCGCGCTGCCCGATAAAGTAGCTTGCCAGCGTCATATAGCGCGGCTGCTCTGTTACCTCATACAGACGCATCAGCGCCAGCTCAATTTCCGGGTGGCCCGGATAGCCGTGCAGCTGATTTTCGCCAGGGCCGAAAGTGCTGTCGATATGATCGGCCAGGCGACAAACGACGTCTAGCAGCCGACGCTTGCCGGTGGCCTGAAAGAAGGCGACGCCCGCTTCAATCAGATGCCCGGCGCAATAAAGCTCATGGCACTCCGCCAGGTTGCTCCAGCGTTCTTGCGGGGCTTTTGCCGTAAAGTACGTATTGAGATAGCCATCGTCACACTGCGCGGCGGCCACCAGTTCAATCACCTCATCGGCGGTTTTCTCAAGCGCTGGATCGGGCTTCTGGCACAGTGACCAGGCAACCGCTTCCAGCCATTTCGCCACGTCGCTGTCCTGAAAGACCATGCCGTAAAAGTCGCCCGTCTGCTGGCCTGCGGCAATGCGGAAATTTTCAATGGCATGGCTGGGTTCAGCCTCTGGAATACGATCGTTTAACGCATCCCACTGGTAAGGAATAACCACATCGCGAACCAGTTGTTGATACTGTCCGAGGAACGGATCGCTGACCGTCAGTTTATGCAGATCGACTTCCAGTACGTTCATTTCGTGCTCCTTAAGGCTGTAGAGGTCATAGATATTCCTCGCTGACGGGGTATTTTATGGCAGTAATTTTTATTTTCGCGTTATGACCTGATTCATTTTGCCCAGATAGCGGTGAGCGACAAGGCGATAAAAGAGTAAAAAAAGATGACGATTCCGACCCGCATTTAAAAATGTGAGATGGATCGAGTGAAATGACTATTTTTAGTTAATAATCAAAAGCTAATATGAAATACGGTGCTGAATGAGCGGGAAATGACATATTAATGCTCGAATTATCCATAACATTACCGATTAAAGTCCAAAACGGCGGATTATTTATTTCTCGCGGCATTGGGCGTCATCCTGCCAGGCGTCTGCAATCGTGGGAAATTATATTTGTGGAAAAAGGCTGCCTGAAAATTCAGGAAGAAGAATGTGTTTTCTGTGTCGAAGCCGGGGAAAGCCTGTTGCTTTGGCCGCATCGCCGCCATATTGGCGTTGAGGAGTTTCCCGCCGATCTTAAATTTTACTGGCTCCATTTTGAGGTCAAAGCGCCGGACAGCGACCCGCGCTGGCTGACGCATCTTTCCGTGCCGCAGCATACCCAGGTTGCCGATCCGCAGGCGCTGATTGCGCTTTTTCGCCAGTTTATGAACGAGCAGGAAAAGCACCAGCGCAGCCCGGCGCTGGAGTTCATCGTGCTGCTGATTTTGCAGCAGCTCACCGTTGACGCCCGGCAGAATGAAAACGCCGAGGCCGCTGGCGTGTCGCTGGCCTGGAAAGCGCAGCAGCTGATTCGAACGCACTATCACCTGCCGCTTTCCAGCTCGGTTCTGGCGAAAGAACTGCATTGCAATGTGGATTATCTGGGACGCGTTTATCGGCGGGTATTTCACCTTACGCTAACGGAAGCCATCCACCGCCAGCGGGTGCGCGAGGCGGAAAAGTTGCTGATTAGCGACGCGCGTTCGTTAAAAGAGGTGGCGGAGCGGTGCGGTTTTAATGACGTTGGTTACTTTCGCCAGATCTTCCGCAAGCACACCGGCCTGACGCCTACCGCCTGGAAGCGGCGCTACAGTAAGGAACACGTTAATTCTTGAGTATAATCTTTGGCCCTCTGACAACGCGGTTGCAAACTGAATGCCCAATGGCGCTTTGCTTATCGGGCCTACAAGAACTCATCACAACGTATTGATATTGCAAATCTTGTAGGTCGGATAAGGCGCAGCCGCCATCTGACACAGGCTGTGGCTGCCGGCATTACTGCCCGTAATAGGCATTCGCGCCGTGTTTACGCAGATAGTGTTTATCGAGCAGTTCAGGCTGCATATCCGGTAGCTGCGGGGCCAGCTGGCGCGAGAACAGCCCCATATAGGCACACTCCTCAAGCACCACGGCGTTGTGGACGGCATCGGCGGCATTTTTACCCCAGGCAAACGGGCCGTGCGAATGAACCAATACCGCCGGGATTTGCGCCGGATCCAGACCGCGCTCTTCAAAGGTTTTAATAATCACCTCGCCGGTCTGATACTCGTACTCGCCGTTAATCTCCTCAACGGTCATCAGTCGGGTACAGGGGATCGCGCCATAGAAATAGTCGGCGTGGGTGGTGCCCCAGGCGGGCAGATCGAGCCCGGCCTGCGACCAGATCGTCGCATGGCGGGAATGGGTATGAACGATCCCGCCGATCTGCGGATAGCGGCGATAGAGCGCCAAATGGGTCGCGGTATCGGACGACGGTTTTTTGTTGCCTTCAACGACCTTACCGCTGGCGATCTCTACCACCACCATATCGTCGGCGGTCATCACCTCATATTCGACGCCGGAAGGCTTAATGACCATCAGCTTGTGCGTCTCATCGACCGCGCTGACGTTGCCCCAGGTAAAGGTGACCAGCCCGTGCGCCGGGAGGGCCAGGTTGGCCGCCAGCACCTCGGCTTTCAGTTGCTCTAACATGTGAAACCTCCTTCCTGCATCCGTGATTCAATCCAGCGGCGGGCCTGGATAATTTCCAGCACCGGCTCGCTGGCTTTCTCTGTCCACATCTCAATCAGAAATGAACCGCGATAATTCAGCTCATGCAGCGTTTTGAAGATGCCGACAAAATCAACGCATCCTTCGCCAAACGGCACGTCGCGGAACTGGCCGGGGCTGTCACCGGTCACCGGCAGCGTGTCTTTCAGGTGGATAGCGGCGATACGGTCAATACCCAGCTTCAGCTCGGCGGTCACGTCGTTCCCCCAGGCGCTGAGGTTGCCGACGTCTGGATAAACGGTGAACCACGGTGACGAAAGCATCTCGTCCCACTTTTTCCACTTGCTGATGGAGTTCATAAACGCGGTATCCATGATCTCCACCGCCAGCATTACCTGCGCCGCTGCGGCCTGTTCCACCGCCCACGCCAGCCCTTCGGCGAAACGTTGCTGGGTGCCTTCGTCGTGCTCTTCGTAATAGACGTCGTAACCTGCCAACTGGATGGTGCGGATACCGAGATCGCGCGCCAGGCGAATGGCTTTGGTCATGATTTCACGCGCCCGCTGGCGTACCGCTTCGTCGCGGCTGCCAAAAGGGAAGCGACGATGGGCGGAGAGGCACATCGACGGGATGGCGACGCCGCTTTCCAGCATCGCGTTCACCAGCGAAGCGCGTTGGGCCGAGGTCCACTCCAGGCGTGAGAGACGTTCGTCGGTTTCATCCACCGACATCTCAACAAAATCAAAACCGCAGCTTTTTGCCAGCACCAGCCGCTCTGGCCAACTGAGATCTTTCGCCAGTGCTTTCTCGTAAATACCTAATGGATGATTACGCATGCTTTTCTCCCCAAATGGCGTCAATTTGGGCGTGGAATTCGGCGGCGACCTGCGCCGGATGGGCGGCACCTGCCAGCGCGCGTCCGGCGATAAATGCCTTGACGTTAATGTCGCGGAACAGCGGCAGATCCGCTGGGGTAATGCCGCCGGTAATTGACAGCTCAAGGCCGATGTCGGACAACGCCTTCATACGCGCCAGATCCGCTTCGCCCCACTGCTGCCCGCTGGCCTGCGCATCGCGTCCGCGGTGGTAAATCGCCTGGCGAACCCCGACGCGATACCAGTCTCGGGCGTCGTCCAGCGTCCAGTTGCCGAATAGTTCCATTTGAATTTCACCGCCGCAGGATTGCGCGACGGCATGGCCTTTCTCGACGGTCGCGAGCGGCGCGGCACAGATGATAGTCATCCAGTTAGCGCCAGCGCTAAAAGCCTGCTGCGCCAGGGTTTCACCGGCATCGGCCACTTTCCAGTCGGCGACGATGATTTTTTCCGGGCACTGCGCTCGCAGGGCTTTCACCGCGCTAAGGCCTTCGGTTAAACAAAGGATGGTTCCGGCCTCAACGATATCGACATGATCCTGTAGCAGGGCGACATCGCGTTGGGCTGCTTCCAGACTGGTGTGGTCGAGCGCCAGTTGCAGTAATGGTCGGCTCATAATGCGTGCTCCTTAATACGGGCGTGATAGCCCTGTAGTGCTTCAATCAAATCCTGGTATTGGCGGTATTTGCGCTGGTAGAGGGCGTGTGCGGTCATGTCCGGCAGTAGCGTGCGCACCGGGTGCTGCAGGTCGCGTTGGGCCTCGCGGAAATCGCGATATACGCCGGTGCCGACGCGGGCCGCCAGCGCCGCGCCGAAGCAGCCGGTCTCCTCCACCTGCGGCAGCTCAATGCGTAAACCGCTGACGTCCGCCAGCATCTGCATCCAGACGTCGGAGTGGGCCGGGCCGCCGGTAACGCGCAGGGCGCAAACGTCGGTAAAACGTTCACGCATGCGGTTGAGGTGGGTCATATGGCTGAAGACCACGCCTTCATAAATCGCCTGCAGCAGGTGCGCGCGGGTGTGCAGCGCCTGCATGCCGTAAAAACCGCAGGTCATCTCCAGTCCGGCATTGCTGCCGTAGAGAAACGGCAGAAAAAAAAGGTCGCTACCGGCTTTCGGCAGGCTGGCGACCGCCTGATTGATCTCGTCAAAAGAGAGGTCGCCCCACTGGGCGGTAAACCATTCAAGGTTGCCGGAGGAGGTCGGGCTGGCTTCGTGAACGATATACTGCCCGTCATTGACGTAGCGGCCATAGACGTAAGGGTGGGCCTCATGGTCGCGCAGGCCGTGAGCGATGCCGCTGGTGACGGCCCAGGTACCCATCACCGCATTGAGCGTTGATTCATCCTCAATACCGGCGCAAAGGGCGGTGGAAACCACATCAAACAGGCCGCCGACGACGGGGGTGCCCACCGCCAGACCGGTGATGGCGGCTGCCTGAGCGGTGATCTCCCCGCATATTTCGGCTGAACCCATCACGGGGGGCAGCGTGCTATCGATTTCACTGATGCCCAGCCATTCGGTCAGACGTGAGTCGTACCGGCCTGTGGTCATGTTGTAGAGGTTGGACTCGGAGATGTTGCTCTCCTCACAGCCTTTAACGCCGGTTAAGCACCAGCGCAGATAGTCATGCGTCATCATTACGCAGCCTATCTGCGCGTAGCGCTGCGGCTCATTCTCTTTTACCCAGCGTAAAAGGGAGACCGGATGCCCGGTCCATAGAGTTTGTCGGGTCAGCGGGTAGAGTTTTTGCGGAACCGCTTCTTTTTGCCAGCGCTGGACAATTTCCATGGCGCGACGGTCGGAAGAGAGTATCGCTTTACCTAATGGCCGATCGCTTTTATCTAACAGGAACAGGCCCTTACCCTGAGCGGAAATACCCAGACCGCGGATTTGTGAGCCGCTCACCCCCGCGTGCGCCAGCAGTTTGCTGATGACCGAGGCGCACTGTTGCCACAGCTCGGTCATATCGCGTTCAACCCAGCCCGGCTGCGGGCTTAAAGCATGCAGCGGCAGGCGTTGCACAGCTACTTCCCGGCCTGCGCCATCGTACAATCCGGCTTTTAGCCAACTCCCACCACAATCTAACCCCAGCCAGTAGTTGCTCATGACTTATTGCACCTCGTCCACGGCTTTCAGGAGATCGGCGCCCTGCGGGTTGTCTTTCAGGAACATATCGCGCACCTGGCTGCCCAGCGCATCGCTGAAGGCTTTACGGTCGATATCGGTCAGGACTTCAACTCCGGCTTCTTTCATGCCATCGATAATTTTTTGCTGATCTTCGGCGACCAGTTTGCGCTGATAGTCACCCGCTTCTTTGGCGGAACTCAGCAGTGCCTCCTGGAACTGCGGGCTTAAAGCGTCGAATTTGGCTTTATTGATCACCAGCAGCAGAGGCGAATAGGCGTGATGAGTGAGGGAGAGGTATTTCTGTACCTCATAGAATTTCGCTGACCACACGACGTTGATAGGGTGTTCCTGGGCATCAATCGTACGGGTTTCGAGGCCGGTATAGACTTCGGAGAACGGCATCGGAATAGGGTTCGCGCCGAAGATTTTAAAGGCCGCGATATTCATTGGGCTGTTGTTAGTGCGGATTTTTAAGCCTTTCAAATCGCCCGGCGTTTTTACCGGCGCGCGGGAGTTGGTGACGTCGCGCCAGCCGTTTTCCCAGTAGGCGAGGACTTTTAACCCTTTTGAATCGAGTGATTTTTTCAGTTCATCGCCGACTTTGCCGTCGAGCGTTTTATGCGCATGCGCGGTATCGCGAAACAGGAAGGGGACATCAAGTAAGTTGAATACAGGGGCCAGGCCGGTGAAATTGTTCGAACCGGACATTTCCATATCAATAGTTCCGCCGCGCACCCCGCTGATCATTGCCTGGGCGTTACCTAATGTGCTGTCAGGAAAGAGTTTTAGCGTTAATTCGCCGTTAGTTTTTTCTTTTAATAATTCGTTAAATTTTTTCGCGGCAATATGTTGGGAGTCAGTTTGCGGTGTTTCATAACCAAAACGTAAAGATTGCGCCGCCAGAGACGACACGCTGAAAACCGTCAGACCAGCTATCAATAATGAACGAGCAATAACGTGTAATTTCATAATATTATCCTTTAATTAATCCATTTAAGCGGTGTGATAATTAGCTCGGGAATAAAAATAAATAAAACCAGCAGCGACATCAGTACGACAACGTAAGGGAATACACCTCTTACCGCGTCATCAAATTTCAATTTTGCTACCCCGGAAATAACGTTGAGGACGTTGCCAACGGGCGGTGTGATTAATCCAATAGAGCAGTTAATAATGAACATGACGCCGAAATAAATCGGATCAATATTGGCTTCTTTAACTAATGGCAATAATACAGGGGTAAGAATTAACACCGTTGGCGTTAAATCCATCACCATACCGACGACCATAATTGAGATCATAATGACGATAAATAAGAGTCGCGGAGAGTCGACCAGCGGCTGCAGCAAATCTGACACCATCATGGGTAATTCCGCGATCGTAATCAGCCAGGCGGATACCTGGGCCGCGGCCACCAGAAACATGACGACTGACGTCGTTTTGGCGGCATTGACCAGCACGTGGTAGAGACTGGAAAACGTTAATTCCCGATAGATAACCACGGCGACAAAGAGGGCGTAAAAGGCGGCAACCGCCCCTGCCTCCGTTGGCGTGAAAAGTCCGGAACGGAAGCCGCCGATAATAATCACCGGTAAAAACAGCGCCCAGATACCTGAAACCAATGATTGCCAGATTTCACGCGGTGTTGCTTTAGGCTGAGAAGGGAGATTTAATCGCCCGGCCTGCCACCACCAGGTGAGCATAAGCGCCGCGCCCATCATGATGCCCGGTGCGATCCCGGCCATAAACAGCTTGCTGATCGACAAGCCGCTGGAAACGCCGAAGATAATAAAAGGAATCGAGGGTGGAATAATTGGCGCAATGATCCCGCCGGAAGCGATTAACCCAACGGAGCGGTTGATCGGGTAGTTTGCGGAGCGCATCATCGGCACCAGCAGCGCGGCGACCGCAGCGGTATCTGCTACCGCAGAGCCGGAAAGGCTGGCCATAATCATTGCCGCAATAACGCCCACGTAGCCCAGGCCGCCGGGTTTATGGCCGACCAGCTTCATCGGCAGGTCGACAATTCGCTTTGACAGGCCGCCCGCGTTCATGATTTCACCGGCCAAAACAAAAAAGGGAATAGCCAGCAGGGAGAAACTGTCCGCGCCGTTAACCAGGGTTTGCGCCATAATCTGCACGTCAAACATATCCAGGTATGCCATCAGAGCAGCGCCGCAAAGCAGCAGCGACCAGGCGATGGGTAAACCTATCGCGATCCCGCCGAGCAGGCAGCAGAGAAATATCACCACGGCCATGATTAGGCTCCTTGCTGTGGTTGTTGAAAGGAATCGTTACGCGTTATTAAGTGATAAAGCCGACGCAGCTCGATTAACGCGATGGCAACGCTTGTGGGCAGACAGGCGATATACATCAGGCCGATCGGTAAACCGAGGATTGGCGAGTGATCGCTCCAGTCCTGCAACGCTTTTTGCAGGCTGCCCCAGCCTAATGCGAGGCATAACAATAAAATCAGCGAATGTGTCAGCAGCGAGAGTCGACGCTGATTCGCTGGCGAAAGTTTTTCCACCACAAAAGTGACCTGAACGTGAGCGTTATCCATAAATGCAACAATGGCGCCAATAAACGTCAGCCATACAAATAGATAACGTGATAGTTCATCTACCGACAAAATACTGCTCTCAAAACCGTAACGTAAAATAACGTTAATAAATACAATGCAGGAAAGTACGGCAATTAATACCGCAAGTATGCCCTCAAGTACCCGCTTCATAACGACTCCATCAGGTTATAGAAACTTATTTCTTTCGATGCTGAATAGTGGAACTTAATTTCTTATGTTTGGTTTATATTAGGTCGGCGCAACGTTGAGTTGCAGGCCGAGAATTAAGGTGATGATGTTTAATTCAGGTTAGCGGCGTGTGGCCTTTTCATCATGTTAATACCATCGCGTAATATATTGATGCGGTGATTAATATCGGCGCTGGCATTGATTTCCAACAATTTAATACCGGTAAACTGCAACAGATCGGGAGCGGCGGCGGTAATGAGTTCTTTAACATGTTTCTCCGTCATCAGGCTTTGTGGACAGAAAGGTGCAAACGGAGCATGGAGGTCCTGCCATTCGCCGTATTCTCCATCCAGCGTTGTACCGGAGAACATCAGCGCCCCGAGTTTTCCAGCCTGTTTGGCCTGCTGCGTATGGATCAGCGGTAGAGAGGTATCCCGCCCTTCAATAGCCGAGCGCGCCCAGTTAATGCAGACGCTTATGTCATAGTCGGCAATAGTTTCCAGTACGTTTACTAACGGTAAGAATCCTTTGCGCGGTGCGGGGCCGGTCATCGCGTCGCAGTGTTCAAGCACCAGGTCGCAGGACCAGTCCCAGTTGGCAATCTCTTTTAATGAGCGCGCAAAGGCGTCGGTTGCCTGCGCCACGTTCGGATTGCCCCCCAGCGGGGCGGCATGAAGCTCAAGGGCTATGACTTTGCCGGGGGTTTTCGCATTGAGTTTATTTATCTTCTGATAAAGATGACGGTAGTATTCCACGCAGGCTTTACGCTGTTCCTCGTCACTGGACGCTAATCCAAAACCGCCGTTTTCGCTACGGCGGCGCATGGTTTCCATTATCGCGGTGACCACGATTTGCCAGTTCCCTGGTGTATGGCGCAATAACCACTCGTCGCCGAGCGGGTGAAGATGTTCAAGACAAGGCTGCTCCAGCCCCCGGATATCCGGAGTATCAGAGAGTTGCCGCCAGAATTCCGTCTCTTTCTCTTCACTCTTCTGGTGAAATGAGGGTGCACAAGGGTACGCACCGATAATATAACCGGTATTATTTTTCATTTTGTGCTCCAGTAAACTCTATTTTATAAAACGTCTATGGCGACTTTTACGACTATTTTCCGTATCGGCGTAGCAATGCTTTTATTACAACCGGGACGATGAACATCCTGCGGGAAAAACAGGGCATAACTTCCCGGTATCATTTCAATGAATGATTCATGTTCACTGTCGTGATAAAAAATAATATCGCGCTGTTCTAATAATGACTCGCTGATTTGATTATTACCGGTATCAATGGCAACCCCAATTGTCTCTTCGCCCCATGCCAGAAACTGAATATCCAGATAGCGGCGATGGACTTCCGGACGATTTTCAGCAGCATCGCGGGTGGTCATATCGATAATCTGCGCGAAGATATTTTTGCCGTCGATTTCCACTACGCCAGGTTCCAGCGTGCGAAAGTCCGTATTGCGCAGGAAATCGAGCGCCTGCTCTATGGCCGACGGTAGCCGGCACGGATTAGGCTGCGCAATATGTCCAAAAATCATGATGTGGCTCCTTACAGCGCCTGAATTTTGGCCCAGACGCTGTCGTCAATGGTGATACCGTGACGGCGGTTGTCATCCAGCAATTTGGTAAATTCGTGGCCGGGCAGCCGAATCGCGACGTTGTCGTCGGCGCGTTCAGCAGTGGTGATGAAATCCATAATCCGCTGCAGTTTGGCATCGCGGGTTGCGCCATCGATCAGCTTATCCACTTCTATGGCGATGAAAATCTGTGAGACGCCATACTCATCGCTGTTTTCCTGGGTCACTTCGGCAACGGAAGAACCGTTAGAAAGCAGGGTGGCAATCATGTCCAGCACAATCGACAGACCAGATCCTTTCCAGTAACCCATTGGTAAAATGCGGCGATTTTTCTCGATAACGCCCGGTTCTTTGGTCAACTGACCGTTATCGTCGAAACCGCCATCCACCGGCAGTTCGCGGCCCGCCAGACGGTTAACTTCTAACATTCCGTAGGAGAACATCGACATCGACATATCCACCATCGTGATCGGCGTAGACGGGATGGCGACGATCAGCGGATTGGTACCGATACGGCACTCTTTCGCCCCCCACGGCGGCATGACGGCGATGGAGTTGGTCCAGCAAATGCCGATATAGCCTTTTTCCGCCGCCTGCCAGCCGTAGCTGCCGCCGCGCATCCAGTGGTTAGCATTACGTAACGCCACCAGGCCAATACCATGATCGGAAGCCAGCTCGATGGCCCGGTCCATCATCTTTTTCGCCGTCAGGTTGCCGATAGCGCGCTGAGCATCCCACTGTTCGATGGCGCCGAGGCTGGTAACCCGCTGCGGTTTAGCATCAGGAATAATGTCGCCGTTATCCAGTTGCTGGATGAAGCGAGGAAAGCGGTTCACGCCGTGGGAATAGACACCGGACTCGGTGGTGCGAGCGAACATTTCCGCGCACTCGTCGGCGGTATCTTCCGCAATATTCCGCGACCGCAAGACGCGGTAGAAGGCCCCTTTTAACTCTTCGAAAGTTACTTTCATCCCTGTTCTCCTGGTCGATTGTTAGAAATTTTAGTATGTTTTTTTGTCGATAAATTTCATAATGCGAAATCTAGTTCCAAATATATAGATCAAAAATTGACATGGCAACGCCAGAGAAGGTTTTTAAAAATGATTAAAATCATCGGGTTATGTTTTTTATGCTGATATCGTGAACTGCAACACACTTTGAGCTACCATCTGATCGCCCAAGAAAGGAGAGAGTTTTCTGATGAGCCAGAACAACGATAAAGAGAAGCCTGCGGGGAGTCAGAGCCTGTTTCGTGGCCTGATGTTGATAGAAATTTTGAGTAACTACCCGAACGGTTGCCCGCTGGCGCACCTGTCGGAGCTGGCGGGGCTGAACAAGAGTACCGTCCATCGTTTGTTGCAGGGGCTTCAATCCTGCGGATATGTGACGCCAGCGCCGGCGGCCGGGAGCTACCGTCTGACGACAAAGTTTATTGCCGTCGGCCAAAAAGCCCTGTCATCGCTGAATATCATCCACGTTGCGGCACCGCACCTTGAGGCGCTCAACCTGACCACCGGCGAGACGGTGAATTTTTCCAGCCGTGAAGATGACCACGCTATCCTGATTTATAAGCTGGAACCGACCACCGGTATGCTGCGCACGCGTGCCTACATTGGCCAGCATATGCCGCTGTACTGCTCGGCGATGGGGAAAATTTATATGGCGTTTGGTCAGCCGGATTATGTGGCGTCTTACTGGGAAAGCCATAAAGAACAGATCCAGCCGCTGACTCGTAATACCATTACCGATTTACCAGCAATGTACGATGAGCTGGCGCAAATTCGTGAAACCAGCATGGCGATGGATCGCGAAGAAAATGAACTGGGCGTTTCCTGTATTGCTGTGCCTGTGTTTGATATTCACCATCGAGTGCCTTACGCCATTTCTATTTCACTGTCGACGTCACGGCTAAAACAGATCGGCGAGAAAAATCTGCTCAAACCGTTGCGTGAAACCGCACAGGCTATCTCTAATGAGCTGGGATTTACCGTTCGCGAATAAGACAGCTCGCCAGGTTTTATCAGGCATCTGACAAAATTTGTCCGTTTGCGTAGTGGGATCAAAGCGGCGGGGAATGGCTCTCTGGCATTCTGGCGTTTTAACGCAGGGGGAGAACAATGAACCGGTTTATTATGGCGGATGCGTCGGCGTGTATCGGGTGTCGTACCTGCGAGGTCGCCTGCGTGGTGTCGCACCAGGAACAGCAGAATAGCGCGGCGGTGACGACGGCGGACTTTGTGCCGCGTATCCGGGTGATAAAAGAGGATAGCTTCACCACGGCCACGGTCTGCCATCAGTGTGAGGACGCGCCGTGCGCGAATGTCTGCCCGGTACAGGCGATTCGCCGTGATCGGGGGCATATCTTCGTGACGCCATCGCGCTGCATTGGTTGTAAAAGCTGTATGCTGGCTTGCCCGTTTGGTGCGATGACCGTGGTGACGTCCGCGTCAGGCGCGCAGGCGATTAAATGCGATCTTTGCTGGCATCGGGAAGCGGGGCCGGCGTGCGTGGAAGCCTGCCCGACCAGTGCGTTACAGTGCGTTGACGCAGCACACGTGCAGCGCCAGCGCCTCTATTCTCAACCTTTCTGAATGTCGTTCCGGCCTGCATGATGGCCGGAATAACCGTCAGCCTTCACGCCAGGCGCGTTCTATCTCTTCTGCCAGAATTTTTACGCCCGCCTCGATTTTGTCCGGTTCAGGCACGTAGTTCATCCGCATACACTGGTGTGTGTGCGGCCAGGGTTTATCCAGCCCGGGAAAGAAATAGTGGCCTGGCACCATCAGCACGCCGCGCGCTTTCAAGCGTTGATAGAGTAGCTCGGTGGTAATCGGCAGATCTTTAAACCACAGCCACAAAAATATTGCGCCTTCCGGTTTATGAATCAGGCAGCGTTCTTCGGATAAATAGCGACGAATGATCGCGATCGTCTGTTGAACGCGCTGATAGTAGAAAGGTTTGATAACCGTTTCCGACAGCCGCAGCAGATCGTTACGCTTAATCATTTCACACATCATCGCCGGACCCATGCCGCCGGGCGCAAGGCTGATAATGCCGTTCATGTTGGCAATGGCGGTAATCGTCTTATCATTGGCGATGATAATCCCGCAGCGGGAACCGGGCAGCCCCAACTTCGAGAGGCTCATGCATAGGATAATATTGGGGTTCCACAGCGGGCGCGCCTCGCTAAAGATAATGCCCGGAAACGGTACACCGTAAGCGTTATCAATCACCAGTGGGATGTTGTGCTGATTCGCCAGTCTGTCCAGCTTCATCAGCTCTTCGTCGGTGATAACGTTACCGGTTGGGTTGGTCGGGCGCGAGACGCAAATCATCCCCGTTTCTTCGCCGATGTGCAGATGCTCAAAATCGACGTGATACTTAAACTGGCCTTCCGGCAGCAGTTCAATATTTGGGCGCGCCGAAACGAAGAGGTCGTCTTCCAGACCGGAATCTGCATAGCCGATGTATTCCGGCGCAAGCGGGAATAGTACCTTTTTCGTACTGCCGTCGGCGCGACGTCCGGCGAAGAGATTAAATAAGTAGAAAAACGCGCTCTGACTGCCATTTGTCAGCGCAATATTCTGTGGTTCGATATCCCATCCCAGCGTTTCACGTAGCAGTACGGCCAGTGCATTCAGTAGCGCCGTTTTTCCCTGGGGACCGTCATAATTACAAAGCGCATCAGCGGCTTTGCCGCTTTCTACCATCTCTGTCAGTAGCGTCTGGAAATAATCCTGCATTGCAGGGATGTGTGCCGGGTTACCGCCGCCAAGCATGATGGCGCCTGGCGTGCGTAAGCCGTCGTTGAGATCCTCCATCAGGCGGGTAATGCCTGAATGGCGGGTAAATTTATCGCCGAAAAGTGAAAATGTCATAACGGGTGATCTATCGAACTGTCTGTCAAAGTGGATAACCATAACGCTACAAATGGCGGGGCGCAAATGGGGGTCAGGCGGTGGTGTTGATGTTTTATGCTACAAATTTTTATCAGGTTAGTTTTTTATTTTGAAGGGGCTACCGGTACGCGAGGAGACCGGTAGCGCCACGATTAGCGGCGGCCCGCCCAGACGACCATCACCGTATCGTCGCCGTACTGGCGTACAAAACCGTACCCGTGTTTTAGCGTCAGCGTGGTTTGTTGGCCTGCGCCGATGGCGGGATGTCTGGCGCGGAACTGGCTAATACGCTGCCAGTGCGCGACGGCTGCGGCTGACTTTCCGCTCACGTCCTGCCAGTTCATATCTGAACGGGTGCCTTGCAGCGGGTCGGAGCCGGTGGGGCCGAAGGGACGAGCGGATTCATCGCCGTAAAAGATCTGCACCGCGCCTGGCGAAAGCAGCAGCAGTTCCGCCGCCTTATCACCGCCCTCACGGAAAAGGCGCGTATCATGCGAGGAGAGGTAACTTAATACGTTGAAATCCTGCATTTTATCCGCCATCTGCTGCCAGACTGGTCCCATTTCCGCCAGGCAATCGACCGCTTTCGCCGCCTGCTCCTGATAATCAAAATTGATCATCGCGTCGAAACCATAGCGATAATAATCACTTTTCATGACGCCGTGGCCCCACGCTTCGCCAGTCATCCAGAACGGGCTATCATCCAGCGCTTTGTCCGGATTGGCCTGCTTCCATTCACGTAACGCCGCGCTGGCCTGGGTTTTTAGCTGTTGCCAGGCAGGAAGCTCAACGTTTTTGGCAGTATCGACCCGGAACCCGTCAATGCCGTAATCATGTACCCACTGGCTTAACCAGTGAGTCAGATAATCCCGTGGCGTATAGCCCTCAATGAACTTTGCTTTAGTATCGGGTTTGTTGGCATAGAACGCGGGTAGACCGGAAGGCGTGGTAGATTCCGTTTTTATATCCGGCAGGAAGGCCAGCGACAGGGTTAAATCGTCAAATCCCGGACTGTCGTAGTCGCCAATATCGGTACGAATCCACTTTTTCCCCCACCATTTTTCCCAGGCGGCGCTGTCGCTGAAGTTGATGTAGTCGTTAAAGCTGTGCCAGCTTTGTCCGGCGGCGGGTCGCCAGTTTGTCCAGCGATCGCCGAGAATTTTTTGCCGTTCCGCGCCGGATAAATAGAGCGCGCCGAACTGATACTCCTGCATATCCGCCAGCGTGGCGTAACCGGCATGATTCATTACTACGTCAAATAAAATACGGATGCCGCGCTGGTGCGCGCCGTCGACCAGCGCGCGGAGATCGGCTTCGCTGCCCATATTGGCATCCAGCGTCGTCCAGTCCTGAGTGTAATAGCCGTGATAGGCGTAATGAGGAAAATCGCCTTTTGTTCCGCCGCCGACCCAGCCGTGGATCTGTTCAAACGGCGAGCTTATCCACAAGGCGTTCACGCCTAATTGCTGTAGATAGTCCAGTTGACTCGTCAACCCGCGCAAATCGCCGCCGTGGAAAGTGCCAATCTCTTGCATACCATCCTTATGGCGACCATAGCTGTGGTCATTGGTTGGATCGCCATTGCGAAAGCGATCCGTAAGCACAAAATAAACGGTGGCGTTGCGCCAGTTAAAAGGCGCTGACGCATGGGTTTCCGCGCGTTCCAGCAATAAAAGCCCGTGGCTGTCGGCAGGTTGCAGCGTGATTTGTCCGTTTTGGACGGTATCGGTTTGACCACTGTAATAATCGCGCACTACCGTCCCTTCCGGAAAGGTTTGGCGAACATCCAGCGTGAGCGGCGAACCATCCCAGACGGGACACTGGTAGGCGAGCTGCGCGGTGCGCTCAGGTTCAGTTTTTATCGATAACAACAGGGTCGGCGTACCGGAGCGGGTATCTACCGTTATCGTATAGTCGCCATCTTTAAACAAACGCCATTGCGGCGGCGCGCCTTCGCAGGGTTTTAACGACAACATTTGGTTGAGTTTTATGGCGCCGGAGGGCTGCCAGCACTGCTGGTCAATATGGAGCGTTAACGCGCGTGTACCTTTTGTTAATGCAGCATGGCTGGTAAAGCGCCCGGTTTCCTGCGTCGAGAACGTCGGAAAACCGGGTGAGATCCATGATGAGGCGATCGCGATACCGGGTATCAGCGTCAGAGCGAAGGCGGCAAGTTTCATCACGCTATCCTTTGTGGGCAATATTCATCAGCTTGCCTGGTTTTTAGGCGAATGAACTCCTCCTCAGCAGAGAGTCGCGCAGGAGGAGGCGCGAGGGTGAGCGACGAGGCGCAAAAAAACGCCTCTATTTGCGATAAGCACCACATTTTATTGGCATTATTGCTGCCTGTTATCGTTAATAGTTGACATAGTTTCGGATTAAGACTATTCCCTGAGGTGCTTTTTAAGCCTATTTTTGCTAGAATTTGGGGTTCAAACCTCAACTTCGTGAAAAATAAAAGGTGTTGGAATGTATCAATCCGACCAGGAGACCTAATGATATTGACTCCCATGCGACGATATGGGGCAATGATTCTTATGTTACTCACCATCGCATTTTCGGGTGAGGTGCTGGCAAAGACGCACGCAACACAAACGAGTCAAAAGTCCCACATAACTGAGACAAGTTATAAACAGGTTAGCAGTAAACAAGAGTATTCTCGCAATAGTGCAAAGAGCAGTTCACTTCCTGATTTGCGAAAATACCCTTCCGGAACCCCCAGAAAAAAAGCGTTTCTCCGGACCGTTATGCCTTACATCACCAGCCAAAATGCCGCGATTACCGCGGACCGTAATTGGCTGATCTCAAAACAGTACCAGAACCGCTGGTCGCCGTCTGAACGCGCGCGTATGAAAGATATCGCGAAGCGCTATAAAGTGAGCTGGTCCGGCAACACGCGTCGTATTCCGTGGAATACGTTGCTGGAGCGCGTCGACATTATCCCAACCAGCATGGTGGCGACGATGGCGGCGGCGGAAAGCGGCTGGGGAACCTCTAAACTGGCGCGTAGCAACAATAACCTGTTCGGCATGAAGTGCACGAAAGGGCGTTGTACCAATACGCCGGGTAAGGTGAAAGGTTACTCGCAATTCGCGTCGGTTGAGGAGTCGGTGAGCGCGTATGTCGCCAACCTGAACACGCATCCGGCTTATTCTTCTTTCCGCAAGTCGCGCGCCCAACTGCGTAAGGCGGATCAGGAAGTCACCGCCACGGCGATGATTCATAAGCTGAAGGGTTACTCTACCCAGGGGTCGCGCTATAACAACTACTTGTTCGCGATGTACCAGGACAACCAGCGTCTGATCGCCGCGCATATGTAATTCTGTGTGCCGGATGGCGCTACGCTATCCGGCTTACAAGGCATCTGTAGGCTGGATAAACTACAACAACGCTTCACTATGCTGGTCGCGATACTCCTTAGGCGTAGTGACGTACTCCTTTTTAAACACCGAATAGAAATATTGCAGTGACGGGTAGCCGCACATTTGCGAAATTTCGTTTATCGCCAACGTGGTGGAAATCAACAAACTACGCGCTTTTTCCAGCTTTTCGGCGTGGATCAGCGCATGTATCGTCTCGCCAACTTCTTCCTTAAAACGTTTTTCCAGGTTTGAACGTGAAATCCCAACCGCGTCCAGCACTTGCTCGACTTTAATGCCCTTACAGGCATGGTTACGAATAAAGTGCATCGCCTGGATAACCGCCGGATCGGTCAGGGAGCGATAGTCTGTCGAGCGGCGCGCAATGACGCGCACCGGCGGCACCAGAATGCGCTGTAACGGCATCTCTTCGCGCGCCAGCAAACGGTGCAGCAGCTTCGCCGCCTGATAGCCCATTTGCCGCGCCCCCTGCGCGACGGAGGAAAGCGCGACGCGCGACAGATAACGGGTTAACTCTTCGTTATCAATACCGATAACGCAAAGTTTTTCCGGCACCGGAATATGCAGGTGTTCACAGGCCTGCAATACGTGACGGGCGCGGGCATCCGTTACGGCAATGATGCCGGTTTGCGGCGGCAGCGTCTGAAGCCAGTCGGCGAGGCGATTTTGCGCGTGCTGCCAGTTTTCCGGCGCGGTTTCCAGCCCCTGATAGACTACGCCGCGGTATTTTTCCTCGGCGACCAGCTGGCGAAAGGCGTATTCCCGTTCCGCCGCCCAATGTTTGCGGCTGGAGTCGGGCAAACCGTAAAACGCGAAGCGGTTAACGCCTTTTTCTTTTAAATGCAGGAAAGCGCTTTCAACGAGCGCATGATTATCGGTGGCGATGTAATGAACGGCGGGATAATTTTCAGCAAGATGGTAAGAACCGCCGACCCCGACAATGGGTACGTCGACATCGGCCAATAATTGCGCGATATCGTCATCATCGTAATCGGCAATAACGCCGTCGCCTAACCACTCTTTAATGTTATCGATACGGGCACGGAAATCTTCCTCAATAAATATATCCCATTCGGATTGCGAGGCTTGTAAATATTCACCCACCCCCTCCACTACCTGACGGTCATAGGCTTTATTCGCGTTAAATAACAGAGTGATACGGTGACGTTTATCAAACATGAGGATATATCCTGCAAAAGTGAACCTGGACTCATGGATACTATCAAAACGGCTGACATAACGGTCTGGCGAATGATGACAAATTATTTTGCGCCTGAAACGTTATGCGAAATTCATCACAGCAAACGGCGGATGACAATTGTCATTTCTTATCTATATATTACGGTTTTTTGTTTATTTGCCAGGATTCGATCGCGATCGCTTTTTTCTTCTGTGGTTTTCAGCGTTTTTTTGAGAGCCAGAGCACATTTGGGGATTCTCTTAATAGCGGTGTGAAATAACGTAATTGAGCAATAAATCAGGAAATTCCAGTATGACGTTATGTCGTTTACTTGCCGTCTTATCTGATTATGGAGCTCACTATGCAGGCTTATTTTGACCAACTCGATCGTGTTCGCTATGAAGGCCCTCAATCGACTAACCCGCTGGCATTTCGTCATTACAATCCCGACGAGCTGGTTTTAGGTAAACGTATGGAAGATCACCTGCGTTTCGCGGCCTGTTACTGGCATACCTTCTGCTGGAACGGCGCGGATATGTTTGGTGTAGGCGCGTTTAATCGTCCGTGGCAGCAACCGGGCGAAGCGCTGGAGCTGGCGAAACGCAAAGCGGACGTGGCGTTTGAATTTTTCCACAAACTGAATGTGCCTTTTTATTGCTTCCATGACGTGGATGTGTCGCCGGAAGGCGCGTCGTTGAAAGAATATAAAAACAACTTCGCGCAGATGGTGGATGTGCTGGCGGCGAAACAGGAGCAGAGCGGCGTAAAACTGCTGTGGGGAACGGCGAACTGCTTTACCAACCCGCGCTATGGCGCAGGCGCCGCCACTAACCCGGACCCGGAAGTCTTTAGCTGGGCAGCGACGCAAGTGGTTACGGCAATGAACGCCACGCATAAACTGGGCGGCGAAAATTACGTCCTGTGGGGCGGGCGCGAAGGTTATGAAACGTTGCTGAATACCGATCTGCGCCAGGAACGCGAACAGATTGGCCGCTTTATGCAAATGGTGGTCGAGCACAAACATAAAATGGGCTTCCAGGGCACGCTGCTGATTGAACCGAAACCGCAGGAACCGACAAAACATCAGTATGATTATGACGTTGCAACGGTCTATGGCTTCCTCAAACAGTTCGGCCTGGAAAAAGAGATCAAAGTGAACATTGAGGCGAACCACGCGACGCTGGCGGGCCATTCGTTCCACCATGAAATCGCGACCGCTATCGCGCTGGGTATTTTTGGCTCCGTTGACGCCAACCGCGGCGATGCGCAACTGGGCTGGGATACCGATCAGTTCCCGATTAGCGTTGAAGAGAACGCGCTGGTGATGTACGAAATCCTGAAAGCGGGCGGATTCACGACGGGCGGTCTCAACTTCGACGCCAAAGTTCGTCGCCAGAGCACCGATAAATACGATCTGTTCTACGGTCATATCGGCGCGATGGATACGATGGCGTTGTCGCTGAAAATTGCCGCGCGTATGGTTGAAGACGGCGAGCTGGATAAACGCGTGGCGAAGCGCTATGCCGGCTGGAATGGCGAGCTGGGGCAGCAGATTCTGAAAGGACAACTCTCCTTAGGCGAACTGGCGCAGTATGCGGAGCAGCATAATCTGGCGCCAGTACATCAAAGCGGTCATCAGGAGCTGTTAGAAAATCTGGTTAACCGTTATCTGTTTGATAAATAACTCTATCTACCGGGCGACTCCGCGTTAGCCCGGCCTGTAGTCGTGATTAGCCCGGTAAGCGTAGCGCTGCCGGGCGCTTTCAGTAAAGGAACCCACACTATGTATATCGGGATCGATCTTGGTACATCGGGTGTAAAAGCTATCCTGTTGAATGAGCAGGGCGATGTGCTGGCTACGCATACTGAAAAACTGACCGTATCGCGTCCGCATCCCTTATGGTCGGAACAGGAACCAGAGCAGTGGTGGCAGGCGACGGATCGTGCGGTTAAAGGTTTAGGTCGGCAACAGTCGTTAAGTGGCGTCCGGGCGTTGGGCATCGCCGGACAAATGCATGGCGCGACATTACTTGATAGCCGTCAGCAGGTTCTGCGACCAGCGATTTTATGGAATGACGGACGCTGTAGCGAAGAGTGCGCCTGGCTGGAAAAACAGGTGCCGCAGTCGCGAGCGATAACCGGTAATCTGATGATGCCCGGTTTTACCGCGCCCAAATTAGTTTGGGTGCAGCGCCACGAACCGGATATTTTCTACCAGATAGACAAGGTTCTGCTGCCGAAAGATTTTCTGCGGCTGCGAATGACAGGCGTCTTTGCCAGCGATATGTCGGATGCGGCGGGAACGATGTGGCTGGACGTGAAAAAGCGCGACTGGAGCGACGTTATGCTCAACGCCTGTCATTTAACCCGACAGCAGATGCCAGCGTTATTTGAAGGTAGTGACATTACCGGAACGTTGCTGCCGGAGGTAGCCAGCGCATGGGGAATGCCAACAGTACCCGTGGTGGCGGGCGGCGGCGACAATGCGGCAGGCGCGGTCGGCGTAGGAATGATCGATGCCGGACAGGCGATGCTCTCGCTCGGAACATCGGGCGTCTATTTTGCCGTCAGCGACGGCTTTCTGAGTAAACCGGAGAGCGCAGTACACAGTTTTTGCCATGCGCTGCCGGAACGCTGGCATTTAATGTCTGTGATGTTGAGCGCCGCCTCTTGTCTGGACTGGGCGGCTAAACTCACCGGGCAGGAGAACGTCCCGGCGCTGATTGCCGCCGCACAGCAGGCGGATGAGCATGCCGATTCGATCTGGTTTTTGCCGTACCTGTCCGGCGAGCGCACGCCGCACAATAATCCGCAGGCAAAAGGCGTTTTCTTTGGTTTAACCCATCAGCATGGCCCGGCGGAACTGGCGCGGGCGGTACTGGAGGGCGTGGGATATGCTCTGGCGGACGGTATGGATGTGGTTCACGCCTGCGGCGTCAAACCCGCCAGCGTGACGCTTATCGGCGGCGGGGCGCGCAGCGAATATTGGCGTCAGATGCTATCTGATATTAGCGGGCTACAGCTTGATTATCGTACTGGCGGCGATGTAGGGCCAGCGCTGGGCGCGGCGCGTCTGGCGCAAATTGCGGTGAATAAACAGACCCCGCTCGCCGATGTATTGCCGCAGTTGCCGCTGGAGCAGGCGCATTATCCTGATGCGCAGCGTCATGCGGTTTATCAACAACGTCGTGAAACCTTCCGTCGACTTTATCAGCAGCTGTTGCCGTTGATGTCATAAGTCAGAATGCCTTTCGGTTTTGGCCGAAAGGCATTTCCCGTAAATATTAATTCTATTGAATTATATCGAAGTAAGTATGTGTGTTTTCTGATTTTTATATTATTGCTGGGCAGGCGCCTTTTTCATCGCTATTTCTTCGCTTAATGTGTCTCACACAACCACAAGGAGAGTGAGATGGACGATCACGTTGCGCGCAGGAAACGGATATTCGGCCTGGGAATGTTAGTTGTCGGTGCAGTGGTATACCTGGTGGGACTGTGGCCAGGCTGTCATACATTAAGCGAAAAGGGATATTTTTTTGCGGCAATCGTCATGTGTGGTTTTCCAGTCTTAATTCGCCAGGAACACACGGGAAATGGCCGCTTGCTTTCTCGTTGCAAATCTTTGCTGTTGCTTGGCATCGGCATGGTCGCGGTCGGCGTATTTAACCTGGCGCTGGCGGGCGCGCTGAAAATACTGTGTCTGGTGGCGCTGGGGGTCAGTATATATGGAACCGATCTTTACGCTTCCTACAGTGATGATGAATGATGGCCGGAGCCATCATTATCGTTTAGCTAACCCATTTCCGTTTATCAATACGCTGTAACAGCATGGAAAGTAGCAGGCTTCCTGTCACCGTCGCGGCAAAAACCCACACGATGTCTAACGGCGGCCAACGTTTTAACTCCAGACCATTAGTACGTAGCGCATGGATAATCAGCGCGTGGAAACCATAAATGCCCAACGAGTGGCGGGAGATAAGCCCCAGTCCAGGTAACGTTCGCGCATTCAGCTTATTTTTAACTACCGTGAACAGTGAGACGGCGCAAATAAACACCATGGGACCGCAATACAGATACCAGGTATCGGCAAAATTTCCGCGCCAGCGTAATTCATGCAATGTGCCGCGAGAAATAACAAATACCGCGATGATGAACAGGGCAGCGCAGATAAGCGTCAGCGATGGCTTTTGCGTCTCCATCATGCCAATGGCGCGGCCCAGGATACCGTAGAGAATGTAGTAGAACGTGTCGCCGCTGATATACAGATTGATGGGCAACCATTCAACGCCGCCGATTTTTTGCGGCACAGTATTTGGGTTAGCAATAATACCAATGATCACCATCAGCATCAGGAGCATTTTGCCGCTCACGTTTTTTACCTGGATTAATGGCGATACCAGGTAGATCACCGTAATCGCAAAGAAAAACCACAGGTGGTAAAACACGGGTTTTTGCAGCACATTTTTTAGCGAAAGCTCGACGTTGATCGAAGTAAAAAGTGAAATGTAAGCCAGGGCGACAACGCTGTAAAAGATAAGGCACAGGGCGATACGTAAAAAATGCCGCGGTTGCGCGCAGCGCTCGCCAAAAAAAAGATAGCCTGAAATCATAAAAAACAGGGGAACGCTAACGCGCGAAGCCGAATTCAGGACATTCGCAATATCCCAGTTTAGCGGGCTGACGCTGTGGGCGTTGGTGATGTACCACGTTGTAGTATGGATCATCACTACCATTAAACAGGCGATCCCTCGCAGGTTATCAATCCAGTTAATTTTAGGCTGCATCAGTTCCTCAGCTTCCGTTTCAATAGAGTTCCAGCGCGGTGGCTCACTGGAAAAATCCGACTTTCTACGCTACATCTTGTGATGGCGTAAGGAGATTCGCACAATGTGTCTGCTACCCACAAACCTTAATAATAAGACTGACCAGCAAACCAGACGGTAATAAAAATGATAATGAAGTATTTCTGTTCTGTGATGATAGCCATCGCTCTGGTGGGATGCACAGCGACACCGCCACCGACGCAAAAAGCCCAGCAGAGTAAAGTGAGCCCAACACGCACGCTGGATATGGAAGCATTGTGTAAAGCTCAGGCGGCGCAGCGTTACAATACTGGCGCACAGAAAATTGCTGTTACCGGTTTCGAACAGTTTCAGGGGAGCTATGAGATGCGTGGTAATACTTTCCGTAAAGAGAGTTTTGTCTGCTCTTTTGATGCAGATGGGCAGTTTTTACATCTTTCTATGCGGTAAAAGCCGCGCCTGGTGAGGTGTGATGCCGCGAAATCCGGCAATTTTCGCTAAACAAACCGGTTTCATACTGTATATCTCGCATCCAGCGGGTATACTGGCTCCTTCCTTTAAATCCACACGTATCCAGCACGAAATAATATGCAAAAGTTTGATACCAGGACCTTCCAGGGCTTGATCCTGACCTTACAGGATTACTGGGCTCGCCAGGGCTGCACCATTGTTCAACCATTGGACATGGAAGTCGGCGCGGGAACTTCTCATCCAATGACCTGCCTGCGCGCGCTGGGGCCAGAGCCGATGGCGACTGCCTATGTGCAGCCTTCTCGTCGTCCGACCGATGGCCGCTACGGCGAAAACCCGAACCGCTTACAGCACTACTATCAGTTCCAGGTAGTGATTAAGCCGTCTCCGGACAACATTCAGGAGCTGTATCTCGGTTCTCTGAAAGAGCTGGGTATGGACCCGACCATTCACGATATCCGTTTCGTGGAAGATAACTGGGAGAACCCGACGCTGGGCGCCTGGGGACTCGGCTGGGAAGTGTGGCTGAATGGCATGGAAGTGACGCAGTTCACCTACTTCCAGCAGGTCGGCGGCCTGGAGTGCAAGCCGGTGACCGGTGAAATCACCTACGGTCTGGAACGTCTGGCGATGTATATCCAGGGCGTGGACAGCGTTTACGACCTGGTCTGGAGCGATGGCCCGCTGGGTAAAACCACCTACGGCGACGTGTTCCATCAAAACGAAGTGGAGCAATCCACCTATAACTTTGAATACGCCGATGTGGATTTCTTATTCACCTGCTTCGAGCAGTATGAGAAAGAAGCCCAGCAGCTGCTGGCGCTGGAAAACCCGCTGCCGTTGCCGGCCTACGAGCGTATTCTGAAAGCCGCCCATAGCTTCAACCTGCTGGATGCGCGTAAAGCTATCTCCGTCACCGAACGTCAGCGCTACATTTTGCGTATTCGCACCCTGACCAAAGCAGTGGCAGAGGCTTATTATGCTTCCCGTGAAGCCCTCGGCTTCCCGATGTGCAACAAAGACAAGTAAGAGGCGGCCATGTCTGAGAAAACTTTTCTGGTGGAAATCGGCACTGAAGAGCTGCCACCAAAAGCACTGCGCAGTTTGGCTGAGTCCTTTGCTGCGAACTTCACTGCGGAGCTGGATAACGCCGGCCTCGCGCACGGTAACGTTGAATGGTTTGCCGCCCCGCGCCGTCTGGCGCTGAAAGTGGCGAATCTTGCTGAATCTCAGCCCGATCGCGAAGTCGAAAAACGTGGTCCGGCGATTGCTCAGGCGTTTGACGCCGAAGGCAAACCGAGCAAAGCGGCAGAAGGCTGGGCGCGCGGCTGCGGGATCACCGTTGATCAGGCCGAGCGTCTGAAGACCGACAAAGGCGAATGGCTGCTGTATCGCGCCCACGTGAAGGGCGAAAGTACCGAAGCGCTGGTGCCGAACATGGTAGCCACCTCGCTGGCGAAACTACCGATCCCGAAACTGATGCGCTGGGGCGCGTCTGACGTACACTTCGTGCGTCCGGTGCACACCGTGACCCTGCTGTTGGGCGATAAGGTCATTCCGGCGACTATTCTGGGTATTCAGTCTGACCGCGTCATTCGCGGCCACCGCTTTATGGGTGAGCCGGAGTTCACTATCGACAATGCTGACCAGTACCCGCAAATTCTGCTGGAGCGCGGTAAAGTCATTGCCGACTACGAAGCGCGTAAAGCCAAAATCAAAGCGGACGCTGAAGAAGCAGCACGTAAGATTGGCGGTAATGCCGACCTGAGCGAAAGCCTGCTGGAAGAAGTAGCTTCGCTGGTGGAATGGCCGGTGGTATTGACGGCGAAATTCGAAGAGAAATTCCTCGCCGTGCCTGCCGAAGCGCTGGTGTACACCATGAAGGGCGACCAGAAGTATTTCCCGGTTTATGACAACGCGGGCAAGCTGCTGCCAAACTTTATCTTCGTCGCCAACATCGAGTCGAAAGATCCGACCCAGATTATCTCCGGTAACGAGAAAGTGGTGCGTCCGCGTCTGGCAGATGCTGAATTCTTCTTCAATACCGACCGTAAAAAACGTCTGGAAGACCATCTGCCGCGTCTACAAACCGTGCTGTTCCAGCAACAACTGGGCACGCTGCGCGACAAGACCGACCGTATTCAGGCGCTGGCGGGCTGGATTGCCGGTCAGATTGGCGCTGACGTCAACCACGCCACTCGTGCGGGCCTGCTCTCCAAGTGCGACCTGATGACCAACATGGTCTTCGAGTTCACCGACACCCAGGGCGTGATGGGGATGCACTACGCGCGCCATGATGGTGAAGCGGAAGATGTGGCTGTGGCGCTTAACGAGCAGTATCAGCCGCGCTTTGCCGGTGATGACCTGCCGTCTAACCCGGTGGCCTGCGCGTTGGCGATCGCCGATAAGATGGACACTCTGGCGGGTATCTTCGGTATTGGTCAGCATCCGAAAGGCGACAAAGACCCGTTTGCGCTGCGTCGTGCCGCGCTGGGCGTGCTGCGCATCATTGTTGAGAAGAACCTCGCTCTTGATCTGCAAACGCTGACCGAAGAAGCGGTGCGTCTGTATGGCGACAAGCTGACCAATGCCAACGTAGTCGATGATGTGATCGATTTTATGCTGGGTCGCTTCCGCGCCTGGTATCAGGATGAAGGTTACACCGTCGACACTATCCAGGCGGTACTGGCGCGTCGTCCGACCCGTCCGGCAGATTTTGATGCCCGCATGAAGGCGGTGTCTCATTTCCGCACCCTGGAAGAAGCCTCTGCGCTGGCGGCGGCGAACAAGCGC
This sequence comes from Salmonella sp. 32010601201800023SM, assembly GCF_017572235.1. Taxonomy (NCBI): domain Bacteria; kingdom Pseudomonadati; phylum Pseudomonadota; class Gammaproteobacteria; order Enterobacterales; family Enterobacteriaceae; genus Salmonella; species Salmonella sp. 32010601201800023SM. The sequence goes on from NZ_JAGEQS010000005.1 coordinate 170,407, forward strand.
GTCTCCAACATCCTGGCGAAAGCCACTGAGCCGCTGAACGATATCGTCCACGCCTCCGTACTGAAAGAAGCGGCGGAAATTGAGTTGGCCAGACATCTGGTTGTGCTGCGTGATAAGCTTCAGCCGTACTTTGCCGATGGTCGTTATCAGGAAGCGTTGATTGAGCTGGCGGCACTGCGCGCGCCGGTGGATGAATTCTTCGAAAATGTCATGGTTAACGCGGAAGAGAAAGATATCCGTATCAACCGCCTGACGCTGTTGTCGAAACTTCGCGAACTGTTCCTGCAGGTTGCGGATATTTCGTTACTGCAATAAGCGTTCAGTTAAATAAAAAAAACCTGCTTTCGGGCAGGTTTTTTTTATAACGTAAAGAGTGCTAGTCGATTCGCTAATAATTCTGTAACTCATAGACGCGGTTATTTCTATTGATTGGCAAGAAATATTTCAGGAATACATTAACGCTGGCGGTACGGATATTGGCGTTAGAATAGCTGCGGGTGCTTGAGACTGTTTGTCTCAGGTATTCACCAAAAGGCAGACAGAGAAAATCCCCACCTGACTATACCCAAAATAATTCGAGTTGCTTAAAGGCGGCAAGGGAGTGAGTCCCCAGGAGCATAGATAACTATGTGACTGGGGTGAGCGAGCGTAGCCAACACATAAGCAACTTGAAGTATGAAGGGTATATAAATCAAAAGTGCACTGCGCCCATTATTGATCTCTTCAATAACGAAGCTATCCCCTACAGTATTTCAGAACGTCCAACCATGCCGATGATCGATGACATACTCATGAAGGCATTTGCCAGACTTGATGCGGGTACCAATCCGGTTCTTCATTCAGATCAGGGCTGGCAATACCGTCATTGATGGTACCAGTATCAGTTACGAGAGTTTGGCATCATCCAAAGTATGTCCCGCAAAGGCAACTGCCTTGATAATGCCTGTGCAGAATGTTTTTTCGGGACTTTAAAATCAGAAAGTTTTTACACCAGTAAATTTAAGGATATTGATGAACTTAAGATAGCTATTGAGGATTACATACGATACTACAATACCCGACGAATTAGCCTTAAATTTAACGGACTCAGCCCGGTTGAATAGCGCCTAAAGAGCTATCCAGGCAGAAATTAACAAGGTCTGTACAGGGATGCTATCAGGAAACCTGAACGTTGGTGGATACGGTCACGCAAATGTCTGCTATGAGCGAGGAACGGACGCCCTATTTCACAAAAATTAGTGTTGTTCTACAAGTAACTCTCACAATGAGGTTTTATGAAAATCAGAAGGTTCAGTAATGGGGATGAAATATCGTTATTCAGAGTTTTTTTCTCATCTGTACATACGATCGCATCACACTACTACACACGTGAACAAATTGATGCCTGGGCCCCTGCAGATATCGACCTGGAGCGATGGGCCAATCACATTAAGGAATTACAACCTTTTGTTGTAGAGCTGGATGGTGAAATAGCTGGATATGCAGATGTTCAACCAAATGGATACATTGATCATTTCTTTGTATCAGGAACCTATTCAAGACAGGGGGTAGGGACACTACTGATGAATTGCATTCATGAGGAAGCCAGACAGCGTGGAATTAGTGAACTTACTTCAAATGTAAGTAAGGCTGCGGAAGTGTTCTTTCTACGACACGGCTTTCATATAGTGGAGCGAGGCTTTCCTATTTGCCGTGGAGTGACATTACAAAATGCTCTGATGAGGAAATGTTTGGCGAAATAATAGTCAGCCTGCAGAAAGGCAGCATTGTTCTTTTGCCTTGTTGAACTCAGTAAACCGCTACAATGAGCAATTTCCGCTTCTGGCACAAAGCGAACATCAGTATTCAAAAAATGAAAAACGACGACTTGATGTATATCGTTTGCTATACATGGTGGTTGTGCTATCATTGTAAAGCAAATGCTATACAAGGGGTGTCTCATGAAATCAGATGTTCAACTTAACCTTAGAGCTAAGGAATCGCAGCGGGCGCTCATTGATGCAGCTGCGGAAATCCTTCACAAGTCACGTACAGATTTCATTCTGGAAACGGCCTGCCAGGCTGCCGAGAAAGTGATCCTTGACCGCCGTGTATTTAACTTTAACGATGAGCAATATGAGGAGTTCATCAATCTGCTTGATGCACCGGTCGCAGATGATCCCGTTATCGAAAAACTGCTGGCAAGGAAACCTCAGTGGGACGTGTAACAGCACCAGAACCTTTGTCCGCTTTTCATCAGGTAGCTGAGTTCGTCAGCGGTGAAGCTGTGCTCGATGACTGGTTGAAGCAAAAGGGCCTCAAAAACCAGGCTCTCGGAGCGGCCAGAACATTTGTGGTGTGCAAGAAAGACACGAAGCAAGTAGCCGGTTTTTACTCTCTGGCCACCGGTAGCGTCAACCATACAGAAGCGACAGGCAACCTTCGGCGTAACATGCCAGATCCCATCCCTGTCATTATACTTGCCCGTCTTGCTGTCGATCTCTCATTCCATGGAAAAGGGCTTGGTGCTGATTTACTTCATGATGCAGTGCTTCGTTGCTATCGGGTTGCCGAGAATATTGGTGTACGTGCAATCATGGTTCATGCACTTACCGAAGAAGCCAAAAATTTCTACATTCACCATGGTTTCAAATCATCACAAACTCAGCAGCGAACATTGTTCCTTAGGCTCCCTCAATAGAATGCAAAGACTGTTACGTTCAAATCGCTATAAGCGATAATTTGATAGAACGTCTAAGGTTAGATTCAGGAAGAATACGACGAACAAAATATTGATGAGACAGGAATCCGCGTGATGCAAGAAAGCAACGGAATGGATAATCCGATTGCGGACAATGTTATTTAGTTATAGCCAGAAACAAAAAAGAGCCCATGTATTAAACGGATACTCTTTCTCTGATGCCCCGGTTAATCTGTCCAGGTTTTTGGGGTCAGTACAAAGTGAGGCCACCTCTGCCATTCTTGTGGCGTTATGCATTCTCAAGGCACCCTGTTAATTTTATCTTGTTGGCGCTTTGTAGGCCCGATAACCCATTATGTTATCGGGCATTTTTTTAACGTAATGGTAATTCCGTCAGACAGGTCTGGCTGTCATCTCTGGTGGCAATGGCATGTGACGCCGTTTTACCGTTGTAGCTTACTTCGAGCGTCCCTTCCATATTGCGCGGTAGCCAAACACCGATAAATCCGTTTCGATAGCTTTGCATCTCTTTTTGTACGATGACAGCGCCTTTACTGTCTGTCACTTTTACAGTGAACGGTTTATTCGGCATTTCTCCCTGACAGCCGGAAAGGCTGTGGTTAAAACAGGGGTGTGTCCGCCATTCATAGGGCGCAAAAGAGAGATAGAATTTGTCGCCTAACGGCAGCGTATAAATCTGCTCTCCGTCAGATAATTTGAGTTCGGTACTGGTAATCGACGCGGAGTAAGGCAAAGGACGGCTCTGCGGCGTCTGATCAATCGTATCCACGATCTGCTCAACCGTTTTTCCCGCCAGCCCGTGTTGCGCCAGAAAAGCGGATTCTGCGGATGCCGCAAGCGCGGAGCCGCTGGCGCATAAACCCAGAAGTAATAACCATGATGATTTCGACATAACTTCAATTCCTTGTGAACAATCTCCTTGCTTACTATAGGGGTTCCCCTAAGGGAAAGGTCAAAGGGACGCAGGGTAAAGTAATGCAAAGTTATGCTGGGGGAGAGGGGGGAATTGGAATAAAAAAATCCCCGCCATCAGGCAGGGATTCAAAATTCTGAGCTTTTTAAGCTTACAGGCTGGTTACGTTGCCAGCTGCCGGGCCTTTAGCGCCGCTTTCGATGGTGAAGGAAACTTTCTGACCTTCGTCCAGAGATTTGTAACCATCGTTCTGAATAGCGGAGAAGTGTACGAACACGTCTTTAGAACCGTCATCAGGAGTAATAAAGCCGAAGCCTTTATCAGCGTTGAACCATTTTACGATACCAGTCATTTTACCGGACATAGTGTATTACCTTTTAAAAAATAAGTGTGCCTTTCGGCGTTATGGCGTGCTTTACAGATTTTTTAAGCGTTAAGGAAATGCGCACTACGAGGGGTATCTAATGGATAACTCTTGAAGGGACTTGCCTTACTAAACTGCTTTAATGGTCTGTACGTCAAACCGTTGAGCACATTAACTCATGTAATGCCGGGCGATGCAACTTTTATTTTACTTTATTTCTCCAGGCCAGGAATCAGGCGGGGAAAACGGTCCTTACGCAGGACCGTTAAAACAGAAAATGGTAAAAATTACTCCATCAATTGCTTACTTAAGCGTGGGTTCGCCTGTATCAGGCGCATCAATTTAAGCTCTGCTGGCGTGGGTTTTTCGCGTTTCGATTCCCATTCCTGAACCATGGCAACCGTTACGCCCAGCGCTCTGGCGAATTCATCTGTTTTTAGTCCCGTTCCTCTCCGTAACTGTTCAAATTCGGTAAAAGGATTGGGTTTTTGCGTCAGGGTGATCTTTCGCGTTTCATCTTTAAAAACAATTTGTTCCAGGCTGCTCAGCAGCTCAAACATCGGATCTTTATATTCCATTGAGAACTCCTGTAAATCACACAGCGGGATCGTGAAATGCATCGAAGCCTCTTAAGAATAGTCGGGAAACTTGCGGGTGGGGGGCGACGCGCCGCCAGGAAGCGCTATCGATTCGTTTCGATGCCTTACGCTACGCGACTTTTAGGACGCTAACAATTTGATCCAGGAAGATATATCCGTCTTTCAGAAAATAATTGTAAAGATTAAAAAAATATTACATCGCCCGCTGGAAAGCTTTCTTGCCGCGTTTTTTATCGCAGTGTCAGGCCAAAAATTAACAATAAAATAACAAATTAAGCATTGATGCAGATAAACATAATTTTCCGCTACAAGATCGCGTGGAAAGGGTATCCTGCAAGCCTGACCTGGACTATCCTTGTAAGCCGTCAGGCACGCAGGTGTCGTTGTGCGCATTTTTGGGTGAAAGGAGTATTAACAATGGCGACAGGTAAGTCCTGCTCTCGCTGGTTTGCGCCTGTTGTGGCGTTATTAATGGTGTTTAGCCTGAGCGGGTGTTTTGATAAAGAAGGCGATCAGCGCAAAGCGTTTGTCGATTTCCTGCAGAATACAGCAATGCGTAGCGGAGAGCGTTTACCAACGCTGACGGCCGATCAGAAAAAACAGTTTGGTCCGTTCGTGTCTGATTACGCGATACTGTATGGCTACTCGCAGCAGGTAAACCAGGCGATGGATTCCGGTCTGCGCCCGGTGGTCGATAGCGTTAACGCCATCCGCGTTCCGCAGGATTATATGACGCAACGCGAGCCGCTGCGGCAGGCAAATGGTTCGTTAGGCGTGCTGGCGCAACAGTTGCAGAATGCAAAACTGCAGGCTGATGCCGCGCATGGCGCGTTAAAGCAGGCCGATGACCTGAAACCTGTGTTTGATCAGGTCTACAAAAAAGTAGTCACCGTGCCGGCAGATGCTTTGCAGCCGCTGATCCCGGCGGCGCAGATCTTTACGCAGCAGTTGGTACAAGTGGGCGATTATATTGCGCAACAGGGCGAGCAGGTGAGCTTTGTCGCGAACGGCATTCAGTTCCCGACCTCACAGCAGGCCAGCCAATATAATGCGTTGATTGGGCCGTTGGCCTCGCAGCATCAGGCGTTTAATCAGGCCTGGACGGCGGCGGTAAACGCGACCCAGTAATGACAGTCTGCCCGATAAGCGCAAGCCAGCGCTTATCGGGCCTGTAGCGTTATCCCGCCGCTTGCGGATTGACGCAGTTCTTCTCTATTTTTCCCTGCAGCGCATCAATCAAATTATCCACCGCACAGGCCATCATGTTGTAGCGCGTCTCATGCGTTGCCGAGCCAATATGCGGCACCGCGACGACATTAGACATGTTCAGCAGGGGCGAATCCACAGATAGCGGTTCATGCTCAAAGACATCCAGACCTGCCGCATATATTTCACCGTTTTGCAGCGCGGCAATCAGCGCGTTTTCATCGACCACCGGGCCGCGTCCGGCATTAATAAAAATGGCGGACGATTTCATTCTGGCAAACTGTGTTGCGCCAAACAGATGTCGCGTTTCTGCCGTTAGCGGCAGGATCACGCAGACAAAATCAGCCTCCTGCAACAACGTATCCAGATCGCAGTAGCGGGCGTTAAACCGGTCTTCCGCCTCCTGATGCCGACGACGGGCGTGATAGAGAACCGGCATGGTAAACCCAAAGTGCGCTCGCTGCGCCAGCGCCATCCCGATACGCCCCATCCCAACGATACCGAGTGTTTTGTGATGCACATCGACGCCAAACCATGCCGGGCCAATGCTTTCCGTCCATTCACCCGCCTTAACCCGTTCTGCGACGTCCACCACGCGGCGGGCAGTGGCCAGCATTAACGCCATCACCGTATCGGCAACGGTTTCCGTCAAAACGGTAGGCGTGTGCATCAGGACTATTTTGCGGGCAGTAAGGGCGTCCACCTCGACATTATCGTATCCCACCGAGATGGTCGACGCCGCGCGTAGCGCCGGCATTTTTTCCAGCAGCGCGCGGTTAACGGTTTCGCTGGTGCCCAGAAGGCCTTGCGCGCTGGCAAATGCCTGCGCGTGTCGCGCGACCGTTTCCGGATGCAGGTTCGGTACCTGGGTGACGGTAAAATGCGCCTCCAGGCGATGCAGCAAATCATCAGGCAGGGTTTTGTAGAGAATGATGGACGGCTTCATGCGACTCTCCATAAATCAAAAGGTAAGCGCGGCATGCGCCAACCGGAACAGGCTTATTATTAACCCGCTTAGCAATAATCGACCAGCCGATTTTCCCGTTGTCGGCAGCCGTATCGTGGTAAATGGTGAATGAATACCGAATAATGCGAGGTGTATCCGGTCTGGCGAGGGAATAATGCAGGCCGGGTAAAGCATGCCGCCTTACCCGGTACGGTAGTTTACTGCAATGGACTCAAGGTAATTTCGACGCGGCGGTTTTGCGCTTTACCTTCTGCCGTACTGTTGCTGGCGATCGGGTTCGCCGGACCCATTCCGCTGGTACGGATACGGCTGGCGTCGACGCCCTGGGTGATCAGCGAGCTGGCGACGGAGTCAGCACGCTGCTGCGACAGACGCATATTCAGATCGTGGCTACCGGTACTGTCGGTGTAGCCCACCACATTGACGGCGGTCTTGGGATACTCTTTTAGCACCATCGCCACGCCGGTCAGCGTGTTAGCGCCTGCCGGTTTCAGCGTCGCGCTGCTGCTGTCGAAGGTGACATTATTCGGCATATTCAGAATGATATTATCGCCGCTTCGCGTCACGCTAACACCTGTGCCCCGCATTTTGTCACGCAGTTTCGCTTCCTGTACGTCCATGTAGTAACCCACGCCGCCGCCCAGCGCCGCGCCAGCCGCCGCGCCAATCAGCGCGCCTTTACCGCGATCTTTTTTTGAGGAGGAGAGCGCGCCGATGCCTGCGCCGACCAGCGATCCAATACCCGCGCCAATGCCGGATTTACCTGCTTCGCGTTCGCCGGTGTAAGGGTTTGTTGTGCAGCCAGATACTGCCAGGGCGCCGCTCACGATGGCAGCAATCACAAATACACGTTTTTTCATCTTAAATCCTTATCACTTTTTTATTTTTACCACAGCGACCGTGGCGGTTGATTATGACGTCTGCACATGAAGAAAATTCCAGGGAAAACTCTGAAATTTGTAAGTAACATTGATCGGCAAAATAAATAATCCCAATAATTCAGGAGCGAACCTTGACCCACGCACCATCGCGTCATTCGGTATTGACCGCCGCACACTGGGGGCCAGTCCGTGTTGAAACCGACGGAGAACGCATTTTTGCTTCATATGGCGAACTCCCGACGGCACACCAGAACTCCCTGCAAACCGTTGTGCATGACCAGGTACACAGCAAAACGCGGGTTCGCTTCCCGATGGTGCGTAAAGGGTTCCTGGCTTCTCCCGATAAGCCGCAAGGCATACGCGGGCAGGATGAATTTGTTCGCGTAAGTTGGGATGACGCGCTGGATCTGATCCACGCTCAGCACAAACGTATTCGCGAAAGTTATGGGCCATCGTCCATCTTCGCCGGCTCCTACGGTTGGCGTTCGAACGGCGTATTGCATAAAGCGGCTACACTATTGCAGCGTTACATGGCGCTGGCGGGAGGGTATACCGGCCATCTTGGCGATTATTCCACCGGCGCGGCGCAGGCTATCATGCCTTATGTGGTGGGTGGCAACGAGGTTTACCAGCAGCAGACTAGCTGGCCGGTGGTGCTGGAACACAGCGAGGTGGTGGTGCTCTGGAGCGCGAACCCGCTGAATACTCTGAAAATTGCCTGGAATGCCTCGGATGAACAGGGGCTCGACTATTTTGCGGCGTTGCGACAAAGCGGCAAGCGCCTGATCTGCATCGATCCGATGCGATCGGAAAGCGTCGACTTTTTTGGCGATAAGATGGAGTGGATCGCCCCACATATGGGCACCGATGTAGCGTTAATGCTGGGGATCGCCCATACGCTGGTGGAAAACGGTTGGCAGGATGAAACGTTCCTTGCCCGCTGCACGACGGGTTATGACCGCTTCGCCGACTATCTTTTGGGCACGACCGACGGTACGGCCAAAACAGCGGAATGGGCGGCGGAAATTTGCGGCGTTTCTGCGGTGAAAATCCGCGAACTGGCGGAAATATTTCATCATAACACCACCATGTTGATGGCCGGTTGGGGAATGCAGCGTCAGCAGTTCGGCGAGCAAAAGCACTGGATGATCGTTACGCTGGCCGCAATGCTGGGGCAAATTGGTACGCCTGGCGGCGGGTTTGGTTTTTCTTATCATTTTGCTAACGGCGGAAACCCGACGCGCCGCGCCGCCGTGTTAGCGTCGATGCAGGGAAGCATCCCTGGCGGGGTCGATGCGGTAGATAAAATACCGGTGGCGCGTATTGTCGAGGCGCTGGAAAACCCCGGTGGGTTTTACCAACACAATGGGATGGATCGCCGCTTCCCGGATATTCGTTTTATCTGGTGGGCGGGCGGCGCGAACTTTACCCATCATCAGGATACCAACCGTCTGATTCGCGCGTGGCAAAAACCGGAACTGGTCGTTATCTCGGAATGTTTCTGGACGGCCGCCGCGAAACACGCGGATATTGTTCTGCCTGCGACCACCAGCTATGAGCGTAACGATTTAACCATGACCGGCGACTATAGCAATCAGCATTTGGCGCCGATGAAGCAGGTCGTGTCGCCCCGGTGGGAGGCGCGGAATGATTTTGACGTTTTTGCTGAACTGAGCGAACGGTGGGAAGTCGGCGGTTACGCTCGGTTCACCGAAGGAAAAAGCGAGCTGGCGTGGCTGGAGACTTTCTACAATATTGCCGCCCAGCGTGGCGCCAGCCAGGGGGTGACGCTGCCGCCGTTTGCCGCATTCTGGCAGGCTAACCGTTTACTGGAGATGCCGGAAAATCCCGCCAACGCGCAGTTTGTGCGCTTCGCGGATTTTCGCCGCGATCCTGATAACCATCCGCTAAAAACGGCCAGCGGCAAAATCGAAATCTATTCTGCGCGCATTGCCAGCTATGGTTACGCGGATTGTCCCGGTCATCCGATGTGGCTGGCGCCGGATGAGTGGCACGGGAACGCCGATGCGGGGCAGGTTCAGCTACTTTCCGCGCATCCGGCGCACCGTCTGCATAGCCAGCTTAACTACAGTTCGTTACGGGAGCGGTATGCGGTGGCCGGACGCGAACCGGTGACGATTCATCCGCAGGATGCGACAACGCGCGGAATCGTCGATGGCGATACGGTACGCGTCTGGAATCATCGCGGGCAGGTTCTGGCGGGCGCGGTCGTTACCGACGGAATTCGGCCTGGCGTTATCTGTATTCACGAAGGCGCATGGCCGGACCCTGAACCTACCGCAGGCGGCATATGCAAAAACGGCGCGGTAAACGTCCTGACAAAAGATCTTCCCAGTTCCCGGCTGGGGAACGGTTGTGCGGGCAACACCGCGCTGGTCTGGTTTGAGAAATATACCGGCCCGGCGCTACCGCTTACGGCGTTTGATCCGCCTGCCAACTCATAATCCAGGTGGGGTGGGCGGTATCCTCCTGCCAGGCGCTATCTTCAATACGAAAACCAAGCGCATGGTAGAAGTTTACGGCGGATTGATTTTTCTGGTAAACCTCAAGGCTCAGCAGAGGAAAACGTTGCTGGACATATTCCAGAAGCGCTTTGCCAATGCCGTGTCTTAACGCGTCGGGGGCGACAAACAGCGCCCCGACAAAACGGGCTTCCAGTACGCTGACGAAGCCTTTCAGTTGTCCATTTTCCTCCCATACCCAGGTTTGTGCGGCGGGTAAATAGACGTCGCGTACAATTGCTTCGCTCTCGTGCCAGTAACGTTCTTCGATAAAGGGATGGGCATAAATGGTACTTTTCATCCACAGCGCCAGAATAGACGCCATGTCTTCACTCTGGGATTTGCGAATCATGTTTTTCTCCCGGATGGCAAAAACAGCCGGTAATATGGTCGTTGACCAGTCCGCACGCCTGCATAAAGGAGTAACAGATAGTCGTACCGACAAACTTGAAACCGCGTTTTTTCAATGCCTTAGCAAGCGCATCGGACGCAGGTGTTGAGGTGGGGATCTTATCCAGGCTGGCCGCCTGGGTGATCTGCGGCTGGCCATCAACGAATGACCAGACAAAATCGGCGAAAGACTCGCCGTTTTGCTCCATCGCAAGCCAGGCGCGGGCGTTACTGATAATGGCCTGAATTTTACCGCGATGTCGTATGATGCCCGTGTTCTGCAGCAGGCGTTCAACATCCTCCTCCTGCATAGCTGCGATGCGTACCGGGTCAAACTGATGAAAACAGGCGCGGTAGTTCTCCCTCTTTTTAAGCACGGTGATCCAGGATAAACCGGCCTGTTGACCTTCAAGACAGATCATTTCAAACAGCTTTCTGCTGTCAGTTTCCGGTACGCCCCACTCGTTATCATGATAGGCAATATAAAGGGGGTCCTGGCTGACCCAGTCGCAACGCTGCATAGACTTCCTCGTTATTGTGGTTACCGCGAAAATTTCCTTCAACCCGCCTTGACGGGCCCGCTAAAAGGACAATAGTTAATACAGGGCTGATGCCCGACATCCTTCATTCAATGACAATAATATCGCCGAATTCGGCTCTACTCTGGAGTCGCGTTGATGATTGTAAGAAAACGCCGTGGTCGCCGGACATTGCGTTGTCTGGCGGGCCTTATGGCCTGCTCGTTTTTTATCAATACCACGTATGCCTGGCAACAAGAATATATCGCTGAAGCGGCTCCGGGGCATACGACGGAACGCTATACCTGGGACAGCGATCACCAACCGAATTACAACGACATACTGGCCGAACGTATTCAGTCTACGCAAAATACAGTGGGGCCGGTGCTTAGCCTGGCGGATGAAACCCCGCTTGATGCGACCAGCGGTATCAGTATGGGCTGGAATTTTCCGCTTTCCCGACGCGTGACCACTGGGCCGGTCGCGGCGCTGCATTACGACGGTTCGACGTCATCAATGTATAACGAATATGGCGATAGCGCGACGACATTAGCGTTTACCGATCCGTTATGGCACGCCAGCGTCAGTACGTTAGGCTGGCGGGTAAACTCGCAGTTCGGCGATGTCCGTCCCTGGGCGCAAATCAGCTATAACCAACAGTTTGGGGAGAATATCTGGAAAGCGCAGTCCGGGTTGAGTCGTATGACCGCAGGAAATCAGGCGGGAAACTGGCTGGATGTCACCGTAGGCGCGGACGTGTTACTTAACCCGCACCTGGCGGCGTATGCGGCGTTTTCCCAGGCGGAAAATAGCGCTACGGATAGCGATTATTTGTATACCCTGGGGGTGAGCGCCAGGTTTTAACTTAAAAATTATAATCGAAACGCAGTGATAACAGCTCTTGTGGCGGAAGTAGGGTGCTAACCTTCTGCGTTATCTTTGCGCTGTTAATTATCTCGCTGGCACTTTCCACCACTATTCGCCAGCCGCAGTGGGAGGGGGTTAGCGAAGCGTCTGCGTAACACATGCAACACCAGGCGTACAGTGCACCCATTTGGTGCCCTTTTTTTTATTTAGCACAAATACCTAATCAATTGTAGTTAAAAAAACGTCTAATAAATAAGGAAGACATTTAACTTATTTATGAATAGGAAGAAATAATATATTAATTATATTAATTTATTCTTAATAAAAAATTACATTTATGTACGTTGCATTTGTAACATATTGATTTCTATTCTTTTTAAGATTAACTAACAATTATTTTTATATATACTAATTATAGTATCCAATACCCACCTCTATACACTCCATTTCCTCACAGAATGCAGATAATCCTAAGGATGCGTTCTGTTATCTACCGTCATAAATGGAGTTTTTAATGAAAAAGGTTGTTTTTGCTCTGTCTGCTCTCGCTGTAGTTTCCACTTCTGCTTTCGCTGCTGAATCTGGTGACGGCACCATTAAATTCACAGGTGAAATCGTTGACGCGCCATGCGTCGTTTCTACTGACTCCCAGAACCAGGAAGTTGTGCTGGGTCAGGTTAAGAAAAATATCTTCAAAGCCATTGGCGACAAGTCTTCTTCTAAGCCTTTCCAGATCAAACTGGAAGACTGTGACATCACCTCTAATACCAAAGTTAACGTAAGCTTCAATGGCGTTGGTGATACAGACGATGCGACACTGGTTTCTGTTAACACTGAAGCAGGTGCGGCAACTGGCGTGGGCATCGGTATCTACGACAACGCTAACAAGCTTGTTGAAATGAACACCGGTAAATCCACCACTACGTTGGCTGCTGGTCAGACCGTGCTGTACTACACCGCTAACTACGTTGCAACAAAAGATACTGTAACCACTGGTTACGGTAACGCAGAAGTGGACTTCAACCTGTCCTACGAATAATCGAATTTTCGTTAATACAGACAATCATAATGGCAACGGAAATCCCGTTGCCATTTTTTCCAGCGGAGGCTCAGGAAGAGAATCATGAACCGCTCACGTTTGATATCTTGCACAGCACTGGTGCTGGCGTTGATTGCTCAAAACAGTTTTGCCGGAGGCGTGGCATTAAGCAGCACGCGTGTTATTTATGACGGTAGTAGAAAGGAAGCTTCTCTTACGGTAAATAATAAAAGCACCACGGATGAATTTCTCATTCAGTCATGGATTGATGATGCTAACGGTAATAAAAAGACGCCCTTTATCATCACTCCACCGTTATTTAAATTAAGCCCGACTAAAAATAACGTTTTACGTATTGTTAATACGACGAACACGTTACCGCAGGATCGCGAGTCCGTTTATTGGATTAACGTAAAAGCTATTCCTGCCAAAAGTGAAGACGCGGAAGCTAAAAACGTACTGCAGATCGCCGTACGTACCCGCTTAAAACTGTTCTATCGCCCGGCGGGCCTGAAAGGCAATAGCATGGACGGCTGGAACAAACTGCAGTTCACCAGCGCAGGGGCTAACCAGATCAAAGTGGAAAACCCATCTGCCTTTAACCTGACGTTTAATAAATTTTATGCCAACGGCCGTGATATTGAAAAAACGGGAATGGTTCCGGCAAAAGGCTCATTGAATATTGAACTGCCAGCCGGCACCGGCAAGGTAAGCGAAGTTAAATACAACATTATTAATGACTTTGGCACGGCTGGCGACATGTTGACACAGCGCGTTAACTAACACGTTTTAAAGGATTATTACTATGACATGGACGCATCTTCCTCTGGGCAATAAGACCTTGCGTTTCACGCAGTCTGCGCTTGCGCTGATGATAGCGGGTACGCTCCCCGCGTATGCGGGAACATTTAACCCGCGCTTTCTGGAGGATGTGCCGGGTATTGATCAGCACGTTGACCTTTCAATGTATGAATCCAATAAAGCTGAACACCTGCCAGGTAAATACCGCGTCTCGGTGGTGGTCAACGAAAAAAAAATGGAGTCTCGCACCCTGGAGTTTAAGGCAGCGACAGAGGCGCAGCGCGCAAAAATGGGTGAATCCCTGGTGCCGTGCTTAAGCCGCGTGCAGCTTGAAGATATGGGCGTGCGTATTGATAGCTTCCCGGCGCTGAAAATGGCCCCGCCTGAAGCCTGTGTTGCTTTTGACGACATTATTCCCCAGGCCGCCAGCCATTTCGACTTTGCAGACCAGACCCTGATCATGAGCTTCCCGCAGGCTGCGATGAAGCAGACAGCGCGCGGTACGGTGCCAGAATCGCAGTGGGACGAAGGGGTGAATGCCCTGCTGGTGGATTATAACTTTTCCGGCAGCAACGCCAGCTATGACGCACACGACAGTGAAACCAGCTACAACAGCGACAGCTACTATCTGAATCTGCGCAGCGGTATGAACCTGGGGGCATGGCGGTTACGTAACTATAGCACCTGGACGCGAAACGACGGTAACAACACATGGGATAACATTGGCACATCCTTAAGCCGTGCCATTGTACCGTTGAAATCACAGCTGACGTTGGGGGATACCTCCACTGCCGGTGATATTTTTGACAGCGTTCAGATGCGCGGTGTGCAGTTAACTTCCGACGAAGAGATGCTGCCTGACAGCCAGCGCGGGTTTGCGCCCGTCATCCGGGGTATTGCCAAAAGTAACGCCGAAGTTACCGTTGAGCAGAACAACTACGTTATTTACCGTACGTTTGTTCAGCCGGGTGCGTTTGAAATTAACGACCTGTATCCAACCTCAAACAGCGGCGACCTGACGGTCACCATTAAAGAATCGGACGGCAGTGAGCAGAAGTTCGTTCAGCCGTTCTCCTCGGTGGCGCTCCTCCAGCGCGAAGGCCATCTCAAATACAGCCTTTCCGCCGGGGAATACCGTGCCGGGAACTATAACAGCGCCGAGCCGAAATTCGGGCAGCTTGATGCCATGTACGGCCTGCCGTATGGCTTTACCGTTTACGGTGGTGCGATCTTCTCTGACGACTATTACTCGCTGGCGGGAGGATTAGGTAAAAACTTCGGCTATATCGGCGCGATCTCCATCGATGTAACCCAGGCAAAAAGCAAGCTGGCAAATGAGGATAATTCGGAAGGTCAGTCTTATCGTTTCCTCTACTCCAAGAGCTTTAACAGCGGTACAGATTTCCGTCTGCTGGGTTACAAGTATTCGACCAGCGGCTATTACACCTTCCAGGAAGCGACGGATGTGCGCAGCGATGCGGACAGCTCTTATAGCCAGTACCACAAACGTAGTCAGATTCAGGGCAACGTGACGCAGCAACTGGGCGCCTGGGGCTCGGTCTATTTTAACGTCACGCAGCAGGACTACTGGAACGATGAAGGTAAACAGCGTTCGCTGAATGCCGGTTATAACGGCCGTATTGGCCGCGTGAACTACAGCGTTGCTTACACCTGGACGAAAAGCCCGGAGTGGGATGAGAGCGATCGTTTACTGTCATTCTCCATGTCGATTCCACTGGGACGCGTGTGGAGTAACTACCACCTCACGACCGATCAGCATGGCCGAACCAACCAGCAGTTAGGGGTGAGCGGCACCGCGCTGGAAGACCACAACCTGAACTATAGTGTGCAGGAAGGCTACGGCAGCAACGGCGTGGGTAACAGCGGCAGCGTGAACCTGGATTACCAGGGCGGCGTGGGTAGCGCCAGCCTGGGTTACAACTACAACCGTGACGGCCAGCAGGTGAACTACGGTTTGCGCGGCGGTGTGATAGCCCATAGCGAAGGTATCACTCTTTCTCAACCGCTGGGTGAATCCATGGCCATTATCTCCGCGCCGGGCGCGCGCGGCGCGCACGTGATCAACAACGGTGGTGTGGAAGTGGACTGGATGGGTAATGCGGTCGTGCCTTACCTTACTCCGTACCGTGAAACGGAAGTCTCACTGCGAAGCGACAGCCTGAACAACCAGGTTGACCTGGATACCGCCTCCGTCAACGTAGTGCCGACACGCGGCGCGATTGTTCGTGCCCGCTTCGATACCCGAGTGGGCTATCGCGTGCTGATGAATCTGACGCAGGCCAATGGCAAAGCGGTGCCGTTTGGTGCTACCGCCACGCTGCTGGATACCACAAAAGAGTCCAGCAGCATTGTGGGTGAAGACGGTCAGCTTTATATCAGCGGGATGCCGGAGAAAGGTGCCCTTCAGGTGAACTGGGGTAAAGACCAGGCACAGCAATGCCGCGTGGCGTTTACGCTGCCGGAACAACAGGATAATACCGGCGTGGTGATGGCGAATGCCGTCTGCCGGTAACAGGGAAGGAAACGATTATGTTGAAAAAGTTGATAATGTTTACGGGCCTGTTGGGCGGGTCGGTGCTGTTTTCGGGGCAGGCGCTGGCAGCGGCAGATTTTGGACCATGTACTCCTGAAGGTGGAACACATATCTTCAGTGCCACCATAAATAAAACAGTTTCAGATACGTCAAAGAACACAACGGGTGCGACCTTCGTAGATTTCGATAGCTGGAATTTAGGTGGAACCTATGCGATGTCCTGTGAATGCCCTGATGATACCTCTCTTATAAATGACACCTTATTTAAGGCTGTGGTTCCTCTGGCCTTTGTTACGAATATAGAGAGTCGCTCCTATTACCAGATCAATAATAATATTGCCATTGCGAGCGATGTACTGATTTCGGGGGGACGAGGAGAATACGTTAACACACCGTTTGAGAATGTAGGTAACCTGACAAACAACCGCTCTCAGTGTTCGCAAAATGCAAGTAGTAAAGATGCAATATGGACATCCGGTGGCAAAGGTCACTTATCGCTCTATATTCTCCATCCGTTTGTGGGTGAAAGTATTATACCTAGCACCAAAATAATGGACCTTTTTGTGACAAAGAAACCCAGTGTATATGGCAGTATACCTGCGTCGTCTGTATATATCAGTGGTTCAATTACGGTACCTCAGGGCTGTGAACTCTCCAGCGGCAGCACGCTGGAAATTCCGTTTGGGGAATTTAAGGCCACTGATTTTAAAGATCGCAAAGGACAAGTTGCAAAGAACGCCACGAAATTCACCAAAGAGCTGCAGTTTAAATGCACCAATATTTCCGATGGCGTAAAGATCTTCCTGCGTATTGAGGGAATGCCAAACGCTAATGATTCGAATGCCATCGACATGGGCAACCCGGATATCGGTGCCGTCATTGAGGGCGCTAACGGTAAAATTTTGGTGCCAAATGACGCCAGTGTTAATCAGGAGCTGAGCGTATCGGGTCTTGTTGACGACACGCACCGTACCGCCTCAACGACCATTTCGGCTTACCCCATCAGTACCACCGGCAAATTGCCGGCCGCCGGGGATTTCGAGGGAATTGCCACCATGCGTATTGATGTGGAGTAAGCAGGATGAAAAACCTTCATGCTTTGATGCCAGCGTGTTTACTGCTTACCGCTTCCGCGATGGCGGCACCGTCGAATATCGGTTCTGCTGGTGATATCCACTTTACCATTACTATTAAGGCGGCTACCTGTGAACTGGAAAACGACAGTATCGACGTCAATATGGAGACCGTGGTGCTTCAGCGCCCGGTAAAAGTGGGTAAAGAGCTGAACCAGAAAAACTTTAGCATCGGCTTAAAAGATTGCGCGTATGCCACAAAGGCCAGCGTTACGATGGACGGTTCTCCGGACCCGACTGACCCCTCGCTTTTTGCCCTGGATAGCGGCGGCGCGACGGGCGTGGCGTTAAAAATTAAAACATCTGGTGGGGAGCAACAATACCCCTCCAGTACCGACTCTACGCCTGTCGAACACACTGTCTGGTTTGATGGTACGAACAAGCTGAACTATATCGCCAGCTATGTGCCTGTTAAGCCGGATGCCACCGTTGGCACAGCGAATGCGACGGTGAATTTTAGCGTCACATACGAATAATCACTGAGGGCCAGTTCGCTGGCCCTTTTCCATTTTTAGTGATTTTTTGTAAAAATCTTCTCCGATCACACTCTCCGTTGCCACTTTCCCCTCTGCTTGTGGTCTACTTAACCGTGCTTGTAGACTTTCTTACATCTGCGTTAGCCGCATATTTACCTGTTTGATTACAGAATCGTTGTACAGGTCGTTTTTATCCCGATTCCCAGGGTTTGTTTGCATGAGATACATTAAATCGATGACGCAACAGAAACTTAGTTTCTTGCTTGCGCTCTATATCGGTCTGTTTATGAATTGCGCCGTGTTTTACCGCCGTTTCGGCAGTTATGCACAAGAATTTACCATTTGGAAAGGCCTCTCCGCAGTTGTCGAACTGGGCGCCACGGTGCTGGTCACTTTCTTCTTACTTCGTCTTCTTTCACTGTTTGGCCGACGCGTCTGGCGTGTGCTGGCCACGCTGGTGGTGCTGTTTTCCGCTGGCGCCAGTTATTACATGACCTTCCTGAACGTGGTGATTGGCTACGGCATTATTGCGTCTGTTATGACCACCGATATCGATCTCTCGAAAGAGGTGGTGGGGCTGCACTTTGTATTGTGGCTGATTGCCGTGAGCGTGCTTCCGCTCATCTTTATCTGGAGTAACCACTGTCGCTACACGTTGTTGCGCCAGCTACGTACGCCGGGGCAGCGTTTTCGCAGCGCCTCTGTAGTGATACTCGCAGGCGTAATGGTGTGGGCGCCTATCCGCCTGCTGGATGTACAACAAAAAAAGGTTGAACGGGCGACAGGTATCGACTTACCCAGCTATGGCGGCGTGGTGGCGAACTCCTACCTGCCCTCAAACTGGTTATCTGCGTTAGGGCTGTATGCCTGGGCGCAGGTAGATGAGTCGTCGGACAATAATTCGTTAATAAACCCGGCCAGGAAATTTACCTATGTTGCGCCGAAGGATGGGGATGACACCTACGTCGTTTTCATTATCGGTGAGACGACCCGTTGGGATCACATGGGGATTTTCGGCTACGAGCGTAATACCACGCCGAAGCTGGCGCAGGAAAAAAATCTGGCGGCGTTCCGCGGCTATTCCTGCGATACCGCGACGAAGCTTTCTTTACGCTGTATGTTTGTACGGGAAGGCGGGGCGGATAATAACCCGCAGCGTACCTTAAAAGAGCAGAATGTGTTTGCCGTTCTCAAACAGCTCGGATTCAGTTCCGATCTGTACGCCATGCAGAGCGAGATGTGGTTCTATAGCAATACCATGGCGGATAATATCTCCTACCGCGAGCAGATCGGCGCCGAGCCGCGTAACCGCGGTAAAACGGTTGATGACATGCTGTTGATTGATGAGATGCAGAACTCGCTTGCCCAGAACCCGGAGGGTAAGCACCTGATTATCCTGCATACTAAGGGGTCGCATTTTAACTATACGCAACGTTATCCGCGCAGCTACGCTCAGTGGAAGCCCGAATGTATTGGGGTCGATAGCGGCTGCACGAAAGCGCAGATGATCAACTCTTATGATAACTCCGTGACCTATGTGGATCACTTTATTACCAGTGTGTTCGATCAGCTACGTGATAAAAAAGCGATTGTGTTCTACGCGGCTGACCACGGCGAGTCGATTAACGAACGCGAACATTTGCACGGTACGCCGCGCAATATGGCGCCGCCGGAGCAATTCCGTGTTCCGATGCTGGTATGGATGTCGGATAAATATCTTGCCAGTCCGCAACATGCGCAGATGTTCGCTCACCTGAAACAGCAGGCGGAGATCAAAGTGCCGCGTCGTCATGTGGAGCTGTACGATACGATAATGGGCTGCCTGGGGTATACATCGCCGAATGGCGGCATTAACCAGAACAACAACTGGTGCCATATTCCCGATGCGCAGAAAGTCGCCGCGAAGTAGGTTGTCTGCCGACTTTCTCGCCGATTGAATTGTATTTTGCGACTAAGGGATTGACGGGCGTGCGCCTGAGCAGTAAGATGCGCCCGCATTCGGTGATTGGCGCAGCCTGGTAGCGCACTTCGTTCGGGACGAAGGGGTCGGAGGTTCGAATCCTCTATCACCGACCAAATTCAGAAACCCTGCTCAACGAGCAGGGTTTTTTGTATCTGAAGTCTGACGAGGATGAGAACCTCCGGGGGCAAGAGGTTCGACTCGAGCGAAGCGAGAGAACGTTGCGTCAGCAACGGCCCGCAGGGCGAGCCACGCAGTGGCGAGTCATCCTCTATCACCGACCAAATTCAGAAACCCTGCTCAATGAGCAGGTTTTTTTTGTATCTGAAGTCTGACGAGGATGAGAACCTCCGGGGGCAAGAGGTTCGACTCGAGCGAAGCGAGAGAACGTTGCGCCAGCAACGGCCCGCAGGGCGAGCCACGCAGTGGCGAGTCATCCTCTATCACCGACCAAATTCAGAAACCCTGCTCAACGAGCGGGGTTTTTTGTATCTGAAGCCTGACGAGGATGAGAACCTCCGGGGGCAAGAGGTTCGACTCGAGCGAAGCGAGAGAACGTTGCGTCAGCAACGGCCCGCAGTGGCAAGTCATCCTCTGTCACCGGCAGGTTGACGCTCGCACCACCAGTTCAGGCATGATCCCGTCGCTGTGACTGACCTTCTTGCCCGCCAGCAAATCAAATAATAGTGTGATTGCCTGTCGCGCCACCTCATCAAGATGCATATTCACTGCCGTCAGCGGCGGCAGCGATTCGCGCGCGCGGATACCGTCATAGCGAGTAACCACCCGCATTTGTTCAGGTATGGCGATGTCTTGTTCCTGAAAAGCGCGTACCGCGCCGCTGGCAAAGGTGTCGATCAGCACCAGCACGCCGTCAACGTCGGGATGTGCCTGTAATAGCTGCTGCGCGGCCTGGTAGCCGGCATTTTCACCCTCGCTTTCATTGAGAGAGTAGACGACGGGGGCCTGGCGTCCCGCGCACCAGCGCTGGTAAGCCGCTTCGCTCTCCAGAACTGATGTTCGCCGTGTGTTACCGACAAATAACGCACATTTGCTGGCGCCGGAGGCCTCCAGATGCGTTAGCAGAAGCTGTGCTGTTGCCGCCGAGTGCAGCTCCACCCACGGCACAGGCGTGTCGGTCCCCGGCGTGCGGCCAATGGTGACGCAGGGAATGCCCGCTTGCGCCAGCGCCTGGAGCTGCGGGTCGTTCTCCGCCGGCTCAATCAGGATCGCCGCGTCAAAGCTGACGGCATCCAGTGGATTTGCCCCCGGCGGCACCAGAATCAGCGCATGCTGTTTTTCCAGCGCCATCATCGCGGACGTTAACGCCACCTCCATCATAAATCCCAGTCGTGACGCGCCGGAGGCAATCGCCAGCGGCACCGAAGAGAGCAAGGCAATGGTATTGGTTTTGCCGGTTCGCAACTGGCGGGCGCGAATATTCGGCGTGTAGTTGAGCGCAACAATGGCCTCTTCAATACGCCGTCGCGTCTGCGGCTCGACAAAGCGGGTGTTGTGCAAGGCATTGGATACCGTCCCTGGCGACACGCCTGCATGGCGGGCAACATCAATCAACTTTGCGCGTTTTTTATTTTGAACAGCCATCTGCTTCCTGACCTGCGAAAATTTGCGCACAGGGTAGCATATTTACCAGACGGTAACGTTTGCTTTTTTTCAGTGAGGATCGTAAAAAACTCTTCATTAAAACGTTTTAATGGGGTATTTTGGCGCAAATTTATTCCTCAGGAGGCGATGTGGCACACTTAACTCAGGACTCGACTTTCACCCTTGGACGCCGTCTGGCGGGCCTTATCTACGCTGATAATGCGAAGAGCTTTGGCGGCTATACGCTTTTTGCGCCGCAAACCGCCGAAGGGCGGGTTTACCTGGTGGACGAGCAGGGCGAAGTCGCGCATCAGTGGCAGCTTCCGGTTCGCGCCGGGCGTGATGCGGTGCTGCTGCCGAACGGTAATCTGGGGTATAACGGCAGCCACCGCACTTCAGCGAACCTCTATCCGGCGTGGGATCTCTGGCACGGCGGCGACTTCTACGAAGTGACGCCGGATAACGAAATCGTCTGGCATTACGAAGATATTTACCATCACCATGATGCGCAATGGTTGGCGAACGGTAATCTGCTGTATACCGCCGCGTCGCCGTTGCCTGCCGATATCGCCGCCCGTGTTACCGGCGGCGACCCGCGCCGCGATGCGCCGGACGGCATCATTCAGAGCGACGTCGTCAAAGAGGTCAATCGCGACGGTGAAGTGGTCTGGGAATGGCGCGCCTGGGAGCATTTGAATCCGGAAGATTTCCCGATTCATGATATTTTCGACCGCCGCCACTGGCCGATGATTAACGGCCTGTCCGTCACCCGTGATGGCCTGGTACTGATGAGCCTGCGTACCACTTCCGGCGTCATTGCCGTGGATAAAGAGAGCGGGAAGGTTATCTGGCATGCAGGGCCGGAAGTCGTAGCGCAGCAGCACACGCCGGTTGAGATGGAGAACGGGTCGATTCTGGTTTTCGATAACGGCAACCTGCGTCCCGGCGTCACCTCGCCGCATTCCACGGTGCTGGAGTTCGATCCGCAGACCAAAGCGATTACCTGGCAGTATCGCGATATCTTCCCGCCGGCGTTTTTCTCGCCGTATATGGGGAGCGCGCAGCGGCTGGCGAACGGCAACACCTTTATCTGTGAATCGGCGTTTGGCCGCCTGTTTGAAGTCACCCCGGAAGGCGAAACGGTATGGGAATATATCATTCCGTTCTTTAATGAATATCCGGAGCACCTCAGTAAAGGCATTATTCCTGGAAAACAGAACAGCGCCTTCCGTGCGCATCGCTATGCCGCTGATGCCATTAGTTGGTTGAAATAATACAGACCGCCAGCCCGCGCTGGCGGTTATTTTTTTGATGTTTTATGGGAGTTAATCATGCCGCAACCTGGCCTTACTACGCCGGATAACGATGCATTACCCTGGCAAACCACCTTACTTTTGGCGCTTCAGCATGTGCTGGTCGTTGCCGCCACCCCCATTACCTCCGTCTTTCTGATCGCCAAAGCGCTCCACTTTACCGATACGGTGACCGCCTCGGTACTTAGCGCGACCTTTCTGATGTGCGGTCTGGGCGCTATTCTGCAAAGCCTGGGTGTGAAAGGGGTGGGCGCGCGTTTGCCGTTTATTATGGTACCGGGGGGCGCGCCGATTGCGATTTTCGTTGCGATCGCTTTACAGACCAATATCCAGACCGCGATTGGCGCTGTAATTCTAACCTCGCTGTTCTACTTTATCGCGTTGCCGATTTTCCGCCGCTGCCTGCACCATTTTCCCCCCTTTATCATTGGCATCATGCTGCTAATGGTGTCGATTAACCTTATTCGCCTGTACGGCGGGTTGATCATTGGCCAGCCAGGGAGCGCCGACTTCGCTCATCCAACCAGTATCATTTTATCGCTGGGAACTATCCTGATAACGCTGATTTTCGCGCTGGCGTTTAGCGGTATTTTGCGCCAGCTGGCGGTGATGTTCGGCCTTTTAGCGGGAACGTTGCTGGGAATGGCGCTGGGCAGCACCGATTTTAGCGGTGTTAGTCACGGGCCGCTGTTTAGTTTTCCACAGCTTTTGCCGTTCGGCTGGCCGATTTTTGATCTCTCCGCCTCGCTGCCGTTGCTGATTTACGCGGTCATCTCTATGGCTGAAGCAACCGGGCAAACGATTGCGACCGCGGAAATAGTCAATTCCACGCAAAATGTGCAGCAGGCGATTCCACGCACCATTCGTGGTGATGCGGTAATGTCGCTGCTGGGGGGGATTTTTGGCACCTCCTTAATTATCACCTCCGGCGAAAATATTGGGGTGGTACGCACCACTAATGTGAAATCGCGTTTCGTGACTGCGGCTGCCGGAGGATTGTTAATCCTGATTGCCATATTCGCGCCGCTGGTACGTCTGGCGACCTGTCTGCCAGGTTCGGTGGTGTGCGGTACGGCGGTGATTGTCTTCAGCATTATCGGGGTTATCGGCATTGATATGATCGCTCGTGAACCGTTGCACACACCGGGCAAAACCTACGCGCTGGCAATGGGGCTGGCGATGGGCATGCTGCCTATTCTGGTGCCGGGTCTTTATCAAAATTTCCCTTCAGGCGTGCAGATGGTGTTTGGTAACGGCATGGCGGCGGGGACGTTGACGGCGATTCTGGTGAACTCGTTGTTTAACTGGAGCGAAAAGCGCACGCAGGCCAGGGTCAAAAGTTAGTTTTTGTGATCGCGGTAGGCCGCACGACGGCCTACTTATTTACAATTTTGTGACATATTCGATGGTGTTTTTCAATGTCCGGATCACTCTTTTTTGCACACGGCTTATGGATAACCTCAGCATTTTCGCCTGTGCGTTTTAGCGTTAGTGGTATTAATCGCTCAGATAATCAACATATCGAAAGAAATTTTTCAATTAATGTCTAATTGTTAATCACTAACTGTTGCAAAATATTAAGTGAATAACTCTGCCTTTCTGCCTATAGCACAAATTTCCCTGCTGAAAATACCCTTCTGAACTTTTTTTAATCTTTGTTTGTTAATTCTCACCGTTGTTGTAAAAGCTGGTTACCTGTATTGACGTTTTGACATTCTATTGACAGATTGTAGGGAATGAGGGGCATTTTATGGAGAATCCGCACTGCAACTCAGTCGATTATGCGAACGGAATCCCCACCTCTCACTACTGACCTGACCAGGTAAAAAACAAAAAAGGCCGGGCGGTAAAAGCCTTTGCAAAGGGCAAAACAACATACATCACAATTGGAGCAGAAGAATGAGTATTTCCTTGAAGAAGTCAGGGATGCTGAAGCTTGGTTTGAGCCTGGTGGCCATGACCGTTGCAGCAAGCGTGCAGGCCAAAACCCTGGTTTATTGTTCAGAAGGCTCGCCGGAAGGCTTTAACCCACAGCTCTTTACGTCTGGCACCACCTATGATGCCAGCTCCGTACCTATCTATAACCGTCTGGTTGAATTCAAAACCGGCACCACGGAAGTGATCCCGGGTCTTGCTGAGAAGTGGGATATCAGCGAAGACGGTAAAACCTATACGTTCCACCTACGTAAAGGGGTGAAATGGCAATCCAGCAAGGATTTCAAACCCACGCGCGAGCTGAACGCCGATGATGTCGTGTTCTCTTTTGACCGGCAGAAAAACGAGCAGAACCCGTACCATAAAGTGTCTGGCGGCAGCTATGAATACTTTGAAGGCATGGGGCTGCCGGATCTGATTAGCGAAGTGAAGAAGGTCGACGATCACACGGTGCAGTTTGTGCTGACGCGTCCGGAAGCGCCGTTCCTTGCCGATTTAGCCATGGACTTCGCCTCTATTCTTTCCAAAGAATATGCTGACAACATGCTGAAAGCCGGTACGCCGGAAAAAGTGGATCTGAACCCGGTCGGCACTGGCCCGTTCCAACTGGTGCAATATCAGAAAGACTCCCGCATTCTCTACAAAGCCTTTGACGGCTACTGGGGCACGAAGCCGCAGATTGACCGTCTGGTCTTCTCCATCACGCCTGACGCCTCTGTGCGTTACGCCAAACTGCAGAAGAACGAATGTCAGGTGATGCCGTATCCGAACCCGGCGGATATTGCGCGCATGAAAGAAGATAAAAACATCAACCTGATGGAGCAGGCTGGTCTGAACGTGGGTTATCTCTCCTATAACGTACAGAAAAAACCGCTGGATGATGTCAAAGTTCGCCAGGCGTTGACCTATGCCGTGAATAAAGAGGCCATCATCAAAGCCGTTTATCAGGGCGCGGGCGTTGCGGCGAAAAACCTGATCCCGCCGACAATGTGGGGCTACAACGACGATATTAAAGACTACGGCTACGATCCGGAAAAAGCGAAGGCGCTGCTGAAAGAAGCCGGTCTGGAAAAAGGCTTCACCATCGATCTGTGGGCGATGCCGGTACAGCGTCCCTATAACCCGAATGCGCGTCGTATGGCGGAAATGATCCAGGCGGACTGGGCGAAGATTGGCGTTCAGGCCAAAATTGTCACCTATGAATGGGGCGAATACCTCAAGCGCGCTAAAGATGGCGAGCACCAGACGGTGATGATGGGCTGGACCGGCGATAATGGCGATCCGGATAACTTCTTCGCCACGCTGTTCAGCTGCGATGCCGCCCAGCAAGGCTCCAACTATTCAAAATGGTGCTACAAGCCGTTTGAAGACCTGATTCAGCCTGCGCGTGCGACCGATGACCACAACAAGCGTATTGAGCTCTATAAACAGGCCCAGGTTGTGATGCATGACCAGGCGCCAGCGCTGATCATCGCTCACTCCACGGTTTATGAGCCAGTGCGTAAAGAAGTTAAAGGCTATGTGGTTGATCCATTAGGCAAACATCACTTCGAAAACGTCTCTGTCGAATAATTAAAAGAGCGCTGCGCCCCGGTGTTGTGTAGGCCGGATAAGCGCAGCGCCATCCGGCGTAATGCTTTATCCGCGATGCAGTTTGCGTGGGATAAGATTTGTGAGCAATACAGACTCACGGTTCCAGGCCGTGCGTCATGAGAGAGAATTCGGGTTATGTTGCAGTTCATTCTCCGACGTTTGGGACTCGTTATCCCGACGTTTATCGGTATTACCCTTCTCACCTTTGCCTTTGTCCACATGATCCCCGGCGATCCGGTGATGATCATGGCGGGTGAGCGAGGTATTTCCCCTGAGCGTCATGCTCAACTGCTGGCTGAACTCGGTCTTGATAAACCGATGTGGCAGCAGTACCTCCATTATATCTGGGGGGTGATGCATGGCGATTTAGGCATCTCGCTGAAAAGCCGAATCCCTGTATGGGACGAGTTCGTACCTCGCTTTAAAGCGACGCTGGAACTTGGCGTCTGCGCCATGATTTTTGCCGTCGCCGTGGGGATTCCGGTGGGCGTGCTGGCCGCAGTGAAGCGCGGTTCTATCTTCGATCACACTGCTGTTGGCCTGGCGCTGACCGGTTACTCTATGCCTATCTTCTGGTGGGGCATGATGCTGATCATGCTGGTCTCCGTCCACTGGAACCTGACGCCGGTTTCCGGGCGCGTGAGCGATATGGTGTTCCTTGATGATACCAATCCGTTGACGGGCTTTATGCTGATCGACACCGCTATCTGGGGCGAAGAGGGTAACTTTATTGATGCGCTGGCGCATATGATCCTGCCTGCGATGGTGCTCGGCACAATCCCGCTGGCCGTCATTGTGCGTATGACCCGTTCGTCGATGCTGGAAGTGCTGGGGGAGGATTACATCCGTACCGCACGCGCCAAAGGGTTGACCAGGATGCGCGTCATTATCGTCCATGCTCTGCGTAACGCCATGCTGCCAGTCGTCACCGTGATCGGCCTGCAGGTCGGGACGCTGCTGGCAGGCGCGATTCTGACAGAAACTATCTTCTCGTGGCCCGGTCTGGGGCGCTGGCTGATCGATGCGCTGCAACGCCGCGATTATCCGGTAGTGCAGGGCGGCGTGTTACTGGTAGCGACGATGATTATTCTCGTCAACCTGCTGGTAGACCTGCTGTACGGCGTGGTGAACCCGCGTATTCGGCATAAGAAGTAAGGGGCCATCATGTCACAGGTTACTGAAAATAATGTTAATGCCGCACCGGCGCCCATGACGCCATTGCGGGAGTTCTGGCACTATTTCAAACGCAATAAAGGCGCGGTCGTCGGGCTGGCGTATGTTCTCATCGTGATCCTGATTGCGGTGTTTGCCAACTTTATTGCGCCGTACAACCCGGCAGAGCAGTTCCGCGATGCGCTGCTGGCGCCGCCGGTCTGGCAGGAAGGCGGCAGTTGGGCGCATATTCTGGGAACGGATGATGTTGGTCGCGATGTCCTCTCGCGCCTGATGTATGGCGCGCGTTTGTCACTGCTGGTCGGCTGTCTGGTGGTCGTCCTGTCGCTGGTAATGGGGATTATTCTCGGCCTGGTCGCGGGCTACTTCGGCGGTCTGGTCGATAACATCATCATGCGCGTGGTCGATATTATGCTGGCCCTGCCGAGCCTGCTGCTGGCGCTGGTGCTGGTGGCGATCTTCGGCCCCTCCATCGGCAACGCTGCGCTGGCGTTGACGTTTGTGGCGCTGCCGCACTATGTCCGCTTAACCCGCGCGGCGGTTCTGGTAGAGGTGAACCGCGATTATGTGACTGCCTCCCGCGTGGCGGGCGCAGGCGCGATGCGTCAGATGTTCGTCAATATTTTCCCGAACTGCCTTGCGCCGCTGATCGTTCAGGCGTCACTGGGCTTCTCTAACGCCATTCTCGATATGGCTGCCCTCGGCTTTCTTGGCATGGGCGCACAGCCGCCTACGCCGGAATGGGGCACCATGCTCTCTGACGTTCTGCAGTTCGCGCAAAGCGCCTGGTGGGTCGTGACCTTCCCGGGGCTGGCGATTCTGCTGACGGTACTGGCATTTAACCTGATGGGTGACGGTCTGCGTGACGCGCTCGATCCCAAACTGAAGCAGTAAGAGGTTCGAGATGGCGTTATTAAATGTAGATCAATTATCGGTGCACTTCGGCGACGAAGGGACACCGTTCAAAGCCGTCGACCGCATTAGCTACAGCGTGAAGCAGGGTGAGGTGGTCGGGATTGTCGGCGAGTCTGGTTCCGGCAAATCCGTCAGCTCGCTGGCAATTATGGGGCTTATCGATTACCCAGGCCGCGTGATGGCGGAAAACCTGCTCTTTAACGGACAGGATCTGAAGCGCATTTCCGAGAAGGAACGTCGCAACCTGGTGGGCGCTGAAGTGGCGATGATTTTCCAGGACCCGATGACCAGCCTCAATCCTTGCTATACCGTTGGCTTTCAGATTATGGAAGCCATCAAGGTACATCAGGGCGGGAACAAGAAAACCCGTCGTCAGCGAGCGATTGACCTGTTGAACCAGGTGGGTATTCCCGATCCGGCTTCTCGTCTGGATGTCTATCCGCACCAGCTTTCTGGCGGCATGAGTCAGCGTGTGATGATTGCGATGGCCATAGCCTGTCGACCAAAGCTGTTAATTGCCGATGAACCGACCACGGCGCTGGATGTGACCATTCAGGCGCAAATCATTGAGCTGCTGCTGGAGTTGCAGCAAAAAGAGAACATGGCGCTGGTGCTGATTACCCATGACCTGGCGCTGGTGGCGGAAGCGGCGCACAAAATTATCGTCATGTACGCCGGGCAGGTCGTCGAAACCGGCGCTGCGCAGGATATTTTCCGCGCGCCGCGTCATCCCTACACCCAGGCACTGCTACGCGCGTTACCAGAGTTTGCTCAGGACAAAGCGCGCCTGGCGTCGCTGCCGGGCGTGGTGCCGGGGAAATATGACCGACCGACGGGCTGTCTGCTTAACCCGCGCTGCCCCTACGCCACGGACAGATGTCGTGCGGAAGAACCTGCTCTCAACCAACTGGACGATGGACGTCAGTCAAAATGTCATTACCCACTCGATGATGCCGGGAGGCCCACACTATGAGTACGCATGAGGCCACCTTGCAACAGCCGCTGTTGCGGGCTATCGACCTGAAAAAACACTATCCGGTGAAGAAGGGGATCTTTTCTCCGGAACGGCTGGTAAAAGCGCTGGACGGCGTGTCGTTTAATCTCGAACGCGGTAAAACGCTGGCCGTAGTGGGGGAGTCCGGTTGTGGAAAATCCACACTGGGTCGCCTGCTGACGATGATTGAAACGCCAACCGGCGGCGAGCTTTATTACCAGGGGCAGGATCTGCTTAAACACGATCCGCACGCGCAGAAACTGCGGCGGCAGAAAATTCAGATTGTGTTTCAGAACCCCTACGGTTCCCTGAATCCACGCAAGAAAGTGGGGCAAATTCTGGAAGAGCCGTTGCTGATCAATACCAGCCTGAGTAAAGCGCAGCGTCGTGAAAAAGCGCTGGCGATGATGGCGAAGGTGGGGCTGAAAACCGAGCACTACGACCGCTATCCGCATATGTTCTCCGGCGGCCAGCGTCAGCGTATCGCTATCGCCCGCGGTCTGATGCTTGATCCGGACGTAGTGATTGCCGACGAACCGGTCTCCGCGCTCGACGTGTCGGTGCGCGCCCAGGTGCTGAACCTGATGATGGATTTGCAACAGGATATGGGGCTGTCTTATGTCTTTATCTCGCACGACCTGTCGGTGGTGGAACACATCGCCGATGAAGTGATGGTCATGTACTTAGGCCGCTGCGTGGAGAAAGGGACCAAAGAGCAGATTTTTAACAATCCACGTCATCCCTATACCCAGGCGTTGCTCTCCGCCACGCCACGGCTGAATCCGGACGATCGCCGTGAGCGGATTAAGCTGACCGGCGAGTTGCCGAGCCCGCTGAACCCGCCGCCGGGCTGCGCCTTCAACGCCCGCTGCAGCCGTCGCTTCGGACCCTGTACGCAGTTACAGCCGCAGCTTAAAGAGTACGACGGCCAGTTGGTGGCCTGCTTTGCCGTCGATCAGGATGAAAATCCGCAGAAACCGCTGAGTTAATTGCGTTTTATGCCGGATGGCGGCTGCGCCTTATCAAGCCTACACCGTACCTGTAGGCCTGGTAAGCGTAGCGCCACCGGGCATGGCTCTCCGGTACGACTTATTCAATCAATTTTAATAACGGCGACAGGCACAACAATATTCCATATAACAGAATAAGCCAGGTTTTCAGGCCGCGTAATTTTTCCAGTTGCGCTACTTTATAAATCAGGAAAAAGGGAATAATACACGCGACAATGCCATAAAGCGGACTGCCTAACTGGAAAAAGACCAATACTGAGACGCGAAACGAAACCCAAATAACCAGAGTAACCACGATAAAGACACAGATTCCAGATGTCAGTAACAGTGGGTTGACGTTTTTGACATCCATAATACGACTCAATACATTCAGTACAATACCTTTAAGCGCTTCGTGAAAACCTAAATAAATACCAAAGAACGCGGTAAGTACGGCAAAAATATTGAGGATGGTAGAGGTAATGTGGATGATATGGCCAGGGATTACCTGAGCTGCCAGCGCAAGGGCGGAAATATTCTGCTCGAATGCTGATACCGCCTCTTCATGACTAATCGAAAAGGTAAACGAGAACGAGAAAAAGAGAATAATGGCAATCAGCGTAATATAGCTAATGCGATGCGTGCGAATCGCCATCCGGGTGGCCAGCACACGGTCAGGTTCGCGCTTACGATAGGCGATGTTCATTGGGTTTAGCACCTGAATGAAGACCGCAGAAAAGAAGCAAAATGGGATAGTGAGCAGTACGTCGCGAAAGAAAACCGATGCGGCGGGAAAGGCGGAAATATTATCAAGATTCCAGTGTGGGATCATCGCGAAACCGAATATCAGAATGATCCCGACTTTTACCACCACCATCGGGCCGGAAATTTTAAATAATAACTTTTCCCCGCCGGAGGCAATCGCCACCAGCACGGCGAAAATCACGACTTTATAGATAATAGACTGCGAAAGATCGGCCTCAGTAAGGCCGAAGGTTTTGATATAGGAGGCGCTATCAAACACCACCGACAGGGAGTAAATAAACACCCCGTGGATAATCATAAGAAAATAGATTACACCGAGAAAAATGCCCCAGTTTTTGCCAAGATAGTGACTGATAATATCCGTATAATCGTCACAGGTTTCGCTTTCAGATAACGTTTTTAGATAAATATCCTGCACAATATAGGTAGCGGGATAGGCGATGATAAAAGCGGTAATAAATACCCAGATCCCCTTGAGACCGATTTGCACTGGCATTAAGACGGTACCGGCGCCGATCGCCATTCCGATACACAAGAGCACCCAGCCAAAATCATATTTTGTAAACGGTAATCTCGTTGAAAGCGGTGTGGTCGTAGCGTTACTGTTATTTAATGGTAATGTGTCGTCCTGCATAGAGCCCCCTGCCCAAAATATACGCAGCTCTCTCATAAAGAATGCTGCCTATAACCAGGCTATAGTGCCTTGATACCCGATGCGGCAAACCGGTGACAGCGGTTCGCCGAGCAATCGTCAGAATGCTGCTTTTCTGCTGGCGCGTTCAAGGTCATGAATAATATCGTCGGGATCTTCAGGTCCCGCTGAAAGACGGATAAGTTCGTCGGTAATACCTGCTTTTAGCCATTCCTCTGGCGCAACAGGCGAATATGTCATAGACGCAGGATGCTGAACGAGGGTTTCGGTATCACCGGGACTGGCCGCGAGGAGGCATAATTTACAGAATTGAGCGGCTGACTGCCAGCCTCAGAAATGCTGAATGTATTCTGGCAAATAAAAGTAGTCGTCTGCGAAGCGTCACGCAGATTGCACGTTAGCGCCGTGCCGGGACGGGGATTTTGCCGTAATATCAGCAGCAAGCCGGGTTTACCCGGTGAGGCGCAATGTTGCGGGGGCTTGATCCCCGGCGGCATTGGTTGCTGGAAAGAGAAAACCTCCGCACGTTGACTGGTATAAACCTGGCAACCTGACGGAGGCTAAACTTGATCCTCAACACATCAAGGATAGCCGCGAACGGTTGCCATTGCAACAAGGCGGCTATATGACGCTTACGCAGTTGGGCGTGGCCTTCTGGCACGATCTGGCAGCGCCGATCATTGCTGGCATTATCGCCAGTGTGATCGTCAACTGGCTACGTGACAGGAAGTAACGCGTTTTGAGCGTCTGTCCGCCGTAATGGCAACATGCGCCCGAACCAGGCCGCAGGGGAAACCTTGCGGCCTTTTTCGGTTTACTGCGGGTAAGGCACCCAGTCGCCGCCATTCAGACGAACGTAGGGCTTACCCTGGTACTGAATCACCACCGCATTAGCGTTTTCTGAAACCGGCGCGGTTTGCGGCAGATTGCTGGTCAGCTTGTTCCAGTTCACACTGTCTTCGGTAAAGAGCTTACCGTCCACGGCGCGTACGACCAGTTCGGAAATCGCCAGGTAGCTGCTCGGCTGATTAATATCAATCGGCGCGCCCTCATGCGGGGCTTTCATGCCAAAAAATTTCACGCCCGCCGGGACGTTGGTGATGGAGGGGCTGGGAATATCGCGCAGGCCTGAGATCTGCATTCTGTCGCCCTTCAGCGCGCCGCCGTGCTCCGGTACGACGACTACCATCACCTTACGCCCGGATTTCTCCAGTTCGGTAAAGAAGGCGTCCAGTTCATCGAACAGTTTCTGCGCGCGGATTTTATAATCCGCCGTTTTGCTGACGCCGGGGAAGTGGTTGCCATCGTGCAGCGGCAGCAGGTTAAAGAAAGTCGCGGAGCGGGAATTGGCTTCACGTTCTTCCCCTGTCAACCAGCGGTTCAGGACCGCCAGATCGTCATATACCGGCGAGCCGTCGAATGACAGCAGGGCGGTTGGCAGGCCGGACTGGTTCATCAGTTCGCTCTGCATACCGCCGTTTTCGCGAACTTCTTTCAGGAAGCCGCCAAATTCACCGTTATGATCCATCATCAGATGCTGAGTAAAGCCCAGTTTCGCCAGATTATCAAACAGATAACATTCGTTATTGGCTGGTTGATAAAGTCGGGTATGCGAAGGTTGACCACAGCTGGCGCGCAGCAGACGAATGGCCGCCGGGCCGCTGTAAGACGTACCGGAATTAAAGTGTTTAAACAAAATGTCAAAGTGCGACCATAGCGGATGTGACATCAGGCCTGCCGCTTCGACATCCGACCAGGAGAGCGAACAGATATTGATGACCAATAGGTCGAACGGCTGCGCATCAGGCGGAAGCTGCGCCGGGAACGTCGTTTTCCGCTTTTCTTCCGCGGCATAGAAGGTGTTCAACCAGGCGTTCAGATTCGCGGTCGTCGGCGGCGCGGTTTGCGCAGGCATATCGCCGATGACCGGCTTATCGCCCGCTGTCGCGACGGTAGCGGCTGCATTACCGCCAGTCGTCGTCACCGTATCGGTTGGCTGGCCTGCTGGCCACAGCGTAAAAACCGGGCCGGTTAATGTCAGGACATTCAGCCATACCATGATGGCGACCACAAACACCGTAACCCGAATCCACTGTGATAAAAAAAGCCAGGCAACCAGCAGTACGAAGATGGCGCCGATCATTTGCCAGTTAATAAAACGGGCGATCAGATCGAGCAGATAACCGGAGCTGAATTCCGCTACCTGCGTCCCCTGGCTCATAATGCTTTGCGGGCCGGGCAGCCAGGTATCATGCCAGAACAGCGCGAAGCCGACGGGAATGGCAATCCAGTGGCGCAACCGGTGAAGGCGATATTTTGGTATTGGCATGAGCAGAAACGCCATGAATACCAAATTCAGTAAAGGATGAAAATTCAGATAGCCTGCCCACAGCAGGCCAAACTTGACCAGAAAATAGAAGTTCCAGCCGGAAAGACCGCGCCAGTATTGCCAGAGCGGAGAAGGCATTGATGGAGTTTGAGTATGCTGAGTCATTTTTTGTCTGCCTTGACTTTCGTAGCGCGGCGCAGAGTTCCGGCTGGTTTTACATAACGAGGTTTGGCAAATAGCAGCCGGGTTGTATCACTGATACGGCGTAGCGAATGACGCGCCAGATAGCCCAGCGGAAAGAAAATCAGCGCGCAAAAAAGAATAATTTGCACGATATCGCTGATGGTCATCATGATGCACGCTCCGCGGTGTCGTCGAGCAGTCGCAGGGGTTCAGGAATACGACGCCAGATGCGGCCATCGTGTTCGGCATTTATTACCGGGTCGGCGCGTTTTGCCAGCGGTAGCGGCGTTCCCCACAGTTCCGGCGACAATAAGCGCATCTGCACCAGCTCGGCGCTGATTTGTTTATCTTCGAACCAGACCATACGATTAGAGAAAATATCGCCCGTCGGCAAAGGGAAAATATGGTTTAACGCGGTATCCAGATCGTTGACCCGGCAGAATGATAAAAACAGCACCAGACGGTTGCCGCCGATGGTCATAATATCGCCGGTTCGGTTTGGCCGACATAATGTCAACGCCTGCTCAACCCGAATGCCCGGCACCGGGCGCAGCGCGACCAGAACGCCTTTCCCGTCGGCGGGGAGCAGGGTGTTGCTCATCATCGTATGGATGGCATCGCAGAAGGTATCCCACGGCTGAAAACCGCGCAGTTTCAACGGCTGCGTCATCGACAGTAGCGTGGTGATGTCTTCCGGTACGTAACGGTTGAACTGCTGCCCCTGCACGCTTTCAATAAGCGTCAGACAGCGTGAAAGCGGGGCGTTCCAGGGAATGATCATATTCGCGCCGCAGCCCAGCAGCAGGCGCTCATCGGTGGCGCGCAAACTGGCAATATTTTCGCGCACGACAATTTTCAGCGCGCTTCCCCGTTGGCGCCGCAAAGTATGAATGCGACGAGCAAGCGGCTCGATTTGGTTGTTCTGTGTAAGCGAAAAAATGATTGTCGCGGCCTGCGCCGTGCGCGCGTCGTTGAATAGCGCTTCGTTATTGTCGAAAAGCGTCCAGTGTT
Source organism: Salmonella sp. 32010601201800023SM (assembly GCF_017572235.1). Lineage (NCBI taxonomy): Bacteria > Pseudomonadati > Pseudomonadota > Gammaproteobacteria > Enterobacterales > Enterobacteriaceae > Salmonella > Salmonella sp. 32010601201800023SM. Next base: position 205,755 of record NZ_JAGEQS010000005.1, read on the forward strand.
CCGAGAGCGGCGGCGCGCCTTCAAGGACGGCGACGTGGCTAAGAATGCGTTTTTCGTCGCTACGCGGCTGAATTGCCGTCTCCTCCTGATGGGATAGCGTCCAGCGTTCGTCCTGCTGACACAGCAATAACTGCTGTCGGGCGCTGACGCCTTTTTCGTTACACCAGAAGGCAATATCGAACAAATGTTGGTCGCCCTGAAAACGTAAACTGGCGAGGCCAAAAAGTGAGCGATACTCGCCCATCAACAACGAGGACTGTTTATCGCTATTATTACAAGGGTTAATAACCAACAATGAACAGTGATGAAAACGAGTCCATTTATTCATTTTTTCCAGCCATTTATGCAGGCTTTCTGACGTTATATTCCGCCACGTGTTATTTGCACAAATAAGAATGAAAAAGTAATGCGTCGGGTTAACAGAACAAAGCAAATCGTGGGGCAAAGAGTATAGCCCTTTTTCTGAATCCGGCATGGTAAATAAGCGGATTTTCTCCGGACCGTGAGATTCATCTAATTTGATTACTTTGCCAGGATCGCCTTCCATGCCGATGACGGCGACATTTGCATTCTCCGTTTGTGACGCAATCGTTTGATTCACCAGGCTGATGGCATCTTGCTGGCGATCGGCGTTAACCCACCAGACGCCGCCGGTTGGCATATGGCGCAGTTCATCCCATAATGATGAGATGCCGAGAGAAAATACGGGGTCCACAGTGTCCCTCATGTCACTATTTTAACTGTTTATCAGTTTACTAGCGAAAGCACAGAAATAAACCTAACATTGAAATTAAAACGCATCAGATTTAGCATGTGAATCAATTTGTCCGGCAGGATGCCCTGTAACTCTGCGCTTTGCATTTTTACACATTATAAATGATGTCACGGAAAGATGAAAAATGCGCGTTCTCCCGTATTGACGACGGGGCGTAATGCTGCCAGTGAGAAATATTTAAAAAGGAGCAACCAGAATGTATAACAATGAACCTGGCGCTCAGTCCGATCCAACGTTGGGCTACACTTTTCAAAATGATTTTCTGGCATTAAGCCAGGCGTTTTCACTACCCGAAATAGATTATACCGATATTTCCCAACGCGAACAGTTGGCGGCGGCGATTAAAAGATGGCCACTCCTGGCTGAATTTGCGCAACCACATTCATTAAGGAAGCCATGAATGGCGATTCTGGGACTGCAGGGCGTGCGCGGCGGGGTGGGAACCACATCTCTCACCGCAGCACTCGCCTGGGCGTTACAAATCTTAGGGGAAAATGTCCTGGTGATTGACGCCAGCCCCGATAACCTGCTGCGCATGTCGTTTAACGTCGACTTCGTCCATCAGGGCGGTTGGGCGCGATCGTTGCTGGACGGCCAGGACTGGCGCGATGCCGGGTTACGTTATACCTCACAGCTTGATCTACTGCCGTTTGGACAGCTCACCGCGCAAGAGCGGGAAAATCCGCAGGCCTGGCAGGAGACGCTGGGAGAGATCGGATCGGCTATCCAGGCGCTGAAAGCGAGCGGGCGTTATAGCTGGATTTTACTGGACTTGCCCTACGGCGCGTCACCGCTGACACGGCAACTGGTGAGCCTCTGCGACCATACGCTGGCGATAGCCCGGGTTGACGCTAACTGCCATATTCGCCTTCATCAGCAGGCGTTGCCTGCCGGAGCGCATATTCTGATCAATGACTTACGCATTGGCAGTCAGTTACAGGACGATCTGTACCAGGTCTGGCTGCAAAGCCAGCGCCGGTTGCTGCCCATTGTGATCCATCGCGATGAGGCGATGGCGGAGTGCATGGCGTCGAAACAGCCGTTAGGCGAATATCGCAGCGATTCGTTAGCCGCCGAAGAGGTGTTAACGCTGGCGAACTGGTGCCTGCTGCATGATGCGGGCGACAAAACGTCCGCCGGGAGCCTGCGATGAGCGCCCTTTCCCGGTGGCTGCTTATCCCGCCGGTTAGCGCGCGTTTGAGCGAGCGCTATCAGGGTTACCGCCGCCACGGCGCGTCGCCGTTTAGCGCAGCGCTCGGCTGCCTGTGGACGATTCTGGCGTGGATAGTGTTTCCGCTTGAGCATCCGCGCTGGCAGCGTATTCGCGACGGGCATAAAGCGCTTTATCCGCATATTAACGCCGCCCGCCCGCGCCCGCTGGACCCGGCCCGTTACCTCATTCAGACCCTCTGGCTGGTGATGATCTCGTCGGCTAAAGAACGTCATGAACCGCGCTGGCGGTCATTTGCGCGCCTGAAGGACGTTCGTGGACGTTACCATCAATGGATGGATACCTTACCGGAACGGGTGCGCCAAAAGACAACGCATCTGGAAAAGGAAAAAGAGCTGGGACATCTTAGCAACGGCGCCCGGCGTTTTATTCTGGGCGTTATCGTGACCTTTTCACTGATACTGGCGCTGATCTGTATTACGCAGCCATTTAACCCGCTATCGCAATTTATCTTTCTGCTGTTGCTGTGGGGCGTTGCGCTGTTGGTACGACGTATGCCGGGACGCTTTTCCGCGCTGATGCTCATCGTGCTGTCGTTAACGGTCTCCTGTCGTTATATCTGGTGGCGCTATACCTCGACGCTAAATTGGGACGACCCGGTCAGTCTGGTGTGCGGGCTGATTCTGCTGTTTGCGGAAACCTACGCCTGGATTGTGCTGGTGCTGGGGTACTTCCAGGTGGTGTGGCCGTTAAATCGTCAACCGGTGCCGTTGCCGAAAGAAATGTCGCAGTGGCCGACGGTGGATATTTTTGTACCGACCTATAACGAAGACCTTAATGTGGTCAAAAATACCATTTACGCTTCGCTTGGCATTGACTGGCCGAAGGACAAGCTGAATATCTGGATCCTTGATGACGGCGGGCGTGAATCATTTCGTCATTTTGCCCGACATGTTGGCGTGCATTACATTGCCCGCACCACGCATGAACACGCCAAAGCCGGCAACATCAACAATGCGCTAAAACACGCGAAAGGCGAGTTTGTGGCGATCTTCGATTGCGACCATGTGCCGACACGCTCGTTTCTGCAAATGACAATGGGCTGGTTCCTGAAAGAAAAACAGCTGGCGATGATGCAGACGCCGCATCATTTCTTCTCCCCGGACCCGTTTGAGCGCAACCTGGGACGTTTTCGTAAAACGCCTAACGAAGGCACGCTGTTTTACGGACTGGTGCAGGACGGTAACGATATGTGGGACGCCACTTTCTTTTGCGGATCGTGCGCGGTGATTCGCCGTAAGCCGCTGGATGAGATTGGCGGTATCGCCGTTGAGACGGTGACGGAAGATGCGCATACTTCGCTCCGGCTGCACCGGCGAGGTTATACCTCAGCGTATATGCGCATTCCGCAGGCGGCGGGGCTGGCGACGGAAAGCCTGTCGGCGCATATCGGGCAGCGTATTCGTTGGGCGCGGGGTATGGTGCAAATTTTCCGCCTCGATAACCCTCTGTTTGGTAAAGGCTTAAAACTGGCGCAGCGGCTGTGCTACCTCAACGCGATGTTCCATTTCTTGTCCGGCATTCCGCGCCTGATCTTTCTGACCGCGCCGCTGGCTTTTCTGCTGCTGCACGCCTATATCATTTATGCGCCTGCGTTGATGATTGCGCTATTTGTGATACCGCACATGGTCCACGCCAGCCTGACTAACTCGAAGATTCAGGGCAAGTATCGTCACTCTTTCTGGAGTGAAATCTATGAAACGGTACTGGCATGGTATATCGCACCGCCGACTCTGGTCGCGTTGATCAATCCGCACAAAGGGAAATTTAACGTCACGGCGAAAGGCGGGCTGGTGGAAGAGAAGTACGTCGACTGGGTAATCTCGCGTCCGTATATCTTCCTTGTCTTGCTTAACCTGCTCGGCGTGGCGGCGGGCGTATGGCGATACTATTACGGGCCGGAAAATGAAACGCTGACCGTCATCGTTAGCCTGGTGTGGGTCTTCTACAACCTGGTCATTCTCGGCGGCGCGGTTGCGGTTTCGGTAGAGAGTAAACAGGTCAGGCGCGCGCATCGGGTCGAGATTGCCATGCCGGGGGCCATCGCCCGCGAAGATGGACATTTGTTCTCCTGTACCGTACATGACTTCTCCGACGGCGGGTTAGGCATCAAGATCAACGGTCAGGCGCAGGTGCTGGAAGGGCAGAAAGTGAATCTGTTGCTTAAACGCGGGCAGCAGGAATATGTCTTTCCAACGCAGGTGGTGCGCGTAACAGGCAATGAGGTCGGGCTGCAACTGATGCCGCTCACCACCAAACAACATATTGATTTTGTGCAGTGTACCTTCGCTCGCGCCGATACGTGGGCGCTTTGGCAAGATAGCTTCCCGGAAGATAAACCGCTGGAAAGCTTGCTGGATATTCTGAAGCTGGGCTTCCGCGGATATCGCCACCTCGCGGAATTCGCGCCGCCTTCAGTAAAAGTAATTTTCCGATCGTTGACGGCGTTAATTGCCTGGATTGTATCGTTTATTCCGCGTCGCCCGGAGCGGCAAGCGGCGATACAGCCGTCGGATCGGGTTATGGCTCAGGCTCAACAATGATGATAATGCGATGAAAAGAAAATTGTCCTGGATGTGTGCGGCGGTAATAGGATTAAGCGCGTTTCCTGCTTTCATGACGGCGGCGGCGCCTGCTACGCCGCCATTGATAAATGCTGAACCCACCGAGCCTGCGCCGTCGCCCGCAACTGAGGCGCCCGTCGTGGCGCAGACCGCGCCTTCGCGCGAGGTCAAGCTGACCTTTGCGCAAATCGCGCCGCCGCCGGGTAGTATGGCGCTGCGTGGCGTTAACCCTAACGGCGGCATTGAATTTGGTATGCGCAGCGATGAAGTGGCGTCGAAAGCGGTGCTGAATCTGGAATATACGCCCTCGCCGTCGCTCCTGCCGGTTCAGTCGCAGCTCAAGGTTTATCTCAATGATGAACTGATGGGCGTACTGCCGGTGACAAAAGAGCAGTTGGGGAAAAAGACGCTGGCGCAGGTACCTATCAATCCGCTATTTATCACCGACTTTAACCGGGTGCGGCTGGAGTTTGTCGGCCACTATCGCGACGTGTGTGAAAACCCGGCCAGCAGTACTCTGTGGTTAGACATCGGGCGAAATAGCGCCCTGGATCTGACCTATAACATGCTGGCGGTGAATAACGATCTGTCCCACTTCCCGGTGCCGTTTTTCGACCCGCGGGATAACCGTCCGGTGACGTTGCCGATAGTGTTTGCTGATATGCCGGATCTGGCGCAGCAGCAGGCGGCTTCTATTGTCGCGTCCTGGTTTGGCTCGCGGGCGGGCTGGCGCGGTCAGCGCTTCCCGGTGTTGTATAATCACCTGCCGGATCGCAATGCGATCGTGTTCGCCACCAACGATCGACGCCCCGATTTCCTGCGCGATCATCCTGCGGTTAACGCGCCGGTTATCGAGATGATGAGCCATCCGGATAATCCGTATGTGAAGTTGCTGATCGTGTTTGGTCGAGATGATAAAGACCTGTTGCAGGCGGCAAAAGGTATCGCGCAAGGGAATATTCTCTTCCGTGGTTCCAGCGTGGTGGTCAACGATGTAAAACCGCTGCTGGCGCGCAAACCGTATGATGCGCCGAACTGGGTGCGTACCGATCGCCCGGTCACTTTTGGCGAGCTGAAAACCTATGAAGAGCAGCTCCAGTCGAGTGGGCTGGAGCCGGCGCCCATCAACGTTTCTTTGAATCTGCCGCCGGACCTCTATTTGCTGCGTAGCAACGGTATTGATATGGATCTCAACTACCGTTATACCTCGCCGCCGACCAAAGACAGTTCACGGCTGGACATCAGTCTGAATAACCAGTTCCTGCAAGCCTTTAGCCTTAACAGCACGCAGGAAACTAATCGACTCCTGTTGCGCTTGCCGGTACTTCAGGGACTGCTGGATGGTAAAACGGATGTGTCTATTCCGGCGCTCAAACTGGGGGCGATGAACCAACTACGTTTTGACTTCCGCTACATGAATCCGATGCCGGGCGGGTCGGTGGACAACTGTATTACCTTCCAGCCGGTACCGAATCATGTGGTGATAGGGGATGACTCCACTATCGATTTTTCGAAATATTACCACTTTATCGCGATGCCGGATTTACGCGCGTTCGCCAATGCGGGTTTCCCGTTCAGCCGGATGGCCGACTTGTCTGACACGCTGGCGGTGATGCCGAAGACTCCAACCGAAGCACAAATGGAAACGCTGCTGAATACGGTCGGCGCCATTGGCGGGCAGACCGGTTTCCCGGCAATTAATCTGACCATCACCGATGATAGCGCTCAGATAGCCGACAAAGACGCCGATCTGCTGATTATTGGCGCTATTCCGGGCAAGCTAAAAGACGATAAGCGTATCGATCTGTTGGTACAGGCGACACAAAGCTGGGTAAAAACCCCGATGCGGCAGACCGCTTTCCCGTCGATTATGCCGGATGAGGCCGATCGCGCGGCGGATGCGCAGTCCACCGTCACCGCCAGCGGCCCGATGGCGGCGGTGGTGGGCTTCCAGTCGCCGTTTAACGATCAGCGCAGCGTGATTGCTCTGCTGGCTGACAGCCCGCGCGGTTACCAGCTACTGAACGACGCCGTGAACGACAGCGGTAAACGCGCCGCGATGTTTGGTTCCGTGGCGGTGATCCGCGAGTCCGGCGTTCACAGTCTGCGCGTTGGCGATATCTATTACGTCGGACATCTGCCGTGGTTTGAGCGGCTGTGGTATGCGCTGGCGAATCACCCGGTGCTGCTGGCGGTACTGGCGGCCCTCAGTGTGGTATTACTGGCGTGGGTATTGTGGCGTCTGCTACGTATTCTCAGTCGCCGTCGTCTCGACCCTGACCATGAGTAACGCATGATGACTATGCTGCGCGGGTGGATAACGATGTTCGTCATGCTGACGGCAATAAATGCGCAGGCAGCCTGTAGCTGGCCTGCGTGGGAACAGTTCAAGAAAGATTACATTAGCCAGCAGGGACGCGTTATCGATCCGGGCGATGCGCGAAAAATTACCACCTCCGAAGGGCAGAGCTACGCCATGTTCTTTGCCCTGGCGGCGAACGATCGACCGGCGTTCGCGCAATTGTTTAACTGGACGCAAAACAATCTGGCGCAGGGATCGCTGCGTGAACATCTGCCCGCCTGGCTGTGGGGACAAAAAGATCCCGACACCTGGTCGGTGCTGGACAGCAACTCCGCGTCCGACGGCGATATCTGGATGGCATGGTCGCTGCTGGAGGCCGGTCGCCTGTGGAAAGAGACGCGTTATACCGAGGTGGGCACGGCGTTGCTAAAACGCATCGCCCGCGAAGAGGTCGTGAATGTGCCGGGGCTGGGCTCAATGCTGCTACCTGGCAAAATCGGCTTTGCCGAGGCGAATAGCTGGCGTTTTAACCCAAGCTATCTGCCGCCGCAGTTGGCGCAATACTTTAGCCGTTTTGGCGCGCCGTGGTCGACGTTACGGGAAACCAATTTGCGGCTTTTGCTGGAAACCGCGCCGAAAGGTTTCTCGCCGGACTGGGTGCGTTATGAAAGCAAGCAAGGCTGGCAGTTGAAAGCGGAAAAGACGCTGATCAGTAGCTACGATGCGATTCGCGTCTATTTATGGGCGGGAATGATGCATGATGGCGATCCGCAAAAAGCGCGTTTACTGGCGCGATTTAAACCGATGGCGACGTTAACGATGAAAAACGGCGTTCCACCGGAGAAAGTGGATGTCGTCAGCGGGAACGCGCAAGGGACGGGGCCGGTCGGGTTTTCCGCCGCCTTACTGCCTTTCCTGCAAAATCGCGACGCCCAGGCCGTGCAGCGACAGCGGGTCGCAGACCATTTTCCTGGCAGCGATGCCTATTACAACTATGTGCTGACTCTCTTTGGCCAAGGCTGGGATCAGCACCGTTTTCGCTTCACCGTCAAAGGTGAATTATTACCTGACTGGGGCCAGGAATGCGTAAGTTCACGTTAAGTCTCATGCAGGCTTTTTTGCCGGCTGGCGGTCGAAACGCCTTACCTGGCAAAAGGGGCGTTTCTCGGGCATTGTTGGGTTTATCGCTTGGTATGGCGCTAACACCGCTTGCCGGCGCAGCGACCTCCGCGCAGCAACAGTTGCTGGAGCAGGTTCGGCTGGGCGAGGCCACGCACCGTGAGGACTTAGTCCGTCAGTCGCTCTATCGCCTGGAGCTGATCGACCCCAATGATCCACAGGTTATCGCCGCCCGTTTCCGCTATCTGTTGCGGCAGGGGGATAGCGACGGGGCGCAGAAGTTACTTGACCGGCTGGCGCAACTGGCGCCGGAGTCGACGGCGTATCAATCTTCCCGCACCGCGATGCTGCTCTCCACGCCGCAAGGACGCCAGTCTTTGCAGGAGGCGCGTTTACTGGCGACGACCGGCCATACTGAACAAGCGATCGCCAGCTACGACAAGCTGTTTAAAGGTTATCCGCCGGAGGGCGAACTGGCGGTCGAATACTGGACGACCGTGGCGAAATTGCCCGCCCGCCGTCACGAAGCGATTAACCAGCTACAGAAAATCAATGCCGTCAGTCCGGGTAATAACGCTCTGCAAAATGCGCTGGCGCAACTGTTGTTCGCCAGCGGGCGGCGCGATGAGGGATTCGCGGTGCTTAAACAGATGGCGAAATCCAGTACGGGACGCAGCGCGGCCTCCGCCATCTGGTACCAGCAGATAAAAGATCTCCCGGTGAGCGACGCCAGCGTAAAAGCGTTGCAAGACTATCTGACGCAGTTTAGCGAAGGCGATAGCGTGTCTGCCGCCCGCGCCCAGCTTAGCGAGCAGCAAAAACAGTTAGCCGATCCGGCGTTCCGCGCGCGCTCGCTGGGCATCGCGGCGGTTAATGCCGGAGAAGGCGGTAAGGCCATTGCGCAATTGCAGCAGGCGGTGAGCGCCCGGCAGGACGACAGCGAGGCGGTCGGCGCGCTGGGGCAGGCATACTCACAGCGTGGCGATCGCGCCCGCGCCGTCGCGCAGTTTGAAAAAGCGCTGGCGATGGCGCCGCACAGCAGCAGCCGCGATAAGTGGGAGAGTCTGCTGAAGGTCAATCGCTACTGGCTGTTAATTCAGCAGGGCGACGCGGCCTTAAAAGCGAATAATCTGGCCCAGGCGGAGCGTTTCTATCAGCAGGCGCGAGCAGTGGATAACACCGACAGCTACGCGGTGCTGGGGCTGGGGGATGTGGCGATGGCGCGCAAAGATAATGCCGCCGCCGAACGTTATTATCAGCAGACGCTGCGTATGGATAGCGGTAATAGCAATGCTGTACGCGGGCTGGCGAATCTTTATCGCCAGCAGTCGCCGCAAAAAGCCGCCGCGTTTATCGCTTCTCTTTCCGCCAGCCAGCGGCGCAGTATCGACGATATCGAACGCAGTCTGGAAAATGACCGTCTGGCGCAGCAGGCGGAAACGCTGGAAAGCGAGGGCAAATGGGCGCAGGCCGCAGAACTGCACCGTCGTCGGCTGGCATTAGATCCGGGGAGCGTGTGGGTAACGTACCGACTGTCACGCGATCTGTGGCAGGCCGGGCAGCACGCCCAGGCCGATGCGCAAATGCGCTCTCTGGCGCAGCAGAAGCCAAACGATCCGGAACAGGTCTATGCTTATGGGCTTTATCTTTCCGGCAGCGATCGGGACCGGGCGGCGCTGGCGCATCTCAATACCCTGCCGACCAGCCAGTGGAACAGCAATATTCAGGAACTGGCGGGCCGATTGCAAAGTAACCAGGTGCTGGAAAGCGCTAACCGCTTGCGCGATAGCGGCAAAGAACGCGAAGCGGAAGCGTTGTTACGTCAGCAGCCGCCCTCTACGCGCATTGCGTTAACGTTGGCGGACTGGGCGCAGCAGCGTGGCGATAATGCGGCGGCCCGCGCCGCTTATGACGCCGTTCTGGCGCGGGAACCGGGTAATGTCGATGCCATGCTGGGGCGGGTAGAAATCGACATCGCACAGGGCGATAACGCCGCGGCGCGCGCTCAACTGGCGGCGCTGCCTGCGTCGCAAATCACCTCTATTAACATGCAGCGCCGCGTCGCGCTGGCGCAGCTCCAGCTTGGCGATATCACGGCGGCGGCGCGGATCTTTAACCGCATTACGCCGCAGGCAAAAGCACAGCCGCCATCAATGGAAAGCGCAATGGTATTGCGTGACGCCGCCGCTTTTCAGGCGCAAACGGGCGAGCCGCAGCGGGCGCTGGAGACCTACAAAGAGGCAATGGTCGCCGCGGCGATTACGCCGGTTCGTCCCCTGGATAACGATACCTTTACCCGCCTGACGCGCAATGATGAAAAAGATGACTGGCTAAAACGCGGCGTGCGTAGCGATGCGGCGGAGTTGTACCGTCAGCAGGATCTCAATGTCACGTTGGCGCACGATTATTGGGGGTCGAGCGGGACTGGCGGTTACTCCGATCTGAAGGCGCATACCACGATGCTTCAGGTGGATGCGCCCTGGTCGGACGGACGGGCGTTCTTTCGTACTGATATGGTGAATATGGATGTTGGCCGCTTCTCTACGGATGCGGATGGAAAATACGATAATAACTGGGGTACCTGTACGCTGGAGAAATGCAGCGGACATCGTAGCCAGGCCGATACGGGCGCGAGCGTGGCGGTCGGCTGGCAGAATGAGACCTGGCGCTGGGATATCGGCACGACGCCGATGGGCTTTAATGTCGTTGATGTGGTCGGCGGCGTCAGCTATAGCGACGATATCGGGCCGTTGGGTTATACCCTGAACGCGCATCGTCGCCCGATCTCCAGCTCACTGCTGGCGTTTGGCGGGCAAAAGGACGCCAGCAGCAATACCGGCACCAAATGGGGCGGCGTGCGGGCCAACGGCGGCGGCGTCAGTCTCAGCTATGATAAAGGCGAAGCAAACGGTGTCTGGGCGTCGCTCAGCGGCGACCAGTTAAGTGGTAAAAATGTGGAAGATAACTGGCGCGTGCGCTGGATGACCGGTTATTACTATAAGGTGATTAACGAGAATAACCGCCGCGTTACCGTCGGGCTGAATAACATGATCTGGCATTACGACAAAGATCTGAGCGGTTATTCACTGGGTCAGGGCGGTTATTATAGCCCGCAGGAATACCTGTCGTTTGCGGTGCCGGTGATGTGGCGGCAGCGTACGGAAAACTGGTCGTGGGAGTTAGGCGGCTCGGTATCCTGGTCGCACTCCCGCAACCGTACCATGCCGCGTTATCCGCTGATGAATTTGATCCCGGCAGATTATCAGGAGGATGCGCGTGACCAGACCAACGGCGGCGGCAGCAGTCAGGGATTTGGCTATACCGCGCGGGCGCTCATTGAACGCCGGGTCACTGCCAACTGGTTTGTGGGTACGGCTGTCGATATTCAGCAGGCGAAAGACTATACCCCCAGTCATCTGCTGCTGTATGTCCGTTATTCCGCAGCGGGCTGGCAGGGGGATATGGATTTACCGCCGCAGCCTCTGGTGCCTTACGCTGACTGGTAATCATTGCGTCAGGCCTACGAATTGACAGGCGTCGTAGGCCTGAGAAGCGCAGCGCCATCAGACGCTATCATTAACCGTTATTCAGAAAAGTCCTTTTCAGATACAGCCTCTCTTAATGCCGCTGCAATCGGGTATACTCAGGCGGCAGTCCGGGATATCCAGGGAGAGTCAATTTGCGCGTCAGCCGCTCGTTAACAATTAAACAGATGGCAATGGTTGCGGCCGTTGTCATGGTGTTTGTTTTTGTCTTTTGCACCGTTTTGTTGTTCCATCTGGTACAGCAGAACCGCTACAACACGGCTACGCAACTGGAAAGTATCGCGCGATCTGTTCGGGAACCTCTTTCTTCCGCGATTCTAAAAGCGGATCTCCCCGGCGCGGAAACCATTCTGGAAAGTATTAAACCTGCGGGCGTGGTGAGTCGCGCCGATGTGGTATTGCCGAATCAGTTCCAGGCGTTGCGTAAGCGCTTCATTCCTGAACGCCCCGTCCCGGTTATGGTGACGCGTCTCTTCGAACTGCCGGTACAAATTTCTTTGCCGGTTTATTCGTTGGAGCGTCCTGCCAATCCGCAACCGCTGGCCTACCTTGTATTACAGGCGGATTCGTACCGTATGTACAAGTTCGTCATGAGCGCGCTCTCTACGTTAGTGACCATTTACTTACTTTTATCGCTGATCCTGACGGTGGCCATCGCCTGGTGCGTAAACCGCCTGATTGTGCATCCGCTGCGCAAAATCGCCCGCGAGCTGAACGACATTCCGCAGCAGGAGCTGATCGGACATCAGCTGGCGTTGCCGCGTCTGCATCAGGATGATGAAATTGGGATGCTGGTGCGCAGCTATAACCTCAACCAGCAGCTTATGCAGCGTCAACGCGAGGAGCAAACGGACAACGCGATGCGTTTTCCGGTTTCCGAGCTGCCCAATAAAGCCTTTTTAATGGCATTGCTGGAACAGGTTATCACCCGCCAACAAACCACCGCGCTTATCATCGTGACGTGCGAAACGTTGCGTGACACGGCAGGCGTGCTGCAAGAAACGCAGCGGGAGATTCTATTACTGACGCTGGTTGAGAAGCTGAAGTCGGTGCTGGCGCCGCGCATGGTGCTTACGCAGGTCAGCGGGTATGACTTTGCCATTATCGCCCACGGCGTTAAAGAGCCGTGGCACGCCATCACATTAGGTCAGCAAATACTCACTATCATTAATGAACGACTGCCCATCCAGGGTATTCAATTGCGCCCAAGCTGCAGTATTGGCATTGCGATGTATTATGGCGATCTGACCGCCGAAGAGCTCTATGGGCGCGCCGTCTCCGCCGCCTTTACCGCGCGCCGAAAAGGTAAAAATCAGATCCAGTTCTTTGACCCGACGCAGATGGAGGCCGCTCAACAGCGTCTTACCGAAGAGAGCGATATCCTTACCGCGCTGGATAACCATCAGTTTGCCATTTGGCTGCAGCCGCAGGTCGAGATGCGCAGCGGCAACGTATTAAGCGCCGAAGCCTTATTACGTATGCAGCAGCCGGACGGTAGCTGGGAATTGCCGGAGGGGCTGATTGAGCGCATTGAATCCTGCGGCCTGATGGTCACGGTGGGCCATTGGGTGCTGGAAGAGTCCTGCCGCCAGCTTGCCGCCTGGCAGGAGCGCGGCGTGACATTGCCGCTCTCCGTCAATCTTTCCGCGTTGCAGCTCATGCACCCTGGCATGGTGTCGGATCTGCTGGAATTGTTAAACCGCTATCGTATTCAACCGGGTACGCTGATTCTTGAGGTCACTGAAAGCCGCCGTATCGACGATCCGCACGCTGCCGTCGCTATCTTACGTCCGTTACGTAATGCTGGCGTGCGTATCGCACTGGATGATTTTGGCATGGGTTACGCGGGGCTGCGCCAGTTACAGCATATGAAGTCGCTACCGGTCGATATCCTTAAAATTGATAAAATGTTTGTCGATGGGTTACCGGATGATCACAGTATGGTGACGGCGATTATCCTGATGGCCCGCAGTCTTAATTTACAATTGATTGCCGAGGGCGTGGAGAACGAGGCGCAACGCGCGTGGCTGGAACAGGCTGGAGTCAACGTCGCGCAAGGCTTCCTGTTTGCTCGGCCCGTTCCCGCGGATATCTTTGAAGAACGGTATCTGTCGCACGAAAATCCTGATTACAAAAGTTAAAAAAGGTCGCGCTTGTGCGAGCCAGCTCAAACTTTTTAACATTTTTGTTTCAATTATGATCCTGGCGCATTTCTGTCATGTTGTGTGGGTGTTATTTTAAGGCCGCAGGTTACTCATAACCTTACAAGACCTGTGGTTTTTACTTCAAGGACACCCTATGAAAACCTCTCTGTTCAAAAGTCTTTATTTTCAGGTCCTGACAGCAATCGCCATTGGTATTCTCCTTGGCCATTACTATCCTGAACTGGGCGCACAAATGAAACCGCTTGGCGACGCGTTCGTTAAGCTCATTAAGATGATCATCGCTCCTGTCATTTTCTGTACTGTCGTGACGGGCATCGCAGGCATGGAAAGCATGAAAGCGGTGGGCCGTACCGGCGCGGTCGCGCTGCTTTACTTTGAAATTGTCAGTACGATTGCGCTGATTATCGGTCTTATCATCGTCAACGTTGTGCAACCTGGCGCCGGGATGAACGTCGATCCGGCAACGCTGGATGCGCAGGCGGTGGCCGTTTATGCCGCACAAGCCAAGGAGCAGGGCATTATTGCCTTCCTGATGGATGTCATACCGGGCAGCGTGATCGGCGCGTTTGCCAGCGGCAACATTCTGCAGGTCTTACTGTTTGCGGTGTTGTTTGGTTTTGCGCTGCACCGTTTGGGCAGCAAAGGCCAGCTCATTTTCAATGTGATTGAGAGTTTTTCGCAGGTCATTTTCGGCATCATCAATATGATCATGCGCCTGGCGCCGATTGGCGCATTCGGCGCGATGGCCTTCACCATCGGTAAATACGGCGTCGGTTCTCTGGTGCAACTGGGGCAGCTCATTATCTGCTTCTATATCACCTGTATTCTCTTCGTGGTGGTGGTGCTGGGGACGATTGCACGGGTAACGGGCTTTAGCATTTTTAAATTTATTCGCTATATCCGGGAAGAATTACTCATTGTGCTCGGCACCTCCTCTTCCGAGTCAGCGTTGCCGCGTATGCTCGATAAGATGGAAAAACTGGGGTGCCGTAAGTCGGTGGTAGGGCTGGTGATCCCGACGGGGTATTCGTTCAACCTCGATGGCACCTCTATCTACCTGACGATGGCGGCGGTGTTTATCGCCCAGGCGACCAACAGCCATATGGATATCTTCCACCAGATAACGCTGCTGGTCGTGTTGCTGCTCTCGTCAAAAGGCGCCGCGGGCGTGACCGGAAGCGGCTTTATCGTGCTGGCGGCCACTATCTCCGCCGTGGGACATTTACCGGTTGCGGGACTGGCGTTAATCCTCGGTATCGACCGCTTTATGTCCGAAGCGCGCGCGCTGACTAACCTGGTGGGTAACGGCGTGGCGACGGTGGTGGTTGCCAAATGGGTGAAAGAGTTAGATCACCAAAAGCTGGACGATGTGCTTAATAATCGTGCGCCGGATGGCAAAACGCACGAAATTTCCTCCTAATCTCGCCACTTATGCCCGTAGTCCCTTCCAGGACTGCGGGTGTTTGCGCATAATTGACCCCTGCGCCCAAAGCATACAGCATGATGCTTAGGGATTATTTCACTTCTTCCGTGACATTTTTAGGTTCTCGCGGTCTAACACGAAGTGTTTTTACGTCATATTCAGGCATCCCTGCCGGGGCTGTCTTTTTATTACCAGGATTGTTGATCAGGGGTTCACATGCAGGGCACAAAAATTCGACTCTTAGCGGGCAGTCTGTTGATGTTGGCCTCTGCCGGCTATGTGCAGGCAGATGCGCTCCAGCCCGATCCGGCATGGCAACAGGGGACGCTGGCTAATGGGTTACAGTGGCAAGTGTTGGCTACGCCTCAGCGCCCCAGCGATCGTATTGAAGTTCGTCTCCAGGTTAATACCGGTTCGCTCACCGAAAGTACGCAACAGAGCGGGTTCAGCCATGCGATTCCCCGTATCGCGCTGACGCAAAGCGGTGGTCTGGATGCCGCACAGGCACGTTCTTTATGGCAGCAAGGGTTTGATCCGAAACGTCCCATGCCGCCCGTTATTGTTTCTTATGATTCCACGCTCTATAACCTCAGTTTACCCAATAACCGTAACGATCTGCTGAAAGAAGCGCTGACCTATCTGGCTAACGTCTCCGGTAAATTAACCATTACGCCAGAGACGGTGAATCATGCGTTAAGCAGCGAAGATATGGTTGCGACGTGGCCAGCAGATACTAAAGAGGGCTGGTGGCGTTATCGGCTGAAAGGGTCGGCGTTATTGGGGCACGATCCCGCGGAACCGTTAAAGCAGCCGGTAGACGCAGCCAAAATTCAGGCTTTCTATGAAAAATGGTACACCCCGGATGCCATGACGCTGATTGTTGTCGGCAACATTGATGCGCGCTCCGTCGCCGAGCAGATCAATAAAACGTTCGGTACGCTGAAAGGTAAACGCGAAACGCCCGCCCCGGTGCCGACGCTTTCGCCGCTGCGGGCGGAATCAGTGAGCATTATGACCGATGCGGTGCGCCAGGATCGTCTCTCCATTATGTGGGATACGCCGTGGCAACCGATTCGCGAGTCGGCGGCGCTGTTGCGCTACTGGCAGGCGGATCTGGCGCGCGAAGCGCTGTTCTGGCATATCCAGCAAGAGCTTACTAAAAATAACGCGAAAGATATTGGTCTGGGGTTTGACTGCCGGGTTCTGTTCCTGCGCGCGCAGTGCGCCATCAACATTGAATCACCTAATGATAAGCTCAATACCAATTTGAGCCTGGTGGCGAATGAACTGGCGAAAGTACGCGATAAAGGTTTGTCGGAAGAGGAGTTTACTGCGCTGGTGGCGCAGAAAAATCTCGAATTGCAAAAGCTGTTCGCGACCTACGCGCGTACCGATACTGACATTTTGACTGGACAGCGTATGCGCTCACTGCAGAATCAGGTGGTGGATATCGCGCCGGAGCAGTATCAGAAGCTGCGTCAGAATTTCCTCAACAACCTGACCGTCGATATGCTCAATCAGAATCTACGTCAGCAGCTATCGCAGGAGATGGCATTAATTTTGCTGCAACCGCAAGGCGAGCCGGAATTTAATATGAAGGCGTTAAAGGCGACGTGGGATGAAATCATGGTCCCGACAACTGCCGCCGCTGTTGAAGCAGATGAGGCGCATCCGGAAGTGACGGAGACACCGGCGGCACAGTAAGCTGCCGCCTGTCGGCCCGGTAAGCGCAGCGCCACCGGGCAAGAGCGAATGACTTACTGCGGCATCGCGTCGTGCGGAATAATGGCCCCACGGTACTGAATCACCGTGCTGGCCGTCAGGTGTCCGCGCTTCGCGGCATCCGTCGCGCTGCCGCCCGTCAAACGAACGGCCAGATAACCGGCGCTGAAGGAGTCGCCTGCGGCAGTAGTGTCTATCACTTTCTCTTTCGGCAGTTTCACTGCCGGAACGTCAATGAGCGCCTCGCCCTGAATCGAGACCAGGCAAGAGTCCGCCCCGCGTTTTACCACCACTTCCTGCACGCCTGCCGCATGGGTGCGGGCAATGACCTCTTCCACGGGTTGCTGACCCCATAGCGCGTCTTCATCGTCCAGTGTCAGGAAGGCGATATCAGTACATTCCAGCATCTTTTGATAGACCTGCTGCGTTTCTTCGCGACTTGTCCATAAACGCGGGCGATAGTTATTATCAAAAATGACTTTCCCGCCGTTGGCCCGGCATTCACGCAATAAAGACAGCAGCTTATCACGGCTGGTCGGGCTTAAAATCGCGAGGCTAATGCCGCTCAGGTAGAGATAATCGAAGGTCGCCAGCGCCTCGCAGATAGCCGCTGACTGCTCGCTCTCCAGCCAGAATTTCGCTGCCGCTTCGTTACGCCAGTAGTAGAAGGTACGCTCGCCAGTGTCATCGGTTTCGATGTAATAGAGGCCTGGCAGGCGATTTTCCATCCGCTGCGTTAGCGAGGTATCCACATTTTCATGCTGCCACGCCTCCAGCATCTGTTGGCTGAAACTGTCGGTACCCAGCGCCGTCACATAGTGAACGGCCAGAGCGGCAGAATCGACCTGACGGGCAATATAAACGGAGGTATTCAGCGTGTCGCCGCCGAAGCCGCGCTGAACATCAGCGCCTTTCTGCGACAGCTCAATCATGCATTCGCCAATCACGGCAATCTTTTTAGACATAGTCGTGAACCTGATCTGTAAAAATTAGCGTTAGTGTGCGCTGTGGATGTTTAGTGGTCAATGATATTAAAACATCGGTCCATTATTTTTTTGAGCAAGTGCGTATTTTTGACAAGTTTCGGGGTCTGTTTTTATTTTGCCAGGGACCGAGGGTAAAGTTCTCTGCCTGAACGCCGATAACCTTTGACGAGTCCGGACAGTCACACTCCCATTAACAGGACAACTGAGATGATAAAGCAGGTTATCCAGCAGCTACGCGTTCCTGATGCAGGTATAGAGAATTTGCAGGAACGGCGCTATTGGCTGCAATGCGAGCGTGCCTATACTTACCAGCCGATATACCAGACAGATGGCCGTCTGATGGCGGTTGAACTTCTCACTGTCGTCACCCATCCTGATAACCCTTCCAGACGTATTGCCCCGGATCGTTATTTCGCGGAGTTAGCGGTTCGACACCGCATTGACGTAGTGAAAGAACAACTTCATCAGCTCGAACAAAAAGCGGATTTTTTCACTCGCCATCACTTATTGGCATCGGTCAATGTCGACGGCCCTACGCTGATTGCCATGCGACGACAGCCGGACATTCTGGCA
This sequence comes from Salmonella sp. 32010601201800023SM, assembly GCF_017572235.1. Taxonomy (NCBI): domain Bacteria; kingdom Pseudomonadati; phylum Pseudomonadota; class Gammaproteobacteria; order Enterobacterales; family Enterobacteriaceae; genus Salmonella; species Salmonella sp. 32010601201800023SM. Next base: position 224,160 of record NZ_JAGEQS010000005.1, read on the forward strand.
GCGATGGAGCGCTTACCCTGGCTGCGTTTCGAACTGGTGGAACATATTCGTTTGCCGAAAGACTCCTCTTTCGCCTCGATGTGTGAGTTCGGCCCGCTGTGGCTGGATGATTTTGGTACTGGTATGGCCAATTTTTCAGCGCTGAGCGAAGTGCGTTATGACTACATTAAAGTGGCGCGCGAGCTGTTCGTCATGCTGCGTCAGTCCCCGGAGGGACGCAACCTGTTCACTCTGCTGCTGCAACTGATGAACCGCTACTGCCGCGGCGTTATTGTCGAGGGCGTGGAGACGCTGGAAGAGTGGCGTGATGTGCAGCGTTCGCCCGCCTTTGCCGCCCAGGGCTATTTTCTTTCTCGACCCGTGCCGCTGATATCGCTCGAAGAGGTGATTCTGACCCTGTAACGCCAGACTGTTCCCGTAATACGTGGTATTACGAGGCGCGGTCATCCTCCTTTTTCGTCTGGCTGAACTATCTTTAGGACAGGCAAGGGAAGAAGTGAGGAAATAACACATGACTAAAGCAGGCAAAATAACCGCCGCCATCACAGGGACTTTCTTGTTGTTGATCGCCATAGTGATTTTGTTGATCGCAACATTTGACTGGAACCGCCTCAAACCGACCATCAACCAGAAAGTCTCTACCGAATTGAACCGGCCTTTCGCTATTCGCGGCGATTTAGGCGTGGTGTGGGAACGCCAAAAACAGGAGACCGGCTGGCGAAGCTGGGTACCGTGGCCGCATGTTCACGCGGAAGACGTCATTCTCGGCAATCCGCCGGATATTCCGGAAGTCACGATGGTGCATCTGCCACGCGTTGAGGCGACGCTTGCCCCACTGGCGCTCCTGACCAAAACCGTCTGGCTGCCGTGGATCAAACTGGTGAAACCCGACGCGCGTCTTATTCGTCTGTCCGAGAAAACCAATAACTGGACCTTTAACCTCGCGCAAGACAAGAATACGGACCCCAATGCTAAACCTTCCGCCTGGTCCTTCCGGCTGGATAATATTCTCTTCGACCAGGGGCGAATCGCGATCGATGATAAGGTCAGCAAGGCGGATATCACTATTCTGGTCGATCCGTTAGGCAAACCGTTGCCGTTCAGCGAAGTGACGGGAACGAAAGGCAAAGCAGACAAATCCACCGTGGGCGACTATGTCTTCGGCCTGAAGGCGCAGGGGCGTTATAACGGGGAACCGTTGACCGGTACGGGGAAAATAGGCGGTATGCTGGCGCTACGCAGCGAAAGTACGCCTTTTCCTGTGCAGGCCGATTTCCGCTCTGGTAATACGCGGGTGGCTTTTAGCGGCGTGGTGAACGAACCGATGAAAATGGGCGGCGTCGATCTGCGGCTTAAATTCTCTGGCGATTCACTGGGCGATTTATATGATTTAACCGGCGTGCTGCTGCCGGATACGCCGCCGTTTGAGACCGATGGGCGATTGGTAGCGAAAATTGACGCCGAAAAGTCATCGGTATTTGATTATCGCGGTTTTAACGGGCGCATTGGCGACAGTGATATCCACGGCTCCCTCACTTATACCACCGTTAAACCGCGCCCTAAACTGGAAGGCGATGTCGAATCGCGCCAGTTACGACTGGCCGATCTTGGGCCGCTGATTGGCGTGGATTCCGGGAAAGACGCTGAGCAGTCGAAACGGTCTGAACAGCGCAAAGGCGAGAAGAATGTTCAGCCGGCGGATAAAGTGTTGCCTTACGATCGCTTTGAAACCGACAAATGGGACGTTATGGACGCCGATGTCCGGTTTAAAGGCCGACGTATTGAGCATGGCGGCAGTCTACCGATTAGCGATCTTTCGACCCATATCATCCTGAAAAACGCCGACTTACGTCTACAGCCGCTGAAGTTTGGTCTGGCAGGCGGCAGTATTGTCTCCAACATCCATCTGGAAGGGGATAAAAAGCCAATGCAGGGGCGGGCGGATATACAGGCGCGTCGGCTGAAGCTTAAAGAACTGATGCCGGATGTGGAGCTGATGCAGAAAACGCTGGGCGAGCTGAACGGCGATGCGGATATTCGCGGAACGGGCAACTCGGTCGCCGCGCTGCTTGGCAACAGTAACGGCAATCTCAAATTATTGATGAATGATGGATTGATTAGCCGCAACCTGATGGAAATCGTGGGGCTGAACGTCGGCAACTATATTGTCGGGCAGATTTTTGGCGATGACGAAGTGCGGGTTAACTGCGCGGCGGCGAATCTCAATATTGCGAACGGCGTGGCGCGACCGCAAATTTTTGCTTTTGATACAGAAAATGCGTTGATTAACGTGACCGGTACGGCGAGCTTCGCCTCTGAACAGCTCGATTTAACCATTGATCCGGAAAGTAAGGGGATTCGTATTATTACGCTGCGATCGCCGCTGTACGTGCGCGGGACATTTAAAAATCCGCAGGCGGGCGTCAAGCCCGGCCCGCTGATTGCGCGCGGCGCGGTTGCGGCAGCGCTGGCGACGTTGGTAACGCCCGCCGCCGCGCTATTGGCGCTCATTTCGCCCTCTGAGGGCGAAGCCAATCAGTGCCGGACGATTTTAACGCAGATGAAGCAGTAACGTGAAACGTAGCGCCGGATGACGCCATCCGGCGCCCTATTACAACGCCTGATGACGCGTCTCATGGGTTAACAGCAGTGCAATCAGCGTCAGCGCCGCCATTGACGCCAGGTAAACCCCTACCGCCGCCAGCCCGTAGTGGCTTTGCAGCCATGCGGCAATATACGGCGCGACGGAAGCGCCCAGAATCGATGAGACATTGTAGGAAAACGATGCGCCGGTATAGCGCACTTCCGTCGGAAATAGCTCCGGCAGCAGCGCTCCCATTGGGCCGAAGGTCAGCCCCATCAGGCTCAGGCCTAACAACAGGAACACGAATACCAGCGCTGGATTGCCTGAACCCAGCAGCGGGGTAAAGGCGAACAACGCGAAGAGAATGATGAGCGTGGTAATGATGACCATGCTTTTCCGACGGCCAAATGCGTCCGCCAGCAGGCCGGCGACGGGCACCATCACGCCGAAACCAATCACCGCCATCATCAGCATCCACAGTATTTCATTGCGCGGCAAGCCAAGCCCCACCGGCGCGGCGGCAGTGCTGTAAGTCATGGAATAGACGGTCATGATATAGAACAGCGTGTAGGTCGCCAGCATAATAAACGTGCCGAGAATGGTTACGCGGACATGCTTCGTCAGCAACGTGCCCAGCGGTATTTTTACCTGTTTTTTCGCTGCGGCAACTTTCGCAAACACCGGCGTTTCATGCAGCGACACGCGCACATACAGGCCGATAATCACCAGCACCGCCGAGAAGATAAACGGCACGCGCCAGCCCCAGCTCATAAACTGCTCGTCGGTCAGCAGCCAGGAGAGCAACAGGAAGGTGCCATTGGCAAAAAAGAAGCCGATCGGCGCGCCCAACTGCGGGAAGGAGCCATACAGCGCGCGTTTGCGCGGCGGCGCATTCTCCGTCGCTAATAACGCCGCGCCGCCCCATTCGCCGCCCAGCCCCAGTCCCTGACCGAAACGCGCCAGCGCCAGCAGCAGCGGCGCGAAAATACCTATCGTCGCGTAGCCCGGTAACAGACCGATAATGACCGTGGAGATCCCCATCGTCAGCAGCGAAGCCACCAGCGTGACTTTGCGGCCTACCCGGTCGCCGAAGTGGCCGAATAGCGCAGAGCCAATCGGACGCGCCACAAACGCGATAGCGAAGGTGGCGAGCGATTGTAGCGTTGCCGCAGTGGGATCGCCCTGGGGGAAGAAGATAAGGGGGAACACGATCACCGCAGCGGTGGCGTAAATATAGAAGTCGAAGAACTCAATCGCGGTGCCGATAAGCGAGGCAATAACGACTTTATTGCGTGAGTTTACCGGAACATGTTCCTGCTCATGGTCGAGTGTTGTGGCGGTTGCTTGCATACTATTTTCTTATTTTTAGCGAACGAATAGCCATATTACGCACAGCAAAAGTTATATTTCAATGTGTAACAAAAGCCAAAAATGGTCAAAAAAAGCGCAAAAAGGGGATAATGTTTAAGCCAACCATTTTGCGTCTATGAAATGCTTCACATAAATTTAGAATTAGTGGATAAAACTGGTTTCTGGTTAAATAAAAGTTAATTACTGGATTTATATGCTGAAACAATGAGATGAGGCGGAAGGACGTGCCTGATTGTACCGCCGGGTACGCTTTGCTTGCCCGACCTGGGTCAACACAGCAGTAGGCCGAATGACGACGCCGTGCGTGCCATTCGGCAGCAAGCCGCAGACTAGCGTTGCGTTTTACCCGGCATTCGCGGGTCGTCCTTATATTCGGCGGTGGCTATCCAGGCCGCACAGAATAACGTCAGGCGGGCAAAAAAGTAGAAGAATGCCATCAGACCGAGTACGGAGCCAAACGCCGCGCCGGAAGGCGATTTCACCAGTGACGGCAGCGTATAAGTCATAATGATTTTAATCACCTCAAAACCGATAGCGGCAATAAATGTCCCGCGAATCAACGCTTTTTTACGGGGACGATGGCGAGGCAGTCGCCAGAAAATCCAGAAGAAAAGCAGATAGTTGGCAAAAATAGAGATGGCCAGACCGATCAAATGCCAGGCCGGTTTTAACCATTCGATGCTGTCGAGATACAAGGCGGAGATGATCATCTGCTGGGCGGAACCGGCGATGGAAGTAATGGACAGCGTAATGATTAAAGCGATTAATAATCCAATCAGCGAGATAAAATCGCGCAGATATTTGAGCCAGATTTTCTCCTGATCCTGCGGCTTGCGCTCCCAGACGTCCCGTGACTGGGCGCGAATCGCTTCTCGCAGGTTGCCCATCCAGTTAACGCCGGAATAGAGCGCGATACCCAGTCCGACCAGCCCTACCGTGGTACGCTGTTGAACCGCCGTATTAATCGTATTTTTAAGCGTGGACGCCAGCGTAGGATCGCTCACATTCATCAATATCTTGCTGAAAATATCTTCCAGTAGATTAGGGTGCGAGGCGAGGATAAAACCTGCCGCGGCAAAGGACACCATCATTATCGGGATCATCGACAGAAACGAAAAGTAGGTGATAGCCGCGCCAAACTGATTACCCAGTCGATCGTTAAAACGTTCGGTCGCGCGAATGAGGTGGGCCACCATTGGTTGACGCTGAATTTTTTGTATCAGGGAGGTGACGGAATGCAACGCCTGATTTGCCTTTTCGTTTTTTTCCGGGGCGTCATGCGGCTGCGTTTCTATTTTTTGTATCGGGTCGTGCTCCAGTTCCTGAATAGGGCGTTTTACGTCATTTTCCTGCGTCATCAGGTCGGTAGTCCTTCATCATTAATAGAATATGTCAGTATAGCTTCTCCCCGGTGGATGCTGAAAATGCGGCTACTCTGCGGCCTCTTTAATGGTTTCCGTCAGCCATACCATAAACAGGTGTACCCGGCGGGAAAGATTACGGCGATGGGGATAATGCAGCGTCACCGGCAGTGGAGCGGCGCGATATTGCGGTAAAATTTCAATGAGCGTTCCGGCGCGTAACGCCTCCCGTACAGCAATGCGCGGCGTCTGAATGATCCCTAATCCTGCCAGACAGGCCGTATGCCAGGTCTCCGTACTGTTTACCGTTAGCATTCCGCCGGTTTTTACCCACTGCATACCGTGGGGAGTTTCAAAGGCAAAACCCGGTGAAGAGACTCCCGGCGTCAATGAATAATGCACCATCGCATGTGAGGCGAGGTCGTCAAGGTTTTCTGGATACCCAAAGCGCGCCAGGTATTGTGGGCTGGCGCAGTTCACCCTTCTCAGTTTGCCAAGCGGGCGCGTCAGTATCCCTGGCGCATGTAGTGGTTCTGTGCGCACCACGCAGTCGAAATCCTCCCGTAGTAAATCGACCTGTCGATCGCTACTACAAAGTTCCAGCGCAATGCCGGGATACTGATGCAAAAAAGTGGGCAGGCGCGGCATGATGAGGCTGTTTGCGAGACATGGCGGTATATCTACCCGTATTTTGCCACTGATACTGGCGGGATCAGGCTGGAAAAGACCCTCCAGTTCATCCAGGTTACTCAACAGATCTTTTGCCCGTTCGTAGTAAACCATCCCGTCCTGAGTAAGCTGTACCCGCCGGGTGGTGCGGTGGAGCAGGCGGATGCCCAGTTGATGTTCTAACGCTTGTATTTGCCGTGAGACGCTGCCTTTGGGAAGGCCGATATCTTCTGCTGCACGGGAAAAACTTTCCCGTTCCGCCACGCGCACAAACAATTTCATTGCATATATTTTATCCATCATCAGGCTCTATTATTGTTTTTATTGAAACAGTGACGCTGAAGCGGCTGGTTTTATTGATTTTCTAGCATCTAATAAGCCCTTTCGCAATCATTGCTCGCGTGACGAATACGTCTGATCGCGTTGTGCGGCGGATTTATCGCCTTCCGGCCAGGCTTTTTAGCGCCAAAAAGCCGATAAACGGGACGAGAGCGGTAAAACACGCTGATAGCCGCGGGTGTAGTGGGAGAGAGAAATGCATGTACATACACGGTATTGTCATTGACCCATCGTCGCGGTTTTCAGGCGGATTGGCTATTTTTTAACAAAATGTGCTACTTTATTTTTTGTAACACATCAGGCGAAAAGCAAATATTTCCTTTGTGACGCGCCAGGCGTACTCTTCATTAAATTAATATTCAAATTAGCCCTGTCTGTTTGTACTAATAAGATATTCCTTACTTTAAAACGCTAATGTTAGCGAATTCTGTAATCACGATGTTGAAGCTGTAAATATTCATAACCTTTCTCTTCCTCAACCAATGACTATCGGTAAAATGGCCTATACCAAATGGCGACTTCTTATTTTACCCTACGGGTAATACCCTTCCTCATCTTGAGACTATTATCTTACCCAGGTGGAGAAAAGTAATGCAGGTAATCATGTTTGACAGGCAGTCAATATTTATTCATGGAATGAAAATCAGTTTGCAGCAGCACATTCCAGGAATAAGTATCCAGAGTGTCGGTCAGGCAGAAGAACTCTGGCAAAAAATAGAAAGCGCGCCGGATGCGCTGGTCATGCTGGATAGCGGCCTGGATGCTGAATTTTGCCGCGAGGTGTTACAAAGAATCGCGCAGCAATTTCCGGAGGTGAAGATTATTATCACGGCGATGGATGGCAGTCAAAAGTGGCTGCATGAAGTCATGCAATTTAACGTTCAGGCCGTGGTGCCACGCGATTCTGATGCCGAAACCTTTGTCCTTGCGCTCAATGCTGTCGCTCGCGGGATGATGTTTTTACCGGGGGATTGGTTAAATTCAACGGAGCTGGAGTCCCGTGATATAAAAGCGTTAAGCGCCCGCCAGCGGGAAATTTTGCAGATGCTTGCCGCAGGAGAATCAAATAAACAAATTGGGCGGGCGTTAAATATTAGTACCGGGACGGTTAAAGCGCATCTGGAGTCGCTTTACCGGCGGCTGGATGTAAAAAATCGTACCCAGGCCGCCATGATGTTAAATGAATCGAATTAACGACGTTAAATTCGTAGTCCGCTTATTTCTGGCTGTGAAATATCACCCGTATTGATTAATGATAAAAAACGCTGATGTCCGATACTGAACATCAGCGCAATAAGCGTTTCGCGTTGAAACCGATCGTTAAGTTCCGGCAAACAATTCTGTAGCAGCATATCGCAGCTATTGAGGTCATCCAGCAAGAATGCCTCCGCCTGGTCGGGCGTAATGAACGTCAGCGTCTCATCCGGCGTCAACATATGCCCGTAACCAATCACCCAGTTACCCTGCCGATCGCGATACTTTTCCAGCGACAGACCCTGCCACTGTTTAATAAACGCGATGCAGGCGGAGCTAAAGCGAGATGAAATGTGCGGCATGGCATCTTTCTCATAAAAAGCGCGATTATAAAGTGTGCTGCACGCGTGGCTAGCGGTCAGACGGCCAAACGCAGGCAGGGAAAAGGTCTATGCCGTTCAGCGTCACGCCGCGTTGACAGAATGAAAAACTGATGTTTTTGGTTAGTAACCGATCTTCTTATAAATTTGCAATCATTAAGATTAAGTCACTGAAATGTGGCTAAATCTGTTATATCTATGAAAAAACATAATTAAAAGAAAACGAAGATCTCGTCGCGGGATCGTCTTTTTAGGGAAGATAATGACGAATAGCGCTTCGCAGGCGACACGCGCGCCTTTTGAACATAGCCTGGGGATTATCCGCCAGGCATCAATAGAAATCCTGCTGCTGCTGGGTATTCATACCACAGAGGGAAAAGAGCCCCGGTGGTTCATGGAACAACTTGAGCAGGCGCGTCTTAACCTGGGCGGTTGGGGCGCGGTGGCGAAAAAATTGCGGATAAATGACGCGCAGTTGAGCCAGTTTATGCTGCAACTGCGTCACCTTCAGCAGCATGTTCCCCAGTATGACAGCGGGCAAGAGGTGAGCGAAAATCAACTCCTTGCCGCGTTGCGTTTTGTCACCTCGCTGGAACATCTACGTCAGCAGCAGCCGCTACTGACGTATCAAACTGAGCTGGAAGAACCCGACCAGGAGGCGCATCTTGAGGCGCAGCGTCAGCTGCGAGCGATAGAACTGACGTTAAAAGCGCTTATTGCGCGCGCATGGCCGGATCGGGCGTCGCTGAATCACTACCTCAAGCAACATTTTGGCCCGGACCGTTTGCGCCAGTGGTTAAAACAGGGAGAAGATCAACATGCGCTGGAGGGCATGTTGTTCAGCGAACTGGCGCTTATGGTGGTCGATAAAAAATTGTTTGCCCGTCATTACGTCAGAATTTTTAATGACGCCTCAGCGTTAACGCTGTTCGCCGAGTCGCGCACCACTCTGCGTATGTTTCTGGATGATTGTCGCCTCGCGCGAAACGAGGTTATCGCCAGGCAGCCGCTTACCTCAGCGCAGCTTATGCTGCTAAACGTTCAGTATCAGCAAATCGTTCGGCCCATCCAGCGCGCCTATGCCGAAAAACGTACCCGCGTGAATCCTGCTTCGTTTCTGCTGGCGGATGAACGTGAATTGCGCCAGTTCTGGGAAACCGCTCGGCTTAAAGATCGGCAGGCCGGGGGAGATAAGCATGAGATTAGCGAGAGCATAGAACCACCGCGTAAGCGGCCTCCGCGTACGCCTGAAGAGCGTGAGCAACTTATTTCCGGCGCTTTGTGGGGCGCGGTTGGCGTCATGACGCTGGCGATACTGGCGGGCGCGTTCTGGCTATTTAGTTCGTCGTCGCCAGGCTCCGATAACGGGCAAGCTCCCGCAATGGCGCAGGATGAACCGCCGCGCGAGGCGCCTTCCGCGCGGGAAACGCTCAATCATATGGGGATTACCTGGGATGCGTTTACCATGCGGGCGGCGATAGAGCGCAATGATACGCGGGTGACGGCGCTGTTCCTCCAGGGTGGAATGAACTGGCAGCTCGCGTGGACGGAGCAGGCGTTTGCGGCAGGACATACCGAGGTGCTGCAACTGTTGTTGCGTTATCCCGCGCTGATGGATGAGGTCAAACCCTGCCGACGATTTATCACAACGTTAAGTCATGACATGTCGAGCGGCGCGCCGCTGACCGCGATGCATAAAACCTATTTGCAAACGTTTTGCACCGTTCCGGCTGTTGTGACACGCCAGCAGCACGATACGGAGCAGGCCCGACTGCGCGCTCAGGCCCGGCCCAGCGCAGACAATAAAAAATGGCTGAAAATTCAGTCAGCCATTTATGATGCGATTCACTGAGGTCGGAGCAGGTTAAGGCTCTCCGTAAAGGCCAATCAGGCGGCGCACCACGCCATTGGTCCAGCCGAACCCATCCTGTAGCGGATACTCGCCCCCGCCGCCTTCGCGGGGCGTACCGCCGGAAATATGGTATTTCTCGATCAGTTTGTGGTGCTCCTGATAAAAATGGTTCACTGTTTTTAACCAGTTATGGGCGATTTCATCGCCCAGCATATCGTCGCCATACAGTTTGAAGCCCTGAATCGCCATCCATTGCAGCGGTGCCCAGCCGTTCGGTTTATCCCACTGTTCGCCGGTTTCGTATTCGGTCGCCATAATCCCGCCGGGCGTTAACAGACGGCTGCGTACTACATTTGCCAGACGGTCGGCCTGCTCATGGTTCGCCATACCGACATACAGCGGCACGATACTGGCGGCGGAAAAGAGCGCCATTTCTTCGCGTCGCCAGTCATAGTCCCGATAACAGCCGTTTTCATCATCCCACAGATAATGGTTCACGGCGGCGCGTCGGTCGCTGGCTTTCTGACGAAATAGCGCCTCGGTGTCACGTTCGCCTTTCAGCGCTGAAATATTGGCGATAGCGCTCTCCAGTTTATACAGAAAAGCGTTCAAATCGATAGGGATAAACTGGGTCGTACGTATGCTGGCAAGCCGGCCCGCATCGCGTAGCCAGCGTGAAGAATAGTCCCAGCCGGACGCCGCCCCGGCGCGCAAATCCCGGTAGACTTCATTGGGCGGACGACCGGAATGTTTTGCGGTTTCGACATCTTCCAGCCAGGACTCGTCGCGCGGCGTGTCGCGATCGTCCCAGTAGCGGTTCAGCAGGGAACCGTCCGGCATCCGCACAACGTGGCGATAAGCCTGGTTGAGCGCCAGCGATTCGGCGCCGTCCATCCAGAAGGCGTATTCCATTTTGAGATGGTCGAGATAACGCCGCGCGCCGCGTACGCCATCTTCTTCGAACAGTTCAACCATCAGGGCGAAAACCGGCGGCTGCGAGCGGCTCAGGTAATAGGTGCGGTTGCCGTTGGGAATATGGCCATAGTTTTCAATCATCCAGGCGAAATTATCCGCCATACATTTAAGTAAGTCTTCGCGCCCGCTTTCCGCCAGACCCAGCATGGTAAAATAAGAGTCCCAATAATAGGTTTCGCTAAAACGGCCTCCCGGCACGATATAGGATTGCGGCAGCGCCAGCAGCGAAGACCACGGAATATGATCCTGCGGTTCGCGCGTCAGTATCGGCCAAAGCTGGTCAATATGTTCTTTGAGCGAGTTTTCGGGGTTAGAGACATACTCGCTGGATAAGGTTTCCGGTAGCCAGAAATGGTTCTCGACGAAGCGGCGTAAGTCAAAATCACGGTGGCGTCTGACCTTACGGTAGCGGATCAGGATATCAAGCGGGTCCATCTTCGGCGCGCAGTCCGGGAACGTTTTACTGTCTGGAAACAGTTTTGTTGACTGTACATGCTCGAACAGTTCGAGATACCGATCGGCAGGGGTCAGGGCGTCAGAGGCGGGAAGCCCCTCGATCATCTCCGGCTCCGGTTCCGCCTCGATCATTTCATCCAACTTTAACTCGCACGGGTCTGTTTCATAAAGCAGATCGACATCAATAGTCAGATCTTCAGAAGGCGTGGGGTTTAATTTCTGGTTGAGCATAATGACAAGGACCTCCGGCTTGCGTCGTAAAAGATACGGGTGTTGCCCGGCTGTCTATTAAGCGTAGACATTCGCTTCGATACCTGAGTGGCAAAGTGTGCGATAGATCACATTTTGCAATTTGTCTCTTAAGAAAAACACTTCATAACTTACTGAATAGTATTGCGAAAATCCTATTTTCATGACGCCCGCCCCAGACCTAAAATCAGAACATTCGTTTCATAGCGGTATCACTACGTCACCGCATGGCGTGGATTCACAAGCAAAGGTAACGTAAATAGTTATAATACAAGCTATGGCACCATGATAATACAAATGGATACAAATGATCGAGCAACCCGACAGTAAAAGCGCCAAACCGCTTTATAAGCAGCTTGAAGACGCCTTAAAAGAGGCTATTGCGCGTGGAGAGTATAAACCAGGCCAGCAGATCCCGACGGAAAATGAACTGAGCGTGCGCTGGCAGGTGAGCAGGGTCACGGTCCGTAAGGCGCTGGATGCGCTGACGCGTGAAAATTTGCTGACCCGTGTCTCCGGCAAAGGCACCTTTGTTTCTGGTGAGAAATTTCAGCGTAGCATGACCGGCATCATGAGTTTCAGCGAGTTATGCCAGTCCCAGGGACGTCGCCCGGGGTCACGCACCATCAAATCCGTTTTTGAATCGGTAGACGATGAGACAAAAGCGTTACTGAATATGAACGATGGCGAAAAAGCGGTCGTCATTGAACGTATCCGCTATGCCGACGATGTGGCGGTATCGCTGGAAACCGTACATCTTCCCCCACGTTTTGCGTTTTTGCTGGACGAAGATCTTAATAATCACTCTTTGTATGAATGCTTACGCGAGAAATACCATTTATGGTTTACCCACTCCCGTAAGATGATCGAACTGGTTTATGCCAGCTTTGAAGTCGCCCATTATCTTGGCGTCAACGAGGGTTATCCGCTGATCCTGATAAAAAGTGAAATGATTGATAACAAAGGAGAACTCTCCTGCGTTTCGCAACAGTTGATTGTCGGCGATAAAATACGGTTTACTGTATGATGTCAGCATTACGCTAACGAAGAGCAGGCTGAATCGGGATCCAGATCGCGGATCCCGATTTTTTTTGGTTTCCATCTTGATCAAATGTCTTTAAATGTCATATAAAAATAATAATACATTATGAGTCATTTATGGCGAATCCTCGCCTGTATCATTGATGGAACCAGAGGAAAGCATGATGGGTATGAAAGAGACAGTTAGCAATATTGTGACCAGCCAGGCAGAGAAAGGAGGCGTTAAACACGTCTATTACGTGGCGTGCGGCGGTTCTTATGCGGCGTTCTATCCGGCGAAAGCATTTTTAGAAAAAGAAGCGAAAGCGTTGACTGTCGGTCTGTATAACAGCGGAGAATTTATTAACAACCCGCCGGTAGCGCTGGGAGAAAATGCCGTTGTGGTTGTCGCCTCCCACAAAGGTAATACGCCAGAGACAATTAAAGCGGCTGAAATCGCCCGTCAGCACGGCGCGCCGGTCATTGGTTTAACCTGGATAATGGATTCACCGTTGGTGGCGCATTGCGACTATGTGGAAACGTACACGTTTGGCGACGGTAAAGATATTGCCGGAGAGAAAACGATGAAAGGCCTGCTGAGTGCGGTCGAACTGCTCCAGCAGACGGAAGGGTATGCGCACTACGACGATTTTCAGGATGGCGTCAGCAAAATCAACCGTATCGTCTGGCGCGCTTGCGAGCAGGTTGCGGAACGCGCGCAGGCGTTCGCGCAGGAATATAAAGACGATAAAGTCATTTACACCGTCGCCAGCGGCGCGGGCTATGGCGCAGCCTACCTACAGAGCATCTGCATCTTTATGGAAATGCAATGGATACATTCCGCCTGTATTCATAGCGGTGAGTTTTTCCACGGGCCGTTTGAAATTACCGATGCGAATACGCCTTTCTTCTTCCAGTTTTCCGAGGGCAATACGCGGGCGGTGGATGAACGCGCGTTAAACTTCCTGAAAAAATATGGTCGCCGGATTGAAGTTGTCGATGCGAAAGAGCTGGGGCTATCGACCATTAAAACCACGGTTATTGATTACTTTAACCACTCTCTCTTTAATAACGTTTATCCCGTTTACAATCGGGCGTTAGCTGAGGCGCGTCAGCATCCGTTAACGACGCGCCGCTATATGTGGAAAGTGGAATATTAATTACATCAGGATGGATAAAAAAGCAGGGACGCTTTTTATTGTAAAGACAAACAAGGAATAATGATGAGCATCAGCGTATTGGGTATTGGCGACAACGTTGTCGATAAATACCTGCATTCCGGCATCATGTACCCCGGTGGTAATGCATTAAATTTTGCTGTCTATGCGAAATTAGCAGACATCCCCAGCGCGTTTATGGGGGCGTTTGGCAATGACGACGCCGCGCAGCACGTACAGGATGTATTACACCAGCTACAGATAGACATCTCTCACAGCCGCCATTATACCGGCGAAAATGGGTATGCCTGTATCCGTCTCTCGCATGGCGATCGGCAATTTGTCGCCAGCAACAAAAACGGCGTATTGCGGGAACATCCTTTTAGTCTGTCTGACGACGATCTTCGCTATATATCACAATTTACCTTAGTCCATTCCAGTATTAACGGCCACCTGGAATCGGAACTGGAGAAAATTAAACAACAAACCGTCTTACTCTCTTTTGATTTTTCCGGGCGCGGTACAGACGACTATTTTGAAAAGGTATGCCCGTGGGTAGATTATGGATTTGTCTCCTGTAGCGGGTTATCGCCAGATGAAATCAAAATAAAACTCAATAAACTTTATCGTTATGGCTGTCGGCATATTATTGCCACCTGCGGGCATGAAAAAATTTATTATTTTTCCGGCAGGGATTATCTGGAGTGGCAACCTGTTTATATCGAACCTGTCGATACGCTGGGCGCAGGCGACGCGTTCTTAACCGGTTTTTTGCTTTCCATTTTGCAATCGGGTATGGCGGAACCCGATAAAGAAAGCGTGTTACGCGCCATGCGGCAGGGCGGGAAATCGGCGGCGCAGGTGTTATCTCATTACGGCGCATTTGGTTTTGGTAAACCGTTTGCACAATAGGTTACGTCCCTCAATGTAAAGCGACACTCACTCCAGATAACCCAGGAGGAAGTATGTTTTGGACGGAATTATGTTTTATCCTTGTGGCCCTGATGATAGGCGCCAGGATCGGCGGCGTATTTTTAGGGATGGTCGGCGGGTTAGGCGTCGGCGTGATGGTTTTTATTTTTGGCCTGACGCCTTCTACACCACCGATTGATGTTATTCTGATTATTCTTTCTGTTGTCCTGGCGGCCGCTTCTTTACAGGCCTCCGGCGGGCTGGATTTACTGGTCAAACTGGCGGAAAAAATTCTGCGTCGCCACCCTCGTTACATTACGTTATTAGCGCCGTTTATCTGTTATATCTTCACTTTTATGTCAGGAACGGGGCATGTCGTTTATAGCTTGTTACCGGTTATTTCTGAAGTCGCACGGGATTCAGGTATTCGACCGGAACGTCCTTTATCTATTTCCGTTATCGCATCGCAACAGGCGATCACCGCCAGCCCTATATCTGCCGCCATGGCGGCGATGATTGGTTTAATGGCGCCGTTGGGCGTCTCTATTTCAACCATTATGATGATTTGCGTGCCTGCCACGTTAATCGGTGTAGCGATGGGGGCAATAGCGACCTTTAATAAAGGAAAAGAGTTAAAAGACGATCTGGAATATCAACGTCGGCTTGCTGAAGGGTTAATTAAACCTGCGCAGAAAGAAAGTAAAAATACGGTAGTCACTTCGCGCGCCAAATTGTCGGTGGCGTTATTTCTGACCAGCGCGATCGTTATCGTTCTGTTAGGACTGATTCCGGCGCTGCGACCCATGGTAGAAACAGCGAAAGGGCTACAACCGCTTTCGATGTCCGCCGCTATCCAGATTACGATGCTCTCTTTTGCCTGCCTGATTGTGTTGTTATGCCGGCCGCAGGTCGATCAGATTATCAGCGGTACGGTATTTCGGGCGGGCGCGCTGGCGATTGTCTGCGCCTTCGGCCTGGCCTGGATGAGTGAGACGTTCGTGAATGGTCATATCGCGTTGATTAAGGCAGAAGTGCAAACTCTATTGCAACAGCATACCTGGCTTATCGCCATTATGATGTTTTTTGTGTCCGCTATGGTCAGCAGCCAGGCGGCAACGACGTTAATTCTGTTGCCGCTGGGGCTGGCGTTAGGGTTGCCCGCTTATGCATTAATCGGTTCCTGGCCTGCCGTTAACGGCTATTTCTTTATTCCGGTGGCGGGACAGTGTCTGGCGGCGCTGGCGTTTGACGACACCGGTACGACGCGTATCGGCAAATATGTGCTTAACCATAGTTTTATGCGTCCGGGATTAGTTAACGTGATTGTCTCGGTCATTGTCGGGCTGTTAATAGGAAAAATGGTTCTGGCCTGATTGTTATTCATGTTTTTATAGCACACGCCACTTATTATTTTTAATTCAGAGGAAGAAAATGAAAATTAGAGTTTTCATGGCCACCGTGTTGCTGCTCATCAGCCACTGTGTATTTAGCACAACGTCACTACCGCATATTGTTATTCTCGCGACAGGCGGTACTATCGCCGGGACGGCAGCCAATAATACGCAAACCGCCGGATATAAATCCGGTGAGCTTGGCGTGCAAACATTAATAAATGCCGTGCCGGAAATGAATAATATCGCTCGCGTTGACGGCGAGCAGGTGGCGAATATTGGTAGCGAAAATATGACCAGCGATATTATCCTGAAACTTTCACAGAAGGTGAATGCGTTATTGGCGCGGGACGATGTTGACGGTGTGGTCATTACTCATGGCACTGACACGCTCGATGAAACCGCCTACTTTCTTAATTTGACCGTGAAAAGCGACAAACCGGTGGTGTTTACCGCTGCAATGCGGCCCGCGTCGGCAATCAGCGCCGATGGCGCAATGAACCTGCTGGAAGCGGTCACGGTGGCTGCTGACCCGAATGCGAAGGGACGCGGCGTAATGGTGGTTTTAAACGATCGTATTGGTTCGGCGCGCTTTGTAACGAAAACCAATGCCACGACTCTGGATACCTTTAAAGCGCCGGAAGAGGGCTATCTGGGGGTCATCGTTAATGGTCAGCCACAGTTCGAAACGCGGGTGGAAAAAATTCATACCCTGCGATCTGTTTTTGACGTACGTAATATCAAAAAATTACCCAATGTGGTGATTATTTACGGCTATCAGGACGACCCGGAATATATGTATGATGCGGCGATCGCCCATCACGCGGACGGTATTATTTATGCCGGAACCGGCGCAGGTTCAGTCTCGGTACGCAGCGACGCGGGGATTAAAAAAGCGGAGAAGGCCGGGATTATCGTGGTGCGCGCTTCCCGCACCGGAAACGGCGTAGTACCGTTGGATAAAGGGCAGCCAGGGCTGGTGTCTGACTCGCTCAACCCGGCGAAGGCGCGAGTCTTGCTGATGACGGCATTAACTCAGACGCGTAATCCGGAACTGATCCAGAGTTATTTCAGTACGTATTAATCATGCAGGCTTGTGCGCCCACCCTTGAAGATGGGCGCACAAGATATTAACGCATGGTCACAAACTCTTCCGATGCGGTCGGGTGAATGGCGACGGTATTATCGAAGTCTTTCTTGGTAGCGCCCATCTTCAGCGCTACCGCGAAGCCCTGCAACATTTCATCCATGCCGAAGCCGATACCGTGGATACCCACAATTTTTTCTTCCGGCCCGACGCAGACCAGCTTCATACGGCACGGCTGGCGGTGCGTCGTCACCGCGGTATACATAGCGGTAAACGATGATTTATAGACTTTCACCTGCTCGTCGCCGTACTGCTCGCGCGCCTGCGGCTCGCTTAACCCGACGGTGCCGATAGGCGGATGGCTAAAGACCACGGTCGGGATGTTGCTGTAGTCCAGATGCTCGTCCGGCTTGTTGTTAAACAGGCGCTCGGAGAGACGGCGACCGGCGGCGACGGCGACTGGCGTTAGTTCTACCGCGCCAGTATTGTCGCCAACGGCGTAAATGCCTTCAACGTTGGTATTCTGGAATTTATCGACAATGATGTAACCTTTTTCATTGGTTTTCACGCCCGCTGCCGCCAGATTAATATTGTCGGTCGACGGTTCGCGACCAATGGCCCAGATCAGGCAATCAACGGTTTCACTGCGGCCATCTTCCAGTTCCAGAGTCAGACTGCCGTCGGCGTTTTTTACCACCGCTTTCGGCACGGCGTGAGTATGCAGTTGCGGGCCTTCGGCGTTCATCACCTCAACCAGCGTTTCGCTAATCATCGGGTCAAAACTGCGCAGCGGCGCATGTTTACGGACAAACAGATGCGTTTTCGCCCCCAGCGCGTTGATAACGCCAGCCAGTTCAACGGCGATATAACCTGCGCCTACCACCGCAACGCGCTCCGGCAAGGCAGACAGCGCAAAGAAACCGTCGGAATCAATGCCGTATTCCACGCCTGGAATGCTCGGATGGCTCGGACGGCCGCCGGTAGCGATCAAAATATGGTCGGCGGTGATGCTTTCGCCGTTCACTTCAATGGTTTTGGCATCGACAAAGCGGGCAAAGCCTTTAATCACATCCACGTTATTTTTGCCCAGCACGTTGTCGTATGAAGTATGGATGCGGTCAATATACGCGGTACGGCTGGCAATCAGCTTGCTCCAGTCGAACTGATTAATCGTGGTGTCAAAACCGTAGTCCGGGCCATACAGATGAATCGCTTCACGAATCTGCGCGGCATGCCACATCACTTTCTTCGGCACGCAGCCCACGTTAACACAGGTACCGCCCAGCTCTTTGGCTTCGATGAGCGCGCATTTCTGGCCGTACATAGCGGCGCGGTTAATCGAGGCGATACCGCCGCTGCCGCCGCCGATAGCGATGTAATCATAGTGTTTGGTCATGACCGCTCCTTTATGTTCGTTGTCGGACGGATAGATTCTGCGCTACCCGCCAAAATATTCGCGATTGTATACCTGAAGGTGAAAGGTTCCACCGATGGCTGTGATTACTCCGGCACGATCCAGCTTACCGAAGTGTGTCCGTGACCGTTTGGCACCAACCTGCTGTGCAGCCACGGTAGCACGTTGTTCATCTGCTGCTCCAGTTTCCACGGCGGGTTAACCACGATCATACCGGACGCCGTCATCCCGCGCTGATCGCTGTCCGGGCGGATCGCCAGCTCAATTTGCAGGATTTTACGGATGCCGGTGGCCTCCAGCTCATGAATCATGCGCTTAATTTGCTGGCGGAGCACCACCGGATACCATAGCGCGTATGTACCGGTGGCGAAACGTTTATAACCCTCGCTGATGCCGCTGACTACCGCCTGGTAGTCGGTTTTCATTTCATAAGGTGGGTCAATGAGGATCAGACCGCGGCGGGAAACCGGCGGTAATTTGGCTTTCAGTTGCTGATAGCCGTCAGCGCGTTCCACGCGGGCGCGGTTGTCTTTTTGAAACTCCGCGCGCAACAGTGGGAAGTCGCTGGGATGCAATTCCGTGAGTTGCAGACTGTCTTGCTCACGCAGCAACTGGCGGGCGATTAACGGGGAGCCCGGATAGTAGCGTAACTGCCCGCTGCGGTTGAAATGTTTTACGACGCTAATATACGGTTCCAGTTCGGCGGGCAGGTCGTCCTGCTGCCAGATACGGGCGATGCCTTCCAGATACTCTCCGGTACGTTCAGCATGTTCGCTGCCCAACTGATAACGCCCCGCGCCCGCGTGCGTGTCCAGATAGAGAAACGGTTTTTCTTTCTCTTTTAGCGACTCGATGATCAGGCTCTGAACGGTATGTTTAAGGACGTCGGCGTGGTTGCCAGCGTGAAAGCTGTGACGATAACTGAGCATGGATGCAGATATTCCGGGAAGTAAACAAGTTAGCCGATAGTTTACCGCAGATCCGCGCAGATTACCCCAGTACCGCCATGTTGTTTCGCGCGTTGTGAAAGTATTGCAAGACGTGTTCGTATCATCAAACCGTCAACTGCGCAGGCCAGCATCGCCTGTGGGCAAGGTAGTGGTTTTGACCTGGCGTTATTTTTAATGAAAGGAACCATAATGAAACTACACATTACTGTACTGGCGTCATCTCTGGCGCTGGCGATGCCGGCACTGGCGAAAGATATTCTCCTGTCCCAGGCGGAGTCGATAGCGAAAAGCGTGACGCCCGACTCGGCGAGCGTCGCCTTTAATGACCTTGAGGCTCAATGGCTGACACAGTTGCGTAAGGCATTACAAGGCGATACCGCCGCGTTGACTCGCGACGCCCTGGCTCAGATGCGACAGAATTCCATCCAGGCGGATAATGCCTGGTTAAAGGCTAGCGGTTATGATTTTCATACTACTGAGAATCAACAGATGGGGATTACCCTACTTTCCGCCTTCAATACATTGCCGGAAGCAGTATTGAAAGACAATCTGGCGACGGTGACGGCGATTAATCACGATGCCGATGTTAATACCCGTCACCAGGCGCTGGCGGATGCGGAAAGCGTGGAGTATCTCTATTTCCTGAGCGACGCAATGGGGCCGCGGCTGGGGCGGGCATTTCTCGCCGCTTATGATAAAGGTGAGTTGGGCAAAGCGGCGGCGTTGATTAAAGCCTCGGAAGTCAGCACCGGCGCGGCGAAAAAATATTTTCATTACCCGCGTCCTTACCAGGTGCCGGGTAATACTATCCATTTGACGCCGGATGATGTGGTGGTAAAAGATGGTCATCCTTATACCGCAGGTGGCGGTGCTTTCCCCAGCGGACACACGAATACCGGTTATACGGATGCGCTGTTGATGGCGGAAATGATCCCGGAACGCTTTGATGCGCTGGTGATTCGTGGCGCGCGTTATGGCTATTCTCGCCTGGTCCTTGGCGTACACTATCCGCTGGATGTGATGGGCGCGCGGATGGTCGCGCAGCGTAATGTCGCGCATTATCTTAACGATCCGTATTACCGTACGTTATTCAACGAAGCTCGCGCTCAACTGCGCGAGGCGCTGGTGAAAGAGTGCGGTACGACGATTGTCGAATGCGCGGCATCGACCGGAAAAGACGATCCGTACCGCGATCCGGCCATGCATACTTTCTACCGCTTCACCATGACTTATAACCTGCCGCAACAGAAAGGCGAGCATCAGCCGTTGAAAATACCAAAAGGCGCCGATGTTCTGCTACAGACAGCGCTGCCGAACCTGTCGCCAGCGCAGCGTCAGGCGTTAATGGAAGAGACGGCGTTACCGGCAGGATATCCGTTGTCGGGCGAGACCGAGGATCAACAGTTCTGGCAGCGTCTGGATCTGTCCGCTGCTTACGAGATGGCGAGAAAAACGCGCTGACGTTGTCACCCGGCTTATAAAACGTAAGCCGGGATGATGTTAAAGGGGCGGCTTATTGCAGCGATACCCACGTCTGTACGCTGTCCATCATTGAAATTCCCCTTACTATCCCCCATTCTAGATCTCATCGCGAGAGCGCCAAAAGCGCGCTCCACTCACCTTCTTCTACAGGACTGCGCATATGACCAATCCATTACTAACGTCTTTTTCACTGCCGCCTTTTTCTGCAATTAAACCGGAGCATGTGGTGCCTGCGGTCACCAAAGCGTTGGCCGATTGCCGGGCGGCGGTAGAAGGCGTTGTGGCGCATGGCGCGCCGTATAGCTGGGAAAACCTCTGCCAGCCGTTGGCGGAAGCCGACGATGTTCTGGGGCGTATTTTCTCGCCAATTAGCCACTTAAACTCGGTGAAAAATAGCCCGGAGCTGCGTGAAGCCTACGAACAGACGCTGCCGCTGCTGTCGGAATACAGCACCTGGGTTGGCCAGCATGAAGGGTTGTACAACGCGTACCGCGACCTGCGCGACGGCGATCATTACGCCACTCTGAATACCGCGCAGAAGAAAGCGGTTGATAACGCGCTGCGTGATTTTGAACTGTCCGGCATCGGCCTGCCGAAAGAGAAACAGCAGCGTTACGGCGAAATCGCCACTCGCCTGTCTGAGCTGGGCAACCAGTACAGCAATAATGTGCTCGATGCCACTATGGGCTGGACGAAGCTCATCACCGATGAAGCCGAGCTGGCGGGAATGCCGGAAAGCGCTCTGGCGGCAGCTAAAGCCCAGGCGGAAGCCAAAGAGCAGGAAGGTTACCTGCTGACCCTGGATATCCCGAGCTATCTGTCGGTCATGACCTACTGCGACAACCAGGCGTTGCGCGAAGAGATGTATCGCGCCTATTCCACTCGCGCCTCCGACCAGGGGCCGAACGCCGGTAAGTGGGATAACAGCCCGGTGATGGAAGAAATTCTTGCGCTGCGCCATGAACTGGCGCAACTGCTGGGCTTCGAAAATTATGCCCATGAATCGCTGGCCACCAAAATGGCGGAAAATCCGCAGCAGGTGCTCGACTTCCTGACCGATTTGGCGAAACGCGCCCGTCCGCAGGGGGAAAAAGAGCTGGCCCAGCTGCGCGCCTTCGCCAAAGCCGAATTTGGCGTTGAGGAGCTACAACCGTGGGATATCGCGTACTACAGTGAAAAGCAAAAACAGCACCTGTACAGCATCAGCGATGAGCAGCTACGTCCGTACTTCCCGGAAAACAAAGCCGTGAATGGCCTGTTTGAAGTGGTGAAACGTATTTACGGCATCACTGCCAAAGAGCGTACTGACGTTGATGTCTGGCACCCGGAAGTGCGTTTCTTTGAACTGTATGACGAAAATAACGAGCTGCGCGGCAGCTTCTACCTTGACCTGTACGCACGCGAACACAAACGCGGCGGGGCGTGGATGGACGACTGTGTCGGCCAGATGCGTAAGGCGGACGGCACATTGCAAAAGCCGGTCGCTTATCTGACCTGTAATTTCAACCGTCCGGTGAACGGTAAACCCGCTCTGTTTACCCATGACGAAGTGATCACCCTGTTCCACGAGTTTGGTCATGGCCTGCATCATATGCTGACCCGCATTGAGACCGCCGGGGTCTCCGGTATCAGCGGCGTGCCGTGGGACGCGGTCGAACTGCCAAGTCAGTTTATGGAAAACTGGTGCTGGGAGCCGGAAGCGCTGGCGTTTATCTCCGGCCACTATGAAACCGGCGAACCGCTGCCGAAGGAGCTGCTGGATAAAATGCTGGCGGCGAAAAACTATCAGGCGGCGCTGTTTATTCTGCGTCAGCTGGAGTTCGGTCTGTTTGATTTCCGTCTGCATGCGGAATTTAACCCGCAGCAAGGAGCGAAAATTCTTGAGACGCTCTTTGAAATCAAAAAACAGGTCGCCGTGGTGCCGTCACCGACATGGGGCCGCTTCCCACATGCGTTCAGCCATATCTTTGCTGGCGGCTATGCGGCAGGCTACTACAGCTATCTGTGGGCCGACGTACTGGCGGCGGACGCTTATTCCCGCTTTGAGGAGGAAGGCATTTTCAACCGTGAGACCGGTCAGTCGTTCCTTGATAACATCCTGACTCGCGGTGGTTCTGAAGAGCCGATGGAACTCTTTAAACGCTTCCGTGGCCGTGAACCACAACTGGACGCGATGCTGGAGCATTACGGGATTAAAGGCTGATTTTACGTGCGAATCTGCTTAATGGATGAAACGGGCGCCACAGACGGCGCCTTATCTGTTCTGGCTGCCCGCTGGGGACTGGAGCATGACGAAGACAACCCGATGGCGCTGGTGATGACGCCGCAACATCTGGAGCTGCGCAAGCGCGACGAACCGAAGCTCGGCGGCATTTTCGTCGATTTTGTTGGCGGCGCGATGGCCCATCGACGTAAGTTCGGCGGCGGGCGCGGCGAAGCGGTGGCGAAAGCCGTCGGTATCAAAGGCGATTATCTGCCGGATGTGGTTGATGCCACGGCCGGACTGGGGCGCGATGCGTTTGTGCTGGCGTCCGTCGGTTGCCGCGTGCGGATGTTGGAGCGTAATCCGGTGGTCGCCGCGTTGCTCGACGACGGCCTGACGCGCGGTTACGCCGATGCGGACATTGGCGGCTGGCTTCAGGAGCGTTTGCAGCTGATTCATGCTTCCAGCCTGACGGCGTTGACCGATATCACGCCGCGCCCGCAGGTGGTCTACCTCGATCCGATGTTTCCTCACCGGCAGAAAAGCGCGCTGGTGAAGAAAGAGATGCGGGTGTTTCAGTCGTTGGTGGGGCCGGATTTAGACGCCGACGGACTGCTGGAACCGGCGCGTCAGTTGGCGACCAAACGCGTGGTGGTCAAACGTCCCGATTATGCGCCGCCGCTGGCGGATGTCGCGACGCCCAACGCCATCGTTACCAAAGGGCATCGGTTTGATATTTATGCCGGAACCCCTCTGACGGAGTAACGGATTGCCCGATGGCGCTACGCTTATCGGGCCTACGATTCTCAATTATTTGTAGGCCGGATAAGGCGTAAGCCGCATCCGGCACTGAGTATTACTGTTCGGTACCTGGCGTATTAATCATTCGGTTTAACCACGGCACCATAATGGCCATCACCACGGTGACTGCCAGCGTTACCAGACCAATTTTGCTAAAGACGCCGGTATAAATGGGCAGCGTCTGCAACGGATCGGTGATGTTTTCCGGTACGGCAGTGAAGGTCGCCACATAACCGCCGAGCAGGAAGGCGGCGGCCTGGGTCAGGAACCACATTCCCAGAATAAAACCCATCAGATGCTGCGGCACCAGAGCGGCGACCATTGCCAGCCCCAGCGCGCTAATCAGCAGCTCGCCCAGACTCTGGAACAGATACACCAGCACGATAAACCACGGCGACGTCAATCCTTGCGCATCGGCAAACCACATCCCGGCGGCGGCGGCGGTCAGAAAACCCAGCGCGCAGAGGAACATACCGAGCGTAAACTTCATCGGCATAGTCAGATCTTTGCCTTTGCTACCCAGTCGGGTGTAAACCGCTGCCAGTACCGGACTGGCGACGACCACCCAGAATGGGTTCAGCGCCTGAAAACTCACCGGGTTAATGGCGAATCCAAGAATTTCATGATGCACGTTATTAATCGCAAAGAAGTTCAGCGAGGTAGGCATCTGCGCATACAGAATGTAAAACAGCACGGCTTCAATCATCAGAATAAACGCCACGAACATTTTATTGCGGCCGGTTTTATCCAGACGAAACGCTTCGCGAAAGAAGAAAATAGTGACGACGATAGAAAGGACGATGAGCACCAGATTGGCAATCTTAACGTTGTGCATCAGCCAGGCGCAGAGGAAAATCATGACGACGGTGCCGAGTAGTACCAGCAGCAAATTGCGAAAACGTAGCGGTTTATGATCCGGTTCAGAACCGATATTTTTCACCATGCCACGGCAGGCGAAGTACACCAGAAGCGCAACAATTAAACCAGCGCCGCACAGATTATAGGTCACCGCATAGCCAAATTTATCGGCAATCACCGGCGCCAGCGATAGCGATAACAAAGAACCGATGTTAATCGACATATAAAACAGGGTGAAAGCGCCATCCAGCCGGGGATCTTTAGGCTGATAGCATTTAGAGAGCAGGCTGGCGGGATTGGCTTTAAATAACCCGTTGCCCACGGCAATCGTACCCAGTGCGATAAAAATCAGATCGGGATTTAATAGCGACATGCCGGTCATAAAATAGCCAATCGCCAGCACAATCGCGCCCAGGACCAGGGTGCGTTTAGTCCCTAACAGATGGTCGCCAACATAGCCGCCGATGGAGATTAGGCCATAAACCAGCGCCGCAAAAGCGCCAAAGGTAATAAAGGCCTGTTCCTGAGAAAAACCCAATTGTTTAACGAAAAAGACCGCCAGGATGCCCTGGACGCCGTAATAGCCAAATCGTTCCCATAATTCTACAAAAAAGATCATGAAAAATGGACGAGGTTGCTGCAGCAAGCCCGTAGGTGCAGTTGTATTCATATTCCTTCGCCTTTTAATGCCATCCCGAAACGTATGAGCGCGTATATCAAAACGCGCCGAAAAGACTTACCCTGATATAGACTGCGGTTATTAGCCTGATCAATAGGTTATTATACAAATGATACGCAAACTAATTAGTGGATCACACTAATTATGTTTGGTGTGCTGGAATGATGTACTGAGTACTGCGAAGAAGGGGGGATAAACAAAACGCCCACATAAGCGGGCGTTGTTGTTGATAGCCGGAATTTGCCTGATGGTTCAGGCCAACCTGATTGACTATAGACCAGATGCGGTCTTAGCCGCCAGCCGGCACGGCAAGCATTACTCTTCTTCGTCGCGCAGCGGCACAATCAGCATGTCAACGTGAACGGTGTTGATCAGCTGGCGCGCAGAAGACATCAGTTTGCTCCAGAAGTCCTGGTGATGACCGCAAACGACCAGATCCATATCGTATTTCTTGATGGCGTCAACCAGCACCTGGCCCAAATCGCCGCTACCGCTCAGGGTTTCAGTGATAGGGTAGCCAGCGTTGGTAGACAGCTCGGTCAGCGCGTGGTGGGTTTCTTCGGAGATACGTTTCTGCATATCGCCCAGATTGACGTCAATCAGACCGGTGTACAGGTCAGAATAGTTCACATCAACGTGGATGAGGGAGATTTTCGCGTTGTAGGGGCGCGCCATAGAGACCGCTTTTTCAACCAGAACTTTACTTTCCGGGGAGAGATCAACTGCGATAAGAATGTGTTTATAAGCCATAGTGTTACTCCTTCCATAAGTTGTCGATGACCATTGAGCTACTGGCGTTTCTTATGCCGCCGCGTCACCCGCGTCCTGCGAACTCTATGCGCGGGGCTAGCTCAGCCGTTTACCATAACTATCCTTACATTATAGCGACCAGGATAATCCGTCAATCTGCCTTGCTTGCCAGTTAGTTAAACAAAATTTTCAGGGAATTGCATTGATAGTGATTAACCTTCTGGTAAAAAAATTAACTGATCTCCTACAATGTGTATAAGAGCCGTTCGAATGCGGAGCGCTAATATGGACGGCTTTCGTAGTACTCTTTCACTGATTGTCTGGCAGGGTATCGGGGAGCGGTAGTCCCGGAGAGGAACTCCGTGGGCGGGTCGCCGGGGAGGAGATATGATAAGCACCGTCTCACTATTCTGGGCTTTATGTGTCGTTTGCATTGTTAATATGGCGCGCTATTTCTCATCGCTACGCGCACTGTTAGTGGTACTTCGTGGTTGCGATCCTTTGCTCTATCAATATGTCGATGGCGGCGGCTTCTTTACCACGCATGGTCAGCCCAACAAACAGGTGCGCCTGGTATGGTATATCTACGCTCAGCGCTATCGCGATCATCATGATGAAGAATTTATTCGCCGTTGTGAACGCGTGCGCCGCCAGTTTCTGCTGACCAGCGCGTTATGCGGTTTGGTGGTGGTGAGCTTGATTGCGCTCATGATTTGGCACTGAATAAAAAAGCGGGCCAGTTTCCTGACCCGCTCGTATTAGATAAGCCTCCCGGATGACAGGCCTGTGTTGCTTCATCCTGACAGGCCGGATTAGCGACAGCGCTATCCGGCCCATTTGGCTTAAATAATCTTCAGGGAAAGCCAGTACAGCACGCCGGAAAGAATAATCGCCGCCGGTAACGTAAATACCCAGGCCATCAGAATGCTGGTCACGGTTTTACGCTGCAACCCGCCGCCATCAACGACCATGGTTCCCGCCACTGAAGAGGAGAGTACGTGAGTGGTAGAAACTGGCATACCGGTGTAGCTGGCAAGACCGATAGAGACTGCCGCCGTCATCTGTGCCGACATTCCCTGCGCATACGTCATGCCTTTTTTACCAATTTTCTCGCCGATAGTGGTCGCCACGCGACGCCAGCCGATCATCGTACCAATACCCAGCGCCAACGCCACTGCCATAATGATCCACACTGGCGCATACTCAATGGTGCTTAACATATCGGTCTTCAGCTTTTTCAGCAGGCGCTGGTCATCGCTGCTTACGCCAGGCAATTTCACGACTTTGTCGGTCGTGTCGGAAATGCACAGCATAATGCGACGCAACTGACTACGCTGTTCAACGCTTAACTTGTCGTAGCTTTCCACGTTTGCCAGCATCCCTTTCGCACGGTTAAGCGCGTTAATGGTGTTAGCCGGATGGCAGTGGAATTCAGTCGGTTCAGTCGCGCCCGGTTCCGGAGAGGGAATCAGTTGGTCAACGCCGGTGACGGCTTTCAGCAGGTCAGGACGCTGCTCAAAGTACGTTTCGACATTGTTGATAGCATCGCGCGTACGGGTGATTTCGTAGCTGGAGGCATTCATATTGACCACGAAACCCGCAGGTGCGACGCCAATCAGCACCAGCATGACCAGGCCAATGCCTTTCTGACCATCGTTCGCGCCATGCGAAAACGCCACGCCGATAGCGGAGAGGATCAGCGCGATACGCGTCCAGAACGGCGGCTTTTTCTTGCCGTCTTTCTTTTCACGTTCGGCTGGCGTCAGGTGGATACGGGCGCGTTTCTTAGTACCGCTCCAGTAGCGGCGCAGCAAGAAAATCAGACCGCCGGCGAATACCAGACCGACAATAGGGGAGATAATGAGTGAACCGAAAATATTGATAACTTTCGGGATGTTAAGCGCATCCACCACTGACGTGCCGGTCATCATCGCATTGGTTAAACCGATGCCGATAATGGCGCCAATCAGCGTGTGGGAACTGGACGCCGGCAACCCGAAATACCAGGTGCCGAGGTTCCAGATAATCGCCGCCAGCAACATGGAAAAGACCATAGCGAGGCCGTGCGCGGAACCCATGTTGAGCAGGAGATCTGTCGGTAGCATATGCACAATGGCATACGCCACGCTGAGACCCCCCAGCAAAACGCCAAAAAAGTTAAACACCGCCGCCATGACAACCGCCAGCTGCGAACGCATCGCACGGGTGTAAATCACGGTTGCGACTGCATTGGCTGTGTCATGGAAGCCGTTAATCGCTTCGTAGAACAGCACAAAAGCCAGAGCAAGCAATAATAAAAGCCCGGTATGTAAATCCAGGCCAGCAAACAAATGTAGCATAGGACGTTACGCCATTTTGAGGACATGAACGCGGCGCATTATCAGTGACTTTGGCGGCGCGGGCAAAGTGAAATATAGACTTTTTTTGATGTACTTCGTGCTTTGTTTGATATCACTAAAGAATTATCTTATATATTTCAGATAAATACCATTTTCAGGCGCTTTTCGCGCTGGTGCGACCACTGAGGAAACTTTACAATTCCCGCCCGAATTTGAGAGAGGAAGGCGACGTGGAAAGGTTTGATGCCGTTATTATAGGCGCTGGCGCAGCGGGCATGTTTTGCGCCGCGCAGGCAGGACAGGCGGGTAGCCGCGTGCTGCTCATCGATAATGGCAAGAAGCCAGGACGTAAAATCCTCATGTCCGGCGGTGGGCGCTGCAACTTTACTAATCTTTATGTTGAGCCTGCTGCGTATTTGAGCCAGAACCCCCATTTTTGTAAATCAGCGTTAGCCCGCTATACCCAGTGGGACTTTATCGATCTGGTCGGCAGGTATGGGATAGCCTGGCATGAGAAAACGCTGGGACAGCTTTTTTGCGATGATTCCGCCCAACGCATTGTCGATATGCTGGTTGCCGAGTGCGACAAAGGCGGCGTAACGATGCGCCTGCGTAGCGAGGTACTGAGCGTCGAGCGTGATGAGTCGGGTTTCGTACTGGCGTTGAACGGCGAGACGGTGACTACGCAAAAGCTGGTGATTGCCAGCGGCGGCCTGTCGATGCCGGGGCTTGGCGCATCACCGTTTGGCTATAAAATCGCCGAACAGTTTGGTCTCAAGGTGTTGCCGACGCGCGCCGGGCTGGTGCCCTTTACGCTACATAAGCCGCTGTTAGAACAGCTCCAGACGCTGTCTGGCGTCTCTGTGCCCTGCGTAATTACCGCCCGCAATGGCACGGTATTTCGGGAAAACCTACTTTTTACCCATCGTGGGCTGTCCGGCCCCGCTGTTTTACAGATTTCCAGCTACTGGCAACCGGGGGAGTTAGTGAGCATTAACTTATTGCCGGACCTCTCGCTGGAAGATGTTCTCAATGAACAGCGTAACGCGCACCCGAACCAGAGTCTGAAGAACACGCTGGCGATGCATTTGCCGAAACGGTTGGTGGAGTGTTTACAACAGTTGGGGCACATCCCGGATGTATCGCTCAGACAGTTGAACGTTCGTGATCAGCAGGCGTTGGTTGACACGCTTACTGCCTGGCAAGTGCAGCCTAACGGCACCGAAGGCTATCGGACAGCGGAAGTGACGCTGGGCGGCGTGGATACAAACGAACTATCATCGCGGACTATGGAAGCGCGCCGAGTGCCGGGTCTCTATTTTATCGGCGAAGTGATGGACGTCACCGGCTGGTTGGGCGGCTATAACTTCCAGTGGGCCTGGTCGAGCGCCTGGGCCTGCGCGCAGGATTTGGCGGCAAAACGCTAAGTACCATTACAAACAATAAGCGAATAGACATCCCGGACAGAGGTGTTAGTATCGATTTATAGCAGTTATGAGTATGCGTGTTTCATTTACGGCCAGGAACGCTGATGATGACAACATTACTCCCTCTTTTCCGGGTACCTACATCATTCACACCCTTTGACGGCGAGCGCTTCATCGGCGTCTGTTCGTCGTCTGGCCCCTTTTCTTTTTTCATTCTTATCCCGAATGGAAACCCCCGCTGAGCGCACGCCCGGCGGATTTTGTGACACGCATGGTTAGACAACAGGGATTACGGCGGGTCGATTATGGACAAAATGAAGCGTCATCTGGTGTGGTGGGGAGCGGGGATTCTTGTGGCGGTGGCCGCGATAGCCTGGTGGATGCTGCGCCCTGCGGGAATACCGGAGGGGTTTGCCGCCAGCAACGGCAGAATTGAAGCCACCGAAGTGGATATTGCCACTAAGATTGCCGGGCGTATTGATACCATCCTCGTTTCGGAAGGGCAGTTCGTTCGTCAGGGCGAGGTGCTGGCGAAAATGGATACCCGCGTGCTGCAGGAGCAGCGGCTGGAGGCGATTGCGCAGATTAAAGAGGCCGAAAGCGCGGTTGCCGCCGCCCGTGCCTTGCTGGAGCAACGCCAGAGTGAAATGCGCGCCGCGCAGTCGGTCGTCAAACAGCGGGAAGCTGAGCTGGACTCCGTCTCTAAACGTCACGTGCGTTCCCGTTCGCTGTCGCAGCGTGGCGCGGTATCTGTACAACAGTTAGATGACGATCGCGCGGCGGCGGAAAGCGCGCGCGCCGCCCTGGAGACCGCCAAAGCGCAGGTATCTGCGGCAAAAGCGGCGATTGAGGCGGCGCGTACCAGTATTATCCAGGCGCAAACGCGCGTGGAAGCGGCGCAGGCGACCGAGCGGCGTATTGTCGCCGACATCGACGACAGCGAATTAAAAGCGCCGCGCGATGGACGCGTGCAGTACCGCGTTGCGGAGCCGGGCGAAGTGTTATCGGCTGGCGGCCGGGTGTTGAACATGGTCGATCTCAGCGACGTTTATATGACATTTTTCCTGCCGACCGAACAGGCTGGGTTGTTGAAGATCGGCGGCGAAGCGCGACTGGTGCTGGACGCCGCGCCGGATCTGCGTATTCCGGCGACGATCAGTTTTGTCGCCAGCGTGGCGCAGTTCACGCCCAAAACCGTGGAAACCCACGATGAACGGCTGAAGCTGATGTTCCGCGTCAAAGCGCGTATTCCGCCAGAGCTGCTGCGACAGCATCTGGAATATGTCAAAACCGGTTTGCCGGGAATGGCCTGGGTTCGTCTGGATGAGCGCGTGCCCTGGCCTGACGCTCTAAGCGTGAGGCTGTCGCAATGACGTCGCTGAAGCTGGTGCCTGTTCCTCCCGTGGCGCAGCTTGAGGGGGTGAGCCAGCATTACGGAAAAACAGCCGCGCTGAACAATATCACGCTGGACATTCCCGCCCGTAGTATGGTCGGGCTGATTGGTCCGGACGGGGTGGGTAAGTCGAGCCTGCTGTCGCTGATTTCTGGCGCGCGGGTGATTGAGCAAGGGAACGTTATCGTCCTGGGCGGCGATATGCGCGATGCGAAACATCGCCGCGACGTCTGTCCGCGCATCGCCTGGATGCCGCAGGGGCTGGGGAAAAACCTTTATCACACGTTATCGGTTTATGAGAACGTCGATTTTTTCGCTCGTCTCTTTGGTCATGACAAAGCTGAACGCGAAGCGCGTATTACCGAGCTGCTGAACAGCACCGGCCTGGCGCCGTTTCGTGACCGTCCTGCCGGGAAGCTGTCCGGTGGGATGAAACAAAAGCTGGGGCTGTGCTGTGCGCTGATTCATGACCCGGAATTGCTGATTCTTGATGAGCCTACCACCGGCGTGGACCCGCTCTCCCGCGCTCAGTTCTGGGACTTAATCGACAGTATCCGCCAACGGCAGACCAATATGAGCGTGTTGGTCGCAACGGCCTATATGGAAGAGGCGGAGCGTTTTGACTGGCTGGTGGCGATGAATGCGGGCGAGATACTGGCAACCGGCAGCGCGCAGCAACTGCGGGCAAAAACCCATAGCGCGACGCTGGAACAGGCGTTTATCGCCCTGTTGCCAGAAGCGCAGCGCCAGGCGCATAAGCCAGTGGTGATCCCGCCCTATCACGCTGAGCAGGAAGAGATTGCCATTGAGGCGAAAGATCTGACCATGCGCTTCGGTAAGTTCGTCGCGGTTGACCATGTTAATTTCCGCATTCCGCGCGGCGAGATTTTTGGCTTCCTCGGTTCAAACGGTTGCGGCAAATCGACCACCATGAAAATGCTGACCGGTCTGCTTCCCGCCAGCGAAGGCCAGGCCTGGCTATTTGGCCAGCCGGTAGACCCGAACGACATCGATACCCGTCGCCGGGTCGGGTATATGTCGCAGGCTTTTTCGCTCTATAACGAACTCACCGTGCGGCAGAATCTGGAACTTCATGCCCGCCTGTTTCATATTCCGCCAGTGGAGATCCCGGCGCGCGTCGCGCAGATGATCGAACGCTTTATGCTAACGGAGGTGGAAGATACGCTCCCCGCTTCGTTGCCGCTCGGTATCCGCCAGCGTTTATCGCTGGCGGTAGCGGTGATCCATCGCCCGGAAATGCTGATTCTTGATGAGCCAACGTCCGGCGTTGATCCGGTCGCCAGGGATATGTTCTGGCAGCTTATGGTCGATCTTTCGCGTCAGGATAAGGTGACGATTTTTATCTCGACCCATTTTATGAACGAAGCGGAACGTTGCGACCGAATGTCATTGATGCACGCCGGTAAAGTGCTCGCCAGCGGTACGCCGCAGGAATTGGTGCAACAGCGGGGCGCGGCCAATCTGGAAGCGGCGTTTATTTCCTGGCTACAGGAAGCTGCGGGAGCGGCGCCTGAAACCCCAATACCGCCATCCCAGACGCCCGCCGCGTCAGGTAAACCGTCGCGGCAGGGATTGAGCTTCCGGCGTTTGTTCAGCTACAGTCGCCGCGAAGCGCTGGAGCTACGCCGCGATCCGGTACGTTCCACGCTGGCGCTGCTGGGAACGGTAATTCTGATGCTGATTATGGGCTATGGCATCAGTATGGACGTGGAGAACCTGCGTTTTGCCGTCCTCGATCGTGACCAGACCGTCAGTAGTCAGGCATGGTCGCTCAATCTGGCGGGATCCCGCTATTTTATCGAACAACCGCCGCTCGCCAGCTATGACGAGCTTGACCGGCGGATGCGTTCGGGAGAGCTGGCGGTTGCCATTGAGATCCCGCCTAATTTTGGCCGCGATATTGCTCGCGGTACGCCAGCGCAGATTGGCGTCTGGGTGGATGGCGCCATGCCCAGCCGCGCCGAGACGGTGAAGGGGTACGTTCAGGCGATGCACCAAAGCTGGCTGCAGGAGGCGGCAAGTCGTCAGCCGAACCCGGTTAAACAGGTCGGGCTGCTCAATATTGAAACGCGCTATCGCTATAACCCGGATGTGAAAAGTCTGCCCGCTATCGTTCCGGCGGTCATTCCGCTGCTGCTCATGATGATCCCGTCAATGCTTAGCGCCCTGAGCGTGGTGCGGGAGAAAGAGCTGGGGTCGATAATTAATCTGTACGTAACGCCGACGACGCGCAGCGAATTTTTGCTGGGTAAACAACTGCCGTATATCGCGCTGGGTATGCTGAACTTCTTGCTACTGTGCGCGCTGTCGGTCTTTGTGTTCGGCGTGCCGCTGAAAGGTAGCTTTCTCACGCTTACCCTCGCGGCGCTACTTTACGTCATCATCGCCACCGGTCTGGGGCTGCTGATCTCCACGTTTATGAAGAGCCAAATCGCCGCTATTTTTGGGACGTCGATTATTACCCTCATTCCGGCAACACAATTTTCCGGCATGATCGATCCGGTGGCTTCGCTGGAAGGACCGGGAAGATGGATCGGCGAGATCTACCCGACCAGCCATTTTCTGACGATCGCGCGCGGGACGTTTTCCAAAGCGTTGGATCTGTCCGATCTCTGGCCGTTATTTATGCCGTTACTGATTGCCGTCCCGGTGGTGATGGGTCTGAGCATTCTGCTGCTGAAAAAACAGGAGGGGTAATGCGCGGATTACGTAATATTTATAATCTCGGCGTTAAAGAACTGCGCAGTCTGCTGGGCGACAAAGCGATGCTGGCGCTGATCGTCTTCGCCTTTACGATTTCGGTTTACTCCTCCGCTACCGTCCTGCCCGGTTCGTTGCATCTTGCCCCTATCGCCATCGCCGATATGGATCAGTCACAGTTGTCGAACCGTATTGTGAATAGTTTTTATCGCCCGTGGTTTCTGCCGCCGGAGATGATTACGGCAACGGAAATGGATGCCGGACTGGATGCCGGACGCTATACCTTTGCGGTCAATATTCCGCCGAATTTCCAGCGTGATGTGCTGGCCGGACGTCAGCCTGATATTCAGGTTAACGTCGATGCGACGCGCATGAGCCAGGCGTTTACCGGCAACAGTTATATCCAGAATATTATTAGCGGCGAGGTCAACAGCTTTGTGGCGCGCGCGCGGGGAGATAACGTTCAGCCGGTGTCGCTGGAGATTCGGATGCGCTTTAACCCGAATCTCGACCCGGCGTGGTTTGGCGGCGTGATGGCGATTATCAACAACATTACCATGCTGGCGATAGTGCTGACCGGGTCGGCGCTGATCCGCGAGCGAGAACACGGCACGGTAGAGCATCTGTTAGTGATGCCGGTCACGCCCTTTGAGATCATGATGGCGAAAGTGTGGTCGATGGGGCTGGTCGTGCTGGTGGTTTCCGGTTTGTCTTTGATGCTGATGGTGAAAGGCGTACTTGGCGTACCGATTGAAGGATCGATCCCATTGTTTATGTTGGGCGTGGCGCTGAGCCTGTTCGCCACCACTTCAATTGGGATTTTTATGGGCACCATCGCCCGTTCGATGCCGCAGCTGGGGTTATTAATGATTCTGGTACTGTTACCGCTACAAATGCTTTCCGGCGGTTCCACGCCGCGTGAAAGTATGCCGCAGGCGGTGCAGGATATTATGCTGACCATGCCGACGACGCATTTTGTCAGCCTTGCCCAGGCTATTCTTTATCGCGGCGCAGGTTTGAGTATCGTCTGGCCGCAGTTCCTGACCCTGCTGGCGATAGGCGGCGTGTTCTTCCTGATAGCGCTGTTACGCTTCAGAAAAACGATTGGCACAATGGCGTAAACATTATTGCCGGATGGCGGCTGCGCCTCATCCGGCCTACAAACGACGACGTGCGAACGTAGGCCGGGCAAGCGAAGCGCCCCCGGCAAAGCGCTGGGGCGTTAGTCTTCTTTCGGCAAACACTGCAAGTGGCCGTGGCGCACGCCGCGCTGGGCGATAACATCATCGGCAAAATGCTGTACGTCGCCCATATCGCCCTTCAGAACGGCGATCTCCAGACAGTCATCGTGGTTGATATGGACGTGCAGCGTGGCGACGGATAAATCATGATGATGATGCTGGGTGGAGACGATGCGGCTGGCTAAATCCCGTTTCTCATGTTCATAAACATATGAAAGTACCGCGAAACCCTGTGTGCCGTGTTCCTGAGTGGCCTCCTGCGCCAGAGCGCCGCGCAGAATATCACGGATCGCTTCGGAGCGATTGTTATAGCCGCGTCGCTGGCTCAGGCTGTCCAGCGTTTCCAGTAAATCGTCATCGAGGGTGATGGTGACACGTTGCATCTGACTTAAACCTTTTGGTATGGCGCGTCGGCGCATGGGAAGCTCCGCATTTTGTAACACACGTCCGCCGCCAGAGGGAAAAATTAATGTGTCATAGCGCTTTCGTTATCGTCTGCGGCGTCAGCGTAAACGGTGTGGGGGTACAGACTGCCAGACTGAGCGTATCGAGCTGACACTGGCTGACCGACAAGGCAGAGGGCAACGTGCTGTCCACGCTGACGATTTGCCAGGCGCTGCCGCCGCGTTGTTTTACGATGGCTTCTTTACGCGTCCAGATACGCCAGAATGCCGCCAGTTGTTGCTCCGGACGTTCCGCTTCCATTTCAGCATGTTCGCCGAGGCTGAATACCGCATTTGCCAGCGAACGCCAGTTATCGCGCGGGCGGATCACTTCAATATCGCAGCCGACTTCACCTTCGTCGCTAAGCAACAGAGCAATAGTGTCGCCGCTATGGCTGAGGTTAAACCACAGCGGCGTTCCGGCGGAAAAAGCCGGTTTACCCTGTTCGCCATACACCATCTCCGGTAGCGGCGAGAGCGCACGGGAAAGCAGCACGCGCCCGGCCAGCCAGCTTGCCCGGCGAACGCCCTGCGGCGCCTGAGCGATTAACGCGTCGGGCAATTGACCTGCGCTTAATGTTGACACTTTTCCCAGAACGACCTGGTACATATCAGGACCAACGTTGCCTATGAAGAAGAGGAGATTGTAGCATCTGTCGCCTCATCCCGGTAAACGGCTTTTCGGTCGGCCTGGCCCCAGTAAGATCGCCAGTTTGCTGCCGCCTTTAGTGGTTTCCATCCAGATTTTGCAGACGCTGGTCAAAGGAACGGACAAGAGCATCCCGACCGGGCCTAATAGCCATCCCCAGACCAATAACGAAAGAAATACCACCAGCGTGGACATTCCCAGACGATGGCCCATCATGCGTGGCTCCATAATGTTGCCAATCACCATATGGACCACCAAAAAGAGCGCGCCGACCAGTACGCACTCGTAAAAACCGTTAAATAACAGCGCCTGAATCATGGGGGGAACGGCGGAAATCACCGAGCCGATATTAGGAACGTAATTGAGCAAAAAGGCCAGTACGCCCCACATTAGCGCAAACTGAATATCCATTAACGCCAGCCCCAGCCAGATAATCGCGCCCGTCCATAGACTGAGCAGCGTTTTCAGCGCCAGATAATGCGAGACGCCTTTCAGGGCGCGGTGCAGGCCGGCAATATGAATTTGTGGATTGTTTAGCGCGAAACGTAATTTATAAGGCACGTGACGCACCTCAAACAGCATAAAAACCACGGTCATCACCAGCAGCACAATGCTTGCCATCGCGCCCGATACGCCGGTCATTAATGTTGTGGTGAAGAGCATGATTTTATCGGAGTCCATCCCGCGGAGCATACGTTCCGGCGACATATGTAAATTCAGGAAGGGCATTAACTCCTGAAGGTGTAAGACCTTACGCGTCAGCTCCTTGCTGTATTTAGGCAGCATAGCGATAAATTCATTAAGCGATGCGGCAAGCACACCCACCAGCGCGGTAAGCACGATCAGCATGACAACCACCACGATAGTAATCGCCAGCGGTCGCTTCACGCCCCGGCGAATAAACCAGGTCACTAATGGATTAAGAACGATGGCAAAAAAGAGCGCCAGCAAGAGTTGTACAATAATATCCGCCGCGGCATGAATCCCGGCGAGAATAATAACCAGGGAGGCCAGTTTCAGCAGAATATGCATACCCGTTTTGTCGGGTTGAGCGGTTGCCATGAAGTTTTCCTTGTTGTGTTTTTTTCTAAGTGTAGCGGCTGCCCTGATACCGATAATCTGAATCTCACTACTGATTTTCACCGCGCGCCATGATAGAAAAGAAAACATGTTGTAAAAATGCGGTGATACTCATGCCCGAACCCGTCGCTGAACCGGCGCTAAACGGATTGCGCCTCAATCTGCGTATTGTCTCCATCGTGATGTTTAACTTTGCCAGCTACCTGACTATCGGCCTGCCGCTCGCCGTCTTGCCCGGCTATGTGCATGATGCGATGGGATTCAGCGCGTTCTGGGCGGGGCTTATTATCAGCCTGCAATACTTCGCCACTCTGTTAAGCCGTCCCCATGCCGGGCGGTATGCGGATGTATTAGGGCCGAAAAAAATCGTTGTCTTTGGCTTATGCGGCTGTTTTTTAAGCGGACTCGGCTACCTGCTGGCGGATATCGCCAGCGCCTGGCCGATGATCAGTTTGTTGCTACTGGGGCTGGGTCGCGTGATTTTGGGGATTGGGCAAAGTTTTGCCGGCACCGGTTCGACACTGTGGGGCGTCGGTGTCGTCGGGTCGTTGCATATTGGTCGGGTTATCTCCTGGAACGGTATCGTCACCTACGGCGCAATGGCGATGGGCGCGCCGCTGGGCGTGCTGTGTTATGCCTGGGGCGGGTTACAGGGGCTGGCGCTAACGGTGATGGGCGTGGCGCTGTTGGCGATACTGTTAGCCCTTCCACGTCCGTCGGTGAAGGCGAACAAAGGCAAGCCGCTGCCGTTTCGCGCGGTGCTGGGGCGTGTCTGGCTGTATGGTATGGCGTTGGCACTGGCCTCGGCAGGGTTTGGCGTCATCGCGACGTTTATTACCTTATTTTATGATGCTAAAGGTTGGGATGGCGCCGCCTTTGCGCTCACGTTATTTAGCGTCGCGTTTGTCGGCACGCGTTTGCTGTTCCCTAACGGCATCAATCGTTTAGGCGGGTTGAATGTCGCCATGATCTGCTTTGGCGTGGAGATTATTGGTCTGTTACTGGTGGGAACGGCAGCCATGCCGTGGATGGCAAAAATCGGCGTTTTACTCACGGGGATGGGGTTTTCGCTGGTCTTTCCGGCGCTGGGCGTGGTGGCCGTCAAAGCCGTGCCGCCGCAGAACCAGGGCGCGGCGCTGGCGACCTATACCGTCTTTATGGATATGTCTTTGGGGGTTACCGGGCCGCTGGCGGGGCTGGTGATGACCTGGGCGGGCGTGCCGGTGATTTATCTGGCGGCGGCCGGGCTGGTAGCGATGGCGCTATTGCTGACCTGGCGCTTAAAAAAACGGCCTCCGTCTGCACTGCCGGAGGCCGCATCATCGTCGTAAAGGTTACTTAATAACCAACGTATTGATGATGTTTTCAGCCGTGGTTTGCGCTTTTTGCTGATTGTCCGCAGGCAGCGTGACCTGAATCGTCAGCAATTGGTTATCCACTTTGCCCAGCACGATGGAAGAGTACGCCGTCTGGCCTTTCGCGGAGATAATGCTGTCCAGTTGTTGCAACGTATGGCCTTTGAGCTCAATAGACTTATTGGTGACCACCTGAAGCTGCGGGTCGCGGCTACGCTGTTGCTCAAG
The DNA here is from genome assembly GCF_017572235.1 of Salmonella sp. 32010601201800023SM. Lineage (NCBI taxonomy): Bacteria > Pseudomonadati > Pseudomonadota > Gammaproteobacteria > Enterobacterales > Enterobacteriaceae > Salmonella > Salmonella sp. 32010601201800023SM. The sequence goes on from NZ_JAGEQS010000005.1 coordinate 263,170, forward strand.
CAGGCGGTTCGCCAGCACCGGCAACGCTTCATCGGTATTATCGCCGACGATAACAATCACCGCTTTCTGGCCCGTCGGGTCAGAATAAACGTGCATATTATTCGCCTGGGTGCCCAGCTTACCGCTTTGATCGGTCATATCCGCCGGCAGCGAGAAACTGAGTTTGCCATCCATCAGGCTGATGGGCTGACCGGAGGCCTGGCTTTCCGCGGCGGCGCTTTCTGCCGACGCTTTTGTATCATTGTTATCACAGGCCGCAAGCCCCATAACCAGCAGGCCAATACCGGCATATTTAACCAAATTGCGCATTGACTTCTTCCTTTCGATAAACGGCCATAACGGCTCATTCGCTCATCTTATCACAACTCGGAAAACGAACCTTTAACTTGCCGGTAATGGGGAAATTTCAGATTTATCTGCCAGCTTTTTCAGCAACATATTCAGTAGAACGCCGTACATCGGCAGGAAGAAAATAATGCTGATGAGCACCTTAAAGCAATAATCCACCAGCGCAATTTCCATCCAGTGTTCGGCCATAAAGGCATCGGGGCTTCGCCAGAACGCAATGAAGAAAAAGGCAAGGGTATCGCTGATATTGCCAAACAGCGTTGAAGCGGTCGGCGCCAGCCACCAGCGACGATTTTGGCGCAGGCGGTTAAACACATGGACATCAAGGATCTGTCCCAGCGCGTAGGCCATAAAGCTGGCGGCGGCGATACGGGCGACAAACAGATTAAAGTTCGCCAACGCGGCGAAACCTTGCCAGGCGCCCATATAGAACAGCGATGACACCACATACGACACCAGCAGCGCAGGGATCATGACGGCGAAGATAATGCGGCGCGCCAGCGGTGCGCCAAAAATACGCACGGTAAGATCGGTGGCAAGAAAAATAAAAGGAAAACTAAACGCGCCCCAGGTCGTGTGGAAACCAAAAATAGTGATGGGGAGCTGCACCAGATAGTTACTGGAAATGATCACCAGTAAATGGAATAGCGATAGCCAGAACAACGCTTTTACGCGCTGTGATTGTGTAAACGGAGTCATATTGTGACCTTTTTGTTGGATGGGGTGAGGGAACCCAATAAAGAACCGCCGCATAATACTGTTTTGCGCTGGCATTGCAATGGCTAATTTTCACGCAATCGTTAACCTGCCTGGCTTACTGACGAAGATGGGCGTAAAATATCGCCGTTTTTCTACCATTGAGACGAAGATGAGCGATCTGTTTTCCTCCCCTGACCATACGCTTGACGCCCTGGGGCTGCGTTGCCCTGAACCGGTAATGATGGTGCGCAAAACGGTGCGCAACATGCAAACTGGCGAAACATTGCTGATTATCGCCGACGATCCGGCGACAACGCGTGATATTCCGGGGTTCTGTACCTTTATGGAACACGATTTGCTGGCGCAAGAGACGGAGGGTCTGCCGTACCGCTATTTATTGCGTAAAGCGCATTAACCGCACGGCAGATAGCATTCTGATTAGAAGCGTTCCCAGTTCGCCTGTTCTGCGGCGGGCTGTGGCGTTAAGCCTTTGCTTAACGGCGTCGGCGACGCCTCCCGACGAGGCTGTTTCTGGATGCGGAACGCGGCGACCGCCTGACGAAGTTCGTTAGCCTGATCTTCCAGCGCCGCCGCCGCTGCTGCGGATTCTTCTACCAGCGAGGCGTTTTGCTGCGTCACGCTGTCCATTTCCGATACCGCCTGCGCCACCTGCTCAATGCCTTTGCTTTGCTCATCGGAGGCAGAGGCGATTTCGCCCATAATATCGGTCACGCGGGTCACGGCGTTAACGATCTCTTTCATGGTTTCTCCCGCTTCGCGTACCTGCGTAGAGCCGGTATCAATGCGCGACACGGAGTTTTCAATCAGCACTTTGATCTCTTTGGCGGCCTGCGCGCTACGGCTGGCCAACGTGCGTACCTCTCCGGCCACAACCGCGAATCCTCGCCCCTGTTCGCCGGCGCGGGCGGCTTCTACCGCAGCGTTCAGCGCCAGGATATTAGTCTGGAAGGCGATACCGTCAATCACGCTGGTGATGTCCACGATTTTTTCCGAGCTTTCGGCGATATCGTTCATGGTGCTCACTACGTTATCCACCACGCGTCCTCCTTTACGCGCGGTTTCTGATGCGGTTTTCGCCAGACCCGTCGCCTGTCGTGCGTTATCGGTGTTTTGCCGTACCGTGGCGGTTAACTGTTCCATGCTGGCGGCGGTCTCCTCCAGCGCCGAGGCCTGCTGTTCGGTACGGGAAGAGAGGTCGCTGCTGCCAGCGGAAATTTCGCCTGCGCCAGTATAGATAGAGTCTGCGTTATCGCGCACCGCGCTGACGGTACGGATTAACGACTGCTGCATCGTTTTGAGACCGGCAGCCAGTTGGCCCATTTCACTGCGTCCTTCGGCCTCTATCTCATGGGTAAGATCGCCGTCGGCGATAGTTTGAATGTGCGCCATAATCCGTTGCAGCGGGCGGAGTAGAACGCGTTGCAGCCCCAGCCAGATAAACGCCAGTACGATGAGCACGATAAGTAGAATTATCCCCAGCGTCCATTGCATCTGGGTAAAACTGCTCTGATTCTGATCGCTGGCTAATTTTATTAATTGCGCATTTTGAGAGAGCCACTTGTCATATACCTGCTCCATGTCATCCTGCGCTTTTTGCGCGTCAAGGTTGCCATAGGCGGCGTAATTATCGGCTTTAAGATAGTGGATAGACTGCTGCAAAACGTCATACATCTGCTTAAAGCTGGCTTCGGCCTGGGCATCCAACGCCGGATCTTTGCCTGCGATCGCTTCGGAGTTCACGTAGTTGTTGAAATGTTTTTCCGCTTCGTTGAGCGACGCGCCAGCGTTGGTTAACAGCGTGTTCATGGCGTCCAGCGAGGCGGGATCGCGCTGATTTTTTAACATGCGTATCGCCACGCGGTTAATGGTAACGCGGGTTTCGATCAATGTCTGAAAACTGCCGCCCAGTTCCTGTTGTTGGTAACTCAGTGCGCTCGCATTCTGGAAATTCAGCCGATCGCTGCTGACGGCGGAATAAAACAGTATTCCTGTCACCAGCAATAAGGCGCTAAATATGCCCAGCGTCGCGATAACGCCGGTGATGACTTTGATATTTTTCATAGTGCCTAACATTCCTTATTTTGTAGACGGTATGATCAATATCGGTTGGATAAAAATTAACCTTACATCAAATCACGCTATTTCTGATTAATGGTTTGATAAGTAATAGAAAATAAATAATTTTCGCGTGAATAATATGTACAAAGAAAGGAATACCGCGGGATAACCCGGCGACACGACGCCGCCGGGCGGGAGAAGATTAGTTTTTACGCAGCAAACGTAGCGCGTTGGCGGTCACCAATACCGTAGCTCCCGTATCCGCCAGGATTGCCAGCCATAGCCCGGTAAAACCCAGTAGCGTCGTCACCAGGAAAATGGCTTTCAGCCCCAGCGCAATGGTGATGTTCTGCCGGATATTCGCGTGGGTAGCGCGCGCCAGCGTAATCATCTGCGCTAACCCGCGCAGACGGTTATGAGTAAGGGCGGCGTCAGCCGTTTCCAGCGCGACGTCAGTACCGCTGCCCATCGCAATTCCGATACTGGCGGCTTTCATCGCGGGCGCATCATTAATGCCGTCGCCCACCATGGCCAGCGGCGCTTGTTGGTTAAGAGCGGTGACTGCCCGCACCTTGTCTTCCGGCAGTAGTCTGGCTTTAAACGCCAGATCCAGCTCGCCGGCAATCGCTGCCGCCGCCCGTGGGTTATCGCCAGTCAGAATCACGCCGTTAACGCCTAACTGATGCAGATCGCGGATGGCGTCGCGCGCATCGTCACGCAACGTATCCTGGAGGGCGAGGACGCCAACAACGGTCTCGTTACGCAGCACCAGAACCACCGTCTGCCCGGCGTTTTCCAGTTCGCTAATTTGCCCGGCAAACGCTGCCGCAGGCTGTTTTCCCGCCGCGCAAATCAGAATACGTTCGCCGTTAACCTGCGCTTCAATCCCGGTGCCGGCCAGCGTTCGCTGCGATTCCGCCGTCGGGATCGCCAGATCGCGTGTCTGCGCTTCGCGGACAATAGCCTGTGCCAGCGGGTGCGTAGCGCCTTGTTCTACGGCTGCCGCCAGCGCCAACAGTTCAGCTTCGCTGATACCGCTTGCCGGATGAATCGCCGTCACCCGTGGTTTACCAATGGTCAACGTACCGGTTTTATCAAAGGCGACCTGCGTGATACGGCCCAGTTGCTCCAGCGCTGCGCCGCCTTTAATCAATGCGCCGCGCCGTGCCGCCGCCGCTAGCCCGGAGGTAATGGCCGCGGGCGTGGAGATCACCAGCGCGCACGGGCAACCGATGAGCAGCAGCGTCAGCCCTTTATAAATCCACTCCTGCCAGCCGCCATCGAACATCAGCGGCGGAATAAGCGTCACCAGCAGCGCGATGACCATAATGACTGGCGTATAGATGCGGCTGAAACGGTCAATAAACCGCTCAATGGGCGCACGGCGCTCTTCCGCCTCTTCAATCAGCGTCAGGATACGGTCAATCGCGCTGGAGCCAGGTTCAGATAACACCTCCAGGGTGACGAGACGGTCAACGCTGGTCGCGCCTGCCGGGACTTTGTCGCCCGTTGCGCGCTCCACAGGGATAGACTCGCCGGTGAGCGCGCTTTCATCAAAGCTGGCGAAACCGGAAACCAGTTTACCGTCGGCGGGTAAACGCCCCCCGGCGGCGACTTCGATAATATCGCCCGGTCGCAGGGTATTAATCGCGACCTCTTCCCGTACGCCGTCGCGCAGACGGGTCGCCGTTTCCGGTTTAAGCGCCATTAACGCGCTGACGCCTTTACGGGCGCGGCTGGCGGCCCATCCTTCCAGGCGCTCGCCGATGAGGAACAGCAGCAATACCATTGCCGCCTCCGCCGTCGCGCCAATAAACAGCGCGCCAATGGCGGCGACGCTCATCAGCGTTTCAATAGCGAACCAACTGCCGCTTTTCATCAGTCGCAGCGCCTGGCGGGCAATAGGATACAGACCGACCAGGGTGGTGGCGATAAAGGCCAGTTGGCCGAACGGGTGGTTAAATTGCTCCAGCCCCCAGCTTATCGCCATCATAATGATCAGCGTAATAAGCGGCAGGTTCTCTTTAAGACGAGATTCAGGTGCGGCGTCGCGCGAATCTTCACTACGCAAGGTATAACCCGCCTTCTGTACGGCGTGTTCAATTTGCGCGCGAAGGTCGGCGTCGGCATCGACCACTAACTTTTCGGTGGCGAACAGCACTTGCGCCTGGTTGACGCCGCGAATTTGGCGTACCGCATTCTCCACTTTTCGGGCGCAGGCGGCGCAGTCCATGCCGGAGATTTTCCAGGTATAGCGCGTGCCTGCCACGGCAGTAGAAACAGGCGCGCTGGACGCGCAATGTTCTTCGCAGCAGCAGCTATCGGCCTTCTGTATTGCCGGGGCTAATCTGAAGGAGGTAAAGGGCGGGACTTTTTTGCCATCGGTATCAGGGGTCGACATAACGTCCTCCGGTTGATGATAATTTTCTCATTAACCGGAGGATACACTCTGGAGTCGACTCCAGAGTCAAGCGCTATTATTTACAGGTACAGCGAGCGAACAATCAGGAAGTGTCCGGCAAAGTAGCAGGCGGCGGCAATTGCGTTATCCGCCCGGAAACGGCGGCGGTAATGGCTACCCAGCCAGACGATATTGCCGATAAACAGCAGCGTCGCGCCGGTAAAGGCCGAAAGGGCTGGCGCCGTTGGACGGAAGAACCACAGTTCGCCCGCCAGCCAGACCATGACCAGCGTCATGGCGATAAAAGTACATACCGGCCAGCGTAGCTCCTCCAGTCGCGTCCAGATAACGGCGATAAGCAACGCGCCGACTATCAGTAACGCCAGCGGCAGCGGCCAGAAGAACGACAACGTCATTTGGCTGGCAAAGTAAATGGTGTAGAGCAGATGCGATAAGAAAAATGCCCCGACGGCGTACAGCAGGCGTTGACGCGGCAAGAGCGTTAACGCATCGCCGACCAGCGAGGCGCACAGTCCGGCCAACACAAGATAACTGATGGCGTCAAACATCGGCGCTTGCCAGGCCAGTAACAGCAACAGTAATAACGTGACGGGCTTAAAAACCCAGCGTTGCCAGGCTGGCCCGCGATAGGAGGCGTCCACATACAGCCATGCGGACAGGCAGACAGCGATAAACGACCAAAGCATCTTAATTCCTTGAATTCGTTATTTTTTCGCAAACGGTATGCTTGCGGCTCTATTATTCAGTGTAGAGGCCGTGACGGTCAGATGACAACACTATAACGGGCAGGGTATGCTTATTTCCGCATTTTCTGACAGGTTAACAGTATGAGTAAGCCACCGCTTTTCTTCATTATAATCATCGCATTAATCGTAGTTGCCGCGTCGTTCCGCTTCGTTCAGCAACGGCGGGAAAAAGCCGCTAATGAGGCGGCGCCGTTACAGCAAAAGCTGGTCGTGGTCAGCAGTAAACGGGAGAAGCCGGTTAACGACCGACGCTCTCGCCAGCAGGAAGTGAGCCCGGCGGGAACCAGTATGCGCTATGAGGCCAGTTTTAAGCCGCTCAATGGCGGTCTCGAAAAAACGTTCCGTTTACAAGCGCAGCAGTACCACGCTTTGACGGTGGGCGATCAAGGTACGCTAAGCTATAAGGGAACGCGGTTCGTCGGGTTTGTTAGCCGTACCCCGGATAACGAATAAACCGTCATCCGGCAGCAAACGTTATTTTTTGTTCTTAAACTTCTTCTGCCAGACCAGCAGCTCAAACACGCCGAACAGGAAAATGCGGGTTTTTTCTCCCGTCGTCATCTGCGGACCCTCTTTCGGTATCGTTGATTTCAGCAGCGCCAGTTGCATACCGTGCATCAGCGCCATGAACACCAACGCCACGTTGACGAAGATATTGAGTGGGCGCGGGAAGGGATGCACCAGATTAAGAATCAAAAATGCCCACACGAAGAGCATTAATAAGCGGCCCAGATTAATCAACATCATTTTCTCCTTGCGCGTCGCGCTGATACAGACGATAAGCGACCTGTCCGGCCACCTTTTCTCGATACAATGCCCAGTTCGCCGGAACGGGCGGCAGACCGTTTTCCACCTCGCTTTCTACGTAGATTAGCGCGTCGTCGGCCAGCCATCCCTGGGTTTCCAGCAATTGTAACGTCTCTTCCAGCAGCCCTTTACGAAACGGCGGGTCGACAAAGACGACGTGATGCGGCGTCCCCGGCTGGCTGAGGAAGGCCAGAGTATTGGTATTGACGACGCGAGCATTGTTGGCTTTCAGCGTCGCCAGATTTTTTTGCAACTGCTGCGATACGGCGCGATCCATTTCCAGTAACGTTGCCTGGGCCGCATAACGCGATAGCGCTTCCAGACCCAGCGCGCCGCTGCCGGCAAAGCAATCCAGACAATGGGCGTCTACCATTACCGGAGCCAGCCAGTTAAATAACGTTTCGCGCACGCGATCGGTGGTGGGACGCAGACCCGGGCTGTCCGGAACCGGTAATTTACGGCCACGCCATTGCCCGCCAATAATGCGGATTTGGCCGCTGCCAGAGTGAGTCGGTTTTTTCATTTCTCTTGCTCGAACCGCCTGTTGCAAGTTATTCCAGGCGGTGATGTGAATTAAGTTAAGTGATAGACTATTTCATCATTTTTTTAGCTTCCATGTATATAGCGCCGCGAGGGGTGTAGTCGCAGATGGCAAAACAGAAAAAACGTGGCTTCTTTTCCTGGTTGGGCTTCGGTGATAAAGAGCAGAAGCAGGAACAGACCGAAGAACAGCAGATTGTTGAGGAACAACGACCGGTTGAGCCCCCTGTTGAAACGGCGGCAGACGTAGACGCGCAAACGCCCGCACACAGCAAAGCAGAAACCGAAGCCTTTGCGGAAGAGGTGGTGGACGTTACTGAGAAAGTTCAGGAGAGCGAAAAACCGCAGCCGGTAGAGCCGGAGCCCGCGGCGGCCATTGAGACGGCAGCGCCGCAGATCGCGGTGGAACGCGAGGAATTGCCGCTGCCGGAAGAGGTCAAAGACGAGGCTATCTCGCCGGAAGAGTGGCAGGCCGAAGCGGAAACCGTAGAGGTCATTGCTGCGGTAGAAGAAGAGGGCGAAAACGCGGCGAAATTCACCGACGAAGAGCTGGAAGCGCAGGCGCTGGCCGCTCAGGCGGCGGAAGAGGCGGTGATGGTTGTTCCGCCAGCGGAAGAAGATGCGCCGGTGGAAGCGATCGTTCAGGAGCAGGAAAAACCGACTAAAGAAGGTTTCTTTGCCCGCCTGAAACGCAGTCTGCTGAAAACCAAAGAAAATCTCGGTTCCGGATTTATCAGTCTGTTCCGCGGCAAGAAAATCGACGATGATTTGTTCGAGGAGCTGGAAGAGCAGTTGCTCATCGCTGATGTCGGGGTGGAAACCACGCGTAAGATTATCGCTAATCTGACGGAAGGCGCCAGCCGCAAACAGCTTAAAGATGCCGAGGCGCTGTATGGTCTGTTGAAAGACGAGATGGGCGAGATTCTGGCGAAGGTAGACGAACCGCTTAATATTGAAGGTAAAACGCCTTTTGTTATTCTGATGGTTGGCGTGAACGGCGTGGGTAAAACCACTACTATCGGTAAACTGGCGCGCCAGTTTGAGCAGCAGGGTAAATCAGTGATGCTGGCGGCGGGGGATACTTTCCGCGCGGCGGCGGTCGAACAGCTACAGGTCTGGGGACAGCGTAACAACATTCCGGTTATCGCCCAGCATACCGGCGCGGACTCCGCCTCGGTGATTTTTGACGCTATCCAGGCCGCGAAGGCGCGTAATGTGGATGTGTTAATTGCCGATACGGCAGGGCGTCTGCAGAACAAGTCGCACCTGATGGAAGAGCTGAAAAAAATCGTTCGCGTCATGAAAAAGCTGGACGAAGAAGCGCCACATGAAGTTATGCTGACCATTGACGCCAGCACCGGACAGAACGCGGTAAGCCAGGCCAAACTGTTCCATGAAGCGGTAGGCTTAACCGGTATTACCCTGACCAAGCTGGACGGTACGGCGAAAGGCGGGGTGATTTTCTCGGTAGCTGACCAGTTTGGCATTCCTATCCGTTACATTGGCGTGGGCGAACGTATCGAGGATTTGCGTCCGTTTAAGGCGGACGATTTTATTGAGGCACTTTTTGCCCGAGAGGATTAACAATGATTCGCTTTGAACATGTCAGCAAGGCCTATCTCGGCGGGAGACAAGCGCTGCAGGGAGTGACATTCCATATGCGGCCAGGCGAGATGGCGTTTCTGACCGGCCACTCCGGCGCGGGGAAAAGTACCCTGCTGAAGCTAATCTGTGGGATTGAGCGGCCCAGCGCCGGCAAAATCTTCTTCAGCGGGCATGATATTACGCGCCTGAAAAACCGCGAAGTGCCGTTTTTGCGCCGCCAGATTGGGATGATTTTCCAGGATCACCATCTGCTGATGGATCGCACGGTCTATGACAATGTGGCGATACCGTTAATCATTGCTGGCGCCAGCGGCGATGATATCCGTCGTCGTGTGTCGGCGGCGCTGGATAAGGTTGGACTACTGGACAAAGCGAGAAACTTCCCGATTCAACTCTCCGGAGGCGAACAACAGCGCGTGGGCATCGCCCGCGCGGTGGTCAATAAGCCAGCGGTATTGCTGGCGGATGAACCGACCGGGAACCTGGACGACGCGTTGTCGGAAGGGATTTTACGTCTGTTTGAAGAGTTTAACCGCGTAGGGGTGACGGTACTGATGGCGACGCACGATATTGGACTTATCTCCCGTCGTTCCTATAGGCAGCTCGTCCTGAGCGATGGACATCTGCATGGAGGCCTGGCCAATGAATAGGCGCGACGCGATTAACCAAATCAGGCAGTTCGGCGGACGGCTGGATCGACTGCGTAAGTCTCGCGGCGGAACAGGCGGCGGGCGCAACGCGCCAGGACGCCAGAAGCCGACGCCGAAACCAAACTCACGTAAAACAAATGTCTTTAATGAACAGGTGCGCTATGCCTGGCACGGCGCGCTGCAAGATCTGAAAAGCAAACCGCTGGCGACGTTTCTGACGGTGATGGTGATCGCCATCTCCCTGACGCTGCCCAGCGTCTGTTACATGGTCTATAAGAACGTCAACCAGGCGGCGACTCAGTATTATCCGTCGCCGCAGATCACCGTTTATCTGCAAAAAACGCTGGATGATGACGCGGCGGCGCGAGTTGTTGGGCAGCTTCAGGCCGAGCAGGGCGTTGAGAAGGTCAACTACCTGTCCCGTGAGGACGCGCTGGGAGAATTCCGCAACTGGTCGGGTTTTGGCGGCGCGCTGGATATGCTGGAAGAGAACCCGCTACCGGCGGTGGCGGTGGTGATCCCCAAGCTGGACTTCCAGAGTACCGCCTCGCTTAATACGCTGCGCGACCGTATCTCGCAGATTAACGGCATTGACGAAGTCCGCATGGATGATAGCTGGTTTGCGCGCCTGGCGGCGCTCACCGGGCTGGTGGGCCGCGTGTCGGCGATGATCGGCGTGCTGATGGTCGCGGCGGTCTTTCTCGTTATCGGCAACAGCGTGCGCCTGAGCATTTTTGCCCGTCGCGATACCATTAACGTGCAAAAGCTGATTGGCGCGACCGATGGCTTTATCCTGCGTCCGTTCCTCTATGGCGGCGCGTTGCTCGGTTTTTCCGGCGCGTTTCTTTCACTGATATTGTCTGAAATTTTGGTGATGCGTTTATCATCGGCGGTGACTGAAGTGGCGCAGGTCTTCGGCACGAAGTTTGATCTCAATGGCTTATCGTTCGATGAGTGCCTGTTGCTGCTGCTGGTCTGTTCCATGATTGGCTGGATCGCCGCCTGGCTGGCCACGGTGCAACATTTACGTCACTTTACTCCCGATTGATAAAATCGTGGTATAATCTTTCCCTGCAATGGGCTTCCGTTCGCAGGGAAAGAGTCCCTGTTGTCTCTTCCCCGCGCGTCATCTTTATGTCACAAGATTTGTGCAAATTATGCACAGTGTTACATTGAACTTGTGGATAAAATCACTGTCTGATAAAAGAGTGGGTGATATTCTCGTTGCTCATCGGCTTTGGCACGGTTGTTGCTCGCTGACGGTGCCAGGCAATACTGATTGAGAGGATTTGAATGACCAAAGAAATGCAAAATTTAGCTTTAGCCCCTGTTGGCAACCTGGAATCTTATATCCGGGCGGCGAACGCGTGGCCGATGTTATCGGCTGACGAGGAGCGGGCATTGGCTGAAAGGCTGCATTACCAGGGCGATCTGGAAGCAGCTAAAACGCTGATCCTGTCTCACCTGCGCTTTGTTGTTCATATTGCTCGTAACTATGCGGGCTATGGTCTGCCGCAGGCGGATTTGATCCAGGAAGGCAACATCGGCCTGATGAAAGCCGTACGTCGTTTCAACCCGGAAGTAGGCGTGCGCCTGGTCTCCTTCGCCGTACACTGGATTAAAGCAGAAATTCACGAATACGTGCTGCGTAACTGGCGTATCGTTAAAGTCGCAACCACGAAAGCGCAGCGTAAGCTGTTCTTTAATCTGCGTAAAACCAAGCAGCGTCTGGGCTGGTTTAATCAGGATGAGGTTGAAATGGTGGCGCGCGAACTGGGTGTTTCCAGTAAAGACGTGCGTGAGATGGAGTCGCGTATGGCGGCGCAGGACATGACGTTTGACATGTCTTCGGACGATGAGTCCGACAGCCAGCCAATGGCGCCGGTGCTGTATCTGCAGGATAAATCGTCTAACTTTGCCGACGGCATTGAAGACGATAACTGGGAAGAGCAGGCCGCTAACCGACTGACCGATGCGATGCAGGGGCTCGACGAGCGTAGCCAGGATATTATCCGCGCTCGCTGGCTGGACGAAGACAATAAGTCTACGTTGCAGGAGCTGGCCGATCGTTACGGCGTCTCCGCTGAGCGTGTGCGCCAGCTTGAAAAGAACGCCATGAAAAAGCTTCGCGCTGCGATCGAAGCGTAATCTTCGCGAATTGCCAATGAACCCTCGAATGTGAATTCGGGGGTTTTGTTTTTTGTAGGCCGGATAAGGCGTTTACGCTGCTATCCGGCAACACGTTTGCCCGATGTCGCTTCGCTTATCGGGCCTACGGGCCCTTCCTCTCCCCCACCGACACAAATCTGTTATCTGGATGTAAATTTAGCTATTCCAAAATAATAAAAATCGGGTATGTTTTAGCAGAGTATGCTGCTAAAGCACGGGTAGCTAGCCAATAATCGAAATAAAGTGCTGAACAATAACACCACAACACACGTAACAACCAGAATAATGGGGATTATCAGGATGAATATGAAGGGTAAAACGTTATTGGCAGGATGTATCGCCCTGTCATTAAGCCATATGGCATTCGCAGAGGACATTAAAGTCGCGGTTGTCGGCGCGATGTCCGGTCCGGTGGCGCAGTATGGCGACCAGGAATTTACCGGTGCGGAGCAGGCAATTGCCGATATCAATGCGAAAGGCGGTATTAAAGGCGATAAGCTCGTCGCGGTGAAATATGACGACGCCTGTGATCCGAAACAGGCGGTAGCGGTCGCTAACAAAGTGGTGAACGACGGCATCAAGTATGTTATCGGTCACTTATGCTCCTCTTCCACACAGCCAGCGTCTGATATCTACGAAGACGAAGGCATCCTGATGATAACCCCGGCGGCGACCGCGCCGGAGCTGACCGCGCGCGGCTATAACCTGATTTTGCGCACCACCGGTCTGGACTCTGACCAGGGGCCAACGGCGGCAAAATATATTCTGGAGAAGGTAAAACCGCAGCGCATCGCGATTATCCACGATAAGCAGCAGTACGGCGAAGGGCTGGCGCGCGCGGTGCAGGACGGTCTGAAGAAAGGCGGCGTTAACGTCGTATTCTTTGACGGCATCACCGCCGGCGAAAAAGATTTCTCCACTCTGGTAGCGCGTCTGAAAAAAGAGAATATCGACTTTGTCTACTACGGTGGTTATCACCCGGAAATGGGGCAGATTTTGCGCCAGTCCCGCGCCGCAGGGCTGAAAACCCAGTTTATGGGGCCGGAAGGGGTGGCGAACGTGTCGCTGTCTAACATCGCCGGAGAGTCGGCGGAAGGCTTACTGGTCACCAAACCGAAGAACTACGATCAGGTGCCAGCGAACAAACCGATTGTGGATGCCATCAAAGCCAAGAAACAAGATCCTAGCGGCGCATTCGTGTGGACCACCTACGCCGCGCTGCAATCGTTGCAGGCGGGGCTGAACCACTCCGACGATCCGGCGGAAATCGCCAAATACCTGAAAGGCGCCACGGTCGACACCGTAATGGGACCGCTGTCGTGGGATGAGAAAGGCGATCTGAAAGGATTTGAGTTCGGCGTGTTTGACTGGCATGCGAATGGTACGGCGACGGACGCCAAGTGATTTTCCTGGCGCCTTTCGCGCTGCAGGTGCGTTGGCTACGTTATTCAACCCCGGTCACTTACTTATGTAAGCTCCCGGGGATTTCATAACTTGCCGCCTGCCTGCAACGCGAAATTCTTGGAAAATTGCGAGGTGGTTTTTATCTTTTCTCCCGGCATGTAGGCCGGATAAGCGTCAGCGCCATCCGGCTTTCTTTTAGCGCTTCTCCCAGCCGTCATGCTGGGCGGTAAAACCTAACGCCTGCATAAACGCGGCCATCACGCTGCGGTCTTCAACACCGACATCCGCCATCCACCACGACGAGACGTTGGGATTATCGCGGATGACTTCTTCTACCAGGTATTGCCCGACGCCGCGGCGACGGGTGATTTCACGCACGCGTAAGGAATCCAGCGCGCCCTGCGTTCCGCTCAGCGTCACTCTTACGGCGCCCAACAAACGCTCGTTAAACCGCGCGGCATAAATCCGGTGCGTTTCATCTACGCTTAATGAGGAGGCGGAATATTCCGGCCAGATTTTGCCCAGATCGATCTGATCCTGAGCGCTAAAGTGTTCTAAACGAAGAATGGTCAGCTTCATCGACGGCTTGTCCCGATTTCAAAAGATGCGATCAGTGTACCGAAACAGGCAGGCCAGATGCTTTCTCTTTTTTGTGTCATTTACCAGGTTATTAATTTTTTAACAACGATAATTACAGTTTGAAGCATTAGAGAATGGAAAACAGGCAGCATAATTCCCTGAATGCTAGTGAATTATTCCGCTTAATATGCCGTTATTTTATGCTGACAAGCGTGCTTTTTTTTGTTTATCTATAGCGAAAAGCAGAATATTATCTTTTCTTAATAGACTGAAAAATAGAGATTTTAATCTTATTATGCTTTAAATGCTGCGCTAACTCATTAATGAGTCAGTAAAAAGCGCACCATTTATAAAAAGTACAGTCTGCTTTTTAACCAGCAAAAAACAAAACATATAACATCACGAATGGGGATACAGGCACATGAAACGGAAAGCGAAAACAATAATCGCAGGGATTGTTGCATTAGCAGTCTCGCAGGGGGCAATGGCAGATGATATTAAAGTCGCCATAGTCGGGGCGATGTCCGGCCCGGTAGCGCAATGGGGCGATATGGAATTTAACGGCGCGCGCCAGGCCATTAAAGACATCAACGCTAAAGGCGGTATTAAAGGCGATAAGCTGGTCGGCGTAGAGTACGATGATGCCTGCGATCCAAAACAGGCGGTGGCGGTGGCCAACAAAATCGTTAACGACGGTATTCAGTACGTTATTGGTCACTTGTGTTCTTCTTCTACTCAGCCAGCATCCGATATCTATGAAGATGAAGGTATTCTGATGATCTCCCCGGGGGCGACTAACCCGGAGCTGACCCAGCGCGGCTATCAGTACATTATGCGTACCGCCGGCCTGGACTCCTCCCAGGGGCCAACGGCCGCGAAATACATCCTGGAAACGGTGAAACCGCAGCGCATCGCTATCATTCACGATAAACAGCAATACGGCGAAGGACTGGCGCGCTCCGTGCAGGATGGTCTGAAGCAGGGCAATGCCAATATTGTCTTTTTTGATGGTATTACCGCCGGCGAAAAAGATTTCTCCGCCCTGATTGCCCGCTTGCAAAAAGAGAATATCGACTTTGTGTATTACGGCGGCTACTACCCGGAAATGGGGCAGATGCTGCGCCAGGCGCGGGCTAATGGCCTGAAAACGCAATTTATGGGGCCGGAAGGCGTGGGTAACGCGTCGCTGTCCAATATTGCGGGCGGTGCGGCGGAAGGCATGTTGGTGACGATGCCAAAACGTTATGACCAGGACCCGGCGAATAAGGCGATTGTTGAGGCGCTGAAAGCCGACAAGAAAGATCCCAGCGGTCCGTATGTCTGGATCACCTACGCCGCCGTCCAGTCGCTGGCGACCGCAATGACGCGTAGCGCCAGCCATGCTCCACTGGATCTGGTGAAAGATCTTAAAGCGAACGGGGCTGATACCGTTATTGGGCCGCTGAAATGGGATGAAAAAGGCGATCTTAAGGGATTTGAATTTGGCGTCTTCCAGTGGCACGCCGACGGCTCGTCAACCGTCGCGAAGTAATGCCAGAAGATAAGTTATCCCACCGCCCGCACGCCGGGCGGGTTTAAAAAGGTTACCTTATGTCCGAGCAGTTTCTCTATTTCTTGCAGCAGATGTTTAACGGCGTCACGCTGGGGAGCACCTACGCGCTGATTGCTATCGGTTATACGATGGTGTACGGCATTATCGGCATGATCAACTTCGCTCATGGCGAGGTGTATATGATCGGCAGCTACGTCTCTTTTATGATCATCGCCGCGCTAATGATGATGGGAATAGACACCAGTTGGCTCCTGGTGGCCGCCGGATTTATCGGCGCGATTATTATTGCCAGCGCCTACGGCTGGAGTATCGAGCGAGTCGCTTACCGGCCCGTGCGCAATTCCAAGCGCCTGATCGCCCTGATTTCCGCCATCGGGATGTCCATCTTTCTGCAAAACTACGTCAGCCTGACGGAAGGTTCGCGCGACGTGGCGTTACCCAGCCTGTTTAACGGCCAGTGGATTGTGGGCAGCAGCGAAAACTTTTCCGCATCCATCACCACCATGCAGGCGGTTATCTGGATAGTCACCTTTCTGGCTATGCTGGCGCTCACCATTTTCATTCGCTACTCCCGGATGGGCCGCGCCTGCCGCGCCTGCGCGGAGGATCTGAAAATGGCCAGCCTGCTCGGCATTAATACCGACCGCGTCATTGCGCTAACGTTTGTTATCGGCGCGGCAATGGCGGCGGTGGCGGGCGTGCTGCTCGGTCAGTTCTATGGCGTAATTAACCCCTACATCGGTTTTATGGCCGGGATGAAAGCGTTCACCGCGGCGGTGCTGGGCGGGATTGGCAGCATTCCGGGCGCGATGATCGGCGGTCTGATTTTGGGCGTCGCCGAAGCGCTCTCGTCTGCATATTTAAGTACCGAATATAAAGATGTCGTGTCGTTCGCTCTGCTGATTCTGGTACTGCTGGTGATGCCGACCGGTATCCTGGGGCGTCCGGAGGTAGAGAAAGTATGAAACCGATGCATATTGCGATGGCTCTGTTCTCTGCGGCGATGTTCTTCGTTTTGGCTGGCGTCTTCATGGGCGTACAACTGGAGCTGGACGGCACCAAACTGGTGGTGGATACCGCCGCCGACATCCGCTGGCAGTGGATCTTTATCGGTACGGCAGTGGTTTTTTTCTTTCAGTTGCTGCGTCCGATGTTCCAGAAAGCGGTGAAGCACGTCTCCGGACCGAAGTTTATTCTGCCGGCGATCGATGGCTCTACCGTTAAGCAAAAGCTGTTTCTGATGGCGCTGCTGGTTATCGCCGTGGCATGGCCGTTTATGGTGTCGCGCGGTAGCGTCGATATCGCCACCATGACCATGATTTATATCATCCTCGGTCTGGGGCTGAACGTGGTGGTGGGGCTGTCCGGTCTGCTGGTATTGGGCTACGGCGGCTTTTACGCCATCGGCGCTTATACCTTTGCGCTGCTCAACCACTATTATGGTTTGGGTTTCTGGACCTGCCTGCCGCTGGCGGGACTGGTCTCCGCCGCTGCTGGTTTCCTGCTCGGCTTCCCGGTACTGCGTCTGCGCGGCGACTATCTGGCGATTGTGACGCTCGGCTTCGGCGAAATCGTCCGTATCCTGCTGCTCAACAACACTGAAATTACCGGCGGCCCGAACGGCATCAGCCAGATCCCCAAACCGACGCTGTTTGGTCTGGAGTTTAGCCGCAACACCCGCGAAGGCGGCTGGGATACCTTCAGCAATTTCTTTGGCGTGAAGTACGACCCATCCGACCGGGTCATTTTCCTCTATCTGGTGGCCCTGTTGCTGGTGGTCCTGTCGCTGTTTGTCATTAACCGCCTGCTGCGTATGCCGCTGGGCCGGGCGTGGGAAGCGTTGCGTGAGGATGAGATCGCCTGTCGCTCATTAGGTTTAAGCCCGACGCGCATCAAGCTGACCGCTTTTACTATCAGCGCCGCGTTTGCCGGTTTCGCCGGGACGTTGTTTGCCGCCCGCCAGGGCTTTGTCAGCCCGGAATCTTTCACCTTCGCCGAATCCGCCTTCGTGCTGGCGATTGTGGTGCTGGGCGGAATGGGCTCGCAGTTTGCGGTGATCCTGGCGGCGGTTCTGTTGGTGGTGTCGCGCGAGTTGATGCGCGATTTCAACGAATACAGCATGTTGATGCTCGGCGGTTTGATGGTGTTGATGATGATCTGGCGCCCGCAGGGATTGCTGCCGATGACGCGTCCGCAGTTGAAGCTGAAAAGTGGTCAGGCGAAAGGAGAGCAGGCATGAGTCAGCCATTATTAGCGGTTAACGGCCTGATGATGCGCTTTGGCGGTTTGCTGGCGGTCAACAATGTATCGCTGGAATTGCGTGAGCGGGAAATTGTGTCGCTGATTGGCCCTAACGGCGCGGGTAAAACGACGGTGTTTAACTGCCTGACCGGTTTTTATAAGCCGACAGGCGGTACGATCATGTTGCGCGAGCGGCATCTGGAAGGGTTGCCGGGCCAGCAGATCGCCCGCATGGGCGTGGTACGTACTTTCCAGCATGTTCGCCTGTTTCGCGAAATGACGGTGATTGAAAACCTGCTGGTGGCGCAGTACCAGCAACTGAAAACGGGCCTCTTTTCCGGCCTGTTGAAAACGCCCGCTTTCCGCCGCGCGCAAAGTGAAGCGCTGGACCGCGCGGCGACCTGGCTTGAGCGTATTGGCCTGCTGGAACATGCCAACCGCCAGGCCAGTAATCTGGCCTACGGCGACCAGCGTCGGCTGGAGATTGCCCGCTGCATGGTGACGCAGCCAGAAATTCTGATGCTCGACGAACCGGCGGCTGGTCTTAACCCGAAAGAGACCAAAGAGCTGGATGAGCTGATTGCCGAACTACGTAACCATCACAACACCACTATCTTGCTGATTGAACACGATATGAAGCTGGTGATGGGCATTTCCGATCGCATTTACGTGGTGAACCAGGGCACGCCGCTGGCGAACGGCACGCCGGAAGAGATCCGCAACAACCCGGACGTCATCCGCGCTTATCTGGGTGAGGCATAAGATGGAAAAAACGATGTTAACGTTTGAAAAAGTCAGCGCCCACTACGGCAAGATTCAGGCGCTGCACGACGTCAGTCTGCACATCAACCAGGGGGAAATCGTTACCCTGATTGGCGCTAACGGCGCGGGGAAAACGACGCTGCTTGGCACCTTGTGCGGCGATCCGCGCGCCTCCAGCGGACGGGTGGTGTTTGACGGTAAAGACATAACCGACTGGCAGACGGCGAAAATCATGCGTGAAGCGGTGGCGATAGTGCCGGAAGGGCGGCGCGTCTTCTCGCGGATGACGGTAGAAGAGAACCTGGCGATGGGCGGTTTTTTTGCCGAGCGCGATCGGTTTCAGGAGCGTATCAAGTGGGTGTACGAGCTGTTTCCGCGCCTGCATGAGCGCCGTATCCAGCGAGCGGGCACCATGTCCGGCGGCGAACAGCAGATGCTGGCGATTGGCCGCGCGCTGATGAGCCAGCCGAGGCTATTGCTGCTGGATGAACCGTCGCTGGGGCTGGCGCCGATCATCATCCAGCAGATCTTCGACACCATTGAGCAGTTGCGCGAGCAGGGTATGACCATCTTCCTTGTCGAGCAAAACGCCAACCAGGCGCTGAAGCTCGCCGACCGCGGTTATGTGCTGGAAAACGGCCACGTAGTGCTATCCGATACCGGTGATGCGCTGCTGGCGAACGAAGCGGTGCGCAGCGCCTATCTGGGCGGTTAGACTGTGCCAGGGGGAAGCGCGTGCGCCGCCCCCCGGTAACGGCAAGCGGTAAAATTTTTCAAAAGAGCCTGATGGCTCTTTTTTTGTACATGTTTGTTGTACAATAAACATGTACAACTGGGGAGGTGTTTATGCGTACGGTTAACTATAGCGAAGCGCGGCAAAATCTGGCCGAAGTCCTGGAAAGTGCGGTGACGGGGGGCCCTGTCACCATCACGCGTCGTGGGCATAAGTCCGCAGTGATCATCAGCGCCGAGGAGTTTGAGCGTTATCAGACGGCGCGAATGGATGATGAGTTTGCTGCCATTATGGCGGTTCATGGCAATGAGCTCAGGAAGCTGGCGGATAAATGACCCTACAACTTATCTCAGCGGAAGAGATAATTCAGTTTCACGACAGGCTTCTCCGCGTTACGCCTGGTGTAACAGGCATGCCTGATCCTGGCCGCGCGGAAGCGCTAATGTATCGGGTACTCAATCAAATCGAATATGAAGGGGTGACCGACGTGTGGCTGCTGGCGGCAATGCATTTGCTTGCTATATCCCGTGGGTATATCTTCAATGATGGTAACAAACGCACCGCCTTATTTATTACGCTGCTGTTTTTAAAGCGTAACGGGATCTCACTCGCTGCGAATCCGGATTTTGTCGATATGACAGTCGATGCGGCGGCAGGGCGGCTTACGCTGGAGCAAATTGCCGTTCGCTTACGTGCCTGAGACGTTAATCCCGGCGACGCTCCGTCTGGTTGGGTTACGGCATGTGCGCCGCCCCCGAGAATAACGTCGTACCTATTCGTGCCGTAGCTCCCACTTTTCTTTTCCGGCGCTTTCACTGCCTTGCCATCTCTCTGTCGCCTTACTATCTTTTTTTTGTAATAAAAAAGTTATTTTTCTGTCATTCGAGCATGTCATGTTACCCCCGCGAACATAAAACGCGTGATATCGCGCATCCCGGCACAAAAAGAGAGATAACCGATGATATCGTTACGACATACAGCTTTAGGACTGGCGCTGAGTCTGGCATTTACGGGTCAGGCGTTGGCCGTCACCACTATTCCATTCTGGCATTCAATGGAAGGGGAGTTAGGCAAAGAAGTTGATTCACTGGCGCAACGTTTCAACCAGGCCAATCCGGATTACAAAATCGTTCCGGTCTATAAGGGGAACTATGAACAGAACCTGAGCGCCGGGATCGCGGCATTCCGTACCGGCAACGCGCCGGCAATATTGCAGGTTTATGAGGTTGGGACGGCGACCATGATGGCCTCGAAAGCCATTAAGCCGGTTTATGAAGTGTTTAAAGACGCCGGTATTAACTTTGACGAGTCCCAGTTTGTACCGACCGTTGCAGGCTACTACACCGATGCTAAAAGCGGGCATCTGCTCTCCCAGCCCTTTAACAGTTCCACGCCGGTACTGTACTACAACAAAGACGCCTTTAAGAAAGCCGGTTTAGATCCGGAACAGCCGCCGAAAACCTGGCAGGAGCTGGCTGACTATACCGCGAAACTGAGAGCGGCAGGCATGAAATGCGGTTACGCCAGCGGCTGGCAAGGCTGGATCCAACTGGAAAACTTCAGCGCCTGGAACGGCCTCCCCTTCGCCAGTAAAAAAAATGGCTTTGACGGTACAGATGCGGTGCTGGAGTTTAATAAGCCAGAGCAGGTGAAACATATCGCGCTGCTGGAAGAGATGAATAAAAAAGGCGATTTTAGCTATGTTGGGCGTAAGGACGAGTCTACCGAGAAGTTTTATAACGGTGACTGCGCGATGACAACCGCGTCCTCCGGTTCGCTCGCCAATATCCGCCAGTATGCCAAATTTAACTATGGCGTGGGTATGATGCCGTACGACGCTGATATCAAGGGCGCGCCGCAAAACGCCATTATCGGCGGAGCCAGCCTATGGGTCATGCAGGGTAAAGATAAAGAAACCTATACCGGCGTCGCCAAATTCCTCGACTTTCTGGCAAAACCGGAAAACGCTGCTGAATGGCATCAAAAAACTGGCTACCTGCCGATTACCACCGCCGCCTACGAGCTGACCCGCGAGCAGGGTTATTACGATAAAAACCCCGGTGCGGATATCGCCACTCGCCAGATGTTGAATAAACCGCCGTTACCCTTCACCAAAGGCTTGCGTCTGGGCAATATGCCGCAGATTCGTACCATCGTGGACGAAGAGCTGGAAAGCGTCTGGACCGGGAAGAAAACCCCACAACAGGCGTTGGATACCGCAGTGGAGCGCGGGAATCAGTTGCTGCGTCGTTTTGAGAAAGCGAGCAAATCTTAAGTGTATAAGTGCCTGGTGGCGCTGCGCTTATCAGGCCTACAGCGTTTGTAGGCCGGATAAGGTGCTTGCACCGCCATCCGGCACCTTCCAGGAAAAGAACCTTCATGTCATCATTCCGTCCGGTGTTCCGCTCGCGCTGGCTGCCGTATTTACTGGTTGCCCCGCAGTTGGTTATCACCGTTATTTTCTTTATCTGGCCTGCGGGCGAAGCGCTGTGGTATTCGCTGCAAAGCGTCGATCCGTTTGGTTTTTCCAGCCAATTTGTCGGGCTGGAGAATTTCGTCGCGCTTTTTCACGACAGCTATTATCTCGACGCCTTCTGGACGACGATTAAATTCAGCGCGCTGGTCACGTTTAGCGGCCTGCTGGTCTCGCTGTTTTTCGCCGCCCTGGTGGATTACGTGGTGCGCGGCAGCCGTTTTTATCAGACGCTGATGCTGCTGCCTTATGCCGTCGCGCCCGCCGTCGCCGCCGTATTGTGGATTTTCCTGTTTAACCCAGGGCGGGGATTAATCACCCATTTCCTCGGCGAATTCGGCTATGACTGGAACCACGCGCAAAACAGCGGTCAGGCGATGTTCCTGGTGGTATTTGCGTCAGTCTGGAAGCAGATTAGTTACAACTTTTTATTCTTCTTTGCCGCGCTGCAATCCATTCCCCGCTCGCTGGTGGAAGCGGCGGCCATTGACGGCGCCGGGCCGATTCGTCGTTTCTTCCGGCTTTCTTTGCCGCTTATTGCGCCGGTCAGTTTCTTCCTGCTGGTGGTCAACCTGGTGTATGCCTTTTTCGACACCTTCCCGGTGATCGACGCCGCGACCGCCGGCGGGCCGGTACAAGCCACCACGACGCTGATTTATAAGATCTATCGCGAAGGGTTTACCGGCCTGGATCTCTCGGCGTCCGCCGCGCAGTCGGTGGTGTTGATGTTCCTCGTCATCATTCTGACGGTGGTGCAGTTCCGCTATGTGGAAAGTAAGGTGCGTTACCAATGATAGAGAATCGTCGCGGGCTGACAATATTCAGCCATACCATGCTGATTCTGGGGATCGCGGTCATTTTGTTTCCGCTGTATGTCGCGTTTGTCGCGGCGACGCTGGACGACCGCGCGGTGTTTGAGACGCCGATGACGCTGCTTCCCGGCACGCAGTTACTGGAGAATATCAAAACTATTTGGGTCAACGGCGTCGGTGTTAATAGCGCGCCATTCTGGCTGATGATGCTTAACAGTTTCATTATGGCGTTCAGCATTACGGTAGGCAAAATCACGGTATCTATGCTTTCCGCATTCGCCATCGTCTGGTTTCGTTTTCCCCTGCGTAACCTGTTCTTCTGGATGATTTTTATCACCCTGATGTTGCCGGTTGAAGTGCGTATCTTCCCGACGGTGGAAGTGATCGCCAACCTGAAAATGCTCGACAGCTATGCCGGTCTGACGCTACCGCTGATGGCGTCCGCTACCGCCACTTTCCTGTTTCGTCAGTTCTTTATGACGCTTCCGGATGAACTGGTGGAGGCGGCCCGTATTGACGGCGCGTCGCCGATGCGCTTTTTCCGCGACATCGTGTTGCCGCTGTCAAAAACCAACCTGGCGGCGTTATTCGTCATCACCTTTATCTACGGCTGGAACCAGTATCTGTGGCCGCTGTTGATTATCACCGACGTGAATCTTGGCACTGCCGTAGCGGGTATCAAAGGGATGATCGCCACTGGCGAAGGTACCACGCAATGGAACCAGGTGATGGCGGCAATGCTGCTGACCCTTATTCCCCCGGTTGTCATCGTTTTAGCCATGCAGCGCGCGTTTGTGCGTGGCCTGGTCGATAGTGAGAAATAAAATGGCTGGTTTAAAACTACAGGCAGTAACCAAAAGCTGGGACGGCAAAACCCAGGTCATTCAACCGCTGACGCTGGACGTGGCGGATGGCGAATTTATCGTGATGGTCGGGCCGTCCGGCTGCGGCAAATCAACGTTGTTGCGGATGGTGGCCGGTCTGGAACGCGTGACCAGCGGCGATATCTGGATTGATCGCAAACGTGTCACCGAGATGGAACCCAAAGATCGCGGCATCGCGATGGTATTTCAGAACTATGCTCTCTATCCCCATATGAGCGTAGAGGAGAACATGGCGTGGGGACTAAAAATTCGCGGTATGAGCAAAGCGCATATTGAAGAACGCGTGCGGGAGGCGGCGCGCATTCTGGAGCTGGACGGCCTGCTTAAACGCCGTCCACGCGAGCTTTCCGGCGGTCAACGGCAGCGCGTGGCAATGGGGCGCGCGATCGTCCGCGAGCCGGCAGTCTTCTTATTCGACGAACCGCTCTCTAACCTCGACGCCAAGCTGCGCGTGCAGATGCGTCTGGAGTTACAGCATCTGCATCGTCGTCTTCGTACCACCTCGCTCTATGTTACTCACGATCAGGTAGAGGCGATGACGCTGGCCCAGCGGGTGATGGTGATGAATAAAGGTGTCGCAGAACAGATTGGCACGCCGGTAGAGGTATATGAAAAACCGGCCAGTCGCTTCGTGGCGAGCTTTATCGGCAGCCCGGCGATGAACCTGTTGGATGGCGTTATCAGCGCTTCCGGCGACCGTTTCGAATTGCCTGGCGGTCTGGCGTTACCGATAGGTGCGGACTATCGGGGTCATGCCGGACGTAACATGACGCTGGGTATCCGACCGGAGCATATTGCGTTAAGCTCGCAGGCGGAAGGCGGCGTGCCGCTAACGGTAGATACGCTGGAGATTCTGGGCGCGGATAATCTGGCGCATGGGCGCTGGGGCGATCAGAAACTGGTGGTGCGGTTGGCGCATCAGCAGCGCCCGGCGGCGGGCAGTACGCTATGGCTGCATCTGCCGGAACATCAGCGGCATCTTTTTGATGGCGAAACAGGACAACGTGTATGAGTAACTGGCCTTATCCCCACATTGTCGCCCATCGCGGCGGCGGTAAACTGGCGCCGGAAAACACTCTGGCGGCGATTGACGTGGGCGCGCGATACGGGCACACCATGATTGAGTTTGATGCCAAGCTGTCGAAAGACGGCGAAATTTTCCTGCTGCATGACGATAACCTGGAGCGCACTAGCAACGGTTGGGGCGTGGCGGGCGAGTTGAACTGGCAGGATTTATTGCGTGTGGACGCTGGCGGTTGGTTTAGCGGCGAATTTAAAGGCGAGCCGCTGCCGCTGCTCTCGCAGGTGGCGGAGCGCTGCCGTAAACACGGCATGATGGCGAATATTGAGATCAAACCGACAACGGGGAGCGAAAGGCTAACAGGACGCGTCGTGGCGTTGGCCGCCCGCGAACTGTGGGCCGGGATGACGCCGCCGCTGCTTTCTTCCTTTGAGATAGAGGCGCTGGAAGCGGCGCAGGCGGCAGCACCTGAACTGCCGCGCGGGTTACTGCTGGATAAATGGCGTGAAGACTGGCGTGAACTGACGACCCGTCTGGGCTGTGTTTCCCTCCATCTCAACCATAAATTACTCGATGAGACGCGAGTGCAAGAGATTAAGGCCGCGGGTCTGCGGATTCTGGTGTATACCGTCAATCAGCCCCAGCGGGCGGCAGAGCTGCTGCGCTGGGGCGTGGATTGTATCTGCACCGATCGCATTGATGACATCGGCCCTCACTTTCAGTTTTAAGGGCCGTCAGTTTTAAGGGCTGATGGTTTTCAGCGGGATGTCAGGCTGCGGCGTCCCGCTGTCCTGCTGCAACATTGGCTGGGAATGGTTTAGCATCCGGTCCGGATTTCCGCTGCCGCTGAGCATTCCGCCCTGCGTATTGGGCAGCGTTTGCTGACCGAGCATACCGTTGCCCGGCTGTCCCTGCTGAACCCGCTGCGTATTGGCATTCAACTGCGACTGTAGATTTTGCTGCTGGCTGCGCGCCTGCGTTTGCATCTGTTGTTTCAACATACCCTGCTGCTGAATCTGCTGCGTTTGCATCTGCGTCTGCATACGCTGCTGGCTGGGGATCTGATAACCTGGCTGATTAGGATTATTCATAGTGTTAATTGGCTGGGCCAATACAGCAAAGGGTAACAAAGCCGTAATAAGTAGTAAGCGTTTCATTGTCGTCTCCTCCCGATGAGGCCTCTTTTTAAGTGTACCTCTATTTCGCCATGATGATGATTTTTTAAGCGTTGTGGGCCAGGATTAAACGGGACATACACCCATTTATCTGGAGAAAAACAACGATGAAACCAACGTTTATGCGCTGGGTGGCGATCGCCGCTCTGCTGGCCGGGGGGACGTTTAGCGCGGTGGCCAATCCTCCCGTCGCGCCGCCAGTCTCCTATGGTGTTGAAGAAGATGTCTTTCATCCTGTGCGGGCGACGCAAGGGATGGTGGCGTCCGTGGATGCAATGGCGACGCAGGTTGGCGTGGATATCTTAAAGCAGGGCGGTAATGCCGTGGATGCCGCCGTCGCCGTGGGCTATGCGCTGGCTGTCACGCATCCGCAAGCCGGGAATCTGGGCGGCGGAGGATTTATGCTGCTGCGCACTAAAGATGGCGCTACCACGGCGATCGATTTTCGTGAAATGGCGCCTGCTGGCGCGACCCGTGATATGTTCCTCGACGATCAGGGTAACGCCGATGCGAAAAAGTCGCTGACGTCGCATCTGGCATCCGGTACGCCGGGTACTGTGGCGGGGTTCTCGCTGGCGCTGGAGAAATACGGCACGATGCCGCTGAATAAAGTGGTGCGTCCGGCGATGAAGCTGGCGGAAGAGGGTTTTGTGGTTAACGATGCGCTGGCCGACGACTTAAAAACTTACGGCAGCGAAGTGATCCCCAACCATGAGAACAGCAAAGCCATTTTCTGGAAAGACGGCGAGCCGCTGAAAAAAGGCGATAAGCTGGTCCAGAAGAATCTGGCGAAAAGCCTGGAAATGATTGCCGAAAACGGCCCGGATGCGTTTTATAAAGGGGCGATTGCTGACCAGATTGCCGGAGAAATGCACAAGAACGGCGGTCTGATGATCAAAGAGGATTTAGCCAGCTATAAAGCCGTTGAGCGTACGCCAATCAGCGGTGACTATCGCGGGTATCAGGTCTTCTCCATGCCGCCGCCATCCTCGGGCGGTATTCACATCGTACAGATCCTTAATATTCTTGAAAATTTCGACATGAAGAAGTACGGCTTTGGCAGCGCCGATGCCATGCAAATCATGGCGGAAGCGGAAAAATACGCCTACGCTGACCGCTCAGAGTATCTGGGCGATCCGGACTTTGTGAAAGTGCCGTGGCAGGCGCTGACCCACAAAGCCTATGCGAAAACGCTGGCCGATCAAATTGATATCAACAAGGCCAAACCTTCCAGCCAGATAAAACCGGGCAAGCTCGCCCCGTATGAAAGCAACCAGACCACCCACTTCTCGGTGGTGGATAAAGACGGCAATGCTGTGGCGGTGACCTATACCCTGAACACCACCTTCGGCACAGGAATTGTGGCGGGAAATACCGGTATTCTGCTGAATAATCAAATGGATGATTTTTCTGCTAAACCCGGTGTACCTAATGTTTATGGCCTGGTGGGCGGCGATGCTAACGCGGTCGGTCCGAAGAAGCGTCCGCTGTCGTCGATGTCGCCGACTATCGTCGTTAAAGAGGGCAAAACCTGGCTGGTGACCGGCAGCCCTGGCGGGAGTCGAATCATCACTACTGTGCTGCAAATGGTAGTGAATAGCATTGATTTTGGCATGAACGTCGCCGAAGCGACCAACGCGCCGCGTTTCCATCATCAATGGTTGCCGGACGAACTGCGGGTAGAAAAGGGCTTCAGCCCCGATACGCTAAAGTTGCTGGAACAGAAAGGGCAGAAAGTGGCGCTGAAAGAAGCGATGGGCAGCACCCAAAGTATTATGGTTGGACCGGATGGCGAACTGTATGGCGCGTCTGACCCGCGTTCCGTGGATGATTTAACGGCGGGATACTGATTTTTAATTCCAGGCCCGGTGTCAGACACCGGGCTATTTGCAGATTATGCCGTGAGTAATCGGGCTGGATTATCAATACAAAGCTTGCGCAGAGTATCGTTGTCTACTCCGCGAGCAGCCAGATAGGCGAGGAAGACATTCGGGACAAACCCCCAGCCATTTCCGCCATTTTTCGCCCACATCTGTTTGAGAAAAACATCATGGCTTAAAACGATTTGGTCGGCGTAACCCAGTGCAATCAGATTCGCTACTGCATCTGCGGTCTCCTGAACGCCCGGCGCGACACCTTCTTTTGGAAAGGTGATGTCCAGACCAATCATGTCAAATTCAAGCCATACGCCGCGGTCGAGCATTTTACGTTGATAGACGACATCTTTTCCTGAAGGGTCCGAATGCGCCAGCGAGACTTTTGCCGGAGAGACGTTCATTTCTTCCAGCACGATATCCAGCACCTCATCCCCCAGCCGCAGCCACCCTGGCATATGGATATTCATCGCCGTGTGGGGGTTGTTACATTGTGCCAGAGACGCTGCCCGCAGGCTGTTACGCTCCGCTTGGGTAAACGCGGGAGATACGCCGATTTCACCGATCATGCCAGCGCGAATATCCGTCTCGCCAATACCCTGATTCAGTTCTTTATCAATGAGTGAGGCTAACAGCTCAACAGGTTTATGGATCCGGGTACTTTCAAATTTCTCCAGATAAGGTCCGGATGACGCAACGATATTCAAACCCGTTTTTAAGGCAACTTCTCGCAGCGCTGAGGCGTCCCGTCCAATGGATTCTGATCCGGTGGCGTCGACAATCGTCCTGCCGCCCAAAGACATAAAGTTATTGATTTCGAAGATAACATCATCAATCTCTTTGCGGTCCATGTTATCGGCGCAGCAGTATGGGTCGTGTTTCAGCCCCCACTGCAGGTCAGCACTGACTTTCTTTCCCACCAGTTGCTGTGAAAAAGCATAATGTGGCTCGTCTACGACCGAAGACAGATCGTTAAACAGATGTTCATGCGGTAGCGTCAGCCCCATATCCGTATGCGCCACCGGGCCTGTTACGGTTTGCAGGAAACCTTTCATTCTGACACCTCCATTCTTTGCGCCATTTTGGATGCTCTGTATTCAGGGATGGTGGTCACAATCGCACCGACTAACGCGAACAGCGTACCGATGATGGTGACCAGGTAGACCGTATTGCCTAATGAAGGGATCAATTCATCAATTAGCACTGAGCCAAGCAGTTGTCCTGCTGTTGACGCTACGCCCAGCATCAATAGTCCTAAGCCTCTCACCAGAATCGCCATTAGCCCGATGGACAGCAGACCCAGCGGACCACCGAGATACATCCACCATGTATCGGGTAACTGGATGGTGACATGGCCTAATGCGATACGTATCGCCAGCGCCGCGCCCAGGACACAAAAGCCGACGATGAAGTTCCATGTAATGGACACCAGCATGGAGCCCGTTGCCTCGGCGACTTTAGCATTCCCCGCAGGCTGCCAGCCAGCGAGTAACCCTGCCAAAAAGGGGAGGATAGCGAGCAGGATAAACGAGGTTGAGTGCCACTGTGGCGACACGACAAAAATGGTGGCGATAACGGCGAACAATGCGCCAGTAATGCGCCATGGCGTAAAATATTTTTTCTCCTCCACACCGATGCCAAAACGGTCGCACAGCAGGCCGGAAAGAAGCAGAGCGGAAATTAATGCCGTTTGAAAGGTGGCAACGCCCAGCGCGCTGGCGGATGCGCCTTCAGAAAATACGACCATCGCCCCGCATAATCCTGCAAACCAATTCCATAGCGGGATTTTTCTCTTTTTAATCAGAGTAGGGATTGAGACGAATTGCTGGCGTGTTTCTTTGCGCGCAATAATAATAAAAAACATGACGACCAGACCGCTGGCAAACGAGATTACTGCGCAAGCATTACCGTCTTGTAACCAATGTCCTAACTGCCCATTAACGGCAGACTGCATCGGGGAAAGCATACCGGCTAAGATGGTGGCAAGCATCAGTAAGGGGGTTGAGTACTTATTCTTGTTCATACATCAATCCTTATATTTTATAAAAGGAGTAACTTTCGTTACTCCATTGTTTTTTATTTTCTGGCGATGAATTGAAGCGTGTTGACCCACAGGTCGGTATAAAATGGCCATGACATAAACTGCTGGGTTCCCCAGTGTGGGGAGCAGTCACTCATAAAGCAGGCGGTTTTACCCTGTTGGTATTCACCGAACACTAACAATGGGTCATTATTTATTGTTAATACGACATCGGCATCGTCTCTGGCGACGGCCTGGTTATATCCAAGAAATACCGGATAATCTGAGAACCCGTTAACAACAGGATGTTCAGGTGAGACAGCCTCAGCACAGATACCCTCGGGCTTTTCTACCCGGTCATCGCCATCAAGCATAATAACTGGCAGAACCTCAGCAAGAACGGTGTTCTTATAATTGGCTTTTGCCTCAATACCCATAAATGACAGATAACCGCCAATCATGAGTAGTCCACCGCCATTTTTGACGTACTCTTTAATGGACTCCAGAGCGTTTGGTTTTATTTTTAGCTGATAAAATGTCTCGTTTTGCAACAGGAAGGTATTACTACCAATGTCGCTAATAACAATCACATCGTAACGGTTTAATTCGTCAATACTCTCTGGAAAGGCAATTTGTACCGTGTGGGCAGGCATGTAATCAATATCAACGCCGCCCTTCCTCAAGCATTCCAGTAACCATGTGGCGCCTTCTTCATATTTACTGGAGGTGAAACTGTCATAACCTTTTGAATGAATCATATGAATATGCCAGGATTCTCCAATAAAGAGCACCTTTAGTTTTTTCTGCGTATTGTTCATAGTCTGCTCCTTGATTTAGTGAGTAGAGATAGTTTGTTTGTAATGTGAACCCTGAATACGATGAAGAACGGAGTCGTTTTCCGGCATATCAGAGGCATTAGGCGTTTCAACCGCAAGTGAGGCAAATGCGCTGGCGTAGCACAATGCGGATGCCAGTGACTTTCCTTTTGCAAGACCAGATGCGAGGGCGCCATTGAAAGCGTCACCCGCTCCCGCCGTATTTTTTACAACTGCCGGAAATGCCGGGGAATAGATGAATTGTGTGCCATCATAAGCAAGCGAACCTTTGCTACCTAATGTAATAATGGTATTTTTGACGCCTTTCTGATGAATAATTTTGGCCGCGCATTTGGCTGATTCGATATCATTAACCGCCATATTGGCCAGCAGGCCGGCTTCCGTTTCATTTGGTGTAATATAGTCAATGTTATCAATGATGGTGTTAACCATGTCATTGTACGGCGCTGGATTGATGATGACCGGTATGTCATTTTTTTGTGCGAGACGAATTGTTTGCTGCAGCGCTTCGTAATTCGTCTCCAGTTGGACAAGAACAATATCTGAATGAACAATGGCTTCTTTCTGAATGGTGATTTCATCAGGGGAAATTGTCATGTTGGCGCCAGGGTAAATAGCGATGACGTTATCTCCGGTATCTCCATTCACCATGATGGTTGCTGTACCTGTTTGTGTTTCTTTGGTCTGGTAGATAACACTTTTATGGATTTTTGATGAGTTTATAAAATTAATGGCGTAATCACTAAAATGATCTGAGCCTACTTTAGTAATAAAATGCACATCAGAGTCGGCATAGCTTGCTGCTAATGCCTGATTACATCCCTTACCGCCGGGTGAAAAAATAAATTTATCGGCCAGCAATGATTCTCCCGTTGAGGGTAATCTCGGTAGATAACTGATAATATCAACATTGAACGAGCCAATAACACATACATTATTTTTCATGGCAGAGAGACCTTTTTTTATTTTCTGCGCTGATTCATATTTTTCCAGCACATAAGCAATTTCATTTTTTGCGACGTTATCAAGAGAATCAAGGGTAATAAATGCACCACCATGACAGCGAGTAAGATATCCCTGTCCGGCAAGTTCATTGAGATCTGAACGAATAGTTTCCTTTGTTACCTTGAGACTTTTCGCCAGATTTGAAACTTTTACAACTCCCGAAATACTGAGTTCCTTCAATATTCTATGATGGCGTTCAAATTTCATTTTTTACCTCACCGTGGTTAAATTAGTCCCGGGAGGAGTATATTGTTGTGATTGTCACCATAAAGTGATGGCAGAAACCAAAAAAAAACAAAAATGTAATATTAATATTGCTAAAATTACGGAAAAAACGGTGATAAAGCTTAAAGTGGTAATAACCATGAAATTCAGATGGTTATTGTTTTGATATAGGGGAAGTAGGTTGCAATAACTGGAATGTTGTGAAGGTTTGTGACGTTTCGCCCCACAGGGTGGGGCGGGGAAGCGTTATTTCACGCGCGCCATAAAGTACGCATCAACGTACTCACCGTTGCGCAGGCCGTATTTCTTACCAGTGCCTTCGATTTCAAAGCCGTACTTCTTATACACCGCCACCGCGGGCTCGTTATCAACAAACACCGTTAACTCGATACGGTCAACGCGCAGCCAGTTGTCACACATGTCGATCATCGTGCGGATCAGCGCGCTGGCAATGCCGCGATTGTGCCACCGGGCATCCACGCAGATACCAAAATCGGCCACGTGGCTGCGACGGGGACGTTGGGTGACCTGAATAGAAAGATGGCCAACGACAATATCGTCAATGCAGGCAACCAGTTGTTTAACCCCGGCTTGCTCGGTTAGCCGCGCCTGCCACATTTCGAGGGAAGGATGAGGAACCTGTAGCGTGTTGTGGTACACCTCCGGCTGGGCGTGGATCTGACGAATGGCGTCGTAATCTTTCGGTTCAGCGTGGCGTATCACTATTTCACTCATTCCTTATCTCCTGCAGGGGTAATTGTGTATTTACACTCGCTGAGAAAGAAAATTCCGTCAACTGCATTTTTTTGCAAAAAGAAGTAGACAAGTGCGAATGAGAATGATTATTATTGCCTTGCATTCAGGGGAACCCCTACGGAGAACCTGAAAGCACGACATTGCTCACATTGCTTCCAGTATTATTTTGGCCAGCTTTTGCTGGCTTTTTTTTTGGGTTTTGTTTCAGCCTGGCTTACTTGTCATTTTGTCCCCGGGAAGTGCTCGTGCTCCTCACGTACATTTAGTACGCTCCGGGCCCTGCGCGCTTGCCGTGAACAATCTGCCTGCGCCACTTACGCCCGATCTTGAGGCATCTGCTTTTGTAGGCCCAAAAAGGCAACGCCGCATCCGGCAAAGAATCCAACATTCAGTCTCCTCACGCTTTGCGCTATGGTGTAGACAATCATCTTCAAAAGGATCGTCTCATGACCTTACACTGCGCATTTATTGGATTCGGCAAAAGCACCACCCGTTACCATCTCCCCTACGTTCTGAATCGGA
The DNA here is from genome assembly GCF_017572235.1 of Salmonella sp. 32010601201800023SM. Taxonomy (NCBI): domain Bacteria; kingdom Pseudomonadati; phylum Pseudomonadota; class Gammaproteobacteria; order Enterobacterales; family Enterobacteriaceae; genus Salmonella; species Salmonella sp. 32010601201800023SM. Next base: position 296,109 of record NZ_JAGEQS010000005.1, read on the forward strand.
AAGATACCTGGCATGTCGCGCATATTTTCCGTCGTCACGCTAAACCGGAAGAGCAGGCGCCACAGTATTCACATATTCACTTCACCAGCGATCTGGATGAGGTGTTGGGCGATCCGCAGGTAAAGCTGGTGATCGTCTGTACGCATGCTGACAGCCATTTCGAATACGCCAAACGCGCGCTGGAAGCGGGTAAAAATGTGCTGGTTGAGAAACCTTTCACGCCGACGCTGGCGGAGGCAAAAGTGTTGTTCGACCTGGCGCGAAGCAAAGGACTGACCGTTACGCCGTATCAGAATCGTCGTTTTGATTCCTGTTTTCTCACGGCTAAAAAAGCGATAGAGAGCGGCAAACTGGGCAAGATTGTCGAAATTGAAAGCCATTTCGATTATTACCGCCCGGTAGCAGAAACCAAACCGGGCCTGCCGCAGGACGGCGCATTCTATGGACTTGGCGTCCACACCATGGATCAAATTATTTCGCTATTTGGCCGCCCGGATCATGTCGCGTATGACATTCGTAGCCTGCGTAATAAAGCGAATCCGGATGACACCTTTGAAGCGCAACTGTTTTATGGCGATTTGAAGGCTATCGTTAAAACCAGCCATCTGGTGAAAATCGACTATCCGAAGTTTATTGTTCACGGCACCAAAGGTTCGTTTGTGAAATACGGTATCGATCAACAAGAAACCAGCCTGAAAGCGAACATTATGCCTGGCGAGCCGGGTTTTGCCGCTGACGAATCCGTCGGTGTGCTGGAGTATGTCAATGACGACGGCGTTACGGTGAAAGAAGAGGTGAAACCGGAAACGGGTGACTATGGTCGCGTCTATGATGCGCTGTACCAGACGTTGACCGTCGGTACGCCTAATTACGTCAAGGAATCTGAAGTTCTTACCAACCTGGAAATCCTCGAACGTGCTTTCGAACAGGCAACGCCTGCGACGATAACCCTCGCTAAATAGCCCTTACAGACTCCTCTGCGCTTATTCATATTTTTTGAACAGAGGAGTCAATTTTCACCCTCTATGATCCCGGACGGAATGAGTCCACACTTATTCCATCGAAAACATCTGGGGGTGAACACAATGATCTACTTACGCAAAGCAAACGACCGCGGTCATGCGAATCATGGCTGGCTTGACTCCTGGCATACCTTTTCTTTTGCCGATTATTACGATCCGAACTTTATGGGGTTCTCGGCGCTGCGTGTGATTAACGACGATGTGATCGACGCAGGCCAGGGTTTCGGCACGCATCCGCATAAAGACATGGAAATTTTGACCTATGTACTGGAAGGCGCCGTAGAACACCAGGACAGTATGGGCAATAAAGAACAGGTTCCGGCCGGTGAATTCCAGATTATGAGCGCCGGGACCGGCGTTCGCCACTCCGAGTACAACCCGAGCAAAACGGATCGTCTGCGGCTGTACCAGATCTGGATCATTCCGCAAGAAACCGGCATCACGCCGCGCTACGAACAGCGCCGCTTCGACGCCGCGCAGGGCAAGCAACTGGTGCTTTCGCCAGATGCTCGCGATGGTTCGCTGAAGGTCCACCAGGATATGGAGCTGTACCGCTGGGCGCAGCTCAAAGATGAGCAGTCGGTGCATCAGATTGCCGCTGAGCGCCGCGTCTGGATCCAGGTGGTAAAAGGTAACGTGACCATTAACGGCACCAAAGCCACCACCAGCGACGGCCTGGCGATTTGGGATGAGCAGGCAATCTCGATTCATGCCGACAGCGACAGTGAAGTGTTGCTGTTTGACTTGCCGCCAGTTTAACGTGCTGTAACCTTTTGTAGGCCGGATAAGACGCGAAAGCGTTGCCATCCGGCTTTTCATCGTTTGTCATTAATTCCGCACGTCCGTGGTAAACTGGGCAAATCTATCCCTTTTATACCTTTCAGGACGATGAAAAAGAAAAGACCCGTACTTCAGGATGTAGCCGACCGCGTGGGCGTGACCAAAATGACGGTCAGCCGTTTTTTGCGTAATCCGGAGCAGGTCTCCGTCGCGCTGCGGGGTAAAATTGCGGCTGCGCTTGATGAGCTCGGGTACATTCCTAATCGCGCGCCTGACATTCTTTCCAACGCCACCAGCCGCGCCATTGGCGTTCTGCTGCCGTCTTTAACCAACCAGGTCTTTGCGGAAGTGTTACGCGGCATTGAGGCTGTCACCGACGCGCATGGTTATCAAACCATGCTGGCGCACTACGGCTATAAACCGGAGATGGAGCAGGAGCGCCTGGAATCGATGCTCTCCTGGAATATCGACGGCCTGATCCTCACTGAGCGTACCCATACGCCGCGCACCTTAAAAATGATCGAAGTCGCCGGGATTCCGGTGGTGGAACTGATGGACAGCCAGTCGCCGTGTCTCGATATTGCCGTCGGTTTTGACAACTTCGAGGCCGCCCGTCAGATGACCGCCGCGATTATCGCGCGTGGTCATCGTCATATCGCCTATCTGGGGGCGCGCCTCGACGAACGTACTATCATCAAGCAGAAGGGCTATGAACAGGCGATGCGGGACGCAGGCCTGGTTCCTTACAGTGTGATGATGGAGCAATCTTCATCCTACTCTTCCGGTATCGAACTCATGCGCCAGGCGCGACGTGAATACCCACAGCTTGACGGTATTTTTTGCACCAACGATGACCTGGCGGTGGGGGCGGCCTTCGAATGCCAGCGCCTGGGGCTAAAAATCCCGGACGACATGGCGATCGCCGGGTTCCACGGTCATGACATCGGCCAGGTGATGGAACCGCGTCTGGCAAGCGTCCTGACGCCGCGCGAGCGAATGGGCAGCATTGGCGCGGAACGCCTGTTGGCTCGCATTCGCGGCGAAACGGTCACGCCGAAAATGTTAGATTTAGGTTTCACCTTGTCACCGGGCGGATCTATTTAGTCTGACAACTTTGAAGTAGCTCACACTTATTCACTTTTGGCACGAATGGTCATTGCGTCGTGAATGGTGCGGTTGGACAATGTTACCGATAACAGTTACCCGTAACAAATTTTGCAACTTGTAGAGTGGGGGCCCGCTTTGAGCACGACTAATCATGATCACCACGTTTACGTTCTGATGGGCGTATCAGGCAGCGGTAAATCCGCTGTCGCAAGCGCCGTGGCGCATCAGCTTCATGCCGCGTTTCTGGACGGCGATTTTCTGCATCCGCGCTGCAATATTGAAAAAATGGCTTCCGGCGAGCCGTTGAATGATGATGACCGCAAACCGTGGTTACAGGCGCTGAACGACGCCGCTTTCGCGATGCAGCGTACCAATAAAATCTCGCTGATCGTCTGCTCCGCACTGAAAAAACATTATCGCGACCTGCTGCGCGAGGGAAACCCGAACCTCTCCTTTATCTATCTGAAAGGTGATTTCGACGTCATTGAAAGCCGTCTGAAAGCGCGCAAAGGTCATTTCTTCAAAACCCAAATGCTGGTGACGCAGTTTGAAACGCTGCAAGAGCCGGGTGCCGACGAACGCGATGTTCTGGTGGTGGATATCGACCAGCCGCTGGAAGGCGTCGTGGCGAGCACCATTGAGGTCATCAATAAAGGCAGTACGCTGTGAGTACATTAACACTGGTTTTAACCGCCGTCGGTTCCGTCTTACTGCTGCTGTTTTTGGTGATGAAGGCGCGTATGCACGCCTTCGTCGCGTTAATGGTCGTCTCGATGGGCGCGGGGCTTTTTTCAGGGATGCCGCTTGATAAAATCGCCGCGACCATGGAAAAAGGGATGGGCGGCACGCTGGGATTCCTGGCGATTGTGGTCGCGCTGGGGGCGATGTTCGGCAAGATTCTGCATGAAACCGGCGCGGTCGATCAGATAGCCGTCAAGATGCTTAAATCCTTTGGCCATAACCGCGCGCACTATGCGATTGGCCTGGCCGGGCTGATTTGTGCGCTTCCGCTGTTCTTTGAAGTGGCGATTGTGCTGCTGATAAGTGTGGCATTCTCTATGGCGCGTCATACCGGCACAAACCTGGTGAAGCTGGTCATTCCGCTGTTTGCGGGCGTGGCGGCAGCCGCGGCGTTTTTGTTGCCTGGGCCTGCGCCGATGCTGCTGGCTTCCCAGATGCATGCTGATTTCGGCTGGATGATCCTGATTGGGCTGTGCGCCGCTATTCCTGGCATGATTATCGCCGGGCCGCTGTGGGGGAATTTTATCAGCCGTTACGTTGAGCTGCGTATTCCTGACGACATTACCGAGCCGCATCTGGGTGAAGGTAAAATGCCTTCTTTCGGCTTCAGCCTGTCGCTGATCCTGCTGCCGTTGGTGCTGGTAGGGCTGAAAACGATCGCCGCGCGTTTTGTGCCGGAAGGTTCCACCGCTTACGAATGGTTTGAGTTTATCGGTCACCCCTTCACTGCGATTCTGGTCGCTTGTCTGGTAGCGATTTATGGCCTGGCGATGCGTCAGGGGATGCCGAAAGACAAAGTGATGGAAATCTGTGGCCACGCGCTGCAACCGGCGGGCATTATCCTGCTGGTGATTGGCGCAGGCGGGGTGTTCAAACAGGTACTGGTTGACTCCGGCGTCGGCCCGGCGCTGGGCGAAGCGTTAACCGGTATGGGACTGCCGATTGCCATTACCTGCTTTGTGCTGGCGGCGGCAGTGCGCATCATTCAGGGTTCCGCGACCGTGGCGTGTTTAACCGCGGTCGGTCTGGTGATGCCGGTCATAGAGCAACTGAATTTCTCCGGCGCGCAGATGGCTGCGCTCTCTATCTGTATCGCCGGCGGTTCAATTGTGGTTTCTCATGTTAACGACGCTGGCTTCTGGCTGTTCGGTAAATTTACCGGCGCGACCGAAGCGCAGACGTTAAAAACCTGGACGATGATGGAAACTATCCTCGGTACGGTCGGCGCGATTGTCGGGATGATTGCTTTCCAACTGCTGAGCTGAGTCTTGTTGCCCGGTGGCGCGGTGCTTACCGGGCCTGGAAACGGGCACATATCGACACCGTAAGCCGGGTAAGGCGTAATCGCTACCCGGTTTTTTATTGAGGTGTGCATGGCAATCGCCCAACGACATTTTGCCTCGCCATGTTTCAGTACGCGCATAAAAGCAGGCAAATTTCTACGCTGATCCATAATTAGGATCAATAAAACAGCGACGGAAATGATTCCCTTCCTAACGCAAATTCCCTGATAATCGCCACTGGACTTTCTGCTTGCGCGGTAAGGCAGGATAAGTCGCATTACTGATGGCTTCGCTATCATTGATTAATTTCACTTGCGACTTTGGCTGCTTTTTGTATGGTGAAGGATGCGCCACAGGATACTGGCGCGCATACACAGCACATCTCTTTGCAGGAAAAAAACGCTATGAAAAATGTTGGTTTTATCGGCTGGCGCGGAATGGTCGGCTCTGTTCTCATGCAACGCATGGTAGAGGAGCGCGATTTCGACGCTATTCGCCCTGTTTTCTTTTCTACCTCCCAGTTTGGACAGGCGGCGCCCACCTTCGGCGACACCTCCACCGGCACGCTACAGGACGCTTTTGATCTGGATGCGCTAAAAGCGCTCGATATCATCGTGACCTGCCAGGGCGGCGATTATACCAACGAAATTTATCCAAAGCTGCGCGAAAGCGGATGGCAGGGTTACTGGATTGACGCGGCTTCTACGCTGCGCATGAAAGATGATGCCATTATTATTCTCGACCCGGTCAACCAGGACGTGATTACCGACGGCCTGAATAATGGCGTGAAGACCTTTGTGGGCGGTAACTGTACCGTTAGCCTGATGTTGATGTCGCTGGGCGGTCTCTTTGCCCATAATCTCGTTGACTGGGTATCCGTCGCGACCTATCAGGCCGCCTCCGGCGGCGGCGCGCGCCATATGCGCGAGCTGTTAACCCAGATGGGTCAGTTGTATGGCCATGTCGCCGATGAACTGGCGACGCCGTCTTCCGCAATTCTTGATATTGAACGCAAAGTTACGGCATTGACCCGCAGCGGCGAGCTGCCGGTTGATAACTTTGGCGTACCGCTGGCGGGAAGCCTGATCCCCTGGATCGACAAACAGCTCGATAACGGCCAGAGCCGCGAAGAGTGGAAAGGCCAGGCGGAAACCAACAAGATTCTCAATACTGCCTCTGTGATTCCGGTTGATGGTTTGTGCGTGCGCGTCGGCGCGCTGCGCTGTCACAGCCAGGCGTTCACCATCAAGCTGAAAAAAGAGGTATCCATTCCGACGGTGGAAGAACTGCTGGCGGCACATAATCCGTGGGCGAAAGTGGTGCCGAACGATCGTGATATCACTATGCGCGAATTAACCCCGGCGGCGGTGACCGGCACGTTGACTACGCCGGTTGGTCGTCTGCGTAAGCTGAACATGGGGCCAGAGTTCTTGTCGGCGTTTACCGTAGGCGACCAGTTGTTATGGGGCGCCGCCGAGCCGCTGCGTCGAATGCTGCGCCAGTTGGCGTAGTAGCTATTGCAGCGCTTATCGGGCCTGCGTGTGGTTCTGTAGGCCGGATAAGGCGCGTCAGCGCCGCCATCCGGCGGGGAAATTTGTGTTAAACCAGGGGTGCATCGTCACCCTTTTTTTGCGTAATACAGGAGTAAACGCAGATGTTTCATTTTTATCAGGAGTTAAGCAGAGCATTGGCTATTCTTTAAGGGTAGCTTAATCCCACGGGTATTAAGCCTAACCTGAAGGTAGGACGACGCAGATAGGATGCACAGTGTGCTGCGCCGTTCAGGTCAAAGAAGTGTCACTACCTGATGTTGAATTCAGTGAGATGGAGTGACGCCACAAAACAGGATGACAAACCATGTCCAGTCGTATCGATAGAGACGTGATTAATGCGCTAATTGCAGGACATTTTGCGGACCCTTTTTCCGTACTCGGAATGCACCAGACCCAAGCCGGACTAGAAGTCCGCGCCCTATTACCTGACGCCACCGACGTATGGGTGATTGAACCCAAAACCGGACGTAAAGTCGGCAAACTGGAATGTCTCGACGCTCGCGGTTTTTTCTGCGGCGTTTTACCCCGACGTAAAAATTTCTTTCGCTATCAGCTCGCCGTGACCTGGCACGGACAGCAGAACCTCATCGACGATCCTTACCGTTTTGGTCCATTAATACAGGAAATGGATGCCTGGCTATTGTCGGAAGGCACCCACCTGCGTCCTTATGAAACGCTGGGCGCGCACGCCGATACGATGGATGGCGTCACCGGCACCCGTTTCTCCGTTTGGGCGCCTAATGCTCGTCGCGTTTCGGTTGTCGGGCAATTCAACTATTGGGATGGGCGTCGCCACCCGATGCGTCTGCGCAAAGAGAGCGGTATTTGGGAGCTGTTTATCCCCGGCGCGCATAATGGACAACTGTATAAATTCGAGCTGCTTGATGCGAACGGTAATCTGCGCATTAAAGCCGATCCCTATGCTTTTGAGGCGCAGATGCGTCCGGAAACGGCGTCGATGATTTGCGGACTGCCGGAGAAAGTGACGCCAGGCGAAGAACGACAAAAAGCCAATCAGTTTGATGCGCCGATCTCGATTTATGAGGTGCATTTAGGTTCATGGCGCCGCCATACGGATAACAATTTCTGGCTGAGCTATCGTGAGCTGGCGGATCAGCTTGTGCCTTACGCCAAATGGATGGGCTTTACGCACCTTGAACTCTTGCCGGTCAACGAACATCCGTTTGACGGCAGTTGGGGCTACCAGCCGACCGGCCTCTACGCGCCGACCCGCCGCTTTGGTACGCGGGACGACTTCCGCTATTTCATCAATGCGGCCCATGCGGCGGGCCTTAACGTCATTCTCGACTGGGTGCCGGGCCATTTCCCGTCCGATGAATTTAGCCTCGCGGAGTTTGACGGCACCCACCTCTATGAGCACAGCGACCCGCGCGAGGGCTATCACCAGGACTGGAATACGCTGATCTACAACTATGGTCGTCGTGAAGTCAGTAATTATCTGGTGGGCAACGCCCTGTACTGGATGGAGCGTTTTGGGATTGATGCGCTGCGTGTCGATGCGGTGGCCTCTATGATCTACCGCGACTACAGCCGCAAAGAGGGCGAGTGGATACCGAACGAGTTCGGCGGTCGTGAAAACCTGGAAGCCATTGAGTTTCTGCGTAATACCAACCGCATTATTGGCGAGCAGGTGCCCGGCGCGGTCAGCATGGCGGAAGAGTCGACAGACTTCTCTGGCGTGACGCGTCCACCGGAAACGGGTGGGCTGGGGTTCTGGTACAAGTGGAATCTGGGCTGGATGCACGACACGCTGGACTACATGAAGCTGGACCCGGTGTACCGCCAGTATCATCACGACAAGCTGACCTTTGGTATGTTGTACAACCATACCGAAAACTTTGTTCTGCCGCTGTCGCACGATGAGGTGGTTCACGGCAAGAAATCCATTCTCGATCGTATGCCGGGCGATGCGTGGCAAAAATTTGCCAACCTGCGCGCCTATTATGGCTGGATGTGGGCCTTCCCCGGCAAGAAACTGCTGTTTATGGGGAATGAGTTTGCCCAGGGACGCGAGTGGAACCATGACGCCAGCCTCGACTGGCACTTGCTGGAGGGGGGCGATAACTGGCACCACGGGGTTCAGCGTCTGGTACGCGATCTCAACCACACCTATCGCCACCATAAAGCGTTGCATGAGCTGGATTTTGATGCTTACGGCTTTGAGTGGCTGGTGGTCGATGACAATGAACGCTCGGTACTGATTTTTGTACGCCGTGATAAAGCCGGTAACGAGATCATCGTCGCCAGCAACTTTACGCCCGTTCCTCGCCACGACTACCGCTTTGGCATCAACCAGCCGGGACGCTGGCGTGAAATTCTCAATACTGATTCGATGCATTATCACGGTAGCAACACCGGCAATGGCGGCGTGGTGCACAGCGATGAGATCGAAAGCCATGGCCGTCAGCACTCTCTTAACCTGACGTTACCGCCGTTGGCGACGATCTGGCTGATGCGGGAGGGGGAATGACGCAGCTTGCGATCGGCGAAGCAACGCCGCATGGCGCAACGTATGACGGTCATGGCGTGAATTTCACGCTCTTTTCCGCCCATGCGGAGCGCGTAGAGCTGTGCGTTTTTGATTCCCGAGGGAATGAGCGTCGCTATGACCTGCCAGGACGTCGCGGCGATGTCTGGCATGGTTATCTGGCAGGCGCCAGGCCAGGTTTGCGCTATGGCTACCGCGTACATGGCCCGTGGCAACCAGCGCAGGGGCATCGGTTTAATCCGGCGAAGTTACTGCTTGACCCTTATGCGCGCCGGGTCGAGGGCGAACTAAAAGATCATCCGCTGTTGCACGGCGGACACGATGAACCGGACTACCGCGATAACGCGGCGGTGGCGCCGAAAAGCGTGGTAATCAGCGACCATTATGACTGGGAAGATGACGCCGCGCCGCGCACGCCGTGGGGAAAAACGGTCATCTATGAAGCGCATGTCAAAGGGCTTACCTACCTGCATCCGGAACTCCCCCAGGAGATACGCGGTACCTATAAAGCGCTCGGTCATCCGGTCATGGTGGCGTACTTCAAACAGCTTGGCATTACGGCGCTGGAACTGTTGCCGGTGGCGCAGTTTGCCAGCGAGCCGCGCCTGCAACGTATGGGGCTGACCAATTATTGGGGTTATAACCCGATGGCGATGTTCGCGCTGCATCCCGCCTGGGCCAGTTCGCCCGAGATGGCGCTGGACGAGTTTCGCGATGCGGTGAAAGCGCTGCATCGCGCGGGGATTGAGGTCATTCTGGACATCGTATTAAACCATAGCGCCGAGCTGGATCTGGACGGTCCAACCTTCTCTCTGCGCGGAATTGATAACCGTAGCTATTATTGGATAAGGGACGATGGCGATTATCACAACTGGACGGGATGCGGCAACACGCTCAATTTAAGCCATCCCGGCGTGGTGGAATACGCGTGCGAGTGTTTGCGCTATTGGGTGGAAACCTGTCATGTCGATGGTTTTCGTTTTGATTTGGCGTCCGTCATGGGGCGCACGCCGACGTTTCGCCAGGATGCGCCGCTGTTCGCCGCGATTAAAGCGTGTCCTGTGTTATCAACGGTCAAGCTGATTGCTGAACCGTGGGATATTGGCGAGGGCGGCTATCAGGTCGGGAATTTTCCGCCACCGTTTGCCGAGTGGAACGACCATTTTCGCGATGCGGCCCGCCGATTCTGGTTGCCGCGTAACCTGACGACCGGGGAATTTGCCTGTCGTTTCGCCGCTTCCAGCGATGTGTTTAAACGCAATGGCCGCGCGCCCGGCGCCTCTGTCAATCTGCTCACGGCGCATGACGGTTTTACGCTCCGGGACTGCGTCTGTTTCAATCAGAAACACAATGAGGCGAACGGTGAGGAAAATCGCGACGGCACCAACAGCAATTACAGCGACAATCATGGTAAAGAAGGATTAGGCGGTCCGCTTGATTTAATGGAGCGGCGGCGCGACAGCATTCATGCCCTGCTGGCGACGCTACTGCTCTCTCAGGGAACGCCGATGCTGCTGGCAGGCGATGAACACGGCCATAGCCAGCACGGCAACAATAACGCCTACTGTCAGGATAATGCCTTAACCTGGCTGGACTGGCAGCAGGCAAATCGTGGGTTAACCACGTTTACCGCCGCGCTGATTCGTTTGCGTCAGCAGATACCGGCTTTAACCGGCAATAGCTGGTGGGAAGAAGGCGATGGCAACGTGCGTTGGCTAAATAAAAACGCGCAACCCTTGAGTGCGGATGAGTGGCAAAACGGGCCTAAGCTGATGCAAATTCTGTTGTCGGACCGTTTTCTGATTGCGATAAATGCCACGCTTGAGGTGACAGATATAGTTTTACCCGAAGGGGAATGGCGCGCCGTTCCCCCATTCGCTGGAGAGGATAATCCGGTGATAACGGCGGTCTGGCAGGGACCTGCGCATGGACTGTGTGTGTTCCAGAGAGGATAAAAAAGGAGTTAATCATGGTGAGTTTAGAGAAGAACGATCGTGTAATGTTGGCGCGCCAGCTGCCATTGAAATCTGTTGCCCTAATCCTGGCCGGCGGCCGCGGCACGCGTCTAAAAGATTTAACGAACAAACGCGCCAAACCAGCCGTCCACTTTGGTGGGAAGTTCCGCATCATCGATTTCGCCTTATCTAATTGTCTGAACTCCGGGATTCGCCGTATCGGCGTGATCACTCAGTATCAGTCCCATACGCTGGTGCAGCATATTCAGCGCGGCTGGTCACTGTTTAGCGAAGAGATGAACGAATTTGTCGATCTGCTGCCAGCTCAACAGCGTATGAAGGGCGAAAACTGGTATCGCGGCACGGCAGACGCGGTGACCCAGAACCTGGATATTATTCGTCGCTATAAAGCGGAATATGTCGTCATCCTGGCAGGCGATCATATCTACAAGCAGGACTACTCGCGTATGTTGATCGATCACGTTGAAAAGGGCGCGCGTTGCACGGTGGCCTGTATGCCGGTGCCGATCAAAGAAGCGACGGCGTTCGGCGTGATGGCGGTTGATGAAAGCGACAAGATTATTGATTTTGTCGAAAAACCGGCGAATCCCCCCGCAATGCCTGGTGACGCCAGCAAAGCGCTGGCCAGTATGGGCATTTACGTTTTTGACGCCGATTACCTGTATGAATTGCTGGCGGCAGACGATAAAGATGACGCGTCCAGCCACGATTTCGGTAAAGACATTATCCCCAAAATCACCCGCGAAGGTATGGCTTACGCGCATCCTTTCCCGCTCTCCTGCGTGCAGTCCGATCCGCAAGCCGAACCGTACTGGCGCGATGTAGGTACGCTGGAAGCTTACTGGAAGGCGAACCTGGATTTAGCCTCAGTGACGCCGGAGCTGGATATGTATGACCAGAACTGGCCTATCCGTACGCATATGGAATCGCTACCGCCTGCGAAATTCGTGCAGGACCGCTCCGGTAGCCACGGTATGACGCTGAACTCGCTGGTCTCCGGCGGCTGCATTATCTCCGGTTCGGTGGTGGTGCAATCTGTGCTCTTCCCCCGGGTGAGAATAAATTCTTTTTGTAATATTGATTCGGCAGTGTTGTTACCTGAGGTTTGGGTAGGGCGCTCCTGCCGTTTACGTCGCTGTGTTATTGACCGTGCCTGTATTATCCCGGAAGGCATGGTGATTGGTGAAAATGCGGAAGAGGACGCTCGTCGTTTCTACCGTTCAGAAGAAGGTATTGTACTGGTCACGCGTGAAATGCTGCGCAAACTGCAGGTCAAACAGGAGCGATAATGCAGGTTTTACATGTATGTTCAGAGATGTTCCCCCTGCTGAAGACTGGGGGGCTGGCGGATGTGATAGGCGCGTTGCCTGCGGCACAAATTGCGGATGATGTTGATGTTCGCGTTCTGCTTCCAGGGTTTCCCGATATCCGTCGGGGGATACCCGACGCGCATGTGGTGAGCCGCCGCGATACTTTCGCAGGTAAGATATCGCTGCTGTTCGGGCATTATAACGGCGTGGGCATTTATCTGATCGACGCGCCGCATCTGTACGAGCGTCCAGGCAGTCCCTATCACGATACGAATTTATATGCCTATACCGATAACGTGCTGCGCTTTGCCCTGTTAGGGTGGGTCGGCTGTGAAATGGCCTGCGGACTTGATCCATTCTGGCGCCCCGACGTGGTGCACGCCCATGACTGGCACGCTGGGCTGGCGCCCGCCTATCTGGCGGCGCGCGGGCGGCCGGCGAAATCGGTCTTTACCGTACACAACCTGGCCTATCAAGGCATGTTTTATGCAAAGCATATGGATGACATCGAACTGCCGTGGTCATTCTTTAATATGCATGGGCTGGAGTTCAACGGACAACTCTCCTTTTTGAAGGCCGGTTTGTACTATGCCGACCATATTACGGCGGTGAGCCCGACCTATGCGCGTGAAATTACCGAACCGCAGTTTGCTTATGGTATGGAAGGCTTGCTGCGTCAGCGTCATCTGGAAGGGCGCTTGTCCGGCATACTGAACGGCGTGGATGAGAAGATCTGGAATCCGGAATCCGATCTGCTGCTGGCGTCGCGCTACACGCGCGATACCCTGGAAGAGAAGGCGGAAAACAAACGTCAGCTACAAATTGCGATGGGGTTGAAGGTTAACGACAAAGTGCCGCTGTTTGCCGTGGTAAGCCGTCTGACCAACCAGAAAGGTCTGGATCTGGTGCTGGAGGCGTTACCGGGGCTGCTGGAGCAGGGCGGGCAGTTGGCGCTACTCGGCGCGGGCGATCCGGTGCTTCAGGAAGGGTTCCTCGCGGCGGCGGCGGAACACCCAGGGCAGGTTGGCGTACAGATCGGCTATCACGAAGCTTTCTCGCATCGCATTATGGGCGGCGCGGACGTTATTCTGGTGCCCAGTCGTTTCGAACCGTGCGGCTTAACGCAGTTATATGGCTTAAAGTATGGCACGCTGCCTCTGGTGCGGCGTACCGGGGGGTTGGCCGATACGGTCTCCGACAGTTCGCTGGAAAATCTGGCGGACGGTATCGCCAGCGGTTTTGTCTTCGAAGACAGTAACGCCTGGTCGTTGCTACGCGCGATTCGGCGTGCTTTTGTGTTGTGGTCACGGCCTTCGCTTTGGCGGTTTGTACAACGGCAGGCGATGGCGATGGATTTTAGCTGGCAAGTTGCCGCGAAATCATACCGCGAGCTGTACTATCGCTTGAAATAGTCATCCAGGAATCATTTATATGAATGCTCCGTTTACTTATGCATCGCCCACACTCAGCGTTGAGGCGCTTAAGCATTCTATTGCCTATAAGCTGATGTTTACGATTGGTAAAGACCCGGTCATTGCCAATAAACACGAATGGCTGAACGCCACGTTGTTCGCGGTGCGCGATCGTCTGGTGGAGCGCTGGCTGCGTTCTAATCGAGCTCAATTATCGCAGGAAACCCGGCAGGTTTATTACCTGTCGATGGAGTTTTTGATTGGTCGTACTCTCTCTAACGCGCTGCTCTCGCTGGGCATTTATGACGACGTTAAAGGCGCGCTGGAGGCCATGGGCTTAGATCTCGAAGAGCTGATCGATGAAGAGAATGACCCAGGGCTTGGCAACGGCGGCTTAGGACGGCTGGCGGCTTGCTTCCTGGACTCGCTGGCGACGCTAGGATTACCGGGTCGCGGGTATGGCATTCGCTACGACTACGGCATGTTTAAGCAGAATATTGTCGACGGGCGGCAAAAAGAATCTCCGGATTACTGGCTGGAATATGGCAACCCGTGGGAGTTCAAGCGCCACAATACGCGCTATAAGGTGCTTTTTGGCGGGCGCATTCAGCAGGAAGGTAAAAAAGCGCGCTGGATTGAGACGGAAGAGATTCTGGCCGTCGCGTATGATCAGATCATCCCCGGTTACGACACCGACGCCACTAACACACTGCGGCTGTGGAATGCGCAGGCCAGTAGTGAAATCAACCTCGGTAAATTCAACCAGGGCGACTACTTTGCGGCGGTGGAAGATAAAAACCACTCTGAGAACGTTTCACGGGTGCTCTATCCGGACGATTCCACCTATTCCGGACGCGAGCTGCGCCTGCGCCAGGAGTATTTTCTGGTCTCGGCGACGGTACAGGATATCCTGCACCGTCATTATCAACTGCATAAAACCTATGAGAATCTGGCGGATAAAATCGCCATTCACCTCAATGATACGCATCCGGTGCTTTCAATTCCGGAGCTGATGCGCCTGCTGATTGATGAACATAAATTTAGCTGGGACGACGCGTTTGAGGTGTGCTGTCAGGTCTTCTCTTATACCAACCATACGTTGATGAGCGAGGCGCTGGAGACCTGGCCTGTCGATATGCTGGGGAAAATTCTGCCCCGTCACCTGCAGATTATCTTCGAGATTAACGACTATTTCCTGAAAACGTTGCAGGAGCAATATCCCAACGATACCAGCCTGCTTGGACGCGCGTCGATTATTGATGAGTCGAACGGCCGCCGGGTACGGATGGCCTGGCTGGCGGTGGTGGTCAGCCATAAAGTCAACGGCGTTTCTGAACTCCATTCCAACCTGATGGTGCAGTCGCTGTTCGCGGATTTTGCGAAGATTTTTCCGACCCGTTTTTGTAACGTCACTAACGGCGTTACGCCGCGCCGCTGGCTGGCGCTGGCAAACCCGCCGCTTTCTGACGTGCTGGATGAGAATATTGGTCGTACCTGGCGTACCGATCTTAGCCAGCTCAGCGAGCTGAAGCAGCATTGTGATTATCCGCTGGTCAATCATGCGGTGCGTCAGGCGAAGCTGGAAAATAAAAAGCGGCTGGCGGTAGTGATAGCGCAACAACTGAATGTGGTGGTGAACCCTAAAGCGTTATTTGACGTGCAGATTAAGCGTATTCACGAGTACAAACGTCAGCTGATGAACGTGCTGCATGTCATTACCCGCTATAACCGCATTAAAGAAAATCCGGAGGCCGACTGGGTGCCGCGGGTGAATATTTTTGCCGGTAAGGCGGCTTCCGCCTATTACATGGCAAAACACATTATTCATCTGATCAACGACGTGGCGAAAGTGATTAACAACGATCCGCAGATTGGCGACAAGCTGAAAGTGGTGTTTATCCCGAACTACAGCGTCAGCCTGGCGCAGGTGATCATTCCCGCTGCCGACCTGTCTGAGCAGATTTCGCTGGCAGGGACAGAAGCTTCCGGCACCAGTAATATGAAATTTGCCCTGAACGGCGCGCTCACCATTGGTACGCTGGATGGCGCGAACGTAGAGATGCAAGAGCATGTCGGCGAGGAGAATATCTTTATCTTCGGTAATACTGCCGAAGAGGTGGAAGCGTTGCGCAGGCAGGGTTATAAGCCTCGCGACTATTATGAAAAAGATGAAGAGCTACATCAGGTACTGACGCAGATTGGTAGCGGCGTCTTTAATCCGGAAGAGCCAGGCCGTTACCGCGATCTGGTAGATTCGCTGATTAACTTTGGCGATCACTATCAGGTGCTGGCGGACTACCGCAGCTACGTGGACTGCCAGGATAAGGTGGATGAGTTGTATCGTCGCCCGGAAGAGTGGACGACGAAAGCGATGCTCAACATTGCCAATATGGGCTACTTCTCATCGGACAGAACCATCAAAGAGTATGCCGAAAATATCTGGCATATTGATCCGGTGCGGTTGTAGCGGTTTAACGCTTGAGAACGGGGCCAAACGGCCCCGTTTTTTATCGTGGTATATTCGGGGGGTATGCCGATATTCGTCTGCTGAATCTGTTAGCGGCACTTGGTCTCTGTCATGGAAAAAGGGTTGAGTACTGGTGTATAGTATTAGCAGAAAAATCCATAATTAATTGATAATAATATGAAAAAGATTACGACATCTATTCCGGCTCTCGATAAAATTATGCGCGTATTTGCTTACCTTCTGGAGTGCGATGGCGCAACGTTTACCCAGATCCATCAAAATTCAGGGATTGCGAAAAGCAGTACCTCATCTTTGCTCAACGGCATGGTGGAGCATGGGTTATTACGCCAGGAAAAAGACAAGTATTATCTGGGGCTACGCCTGTATGAATTAGGTAATAAAGCGGCGGAACAGTATGACATTAAAAAAATCGCGTTACCGATTCTTGAAGAGATTCGCGATAACACCGGCCTGACCTGCCATCTTGGCGTTCTGGAGGGCGATGCCCCCATTTATCTTCTGAAAGTCGAAAGCCCACAGGCTATTGTGATTCGAAGCTGGGAGGGCAAGCGCCTCTCATTACATAGCTCAGGGCTGGGAAAGGTGCTGATTGCATGGCTTAGCGGGGAAGAGCTGGAGGAGTTGCTGCCTCCAGATCAGATATTAACGCGTTTTACGGATACGACGATCACAGATGTGAATATCCTTAAGCAGGAGTTAGCAGGAATTCGCCGTCGCGGCTGGGGTTATGATAACGAAGAAGACTCCCTTGGCGTGCGCTGCATTGCGGTGCCGGTATTCAATACGCAGGGGAAAGTGATCGCCGCCCTGAGCGTATCCGGCGTTACGTTCCAGATCCCCGATGATAAACGCGAGTCGCTTGCTACGCTGATGATGGATGCCAGCCGTAGCCTGACGCGTCTGATGTGCTGAAATAAAAAGACACAGCGGGCAAGAAGCCCGCTTTCGTCATCGCTTAAAGTCCCGCACGCTGTAAGATCTGCTTCAAATTCGAAATATGTTCTTCATTTGCCGGCAAAACGGGGGGCATTACATGAGTTGAAATATCGACTCCGCTAAGCTGAATTGCCTTTTTGATTATCCCGAAGAAAGGTGAATCCAGGCTGTAAATAGTGGAAAGCGCGGACAGCCTGCGCTGTAATCCGAACATTGTCTCATACTCTTTTTCACACCACGCACGGTAGATCCCGCAGGTTAGCTGCGGCGCAAAGTTCGCTGTCGCTGGGATCCCGCCGTTGCCGCCTAAGATAAGCGTATCCATCATATATTCATCATAGCCGGAGAAAATAACGAAGTCCGGACGCACTGGCCTGACATTATTGATGATTTCACGAATATGGCTGATATTATCAACGGTATCCTTAATGCCGATAATATTGGGGTGATCCTGCGCCAGCCGGGTAATTAAATCAACGCTAAGGTCCTGTCCCGTCAATGCTGGAAAGTTGTAGAGAATGACCGGGCTTTTTATGTTATTAGCCACGGTTTTGAAATGATGATAAATATACTCATCGGTCAATCTGGCATAGTAGGGATTGAGTACCAGCACGGCATCGACTTCGAGTCGGTCGGCATGCTGACCATACTCAATCACTTCCTGCGTGCTGGTGCTGCTAATACCTAATAGTACTGGAATGCGGCGGTTAATATGACGAACGCAAAACTCTGCGGTTTCCAGACGCAGCGCATTGGTCATATGGCAAAATTCCCCTCCGCTGCCCAGCAGTAATACGCCATTGACCTTGCTTGCAATAAGATGATCCAGCAAGGTTGCCATGCCGACTTTATCTAACTCTCCCTGCGCATTAACAATGGTCGGAACTGGCGGAAATACGCCGTGAAATTTCGTAATCTGAGTCATGTATTGATCCTTAAAACAGGCGAGCCGTAGCCCGCCAGGGATATTATTTAAGCCAGGCTCCGGCCATTAATGATGTTGCATTAGCGGTGAACTGTTTAAAGACGCCGCGACGGTTTGAATAATCAGGTTTCTTCCAGCTTGCTCGACGCTCTTCAAGACAGCGGCGTATTTCCTCTTCTGTTTTAGGCATCCCGTCGATCCCTACAATATTGAGCTTGCGGCCTTTCACATCCATTTCGATTAAATCACCATCTTCCACCAGGGCAATCGGCCCGCCATCAGCGGCTTCTGGCGAGACGTGTCCGACACATGGCCCGCTGGTCGCTCCAGAGAAACGACCGTCGGTAATCAATGCGACTTTTCCGTCGAGGCGTTTGTCATACACGATGGCATCGGTTGTCATCAGCATTTCCGGTGCGCCAGAGCCTTTTGCGCCTTCGTAGCGAATGAAAATGACGTCGCCGGGTTCGATATGGTTATGGATGATGGCCTGCTGAGCGTCTTCTTCGGAGTTAAAGACCCGAGCAGGACCGGTATGGTGGTGCATATCCGGCGCACAGGCCGCGTATTTAATGACCGCTCCTTCAGGCGCGATGTTGCCTTTCAGTACCGCAATCGACCCTTTTTTGGTGGCATTTTCTGGTTTACGGATCACCTCCTCCGGGCTGACTTTGTAATTGTTGAGGTAACCGTGGTTGCGGGTAAAGAAGCCGGATTGATGGAGCATTTCCAGGTTGTCGCCGAGCGTACGGCCAGTCACGGTAAGAACATCAAGATCCAGATAATCGCGCAGATACCATTGCACCATTGGCACGCCGCCTGCGAACCACATCATTTCGGTAACGTATTCACCGCTGGGCTGAATATTGGTCAGATAAGGGATTTCATTATTGATCCGATCAAACAGTTCGGGCTTCAGCTCCCATCCAAGTTCATGAGCGATGGCCGGAAGGTGGATCATCGCATTGGTGCTGCCACCAATAGCAGCATGGACTTTGATAGCATTTTCAAACGCCGCAGGAGTCAGGATCTTATGGGTGGTGATATTTTTCTCCGCCAGATACAGCGCCTGGTGGCCTGCAGTTCTGGCAACGCGGCGAATTTCCGCCAGGGTCGATGGCAGCAAAGCGCTGCCTGGCAGGGCCAGCCCCAAGGCCTCCGACATGCACTGCATGGTACTGGCCGTTCCCATAAACTGGCAGGCTCCGGCGGTGGGGCAACCGCATTGCTGCATGGCTTCCACTTGCTGAATGCCGATTTCGCCTTTCTTCAACTTAGCAGTGATCCCACCGAGGTCAGAAGTACTCATATTCGGTGCCGGACGCATAGAACCGCCGGGAATATGCAGTAGCGGCAGGTTCAGGCGTGCGGCGGCAATCAGATGCGCCGGGATAGATTTATCGCAGCTTGAGATCAGAATACCGGCATCATAAGGCACCACTGAGGCATGAATTTCGACCATGTTGGCAATGGCTTCGCGAGATGCCAGGATGTAGTTCATCCCATCGTGGCCCTGACCCCAGCCGTCGCAGATATCCGTCACATGGTGACGGACCGCGCGACCGCCGCTTTCATGAACACCCAGCACGGCTTCATCGCCCAGTTGGTTAAGATGGAAACTGCCCGGATGACTTTCACCATAGCAATCATCCACCAGGACCTGCAGTTTATTGACATCTTCTTTGCTGTAATTCATTCCAAGACGCAGGGCGTCGAGCTGCGACCACAGGTCGCGAGCATGTTGACATTTTTGGCTCATTTGGCGATTCCTTCCTGTTTAAGTGACGCACCCGGCGTCGAGGTGTTAGGTGTGTTGCTGCTACCTGCAGGACGAGCGGTAACAGAAGGTAAGCTGAAAAGCAGTCCAACGGCGATAAGCAGGGCGGCAACCAGTACGGTCATTCCTGCTGTTTGCGAGAACGTCACCGTTAACAGCCCGACGAGATACGGACCGATAAAGCCGCCGATGTTGCCCAGGGCGTTGATCGTGCCGCGCACGCCGCCCAGAACGTTGGGGGCGAAGAGTAATGGCGGCAGCGTCCAGAATGGACCGGCATAGGCTTGCAGGAAGAACCCGCAAATAACCATCATGCCGTAGGCGAGCCAGACGTTATCTTTCAGTAATAAGGAGAGGGCGAGGCAGACCGCGAAACCCAGCAGAGGAATAGCCGTGTAAAGGCGGCGATTCATCGTTTTATCACACCATTTGGCGATGTAATACTGACCGATAATGCACAGAACGTAAGGCGCCGCGGTGAGTACCCCAACGATGGTCATGCCGCTGCCGGTCAGGTGTTTAATCAGATTTGGCATCCACAGCGCGAAGCCATAGAATCCGACCTGTACGAAGAAATAGATACCGACAAGCTTCCACAGGTTGATGCTTTTTAATACGCAGCGAATGCTGCTTTGTTCTCCGCCAATACTCAACGCGCGATCGGCCAGCAATTTTTGTTCGATCCAGGCGCGCTCTTTCGGATCCAGCCACTTTGCCTGATGCGGGTGATCGGAAACCAAAGGTAGCCAGACAAAGAGCAGTCCCAGAGAGAGCAAGCCTTCGATGATAAACATCTCCCGCCAGCCGTAGGTTTCAATAAGCCAGCCGGAAAGCGGCCCGGTAATAATAGAAGCGACGGCCAGGTTCATCTGGAAATAGGCGATAGCCCTGGCGCGCTCCTCATTTGGGAACCAGTGGCCAATCAGCGCCAGAATGGCGGGATACACAGCACCTTCCGCCACGCCGAGCACAAAGCGAATAATCAACAACTGCGTCGGTGTCTGAACAAAACCGGTCAGCAGGGCAAAGCCCCCCCAGGCGACGATTGTCCAGGCAATTAACTTTTTGGCGCTTAGCCGCTCGGCTATCTGACCGCCGGGAATTTGCAGGAAGATATAACCAATAAAGAAGATCCCGGCGACCAGACCGGCAAAAGAAGCCGTCATGCCTAAATCTTCATCCATGCCGCCTGCGATCCCAATGGCGATATTGGTCCTGTCCATATAGGCCACGATATAAACGAGGATCGTGGCTGGAATAATATGCAGCCAGCGCCCTCGTGTGGTCGGTTTCTCTATTTCAATGCTCATCATTGCATCCCTTTAGTATCAAAAATGTGTTCTGTATATGGAACTGCTGTTCTGTATATTGACACTATGCCGACGTATTCATACAGCGTCAATTCCATACTCTAAGGAAGGTTATATTTTGTGATTTGCTTCAAAAATGAACGGAGATAAGGTGAGAAAGAGCGGATAACCCAATGGAAACTGCTCATCGGTCTAATACATCGCCAAAATTGTGCGCTGCCTCACAGGATAAGATTATGCTCTCACCTGGTCATTGTGCGTTCAGAGTAAACAGCATTAAATTCTTTATGTGGAATTTATGTTCTGTATATTGAACTTTAATGCTTTTTAAGGAGAAACAATGGTTACTACCGCGATCTTTCCGTCACGATATGTTCAGGGTAAAGGAGCGTTGACAACGCATCTCCCGCAGGAATTGGCCGCACTCGGTCATAAGGCGCTGATTTTGCAGGATCCTGTTGTTCACAACACCTACCGGGATACAGTTGCAACAGCACTGCACGGGGTGATTGAATTTGATATCGAAGTGTTCAGTAGCGAGTTCAGTGATGAGGAAATTGCTCGCATCTCCGCACGCGCGCAGGAAATTGGCGCCGATGTGATTGTTGGTATGGGGGGCGGGAAAACCCTGGATACGGCAAAAGCAACCGGCGCCAGCCTGCGGCTGCCTATTGCCGTGGTTCCTACTCTGGCCTCAACGGATGCGCCGTGCAGTTCACTGGTTGTTATCTATACGCCAGAAGGGAAATTCAAACGCTACCTGATGATTCCACGTAACCCGACGCTTGTGCTGGTGGACAGCAGTATTATTGCTGCCGCGCCGGTACGCTTTTTGGTTTCCGGGATAGGCGATGCGCTGGCAACCTGGTTTGAAGCGGAAGATTGCCGCATCAAAGGGGCAGGCAATATGACCACCAGGCCAGGACCGATGACCGCATTTGAGCTGGCGCGCTTTTGCTACACCACCTTAATGCGCTATGGGCGCCTGGCGAAGCTTGCCTGTGAACAACATCAGGTTACTCCGGCGCTCGAACATGTTATCGAAGCGAATACACTATTATCCGGGCTCGGTTTTGAAAGCGGTGGGCTGGCGGCGGCGCACGCCATTCATAACGGTCTGACGGTACTGCCCGCCACGCACAAATACTGGCATGGGGAAAAGGTTGCGTTTGGCACGCTGGCAATGCTTATGCTCACCGATAGAGCGCCTGAGCTTATCGAGGAGGTTTATCAATTTTGTGAAGATATAGGCTTGCCCACCACGCTGGCGGATATTGGTCTGGCTGGCGTTAGCGATGATGAACTGCTGGCCGTTGCCAGGGCGTCTTGTCAAACTGGGGAAACGATGCACAACGAGCCGTTTACCATTACGCCGGAGGCTGTGCAGGCGGCATTGCGGGCCGCCGATGCTGTTGGGCAGGCGCGGAAAAAGATCGATCTTGCAGGTTAATGTGAGCCTGTAAATAAAAAACGGCAGCCGGAACTTTCAACTTCTGTCTGCCGCTATCGTGAATGTTTTAACGTCGTGATTTCAGAAAAATGCTTGGAGGGTGCTCAGGACTACCGGGTTTATACTTCCGTTATCGCAGGGATTAGCGGATAGAAAAATGAAAAATGCTAATTGGCTTTTTTTGTCAATCATAATGGCGTTTATCGGCGTGCCGCTGCTGGTGAACATTATTACGATTATCGTGGGGGGAATGTGGGCGTGCATTAGCGTTCTTGAAAATAGTATCCCCGTCGCGCAATCTATTGAGGAGGCGACCATTATCCCGGTAGTGCTTCTGGGCGTAGGGTTAATTTTTCTTTGTGGCCGGATATGGGGAAAGGGAAATGCATCAGAGGTAAATCCAGAATGGCGTGATTGCTGCCTGCTTATGCCCGCTCTGGTGGTGCTGATGGGGTGGGTCATCCTGATGTTTCTCACCGATCTTAATATTCGCGCGATAGGGCGTAAACCCATCGCCCAGGTGGTGCAAACGCTTTGGTTAGTACCCAGCGTAATATCCTTTTTCAACGGCTGGGTATGGGCAGTGTTGCTCATCCCGGTTGGCTCGCAGCTCTGTTTTGCATTAGGGTATGGCGGTGCGCGTTGGGGAGTGCTACGCGGCGGTGCGGGCTACTCTTGTCGTAATCTGCTGGTGATTTGCCTGCTGTTTTTCGGGAGCTGTGCCGTATACCAGTCACATCTTTATGCCGTGAAGTATCCCGCTCCCGAGAGCAGTGAATATCTTTATTTCCGCGATTATCAGGCGCACACATGGGGCAACAAGCTAACCGGGCTGCGCGATGAACCGACACTTCTGCTCACCCAAAATTGGCCGCGGCTCGATGGCGCAACGGCTGGCTTGCCGTTATACGCCTCGGCTTTTTATGCGCTTACGCGCTTTCCGGATGATATCTGCCCTGAAGACTACCTTGAAAACCAGGGAACCATTGAAGCCTATCAAAATATCCTTAACGGCAATGCCGATCTTATTTTTGTCGCCCAGCCTTCCACTGCTCAAAAGCAATTGGCCGAGGCCAGTGGCGTAAAACTGGTTTACACCCCCTTTGCACGTGAAGCGTTTGTGTTTATCGTCAACCAAAACAATCCCGTGTCATCGTTGAGTGATGTACAAATTCGCGGCATTTTTAGCGGAAGAATCACCCACTGGAATGAGGTAGGCGGAGAGGCAATCGACATTAAGCCCTGGCAGCGACCGGAAAACTCTGGCAGCCAAACGGCGATGCTGGCGAAGGTAATGAAAGAAACAAAGCTGATGCCAGCGCAAACAACATCAGTGGCAACCGCGATGGGGGAAATGGTGGATATCGTGGCTGAGTATCGCAATACGCACAACGCCATTGGCTATACCTTTCGTTATTACGCTACGCAGATGCACAGCAATAAAGAGATTAAATTACTGGCGATAAACGATGTTGCGCCGACGGTTGAAAATATTCGTAACGGCAGTTACCCATACACGGTTGATGTTTATATGGTCACCCGTGAACACCCCACAGCGGAAACACAAAAGCTGGTGGACTGGTTTCTAAGCCCGCAGGGACAACAGTTGGTGCAGGATGTGGGATATGTGCCGCTGTATCCGGCCGCGAAATAAAGGGACTAAATGGAAGATGTTAAACTATATGTGGAACGGGTTGGCGTAGACCCGGCCAGCGGCGCTGATATTCGTATTGCACGGCGTGAATCCCCTTCGTGGCATAAAGATATTGTTGCTGAGCTGATTAATCAGGTTCTCCGGTGTGGCGCGGCATTAATCATCATCGCTGTGCTGACCGCCTGCGATGATCGCCAGGTAAGCTATTTTCCTGATTATGCCGCCATACCCGAGCAATCCGGTATCTGGACCTGGCTGCCTGTGTTCTTTCCATCGTCCGCCAGTGAAATAGAGATGACGTTTAACCTGGACAGCAATCTTTTTTATGCTGACTTTAGCGTGGCCGACGGTGATAAACGCGCGCATTTTGAAAGCGTGCTGGGGGAGGAGAGCGTGGTTCATTATGCCAACTTTTCTCATAAAAGCTGGTGTAAAACGGGGAAAACTCTCTGGAATAGCGAAGCGCGGGCAAAACCCTTTTTTATTACCAAAATAAGTGTCGATCGCTACCGTATCACTAATCATATGCCCGGCTGTACAAAACCCGGCGAGTGAATGCGGTATGTGGCGAAAAGGGCGGTATAAACCGCCCCGGATTTTATTACGACGCCAGTGAAAGTTGGTGTTTCTCAACATACGTCGCCAGCCACTGGGTGATGCGGGATTGCTGCTCGGCGGTCAGCCACATGCCTTCTTTGGTGCGACGC
The DNA here is from genome assembly GCF_017572235.1 of Salmonella sp. 32010601201800023SM. NCBI lineage: Bacteria > Pseudomonadati > Pseudomonadota > Gammaproteobacteria > Enterobacterales > Enterobacteriaceae > Salmonella > Salmonella sp. 32010601201800023SM. The sequence continues at coordinate 321,049 of NZ_JAGEQS010000005.1, forward strand.
CAGATAGCGTCTTCAGTACGGCGCACCCATTCGTGATCCACCAGGTACTTGAGTTCCGCTTCGTAAAACTCATGACCGAAATCTTCGCCTAAATCAAGCAGCGACGTGGCTTCGCCGAGAATCCACTCCGTGTTGCTGCCGTAAGTGCGCGAATAGTGGCGCGCCAGCGATTCCGTCAGGAACGGATAACGACGACGCAGCTTCGCCGCGTAATCTTCGCGGCTGCCGTCGATGTCGCCGCCGGGCAGTACGCACGTTTTGGTCCATGCCGGCCCGATGCCTGGATAATAAGACGCCAGTTTTTCCATCGCGTGTTCGGCCAGCTTACGGTAGGTCGTGAGCTTACCGCCAAACACGGAAAGCAGCGGCGCTTTGCCGTTTTCATCATGGATATCCAGGGTGTAATCGCGAGTGATCGCCTGCGGTGAGTCGGACTCATCATCGCACAGCGGACGGACGCCGGAGTACGTCCAGACGATGTCATCGCGCCCCAGTTGTTTCTGGAAGTGCGCGTTATAGACCTTCAACAGGTAATTAATTTCGCTCTCTTCAATTTTTACCGCTTTCGGATCGCCTTTATATTCGACATCGGTTGTGCCAATGATCGAAAACTCTTCCATCCACGGAATGACAAAGACGATACGCTTATCTTCGTTTTGCAGAATATACGCCTGCTTCTGATTATGGACGCGTGGCACGACGATATGGCTGCCTTTGATCAGGCGGATGCCATACGGCGACGGCAGGTGCATCCCTTCGTCGAAGAACTGTTTGACCCACGGTCCGGTGGCGTTAACCAGTCCGCGCGCCTGCCAGACATATTTTTTACCGGTGTCGATATCTTCCGCTTCGACAATCCACAGGCCATTTTCCCGACGAGCGGCGGTTGCGCGAGTACGGGTAAGGACTTCGCCGCCTTTACGCACCACCATCTGTGCGTTAGCCAGCACCAGACGCGCATCGTCTACCCAGCAGTCGGAATATTCGAATCCGCGCACGATTTCCGGTTTGAGCACCGAATCTGCGCCAAACCGCACACCGGTGGAACCGGGTAAACTGGTACGTTTGCCGAGGTGATCGTACATAAACAGACCGATACGGATCATCCAGGCCGGACGTAAATGCGGGCGGTGCGGCAGACGAAAACGCATCGGGAAGGCGATGTGCGGCGCCATTTTCAACAGCACTTCACGTTCGGCCAGCGCTTCGCTGACCAGACGGAACTCGTAGTGCTCAAGGTAGCGTAAGCCGCCGTGGATAAGTTTCGAACTGGCGGAAGAGGTTGCGCAGGCCAAATCCTGCGCTTCCAGCATGAGTACGGACAAACCGCGCCCGGCGGCATCAGCCGCGATGCCTGCACCGTTAATGCCCCCGCCTATCACGATCAGATCTTTGGTTTCCATGCTGCCCTCTTGCACTTTCGTTAAAGTTCAAAAATGTTCGTTATCGAACATAATAGCAAAGAAACGCGCTATTGGTAACATCGAAAAAACATTTTAGAGTGATATGTATAACATTATGGCGCTAAGCTACTCCGTCAACGTACACTGGGCGATAAAATGCCTTAATTGGCTTCACCGGCAATAATGAAAGAGCGATTCATGGAACAATTTGAATGTATCACTGTAGAAGAGGCGTATCAGAAACTGCACCAGGGCGCGGCGGTGCTGGTCGATATTCGCGATCCGCAAAGTTATGCCATGGGTCATGCGCCGCAGGCGTTTCACTTGACTAACGATACGCTGGGCGCGTTTATGCGTGAGCATGGTTTCGATACCGCCGTGATGGTAATGTGCTATCACGGCAACAGTAGTAAAGGCGCCGCGCAGTATCTGCTCCAGCAAGGCTATGATGCGGTTTACAGCATTGACGGCGGGTTTGAGGCCTGGCATCGCCGTTTCCCTGCCGATGTCGCGAATGGCGCGTAATCCCATAAAGATGCAGCCTCCGACGAGAAGGGTATATATACTGTCTTCTTTTGTATGGACTAAGCGACAGCAATAATGTTGATGATTACTTCCTTTGCGAATCCTCGCGTGGCGCAGGCATTTGTTGATTACATGGCCACCCAGGGCGTCATTCTTACTATTCAGCAACATAATCAAAGCGATATCTGGTTGGCAGATGAATCGCAGGCCGAACGTGTGCGGGGCGAGCTGGCGCGGTTTATAGAAAATCCCGGCGATCCGCGTTATCTGGCGGCTAGCTGGCAGTCCGGGCAGACTAACAGCGGACTGCGCTACCGCCGTTTTCCCTTTCTTGCCACGCTGCGTGAACGAGCCGGCCCTGTTACCTGGATCGTGATGCTCGCCTGCGTGCTGGTCTATATCGCGATGAGTCTCATCGGCGATCAGACGGTGATGGTGTGGCTGGCGTGGCCGTTCGATCCGGTTTTAAAATTTGAATTCTGGCGCTACTTCACCCATATCTTTATGCACTTCTCATTGATGCATATTCTTTTTAACCTGCTGTGGTGGTGGTATCTCGGCGGGGCGGTAGAGAAGCGCCTGGGCAGCGGTAAATTAATCGTCATTACGGTGATAAGCGCGCTGCTAAGCGGCTATGTACAGCAGAAATTTAGCGGCCCGTGGTTTGGCGGGCTGTCTGGCGTCGTCTATGCGCTGATGGGGTACGTGTGGCTGCGCGGAGAGCGCGATCCGCAAAGCGGAATTTACCTCCAGCGCGGCTTAATTATTTTTGCATTATTGTGGATAGTCGCTGGTTGGTTTGACTGGTTTGGCATGTCTATGGCGAACGGCGCGCACATCGCCGGGCTTATCGTCGGTTTAGCGATGGCCTTTGTTGATACGCTGAATGCGCGAAAACGAACGTGAGGCGTATCCGGCCTGTGGTCGAGATATTTTTCCAGGCCGGGTAGGGCGAATGCCGCTATCCGGCGCAAGGTTGGTTACTTTCAGAGATTATTCATGAAACAAACACAACGGCATGACGCGATCATTGAACTGGTAAAAAAACAGGGGTACGTCAGTACGGAAGAGCTGGTGGAGCATTTTTCTGTCAGCCCGCAAACCATTCGTCGGGATCTTAACGATCTGGCGGAACAGAATATGATTTTGCGCCACCACGGCGGCGCGGCGTTGCCCTCCAGCTCGGTGAACACGCCGTGGCACGATCGTAAGGCGACGCAAACGGAAGAAAAAGAGCGCATCGCTCGCAAAGTCGCGGCCCAGATTCCCAATGGTTCAACGCTGTTTATTGATATCGGCACGACGCCGGAAGCCGTAGCGCACGCCCTGTTAGGGCACAGTAATTTGCGGATCGTGACCAACAATTTGAACGTAGCGAACACGCTAATGGCGAAAGAGGATTTTCGTATTATCCTCGCCGGCGGCGAACTCCGTAGCCGCGACGGCGGCATTATTGGCGAGGCGACGCAGGATTTCATCTCCCAGTTCCGTCTCGATTTCGGCATTCTGGGGATTAGCGGCATCGACAGCGATGGTTCGCTGCTGGAGTTTGATTATCACGAGGTGCGTACCAAACGGGCGATTATTGAAAATTCACGCCATGTGATGCTGGTGGTGGATCATTCCAAATTTGGCCGCAATGCGATGGTCAATATGGGCAGCATCAGCATGGTTGACGCCGTCTATACCGATACCATGCCGCCCACCGGCGTGATGCAGGTGTTGACGGAGAACCATATCCAACTGGAGCTGTGTTAATTCTGTAAAATTTCCCACGTCAGACCAAAACGCGCCAGGTACTTACGCAGCCGGTCAGCGTCATTCACCGTGGCTTTCCCCTGACGGGAAACGTTGAATAGCTGCCGCCCGGCGTCGGAAAGGGTTTTCGCCTGGCGGCAGACGGCAACGACGTTTTCCAGTTGCATACGGTCAAACAGATCCAGCGCCGTTGCGTCAATGCCCGGCAGTCCGTCGAGCGCGGAGGGGCGATGGTCATTCCAGCTATAGCGCAAACGCGCGATTTCATCGTCTACCGTTTCGACCGTGATTCGCCCGTTGTCCGCCAGCGTCGCCATGCGGGTGACGCTGGCGGAGAGCTCGCGGAAGTTACCGCGCCAGGCGGCCTGCGGCGAGGTGGCGAAGCTCAGCCAGGCGCGGCGCGCTTCGGTATTAAAACGCACGCTGTCGCCGGTTAGCGCCGCGTGGCGTTCCAGTTCGTAGTCAAGGTTTGGTTCAATATCTTCCTGGCGCTGACGCAGGCCCGGTAGTTCGAAGGTCCAGAGATTAATACGCGCGTACAGGTCTTCGCGGAATGTCCCCTCCGCCACCCGCTGGCGCAGGTCGCGCACCGTGCCGGCAATCAACTGGAAATCGCTGCTGACCTGCTGGTCGCTGCCGAAAGGGTAAAAGCGTTTTTCTTCAATGGCTTTCAGCAACATGGCCTGTTCATCCGCGCCCAGTTCTCCCACTTCGTCAAGAAACAACATGCCGCCGTCGGCGCTGCGCAGCAGCCCTGCACGCTCCTCTCTCGCGCCGGTAAACGCCCCCTTAACGTGGCCGAACAGCGCCGACATCGCCGTGTCGCCGCGCAGGGTGGCGCAGTTCACTTCGACAAACGGGCCGCTGAACTGGTGGCGGGCCAGTTTTAGTTCATAGATGCGACGGGCGAGAAACGACTTGCCCGCGCCGGTCGGGCCATTGAGCAGGATTGGCGAACGGGAGCGTATCGCGACGCGCTCAATTTGCTCAATCATCCGGTTGAAACACGGGTTGCGGGTTGCAATGCCGGACTTCAGGAAGTTGAGCGTCTCCTCCCGCTCCTGGGCGAAGCGGGTGGCGATATCATTGTAGCGGCTGAGGTCGAGGTCAATAATCGTCACGTCGCCCGTGCTATGCGGTTTATCTTTTTTGCGCGGCGGCGAGGTCTGCGCTAATCGCGCCGGAAGATAGCGCGCCTCCGCCAGCAGGAACCAGCAGATCTGCGCGACGTGGGTGCCGGTGGTGATGTGAATCAGATAGTCTTCATCTTCGGGATGAAAAGTATGGCTGCGGGCGAAATCGTGCAGGCAGGCGTAAACCTCTTCGAAGTCCCACGGGTTGCGGATCGCGATTTCTACGCCGACGACTTCCGTTTCCGGCGAGACGCTGGCGATATCCTTCTTTAATCCTTCAAACAGCGAGCGAGAGCGGGCATCGTACAGCAGTTCCAGGCGGTGAACGACCAGCGTCTCCTGCTGGCACAGACACAAAGTAGGGCGCCATTTTTCCCAACGTTGACTGCCGCGTCCTGCATAGTCGAGTACCGTACCGACAAAACCAAAGGCCACCGTTTTTCGCATCTTAGATTTCCTTCTAAAAGACGAGATAATTTTATCGCTTTTTAATGACTACCGTGCAGGCATTTTTCTTTCACTTGAACGCTAAAGAAATAAATCAATTAAAAATCAATATATTAAAAAATAATTTATTTTCTGGCACGCTGGTTGCAATAACCATGGCATGGAGAATAACGGAAATGGGAAAAACAAATGGCTAATCCACTTTTGTTCCGTTCGCTGTTAAGGGACGTGCCGCTGGCCAACGCCAGCAATCAGCAAGGCGCAGCGGCCTTTGCCTTCACCCCGCGCCATAAACTGGCGCAAATGGTGATGACCGGCTGCATGAACGAGACTTTTTATGCCAGCGGCCAGGCGCAGCTAAATGATGTTCTGGCGACGGCGAAAGATCTCGACGATCTGTTTTTAGCGCAACTGGCGATTTATGGCCGCGAACGCGGGATGATGAAGGATATGCCCGCGCTGTTGACCGCCATTCTGGCGGCGCGTGGTTCGGCGCTGCTGCCGGTAGTATTTGCGCGGGTGATCAACAATGGCCGGATGCTGCGTAACTTTGTGCAAATTTTGCGCAGCGGCGTGACCGGGCGGCGCTCGCTGGGGACGCGGCCAAAGAAGCTGGTGCAGCGTTGGTTACAGAACGCCAGCGAAGAGCGTTTATTGCAGGCATCGGTGGGCAATGCGCCGTCGCTGGCGGATATCGTCAAAATGGTGCACCCACGGCCGCAAGCGGCGTGGCAGGAAGCCTTCTTCGCCTGGCTGATTGGTAAGCCGTGCGATAAGACGCAACTGCCGGAAAAAACGCGCGCGCTGCTGGCGTTTCGTGAAGGCGACATGGGCGCGGCCTTACCCGATGTGCCGTTTTTACTGCTGACCAACGCGCCGCTGAGTCGCGAACAGTGGGCACAACTGGCGCAGCGGATGAGTTGGCAAACGTTGCGGATGAATTTGAATACGCTGGCGCGTCATGACGTGTTTGAGAATACAACGCTTGCCGCCAGCGTGGCGCAGCGGCTGGCGGACAGGGCGCAGGTGCGCCAGTCCTGGGTCTATCCTTATCAGCTGTTGTCGGCGTGGAGCAATCTGCAAAGCAGCGTGCCGCAGGTTATTCGCGAGGCTTTAGTGCAGGCGATGGAGTACGCGCTGGAGAACATTCCGCCGTTTCACGGCAATGTGGTGGTCTGCCCGGACGTGTCGGGGTCGATGAAGTCGTCGATAACCGGCTATCGCAAGGGGGCGACCAGTAAGATCCGCTGCGTGGACGTTGCCGGGCTGATCGCCGCCGCCGTGCTGCGTAATCATCCGCAGGCCCGCGTGCTGCCGTTTGAATGCGATGTGGTCGACGTGCAGCTTGATGCGCGCCAGTCGGTTATGCACAACGCGCAAAAGCTGGCGGCGGTTGGCGGCGGCGGCACCAACTGCTCCGCGCCGCTGCGTAGGTTGTTGAACGAGCGGGCGCGGGTGGATCTGGTGATTATGGTGTCGGATAACGAATCGTGGGTTGATAAGTCTCGCCATGGCTCAACGGCCACCATGGAATGCTGGATCGAACTGAAAAAGCGCAACCCGCAGGCGCGCCTGGTGTGTATCGATCTGCTGCCTTACGGTACCACCCAGGCGGCGGAACGAAGCGATATTTTGAACGTCGGCGGCTTCAGCGACGAGGTGTTTACGGTGATAGATAACTTTGTTAACGGTCGCTATGGCAGCGCGCACTGGCTGGAAGAGATTGAAGCCGTGACGCTGTAAAGAGTATTCAGCGCGGCGCGAATGCTGGCCGGGATTACATCTTTCCCGATGCGTATCATCCCGGCTATGAATTTGTCGCGCAACGCTGAAGGCACGAATGCTGGTGGATCTACACCTTGTATGGCCAGACGCAGGTTCGAACCCTGCCGGGGCTTAGCCCTGTAGCTCAACGGTAGAGCGGGTGATTCACCTTAACTTGTCGTGCCACCCTATTTTGGCGAATGCCTGTGGATCTACATTTGTTGCGGGTTCGAGACCCGTCAGAGCCCGGCTCTGTAGCTCAATGGTAGAGCGGTGTATTCACATAAACTTGTCGCCACCCTAATGATTAAAACGAGAAAAAAATGATGAATTACGAATTGATGACCAACCAGAACGCACCGGTAAAAATGTGGACCAAAGGCGTACCGGTAGAAGACGATGCCCGTCAGCAACTGATCAATACGGCGAAAATGCCGTTTATTTTCAAACATATTGCCGTTATGCCGGATGTGCATTTGGGGAAAGGATCGACCATCGGTAGCGTGATCCCGACGAAAGGGGCGATTATTCCGGCGGCGGTGGGCGTGGATATCGGCTGTGGAATGAACGCGCTGCGTACCAGCTTAACGGCGGCCGATCTACCGGAAAACCTGGCGGATCTGCGTAGCGCCATAGAGGCCGCTGTGCCTCACGGGCGTACCACCGGACGCGGGCATCGCGATGTGGGCGCATGGGGAAACCCGCCCGCCAACGTTGATGAAAAATGGGCGCAACTGGAAGCGGGATATCAGTGGTTAACGCAAAAATATCCGCGCTTTTTGAATACCAATAACTATAAGCACCTGGGAACGTTGGGAACCGGTAACCACTTTATTGAGATCTGTCTGGATGAAACCGATCGGGTATGGATCATGCTGCACTCCGGTTCGCGCGGGATCGGTAACGCCATCGGCACCTATTTTATCGGCCTGGCGCAGCAAGAAATGCAGGAGCAGTTAGAAACGCTGCCGTCCCGCGATCTGGCGTATTTTAATGAAGGAAGCGAATATTTTGATGATTATCTGAAAGCGGTACACTGGGCACAACAATTCGCCAGCCTGAACCGCGAGGCGATGATGGAAAACGCGCTGGCGGCGCTCCAGCGCTGCGTGGAAAAACCGATCGCCCTCGATATGGACGAGATAAACTGCCACCATAACTATGTGCAAAAAGAGCAGCACTTTGGCGAAGAGATCTATGTGACGCGTAAAGGGGCGGTTTCGGCGCGGCGCGGTGAGTTCGGTATCATTCCTGGTTCGATGGGGGCGAAAAGCTTTATCGTGCGCGGGCTGGGTAACGAAGAGTCGTTCTGTTCGTGCAGCCACGGCGCCGGGCGTGTGATGAGCCGAACGAAAGCGAAGAAACTGTTTAGCGTTGACGATCAGATTCGCGCCACCGCGCATGTCGAATGCCGTAAAGATGCGGACGTGATCGACGAGATCCCAATGGCGTATAAAGACATTGATGCGGTGATGGCGGCGCAGTCTGACCTGGTGGAAATCATGTACACCCTGCGGCAGGTGGTGTGCGTTAAAGGATAGAAAATGGCAAGGATTATCGCGCTGGATGGCGCACAGGGAGAGGGCGGCGGGCAGATTTTGCGCTCGGCGCTGAGTTTATCAATGATAACCGGCCAGCCGTTTGAAATGAGCGGCATCCGCGCCGGGCGCGCCAAACCGGGGCTGCTACGCCAGCATTTAACGGCGGTGCGGGCGGCAACGGAAATCTGCGGCGCGCAGGTGAACGGCGACGAGCTGGGCTCGCAACAGTTGCGTTTTACGCCGGGGCCGATTCGCGGCGGCGAGTACCGTTTCGCGATTGGTAGCGCGGGCAGTTGTATGCTGGTGCTACAAACCGTTCTGCCCGCGCTGTGGTTTGCCGATGGTTCATCCCGCGTGGAGGTTCACGGCGGGACGCATAATCAGGCCGCGCCCAGCGCCGATTTTATTTGCCGCGTCTGGGAGCCGCTGTTGGCGAGGATGGGCATCAGCCAGCGCACCACGCTGATAAAACACGGCTTTTATCCGGCAGGCGGCGGCGCGGCGGCAACGGTCGTCGAACCGGCAGCGTCTTTACGCGGTCTGACGCTGATATCGCGCGGCGAGACGCTGCGCACCACCGCTGAAGCTTTGCTGGCGGCGGTTCCTTACCACGTTGGCGAACGTGAAGTCGCAACGCTGGAAGCCCACTTCCCGCAGGCGGAGAAAAACGTCGTTGCGCTGGAAGGCGGCTGCGGGCCGGGCAACGCGCTGTCGCTGATGATTCAAAGCGAACAACTGACCGAACTGTTCGCCGCGTTCGGCGTAAAAGGCACCAGCGCGGAAGCGGTAGCTAACCAGGTTGCGCATGAAGCGCGGCGCTATCTCGCAAGCCCGGCGGCGGTGGGAGAGCATCTGGCCGACCAGCTGATTTTACCGCTGGCGCTGGCGGGCGAGGGCGCGTTTACCGTGGCGCGGGCTTCCGCTCACTTGCTTACCAATATTGCGGTGGTGGAACGGTTTTTGCCGGTAACGTTCAACCTGGAGGAGGCGAGGGAGATGGTGCAGGTTATGGTAAGTAAAAAGGATAGCGGATCATGACATACCACGCTGATTTCCTTGATACTGAACAACGCGTTGCTGACGCCATCCCGGAGAGGGATGTTAATCCCTTTTCCGGCCCTTCAACGATGCGGCGAAGAGTGCTGGTGAGTCAGGACGGCGAGCCGGTTATCGTGCTGTGTCTTTTTGTCGCGCTGGAAGAGGGGCGCTGGATCGTTGAGCAGTGCTTCAGCGGCATCATGAATAATGATAAGACTATTGCGATATTATACGGTCAGCACGTTCACTTATTTGATACGGATTCACATCAGGTTAAGAGCCTGTTTCTTGATGATTATGTTGGCCATATTTATTCAATACCCGATGTTTGGGATCATAAGGCCTCGCTGAGCGAGAATTTCCTGGTCACAACCTTTCAGTATACGTTTCTTATCCACGTGAGTTCCGGCATTATCTGGCGATCGGAACCGTGTGGTATTGATGGCGTCATTATTCACGATATCCGGGAGGGTATTATTTATGGCAGTGGTGAGTGGGACCCGCCGGATGGATGGGCGCCATTTAACCTGCGGCTGAGCGACGGCCATCGGGCCTGAAGCCAACTCAGCGTCTGGATTTACGTTTATGCCGGATGGCGGCTACGCCTCTACGCCTTACCCGGCCTACAAAACCAGCAATATCAATATGTTTTAAAATGACTCTACAGGCCTGATAAGCGAAGCGCCATCAGGCACACGTTAAACCCCGTACCCCATCATCTTCAGCAACTGCTGCGCGTGCTGTACCGCGTCCTGACGGTGCGCGACGCCGAGTTTCTGGTAGAGGTTGCGGATATGCGTCTTAATGGTGGTCGCGGCCACCGCCAGTTCGCCGGCAATCTGTTCGTTGCTGTAACCGGAATAGATAAGCCCTAACACCTGCCATTCACGCTGGGTGAGCGGGCTGGTGCGAATAAGCTCCGGGACATCCGGATGGTTAAGCAGGCGCTCGACGAAGCCTTCGTCAAAATGGGCGAATTTATGCCGGTGATGTTGGTTAATCTCTCGCAGGATGCGCTGCGCGCGATGCTGCTCCATCTCCGGCAGCGTATTAAGCTGGATAAGCTGACGCAATTGTTGCGCCATGGCTTCGCCTTCAATCACAAAATGGCTGATAAATCCGGTGCGGTTGGCGAGCTGTAAGGCATCAAGCAATACGCGCTGGGCGTCGTTTTTCCGCCCGGATTGCCAGTAAAGCTGATTGAGTAACAGCAGATTGCGGTTTAAATCGCTCATTAAGCGCAGGCTACGGGCATTCTCATTTAACTCTTCCAGCACGATTTCCGCAGGCTCGAATTCGCCCAGCAGGATCTGCGCGCGGGCGATATTCCGCCATTGTCCTTGCAGAAAATGGTTATTGGCAAACGCCGGTTTGGGCGTATGACGTAACCAGTTGGCGGCGGATTTCTTGTCGCCGGTTAACTGCCAGTAAATGACACGCACTTTATCGGCGTTAGAGATCCAGTCGCAGTGATAACGACCATTGCCTAATAAATTTTCCAGTCGGTTAAGCTGACTACGGGCATTATCCAGATCGCCGCGCGCCAGCGAGCACTGCACCAGTAACGTCAGGCACTGCAACTGTTGTTGCGGCTGGAAGGTGGACAGCACAGCGATACCGCTGCGCGCCGAGGCCTCCGCTTCGTCAAGGCGCGCCCACGCCCACAGCAATTGCGCGCGGATACGTACCAGAAACTCATGCATCGGCAGTTGTTCCAGATGTTGCTCTTTGATCAACTGGAAGGCTCTCTCCTGCGTTTCCCATGCGGCCTGCAGGAATCCCTGGGCGAACTGAATTTCGCTTTGTTGAATTAAGCTCCACAGCGCGTAATGCCAGACGTCATGATGGCGCGCCATTTGTTCGGTTTGCTGCATCAGCGATAAAGACTGGCTGAGATCGCCTTTACAGTGCAGCACTTCGCCGTGAACGGAGGTCGCGACAATACGGCTATAAAACCAGGCGAGAGGAAGCTCATCCAGCGCCAGTTTCGCCAGCCGCTCAGCCTCTTCCGGATTGCCGTCGTTGATGGCGACCTGGGCGCGCAGCGCGTTAAATTCAGCATGTAGCGTGCCGTCCATGACCCCTTTGATCTCTTGCTCGGCGCGCGCCAGCAGCGTATTCACTTCGCTGTAGCGGTGTTGGCTTTGCATCAGCCAGGCCTGTAACAACACCAGCCGCGGATTTTCCAGCAGGCTTTCCCACGGCAGCGCTTTTAATGACTCTTCCAGCAGCGCCAGTTCACTGTGATTAAACAGCCCCCACGCATGGTTAAGCAGGATATCGCGCAGCATTTGCGCGTCACCCGCCGCCAGCGCATGATGAATAGCTTCGCTGGGAAAACCTTGTTCCATCCAGCTTTCCGCGGCCGCACGGTGGATCTCCGGTAGTTCCGCCGCCAGTTCCCACTGGCAACGCTGGCGCAGAAAGCTACCAAACAACGGGTGATAGCTGAACCATTCGCCCGTGTCGTCCATGCGTTGCAGGAATAACCCCTGGCGCTCAATCTCCTCCAGCCGCATCTGGCCGTTTTCTTCGCCGGTCACGCGCACAATCAACGCGTCATTCATTGAGCGTAAGATCGCGCTTTTAAGTAAAAAATGTCGGGTGCTGACATCCACGTTATCCAGTACTTCGTCCACCAGATAATCAGAAAGGTGGCTGGCATTAATCCCGGCAAGACGGCGGGCGGAGTGATGCGCAGAGGTATGGTTCTGGCGCGCGGAGAGGGCGATCAACTGTAGCGCAGTGGCCCAACCGGCCACATCGTCGCACATGCGGCTGCTCTCAGCGGCTTCAATGGGCGACGAAAGACGACGGTCAAAAAATTGCTTTGCTTCCTGATGGTTAAAAGCCAATTGCTGGCTGCCGATTTCCAACAGCTGATCGCGCACGCGCAGATTAGCGATGCCCAGTTGCGGCAAATTACGCGATAACACCACCAGGGTGAAATTTTCCGGCTGATGCCGTAAGAAAAAGCGCATCGCGTCGTGAATCACCGGATTGGTAATCAAATGGTAGTCGTCAATCACCAGATAAAGCGGGCGATGCCATTGCGCCAGTTCAATAAAGAGCTGTGCGAAGAGAGACGTCAGGCTGGCGTACTGACGTTTTTGCGCCATCGCTTCGCTGGTAGAGCAGTGTCCGCCGGTGGCCTGTTGGATAGCGGCAATTAAGTAACTGGCGAATCGCTCTTGCTGGTTATCGCCTTCGTCGAGAGAGTACCAGCCCAATTCATTTTTGCCCGCCGCCCACTGTGAGACAAGCGTGGTTTTGCCATAGCCAGCAGGACTGGTTACCAGGGCGAGCCTGAAATTGTTCGCGCCGGAAAGTTTAGCCAACAGCCGCTCACGAACCACGGTATGGTCGAGACGAACCGGACGACTTAATTTAGACGGAATCAACATAGCAATCACTTCACTGTGGGAAATGGGGGGAACTGCGATTTTTTTTGCGCTTCGTAATTAATACGATATAAGGTCGGCCAGAAAGCATTTTAATGCAAGCTAAGCAGACTTTTTATGTGTCTGAATTTGCACTCTGTCACAATTCTAAATAACGGTATTAAAAAAGTATTCGGCGCGGTTGAAACGAGCGTCAGAGCTGGGCTGAGGTCATATTTCCGTTATTGTAAATAATGTCCTGGACAGGATGCGGATTTAACACAATGGCGATACCAGGCGTTTAATTAATTATGTTAAGTTAGTGAACCTCCCGCTGCTGAATATTTCAGGTAAGAAACTATTTCGGCGTTCATATAATCTTCGAAAATACCCCTTCGCGATTTACTGTTATTTCTGTTTATTCATTTGATTATGCGTAACACTGGGTGTCGTTGACAGGAATCGGCGCGTTTATACAGGGGTAAGTGGCGGCGATCACACTTTTATGCTCATCCCCGCTCCTCCTCCCTCCCTAATCATTGCCGGGAGGAGGAAGGTCAACATCGAGCCTGGCAAACTAGCGATAACGTTGTTTTATTACCCGAGGACGGATTTCCTATGTCACAGCCAACCTTCAATAAAGATCAATTCCAGGCCGCCCTGACGCGTCAGTGGCAGCGTTTCGGTTTACTGTCGGCGTCCGACATGACGCCTCGTCAGTGGTGGCAGGCCGTTAGCGGCGCGCTGGCGGAATTACTGAGCGCGCAACCGGTAGCGCAGCCGACGAAAGGCCAGCGTCATGTGAACTACATTTCGATGGAATTTTTGATTGGCCGCCTGACGGGAAATAACCTGTTAAATCTGGGGTGGTACCAGGACGTTAGCGATGTGCTGAAAGCGCACGATATTAATCTGACCGATCTGCTGGAAGAGGAAGTCGATCCGGCGCTCGGCAACGGTGGTCTGGGACGTCTGGCCGCCTGCTTCCTCGATTCGATGGCCACCGTCGGGCAGTCCGCTACGGGCTATGGTCTGAACTACCAGTATGGGCTGTTCCGTCAGTCATTTGTTGAGGGCAAGCAGATGGAAGCGCCGGATGACTGGCATCGCGGCAGCTATCCGTGGTTCCGCCACAACGAGGCGCTGGACGTCCAGGTTGGAATCGGCGGTAAAGTCACCAAAGAAGGGCGCTGGGAACCCGGTTTTGTGATTACAGGCCAGGCCTGGGATCTGCCTGTGTTAGGCTATCGTAACGGTGTCGCTCAACCGCTGCGTTTGTGGCAGGCGACCCACGCGCATCCGTTTGATCTGACCAAATTCAACGACGGCGCTTTCCTGCGGGCGGAACAGCAGGGTATCGATGCGGAAAAACTGACGAAGGTGCTTTATCCCAACGATAACCACACGGCGGGTAAAAAACTGCGTCTGATGCAGCAATACTTCCAGTGCGCCTGCTCGGTAGCGGATATTCTGCGTCGCCATCATCTGGCCGGACGCAAACTGCATGAGCTGGCGGATTACGAGGTCATTCAGTTGAACGATACTCACCCGACTATTGCCATCCCTGAACTGCTGCGCGTGCTGATTGACGAGCACCAACTGAGCTGGGATGACGCCTGGGCTATCACCAGCAAAACCTTCGCCTACACCAACCATACCCTGATGCCGGAAGCGCTGGAGTGCTGGGACGAGAGGTTAATCAAAGCGCTGTTGCCGCGTCATATGCAGATTATCAAGCAGATTAACGATCGCTTTAAGACGCTGGTCGATAACACCTGGCCTGGCGATAAGCAGGTATGGGCAAAACTGGCGGTGGTGCATGACCGTCAGGTACGCATGGCCAATATGTGCGTGGTCAGCGGCTTTGCGGTCAACGGTGTGGCGGCGCTGCACTCCGATCTGGTGGTGAAAGATCTGTTCCCGGAATATCACCAGCTTTGGCCGAACAAATTCCACAATGTCACCAACGGCATTACGCCGCGTCGCTGGATCAAACAGTGCAATCCGCAGCTTGCGGCGTTGCTGGATAAAACGCTGAAAAAAGAGTGGGCTAACGATCTCGACCAGTTGATCAACCTCGAAAAATACGCTGACGACGCCAAATTCCGTCAGCAATATCGCGACATCAAACGGGCGAACAAAGAGCGCCTGGTGAAATTTATCCAGGCCCGTACCGGGATTGAGATTTCGAGCCATGCGATTTTTGATATTCAAATCAAACGTCTGCACGAGTACAAGCGTCAGCATCTGAATCTGTTGCATATTCTGGCGCTGTACAAAGAGATCCGCGAAAACCCGCAGGCCGACCGCGTACCGCGCGTATTCCTGTTTGGCGCGAAGGCGGCGCCGGGCTATTACCTGGCGAAGAACATCATTTTTGCTATCAATAAGGTTGCGGAAGCCATTAATAACGACCCGGCGGTGGGTGATAAGCTGAAGGTGGTTTTCCTGCCGGATTACTGCGTCTCGGCGGCGGAAATGCTCATTCCGGCGGCGGATATTTCCGAGCAAATTTCTACCGCCGGGAAAGAGGCGTCCGGCACCGGCAACATGAAACTGGCGCTGAACGGGGCGTTGACTGTGGGAACGCTGGACGGCGCTAACGTTGAAATCGCTGAGAAGGTGGGTGAAGAGAATATCTTTATCTTTGGCCATACTGTGGAAGAGGTCAAGGCGCTCAAAGCCAAAGGCTACGATCCGGTGAAATGGCGTAAAAAAGACAAAGTGCTGGATGCGGTGCTAAAAGAGCTGGAAAGCGGTCAATACAGCGATGGCGATAAACATGCCTTTGACCAGATGCTGCATAGCCTCGGCAAACAGGGGGGCGATCCGTACCTGGTCATGGCGGACTTCGCCGCTTATGTCGAGGCGCAAAAGCAGGTGGATGCGCTGTATCGTGACCAGGAAGCGTGGACGCGCGCCGCGATCCTCAATACCGCGCGCTGCGGTATGTTCAGTTCCGATCGCTCTATTCGCGATTATCAGGCCCGTATCTGGCAGGCAAAACGCTAAGGGAGCGCGATGGAAAATAAACGTCTCGATAGTGCCGCGCTGGCGGCGGGGATCAGCCCCAGTTACATCAATGCTCATGGCAAACCGCAGTCTATTGGCGCTGAAACCAAGAGACGTTTGCTGGCGGCGATGCACGGCACGACAACAGGACCACAGTCGGTCGTGCCGAATGTGAAGGTTTATACCGCGGGTAAAAAAATGGCGTTGCCGGTAGAGGGGCGCGGTGAGTTTGCCTGGCTGCTGACTACGGAAGAGGGCGTGCATTACAAAGGGCGCGTGACGGGCGGTAAAAAACTTAACCTTCCGGCTACATTGCCGGAGGGCTACCACACCCTGACGTTGACTCAGGATGAACAGCGTACGCACTGCCGTATTATCGTTGCCCCGCCGCGATGCTATGAGCCGCAGGCGCTGCTGGAGGGGAAAAAACTGTGGGGGGCCTGCGTCCAGCTTTATACTCTGCGTTCAGAAAAAAACTGGGGTATTGGCGATTTCGGCGATTTGAAGTCGATGCTGGTCGACGTGGCGACACGCGGCGGCGCGTTTATCGGCCTGAACCCGATCCACGCGCTTTATCCGGCGAATCCGGAGAGCGCCAGTCCCTACAGCCCCTCGTCTCGTCGCTGGCTGAACGTGATATATATCGACGTCAACGCCGTCGAAGATTTCCGCCTGAGCGAAGAGGCGCAGGCATGGTGGCAAATGCCCGCCACACAGCAAAAGCTGCGACAGGCGCGCGATGCGCAATGGGTGGATTACGCTACCGTTACCGCGCTGAAAATCACGGCGCTGCGGATGGCGTGGACGCGGTTTGCCGCTCGCGACGATGCGCAAATGGCGGAGTTTCGTCACTTTATCGCCCGCGAAGGCGAGAGCCTTTACTGGCAGGCGGCATTCGACGCGCTGCATGCGTATCAGGTAAAAGAGGATGAGCAGCGCTGGGGCTGGCCAGCCTGGCCGGAGGCGTACCAGTCGGTAGAGTCTCCCGCGGTAAAACAATTCTGTGAAGCGCACCGCGAAGAGGTGGAGTTTTACCTCTGGCTTCAGTGGCTGGCCTGGCGCCAATTCGCCGCCTGCTGGGATACCTGCCAGAGTTTTAAACTACCGATTGGTCTGTACCGCGATCTGGCGGTTGGCGTAGCGGAAGGCGGCGCGGAAACCTGGTGCGACCGGGAGCTGTACTGCCTGAAAGCATCTGTCGGCGCGCCGCCGGATATCCTCGGCCCGCTCGGTCAGAACTGGGGGTTGCCGCCAATGGACCCGCATATCATTGTCGCCCGGGCGTATGAGCCCTTTATCGACCTGCTGCGCGCCAATATGCAAAACTGCGGCGCGTTGCGCATTGACCATGTCATGTCGTTGCTGCGTCTGTGGTGGATACCGTATGGCGAAACAGCGGATCAGGGGGCTTACGTCCATTATCCGGTAGATGATTTGCTTTCTATTCTGGCGCTGGAGAGCCAACGTCACCGTTGTATGGTGATAGGCGAAGATCTGGGGACGGTGCCAGTTGAGATTGTCGGCAAGCTGCGCGATAGCGGGGTCTATTCTTATAAAGTGCTGTGGTTTGAAAATGACCTTGAGAAAAACTTCCGCGCGCCAGGCGCGTATCCGCAACAATCGATGGCTGTCGCCTCGACGCACGATCTCCCCACGCTGCGCGGCTATTGGGAATGCGGTGACCTGACGTTGGGTAAAGCTCTGGGGCTTTATCCGGATGAAGTGATTCTGCGCGGGCTGTATGAGGATCGCGAGCGGGCGAAACAGGGGCTATTGGACGCGCTGCATAAATATGGCTGTCTGCCAAAACGCGCCGGGCATAAGGCATCGTTAATGTCGATGACGCCAACGCTAAATCGCGGACTTCAGCGCTATATCGCCGACAGTAACAGCGGTCTATTGGGGCTTCAGCCGGAGGACTGGCTGGATATGGCCGATCCGGTTAACGTACCGGGCACCAGCGATCAGTATAAAAACTGGCGGCGGAAGCTCACCGCCACGCTGGAGCAGATGTTTGCCGATAAGGGCGTAAACAAGCTGATTAAGGATTTGGATAAGCGCCGAAAAGCGGCCGCGAAGAAGAAGTAATAAAGCCGGGGATTTCCCCGGCTTTATGATGGTGAGAGCACGTAGGCCTGATAAGCGCAGCGCCATCAGGCAATCCTGGCGCACATTGCTGCCTTATCCGGCCTACAAGCCGCCTCGCTTAAACCACCATACCCAACAGCAGACAGCCGATCAGGCCGCAGACGGAGATGATCGTTTCCAGCATCGACCAGGATTTAATGGTCTCGCCGATAGTCAAATTGAAATACTCTTTGAACAGCCAGAAGCCCGGGTCGTTGACGTGAGAGAAAATCACGCTCCCGGAACCGACTGCGATAACCATCAGTTCAGGGCTAACGCCGGTAGTGGCGATCAGCGGCGCCGCAATGCCGCCTGCGGTAATCGCCGCGACAGTCGCGGAGCCCAGCGCGATACGCAGCACCGCCGCGATAGACCACGCCATTAACAGCGGAGAGACATTGGTTTCATGCATCATTGAAGCGATGTATTTATCCACGCCGCTATCGACCAGCACCTGCTTGAACGCGCCGCCGCCGCCGATGATCAGCAGCATCATGGCGATAATTTTGATGGAAGAGACCAGCGTATCGTTAATCTGATCCATTGAACGCCCGCGGTTCAGGCCAAAGGTGAACATCGCAATCAGTACGGCAATTAACGTAGCCATTACCGGGTCGCCCAGGAACTCGGCAACGGGCAGGAAAGCGTGGCCTTTTGGCAGAATCATCTCGGCAACCGCACGCATCGCCATCAGAATAACCGGAACCAGCGACGTCCAGACGCTGACGCCAAAGCCCGGCATCTCTTCTTCCGTAAAGGTTTTCGCGCTGTACAGGCCTTCCGGGATCGGCTTATCGATGCCTTTCAGAAAACGGGCGTAAACCGGTCCGGCAAGGATCACGGTCGGGATCGCCAGAATCGTACCAAACAGCAGCGTCTTACCCATATCGGCATGGAAAATCGTGGCGATCGCGGTTGGACCCGGGTGCGGCGGCAAGAAACCGTGTGTGACGGAGAGCGCCGCGGCCATCGGCACGCCGACGTACAGTAACGGGATATTCGCCGCTGCGGCAATGGTGAATACCAGCGGCAGCATCAGAACGAAGCCCACTTCATAGAACAGAGCGAAGCCGACGGTAAAGCCGGTTAACACTACGGCCCACTGAATATGCTTTTTACCAAATTTCGCGATCAGGGTAGTGGCGATACGTTGAGCGCCGCCGCAGTCGGCAAGCATTTTGCCCAGCATGGCGCCGAACCCCATAATCAGGGCCAGACTGCCAAGCGTACCACCGACACCGGCTTTGATGGAGCCGATGACTTTATCCAGAGGCATTCCCTGCATCAACCCGACAGCGAGCGCTACCAGGACAAGGGCGATAAATCCGTTCATTTTGAAGCGGATCATCAGAAGAAGTAACAAGATAACACCGATAGCAACGATGACTAATGGCATGATTTACCTGGCCTTTACTTTGTTATGGGTAACGTCATTGTTTCGACGACAAATTCCTGTTGTTCCCGACGGGAACAGAGTCGCAATAGCACCAATAATGATTACCGTTGAAACGAATGAGCGTAGTCAGATGTTATATGGATGTTAGGTGCCCATAAGAATGATACGGGTAACATATGGGTGTTGAAAATGACCCTGGCAGGCAAAATTTAAATTATGAGACACAGGTCATGTTATCGGCGAAAGAAGAAGGGCCATTGTTATGAGATGTGGTTGATAGCGCCGGATGGCGGCGTAGACGCCTTATTCGGCCTACGGTGGGGCAGACAAGGCCCGACAGGCGCAAGCGCCATCGGGCATGGATGCGGGGAAAATCTTAGTAGTATGAGTGCTCGCCGCGCTGGTGTTCGGTCAGATCGCGAACCCCTTTCAGTTCCGGGAATTCATTCAGCAACTGTTTCTCGATCCCTTCTTTCAGCGTGACGTCAACCATCGAGCAACCGTTACAACCGCCGCCAAACTGCAGAATTGCATAGCCTTCATCGGTAATTTCCATCAGCGAGACGCGACCGCCGTGGCCCGCCAACTGCGGGTTAATCTGCGATTGCAGAGCATATTCCACGCGCTCCATCAGCGGCGCGTCATCGGCCACTTTGCGCATCTTCGCGTTTGGCGCTTTCAATGTAAGTTGAGAACCTAGCTGGTCGGTCACGAAATCAATTTCCGCGTCTTCCAGATAGGGCGCGCTCAGCTCGTCGACATAAGCGGTCAACAGGTCAAATTTCAGTGCAGTATCGGTGGCTTCTACGGCGTCGGGCGGACAATAAGAAACGCCGCACTCTGCGTTAGGAGTGCCGGGATTAATGACAAATACGCGGATTTGCGTCCCTTCTTCCTGATTTGCCAGCAGTTTGGCAAAGTGCGCTTGTGCAGCATCGGAAATACGGATCATAGTAATGGCCTAATAGTTGACTATTTTAGTTGGTTATAATACGCCCATCATCGAGGCTCTACAAGGTTCGACACAGGCACCATACCTGGACAGTCGCTGCGCCGTTGCGCAAAAGCAGTTGCGCGATTTCCGCGACGGTACTTCCGGTAGTGACGACATCATCCACAATAACCATATGGAGACCCTGTACCGGCAATTCAAGGCGAAACGCGTTTTTCAAATTGCGTTTCCGTAACCTGGCGCTGAGATGACGTTGTGTTGCGGTCGCCCGTACCCGCGTGATGGTCTGGCTGTCCCACGCGCAGCCCAGCCAGTGCGCTAACGGTTGGCATAACAGATCGCTTTGGTTAAATCCCCGCCGCCAGTGTCGGCGCGACCAGAGCGGAACGCTGACGATTCTGTCGGGAAGCTGCAAGCCAGTGCTGCGGCGCGCCATGAGGACTTCCTGCAACAGTAGACGCGCCAGAGCGGCGGCAATTTCGCTGCGGCGGGTAAATTTAAGCTGATGCACCAGTAAACTCAAGGGCGGCGTATAGTCACTGACGCTCACCAGACGCTGCCAGGGCGGCGGTTTTTGCAGGCAGCGACCGCAGGGGAGCGAAAGATGCCTGGCGGGTAATCCACATTGCGGACACACGCTGACGCGCTGGCGGACGGCGCGCGCGCATACGGAACAAATCCCCCAGTGGCTTAACGCCAGCGGCATTCGGCATAGCCAGCATAATCCCGGTACTGTTAGCATAGGTGCATCCTTGTTAGACAAAAGAGAACAGTAACTGATGAATGACATCTGGTGGCAGACCTACGGCGAGGGAAATTGTCATCTTGTGCTGCTGCACGGATGGGGATTGAACGCGGAGGTATGGCATTGCATTCGCGAGGAACTCGGCTCGCATTTTACGCTGCATCTGGTCGACTTGCCGGGCTATGGTCGCAGCTCGGGGTTTGGCGCCATGACGCTTGAAGAGATGACGGCGCAGGTAGCGAAAAACGCGCCGGACCAGGCTATCTGGCTTGGCTGGAGCCTGGGTGGCCTGGTGGCGAGTCAGATGGCGCTCACCCACCCTGAACGCGTCCAGGCGCTGGTGACTGTCGCCTCTTCGCCATGCTTTAGCGCGCGTGAGGGGTGGCCGGGAATAAAACCAGAAATCCTCGGCGGATTCCAGCAGCAGCTTAGCGACGATTTTCAGCGCACGGTGGAGCGTTTTCTGGCGCTGCAAACGTTAGGGACGGAGACGGCGCGTCAGGATGCCCGCACCTTAAAAAGCGTGGTGCTGGCGCAGCCTATGCCGGATGTAGAGGTGCTCAATGGCGGACTGGAAATCTTAAAAACGGTCGATCTACGAGAAGCGCTTAAAAATGTGAACATGCCGTTTTTGCGTTTGTATGGTTATCTGGACGGTCTGGTGCCGCGTAAAATCGCGCCTTTGCTCGATACGTTATGGCCGCACAGTACATCACAGATAATGGCGAAGGCGGCCCATGCGCCGTTTATCTCGCATCCGGCGGCGTTTTGTCAGGCGCTGATGACGCTAAAATCATCGCTGTAACCAGGGCGTTGCCGGGCCCGGACCATTCTGCCAGATTAATGGCTTTCAGACGCCAGATCGGCAGGCGCCAGCCCGGTAACCCTAAGCACGGTATCGCGATCGAAACCATCGTTTAGCATGGAGCGGGCAATGCGCAATGCGGCGAGCCGTTGGCCTTCCTGTTTGCCTTGCTGTAACCCGTTACGATGTCCTTCCTGACGTAATCTGTCTGCGATAGTCATGATCTTCTCCTTATGCTGTGGGATACGCATAGCCACCTGGCGGATAAACGTATTGAAGCGCGCGGCGTCGCCAGTGTGCATCATGTAATTAAACAAACTTTGAAGCTGGGTGTCATTAGCGTATCCCTTAACCAGCAGGGCGACCAGCTGTTCGACAAGCCCCATCAGATCACGCTGGCGGATGTGTTTTTGTATGAGTTCCAGCAGCGCGACCCGTCGGTGTCGCATAATCTCGTCGTCCGGCACGACCGTAATATCGACCAGAGGAAAGGCGGTGGCGTATAGCTTACGCGCCATCACCGGGTCGGCAAATTCATCCAGCCAGCATAATGAGAACGGATACGGGCTGCGGTTTCCGTGATAAAACAGCATTGGCACCACTAACGGCAACGTCTTATGCCCGGCCTCCAGGTGCCGTTGCATTGCAGCCATTGCGTAACGCATCAGCCGAAATGCCATATGCGCGTCCGGCGTACTCTGATGTTCAATAACCACGTAAATGTAACCTTCACCTTCACTTGTTTCCAGCGACCACAGAATATCGGAATAATGGGGGCGTAAATCCTCTTCAATAAAGCTACCGGACTCCAGCCGTAACGTATTCAGATTACAGATTTGACGTAATGTCTTCGGGAGATGGATTTCCAAAAAATCCCGTGCAGTATCGGGGTGGCATAAAAACTGTTTGAATACCGCGTCATGCGGCGTGGATGTTGTTGAGGTCGCCATATCGATCCGTCATCGGTGAAGTTCAATGGCGTGACACTACGCGCAGACCGGGCTGATTGCAGTAGAGGATTAGTGCGCTTGCGAGGCGCGTGGGGAGATAAATGCGCACGGCGGTAACGCTTTCATCTTTGTGGAAGGCATGACGCAAAATTGCCCGGCAGCGTGACGCGTACCGGGCAATATAACGCGGGATAAAGGCCGGATAAGACGCGTTACGTCGCTACCCGGCGAAGGCTAACGCAAGGCCCACCATTCGCGCAGGCAGGCTTTACCTTCCGGACAACTTTTACAGCTGCCTGAAAGGCAGCCGTCCGGTTCTTCCGGGATACGTACCGCTTTACCCATGATCTCCAGTTGATTCAGCATGGCATCGATCATGGGCTGCGGAGCGTGCAGCGTATGGCTGATTTGCGTTGCTTCCATACGCCCCCGCAGCGCCAGTAGATCGCGAACCTGTATCAATGAAGCCATTTTTTACATCCCTTAGTGACAATTGCCCGCAGTGCCCGAACAACAGGAACTGACGTTTTTGCGGGTTGCCAGCAGTTCAATGTCTACACGGCTGCGGGCGCGGCGTAACAGGCTTAACACCACAACGTTAAAGACGATCACTGCCAGAATACAGATCAGGCTGTATGTCGGGTGTTGACTGAAGCTGGTAACCTGGTAGAACAGCGTGGCGAGCGAATAGGCGATATTCAGCCCCCACAGGATGGAGAAGCCCATCCAGCCGCGGCTGGACTCGCGGGCGATAGCGCCCATTACCGAGATACACGGTACGTAAAGCAGGACGAAAATCAGGTAACTGTACGCCGCCGCGGCGCTGCCGAATTTTTGATCCATCACGCCCATCGCGCCGGTCGCCATTTCGCCGTCACCTTTACTCGCTTCGATCGGGTTAGCCAGTACGCTCAGGCTAAAGGTGTCTTTCAGGCTTTGCCAGGTATCGTCAACCGCGCCCAGCAGTTCATCGCCGAGGTGAAAGTCGGCAGGATTAAACGCTTCGTCCTGAATATTTTCGGCGGTGTAGAGCGTGTTCAGCGTACCGACGACAACTTCTTTCGCCATGGCGCCCGTAAACAGACCCACGGTCGCTTGCCAGTTATCCTCATGGACGCCGATCGGTTTAAAGACTGGCGTGATGACCCGGCTTACAGAGGCGAGGGCGGAGTCATTAATGTTATCGACGATTTTGCCGCTCAGCGAGAAACTGTTAAACGCGCTCAGGAAAATACTCACGATGATAATGACTTTACCGGCGCGTAGTACAAAACCTTTCAGGCGTTGCCAGGTCTGGATGATCAGGCTCTTGATATGCGGGACGTGGTAAACCGGCAGCTCCATCACAAACGGAGAAGCTTCGCCGCGCATAATGGTATGCTTCAGCATCAGGCCGGTTAATACCGCCATGACAATACCCAGCACGTACAGCGAGAAGACCGCCAGCGCGCCGTTTTGCCCGAAGAAGGCGGCGGCAAAGACGGCGAAAATCGCCAGGCGCGCGCCACAGGACATAAACGGCGCCATCATGATGGTCATCAGGCGTTCGCGCGGAGCGTCAAGCGTGCGGGCGCCCATCACGGAAGGTACGTTACAGCCGAAGCCGACAATCAGCGGCACGAAGGATTTACCCGGTAGTCCCAGCGCCTGCATCAGGCGATCCATGACGAAGGCCGCGCGCGCCATATAACCGGAGTCTTCAAGGAAGGAGAGGAACAGGTACATCATCCCGATTTGCGGCACCAGCGGCAGGACGGTATTGATCCCGCCGCCAAGACCTTGCGCCAGGAAGATGGTTAACCAATCCGGGAAGTGCAGCGTGTAGCCAATCCATTGAATGCCATGAATAAAGATGGCGACGGAACCGGCATCAAACAGGGGTTGCAACGCGCCGCCGATGTTAATGGCGAGCAGGAACATCAGGTACATCACGAACAAAAAAATCGGTAAGCCGAGGAAGCGGTTCAGGATAATTTTATCGACCGCCCTGGTGAAGCGGCTGGGTTCGGCTGTCAGGGTATTGCTGACCACGTCGCAAATAGCGGCGATACACTGGTAACGGGCGTCGGCGATATGCAGCGCCGGGTCGTCCATTTCGTCCTTCAGACGGGCCAGGGAGGTGTCCAGGTTTTGCGCCGCCTCGCCTGCGTAAGCCCGGCTGTAGATATCGCCCTCCAGCATTTGCAGACCCAGCCAGCGGCGCTGTTGTAAAGGCATCTCCTGGGCCATCGCGTCGGCCAGGAAACCTGCTTCGCGCAGCAGCGGCTGGGCATAATGCACCAGTTCGACGTTGTCGTTAGCGTTGTGACGGTCAATGGCCAGTTTCAGCGCCTCGATACCGCGACCGCGAGTCGATACCAGCGGTACGACAGGGCAACCCAGACGCGTGGACAGAGCGTCGACATCAATACGAACCTGCTGTTTTTCGGCGATATCCAGCATGTTGAGCGCGACAATACAGGGAATACCCAGCTCCAGCAGTTGCAGCGTCAAATAGAGGTTGCGCTCCAGATTGGAGGCGTCCACAACGTTTATCAACAGGTCGGCGTCGCCGCTCAGGATGTAGTGGCAGGCGATCTGTTCGTCGAGAGAGGTTTGTGACGAGATGGTCGTCAGAGAATAGGTGCCGGGTAAATCTACCAGCGTGACCTGGTGGTCAGTTGTCGCGAACTGGCCCTCTTTACGCTCGACGGTGACGCCCGCCCAGTTCCCCACGCGCTGACGCGCGCCGGTGAGTTGGTTAAATAAGGTGGTCTTGCCGGAATTAGGATTACCAATTAAACCAATGGTTAATTTTTTCATTTTTATAGACTCACTGTATTAACAGGAAACCGCTTCCACTTCTATTAACGCCAAATCCTTTTTACGTAAAACCAGACTCACGCGTCGTGTTTCGATATGGATCGGATCGCCTAAGGGCGCGACGCGGACAACATTAAATGAAGAGCCGGGCAACATGCCGAGCGAAAGCAGTTTTTGACGATACGCCGGGCTGATTTCACGCGCAAAGCCGGTGATTTTCCACGCAGTGTCAGGAGTGAATTGCATACGACCTACTTGTTTCTTACTAACTGGATGTATACCTCATGCGGCGCTCAGGGGGGCGGCAGGAGACCCGATGTTTAGCCAACGAAGGAAAGAGTAAATAATCAACAACACAATGATAATGAGAATGGTTTCTATCTTCAACGATTAAAATGTGACGGAATGTACAAATAAGCGATAATTTGCGCCGATGTTGATATGGCTCAACATTTATTTGTCTTTTTGCAAATACCCCTAATGTGCAAATATCCACCGTTTTTAATGTTTAATTAAGGTTTCATCTGTTAATAAAGTGATAATTAATAGTGCAGATAGCAGAAGAAAATTAATTAACAGATTCTAATGGGTAAGATTTAATTGTTAATTAAAAAAGAAAGGGTTGGACGTATTGCAAAATCGCAGGCCGGATAAGAAGTAACCCGGCCTGCGTATTACCCGATTAGCGTTTTTTTCCCATTGCGGCTGCCAGCGCGTCCATCATGGCGCTGTTACCGGCTGGCTGGGCGTCACGACCGCGCGGTTTCGCCGCTTTTGATGCCGGGCGGTTGCCCTGAGCGCGATCGGCGCCGCCGCCGCGGCGAGCGGCGGTTTCGCCGGGCTGTTCGTCCAGACGCATCGTCAGCGCAATACGCTTACGTTGCAGATCCACTTCCAGCACTTTCACCTTCACGATGTCGCCCGCTTTTACCACGGTGTGTGGATCGTCGACGAACTTAGTCGACAGGGAAGAGATGTGGACCAGGCCATCCTGATGAACGCCGATATCGACAAACGCGCCGAAGTTAGTGACGTTAGTGACCGCCCCTTCCAGAATCATCCCCGGCAGCAGGTCGTTCATGGTTTCGACGCCATCGGCGAATTGCGCGGTTTTAAATTCAGGACGCGGGTCGCGGCCCGGTTTTTCCAGCTCTTTGATGATATCGCTCACGGTCGGCACGCCGAATTTATCGTCGGTAAAATCAGCGGCCTTGAGGTGACGCAATTCGTTGCTGTTGCCCATCAGATCTTTTAGCGCTTGCTGCGTCGCCGCCAGAATGCGTTCGACAACCGGATAGGCTTCCGGGTGGACGGTGGAGGCATCCAGCGGGTTATCGCCGTGGTTAATACGCAGGAAGCCCGCGCACTGCTCAAACGCTTTCGGCCCCAGACGGCTCACCTTCAACAGTTGCTGGCGGTTCTGGAACTGACCGTTCTCATCGCGCCAGGCGACGATGTTTTGCGCCATCATGCGCGTTAAGCCCGCGACGCGGGTCAGCAGCGGCACGGAGGCGGTATTCAAATCGACGCCGACGGCGTTTACGCAGTCTTCGACCACCGCATCCAGTTTACGGGCCAACTGGGTCTGGCTGACATCGTGTTGATATTGGCCGACGCCGATCGATTTCGGATCGATTTTCACCAGTTCCGCCAGCGGATCCTGTAGACGACGCGCGATAGAGACCGCGCCGCGCAGGGAGACGTCGAGATCCGGAAACTCCTGCGCCGCCAGCTCAGAAGCGGAATACACGGACGCCCCCGCTTCGCTGACGATCACTTTCTGCGCCGTCACGTTTGGGAACTGTTTTTGTACGTCGAGATAGAAGCGTTCGGTTTCACGCGAGGCCGTACCGTTGCCAATCGCGACCAGTTCGACGTGGTATTTTTCGCACAGCGCGGCGATCACTGTAGCCGCTTTGGCCGCCTGACCGGTATGCGGATAAATGGTATCCGTCGCCACCAGCTTGCCGGTGCCGTCAACGACAGCGACTTTTACGCCGGTACGCAGGCCAGGATCAAGGCCCATCGTGGCGCGCAGGCCTGCGGGGGCTGCCATCAGCAGGTCGTGCAGGTTACGCGCAAACACGTTAATCGCTTCGTCTTCCGCACGTTCGCGCACGGTACCCATCAGTTCGGTTTCGAGGTGCATTAAGACTTTGATACGCCACGTCCAGCTCACTACGCCTTTGCGCCAGCTATCCGCCGGGGCGTTATTTAGCCGCAGGCCGAGATGGTCCATGATGATTTGCTCGCAGTAGCTTTCTTTTGGCGGCTCATCAAACTGTGGGTCGGCATTGAGCGAAAGTTGCAGAATGCCTTCGTTACGACCACGGAACATGGCCAGCGCACGGTGAGACGGGACGTTAGCAATGGGCTCATGATGGTCGAAATAGTCGCGGAATTTTGCCCCTTCTTCCTCTTTGCCGCTCACGACGGTGGCGACCAGATGGGCGTTCTTCCACAGGTAATCACGCACTTTCGCCAGCAATGCGGCGTCTTCGGCAAAGCGCTCCATCAGAATGTAGCGTGCGCCGTCGAGCGCGGCTTTCGTGTCCGCCACGCCTTTGTCGCCATCAATGTACTTTGCCGCTTCCACGTCAGGATCGTGGGACGGCTCGTTCCAGAGCAGATCGGCCAGCGGCTCAAGGCCGGCTTCAATGGCGATTTGTCCACGGGTGCGGCGTTTAGGTTTATAGGGCAGGTAGAGGTCTTCGAGCTCGGTCTTACTTAACGTAGCGTTGATGGCGCCAGCCAGCTCATCGGTCAGTTTGCCTTGTTCGGAAATGGACTTGAGGATGGCCTGACGCCTGTCTTCCAGCTCACGCAGATAGCCCAGACGCGTTTCCAGGTTACGCAACTGCGTGTCATCCAGACCGCCGGTGATTTCTTTACGATAACGTGCGATAAACGGCACGGTGTTCCCTTCGTCAAGCAGGCGAACGGCAGCTTCAACCTGCCCGGCATTTGCCTGGATTTCACCCGCAATAATGCGGCAGAAAGAATCATTCATCATGGGTTAGCTTCGTCTTCAGGATAAAAATCAGGGGATAGTTATACGGATTGGCTGGCAAAAATGCCAGCCATCAGCGGGGGCTTAGGATTCTTCTTGTCTTATTTGACGTATTCGATCGCATTGACGTACCAGTTTGCTTCGCCGACAGGGGTGTTGACCACCGCCAGATCGCCCACTTCTTTTTTCAGTAGCGCCCGCGCCATCGGCGAGTCGATAGAGATGTAATCCTTACGTCCGAAAATTTCATCGTAGCCGACAATGCGGAACTTCAGCGTATCGCCGTCATCATTTTCGATTTCCACCCAGGCGCCGAAGAAGACTTTGCCCTCCTGCTGCGGGGAATAATCCACGATTTTGAGATTTTCCATGCATTTGGTCAGATATCTGACGCGTCTGTCGATCTCACGCAGGCGCTTTTTATTATACTGATAGTCGGCATTCTCGCTGCGGTCGCCCAGACTCGCAGCCCAGGTCACTTTTTTGGTGACCTCCGGGCGCTCTTCACGCCAGAGATAATTGAGCTCTTGTTTGAGTGTTTCGTACCCTTCGCGGGTGATCAGGGGCGTTTTCATCTCGTTGATTTACCTTTGCTGTCGATATTGCGCACACGGGGTATAACGTGATCGTCCCGACAGAATAAATAATGGGGTTGCCGATTAATTGTATATTTAAGCTGCTGTTAAATATGCTTTGTAACAATTTAGCCTGAAATTCATACCAGAATTTGCTGGTGACTCACGTGAGCTTTTTTAAGAATACACACTTACATTTGTTGCGAACCTTTGGGAGTACAGACAATGCAAGAGAATTATAAGATTCTGGTGGTTGATGACGATATGCGTCTGCGGGCGCTACTGGAACGTTATCTGACCGAGCAGGGCTTCCAGGTTCGAAGCGTCGCTAACGCTGAGCAGATGGATCGTCTGCTGACCCGTGAATCTTTCCATCTCATGGTACTGGATTTAATGCTGCCAGGTGAAGATGGTCTGTCGATTTGTCGTCGCCTGCGTAGTCAAAGTAATCCAATGCCGATCATTATGGTCACGGCGAAGGGTGAAGAAGTTGACCGTATCGTCGGGCTGGAAATCGGCGCCGATGACTACATTCCTAAACCGTTTAACCCGCGCGAGCTGTTGGCGCGTATTCGCGCCGTGCTACGTCGTCAGGCAAACGAACTGCCCGGCGCGCCGTCGCAGGAAGAGGCCGTTATCGCGTTCGGTAAGTTTAAACTGAACCTCGGTACGCGCGAGATGTTCCGTGAAGATGAACCGATGCCGCTGACCAGCGGGGAGTTTGCGGTACTGAAAGCGTTAGTCAGCCATCCGCGCGAGCCGCTCTCTCGTGACAAGCTGATGAATCTGGCCCGTGGCCGCGAGTATTCCGCGATGGAACGCTCCATCGACGTCCAGATCTCCCGCCTGCGCCGTATGGTGGAAGAAGATCCGGCGCATCCGCGTTATATTCAGACCGTCTGGGGCCTGGGCTACGTCTTCGTACCGGACGGTTCTAAAGCATGAGGCGAATGCGCTTCTCGCCGCGAAGTTCATTTGCCCGCACGCTGTTGCTCATCGTCACCTTGCTGTTCGTCAGCCTGGTGACGACCTACCTGGTGGTGCTGAACTTCGCGATTTTGCCGAGCCTCCAGCAGTTTAATAAGGTTCTGGCTTACGAAGTCCGTATGCTGATGACCGATAAGCTGCAACTGGAGGACGGCACGCAGTTAGTCGTGCCGCCTGCGTTTCGTCGGGAAATCTATCGCGAGCTGGGGATCTCTCTCTACACCAACGAAGCCGCCGAAGAGGCCGGGCTGCGTTGGGCGCAACACTACGAATTCTTAAGCCACCAGATGGCGCAGCAGTTAGGCGGCCCGACGGAAGTGCGCGTTGAGGTCAACAAAAGCTCGCCCGTCGTGTGGCTCAAAACCTGGCTGTCGCCCAATATCTGGGTGCGCGTGCCGCTGACCGAGATTCATCAGGGCGATTTTTCTCCGCTTTTCCGTTACACGCTGGCGATCATGCTCCTGGCGATAGGCGGCGCGTGGCTGTTTATTCGTATACAGAACCGACCGTTAGTGGATCTTGAACATGCCGCCTTGCAGGTAGGGAAGGGAATTATTCCGCCGCCGCTGCGTGAATATGGCGCCTCTGAGGTGCGCTCTGTGACCCGGGCGTTTAACCATATGGCAGCTGGCGTGAAGCAATTGGCCGATGACCGTACGCTATTGATGGCGGGCGTCAGCCACGACTTGCGCACGCCGCTGACCCGTATTCGTCTGGCGACGGAGATGATGGGCGAGGAAGACGGTTATCTCGCGGAGTCGATCAATAAAGACATCGAAGAGTGTAACGCCATTATCGAACAGTTTATTGACTATCTGCGTACCGGTCAGGAAATGCCAATGGAGATGGCGGATCTCAATTCCGTGCTGGGCGAGGTGATTGCGGCGGAAAGCGGCTATGAGCGTGAGATTAACACTGCGCTTCAGGCAGGCAGCATCCAGGTGAAAATGCACCCGCTCTCGATTAAGCGCGCGGTGGCGAATATGGTGGTCAATGCTGCCCGCTATGGCAACGGCTGGATTAAGGTCAGCAGCGGCACCGAGTCGCATCGCGCCTGGTTCCAGGTAGAAGATGACGGGCCGGGCATTAAGCCGGAG
Organism: Salmonella sp. 32010601201800023SM; assembly: GCF_017572235.1. Taxonomy (NCBI): domain Bacteria; kingdom Pseudomonadati; phylum Pseudomonadota; class Gammaproteobacteria; order Enterobacterales; family Enterobacteriaceae; genus Salmonella; species Salmonella sp. 32010601201800023SM. The sequence continues at coordinate 352,496 of NZ_JAGEQS010000005.1, forward strand.
CAGCGTAAACATCTGTTCCAGCCTTTTGTGCGCGGCGACAGCGCCCGTAGCACCAGCGGCACAGGGCTGGGGCTGGCGATTGTGCAGCGCATTATTGATAACCATAACGGGATGCTGGAGATTGGCACCAGCGAGCGTGGCGGATTGTCGATTCGCGCCTGGCTGCCGGTTCCTGTGGCTCGCGTCCAGGGGACGACAAAAGAGGCATAAGAAAGGGAGGTATTACCCTCCCTTTCTTCTCAACGCCGGATGACGCCGTTCAAAGCCGCCATCCGGCCTGTTCCTTACAGCTTCGGACCTGCGCTTACCAGCGCTGCTCCCGCCGGGGTATCGGTATATTTCTCGAAGTTCTCAATGAACAGTTTCGCCAGCGCGGTGGCTTTTTCCTGCCATTGTTCCGGCGACGCGTAGGTGTTACGTGGGTCGAGAATGTGGGTATCCACGCCTGGCAGTTCAGTCGGGATCGCCAGATCGAACAGCGGCAGACGGAAGGTTTCCGCGTTATCAAGAGAACCGTTCAGAATGGCGTCGATAATCGCGCGCGTATCTTTGATGGAGATACGTTTACCGGTGCCATTCCAGCCGGTGTTAACCAGATAAGCCTGCGCGCCTGCTGCCTGCATACGTTTCACCAGCACCTCAGCATACTGCGTCGGGTGCAGCGTCAGGAACGCGGCGCCGAAGCAGGCGGAGAAGGTGGGGGTCGGTTCGGTGACGCCGCGTTCGGTGCCGGCCAGTTTAGCGGTGAAACCTGACAGGAAGTGGTACTGCGTCTGGTTAGCGGTTAAACGGGAAACCGGTGGCAACACGCCGAAGGCGTCCGCCGTCAGGAAGATAACCTTGGTGGCGTGACCTGCTTTGGACACAGGCTTAACGATGTTATCGATATGATAGATCGGGTAAGAGACGCGGGTGTTTTCGGTTTTGGAACCATCGTCGAAATCAACGGTGCCGTCTTCGCGTACGGTGACGTTTTCCAGCAACGCATCACGGCGAATCGCATGATAAATTTCTGGCTCCGCTTCTTTCGACAGTTTGATGGTTTTGGCGTAGCAGCCGCCTTCAAAATTGAACACGCCGTCGTCATCCCAACCGTGCTCATCATCGCCAATCAGACGACGTTTCGGGTCGGTGGAGAGAGTGGTTTTTCCGGTACCGGAAAGGCCGAAGAAGACCGCGACATCGCCTTTTTCACCCACGTTGGCGGAACAGTGCATTGAGGCGATACCTTTGAGCGGCAGCAGGTAGTTCATTACCGAGAACATCCCTTTTTTCATTTCGCCGCCGTACCAGGTGCCGCCAATAAGCTGAATACGTTCAGTCAGGTTGAACGCCACGAAGTTTTCCGAGTTCAGCCCTTGCTCTTTCCACTGCGGGTTGGTGCACTTCGCGCCGTTCATGACAATAAAGTCAGGTTTGAAGCCTACCAGCTCTTCGTCCGTTGGGCGAATGAACATATTTTTAACGAAGTGGGCCTGCCAGGCGACTTCCGTAATAAAGCGCACGGAAAGACGCGTATCGGCATTTGCGCCGCAGAACGCATCAACAATGAATAAGCGTTTACCGGAAAGCTGATGCGTCACCAGACCTTTCAGGTGTTGCCAGGTTTCCTGGGAAAGCGGCTTATTATCGTTTTTACCTTTACCCTTATCGGACCACCACAGCGTATCACGCGTGGTGTCGTCGCGAACAATATACTTATCCTTAGGCGAACGACCGGTAAAAATACCGGTATCAACGGCAACAGCGCCCAGGTTAGTTAACACGCCACGCTCATAGCCTTCCAGACCAGGATTAAGTTCTTCCTGATAAAGGGTGTCGTAGCTGGGATTGTAAACGATATCCTGGACGTCGTTGATACCATAAGCCTTGAGATCTTGCGGGGTTAAATTGTTAACGCGCATATCACTGCTCCTTAGCCAATATATATTACCGAAAATAGTAAGGTTTTTTGAGGTTGGTTAACCGCGACAAGGCTCATAGATTTACGTATCTGGACAAAATCACGATTGACGAAAAACACTGTGACTCCTGTCACGCAGCGGCGGTTATTATGGCAGGAAACCTACTTTTGTTGTGGAAAATGTTCTGAAAACGTTAAAAGGAAGTGTTTTTGACCGACATAATGTGACTGTAATCGCATTCATGTAAGAAAGTTACGTAACACCAACATTAACAATATCGATTCACCTCTCTGCGTTTTTTTCTGAATTATGCATGACGACGCCTGGCGGTGAACAGATGATGCAATAATGCGGCTTTCTCATCATTCTGGATAACGACATGGAAAGTGTAGCGCTTTCACGTACTACTCGCTGGGGTATGTTGCTCACCGGTTTGCTGCAGGGCGTCTTGTGCTACCTGCTGATGGCCTGGCTGGTACCACAAAATAGCGACTGGCTGTTCTATGGTATGCCTGCGACGATAGCGTTGTCGTCAATGCTATTGCTTACCGTGGTCTCTTTTAAACAGCGCGCGCTGTGGGGCTGGCTGGGGCTGATCTTTGTGGTCGTGCTGGCAATGAGCGGCTGGCTGAAATGGCAGGTTGAGGCGGTGGAGAAATGGCGCCTGGCCGAGCTCCTCTGGCTGTATGGTCTCCGGCTTGTGTTGATGGCGATGCTGGTATTACCCTGGATGCAATATCAGTTACATTCGCAAACCGGTTCGGCGCGTTATCCCCAGTTTTATCTGCGGTTATGGCATAACGTACTGACATTGTTTATCGTCCTGGTCGCCAACGGACTGTTCTGGCTGGTGCTTCTGCTCTGGAGCGCGCTATTCAGGCTGGTGGGCATCCGCTTTTTCAGCACCCTTTTCTTTGAAACTGAAGCCTTTATTTATGTGACCATCGGCCTGATTACGGCGCTGGCGGTCATTCTCGCCCGCACGCAGTCGCGCCTTGTGGCGGCGGTGCAAAAGCTGCTGACGCTGATCGCGACGGGTTTACTGCCGGTGGTGTCGCTGCTGGCATTGCTGTTTATTGTGACGTTACCCTTTACCGGACTGGAGGCGATTTCTGCGCGTGTTTCCGCTGCGGGGCTGCTATCCACGCTGACGCTGATGCTGCTGCTCCTCGTGGCGATTGTCAACGAACCGCAAAAGCGCGTATTACCCTATCCGCGCGTACTACGCGGCATGATTAGCGCCTCGCTGTGCGTTGCCCCGATATATATGCTGCTGGCGGGCTGGGCGTTATGGGTACGTATTCAGCAATACGGCTGGACGCCGGATCGTCTGTATGGCGCGCTGACGGTGTCTGTCTTGCTGGTATGGTCCTTCGGTTATCTGATCGGTCTGTTACGCCGCGGACGCGACCCTGGTGAGTGGCAAGGCAAGGTGATACTGAGCGTCTCTTTGTTGACGCTGGTGATATTGCTGTTGCTGGCCTCGCCTGTACTTGATGTCTGGCGTATTAGCGTCAACAGCCATATGGCGCGTTACCATAGTGGTAAAATTACTGCGGATCAGATCAGCCTGTATATGCTGGATCACAGCGGCAAACCTGGCCAGGAAGCGCTGAAATCGTTGCGGGATGACGAGGCGTTTACGCAGAACAGAAAGCGCAATCGTGAACTGATGACGTTTTTGCAGAGAAATAAGGTCTCTCCGACGGCGGACGATTTAGCGCGGGTGGTGATGATTGCGCCCGGTAGCCAGAAGCCGGATGCCGCATTTTGGGCGTTTGTCAAAGAGCAGAGTTATTCGGACGATTCCTGTCTTGAACCGGATGCCTGCGTGCTGGTGAGTCAGGATCTTAACGGTGACGGTCAGCCTGAGCAGGTGCTGTATAACTTTATTGTTGCCGAGAGCCAGGTCTACGGCTTAAAAGAGGGGAAATGGACGCAGAAAGCGTTCGCCCGATTGCCGGACGGGTTTTCTAAGACGCAACTGTTGCACGCGATTGCCGGGCATCAGTTAGACTCAGCCCCCAAAGCCTGGCGCGATATCATTGTTAATGGTAAGCGGTTGGATGTGGATTACTACAACGAGTAAGCTTTTTGCCGGATGGCGGCATAAATGCCTTATCCGGCCTACGGAGCGGGATGCTGTAGGCCAGATAAGCGCAGCGCCATCAGGCAATGACGTTGCCGACTACGAGGCGATTAATGAACCTGTGGATCGGCAGGAGAGGCATTGTTACGGATCTCCGCGATATCCATCGCATTGAACAGATAATGATTGCCGCAGTAATCGCAGTGCATATCGATTTCGCCTTCTTCCGCCAGAATGCTGTCCACTTCTTCATCCGGCAATGTTTTCAGCGCGCCCGCGCAACGTTCGCGTGAACAGGTGCATTTGAATTCAACATTTTGCGGATCGTAGAGCGTGACTTCTTCTTCGTGATACAAACGCCACAGCACGTCATTTGCCGGTAACGTCAGCAGCTCTTCGCTTTTAATGGTTTCCGTCAACATAGCCAGATGGTCGAAATCCTCCGCCTGCGCGTTCTGTGCCGGCATCACCTGAAGCAACATTCCACCTGCCGCCGGTTTACCGTCGACATCGCCGGTACGGATAAACAGGCGCGTCGGCAACTGCTCGGAGCGCAGGAAGTAATCTTCCAGGCACGCCGCCAGAGTATCGCCTTCCAGACCCACCACGCCCTGATAGCGTTCACCCTCTTCCGGCGTAATGGTGATCACCAGATAGCCGTTGCCAACCAGCGTTTTGAGATCCGCATTGTCAGGGATATCGCCCTGAACGCGAGCCACGCCACGCATCTGCTGCTGATTATTGCCATTGATCACCGCCAGGCTTAACGGCCCGTCGCCCTGGAGCTGTACCGTAATGTCACCGGCAAACTTCAGCGTTGCGGTCAGCAGGCTAGTGGCGACCAGCAGTTCGGCCAGTACGGTTTTCACCGGCTGCGGGTAGGTATGATTGTCGAGGATCTGTTGCAAGGTTTCCGAAACGGTCACCAGCTCGCCGCGAACGGCAAAGTTTTCAAACAGATAACGATGTAATTGGTCATGTTGCGGCATAATCATCTCTCTTGCGGGTGACAGTTATTCGCTGTCGCCGTGTTTAAATCGTAACAGGTCGCGGCGCTCTTTCTTGTCCGGTCGCCTGTCCGGATGCGGCATGGTCAGGGCGTTAAGCTTGCGCGCCTGCGCCATTTTTTCGCGTTTTTCCACGCTTTCCGCCGTCTCTTCATACAGAGCGACGGCTTCGCTGGCCGGACGGCGCTGTTCGGTGATGGCTTTAACGATCACCGTCCGTTCGTCATTTCCCTGACGCAGGGTAAGGGTTGCGTTCAGCTCGACGATTTTGCTCGGCTTACTGCGCTGGCCGTTGTAATGCACCTTACCGCCTTCAATCATCTCGCGGGCCAGCGCGCGGGTTTTATAAAAACGCGCGGCCCACAGCCATTTATCCAGTCTGACCTCAACGGAGGACTTTTCTTTCATGGCGTCTCCTTCACATCAGCGAGGGGATCAGACGGCGGTAGTCGTTCAGGGACGGATGGCGCGTATAGTGCTTTTCCGCCAGGCCGGAATCGGGATTCGTCACGCCAAGACAGTAGCGAATACCAAACCGGGCGGCGGCGTCGAGAATCGGTTCGCTGTCATCGATAAACAGCGTTTTCTCTGCGCTTATTCCCGTTTCCTCAGTGACAGCGCGCCATAACCGCTGATCCTCTTTGGGATAACCAAATGTGTGGGTGGAAAGTAATAAATCAAGGTGTGAGGCCAGACCGGTATGCTCCAGCTTCACCGCCAGGTTATGTGGATGCGCATTGGTGAGCAGAATCCGACGTTTTCCGCTGGCTTTTAACGCATTCAGAAACGGTACGGTATCGTCGCGCAAAACGGCGCGCGGCCCTTGCGCCGTCGTCATGGCGCAAATATCCAGACCCAGACGCTCGCTCCAGTAATCCAGACAGTACCAGTTTAGCGTATGCTGTACGGCATGATACTGCTGGCGAATATATTCCTGCGCGTCCTGCGGCGAAATACCCTGCTGCGCGCCGTAGGTTTCCGGTACCAGCTTTTGCCAGAAATAGTTATCGAACGCGAGATCGAGCAGCGTGCCGTCCATATCCAGCAAAACGGTATCCACGTTTTGCCAGTCAATATCAATATGCATGGGGAACTCCAGGGTAACGCAATTTGCGCGACAGGGTAGCATACCCTGTCGCACGGCGGCGCTATCAGATGAGATTTTCCGGAGAGACGGTTAACCTGGGATTGAGGCAGCTTTCATAGTATTCCTGGATGTCCGCCATACGGGTACGGTGGCGTTGATAACGTCTGAACGCCTGAATGCCGTTGTAGACCGCGCTCACTATCATTGCCAACATCAGCAGCGTGGTACCGAGGTAACGCCACCAGCCGGATTTATCGGGGATACGATGCAGGCTGATATGCTGCGTACCGTTGGCATCGGTATACACGCTGGTGACAATGCCCTCGGCGCTAAATGGCGTCTGCATGAGCGTTTGCGCCAGACGCTGGAAGGCGCTCCACTGTTCCTGCGCGGGATAGTCATACAGCGGCGTTGACGGCCAGGCCTGATCAACCAGTTCGCTGCCTTCATCGCTGGCGATCAGGAATCCGCCGGGAGCGGGGCTATTCAGCGACTGGGCGGCACGCGCGGTCTCGCGAGAAATAAACGGCGCCGTTGAGGTCGTGACCAGATTTTCCAGCGACTCTGCGCTTACGGGGCGTAGCAGCACGTTGACGCCGTCCAGTTTGCCGGCGTTCGCGCGTTTCACCAGCGCGTTCCAGTCCTTACTGTTACCGAGATTAACCAGCGCATTTTTCAGGCGCACGCACTCGTCTTCCGCCGCGCACAAATCAGCGGTTTTCAGAACAATATCGCCAAAGTCATCTAATAATACCATGCCCGATTTTTGGATCGCGGAGCGTAAAGATGCGCTTACACGCGAGTCGTCTTCGGGTTTTGGATGGAGCTGACGATTTACCGCCTGGCTTAGCGCCATCGCTTTATTCACCAGGTCTGATTCCGGCAGCGGTAGCGCAGGCGCGTCATTCCAGATGATTTGCGAGCAATCGAACGGCATAAACGGTGAGTTAGACTGGCCGCTCCAGGTCGCGCCGGAATGAATATTACACATTCCTTTACCGCTCAGGTGCAGCGTATCGCCCACCCGCACGCCAGCTTTTTCAAGCTGTTTTACCGTTGTCGCTTCAATGGTTTGCGCGCCTTTCATCCACGATAGCGTGAACTTGATTGGCATATCCAGCGGGATCCAGAACAGCAGCATAAACAACACCAGCAGCGAACCGATAGCAATAACAGTGCTGCGTAACCAGTGCTGCAACGGGAAGTTTTTCACTTCATCATGCAGGGATAAAAACCGGCCCTGGCGCGCGACATGGCGATCAAGGTAAATATCAATATCCGTTTGTTGCCCAAGATCCTGCGTAATGTAGGGTTGCCAGTGGGCAGGGTAAATAAGGTCGATGATGCCCAGCGAAATATTGTTAATCTGCTCCTGATTATTCTCCCCAAACAGTCCCCAGCGGCGGGGCGTTCCCCGCAGACAGTGAATTTCCCGCAGCGCGCTTTTCGACGGCGGCGCAAAAAGCCCCCAAAGTCCGGCTGCCAGCAGCAGGATCGCGCCGCCTATCATCCACGGTACAAAAACGTCTGGCGTTATCAGGCAGAAAAAGAATAACAAAAAGGAGGCGACGATTAACAACGCTTCGCGCAAGCCAGCCGGGCGGCTGAGCGCATATTCTTCGTGGGTCTCCTGACGGATATTCAACAGCTCAATCTGCTCGCTCTCTTCGCCGCGAATCGACGCCTGCGTAGAGGCGGTATTCTGTAGCGCGTAGCCACGCGACTCCTGCATATACTCTTGCAGCGTATGGCCGTTTAAAGAGATCACCAGCGGCAGCGTATCCGTGAGGATTAGCTCAACGTTGTTTTCATCATTGATGTACTGTTCCCAGAAAGGCGGCAGATGGACTTCGACGGAGTCGAGGTAGTAGCGCCATTTATTAGGATCGTCAGTGGTAATGCCGTAGCGGGTGATGGAGTGGGTCAGTATCACGACACTGTTGCTTTCCGCGTTCAGCGTCAGCGAGATGGGCGCAGCACTGGCGCCTGTCGGCCCCGGAACTTGCTGGATCTGGCTAAGGTTATCGAGATAGTTTTCTACCGCGCTGCGCTCTTCGGGCAACAGTTTACGCGTTTGCGCGTCCTGAAAGGCGCTGATCCACGGTAAGCTCCCTCGTCTGGACTTTACCCGGAACCGCCATATTGCCAGTAGAGAGCAGGCCAGCAAAGCAGCTATAAAAATCAGAATGGTGCTCATGCTTTCCCCATCTTACTAAGTCTGTCAGGCGTGGTCAGTCGCACCCTGTCCAATAAACATTTTTCTGTGGTTGGCTATCGGCAAGCGTGGAGTTGAACTTGAGCATTGTAAAGCGCATCCCAGTGAAGGCAAATCATAGCAATACCACCAAAAACGGAATATCAGCAAATTCCTGGAGTTATTTCAACCTATTGACTTTTAATTTGAAATAAGAATTAATTTTTATTACGTTACATAAATGTAAATAAACGGCAATTCGCATTGCCGAAACCGTGCGGTATGTCGCACAATGACCACAGATTACACTGCAAAGATTCTCACAATGAGCAAATCATTACAAAAACCCACCATTCTGAAAGTGGAAACCGTCGCACAATCCCGACTGTTTAACGTAGAAAGCGTGGATCTGGAGTTCAGCAACGGCGTGCGTCGCGTGTATGAACGTATGCGACCATCAACCCGTGAGGCGGTAATGATTGTGCCGATCGTTGATGAGCATCTGATTCTTATTCGTGAGTATGCGGTGGGAACCGAATCCTATGAGCTGGGCTTCTCGAAAGGATTGATCGACCCGGGTGAGACCGTTTTTGAAGCGGCGAACCGGGAGCTCAAAGAAGAGGTCGGGTTTGGCGCGCATAACCTGACCTTCTTAAAAAAACTCAGCATGGCGCCCTCTTATTTTTCCAGCAAAATGAATATCGTGGTGGCGGAAGATCTCTATCCGGAGTCGCTGGAAGGCGACGAGCCTGAGCCATTGCCGCAGGTACGCTGGCCGCTGGCGCATTTAATGGATCTGCTGGAAGACCCCGATTTTAACGAGGCCCGCAACGTCAGCGCGCTGTTTCTGGTACGCGAGTGGTTGAAAGCGCAGGGCCGAATTGCCTGATGGCGCGGCGTTGATCAAGCCAACGGAAAGTTTGTCTCCCCGTTCGCCGTCATCCGCTAAACACAATAAAAAAGGCGCCGGAGCGCCTTTTTTGATCAGAACAGTTCGTGTGTTTCACCATTATCAATAATGGTAGTTCCCACCTCGTGTACCGCCTGTTGTGTCGGCTGCGTGCCTTCGATGAAATACTCTTCACGGCTGTTACCGCCGCTCGCCAGTTGTCCGGTACTGCGGTCGATATTCACCGTGACGATGCCCGGCGGCGGCGTTAGCGGCTGTTCCGGCACGCCTTCCAGCACGGCTTTCATATAGGCGTCCCATGCAGGTTGCGCGCTCTTCGCGCCGCCCTCATAGCCGGAGATTTGATCTTTGATCGCGCCGGAAGCGGTGGTGCGGCCTAAATCACGGCGGTGATCGTCAAAGCCGATCCATACGGAAGTGACGACGCCAGGGCCATAGCCGGAGAACCATGCGTCTTTCGAGCTGTTGGTTGTACCGGTTTTGCCGCCGATATCGCGACGTTTAAGGTCACGCGCCGCACGCCAGCCGGTACCCATCCAGCCGGGTTCGCCGAAGATATTGGTGTTCAGCGCGCTTTTGATCAGAAACGCCAGCGGTGTATTGATCACATGCGGCGCGTACTCCTGCGTGCCGTTTTGCGCGACCAGCGCCTGGTTTGCCTGTTCCAGCTCAGGCATCGGTACGGCGCTGTTTTGCTGCTCTTGCGAAACCGCGACCTCTTCCACATTGGTGTTTTCCAGCACGTCGGATTTCTGCGTATTGCCGTAAATGACCGGGATATCGCACTCCGGGCAGGCGATTTTCGGTTTCGCTTCGAAGATCACGCCGCCCTGATCGTTCTCAATCTTGCTGATGAAATACGGGTCGATCAGGAAACCGCCGTTCGCCATCACCGCATAACCGCGCGCAACCTGCATCGGCGTGAAGGAGGCGGAGCCCAGCGCCAGCGATTCGGTATGCACGATATTCTGCGCCGGGAAGCCGAAGCGTTGCAGATACTCCGCCGCATAGTCGACGCCCATGGCGCGCATGGCGCGTACCATCACCACGTTTTTCGACTGCCCCAGCCCCTGGCGTAAACGAATCGGTCCGGCGTACTGCGGCGGGGAGTTTTTCGGACGCCAGTCTGAACCTGCCCCGGCGTCCCAGCGGGAAATCGGCACATCGTTGAGCATACTGGCGAGCGTCAGCCCTTTATCCATTGCGGCGGTGTAGAGGAACGGTTTGATGTTCGACCCCACCTGACGCAAAGCTTGCGTCGCGCGGTTAAATTTACTCTGATTAAAATCGAAACCGCCGACCAGCGCCAGTACCGCGCCTGTTTGCGGGTTAAGCGAAACCAGCGCGGAGTTCACTTCCGGTACCTGCGCCAGCCACCAGTCGTTATCCACCTGACGAACCCAGATTTGCTGACCTGTCTGGACGACATCGGTAACTTTACGCGGCGTCGGCCCCTGCTGTGTATCCGAGCGGTAAGGCCGCGCCCAACGCATTCCTTCCATATGTAGCGAAACGGACGTACCGTCGGCAAGCGCAGCGGTCGCCTCTTGCGGATTAGCGCTGGTGACCACGGCGGGAAGCAGCGGTCCGTAGGTTGGCAACGCTTTCAACGTATCGGTAATTTTTTTACTGTCCCATGCCGTTTCGCCCACTTTCCATAGCACATTCGCCGGGCCGCGATAACCGTGGCGCATGTCATAGTCCAGCACGTTATTACGCACCGCCTGTTGCGCGGCCTGCTGCACTTTGCGGGTGATGGTCGTGTAAATACGATAACCATCTTCGTAGGCGCTTTCGCCATAACGGTTATACATTTCCTGGCGCACCATTTCCGACAGATAAGGCGCGGAGAAGGCGATTTCCGGCGCGTGATAATTTGCGTCGATAGGTTCGCTACGGGCCTGATCGTACTGCGCCTGAGTGATATATCCCTCGCTTAACATTCGCGAAAGCACTACGTTACGGCGCGCTATCGCCCGATCCATCGAGTAGAGCGGGTTAAAGGTAGAAGGCGCTTTAGGTAGTCCGGCGATAACCGCCATTTCGCTTAGACTAAGCTGGTCAACCGTCTTACCAAAGTAGACCTGTGCCGCCGCGCCAACGCCATAGGCGCGGTAGCCGAGATAGATCTTGTTCAGATAGAGTTCGAGGATCTCATTTTTATTCAGCAACTGCTCAATACGAATCGCCAGAAACGCTTCCTTGATCTTGCGCATCAGCGTGCGTTCGGGGCTAAGGAAGAAGTTTCGCGCCAGTTGCTGGGTAATGGTACTTGCTCCCTGCGATGCGTGACCGGAGAAGAGCGCGACGCTGGCCGCACGGAAAATACCTACCGGGTCAATGCCGTGATGCTCATAAAAGCGGCTATCTTCGGTGGCGATAAAGGCGTTGATCATTTCCGGCGGAATTTGATCGAGCGTAACGGGAATACGACGTTTTTCGCCATATTGCGCGATAAGTTCGCCATCCGCGCTGTAAACCTGCATCGGAATTTGCAAACGCACATCTTTCAATGTCGCGACGTCAGGTAGCTGTGGCTCAATATAGCGATAAAGGCCATAAATCGAGCCTGCTCCCAGCAGGATGCAACATACTGCAAGGATCAATAAATACTTTACGAACTTCACTGGAGATTTCCCATTTAGTGTCATTTGGGCAGTTTATAAACAAACGCGCGGTAGTATAAAGGCAAGCCAGACGCATTGATATACCCGTTAACGCGACGGGTGATAAGGAGATCGACCGTTATGGCTTTTAAAACCTGGCAAATAGGATTGCATATTCAGCAGCATGAAGCGCTGGCCATCGCCGTTATTCGCGGCGCATCGGGCTGGTCCCTGCAACGTTGGTGGCGACTGCCGCTGGTGAACGCCTCCACGGCAGAGGGTACGATTCCTGACCCGCAATCGCTGGCTCACGTACTGCGACCCTGGAGCCGTGAGCTGCCGCTACGTCACCGTATTTATCTCTCTTTTCCCGCAAATCGGACATTGCAACGCGCTTTTCCACATCCGCCGATGCGTCTGCGGGAACGTGAGCAAGTCGCATGGCTTTCACAAACGATGGCGCGTGAGCTGGATATGGATCCGGACTTATTGCGTTTCGACTTTCAGGACGATGCGCTGAGCCCCGCGTTCAACGTTACCGCCGTGCAAAGCAAAGAAATTTCAGCGCTGTTAACGCTGGCGCAAACGCTCAATGTGCGCATCGCTGCTGTAACGCCCGATGCCTGCGCGTTACAGCGCTTGCTGCCGTTTATACCTTCGGGGCGGCAATGTCTGGTCTGGCGCGATGAGAGCCAGTGGCTGTGGGCGACGCGCTATGCGTGGGGGCGTAAATCGGCGCGAGAGGCGACGACGCTGCATGACCTTGCCGCAACATTATCCGTCGTGCCGGAACATATTTCATTATGCGCCGAGGGCGAATTCGACCCCTGGCGTGCCGTAACCGTCCGCCAACCGCCGGTTCCGCCGGACGGTTATCGCTTTGCGATTGCGCTGGGTTTAGCCATAGGGGAGATACGCTGATGGCGCATTCTGTCAATTTGCTCCCCTGGCGGCGCCAACATTACGTAGCGCGTCTGCGGCTGTGGTGCGTGGTATGGGGCGCGTCCCTGCTGCTGATAGCAAGCCTCGCGACGATCGCCCGGTTGGTTTTTTGGCAGGAGGGGAGGATTAATGAACTGCTACTGACGGCGGAAAACGGACGCACGACGGCGCTTGCGGCGAACATACCGCAGTTGCAGCAGCGTCAGCGACAGCAACAGGCGCGATTACAACGTCAGGCGCAGCGTGAACTGACGCAAGCATGGCAATCTATCTTGACTGACCTTGCCAACCTGTTGCCAGAACAGGCATGGCTGACAAGCCTCAATTATCAGCAAGAGACGCTAGAGCTGGAAGGGCTGGCGAGAACGTTTGACGCCCTGCTCACGCTTGAGACATCGCTTCGTCACTATGTCAGTTTTCCGCTAAACCGCACGGGCGCCACGCGGCAGGATGCGCAAGGGCGCTGGCAGTTCCATTATCAGTTAACGAGGAGCGCCGCCCGTGAACGCGCTCTTTGATCTCTGGTACGGGATGTCGCGCCGTGGTCGGGTTTTTTGTTGGTGTGCAGGCGTGCTGTGCCTGACGCTGACGGTTGCGTTATCTGTGGGCTATCCCGGCTGGAAAACGCTGGATACGCAACAAACGCGGTTAAGCCAGCAGCGCGAGGCCGCCCGGCAACAGTGGCGTCATCTGCGCCGCCTGAGCGTCGCGGCTGAACCGCTTTTCGGGGGCACCGTTGAAAATCCGCGTCCTTTTTCGCCGTTAGATTTCCAGGCGCCTCCCCTGCGTTTGCTGCACTGGCAGCCATCGGCGCAGGGGGGAGAAATGGCGCTGAAAACGTCCTGGGATGCGGTGCCGTCGCTGTTTGTCCGGTTGGCCGAAAGCGAGATGATCGTAAGTCGGTTTTCATTGCGTAAAGAGGGGGCGGAATTATTGATGACGTTGCAACTGGAGCGCCTGGCGAATGAAGGTTAGCTGCGGTGTATTGCTCTGTTTTTGTTTGCTGACGTTGACGGGAATGCGCGATCCCTTCCGCCCGCCGGAAGATCGCTGCCGGATAGCCGAACTCTCGCAGTGGCGGTATCAGGGCGCGGTGCGTAAAGGCGAGCGATGGACAGGCATTCTTAAAGACAGCCAGCAAAAATGGCGGCGAGTGGAAGAAGGGCAGACGCTGGAAAACGGTTGGACGATTGTCCACCTGACGGCGGAAGCCTTAACGTTAACGACCGGTAAAAATTGTGCGCCGCCGCAGTGGCGGTGGCTACGTCAGGGAGCGGACAATGAAGCGATGGATAGCCATAATACTGATAGCCTTGATGCCCGCCGCGCAGGCGGGAAAAGCGGCGAAAGTGACGCTGGTGGTTGATGACGTCCCTGTGGTGCAGGTTTTGCAGACTTTAGCCGAGCAGGAGCGGCAGAATCTGGTGGTGTCGCCGGACGTCAGCGGGACATTATCGCTACATCTGACGGATGTGCCGTGGAAACAGGCGCTACAGACGGTGGTCAATAGCGCGGGGCTGGTGCTACGTCAGGAGGGGAATATTCTCCATGTTCATTCACAGGCCTGGCAGAAAGAACACAGTGCGCGGCAGGATGCCGAGCGGTTAAGGCTTCAGGCTAATTTACCGCTGGAAAACCGCAGCATTAACCTGCAATACGCCGATGCCGGCGAACTGGCGAAAGCGGGCGAGAAACTCCTGAGCGCGAAGGGAACCATCATGGTAGATAAGCGCACCAACCGCCTGCTGTTGCGCGATAACCGCGCGGCCCTTGCGGAGCTGGAAAAATGGGTATCGCAAATGGATCTGCCGGTGGCGCAGGTGGAGCTGGCGGCGCATATCGTTACCATTAACGAAAAGAGTCTACGGGAACTGGGCGTAAAGTGGACGCTGGCTGACGCGACGCAAGCGGGCGCGGTGGGTGACGTGACGACGCTTTCCAGTGATTTATCCGTCGCCGCCGCCACCTCACGCGTCGGGTTTAACATCGGGCGCATTAACGGACGCTTGCTGGATCTGGAGCTGTCAGCGCTGGAGCAAAAGCAGCAGTTGGATATTATCGCCAGCCCCCGGCTGCTGGCTTCGCATCTACAGCCAGCCAGTATCAAGCAAGGCAGCGAAATTCCTTATCAGGTTTCCAGCGGCGAAAGCGGCGCGACCTCCGTGGAATTTAAAGAAGCGGTGCTGGGAATGGAGGTGACGCCCACCGTTTTGCAAAAAGGGCGCATCCGCCTGAAGTTACATATCAGCCAGAATGTCCCCGGTCAGGTACTACAACAGGCTGACGGCGAAGTGCTGGCGATAGATAAACAGGAAATTGAAACGCAGGTAGAGGTAAAAAGCGGCGAGACGCTGGCGCTGGGCGGTATTTTTTCGCGAAAAAATAAATCGGGTAGCGATAGCGTGCCGCTGTTGGGGGATATTCCCTGGCTTGGTCAGCTCTTCCGCCATGACGGTAAAGAGGACGAGCGACGCGAATTAGTGGTGTTTATCACCCCCAGACTGGTGGCGACAGAATAATTTATGCATAAAAAAGCGCTGTTTTTGCACTGAACGCATCTGCGGGATTTGACGTGCGGATGTATTTAGCATACAAGGAGTACCGATTTGAGAGTCGTGCTTTTCGTTGCTTACGCATTGATTAATGCGCTTTGCCTTGCCGAAGGTGTGCATAAGACCGATGATAAACGGCTGAATGTCCGCTGATGCAGACGTATTGGTTCTGCGGATTGCGCACAATTGTTTGAAAGTAGAGCAATTTGTAGGCCGGATATGTTGTTCTGGTCGCCATTCGGCAACGCTAACTCGGGTTTTGCAACAATCAGGCTTGGTGATTTATTCAGTTGCCAAACCCGCTTGAGTATTGAGATAATTTTCAGTCTGACTCTCGCAATATCTTATGAGGTTTCAGTTCATGTCCTGCTGCGCTGGGTGTCTGTGAAGCGGGTTTACCATTAACGAATAGTCTTAGTAGTACCGAAAAAATGGCAGAGAAACGCAATATCTTTCTGGTTGGGCCTATGGGTGCCGGAAAAAGCACTATTGGGCGCCAGTTAGCTCAACAACTCAATATGGAATTTTACGATTCTGATCAAGAGATTGAGAAACGAACCGGAGCTGATGTGGGCTGGGTCTTCGATGTTGAAGGTGAAGACGGCTTCCGTAATCGTGAAGAAAAAGTTATCAACGAATTGACGGAAAAACAGGGTATTGTGCTGGCAACCGGCGGTGGCTCTGTAAAATCGCGTGAAACGCGTAACCGTCTCTCCGCGCGTGGCGTCGTGGTCTACCTTGAAACGACCATCGAAAAACAACTGGCGCGCACGCAGCGTGATAAAAAACGCCCGCTGTTGCAGGTTGAAGCACCGCCTCGCGAAGTTCTGGAAGCGCTGGCTAACGAACGCAATCCGCTGTACGAAGAGATTGCCGACGTCACCATTCGCACCGACGATCAAAGCGCTAAGGTTGTGGCAAACCAGATTATTCATATGCTGGAAAGCAACTAATTCAAGCAGAATACGCTGGGTAAGCGGGCACAAGTAACTAAGGTGGATGTCGCGTCATGGAGAGGATTACAGTCACTCTCGGGGAACGTAGTTACCCGATCACCATCGCGGCTGGTTTGTTTAACGAACCAGCTTCATTCTTGCCGCTGAAATCAGGCGATCAGGTCATGTTAGTGACCAACGAAACCCTGGCGCCGCTTTATCTGGACAAGGTTCGCGGCGTACTCGAACGGGCGGGCGTTAACGTAGACAGCGTGATTCTTCCTGACGGCGAGCAGTATAAGAGCCTGACGGTGCTGGATACGGTGTTTACGGCGTTACTGAAAAAACCGCATGGTCGTGATACCACGCTGGTCGCGCTTGGCGGCGGCGTGATTGGCGATCTCACCGGTTTTGCGGCGGCCAGCTACCAGCGAGGCGTTCGTTTCATCCAGGTGCCAACTACCTTACTGTCGCAGGTTGATTCTTCCGTGGGCGGGAAAACCGCCGTCAACCATCCCCTTGGCAAAAACATGATTGGCGCGTTTTACCAACCCGCTTCTGTGGTTGTCGATCTTGATTGCCTGAAAACGCTTCCCGCACGCGAACTGGCATCGGGACTGGCAGAGGTGATCAAATACGGCATTATACTCGACGCGGACTTCTTCACCTGGCTTGAGGATAATCTGGATGCGCTATTGCGTCTGGACGGCCCGGCGATGGCGTACTGTATTCGTCGTTGTTGCGAGCTGAAAGCCGAAGTTGTTGCCGCCGACGAGCGTGAAGCGGGCTTACGTGCTTTACTGAATCTTGGGCATACCTTTGGCCACGCCATTGAAGCGGAAATGGGATATGGCAATTGGTTACATGGTGAAGCCGTTGCCGCAGGTATAGTGATGGCTGCGCGCGCATCCGAGCGTTTGGGGCAGTTCAGTTCTGCTGATACGCAGCGCATCATCGCGCTACTCGAACGGGCCGGGTTGCCAGTCAATGGCCCTTGCGAGATGTCCGCGCAGGACTATTTGCCGCACATGCTGCGAGATAAAAAAGTGTTAGCGGGGGAGCTGCGTTTAGTGCTTCCGCTGGCCATAGGGAAAAGTGAAGTGCGCGGCGGAGTGTCGCACGAAGTCGTTCTTAGCGCGATTGCTGACTGTCAGCAGGCGTAACAACAAGAAAGGTCAGACTGATATTGCGTAGCTGTCAGTCTTTTAGCTTCAGGTTATGTGCAATGTCGTAAGCATTAACCTTTGAGTGGGGTGTTAAATGGATGAATTCAAACCAGAAGACGAGCTGAAACCCGATCCCAGCGATCGTCGTACTGGTCGTTCTCGTCAATCTTCAGAACGCGATAGTGAACCGCAGATCAACTTTGATGACGTTGATCTGGATGCCGACGATCGCCGTCCGACGCGTACGCGTAAAGCGCGTAGTGAAGAACCTGAAGTTGAAGAAGAGTACGAATCCGATGAAGACGATACGGTGGACGAAGAGCGTGTTGAACGCCGCCCACGTAAGCGTAAAAAAGCGGCCCATAAGCCAGCCTCTCGTCAGTACATGATGATGGGCGTTGGCGTACTGGTGCTGCTGCTGTTGATTATCGGTATCGGCTCCGCGCTGAAAGCCCCCTCAACGTCTTCCAGCGAGCCGTCGGCCTCTGGCGAAAAGAGTATCGATCTTTCCGGTAACGCCGCCGACCAGGCGAATGCGACCCAGCCTGCGCCGGGCGCCACCTCCGCAGAACAAACCGCGGGCAATACGTCGCAGGATATTTCGTTGCCGCCGATTTCTTCAACGCCGACGCAGGGACAGTCGCCTGTGGTCGCTGACGGTCAGCAGCTCGTGGAAGTGCAGGGCGATCTGAATAATGCGCTGACGCAGAATCCAGAGCAGATGAACAATGTTGCGGTGAACTCTACGTTGCCGACAGAGCCTGCAACCGTCGCGCCAGTTCGCAATGGCAGCACGACGCGTCAGGCGGCGGTTAGCGAACCTGCCGAGCGTCATACCACGCGTCCGGAACGTAAACAGGCCGTCATTGAACCTAAGAAACCGCAGACCACGGCGAAAACCACCACTGCGGAACCGAAGAAACCGGTCGCGCCAGTGAAACGCACGGAACCGGCAGCGCCAGCCGCGACGCCGAAAGCGACCACCACGACGGCTGCGCCGACAGCGACGGCAAGCGCTGCGCCGGTACAAACCGCGAAGCCAGCGCAAGCCTCGACGACGCCTGTCGCAGGCGGCGGGAAAAGCGCCGGCAACGTTGGCGCATTAAAGAGCGCGCCATCCAGCCACTACACATTGCAGCTCAGTAGTTCTTCAAATTACGACAACCTGAACGGTTGGGCGAAGAAAGAGAACCTGAAAAATTATGTGGTATACGAGACGACGCGTAATGGACAACCGTGGTATGTGCTGGTAACGGGGATGTATGCTTCGAAAGAAGATGCTAAACGTGCGGTGTCCACCTTACCTGCCGATGTGCAGGCGAAAAACCCGTGGGCAAAACCGTTGCATCAGGTTCAGGCCGATCTGAAATAATCCAGGCTGTGTCCTGCAATTGCCTGTGAGTGTCGCTGACAGCTATTTTTGTTCAGGACAGGCGCGAGGGGCGCATTTGCTACCGTCAAATGCGCCGTAAAGCAACGCGGCACAGCCTAAAGCGCAGGATGCTGTCGGAGCTTTCTCCACAGCCGGAGAAGGTGTAATTAGTTAGTCAGCATGAAAAAAAATCGCGCTTTTTTGAAGTGGGCAGGGGGAAAATACCCTCTGCTTGATGATATCAAACGACATTTGCCAAAAGGCGAGTGCCTTGTCGAACCTTTTGTGGGTGCCGGATCGGTGTTTCTTAACACCGACTTTTCTCGTTATATCCTCGCCGATATCAACAGCGACCTTATTAGCCTCTATAACATCGTGAAGTTACGTACTGACGAGTATGTACAGGCTTCGCGCGAGCTGTTTATGCCTGAAACTAACCAGGCTGAGGTCTATTACCAACTCCGTGAGGAGTTCAACACCTGCCAGGACCCCTTTCGTCGGGCGGTACTGTTTTTATATCTGAACCGCTACGGTTATAACGGACTCTGTCGCTATAACTTACGCGGGGAATTTAATGTACCGTTTGGTCGTTATAAAAGACCTTACTTCCCGGAAGCGGAGTTGTACCACTTTGCAGAAAAAGCGCAGAATGCGTTCTTTTACTGTGAGTCATACGCAGACAGTATGGCGCGTGCGGACAAGTCGTCGGTGGTCTATTGCGATCCGCCTTATGCGCCGTTGTCCGCCACGGCTAACTTCACAGCGTATCACACCAATAGTTTTAGCCTGACGCAACAAGCGCATCTGGCGGAAATCGCTGAGAATCTGGTCAGTAACCGGATACCGGTGCTCATTTCCAACCATGATACGGCGCTCACACGCGAGTGGTATCAACTCGCAAAATTGCATGTCGTCAAAGTTAGACGCAGTATAAGCAGCAACGGCGGCACACGTAAAAAGGTGGACGAACTGCTGGCTCTGTACCAACCAGGAGTCGCAACGCCTGCAAGAAAATAATTCTCAAGGAGAAGCGGATGAAACAGTATTTGATTGCCCCCTCAATTCTGTCGGCTGATTTTGCTCGCCTGGGTGAAGACACCGCCAAAGCGCTGGCTGCCGGTGCTGATGTTGTACACTTTGACGTCATGGATAATCACTATGTGCCGAACCTGACTATCGGCCCGATGGTGCTGAAATCCCTGCGTCAGTACGGTATTACCGCGCCTATTGATGTCCACCTGATGGTCAAGCCAGTCGACCGTATCGTGCCCGACTTTGCCGCCGCTGGCGCGAGCATCATTACCTTTCACCCGGAAGCCTCCGAACATGTTGACCGCACGCTACAGCTGATTAAAGAACACGGCTGTAAAGCGGGGCTGGTATTCAACCCGGCAACGTCGCTCAGTTATCTCGATTACGTCATGGACAAACTGGATGTGATCCTGCTGATGTCCGTGAACCCAGGCTTCGGCGGCCAGTCTTTTATTCCGCAGACGCTGGATAAACTGCGCGAAGTGCGTCGCCGCATTGATGCGTCCGGTTACGACATTCGCCTGGAAGTGGACGGCGGCGTGAAGGTGAACAATATCGGCGAGATCGCAGCAGCAGGTGCGGACATGTTTGTTGCGGGGTCGGCAATTTTCGATAAACCCGACTACAAAAAAGTGATTGATGAAATGCGCAGTGAGCTGGCAAAGGTAAGTCATGAATAAGTTGCAGAATATTCGGGGCGTCGCCTTTGATCTTGACGGCACGCTGGTGGATAGCGCGCCGGGTCTTGCCGCGGCGGTGGATATGGCGCTGTATGCGCTGGAACTGCCGGTCGCGGGCGAGGAGCGCGTAATTACCTGGATTGGTAACGGCGCAGACGTATTGATGGAACGCGCGCTGACCTGGGCTCGCCAAGAGCGCGCCACGCTGCGTAAGACGATGGGGAAATCGCCCGTTGATGAAGATATTCCTGCCGAGGAACAGGTACGTATTCTGCGTAAACTGTTCGACAGGTATTATGGCGAAGTGGCGGAAGAAGGCACTTTTTTATTTCCGCATGTCGCCGACACGCTGGGCGCGCTGCACGCCAGCGGATTGTCATTAGGTCTGGTGACGAATAAGCCGACGCCGTTCGTCGCGCCGTTGCTGGAATCGCTTGATATCGCCAAATACTTTGGTGTGGTTATCGGCGGCGATGATGTGCAAAATAAGAAGCCGCATCCGGAGCCGCTGTTGCTGGTGGCAAGCCGGCTGGGCATGATGCCGGAGCAGATGCTTTTTGTCGGCGATTCGCGTAATGATATTCAGGCTGCAAAAGCGGCAGGCTGCCCTTCGGTTGGCCTGACATACGGCTACAATTATGGCGAAGCGATCGCCCTTAGCGAGCCGGACGTCATTTATGACAGTTTTAACGACCTTTTGCCCGCACTTGGGCTTCCGCATAGCGATAACCAGGAAATAAAAAATGACTAAGCCCATCGTTTTTAGTGGCGCACAGCCCTCAGGTGAATTGACCATTGGCAACTATATGGGGGCATTGCGTCAGTGGGTAAACATGCAGGATGACTATCATTGCATCTACTGCATCGTAGACCAACATGCTATTACCGTGCGTCAGGACGCGCAGCAGCTACGTAAAGCGACGCTGGATACGCTGGCGCTGTACCTGGCATGTGGTATTGATCCTGAAAAGAGCACTATTTTCGTTCAGTCCCATGTGCCGGAACATGCGCAGCTTGGCTGGGCGCTAAACTGCTATACCTATTTCGGCGAGCTGAGCCGTATGACGCAGTTTAAAGATAAATCTGCGCGCTATGCGGAAAACATTAACGCCGGCCTGTTTGATTACCCGGTGTTGATGGCGGCAGACATCCTGTTGTACCAAACCAATCTGGTGCCGGTAGGCGAAGATCAGAAGCAGCATCTGGAACTGAGCCGCGATATCGCCCAGCGTTTCAACGGGCTGTATGGCGATATTTTCAAAGTACCGGAACCGTTTATTCCAAAATCCGGCGCGCGCGTGATGTCGCTGCTGGAGCCGACAAAGAAAATGTCCAAATCGGACGATAACCGTAATAACGTGATCGGCCTGCTGGAAGATCCGAAATCGGTAGTGAAGAAAATCAAACGTGCGGTCACTGACTCCGACGAGCCGCCGGTAGTGCGTTATGATGTGAAAGAGAAAGCGGGTGTCTCTAACCTGCTGGATATTCTTTCCGCCGTGACCGGTCAGAGCATTCCTGAACTGGAAAAACAGTTTGAAGGTAAAATGTATGGCCATTTGAAAGGCGAAGTGGCGGAGGCGGTTTCCGGAATGCTGTCTGAGTTGCAGGAGCGCTATCATCGTTTCCGCAACGACGAAGCGTTCTTGCAGAAGGTGATGAAAGACGGGGCGGAAAAAGCCAGCGCACGTGCGGCCGAAACGCTGAAAGCCGTTTACGAAGCCATTGGCTTTGTGGCGAAACCGTAACGGTAATTGCTTGCCCGATGGCGCTAGCTTATCGGGCCTACCAACGAGCGTAAGTTGGACAAGGCATCTGCGCCGTACCGTTTATCAGACCTGTAAAAAAACCGGGAAAATCCCGGTTTTTTTGTATCTGCGCAGTCGTTTCTATTATTGATCGGCAGCCGGGCCGCAACCGCCAATAATTTTAGAAATAGAAATTGCAGGGTGCAGCAAATAATCGTAGCTGCAGTTATTTTTTTTGTTTTCGATATGACCAGTACAAGCAGTGAGCGTCGCCAGAACCCCTGCCACAACGGCAATTTTTACAAATTTAAACATTTCAAAATCCTTGTTGATAAAACGAGCACTACTGGTGGAATAAATATAAGATCTATTTAGCGTATAGTACGATAGCAATTATTAAACTATACAGGTAGTCCAAATAAGGACTTTATCTTTACCAGGGGATATGATTTAAAAAGGCCGCTTAATAATAAGCGGCCTGTATTAGTGTTATATAATGTCGTTTATTTAACGAAATGTTTTCTTAACGTTAAGCATAAAGCCTTTATCGCTGATACTGTCTTCCTTCCACTGGTATGCATCCAGATGTAGCGCGGTATCATTGCTGCTATATTTCACGCCGATGGTTGCCAGGCCATTAATGCCGCCGCCTTTTTGACCGTCATCCACGCCGAACGATTGACCCGCCGCACCCTGTAATGACGCTGTACGCTGGCTCTTGCTGTAGCTCAGGTTCGGGCCGCCTTCCAGGGTAGCGGTGGCGCTCCAGCCGTCTTTCCCGGCGTAATCCAGCTTCAGGCCGACAATAGAGTCTACCGCCGTTTCGTTGCCAGAGTTCATGGACAGGTTAAAATCTCCGGCGCTGCGCTCTTTGTAGCCTCCTTCCATGGTGTGACGGAATTTCACCCCGGCATACGGCGTGACTTTCAGCGTATCACTCATCATGGTGAAAGTTTTCGCCCCTTCACTGCGAAACTCAAGGTACTGCTGACGCATGTCGGAATCGGCAATTTTGTTGACATCGCCATAAGCGACAGAACGGCTGCTGTCGAGGTTGTGCACGTCATAACGCAGGCTGTTGTTCCACGCCAGACCTTCATCAAACGCCATGCTGTGCTTCAGGCCAAAGAACTGGCTGTAGCCGCCTGTCAGGCCGTTATCGCCCGCAGTTTTCGAACCGTCGCCATCCAGACGCGCAATACCGTACTCCAGCGTCAGATTCTGGCTGGCGGTGAGATCCAACGTCTGGCGTAATGCCAGCATGTCGTACTGGGTGTCGTTGCCCAGCTCCGCACGTGGGTCGCCTTTCGCCACCACGTTGAACGCCAGACCATCTTTAATTTGCGGCGCGGCGTCGGCCAGCATGGTAAAGCGGTTGCTGAGTACACGCGCTTCACGGAATACCGTGGTGGCTTGAGCACCGCTCACCTGCTTGAGTGCGCTGTTCAGCTCGGCGGTAGTCCCCACATTAAGGCTGGTGTACAGCTCGTTGTTGGTGTAACCGGCGTCCAGCGCCTGCGCCACGTCGCTTACCGAGCTGTCGGTCGCCACATCGGCATAGGCGTTTTTGGTCATGGTGACGTCAACGTTGCCGTCGGCATCCTGGCTACCCTGGGCGTTCCACACCACGCTGGTGGAAGTGATGTTGTCCGCGCCCTGGATATTGCTGCCGGTGAAGGCGTTATCCACCACCACGGTGGTATCCGCCGTACCGCTGGTAAAGCCGGTATCCACCTTCACGTTGTCGCCAATCACCAGGTTATTGGCTTTCAGCGTACCGGAGCTACCGTCGGCGTTGGTGCCAACAATATAGTTGGAGAGCTGCTGCGGCGCGTTGGGATCCTCTGGCGGCGTCGGGATGCTGCCCTCGGTCGGGGCGGTAGTCGCATCCGGGATGACGATGTCCGCTGTCCCGTTATGGTCGTTCTGCGTGCCCGTAGTACCCGGCGCGTAGATGTCGCAGCCGCTGTCGCACAGCAGGTTGATTTCGCCGTTGTTGATGATGGCTTTGGTCTTGCCGCCAAACGCATACGAGTCATCCGCGTAAACGTTAATCACGCCGTCTGCGGTGTTGTTTATGGTGGTGGCATTACCGTTGCCTTTGATGCCGATAAGCCCGGTGCCGTTAGTGCCGTCCTCCTTGCCCTGCTCGGTACCGACGTTGATGGTGCCGCTATTGACCAGGTTAATGACATAACTGCTGGTGCCGCCGCTAATCGCCACGGCGTTATCGCCCTGCACGTTGATAGTGCCCTGGTTGCCGAAGTTATAGCCGCGGCCCAAATTGATTAGCGGCGCATCCGGGTTAATACCGTTAATCACGCCGGTTGCGGTGTTCCAGATCCATTTGGGGTCATTGCTGCCGTTGACCGTGGTGATGGCGCTGTAACCGTTAGTGGCGGTGATGGTGCCGCTGTTCACCTGGGTCAGCGAATCGTTGGCGCGCGTCAGATTGATGATGGTGTTCTCACCGCCTTCCACCGCGCTGCCGCTGTTGGTAAGCGTTGCGTCCTCTTCGTTATAGAAATAGAAGCTGCCGCTGACCAGCGATTTGCCATCTTCCGCCACCGTCATATCGCCAGTATTGACGATTTCCTGCTGGTAGCTGGTGCCCGCTATGGAGCCGGTGAAATCGCCGTTATTGTAAAAAGTGACGTCGCCATTAAGGGTTAACAGATCGGTGGTGATGCTGCCGTCCGCTTCATTAAAGAGGCTGTGCCAGGTGGAAATAGCGTCCGCGTCCAGCGTCCCGTAGTTAGCCAGCGCGTTAGCCCCGCCGTTAATCGTCACGGTGCCGTTGACGGTGAGCGAGGCGCCCGCTTCGTTGTACAGCCAGCCCCCGTTAACGTCCACATCGCCGTTCAGGGTTTCAGTACCGTAGTTGGCCAGCGTACCGGCGGTGAAGAAACCTGTGTCGGAGGTCCTGGTGTCGCTGTCGCCGCTGCCGGGCAGAGACTGAATCCAGATTTTGTCCGTTGGCGTGCCGCCCATGTGTGAATCAGTATCATCCATCGGGCTGCCGTTAAGGTTGATAGAGCCGTTATTGATGATGTAGCTGGAACTGTCGCTCAGAAACGCCTGGCCGTAATCGGCGTCGATGTTAATCACGCCGCTGGTGTCGTTGATGACGACGCCGCCGTTGAGCGCCGCCATCCCGACCAGCTCGTCTGCCTGACCGGTCACGCCGTCATCGGCGGTCAGGGTGATCACGCCCTGGTTAATGGCGGTGCCGCCATTAAGCGCCATCATGCCGAACCCGGCGTTGTTGACGGTAATGTTGCCGGTGTTGATGGCGGTGGCGTCGCCATCGGCATCGGTGGAACCCGCCACCATTCCTGAGCTGGTGAGATAGAGCGATGATGGCTGCCAGTAGCTGGTGCTGGTGATGTTATTTTCATCGTCCAGCGTCGGGACAAGGCCATCCAGATAGATATCGCCTTCGTTTAGTGCTTTACCTCGGCTGGCGGTAACGCCATATACACCTGCCCCCTGCAAATGGATCGTGGCGCCCTCATCGTTAACGACATCGCCATAATCCGAAGCCATCATGGCGTAAAAGGTGTGGGTGTACCATTTCAATGGGTATACTTCAATACCGCCACTGCCCTGCGGCGTCTGATCAGAAATGAGGGTGATATCGCCGCCGGCTTTGTTATGAACAGCCGATCCCTCGCCACTAGCCCTTGTGATGGCTGCACGATCCTCACTACTGTTGCTACTGGTCGCGTAGACCAGAATATCTCCGCTGTTGCTGACTTCCGAGCCGTTATCTGCGCGAATGACGGAATACACGCCATGGCTTGTAATATCGCCTTTATTTTCAATTGATGTGCCTTCGCCATCAGCCATCAGCAACGCGTTGTAGGTGTAATAGCCTGTGGGTATATAACTGACATTAACGTCAACAACTGAGTCATCACCCAGAATCAGGGAGCCGCCGTTGTTGACCCGCGCCAGTACAACGTGCCCCCCCACTACCGTGTTGGTATCAATGGTAGAATGACCGTTTAGCGTAACGGTACTGTTACCGCTGACGCTGATGCCGGTAATGTCTGCAGAGGTTCCATCAAGTGGATCCTCGCTGTGGGTGATATTAATACCGCCGTCAATCTCAACGTCGTTATCATCACCTGTTACGCTCAGGCCAACAACGTCCAGGTATTGTCCGCCGGTGGCGGACAGATCGTTGTCATCAATATTCAGCGCGCCATTAAGGGTAACGGTATTGCCGTTACCGCCGACGACAACGCCGGTTAACGGGGGAGCCCCGGCAGCCAGATCATCCTGCCCGTAGTCGGCGCTGATATTTACGTTGCCGGTGATATCAACGGCGTTGCTGTCGCCGCTCACGCTCACCCCTGTCGCTGAGCTAAACACGCCTTCGCTGTCCTGGACTGAGACAACGTTAATATCGCCATCCAGCGTAACCTGCGACATATCGCCGCTCACCAGCGCGCCGGTGCCGTTAAGGCTGACGTCAATATCCCCTTTGTTTTTGAAGGTGTTTTTTTCGCCTGCAACCACAAAACCCACCGAGTCCGCATCACGTACGGTGGCGTTGCCGGTATTTTTTGCTTCATTTCCGGTGCCATAGGTGATGATGCCCATCGCGCCGTCGGTGACCAGCAGATCGCCCGCCTGGGTCAGGCTGCCGTTGTCGCCGTTGATAATCACGGCGGCAGAGCCCGCGCCATCCACCGCGATATCACCGGTATTGGTGGTATGGGCGTCGTCGCCGTCAATGCGCGTACCGACGGCGCCGCCGGAGATAGTCTGATTACCTTCGTTGATAACGAGCGCGTTGTCGCCTTCGATATACAGCGCCGTGGCGTCTGCGCCGCTGACGGTGGTGCTCCCGGCGTTATCGATAACCACGTTGTCGCCGGTAATGTGGCCGCCGGTGCCGCCGTCGGTGATGGTCATATCACCGTCATTGTTGACGCGGGCGTTATTGCCGTCAATGACGGTGCCGGTGGAGCCTGCGCCGCTGATGTTAGAGGTACCGGTATTCTTAATCGTGGCGTTGTCGCCGTCGATGATGATGGCGGTACCGCCGCCGCTCACGGCAATGTCACCGGCGAAATTGGTGGTGGTGCCGTTGCCGGAAATCAGCGCGCCGGTGGCGTTGTCCACCGTTGAGTGGCCCGAAATGGTGTTGGTAGTGCCGTCACCGGAGATAACCATGCCAGTGGCGCCGTCGGTCACACTGGAGTCCCCGGTGAGCGTGTTGACGGTTCTATCGCCGGAAATAATCACGCCGGTGCGATCCTGGCCGCTGATATCCATGCCGCGATCGGAGTTATGCGCCTGGTCATCGCCGCTGATAACGGTGGTTTTATCGTCAGCAATAATCAGATGGCCACGGCTGTCGTACTTCCAGTAGAGACCGTTTTCCTGGGTACCTTCAATCACGGCGGCATTGGCGTCGGTCACGTCCCAGCCGGTGACGTTCAGCGTTTTGCCGTCTGCGGTGGTGAGCTGCCACTGGTTGTCCTGTTCTGAATAATTCCACACGGCACCCTCAAGAACGCTGCCGTTATCCAGTTTGAAGCTATCGAAGGCCAGGGTGTCTTTGCCTTTATCGATGGTGGCGCCGTTGCTGAAGGTTATAACAGAGTCATCCGGGGGCGTGTCGTCGTCGTCGCCGCTATCGTCGGGCGGGGTCACATCGTCATCGCCGCTATCGTCAGGCGGGGTTACATCGTCATCGCCGCTATCATCGGGCGGGGTTACATCGTCATCGCCGCTATCGTCGGGCGGGGTCACATCGTCATCGCCGCTATCATCGGGCGGGGTTACATCGTCATCGCCGCTATCGTCGGGCGGGGTTACATCGTCATCGCCGCTATCATCGGGCGGGGTCACATCGTCATCGCCGCCATCGTCGGGCGGGGTGACGTTGCCGCCATCGTCGGGCGGGGTGACGTCGCCGCCATTATCGGGCTTAGGGGGGGTATAAGAATGATTAGAATCTCCGCCACCGTTATTTTCAACGCCAATAGCCACACCTGCGACCAGTGCAGCAACGCCGCCAGCAACCCAGCCCCAGTGATTATCATTTTCAGGTGTAGCAAGGCAGGTCGGTGAGAGTTTTGCGCGTTTTTCTTTAGGCAGGGAGGAGATATTACTGGGACATTCTTTTTCATCATCGTTATTTTCTGCGGCGATGGCCGGAATGTAATAACTTTGTAGCGTTAAAGCGATAGCGATAGAAATAAGTTTTTTCTTTTGCATAGGGTTCATCCTTAATTAATATTTTCCTTGCGTACTAAACATATGCAGAGAGCGATACAGGCAATGATGAAATGGCCAGAAGAAAAATTATGCTTTAGTGTTTATTTTATCACCCGATAACCAGGTCAGGTCAAATTGAGTGCTTAACGGTGTTATTTATTGTATGAATGAATAAGGGGTGAATTTGACGAGTAAAAGGGTTTTTAGGCAGAATTATTACTATTTAAATTTTTCTGGTGTATTTAAAGTTGATTTCTTAATTCACTTTTAAGTAAAAATAATTTGAGATTACGAGTGGTTGTAAAATAAAGCCCTGTTATTCAGGGCGTTATTTTAATTAATGATTAGAGAACCAATTTAATTTATCGCGTAAGCCAACGACCCGGCCAACGATAATCAGCGCCGGGCTTTCAACCTGTTGCGCTAATTCACCGAGCTGCGTCAGCACACCGTGGACGACGCGTTGCTTCACGGAGGTACCGTTTTCTACCAGCGCAACCGGCATATCGGCCTGCATACCGAATGCGATCAGTTTTTCCTGGATAGTCGCTGCCTGATTCAGCCCCATGTAGAACACCAGCGTCTGTTTTTCTGCCGCCAGGTTTTCCCAGTCCAGCTCGCCGCCGGTTTTCAGGTGACCGGTGACCAGACGTACGCTCTGTGCGTAATCGCGATGGGTTAGCGGAATACCGGAGTAGGCGGAGCAACCGGAAGCCGCGGTAATCCCCGGCACTACCGAGAAAGGAATACCGGCATGACACAGCGTTTCCAGCTCTTCACCGCCGCGACCAAAGATAAAGGGATCGCCGCCTTTCAGGCGTACCACGCGTTTACCTTTTTGCGCTTCACGCAGCAGGATCTGGTTGATTTCTTCCTGTGGGACGCAGTGGTAACCTGCGCGTTTCCCCACAAAGACCCGATCGGCATCGCGGCGTACCAGGTTCATAATGTCGTCGGAGACGAGGCGATCGTAAACCACGATATCCGCCTGTTGGATTTGTTGTAACCCTTTCAGCGTCAGCAGTCCGGCATCGCCCGGCCCGGCGCCGACCAGCACGACTTCGCCACGGTGATCCAGCGGTTCGCTAAACAGGCGTTCGGTTGTCGCGTTAACCGCTTTCTCATCGGCATTCGCCAGCGACTGCGCCAGCCGGTCATTGACGAAAAATTTTTCCCAGAAGCGACGACGCTCGCCCATCGTGGCAAACTGCTTTTTCACTCGGGCGCGGAGTTGCCCGGCATAGCGCGCGACCTGCCCCAGATGCTGCGGCAGCAGCGATTCCAGTTTCTCGCGCAGCAGACGCGCCAGCACCGGGGAGGTGCCGCCCGAGGAGACGGCGACCATCAGCGGCGAGCGGTCAATAATGGAGGGCATGATAAAGCTGGCGGCTTTCGGCGCATCCACCACGTTGCAAAAGATACGGCGTGACTCCGCCGCGTCGCTGACGCGCTGGTTGACGGTATCGTCGTCAGTGGCCGCGATCGCCAGCCAACACGAGTCGAGAAGCGTTTCGTCGAACGGTCCCTCAACC
Organism: Salmonella sp. 32010601201800023SM; assembly: GCF_017572235.1. Taxonomy (NCBI): domain Bacteria; kingdom Pseudomonadati; phylum Pseudomonadota; class Gammaproteobacteria; order Enterobacterales; family Enterobacteriaceae; genus Salmonella; species Salmonella sp. 32010601201800023SM. The sequence continues at coordinate 382,486 of NZ_JAGEQS010000005.1, forward strand.
AGAGTCAACATGCCTTCATTTGCCCATACGGTGAACTGTGGAATAAAGGTTAGCGCATTGACCGTTAAACGTGCGCCTGCTTCCAGCAGTAACCGTGCTTTGCGTTCTGCGACATCGCCACCGCCGACGATCAGACAGTCGCGGTCGCGTAATTGACAAAATATAGGCAAATGGTCCACGACATTACCCCTTAATTATTGGCAGCAGCCTCTGGCTGATTGATTTTTGCCGGAGCCGGACGCTCCGATTTTGGCGTAGCATACCAATAACCCAATCCCATGAATACGACACCGGACAAAGTATTACCGAGTGTCACCCACAACAGGTTATGACCAATTCCGGCCAGGGTATAGGCGTCGCTGTGATGACCAAACCAGGAGAGGGCGAACAGCGTCATATTCGCGACGGAGTGCTCGTAGCCGGAAGCGATAAACGCCAGCAGACACCACCAGATAGCAAGAAATTTTGCCGTGCCTTCGGTGCGGATTGCCATCCAGATTGCCAGACAAACCAGCCAGTTACACAGCGCGCCTTTGAAGAACAGTACCGTGGCGGGCGCGGTGGTTTTCGCCAGCGCGACTGAGTGAACGATGCTGGTATCGACCGGCAACAAACTGCCGCCGCCCCAGCTGTAAAGCAGGGCGACAAACACGGAACCGACCAGGTTGCCGAGCCAGGTTTGCGGCAGGATAGCCCACATTTGACCGTGGCTGATAGTGCCTGCTTTGACGCCCAGCGTCAGGAACATGGTGTGGCCGGTAAACAGTTCGGAACCGGCGATGATGACCAGCGTTAAGGCGATACCGAAGGTGGCTCCCATCACCAGAGGACGTACGGACGGGTCGAGCAGATTGCCGAGGGTGAAAATAAGAATGATGCCGAGACCGACATAAGCCCCGGCCATTGCCGAACTGACCCAGAAGCCGAGCGGATTATTCGCCGACAGGCGTGCGATGCGCGCAGCGTTAGCCGCACACTTATTGATAGTGTCTGTAAACATTTGATTATCCTTTTCTCACTTCATCCTTTGCACTGCCTCTTTGTTGGCTGCCCTCGCTCACCCCAGTCACATAGTGAACTATGTTCCTGGGGATTAATGAGGGACATCCTTGTCCCTCACCGAAGGCAGCCAGCGGCTGTTCAAATTCGTTCCTGACGAATTTGTTGCTCAGTTGCCGCCGCGATGCAGTACAAATGATTTTGTGATAACAATTAAAATGAAAAAAAATACAAAAAAGGGGAGGCGTTGCGCCTCCCAAAAATAATTAACCGCGCAACTGCACCACGCCGTCTTTCACCCGCGCGTCGTAATGTTTCACAGAAAACTGCTCATCTTCCATGCATAAACCATCGCTCAGGCGGAAGCGCTGCTTTTTCAACGGGCTGGCGACCCACAGTTCGCCCTGGTGTTCCGCAATCAGCCCACGAGACAGCACGCTGGCCTCAAAGAACGGGTCGATGTTGCTGATCGCGAACACCTGATCGCTATGGTAAGGACGGAAAATTGCCACCTGCTCGCCGCCTGACAGCGCGCAGACGCCGGTTCCCGGCAGGATGTCATCGATTTTGCAGATGTTTTGCCACTGGCTCATGCGTTTTCCTCCACCAGAGTGACCGGGATACGTTCATACGGCGTGGCCGGACGATGCTGTTCGCGTTCAGGCACAACCTGGACATTTGGGTCGCGTTTGTCGCTGTTGATGAAGTGTTTGAAACGAACCTGCGCCGCTGGCGTGTTGACGGTCTCCGTCCACTCGCAGACCACCGCTTCACGCAGACGGGCCATCTCTTCTTCCAGATGTTCGTTCAGGCCCAGCTTGTCGTCGATGATGACCGATTTCAGATACTCGATGCCGCCTTCCAGGTTATCCAGCCATGGCGCGGTACGGGTCAGCTTATCGGCGGTACGGATGTAGAACATCATAAAGCGGTCGAGGTACTTGAGCAGCGTGTCGCGATCGAGATCGGCTGCCAGCAGATCCGCATGACGCGGTTTCATCCCGCCGTTACCGCAGACGTACAGGTTCCAGCCTTTCTCAGTGGCGATAATGCCGACATCTTTACCCTGCGCTTCCGCACATTCACGGGTACAGCCGGAGACGCCGAACTTCATTTTGTGCGGGGTGCGAATGCCTTTGTAGCGGTTTTCCAGCTCCACGCCGAAACCGACGCTGTCGCCCACGCCGTAGCGGCACCAGGTGCTGCCGACGCAGGTTTTCGCCATCCGCAGCGCTTTGGCGTACGCGTGACCGGTTGCGAAACCGGCTTCAATCAGTTGACGCCAGATTTCCGGCAGATCGTCTTTTTGCGCGCCAAACAGACCGATACGCTGAGAACCGGTGATTTTGGTATAGAGGTTAAACTCGCGGGCGATACGCCCCACGGCCACCAGACCTTCCGGGGTGATTTCACCGCCCGCCGAGCGCGGGATCACCGAGTAGGTGCCGTCTTTCTGAATATTCGCCAGGAAGTTATCGTTAGTATCCTGTAGCGGCGTGTGCTGCGGTTTGAGGATGTATTCGTTCCAGCACGACGCCAGCAGCGAACCGACGGTCGGCTTACACACTTCGCAGCCGTAGCCTTTACCGTGTTTCGCCAGCAGTTCTTCAAAGGTTTTGATACCTTCCACGCGGATTAAGTGGAACAGTTCCTGACGAGAATAAGCAAAGTGCTCGCACAGGTTGTTGTTGACTTCAATACCCTGTTTCGCCAGTTCGGCGTTCAGTACCTGCGTCACCAGCGGGATGCAGCCGCCGCAGCCGGTTCCGGCTTTGGTTTCCGCTTTCAGCGCCGCCACGGTATGGCAGCCTTTATTGATAGCGGCGATCAGATCGCCTTTAGTCACATCGAAGCAGGAGCAGATCTGCGCGCTGTCCGGCAGTTTATCCACGCCGATAGCGGGTTTACCACTGCCCGCGTGCGACGGCAGGATCAGCGAATCCGGGTTTTCCGGCAGTTCGATGGCGTTCAGTACCAGTTGCAGCAAATTGCCGTAATCGCTGGTGTCGCCGACCAGTACTGCGCCGAGCAGAGTTTTGTTATCTTCGCTGACAATAAGACGTTTGTAGACTTCTTTGCTTTCATCGAGGTAAACGTAGCTACGCGCGCCCGGCGTGCGGCCATGCGCGTCGCCGATGCCGCCGACGTCCACGCCCAGCAGCTTCAGTTTGGCGCTGAGATCCGCGCCTTCAAAGGCGTTTGCACTGCCGAGGATATGGTCAACGGCAACCTGGGCCATTTTATAGCCTGGTGCGACCAGACCGTAAACGCGGTTGTTCCAACTGGCGCACTCGCCGATAGCGTAGATATCCGGGTCAGACGTCTGGCAGGTGTCGTTAATCACGATCCCGCCGCGCTGCGCGACGGCCAGACCGCACTGGGTAGCCAGCTTGTCGCGGGGGCGAATACCGGTAGAGAAGACGATAAAATCGACTTCCAGCTCGCTGCCGTCGGCAAAACGCATAGTCTTACGCGCTTCGTTACCCTGCTGAACAATCTCTTGCGTGTTTTTACTGGTGTGTACACGCACGCCCATGCTTTCGATCTTGCGACGTAGCTGCTCGCCGCCCATCTGATCGAGCTGTTCTGCCATCAGCATTGGCGCAAATTCAATGACGTGCGTTTCCACGCCGAGGTTTTTCAGCGCGCCAGCGGCTTCCAGCCCCAGCAGACCGCCGCCGACCACCGCCCCGCGCTTGCTGCGACGGGCGCAGGCTTCGATAGCGTTGAGGTCTTCAATGGTACGGTAAACGAAGCAATCCTGGGTTTCGGAGCCTTTAATCGGCGGAATCCACGGATATGAACCGGTCGCCATGATCAGCTTGTCATAATAAACGGTACGACCCGCGCTGGAGTGAATCACTTTCTCCTGACGGTTAATGGTAATTGCGCGTTCGCCAACCAGTACCTTTACGCCGTGCTTCTCGTAAAATCCTTCACGCACCAGAGAGAGCTCTTCCGCGGTGTGGTGAGAGAAGTAGGATGACAGGTGGACACGGTCATAGGCTTTACGGGGTTCTTCACAGAACACGGTAATGTCGAACAGGCTAGCGTCGGATTTATCAAGGAGATCCTCAATAAAGCGGTGGCCGACCATACCATTACCGATAATAGCGAGTCTGACTTTGCTCATTTTTGCCTCGATTTCTTTTTTATTACCGCCTACCTTAACGATTCAGCAACCCCGCTTATTGATGTAAATCAAATTCACCTTTATATACCTCTTAATGGGTATATGGCTGATTTGTCAGGATTTTTATAAGTGGCGGAATTGTCAGGCTTTTCAGGTTTGTACAAATAACATACAAAATGAGGGGTTTTTAGGCCAACAGGCCTACCCCGTCAGGAGGGGGGATAGAGTGCCGGAGGGCGACGTCGCCATCCGGCAAGGATTATCAATGCGTAGCCGGCGCGCTATGCTGACGATGACGGGAGACAAAGCCGAGCGCAAAGCACATCACAAAGACCACCGCATACAGACCATTCGCGGTGAGTAACGCCGCCTGTGGGCCGCTGTGCGCTACAATCGGGCCGGTGACGACGAAGGTCAGCATCGTTCCGATAGTGCCGCAGGTCAGAATAAAGTTAACCAGCTTAGGCGAGGCCACTTTCGTTTGCTGCGATCCCAGCGTAATGATGGAGGTATAAATGGCGCTGGAGAAGAAGCCCAGCGTCAGAATAAACCACGGCATATGCGCCTGCGTGCCGGTAATAAACAGATACATCAGTACCGCCGCCATACCCGCCAGTACGGTCAGAATGCGTTGCAGATCGAAAAAGCGCAGGATAAAGCTGAACGCCCACATGCCAAACATATAGGACATCCAGAAATCACTCACCAGCGCCCCGGCGTCATTCAGGCTCATGCCGAGGCCTTTGGCGTATTCCGGCACCCAGGAGATAAAGCCTAATTGACCGAGGATATAGCACAGCGCGGCGACGGCCAGAAACAGTACGCCAATGCCCCATTTTTCTTTGACGACAGGCGCCTGAGAGTGCTGCGCATGTTTACCCAGCGCCGGAAATTCACAGCCGAAGGTCAGGATGAAAATCGCCAGGTAGACCAGGCCGATGCAGGCGTAGACCCAGTACCACTCAATACTACGCGCCAGCAGGAAGGCGGCGACCATAGGAAAAATCATCCCCGCCATGCTGAAGAAGGAGTCGGTAAACAGCAGTCGGGAACCGCGCTGACGCCCTTCATACAGTTGCGTAATCAGGAAGGTGCCAATCGACATGGTGATCCCGCTGACCAGCCCCAGCACAAACATCGCCGCTGAGAACAACGCCAGGCTATGGCTGAACATCAGCCCGGCCACCGCCAGCACCATCAGGATAAAACCAAAGCGTAGCTGTGTTTTCAGCGGGATGATTTCCATCAGCCACGCATTGAGGAAGATCGAGATCAAAATCCCGGCGTTCAGGAAAGTAAAGGTGTTACTCATGCTGGAAACGGGCAGATGAAAATAGTCTGCGATATTTCCCATCACCATCCCGGTGACAATCACCAGCGCCCCGGTCAGGGCGTAGGAAAGAAAGCTGATCCATGTGAGCTTGATGCGGTTGCTGTTAGTCATGTCTGGCCTTGAAGAGAAGTGAAGCGCGTGGAGGGCGCGTTAAGCGGGCAGATTTTAGGCGTTTTTGTGATGTATTTAAATAATTATTAGTGATAGTAATGTTCATTACATTTTTTAATGTGATGTTTGTCACATCATATTGCAAGGGCAAGGCGTTGCGTCGTAACGTTACATTTGTTTCATGTACGTAAAATTAGGTAAAGGGCTGGCCTGGCCCAGGAAGGCTCTTTAGAATCATTCCACTTGCTTTATTTCTGCTCTCTTTAAGGAAATCTCATGCTCAAATCGACTCTGGCGGCTGTCGCAGCTGTTTTCGCTCTTTCTGCTCTTTCTCCCGTAGCGTTGGCAGCAAAAGGTGATCCTCATGTGCTGTTAACCACCTCCGCCGGGAATATTGAGCTGGAGCTGAACAGCCAGAAAGCGCCGGTTTCTGTGAAAAACTTTGTCGATTACGTCAACAGTGGTTTCTATAACAACACTACGTTTCACCGCGTTATTCCTGGCTTTATGATTCAGGGTGGTGGTTTTAACGAGCAGATGCAGCAGAAGAAACCGAATCCGCCGATTAAGAATGAAGCCGACAACGGTCTGCGTAATACTCGCGGCACGATCGCGATGGCGCGCACCGCAGATAAAGACAGCGCCACCAGCCAGTTCTTTATTAACGTCGCGGATAACGCTTTTCTCGACCACGGCCAGCGCGACTTTGGCTATGCGGTATTTGGTAAAGTGGTAAAAGGTATGGATGTCGCCGATAAAATCTCACAGGTACCGACGCACGATGTCGGACCTTATCAGAATGTGCCGACAAAACCAGTCGTTATCCTTTCCGCGAAAGTCCTGCCATAAAACATGCCTGCGCGGGTGCGAGCCGCCCGCGTTTTCTCCCTGTCTCAGCGTAACCTGAAATTGCTGCTTATACTTGTGGTCAAGCACAGACATATTCAGGGAGGCCCGGTGAAGAAACTTACCGATAAACAAAAGTCACGCTTTTGGGAACAGCGGCGCAACGTTAACTTCCAGCAAAGCCGCCGTCTCGAAGGTATTGAGATCCCCTTAGTAACCCTGACTGCCGACGAAGCGCTGGTACGTCTTGACGAGCTTCGGAGGCACTATGAGCGATAAATTTGGCGAAGGACGCGATCCGTACCTCTATCCGGGGCTGAATGTGATGCGTAATCGGCTTGGGATTCATCAGGCCCAGCGACTGGCGCAAGCGGCATACGAAATGACCGCGCTCCGCGCCGCTACGATTGAACTGGGGCCGCTGGTACGCGGCTTGCCTCATCTGTGCGCGATTCATCGCCAGCTCTATCAGGATATTTTCGACTGGGCAGGGCAACTGCGGGAGGTCGATATTTACCAGGGTGATACCCGTTTCTGCCACTTTGCCTATATCGAAAAAGAGGGCAACGCTCTGATGCAGGATCTGGAAGAAGAGGGCTATCTGGTCGGTCTGGCGCACGAGAAGTTTGTCGAGCGGCTGGCGCATTACTACTGTGAAATTAACGTGCTTCATCCGTTTCGTTTGGGGAGCGGGCTGGCGCAGCGCATCTTCTTTGAACAGCTGGCGTTACATGCAGGCTATGCGCTGAGTTGGCAAGGTATTGCGGTTGAAACATGGAAGCAGGCGAACCAGAGCGGCGCGATGGGCGATCTCTCCGCTTTGCAGGCGATTTTTCAGAAAGCGATAAGCGAAGCTCGCGAAACTGAGTAAAATAGGGCGGTTCTACTCACCCGGAGCCGCCATGATCCTGCTTATCGATAACTATGATTCCTTTACCTGGAACCTCTACCAGTATTTTTGTGAACTGGGCGCGGAAGTGCAGGTTCGGCGCAATGATGCGCTGACGCTGGCGCACATTGACGCTTTGAACCCGCAAAAAATCGTTATCTCTCCTGGCCCCTGTACGCCAGATGACGCTGGCATTTCACTGGCGGTCATCCGCCATTATGCCGGACGTATTCCGATGCTGGGCGTTTGCCTTGGGCACCAGGCGATGGCGCAGGCCTTTGGCGCGTCGGTGGTGCGGGCAGCGAAAGTGATGCACGGTAAAACGTCATCTGTTACGCATAATGGACAGGGCGTGTTTCGGGGATTGCCCAGCCCGTTAACCGTGACACGTTACCACTCGCTGATTGTCGACCCTGCCACGTTGCCAGAGTGTTTTGAGATCACCGCCTGGAGCGAAACGCAGGAGATTATGGGCATTCGCCACCGCGAGTGGGATCTGGAAGGCGTGCAGTTCCACCCGGAAAGTATTCTTAGCGAACAGGGACACGCGCTACTGGAAAATTTTCTTCAACGTTGATTAATGGTTGTCATTGAGTGATTTTTTATTCATATTTTGTGAGTATAACTTCACTGAATTTTCTGCTTAACCGGGTGGTAATGATATGGCAACTGAACAAACGGCTATTACGCGCGCAACTTTTGATGAGGTGATTCTGCCTGTTTATGCACCGGCGGACTTTATTCCGGTCAAAGGTAAAGGCAGCCGCGTATGGGATCAGCAGGGCAAAGAGTATATCGATTTCGCCGGCGGGATTGCAGTGACTGCGCTGGGCCATTGCCATCCGGCACTGGTCGAGGCGCTGAAATCCCAGGGGGAAACCTTGTGGCATACCAGTAACGTTTTTACCAATGAACCGGCGTTGCGTCTGGGACGTAAACTGATCGACGCCACGTTTGCCGAGCGCGTGCTGTTTATGAATTCCGGCACCGAAGCGAACGAAACCGCTTTTAAACTGGCGCGTCATTATGCCTGCGTGCGCCATAGCCCGTTCAAAACGAAAATCATTGCCTTCCATAACGCCTTTCATGGCCGTTCCTTGTTTACTGTCTCTGTCGGCGGGCAGCCAAAATATTCCGACGGCTTTGGGCCGAAACCCGCCGATATTATTCACGTTCCCTTCAACGATCTTCATGCGGTAAAAGCGGTAATGGATGACCACACCTGCGCGGTGGTGGTCGAGCCGATTCAGGGTGAAGGCGGCGTGCAGGCGGCTACACCGGAATTCCTCAAAGGGTTACGCGACCTGTGTGACGAGCATCAGGCGTTGCTGGTGTTTGATGAAGTGCAGTGCGGGATGGGGCGCACCGGAGACCTGTTTGCCTATATGCACTACGGCGTCACGCCGGATATCCTCACCAGCGCCAAAGCGTTAGGCGGCGGTTTTCCGGTGAGCGCCATGCTGACCACGCAGGAAATCGCCTCGGCCTTTCATGTCGGTTCGCATGGTTCAACCTATGGCGGTAATCCGCTGGCCTGTGCGGTGGCTGGCGCGGCATTCGATATTATTAATACGCCAGAGGTACTACAAGGCATTCACACTAAGCGGCAACAGTTTGTGCAACATTTGCAGGCGATTGACGAGCAATTTGACATTTTCAGCGATATTCGCGGCATGGGGCTGCTGATTGGCGCGGAACTGAAGCCGAAGTACAAAGGTCGGGCGCGCGATTTTCTGTACGCAGGCGCGGAGGCCGGCGTGATGGTGCTCAATGCCGGAGCCGACGTGATGCGTTTTGCCCCGTCGCTGGTGGTGGAAGAGGCGGATATCAATGAAGGAATGCAGCGCTTTGCGCAGGCGGTAGGGAAGGTGGTTGCCTGATGGCGGATTGCCGGATAAGCGTAGCGCATCCGGCAGTCGGTCTTAACTTTTTGTATCCCGTAGCCGCTTACTCAGCCAGATACCGTGATGCGGACGCTGACGCCAGGCCATCGACGAAATGGTGTGCATGGTGTTCAGATGGCCAATGATGCGCTGTAAATGTTGTTCCAGAGTGCTCAATAAGCCATGTGACGGCATGTCCGGCGACTCCAGAATATTGACATCGCCGGAGCCGCCTGGCCTGTCGTACTCCAGGCGCTGCTGGCAGCGCTGAATCGCAATCTCGCAAGATTCCAGATAGCGCTGCGCCAGATCCGGCGTCAGCATGGTGTGTTCCCGCGCCAGCGTCGTCATAGCGTTGATATGCTCGACAATAAACTGGCTGTGCGTGACCCATAGTTTCATATCCGACAGATAGTGGGTATTGAATCCGGGTTCCTGCATTGCCTGATTTAACGAGTTGAATAACGTGTTATGCGCCTGGTTGACCCGCATTCTTTGATAAGCGAGCGGGGTGGCCTGCGGATCGTTACTGAGGATCAGTCGGATAGCTTCTTGATCGGCTTCCAGCGCATCATGGGCGTTTTTACGTAATAGCCCGCTTTGCCATTGCGGCCACAGCCAGACCATGCCGCCAAAGGCAATTAAACAGCCAATCAGCGTATCGATCAGCCTCGGCACAATAAACTGCTCTCCGTTTAACGTCAGTAACTGGATGGTGTATACCGCCGTCACCGTAAAGCCGACCGTCGCCCAGCCGTAGTTTTTACGAATAATCAGATAACTTGCCAGCGTTAGTACCAGCATGACCGCCAGCGTAATGCTTTCGGGAATATGTAAGTGCAGCGTGACGCCGGCAATCACCAGGCCGACCAGCGTTCCGACCGAACGGTGCAGAATACGTACGCGCGTCGCGCCATAGCCGTTTTGGGTGACAAACAGCACCGTCATGAGTATCCAGTACGGTTTAGGCAGGTGCAACGCGCTGCCCATCAGACTGGCGATGCTCATCATCACGCTGATGCGTCCGGCGTTGCGTAGCGCCGGCGATTTAAGAGACATATAATTTTTCAGCGCCGGAAGTAGCGGCAAACGACGCTGTTTATCGGCCATCAGGTCGCGGGCGTACAGCGGTCGCTGAGTACGCAGCACACGGGCGATTCGACTGAAGTGCCAATAGCAGAACTGGCCTACCGGATTTTCAGGATGCTGATTGGCGATCTTCTCCAGAGCGCCAATCTGTTTTTCCATGGAGAAGCGCGTCGGCAGACGATGATACAGAATGTCATCCGCCAGCACGCGCAGACGGGCGGCGACCGTTTGCGCATTCCAGCGAATCACCTCTTCCGCATGGCTGCGTTCTACCAGTTTCTGTACCTCTTCCGGCTGATGCAAGCTGACGGAGATGTGCTCCTGCAAATCCATCGCTTCCTGAAAAGCCCGCAACAGGCGCTTGTAATCATTATTGTTGTGCGCCGAAAGCATATGCATCTGTTGGTAACACTGGGTAATGAGATCGACCGCTTTTTGCTGGCGTATCAGCAGGGGAGGCAGCGCTTTTTCCGGATCGATATGTTGGGTGAGCAGGCTGTATTTCGCTTCACAATAATCGGCCAGTTCACGGTATAACAAACTCAATGACTCGCGCAGCGGCTGTTCGCGCCATAGCCAGAACCAAAACCAGTTAAACACGCCGTACCATAGCGTGCCCAGCGCATAAATGAGCAGCGGCTCCCAGACGGGCATGTATCCCGCAAGGCTCAGGGTAAAGATGGCGGCAATCAGCGACGCTGGCAGTAGCCGCGCGTGAAGCGGGCTAATTTCCGCCGTCACGCCAAGCACCAGCGTCAGCCCGGTCAGGATCAACGGCAGGGGGATGGATTCCGCCAGCAGAAGTTGCGTTACCAGACTGCATCCGGCGAACAGCGACGCGCCGATGATCAGGCGTTTAAAAAAACGTTTGTGCGGGGTATCCAGACCTGCAATGTTGCAGCAGGCGGGAACGAGAGAGAAAAGCAAGCCCAGGTGTAGCTGGCCTATCAATAAACCAACAGCCACAGGCAGGCACAGCACCAGCGTTTGCCGTAGTGCGTAATTAATCTCTGGGTGATAAATCAGTCTTCGCCACATCGATGCAAACAAAAATGGCGCATGATAAAACGCGCCATTCTGACGGGATTAACGGGTGCCGTAGACGACGATGGTCTTGCCATGCGCGGAGATCAGGTTTTGATCTTCCAGCATTTTCAAAATACGACCAACGGTTTCGCGGGAGCAGCCGACGATCTGGCCGATTTCCTGACGGGTGATTTTGATCTGCATCCCATCCGGGTGCGTCATGGCATCGGGCTGTTTCGCCAGATTCAGCAGCGTCTGAGCGATACGCCCGGTGACGTCAAGGAAGGCGAGGTTACCTACTTTTTCAGAGGTGACTTGTAAGCGACGAGCCATCTGGGAAGAGAGGCGCATCAGAATATCCGGGTTGACCTGGATTAATTGGCGAAATTTTTTGTAGGAAATTTCAGCGACCTCACATGCGGTTTTCGCACGTACCCAGGCGCTGCGTTCCTGGCCTTCTTCAAACAGGCCCAGTTCACCAATAAAATCACCCTGATTCAGATAAGAAAGGATCATTTCTTTCCCTTCTTCATCTTTGATCAGCACTGCCACGGAGCCTTTAACGATGTAGTACAGCGTTTCTGCTTTTTCACCCTGGTGAATCAGCGTGCTCTTTGACGGGTACTTATGAATGTGGCAATGAGACAAGAACCATTCAAGAGTCGGGTCTGTTTGCGGTTTGCCAAGCACCATGCGCGGTTATCCTCTGTTATAAGCTGTCTCCAGAGCCAGAAAACGGCACTGTCTCTGGGGTTGCAAAAATATACTTCCCGCTACCTGGGAAGGGGGCTACGAAAATAGATTGTAGCCTGTAATGTGATGTCCTCTGCATACATGCAGTACGTCAATGTATTACTGTAGCATCTTGTCTGTTTTAGCATAGCTTTCGCCGTGTGTCTCCTGGTGTCTCGCTTCAGCATGACCCAGGTCGCCTTCCATTGCGACTTTTGTTGTATGCGCGTAATCTTTCAGGAAAATTGAAACATTGGAGTTACGAAATATGCAAGCGCGTGTAAAGTGGGTTGAAGGGCTCACGTTCCTCGGAGAGTCCTCCTCCGGCCACCAGATTTTAATGGATGGCAACTCCGGTGACAAAGCGCCGAGTCCGATGGAGATGGTATTAATGGCGGCTGGCGGATGTAGCGCTATTGATGTGGTATCAATCCTGCAAAAGGGCCGTCAGAATGTCACCAACTGCGAAGTGAAGCTGACATCCGAGCGCCGGGAAGACGCGCCGCGCCTGTTTACGCACATTAATCTGCATTTTATCGTTACCGGCAGCGATCTGAAAGAGGCTGCCGTCGCGCGCGCTGTCGATCTCTCCGCGGAAAAATATTGCTCGGTAGCGCTAATGCTGGAAAAAGCGGTCAATATTACCCATTCGTATGAAGTGATTGCGGCGTAACATGTGATGCCGGATGGCGGCGTGGCTTTATCCGGCCTACCCGTTTTTATCTCGTAGGCCCGATAAGCGTAGCGCCATCGGGCATTTCACCGCGGTTATTCGATTTTTTTGCCTTCCATTAATCGCTGCACCAGCGGCAACATAATCAGCTCCATCGCCAGCCCCATTTTGCCGCCCGGCACCACTAATGTATTAATGTGAGAAATGAACGAGCCCTGGAGCATCGCCAGGAGCCAGGGAAAATCGATCCCTTCCAGGTTGCGGAAATGGATCACCACAAAACTCTCATCCAGCGAGGGAATACCCTTTGCGGCGAACGGATTGGACGTGTCGACGGTCGGTACGCGCTGGAAGTTGATATGGGTACGCGAGAACTGCGGCGTAATGTAATTGATGTAGTCGTCCATGGAACGCACCACGGAATCCATCACCGCTTCACGGGAGTGTCCGCGCTCGCTGGTGTCGCGGATTAGTTTCTGAATCCACTCGAGGTTGACGATAGGCACCACGCCAACCAACAGATCAACATGACGCGCGACATCATGTTGCGGGGTGACGACGCCGCCGTGCAGTCCTTCATAAAACAGCACATCGGTCGGTTCGGGTAGCGGCTGCCAGGGCGTAAACGTGCCGGGAACCTGATTCCACGGTACGGCTTCATCATAGGTATGCAGATATTTACGCGACTGGCCTTTACCCGTCTGCCCGTACTCAATAAAGGTATGTTCCAGTAGGCTGAAGTCATTGGCTTCAGGCCCGAAATAGCTGATATGCCGCCCGGCGTCACGCGCTTTGCGGATCGCCATATCCATTTCCGGGCGGGTGTAACGATGAAAACTGTCGCCTTCCACCTCGGCGGCGTGCAGATTTAACTGCGCGAAAATTTTACGAAACGCGAGGCTGGTGGTGGTGGTCCCCGCGCCGCTTGACCCTGTTACTGCTATCACCGGATGTTTGGCTGACATGGCAACTCCATGATTGAGCTTTAGTAATAATGTATTGTCGGCAAAGGCGTTTTATTCGCGAAACTGCTTTTTCGGCATAATATTGACCGTTTCATGTAATTCAGACCATACCAGCACGGCCTCGCCGGATTGCAGTTGGCGTTTTACGTCAGCGACTTTTTGTTCAAGCGAACGTTCATGTTCACCATAATCGGTGCCTTCGCGCAACACAAAGCTTTCGATCAGGTTGTCCAGCGTGTCGGGGGCGAGCCCCTGCCAGGGAATGATCATGATGACGCCTCCAGGTACGTTGTCAGCCAGTCAGGAATTCGGCGTTCCAGCCACATTTCAGGGCGCAGTGGCGTACCGCCGATAAATCCTACGTGTCCGCCATGCTCAGTCAGCTGATACTCCACCTGCGGGGGCAGATCTTCCGCTTTAGGGATTACGTGATGATCCATAAACGGATCGTCTTTAGCGTGAATAATCAGCGTCGGTTTAGCAATCTGGTTAAGCAACGGCATGGCGCTACACTGACGATAGTAGTCGATGGCGTCGGCAAAGCCGTGAATTTTCGCGGTGATCAGGTCGTCAAACTCGCGAATTCGGCGCATTGATTTCAGTTGCGCCAGATTCACCGGCAGCGACCCGGGGTACGCCGCCAGCTTGCGTGACGCATTCGCTTTTAACAGATTAAGCAAATAACGCTGATAGACGCGGGAAAACCCTTTGTCCATGTGGTAGCTACAGGCTTCGAGAACGAAAGGTGCAGAAACAATTACCGCCGCCTCGATGGGAATATCGCGGCCTTCTTTCGCCAGCAGGCACGCCAGCATATTACCGCCGAGCGAATAGCCCACGGCGGCTGTCGGAACGGCGCCGAACTCCCGCTGTAGCCAGCGTAAAAACCAGGCTCCATCCTCCGTTTCACCGGAGTGGTAAATACGATTCAGACGGTTGGGCTCGCCGCTACAGCCGCGAAAGTGCATCACCACGCCCAGCCAGCCGCGCTTTTGCGCCGCCTCAATCAGCCCGTGGGCATAGGGGCTGTTCAGGCTGCCTTCCAGACCGTGAAAGACCACCAGCCGCGGTTTATGCTTTGCCTGTTGCGGATCTTCGCTCCATGCCAGATCGACAAAATCGCCGTCCGGTAGCTCCAGCCGCTGCCAGTGGGCGTTGAACTTCACTTTGCGGCGGATTAAACGCGGCAGCATAGTTTGTAAATGGCGATTACGAATGCCACGCATGGGAATAAATTCATGCGAGTCATTGACAGGCGGGGTCATTTCTGTGGACGTGATCTCAACCATAGCACCAGAACAATTGATAATTGGAAACAATACTATACCGCGCATAAGGTTCACAGATTAGTCAATATGTGATTTTACGTTCAATTGGTCGTCTGGCGAAATAAAATTGCGCCTCATTTCACCAGAGGGGGCGGTATGCAAGGCGCGCGCAATACCCCACAGAAATCGCGTGAACCCCTGCATCAGCCGAATTAATCGTGGTAGTGTGGCAACACGATAGTTATGTGACTCAAGGAGAAGGCATGTCGAAGACACTTTTACAGATCCATTTTAACTTTAGCGGCCCTTTTGGCGAGGAGATGACTCAGCAACTGGTCGGGCTGGCGGAGTCTATCAATGAGGAGCCGGGCTTCATCTGGAAAATCTGGACAGAAAGCGAGAAAAACCAGCAAGCTGGCGGCATTTACTTGTTTGAATCCGAAGAAACGGCGCAGGCTTATATTAAAAAACACACTGCGCGTCTGAAAAATCTTGGCGTTGATGAGGTGACGTTTACATTATTTGGCGTGAACGACGCGCTGACGAAAATAAATCACGGCAACCTTTGCCGCTAAATCACATAACGCAGGCTTCTGTTCCGGTGCTGCCGACCGCAACGGTAACCTTTATATCGGGACGAGTACCGAAGAGGCCTTTATGGACGAACAGCGGACCACGAACGTTCTCTTCCAGCGTGTGCAGCGCCTCGGCGGTGCGGGCGATGTTACCCTTCTCCACAAGCATCATGAAGATGGTGAGCTTGCGGAAGGTAATGTCATCGGTGATTGACAGGTTCATCGTCCGCTCCGTGCGTTAGAGCCTATCCCAGTAGGCGTAATTGTTGAAGCCAGTTTGGGGCCGGACAGCGCGCAGAAACCGGAGCGTACACATAGTACGTGAGGATTTCGAGCACTGCCCGGCCCTAAAATGGCGAATAAAATAGCCTAATGGGATAGGCTCTTAGTCGTTCTGCATCATCTGCTCAAGCTGCTCCTGCGCCTCAAGCCATGCCATTTCACATTCTTCCAGCCCGGATTTGGCGCTGGCCTGCAGTTGCAGACACTCGGTCATCTCCGCTTTACGGCTTGGGTCATACAGGCTGCTGTCGCCAAGCTTCTCTTCCGCCTGCGCCAGTTGGGCGTTGAGCTTTTCCATCTCTTTTTCCAGACGGGTAATCTCTTTACGCAGCGGTTGCGTCAGAGTGCGTAGCTCGGCTTCGCGACGCTTCTGATCTTTGCGTGACTGAGCGCTGTTGGCGTTGTTTTCCTTCGGCGCGTTGTCGGCCTGGTTTTCCTGTTTCTGCACGTCGCTCAGCCATTGCTGATAATCCTCCAGGTCGCCGTCGAACGGTTCGACCTTTTTGTCGTGAACCAGATAGAGGTCGTCAGTGGTGGAGCGAATCAGGTGGCGGTCGTGCGACACGACGACCAATGCGCCTTCGAAATCAATCAGCGCTTCGGTGAGCGCCTGACGCATGTCGAGATCCAGGTGGTTGGTCGGTTCATCGAGCAACAGCAGATTTGGACGCTGCCAGACGATCAGCGCCAGTACCAGGCGCGCTTTCTCGCCGCCGGAGAAACGTTGCGTCTCTTCCGTTACTTTGTCGCCCTGGAAACCGAAGCCGCCGAGATAGTCGCGCAGCTTCTGCTCCAGTTCCTGCGGCGCCAGACGCGCCATATGTTGCAGCGGGGATTCATCGGCGCGCAGGAACTCCAGTTGGTGCTGGGCGAAGTAGCCGAGCTTAATGCCTTTGGCGAGGCCGATTTCACCGTGCAACGGTTCCAGTTCGCCCGCCAGCAGCTTGATCAGCGTCGATTTCCCCGCGCCGTTGCGACCCAGCAGGCCGATACGCGAGCCGGGCACCAGGTTCAGCTTGATGGATTCCAGAATGATGCGATCGCCATAACCTGCGCTGACTTTTTCCATCTTCAGCAGCGGGTTCGGCAGGCTTTCCGGCGCGCGGAAGCTGAAATGGAACGGGTTGTCGACATGAGCCGGCGCAATCAGCTCCATACGCTCCAGCATCTTGATACGGCTTTGCGCCTGCTTGGCCTTGGTCGCTTTAGCGCGGAAACGGTCGATGTAGCTTTGCAGATGCGCCACACGCTCCTGCTGACTCTCATACATCGCCTGCTGTTGCGCCAGGCGCGTGGCGCGCTGAACTTCAAACGCGCTGTAGTTGCCGGTGTACTCGAACAGAGTCTGCTGTTCGATATGGATAATTTTATCCACTATCGGGTCAAGAAAATCGCGATCGTGGGAGATCAGAATCAGGGTGCCTGGATAGCTCTTCAGCCATTTTTCCAGCCAGATAACGGCATCCAGATCGAGGTGGTTGGTCGGTTCGTCGAGCAGCAGTAAATCGGAACGGCAAATCAGCGCCTGGGCCAGGTTAAGGCGCATCCGCCAGCCGCCGGAAAAGTCGCTGACCGGACGTTCCAGCTGATCGTTAGAGAAGCCGAGGCCGTGTAACAGGCTGGCGGCGCGCGAGCGAACGGTCCATGCGTCGATGGCGTCCAGCTTGCCATGTATGGAGGCGATAGCATGCCCGTCGTTACGTTCGTTAGCGTCGTTAAGCTGCGCCTCCAGCTGCCGGTATTCACGGTCGCCGTCAATGACATACTCAATCGCTGGCTGAGGCAACGCAGGTGTTTCCTGATTCACCCACGCTAATTGCCAGGTTCCGGGCAGGGTAAAACTCCCGGCATCGGCGCTGATTTCATTTTTTAGCAATGCCAGCAGGGTAGATTTACCGCAGCCGTTTTTACCCACCAGGCCGACTTTCTGGCCTGGATTAATGGTAGCCGAGGCATTGTCCAGTAGGACGCGCACGCCGCGACGAATTTGTAACGAGGAGAAAACAATCATAAGGCGCCGTATGTTCAGACTATGTTAATTTATCATTATGATAATGTAATATTCGGGCGTACCGCCGCGCTGGAGCGCAATGGTAGCTCAAAACAACAACGATACACAAAATCATTCAGGCCGCCTTTGGTGAGGGACAAGAATATCTCTCATTAATCCCCAGCGGCGGACATAGAGTACGTTCCTGAGTTGAACAAACGCTGTCAACGTAGAAGCGGCCTGAAGAATGGCATGTATCGACCCAAAACAACCGGGAGGGGGATTGATGTCTCAGCCAGCGAAAGTCTTGCTGTTGTATGCCCATCCGGAATCTCAGGACTCGGTTGCTAACCGGGTACTGCTTAAACCGGCCATACAGCACAATAACGTAACCGTGCACGATCTTTATGCGCGCTATCCTGATTTTTTTATCGACACGCCCTATGAACAAGCCCTGTTACGTGAGCACGACGTCATTGTTTTTCAGCATCCCCTTTACACCTATAGCTGTCCGGCTTTACTGAAAGAATGGCTTGATCGCGTTTTGAGTCGGGGGTTCGCCAGCGGACCAGGGGGAAACCAACTGGTGGGAAAGTACTGGCGTAGCGTGATTACGACCGGCGAGCCGGAGAGCGCTTACCGGTATGACGCGCTAAACCGCTATCCAATGAGCGATGTACTCCGCCCTTTTGAACTGACCGCGGCCATGTGCCGGATGCACTGGATGCCGCCCATTATTGTGTACTGGGCGCGCCGCCAGTCGCCGCAGACGCTGGCCAGTCATGCGAAAGCCTATGGCGAGTGGCTGGCGAATCCTGTGAGCGCGGGAGGCTATTGATGGAAGGTGCTGATTTATTGACCGCGGGAGTGTTGTTCCTCTTCGCGGCGGTAGCGGCGGTGCCGCTGGCCGCGAGGCTGGGCATCGGCGCGGTGCTAGGGTATTTGCTGGCGGGAATCGCCATTGGTCCGTGGGGGCTGGGATTTATCAGCGATGTTGACGAGATCCTGCACTTTTCCGAACTGGGCGTCGTGTTTCTGATGTTTATCATTGGTCTCGAACTCAATCCGTCACGGCTTTGGCAACTGCGGCGCTCTATCTTCGGCGTCGGCGCTGCTCAGGTGCTGTTAAGCGCGGCGGTGCTGGCGGGATTATTGATGCTTGCTGATTTCTTATGGCAGGCGGCGGTCGTCGGCGGGATTGGCCTGGCGATGTCTTCGACGGCGATGGCGCTACAACTGATGCGCGAGAAAGGCATGAACCGTAGCGAGTCCGGGCAGTTAGGGTTTTCCGTCTTACTGTTTCAGGATTTAGCGGTGATCCCCGCGCTGGCGTTGGTGCCTTTGTTGGCGGGATCGGCCGACGAGCATTTCGACTGGTTTAAAGTGGCAATGAAGGTACTGGCTTTCGCGGTAATGCTGATTGGCGGTCGTTACCTGTTGCGCCCGGTATTTCGTTTTATTGCTGCGTCCGGCGTGCGGGAGGTCTTCACTGCCGCGACGCTGTTGCTGGTGTTGAGCGCCGCCTTATTTATGGACGCGCTGGGACTGTCGATGGCCCTGGGAACCTTCATTGCCGGCGTTTTACTGGCAGAGAGTGAATACCGGCATGAGCTGGAAAACGCTATCGATCCCTTTAAAGGTTTACTGCTTGGGCTGTTCTTTATCTCCGTCGGTATGTCGCTAAATCTCGGCGTACTTTATACCCATTTACTGTGGGTGGCGGCGAGCGTTGTTATTCTGGTCGTCATAAAAATGCTGACGCTGTATCTGCTGGCGCGGTTATATGGAATAAGAAGTTCTGAACGGATGCAGTTTGCCAGCGTGCTGAGTCAGGGGGGCGAGTTCGCTTTTGTGCTCTTTTCTACCGCCTCTTCTCAGCGCCTGTTTCAGGGCGATCAGATGGCGTTATTATTGGTGACTGTCACATTATCAATGATGACCACGCCGCTACTGATGAAAGGGATTGATAAGTGGTTATCGCGCCGTCTTAATGGCCCGGAAGAGAATGATGAAAAGCCGTGGGTTGAGGATGATAAGCCCCAGGTGATTGTCGTCGGCTTTGGCCGTTTTGGTCAGGTGATCGCCCGCTTATTGATGGCGAATAAGATGCGTATCACCGTGCTGGAACGCGATATCAGCGCCGTTAATCTGATGCGCAAATATGGTTATAAAGTGTATTACGGCGACGCTACACAAGTCGAGCTGTTGCGTTCTGCGGGCGCGGAAGCGGCGGAGTCGATAGTCATCACGTGTAATGAACCGGAAGACACGATGAAGTTGGTGGAGTTGTGTCAGCAGCATTTTCCTCATCTGCATATTCTTGCGCGAGCGCGTGGACGTGTGGAGGCCCATGAGTTATTACAGGCTGGCGTCACGCAGTTTTCCCGTGAAACGTTTTCCAGCGCGCTGGAATTGGGACGTAAAACTCTGGTGTCGTTAGGTATGCATCCGCATCAGGCGCAACGCGCGCAGTTGCATTTTCGTCGGCTGGATATGCGAATGTTGCGGGAACTGATCCCGGAGCATAGCGACATGGTACAGATTTCGCGCGCCAGAGAGGCCCGACGCGAGCTGGAGGAGATTTTTCAGCGCGAAATGCAACAGGAACGGCGCCAGTTGGATGGCTGGGATGAATTTGAGTAGGGGTAAACAATGGCAATCCGTAAACGTTTTATTGCAGGCGCGAAATGTCCGGCCTGTCAGGCGCAGGATACAATGGCGATGTGGCGTGAAAATAATGTCGATATTGTTGAATGCGTTAAGTGCGGGCATCAAATGCGGGAGGCGGATAAAGACGTTCGCGAGCATGTTCGCAAAGAAGAGCAAGTGATCGGGATTTTTCATCCGGACTAGCGATATGCCGCAGGTTTTTTTAAGCTAAGGGGTACACGGCTGCAGAATTCCGCTACAATCTGCGCCACTATTCTTCCCATGCTCAGGAGATATCATGAAAGTAGCAAAAGACCTGGTGGTCAGCCTGGCCTATCAGGTACGTACAGAAGACGGTGTGTTGGTTGATGAGTCTCCGGTGAGTGCGCCGCTGGATTACCTGCACGGCCACGGCTCCCTGATCTCTGGTCTGGAAACCGCGCTGGAAGGCCATGAAGTTGGCGATAAATTTGATGTCGCTGTTGGCGCGAACGACGCTTACGGTCAGTATGACGAAAATCTGGTGCAGCGTGTGCCTAAAGACGTCTTTATGGGCGTTGATGAACTGCAGGTAGGGATGCGTTTCCTGGCGGAAACCGACCAGGGCCCGGTACCGGTAGAGATTACCGAAGTGGAAGACGATCACGTTGTGGTTGATGGTAACCACATGCTGGCTGGCCAGAATCTGAAATTTAACGTAGAAGTTGTTGCGATTCGTGAAGCGACTGAAGAAGAACTGGCTCACGGTCATGTTCACGGCGCGCACGATCACCACCACGATCACGGTGAAGACGGCTGCTGTGGCGGTCATGGTCATGACCATGGTCACGAGCACGGCGGCGAAGGCTGCTGCGGTGGTGGTGGTAAAGGCGGCTGCGGTTGCCATTAATCCCCGTCGTCTTTCAAGCCACCGCGGTGTTGGCTACGCTTTCAAACCCCGGTCACACACATAGTTATCTATGCTCCCGGGGAATTTTCAAGCTTGCCGCCTTGCCGTGACTCGA
Organism: Salmonella sp. 32010601201800023SM; assembly: GCF_017572235.1. NCBI lineage: Bacteria > Pseudomonadati > Pseudomonadota > Gammaproteobacteria > Enterobacterales > Enterobacteriaceae > Salmonella > Salmonella sp. 32010601201800023SM. Next base: position 403,933 of record NZ_JAGEQS010000005.1, read on the forward strand.
AATCCTTAGGGTATTATCATTGGTTCGATAAATCATCGGGCACAAAAAAAGCGGGTTAACCCCGCTTTTTTTTCGTCTCAATAATGCGGCGGCGGCGTTTCTTCTGCCTGAGAGGCGATATTTGACGGCTGACTGGCTTTTAACTTTTCCGTGAGCAAACGCAGATGATCGCGCAGCTTCGCCATCTCCATTTCATGTGCGGTTACCGTCAGGTTTAGTTCTTCTATGGTAATCTCCTGGAACGCCAGACGGCTTTCCAGTTCAGCCAGACGAGCTTCCATCGTGATATCCTGCATGATGTACCTCTTTATGTTGTCTCCGTCGGCGGATTCTACTTAACTTTACCGGCTTTCACAGCAACCATTACGCGCCCTACGAAACTAATTTAAACAAAAAGAGTCTGAAAAGAAGTGATAATAGGGCGTGTTCGTATGTTGATTTGTTCTGCAACGATTTATAGTACGCTTCTTACGTAAGTTAACATGGGGCGAGATGCCCCGGCCCTGGAGATATGGATGAAATCACTGTTTAAAGTCACGCTGCTGGCAACTACGATGGCCGTTGCTATGCACGCACCGATCACTTTTGCTGCTGATGCGGCGAAACCGGCAGCTACCGCTGATAGCAAAGCAGCATTTAAAAACGACGATCAAAAAGCGGCTTATGCGCTGGGCGCCTCGCTGGGTCGTTACATGGAAAATTCGCTTAAAGAGCAGGAAAAGTTAGGCATCAAACTGGATAAAGATCAGTTGATTGCCGGCGTTCAGGATGCCTTTGCCGATAAGAGCAAACTGTCCGATCAGGAAATTGAGCAAACGCTGCAGACGTTTGAAGCACGCGTGAAGAGCGCTGCTCAGGCGAAGATGGAAAAAGACGCTGCCGATAACGAAGCAAAAGGTAAAACGTTCCGCGACGCTTTTGCTAAAGAGAAAGGTGTGAAAACCTCCTCTACCGGCCTGCTTTACAAAGTAGAGAAAGAAGGCACAGGCGAGGCGCCGAAAGATAGCGATACCGTTGTGGTGAACTACAAAGGTACTCTGATCGACGGTAAAGAGTTTGATAACTCTTACACGCGCGGCGAACCGCTCTCCTTCCGTCTGGACGGCGTTATCCCTGGCTGGACTGAAGGTCTGAAAAATATTAAGAAAGGCGGCAAGATCAAGCTGGTTATCCCACCTGAGCTGGCCTACGGTAAAACGGGCGTTCCGGGGATCCCGGCAAACTCAACCCTGGTATTCGACGTAGAGCTGCTGGATATCAAACCAGCGCCGAAAGCGGATGCTAAACCTGCCGATGCGGCTGACGCTAAAGCCGCAGATGCTGCTAAAAAATAAAAACTGAGAGCCGCCGCTTGTAATAGCGGCGGTTTTTTTTATTCAGGCCGGATATATTACTCACCATAATTTGATTTGCGGATAACGGCGCTTGCGCTGGTCGTTAAGGGCGAGACCGTAGGCTGAATGACCGCCAACGCACACGTAGTCTGAAATAGACGAGCAAATTAGTACTGGAAAGATGAACCCTCACTGTATTAATTTAATCATCCGCGTAAATAATGAGCCTGCCCTGAAAACATAACGACAGGCTCCTGAAAAGGAGTGTTTTTTTTCATGTCCAGGTCGCTTTTAACCAACGAAACCAGTGAACTTGATTTGCTGGATCAGCGTCCCTTCGAGCAAACCGACTTCGATATTCTGAAATCCTACGAAGCGGTAGTGGACGGGTTAGCGATGCTTATAGGTTCCCATTGTGAAATCGTATTGCACTCTTTGCAGGATCTAAAATGTTCAGCCATTCGTATTGCCAATGGCGAACATACGGGCCGTAAAATTGGCTCGCCGATTACCGACCTGGCGTTGCGTATGTTGCACGACATGACAGGGGCGGACAGTAGCGTGTCGAAATGCTATTTCACGCGCGCGAAAAGCGGTGTCTTGATGAAGTCGTTGACGATTGCCATTCGCAACCGCGAGCAGCGCGTCATTGGTCTACTGTGCATCAACATGAATCTCGATGTGCCATTTTCACAGATTATGAATACCTTTATTCCGCCGGAAACGCCGGAAGTCGGCTCAGCGGTTAATTTTGCCTCCTCAGTCGAAGATTTAGTCACCCAGACGCTGGAGTTCACTATCGAAGAAGTGAATGCCGATCGTAATGTCTCTAACAATGCGAAAAATCGTCAGATCGTCCTTAACTTGTACGAAAAAGGCATTTTCGATATTAAAGACGCCATTAACCAGGTAGCCGATCGTCTGAATATCTCAAAACACACGGTTTACCTCTATATTCGCCAGTTCAAAAGCGGCGATTTTCAGGGGCAGGATAAATAATGCGTTATGCCATTATGGTCACCGGGCCGGCATATGGCACCCAGCAGGCCAGCAGCGCATTGCAGTTCGCCCACGCGCTGCTCAATGAGGGGCATGAGTTAGCCAGCGTCTTTTTCTATCGGGAAGGTGTCTATAACGCCAATCTCCTGACCTCGCCGGCGAGCGATGAATATGATCTGGTACGCGCCTGGCAGAAATTGAATACGCAGCATGGCGTAGCGCTGAACATCTGTGTCGCGGCGGCGCTTCGTCGCGGTATTATTGATGAAACTGAAGCCGGCAGACTGGGGTTGCCGTCCGCCAATCTTCAGCCGGGCTTTACGCTAAGCGGCCTGGGCGCGCTGGCGGAGGCTTCTCTCACCTGCGATCGGGTGGTGCAGTTTTAATGAAACGTATTGCATTTGTCTTTTCCACCGCGCCGCACGGTAGCGCCTCAGGTCGTGAAGGGCTGGATGCGCTGCTGGCGACGTCAGCGCTAACGGAAGCGCTGGGCGTCTTTTTTATCAGCGACGGCGTCTTTCAGTTATTACCAGGACAAAAACCAGACGCTGTGCTGGCGCGTGACTATATTGCTACTTTCAAGCTCTTTGATTTGTACGATATTGATCAATGCTGGATCTGCGCGGCATCGCTGCGCGAGCGTGGTCTGGAAAACGTTAATTTTGTGGTAGACGCCACGCCGCTGGAACCCGTGGCGTTACGCCGCGAGCTTGGCAACTATGATGTCATCCTGAGATTCTGAGGCGTTTATGCTGCATACCTTACCTCATTGCGCTTCGGGCGTTGATTTTCCCGCTTTGCTGCGCCTGCTAAAAGAGGGCGATGCGCTTTTGTTGCTCCAGGATGGCGTTACCGTCGCGATTGAAGGTAACCGCTTCCTTGAAAGTCTGCGCGATGCCCCCATAACAGTCTATGCCTTGAAAGAAGACATTGACGCCCGCGGCCTGGGTGGTCAAATTTCAGACAGTGTCGTCAGGGTTGACTATACTGAGTTTGTCAGACTCACGGTTAAGTATGCCAACCAGATGGCCTGGTGATGGCGGGATCGTTGTATATTTCTTGACACCTTTTCGACACCGCCCTAAAATTCGGCGTCCTCATATTGTGTGAGGGCGTTTTATTACGTGTTTACGAAGCAAAAGCTAAAACCAGGAGCTATTTAATGGCAACAGTTAACCAGCTGGTACGCAAACCACGTGCTCGCAAAGTTGCGAAAAGCAACGTGCCTGCGCTGGAAGCATGCCCGCAAAAACGTGGCGTATGTACTCGTGTATATACTACCACTCCTAAAAAACCGAACTCCGCACTGCGTAAAGTTTGCCGTGTTCGTCTGACTAACGGTTTTGAAGTGACTTCCTACATCGGTGGTGAAGGTCACAACCTGCAGGAGCACTCCGTGATCCTGATCCGTGGCGGTCGTGTTAAAGACCTCCCGGGTGTTCGTTACCACACCGTTCGTGGCGCGCTTGACTGCTCCGGCGTTAAAGACCGTAAGCAAGCTCGTTCTAAGTACGGCGTGAAGCGTCCTAAGGCTTAATGGTTCTCCGTTAAGTAAGGCCAAACGTTTTAAATTAATGTCAAACTAAACTCGTAGAGTTTTGGACAATCCTGAATTAACAACGGAGTATTTCCATGCCACGTCGTCGCGTCATTGGTCAGCGTAAAATTCTGCCGGATCCGAAGTTCGGATCAGAACTGCTGGCTAAATTTGTCAATATCCTGATGGTAGATGGTAAAAAATCTACTGCAGAATCAATCGTATACAGCGCGCTGGAGACCCTGGCTCAGCGTTCTGGTAAATCTGAACTGGAAGCTTTCGAAGTCGCTCTCGAAAACGTTCGCCCGACTGTAGAAGTTAAATCCCGCCGTGTAGGTGGTTCTACTTATCAGGTACCAGTTGAAGTCCGTCCGGTCCGTCGTAATGCTCTGGCAATGCGTTGGATCGTAGAAGCTGCTCGTAAACGCGGTGATAAATCCATGGCTCTGCGCCTGGCGAACGAACTTTCTGACGCTGCAGAAAACAAAGGTACTGCAGTTAAGAAACGTGAAGACGTTCACCGTATGGCAGAAGCCAACAAGGCGTTCGCACACTACCGTTGGTAATCCCTTCGGAGTCATAGTCACCAGGCGGGCGCTTCAGGTAAGTCGCCCGTTTTGGATAACTTAACTGAACGCCTAAAGATATCAACGAGGAATCAAATGGCTCGTACAACACCCATCGCACGCTACCGTAATATCGGTATCAGTGCGCACATCGACGCCGGTAAAACCACTACTACCGAACGTATTCTGTTCTACACCGGTGTAAACCACAAAATCGGTGAAGTTCATGACGGCGCAGCTACCATGGACTGGATGGAGCAGGAGCAGGAGCGTGGTATTACTATCACCTCCGCAGCGACTACTGCATTCTGGTCTGGTATGGCTAAGCAGTATGAACCGCATCGCATCAACATCATCGACACCCCGGGGCACGTTGACTTCACTATCGAAGTAGAACGTTCCATGCGTGTTCTCGATGGTGCGGTAATGGTTTACTGCGCAGTTGGTGGTGTTCAGCCGCAGTCTGAAACCGTATGGCGTCAGGCAAACAAATACAAAGTTCCGCGCATTGCGTTCGTTAACAAAATGGACCGCATGGGCGCGAACTTCCTGAAAGTTGTTGGTCAGATCAAAACCCGTCTGGGCGCGAACCCGGTTCCGCTGCAGCTGGCAATTGGTGCTGAAGAAGGTTTCACCGGCGTTGTTGACCTGGTGAAAATGAAAGCCATCAACTGGAACGATGCCGACCAGGGCGTTACCTTCGAATACGAAGATATCCCGGCTGACATGCAGGACCTGGCTAACGAATGGCACCAGAACCTGATCGAGTCCGCCGCAGAAGCTTCTGAAGAGCTGATGGAAAAATACCTGGGTGGTGAAGAACTGACTGAAGAAGAGATCAAACAAGCTCTGCGTCAGCGCGTTCTGAACAACGAAATCATCCTGGTAACCTGTGGTTCTGCATTCAAGAACAAAGGTGTTCAGGCGATGCTGGATGCGGTAATTGATTACCTGCCATCCCCGGTAGACGTACCTGCGATCAACGGTATTCTGGACGACGGTAAAGATACTCCGGCTGAGCGTCACGCAAGCGACGACGAGCCGTTCTCTGCGCTGGCGTTCAAAATCGCTACCGACCCGTTTGTGGGTAACCTGACCTTCTTCCGTGTGTACTCCGGTGTGGTTAACTCTGGTGATACCGTACTGAACTCCGTGAAAACCGCACGTGAGCGTTTCGGTCGTATCGTTCAGATGCACGCCAACAAACGTGAAGAGATCAAAGAAGTTCGCGCGGGCGACATCGCGGCTGCTATCGGCCTGAAAGACGTGACTACCGGTGACACCCTGTGTGATCCGGAAAACCCGATCATTCTGGAACGTATGGAATTCCCTGAGCCGGTAATCTCCATCGCGGTAGAACCGAAAACCAAAGCTGACCAGGAAAAAATGGGTCTGGCTCTGGGCCGTCTGGCTAAAGAAGACCCGTCATTCCGCGTATGGACTGACGAAGAATCTAACCAGACCATCATCGCTGGTATGGGTGAACTTCACCTGGATATCATCGTTGACCGTATGAAGCGTGAATTCAACGTTGAAGCTAACGTGGGTAAACCTCAGGTTGCTTACCGCGAAGCGATTCGTGCGAAAGTTACCGACATCGAAGGTAAACACGCGAAACAGTCTGGTGGTCGCGGTCAGTATGGTCATGTTGTTATCGACATGTACCCGCTGGAGCCGGGCTCTAACCCGAAAGGTTACGAGTTCATCAACGACATCAAAGGTGGTGTAATTCCTGGCGAATACATCCCGGCCGTTGATAAAGGCATCCAGGAGCAGCTGAAATCTGGCCCGCTGGCGGGTTATCCGGTAGTTGATCTCGGTGTGCGTCTGCACTTCGGTTCTTACCATGACGTTGACTCCTCTGAGCTGGCGTTTAAACTGGCTGCGTCTATCGCCTTTAAAGAAGGCTTTAAGAAAGCAAAACCAGTTCTGCTTGAGCCGATCATGAAGGTTGAAGTAGAAACACCTGAAGAGAATACCGGTGACGTTATCGGCGACCTTAGCCGCCGTCGTGGTATGCTCAAAGGTCAGGAATCTGAAGTTACAGGCGTTAAGATCCACGCTGAAGTACCGCTGTCTGAAATGTTCGGATATGCAACTCAGCTGCGTTCTCTGACCAAAGGTCGCGCATCGTACACTATGGAATTCCTGAAGTATGATGATGCGCCGAACAACGTTGCTCAGGCCGTAATCGAAGCCCGTGGTAAATAAGCCGCAGGGTTAAAAACCAAAATCCCGTGCTCTCTCCTGAAGGGGAGAGCGCTATAGTAAGGAATATAGCCGTGTCTAAAGAAAAATTTGAACGTACAAAACCGCACGTTAACGTCGGCACCATCGGCCACGTTGACCACGGTAAAACTACCCTGACCGCTGCAATCACCACCGTACTGGCTAAAACCTACGGCGGTGCTGCTCGTGCATTCGACCAGATCGATAACGCGCCGGAAGAAAAAGCGCGTGGTATCACCATCAACACTTCTCACGTTGAATACGATACCCCGACCCGCCACTACGCACACGTAGACTGCCCGGGGCACGCCGACT
>NZ_JAGEQS010000006.1:0-330409 GCF_017572235.1 Salmonella sp. 32010601201800023SM
CAAAAAGCAAATACGCCCCAATGAATAAGCGTGTTAAGAACACCGATCGATGTGTACTTAGCGAATAACTTCAACATTATGAAAATCAGCGGATTCGGAAAGGTCTGGAGTGTAGCACTACAAATTGATTTGATCGATAAAGACGATCAATAATCTAGTGTTTGATAGCTTACAACTATCATACACATTAAAATCGATCGTTGCAATCGATAGGTTGATATTGGAAAATGCTGTGAGTTACAGCGAGTTTGATGATTACCTGGTGATTTGGGGCATACAAAGCTTTGTATGTTTCTCGAAGGTGGGTCATGTGTTTGCATTGATAACAGGATAACTTGTTGGCTTAAACGGCGGTTACAGAAACTTCTAAGTCGAGGGTTCCAAGTTCGAATCCCGCAGATTAATAATTTTATAATCAACTATTTACTCTTATTTTAGTATTTTTATTCCACTGTCTATTGGGGATTATGTGCTGCTGGCATGCAGATCATCAGGGGAATGTCGCTGCGTTTTTCAGGGTGTAGATAAAACCGGATTAACAGATGAGAGAGACACTATTGCAGTGGCCTCTACCTATGCGTAGAAATGTATCATCGGCCCATGAGATGCGACTAAATTTGGCGCCATGCCGAATGCCGGGAGTACATTTGAGAATAAGCAGTATATTGAGGCTACAGAAAGCGTTAAAAAATGTATTTTGCCCGTCGCGGAATATTACTCATCAAAAATCTCTCTAGTGCACCATTGCATCTCCGAAATTGGCGGTCATGCGATATTACGACAGACAGGCACGGATATCACTGCCTGATCATTTTTGTCTATTGAGACTATCACGTGGCCGGATGTGAGAATCATCGGCGGGGTTATCGAGAACCTAGATATCTACCAGTTAACCGAAACTACAGCCATTTACTCCAGTTCCACACAGAATTGCAATGCTGATAATGTGCGCACGTTTGGTGGATATAACGGGATTTTCTTCATGCCGCTGGCAACAGGAACTCAAGGGGGCAACTTTGACGGGGTTTCCAATAATGTCTGTCGATTGGAGACGCGTTTCATTGGCCCTGTAGAAGAGAAAGAAAAATAAAACAAGGTGCATCTACGTTTTGTTGAGAGACTGTAATTTAAATTGTGTATCTGCCTGTTTTTGATATATTCATTCCGATAACGAGGACAGGTAAATTGCGGTGATGGCGAGATTGAACTGAACACGCCGCGTGACCGTGAAAACACCTTCAAACCTCAGTTGATTAAGAAGAACCAGACGCGGCTCACACAGATGGACAGCCAGATTTTATCGCTGTATGTCAAAGGCATGGTCACGCGCGAAATCTCCGCCACCTTCAAAGAAATGTACGACGCCGATGTGTCGCTCACATTGATATCCAAAGTCACAGCATCATAAACAAAGCCGTCTTCCTCGCGCTGGGTATCAACACCGAAGGCCAGAAAGCGCAGCCGGGTATATGGCTGGGCGAAAATAAAAATAGAAGACTTTCGCTTTCACGGCCTTAGGCACACATGGGCAAGCTGGTTAATTCAATCAGGAGTTCCACTGTCAGTGCTTTAGGAAATGGGGGATGGAAATCTATTGAAATGATTCACAGATATGCTCACCTTGCGCCTAATCATTTAACGGAACACGCGAGGAAAATAGACGACATTTTTGGTGATGATGTCCCAAATATGTCCCATATGGAAAATAAGGAGGAAATAAAGAAGCGTAACGCGTTGATTTATAAGTGGCGCGCCCTGCAGGATTCGAACCTGCGACCCACGGCTTAGAAGGCCGTTGCTCTATCCAACTGAGCTAAGGGCGCCTTGTGAAGTGAAGACTTCGTGTAGACGAAACGCGAGAATTATACGGTCAGGCACTCCTGAGTCAATGGCTTTTGTTCTGGTTGCTGACTAAGTGTACGAATATCGTCTTTTCTGGCGCAATGCCAGGTTCCAGGAAATCGCCTGGACACATCTCAGCACGCATAAAGTGGGAATTAAGGCCGCCAGTATTTAGAAAATCAATAAGTTTCTTTAATATTTCACCATGATTCACCTGCCGTGTAGGATATTTTTTATGCTGAGTATCGCTATTAAGGAACAAAACAGTCACTTTGAGCATGGTTTGAAAATCATCATGACGCGTCTGGCGAATCAATGGCAGCAGAAAATTGACTTTCTGCCGCCAGAAGAGATAGATAATGCCGATATCGCTTTCCTGGCCCTGGATGATGATTGGTTCAGCGCAGGCTGTTACCAGATACCTATGCATACCCAACATCAGCTACGGGTAATTATTTGTAATAAATGCGATAAAGAAAAGCTCATGTTCAGACCATGTCTGTATATGCTGCCGCATATTTATCGGGAAGATGATGTTGAAGAAATTACACGGAAAATGATATTGATCTTACATAAGCGAGCGCTTCGACATAGCGTCCCTTCTGGCATTTGCCACTACTGCACGACTCGTCATTTTTCAGTAACAGAACGTCACCTGTTAAAACTGATCGCCAGCGGTTATCATTTAAGCGAAACGGCCGCTTTACTTTCACTTTCTGAAGAGCAGACAAAGTCACTCCGCCGGAGCATTATGCGAAAATTACATGTTAAAACGGAGCAGCAGTTTTTAAAATATATTAGAGTTAACCTTCATTTCTTACTCAGTAAGTAAACTCACTTAACTTTTTACAAGGCTTACGAAATATCTCACCAATAATTAAGTAACGATACCTACAGGCATTTTTTTAACGCTGCCACAATGATGCCCATAATATCCTGATAGATTCAGGGGTCGAAAATATATGGCTGCATCATAAATGCCTGGAGGAGTGTTTGGTGGCACAGGGTACTTTGTTAAAGGAAAGGATAAATCCCCCACACCTGGCGTCTTCGCCCACACGTCATTCATATCTCAACAGCGAATTGTTAAAATCTGAGCCAATCGTTAATCTCTCAACTGCGCAATTAATCGGCTATGAGGTCCTGACGCAACTTCCGTCAGAACATGATAGCGAAGTTTTTTTTCAGCAGTTAATGCTGATGGAAGGCATTGAAACATCAGAGCAACGAAGCATTGCTTTTTACGCTGGTGCAACGATGGAACAAGGTTATTTATGGCCAGCCATATTACCAGATATATATTAGAGCAATGGAAAAAGCAGGATGCGCAGCGTACCACGCAGGGAAAGACACCGCCGTTTAAGAAATGCCAAAGACTGCGCCTGCCGTTATCACTCTCCAACGCCGCAGATATTTGATCGCCTTGAGTTACTGGACCAACAGCTTAATTATGCCTTGCCGGTTGGTATCATTTCCCAGGCAATAATTACAACTGATAACTACCTCGGCTATTCATTGAGTCACTACTTATTTTCCGGAAAACGTACCGCTGCATTCCGCTCATTAGATGACATTTCTTTGTGGATTGAAAAGGGGTCGCTCAGACAACTGATTGTAGATATGGAGGCGCTACCTGTCTCCTGTATTGAGGCGCTTAACCAGCTACGCGCGCTCAGTTGGCAACAAAGCGATATCCAGATTTACCTGCTGGTATCAGATAAAACCCCCGCTATAACACAGTTTATCCGTATGGCTGGGCGTTTTTTTGTTCTGTCGCGACGACAAAATCTGGCCTCTGTACGCGAAGCCTTGTTATCAGCCGCCAAACCTCGCTTATCGGAAAGCTTTAGCCGTACTGACTGGTTGATGATTGAAACTTTAGCGCAAGGTGCCTCTTTAAAAGAAATAGCACGTCAGCAAAGCGTACCTTATCATCGTGTAGTTTACCGGCTTAAACAACTTATCACCCTCCTTAACCTTCCCCACAGACAAAGCTTTCTTCGGCTGATCCAGCAGTTAAACGTTACTTTCCACGACATTTTTTAACGAACTAACGTTTTGGTGAATAAGATTTTTTAAGAAATTACTTATTTTCACTTCCATTAAATGTAAATATTTCACATAAAATTAATATTTACAACTCGTCCTGGTAAGCGATAAAAATTTTTTTCTTACATCGCCCCCTGTCCCTCCTCGTTTTTTGAGGTCTCCAGCGTCAACATCTTTCTGTTATTACATAACAAATACTAAACAATTAGTCTTTCATATTATTTTTATACTTAAAAACAACAGTTTAAACTACTCAATGTCAACTCTAAAGAAAATAGCTCCACCACGAACAAATTTTCTATAACGCCACAGAACATCCTACCCGCTATCCATAATTCGCATTTCGCAAGACTTTTCCGAGAAATCAGACCAGGTATAATCCATATTGTTTTTACTTAATCAGAAATTTCTTTTTTGTTGGTGCGAAATGGATATTCCACATATTTATTACTCTTACGCAAAATAGCCAGTCAACAGGGAGGTCTCATTCTTTATTATTGCTCCACTGTGTGGTGTGTAGATCTGGCTATTTCACAATCTTTAAGGTGTCTGACGCTTATTCTAAAACGAAGGACGCATAACAGTCTGAGGCATACAACAATGAAACCTGCATCTGTTATCATTATGGACGAACACCCTATTGTAAGAATGTCGATCGAAGTTTTACTCGGTAAAAATAGCAATATTCAGGTTGTCCTGAAAACGGATGATAGCCGAACAGCGATAGAGTATCTGCGCACTTATCCTGTTGACCTTGTCATTCTGGATATTGAATTACCGGGCACCGACGGCTTTACCTTACTTAAACGAATCAAATCTATCCAGGAACATACCCGGATACTTTTTTTATCGTCGAAATCAGAGGCTTTTTATGCCGGAAGAGCAATAAGAGCGGGCGCAAACGGATTTGTAAGTAAACGCAAAGACCTCAATGATATTTATAATGCGGTAAAAATGATTTTATCCGGCTATTCTTTTTTTCCATCTGAGACGCTTAACTTTATCAGTAATACCCGTACCCCCAAAGGCGGGCACCATGATATGCCACTTTCTAACCGCGAAGTTACCGTGCTGCGCTATCTGGCCAATGGAATGTCTAACAAAGAAATTGCCGAGCAACTTTTATTGAGTAACAAGACTATCAGCGCGCATAAGGCCAATATATTTTCTAAACTTGGCCTTCACTCTATCGTTGAGCTTATCGATTACGCCAAATCACACGAATTATTGTAAATGTACTCCCGGCGAATTATCGTTCGGGAGCCAAAATAACGGACACTAATTGTAATTGATCAGGAAGGTCGCATCCGCGTTAGCAAGTCCGGGCTGCACGCCATCGGCTAAGGCGATATAGTTCGCATAGAATTTCAGGGTAGCATTGCCGTTGTTGTCAATATCGACGGCCTTGCTGGCCTGTTCAAGTGGCAATCGACGTTGATCGCCATCGCGAATTTCAATCGCCAGTTTTTGCGCCATTTCCGTATCAGCAAGCGCCAGTAATGCCGTGCCGGGCGCTGGCGTCCCGGAAAACGTTATAGACGCCGACCCCGGCGGGCAACCTTCAAGTTTTAGGCTAAAGGCTACCGGTTGCGTGGCGTCACCGACGGCGTGAAGCTGTTTTGTCGGCCAGGTGCCGAGGTTAACCGACTTGTTACTGTCGCCCGCAACCACGGCGCAGGTAAAATCCACCACGTTACCGCGCAGTTCAATATTCACTTCGCCCAGAGATGAGTTGGCCTGACTCAGCGGGCTGAACAAAACACAACCGATAGCGATGAAAACGCGCCGAAAGATCATTATGCCTCCTTAATCATAATCGACTCGTAGATAGCCGCGCGCAGTAAACGGCCCTTCCGCCGGTTTATTCCCCGTCACGCTGATCGGCCAGGCGCGAATACCTACGCGAGCGGCGGCGTTATCATCAAGATGAAACGGAATTTTACTCGACAAATTATTGGGTGTGAGCGGCGTACCGTTGCTATCAGCAACCACAAAGCCTAAATCCGGATTATCGGCCACCATCGCCTGCCCTGAGGCCTTTTCGGCTTCAAGCCGCATCGATAAATAGGCCTGCGCCGCGACGTTGGTACATTTAATAGCGATAGTTTTCGTTTGCGGCGTGACGCCTTGCGGACGATTACCCACCCCCGCCTGACTAAATAACGACGCGCCGATATCGCCGAAATCAAACTCCACGACCTGTCCGGCATTCACTTCACAGTTTTGCGGTACTTCCACTTTGCCGCTGTAGCTAATGGTATACACCGGCGTGCTCAACGCGTCGCCGGTAGAGGTCGTTACATAGACAGTAAACATTGTCTGGCGAGGGATCGTCACCATATTAATAAAAGGCCGTATCACTTTTAATTTAAAAACCAGCTTTGAGTCCTGCACGCCAAACGGCTTTTGCTGCGACACGTTAGAGTCGACGCCCATGCGAATATAGTTACGGGGCGGATAAAATACGCCAGCGACACTATCGGTGATGCTCATCGCGCCCAGAAGGTAGTCATTCAGTTTGAGGTATTTAAAATTTCCTTCGGTGCTTCGTACCGGTAATTCTGATACATAGCTTCGGTAGGTATAATTTACCGTTGTCCCCGCCGGGCACGTCGCGTTTACGCCGACCCAACCTGATTTTTCCGGCAGCGTAACCACCTGTCCCGGCTGATTATTGCCGCTGGTGAAAACATCTGACAGGTCGTAAAAGATATCGGTCGCCGTCCCGTTTGAATTACGGCAAACCGTCGCCAGCGCGGGATGGGTGAAAAAGAGCGCGGTCCCCGCCAGCAATAGCGCTGAGTATATTTTCATCTCTATTTTTCCTTTTATGACGCCGGACGGATACAGGTCGCACTGGCTATCGTAATCGCCTGCTTCAGGCTATCCTCCGCCAGAGCGTAAGGGGCGATACAACGCGCGTTTTTCCCCTCTCCCCACTGGATGAACAGTTCACCTTTTAGCGGCAAGCCGCTCAGATAAATTTGCCCGTCATCGCCGACCATACTGGTAATGCCGCTGGCGGTTTCTCGTACTATCGCGCCAAACGGTAACGGACGTCCGCCAAGCCTCGCGGTAATGATTGCCCTTACGCCTATCCGCGTATCAAAAGCAGCCCGCACCAGCGCGCCCTCTGTCGGCACTACGCTGCTGACGTTATTTTCGACATCGGTATGGTTGTCCATCGTGTTGGTATCTAACGCGACGCGGTTATAGCGATATACCGTGGCATAGGGCATTACCGCATAGCCCCGCCAGTCCGTTTTCACGCCGGTCTGGTTTTCGATGCGCACGCCTTTCGCTCCCGGCGCTTTAATCAAGACATTGGTATCGCCCAACGGTTGGCTAAACGTAATACCATCCGCATGACCGACCACGCCGCCGGAAAGTTGCCAGTTATAGTCATGCTGATCGCGATCGTAGTTATATCCCACGCCCAGCGTGCCATACGTCGCCTGCCAGCTAGCGCTGGCGCTGCCGCTATAACCATTGCTACTGCTACGCCCTTGCGTCACGCTGTAGCTCAGATTACGTCCTTCCAGAAGCGTGCCGCCCACGCCGGTCTGCCAGCTATTGTCGCCGTCGCGGTTGCGGTTGGCGTTAAACGTGGCATAAGTACGATCAAGAATAGTGTCGCGCGCATAGCGCCGTCCGGTCAGAACGCTAAACGGAACGGACATATTGAATGCCAGAATGCGATCGGCGCCTGAGATCCCCACCGACTCGTTCCACGACCATGACAGCGAATAACTTATGCCTTGCCATCCACTGGCGTATCCCAGTTGATACCAGGTATTGGTATCCGCCGTATTCCAGTAATTTTGTTGACTGCCGGAAAGATACAGTGACCCGTAATCCCCCAAGTTTTGCGAAATATTGACCTGAAAGCGGCCTTTTTTGCTGTAACGGAGATTGTGGTAGCTCTGCGCCACCGGCACTTTATGGCGGCGTCCGTCGCTATCGTATTCGTAGTCGTACCCTTCCATACTGCGGTATGCCACATCATCCAGGGTGTAAAATCCGCGCGTGGAATAGCGGTAACCCAGCAATTGAAAATTAGTCCCGTAATTATTCAGCGATTTGGCGTACAGAAAACGCAACGATTGCCCCTGATGGGTGCTGTCATCTGCCAGTTGGCTACGCGCATGTGTGACATCGACCGACACGGCACCCCAGTCGCCCAAATTTCGCCCCGCCCCGACCACCACGGCACGGTAACGATCGGCAAGTTGCGTACCGCCGTAAGCCGTCAGCCCCGCAGGCAGGCCGGCAATCACCGTTCCCTGGAAAAAGAATGGCGAAGACTGCTGACTATTGCCGCTGCGAAAATCCCCGGCCACCAGGTCATACTTCACCCTGCCCTCACGCTGCAATAGCGGAACGGTAGAGTAAGGCACCGTGTAACGTTGTTGGCTACCGTCTTTTTCATCTACCGTCACCTCAAGGTCGCCGCTGGAAGAGGTAGGATTAAGATCGGTAATCGCAAACGCACCCGGCGACACATAGCTTTGGTAGATAACATACCCGTTCTGTCGTATCGTCAGCTTTGCCGCCGTCCGGGCGATTCCTCTAACCGTGGGGGCGTAGCCCTGCAGGCTATCGGGATACATATTGTCAGAAGAGTACAGCCGCGCTCCGCGAAAGCCGACGCTGTCGAAAACATCGTTCCCGGTATTGCTGTCCCCCATGACCAGTTCGCTTTTTAGCGGAATGATGGCGCGCTGTACCCAGGTGCCAATGTTGTTCCAGCGTTGCGAATGATAGCCATCCCCTTTCGAATAATTCCAGGCTCCGTTATTACGCAGCCGCCAGGGGCCATAGTTCAACCCGCTCAGCAGACTCAAAAAATAGCTATCGCTGTCTGTTCCGCGGCTACCGGTAAAACTGTAATTAATGAGTGCGGCGGGTATCCCTTCATCCCACTCTTCCGGCGGGATATAGCCACGCGCGCTGTTGAGCAATGACGCCTGCGGCAAGCTAATATTTAAGCGCATCGAAGCGAAATCGAACGCGACCTCCGCGCCCGGGATTTTCTCAGGAAGGTGAATACACGTGGTATCGACGCCTTTATCTGAGACAAGGAACGCCGCGGTATTCACGCCCAGCCGTTTAATCCACTCCGGTGTAAAACAAGGCATCAGGCCGCCGGATTTATCGCCGGCGCCCACGGCGCCCGCCTCAAAACGAATATCCTGCGTCGCTACGAATTCGTCGTTACGCCAGATATCCACCCGGTAAATACCGGGAGGCTGATGATTACCTTTTTCAAAGCGAGATAAATCCGCCACGGACGCGGTATCCGCCGACAAAAACGCAGGGTTGAAATAACTTTCGCCGCGGCTCGTCAGCGGACACAGCGCCGCCAGCACCGACAGCGCCACGCCGCTTAACGGTGATACATAGCCGGGAAATCGCCCTGCAAACCAGGTTGTCTTCTTCATCGTGTTCTCGTGTGGCTTCACGCTCTCTGCTTAACCGAGACTGGCCGTTGTCGCCGACGTCAATGCGCCGTAATCATTGACGGTCTGAAATGTCACGCTGCCCTGCGCGCCTGTCGGTAAGGGAATTTGCATGTCGCTTTTTGGCGCGATCATCACGTTATCAATCTTTTTCGCGCCCACGCTGATATTGACCAGCGTGAGGTAATAAGCAGATGGGTTGGTTATCTTGAGATGGTTGCCGACACGGGAAAATTTCAGCAAGGTCGGCGCGTCTTCCGGCGTCTGCGGCAAATTCGCCGGACGCACGAACAGTTTGATGCGCGACAGAATCGCCAGTTGCAGAACGTTTTTTCCTTCAATATGACTTTTATCGACCGACGGGATGGCTTTCACGTTCATCCAGAATAACGACTCCCGATCCCCGGGTAGCGGTTGCCCGGCGTAGATAATACGCAGCGTGTTTTCGCTTTTGGGTTCGCTGACGAATAAAGGCGGCGTAACGATAAACGTTTTTTCTTTCTGCCCGGCGCTATTTTCGATCCATGAATTGACGAGGTAACGTTCTTGAGTATCGCTATTACTGATTGCCAGAGAAGTCTGTTTCGCCGCCGAGGGATAAATAACGCGCGTGGCGCCTAATGCAATCCCCCCCGCTGCCTGTACGTTCAGCGAAGTAAATAACGTGAGAAGAACAATAAAGCCTAATTTTATACTATTCAGCATGGTAAAAAATACCTTTTGCATTGAGTCACGTCGGCAAGAAAATTCATGGGTAAACCAGCGTAAACCACACTTCTGAATGAATTCGTCCCGGCGTCATATTTTCTGAAATTGCCCGATAGCGGGCGGTAAAATGCAAAGTCATTTCTGACGTTAAAATGGGCGTGTAATGAAGCGGTAACGTGTTAGGTATGATTTGCCGCTGCTGGTCATCAAATAACGCCAGGCCGATTCCGGCATTACCGATACCCTCGCCGCTGGCCAGAAAAACATGGGGATCTTCCGCAGGCGTAACGCCGGCAAACGCAATGCCGACATGACGCCAGACCTCCGCGCTACAGGAGATTAACCGTAACGAAAATGGAACGCTGACGGGAGCGAAGCTGCCAGGACCGGTAAACGCATTCGTGCGGTACTGTCCCATCAGTACGCGCAAATCTTGGCTTTCAGTGGCGACAGCGCAGCCGCCATTGACCAGTTGTCCGCGCAGGTGAACACGCCCGCTCTCCACCATTACCGGCTGCGCAATGACGGGCGACATCAAAACAAGCCCCGCTAGCGCCGCGCCTTTCCTTATCATCTGCTATGTTCTCTTTTATCCCCGATAGCCTCTTCCGTTGAGGCGCCTCCCTTCCCTGGCGTTCCCTGACGGGATTATTCGTATTTCATGATAAAGGTGGCGTCGGCATTAGCCTGGCCTGGCGTCGTGGCGGCGGCGGTTGCCTTATAGCGTGCGGTAAAACGCAGCGTATTGGTGCCTTCAACCAGCGCCTGCTTCGCCGAGAAGGTCGCGCCGTCCGGCTTCAACGGTGAAGAGGTATTATCAAGAATCTCAATCCCGACGCCGGTTGCGGTAGTGCTATTGTCCGCAGAGGAGACAGCCAGCAAATTAGGGTTGGTGTTATCTGCCTGACCAGAGAAAGCCACGGCAGCGGTGGCCGCCACTTTCGGATCGCAGTCATTCAGGACGATGGAGAAAGGCACCTGCGCGGTCGTATCATCAATCGCCGTAAAGCTGGCGGTACGGTATTGACCCAGCGTCACCGTTTGATCGGCGGATTTAGTGCTGACGGCACAGGCTGCATTAACCAGTTTACCTTCGAAATGAATAGTACCGCCACTCACGCTCACCGGAGTAGGATCAGCCGCAACCGCTGCGCCAGCGACAAACATCAGACTCGCAATAGTAGAGGTCATTAATTTATGTTTCATGGATTTCCCTTGAATTACACACACCCGGTTTCGGCATCCTGTCGGCTCCGTTTGAATTATTATCGACATAGCATGTCAGAAAAGCTATCTCTTCATCCTGTAAAGATAGATATCGCGGATTAATTAGTTTTCTGTTTCTCCCCTGAGTATCAGACGCAGTAATTAATCTTTGCGAATATGACATTTCGTCACGGTAATAAATTAAACATTTCGCTAAATAAAAAATAGCCGCAAACTCTTTTAATGACCTAAGCTAATTCTTATTGGGATATAAGAAGGGTCTAATCTTATTTTGTATAAAATGTCGCATTATGCCGCCCGATGCTATTAACGACGAGGGATTACGGTAACCATAGCCAGGGTGATGAATTGTTTCTTTTTGGTTAATCATGGCGCGCTTACGGGCCACGTCTCAGTATCGTCAACAGACGGGGGAGACGTCGCGTTTGCATCGGAAACACAAACGTTAACTGACAGCGAGGCCCGCTTCTGACAAAATAGCGTTATCCCCTTTGACTTGAAGTAACAGATGGAATCTTCTCTCTGATGGCAGCAAAGATTATTGACGGTAAAACGATTGCGCAGCAGGTGCGATCTGAGGTTGCTCAAAAAGTTCAGGCACGCGTCGCAGCAGGTCTTCGCGCTCCCGGCCTGGCTGTGGTGTTGGTCGGCAGCAATCCGGCCTCACAGATTTATGTCGCAAGCAAACGTAAAGCGTGCGACGAAGTGGGATTCGTCTCCCGCTCCTATGACCTGCCAGAAACCACCAGCGAAGCCGAACTGCTGGCGCTTATCGATACTCTGAATGCAGATAACACGATCGACGGTATTCTGGTGCAGTTGCCTTTACCGGCAGGCATCGACAACGTTAAAGTGCTGGAGCGTATCGCGCCAGATAAAGACGTAGACGGTTTTCATCCTTATAACGTCGGTCGTCTGTGCCAGCGTGCGCCGCGCCTGCGTCCCTGTACGCCCCGCGGTATTGTGACGCTGCTTGAGCGTTACAATATTGATACCTACGGCCTGAATGCGGTGGTCATTGGCGCGTCCAATATCGTTGGACGCCCGATGAGCATGGAGCTGCTGCTGGCTGGCTGTACGACTACCGTTACGCACCGCTTTACCAAAGATCTGCGTCACCATGTCGAGCATGCTGATTTGCTCATTGTCGCCGTAGGTAAACCGGGCTTTATTCCCGGCGAATGGATTAAAGAAGGCGCAATTGTGATTGATGTCGGTATTAACCGTCTGGAAAATGGCAAGGTCGTTGGCGACGTCGTGTTTGACGAAGCCGCGGCGCGCGCGTCATACATCACGCCAGTACCGGGCGGCGTCGGCCCGATGACGGTCGCCACGCTTATCGAAAACACGCTGCAGGCGTGCATTGAATATCACGATCCACAAGGAAAATAACATGGCGACATTCTCTTTAGGCAAGCACCCGCACGTCGAGCTGTGCGATCTGCTCAAGCTGGAAGGCTGGAGCGAAAGCGGCGCGCAGGCGAAAATCGCCATTGCCGACGGGTTGGTGAAGGTTGATGGCGCGGTTGAAACGCGTAAACGCTGCAAAATTGTCGCCGGGCAAACCGTTAGCTTCGAAGGCCAAAGTGTGAACGTCGTGGCCTGATACAGAGTGCCGGATAGCGACGCAAAGCGTCTTATCCGGCCTGATTATGCTGTCTTTTCAGATAATCATCCACTTAATCCTCTGCGTTCCAACTGCTAGCATGGCTATTTCCCTGTGAACCATCGCTATGCCTACCGTTATCACCCACGCCGCCGTTCCCCTGTGTTTTGGCGCAGGCTTAGGCCTGAAAGTTATCCCTCCTCGCCTGCTGTTTGCCGGTGTTGTGCTGGCGATGCTCCCCGATGCCGACGTGCTGGCCTTTAAATTTGGCGTCGCCTACGGCAACGTGTTCGGCCATCGCGGATTTACCCACTCTTTACTTTTCGCATTCGTCCTCCCCCTGTTGTGCGTACTCGCGGGACGACGATGGTTTCGAGCGGGGCAGGTGCGCTGCTGGCTGTTTTTAACCGTTTCATTGTTGTCGCACAGCCTGCTGGATTCGATCACCACGGGTGGTAAAGGCGTCGGATGGCTGTGGCCGTGGTCAGATGAACGTTTTTTTGCGCCCTGGCAGGTGATTAAAGTCGCGCCTTTCGCGCTTTCAAGCTACATCACGCCGTATGGACATCAGGTCATTCTCTCAGAATTGCTGTGGGTGTGGTTGCCGGGAAGTATTTTAGTGTTATTTCTACGGGTACTTAAAACGCATATTAAAAGGAATCAATATGAATAAAATGACATTCGCCGCCGCGGTCATCTGTTTCTCATTTTCCCACGCCAGCTATAGCGAAGAAATGTCTGCCACTGGCTGGTATGCGGCATCGTCTGCGGTTGTCAGCGTGGGCAGTTCCGCACTGGTTAGCGGAATTATACTCTCCCCCGTACTGCTGCCGCTCAACCTGAGCATTGGATCTGTTGTCGAAAATAAAAAGCAAAAAACCGCGCTGTTAACCACTAAGTCCCCCGATAACAAAGACATTAAAATGCAAGTTCCGCTACATGTCGTCAAAGAAGGCAACCTCAAAGCAGGTGATAAAGTCACTCTGGAAAAAACGCAGGAAGGCACCGGCGCTTATTTGAAAAAAGAGGGCAAAGTCCTTGCCCATATGGTAAATCAGGACGACGCAGGACTTTCCAGCAACCAGACGGTACCGGCCAAATGAAGCGGTTCGCGTTTGCCCTGTGGCTCAGCGCAATCTCGCTCAACGCTTATGCAGACAGTGCTAACTGTCACCAAAAAGCAAACACGCCGGAGAGCATCGCAGCGACAATGGATCAGGCGCTACAGCTCAAAAAACAGCTTAACAGTCAACCCGATCCGGTCGTCATTCTGGTTCGCCAGGGGCAAGATATGTCGAGCCGACATTTAACCTGGTCACATGCTGGCTATGCCATGCGCCAGCCAAACGGAGACTGGCGGGTTTACCATAATCTGAATACTTGCGGAACCGCTGAATCAGCGCTCTATATACAAGGTCTGTATGAGTTTCTGGCTGATGACCTGGTGAATCAGAGCATTGCCGTTTTGCGCCCGCGTTCAGATATCGCGACGGCATTACAAACGCTTTTACATAGCGCTATCAAACTCAATCTCTTCCACAGTCCCCGCTATAACCTGATTGCGTGGCCTTTTTCCGGCCTTTATCAGAATTCGAATGGCTGGCTTCTCGAAGTGTTTGCGCGAGCAAACGATGCGCAGGTTTGGTCACGTAATGATGCCCGCCGCTGGTTGCAGCTTCAGGGTTATCAACCCTCTATCGTTAGTGCTGGCACTTTTGAACGATTAGGCGCAAAACTGTTCACCCCTAACGTTTTCACCGACGATCAGCCAGCAGAATTGCTGCGAAAAGGAAATGTGGGGCTAAACAGCGGCGACAGCGTCATCCGCTTTATTGCCCATTACAGCCGGGCAATACCCGGGTGTGAACATCAGAATCTGGGGGAGTCGGTGTGTGTTTATCTTTCGCCCGGTGCGAAAAAATAAAAAACAGGCCGTTCTATGCAAATAGAGCGGCCTGTAAAAGCGCTTACTTACGCCGCCAGGTGGTGCCCTGCGGGCCATCTTCCAGAATAATACCCATTTCAGTGAGACGATCGCGCGCCGCGTCCGCCGCCGCCCAGTCTTTCGCTTTACGGGCATCCAGACGCTGTTGAATCAAGGCTTCAATTTCCGCAACTTCACCGTCATCCGCCTGCGCGCCGCTTTGCAGGAAAACATCCGGCTCCTGCTCCAGCAGTCCCAGCACGCCGGAAATCTTCCGCAGATGAGACGCCATCGCATTCGCGGCGGTCATATCCTCGCCCTTCAGACGGTTGACTTCACGCGCCATATCAAACAGGACGGAGTAGGCTTCCGGCGTGTTGAAATCGTCATTCATCGCCTCCACGAAACGCGCTTCAAACGCCTCGCCGCCCGCCGGGGCCGCTGATTTATCCGTTCCACGCAATGCAGTGTATAACCGCTCCAGCGAGGCGCGCGCCTGCTTGAGGTTCTCTTCGCTGTAGTTCAGTTGGCTACGGTAATGCCCGGACATCAGGAAGTAGCGCACGGTTTCCGCATCGTAGTATTTCAGCACGTCGCGCACGGTAAAGAAGTTGCCCAGCGATTTGGACATCTTCTCGCGATCCACCATCACCATACCGGAGTGCATCCAGTAGTTGACGTATTCGCCGTCATGCGCGCAGGTAGACTGGGCAATCTCGTTTTCATGGTGCGGGAACATCAGATCGGAACCGCCGCCGTGAATATCAAAATGGTTGCCCAACTGCTTGCAGTTCATCGCCGAACATTCAATGTGCCAGCCCGGACGCCCTTCGCCCCACGGCGACGGCCAGCTCGGCTCGCCCTCTTTCGACATTTTCCACAGCACGAAGTCCATCGGGTTACGCTTCACGTCAACGACATCCACGCGCGCGCCCGCCTGAAGCTGCTCAAGATCCTGACGGGAAAGCTGCCCATAAGTCGGATCGGTCGGTACATCAAACATCACATCGCCGTTATCCGCCACATAGGCGTGCCCTTTCTCGATTAAGGTGCGGGTGAGTTCGATAATTTCCTGAATATGGTGCGTCGCACGCGGCTCGCTGTCCGGACGCAGAATATTCAGCGCGTCGAAGTCCTGATGCATTTCCGCAATCATTCTGTCGACCAGCGCGACAAAACTTTCGCCGTTTTCATTGGCACGTTTAATAATTTTATCGTCGATATCGGTAATGTTACGCACATACTTCAGCTTATAACCGAGAAAACGCAAATAGCGCGCGACAACGTCAAAAGCGACAAACGTGCGTCCGTGACCAATGTGGCAGAGATCGTAAACGGTGATACCACACACGTACATGCCGACTTCCCCGGCATGAATGGGTTTGAATTCCTCTTTTTGGCGCGTCAGTGTATTAAAAATTTTTAACATCGAAGATTCCGTATAGACGTGTGTGGGTAATAATCTCCGTATGATACATATTATTCGTAATCGAAGCAGCACACTTTGCAAGGTGATCGCAGCTTACGGTTATGCTATAACAAGCCCCTATATGTGCCCCATTGCGGGCTAAAGCACCACTCTCTTGGAACAGGATGCAAAAATGGTTACTTTCCACACTAATCACGGCGATATCGTAATCAAAACCTTTGATGATAAAGCGCCTGAAACAGTTAAAAACTTCCTGGACTACTGCCGCGAAGGTTTTTACAACAACACCATTTTCCACCGTGTGATTAACGGTTTCATGATTCAGGGCGGCGGCTTTGAGCCGGGCATGAAACAGAAAGCCACCAAAGAGGCGATCAAAAACGAAGCCAACAATGGTCTGAAAAATACCCGTGGTACGTTGGCAATGGCACGTACTCAGGCGCTACACTCGGCTACCGCGCAATTCTTCATCAACGTGGCAGACAACGACTTCCTGAACTTCTCCGGCGAAAGTCTACAGGGCTGGGGCTACTGCGTCTTTGCGGAAGTCGTAGAAGGTATGGACGTGGTAGATAAAATCAAAGGCGTCGCCACTGGCCGTAGCGGTATGCACCAGGACGTACCAAAAGAAGACGTCATCATTGAAAACGTGACCGTCAGCGAGTAATCGTGGCGACACTGTTTATTGCAGACTTGCATCTGCAAACGGAAGAACCGGCGATCGTCGCCGGTTTTCTGCGTTTTTTAGCCGTAGAAGCCCGTCAGGCTGACGCGCTGTATATTCTTGGCGATCTCTTCGAGGCCTGGATTGGCGACGACGACCCCAACCCGCTACATCGTGAAATGGCCGTTGCCATTAAATCGCTGGTTGATTCCGGCGTTCCCTGCTTCTTTATTCATGGTAATCGCGACTTCCTGATTGGCAAACGCTTTGCCCGCGAAAGCGGCATGATTCTACTGCCGCAGGAAAAAGTGCTCGACCTGTATGGCCGCAATGTGTTGATTATGCACGGCGATACGCTCTGTACCGATGATGCCGGATATCAGGCGTTTCGCGCCAAAGTCCATAATCCGTGGGTTCAACGGCTGTTCCTTACCCTGCCGCTGTTTATCCGCCGCCGTATCGCCGCCAGAATGCGCGCCGGCAGCAAAGCCGCCAACAGCAGCAAATCGCTGGATATTATGGACGTCAATGCGCAGACCGTCGTCGCCGAAATGGAAAAACACCGCGTACAGTGGCTGATTCACGGTCATACCCACCGCCCGGCGGTGCATGAACTTTCCGCCAACGGCCAGCCCGCGTTCCGCGTGGTGTTAGGCGCATGGCATCATGAAGGTTCAATGATAAAAGTCACGCCGGACAACGTGGAGTTAATCGCCTTCCCCCTGTAAATATTCGTCGAATCGTCCGTTACGGCGCACACGCAACCGTTTTCCTTGCCTGATTATCATGCTATTCTCTGACACCTCAAAAGCAGCGTGTCCCGCACCACAGGAGTTTTAAGACGCATGTCTTCCCGCAATAATCCGGCGCGTGTCGCCATCGTGATGGGGTCCAAAAGCGACTGGGCTACCATGCAATTCGCCGCCGAAATTTTTGAAATTCTGGATGTCCCGCACCATGTAGAAGTGGTTTCCGCCCATCGCACCCCCGATAAGCTGTTCGGCTTCGCCGAAACGGCGGAAGAGAACGGATATCAAGTGATTATTGCCGGCGCGGGCGGCGCGGCGCACCTGCCGGGAATGATTGCGGCAAAAACGCTGGTCCCGGTACTCGGCGTGCCGGTACAAAGCGCTGCGCTAAGCGGCGTGGATAGCCTCTACTCCATCGTGCAGATGCCGCGCGGCATTCCGGTGGGTACGCTGGCGATCGGTAAAGCCGGTGCCGCTAACGCCGCCCTGCTCGCCGCGCAGATTCTGGCGCAACACGACGCGGAACTGCATCAGCGCATTGCCGACTGGCGCAAAGCGCAAACCGATGAAGTTCTGGAAAATCCCGATCCGCGGGGGACGCTATGAAGCAAGTTTGCGTTCTCGGCAACGGGCAACTGGGCCGAATGCTGCGCCAGGCGGGCGAACCGCTGGGTATCGCCGTCTGGCCGGTTGGTCTGGATGCAGAGCCTACCGCCGTGCCGGTACAGCAGAGCGTCATTACCGCAGAGATTGAGCGCTGGCCGGAAACCGCGCTTACCCGCGAGCTGGCGCGCCACCCGGCCTTCGTCAATCGCGATGTATTTCCGATCATCGCCGACCGTCTGACACAAAAACAGCTTTTCGATAAACTGGGACTCGCGACCGCGCCGTGGCAGCTGCTGACCAGCGCCGACGAGTGGTCCGGCATCTTTGACCGTCTGGGCGAACTGGCGATTATTAAGCGTCGCGTTGGCGGCTACGACGGTCGCGGGCAGTGGCGTCTACGCGCGGACGAAACCGGGCAACTGCCGGATGACTGCTATGGCGAATGTATTGTTGAGCGCGGTATCCATTTTTCCGGCGAAGTGTCGTTAGTCGGCGCGCGCGCTCATGACGGCAGTACCGTGTTTTACCCGCTAACGCACAATTTGCATCAGGACGGCATCTTGCGGACCAGCGTCGCGTTCCCACAGGCGAACGCCGAACAGCAGGAGCAGGCGGAATCGATGCTGTCAGCAATTATGCAGGCGCTGAACTACGTCGGCGTAATGGCGATGGAATGTTTTATCACGCCGGAAGGCCTGTTAATCAATGAACTGGCGCCGCGCGTGCATAACAGCGGACACTGGACGCAAAATGGCGCCAGCATCAGTCAGTTTGAATTGCATTTGCGCGCGATTACCGGCCTGCCGTTGCCCGCGCCGGTGATTAACGCCCCGTCGGTGATGATCAACCTGATCGGCAGCGAGCTGAATTACGACTGGCTGAAGCTGCCGCTGGTACATCTGCACTGGTATGATAAAGCGGTACGTCCGGGGCGAAAAGTCGGCCATCTGAATCTGACCGACAGCGATACGTCACGTCTTAGCGCCACCCTGGAAGCGCTCTCTCCGCTCCTGCCGGGCGAATACGCCAGCGGCATTATCTGGGCGCAAAGTAAGCTTAAATAAACGGCGTGGGCGGCGCATTCTCTGTCGCCGCCCGTCGCGATCACAGACAGATGCAGGTTCCCGCTCTGCCCGCCAGGGTATCGTCAATACGCGACAATGCGCCAATCCATGCCGGCTTTCCGCACCGCTTCACATATCCGCTTACCGCGGTCACCTTCGGTCCCATCGCGCCATCGGCTTTGGCAAACGGCGCCAGCTCATCGGGCGAAGCCTGACGAATAGCGCGCTGCTGCGGCGTCCCCCAATGTTCATACACCGCATCCGCATCCGTCAAAATGATCAGACCATCGGCCGCTATCTGCTCCGCCAGCAATGCCGCCGCCAGGTCTTTATCTATCACCGCCTCGACCCCTTCGCCCTCGCCGGCAACAGGTACCCCGCCACCGCCGCTGCAAATCACCACATGGCCCTCTTTTAGCAATAACTCAATAGCGGCGCTTTCGATAATCTGACGCGGCGCCGGGGAAGCGACGACACGGCGCAGATATTTTCCATCACGTTTCATATGCCAGCCATAAGTCGCTTCCAGCGCCATTTGCTCTTCTGGCGAATAAACGGGACCAATAAACTTTTCCGGTTCAAGAAAAGCAGGATCGTCCGCCGATACCTTTATCCGCGTTAATACTGCAGTCACCGGCGGCATATCGGGTTCAAGCGCCAGACGCTGCGCCAGCATATAGCCGATCATTCCCTGACTCTCTGCTACCAGCACATCCAGCGGATAAGGCTCAACGGCTTTCCAGGCAAGGTTCTGTAAAGCCAACAGGCCGACCTGGGGGCCGTTGCCATGTACTATCGCCAGCCGATACGAGCGGGCAAGTCGCGCCAGCGCAGGCACCGCGTCGGCAATATTACGATATTGATTCTCTGCCGTTAGCGCTTCTCCGCGCTGCAATAATGCGTTGCCGCCAAGAGCAACTACCAACGTTTTCATTCCCTATCCTTTTACTATTTGTTGTCCAAGCCAGAACCCCAGCAGCGTATCCGCGCCAGAGGTGTGCCCCAGCGCCAGCAGTCCATCAATCGCCGTTTCTGTGCGAGCATCTCGTCGCAGCGCATGAATAAAGTGGAGTAAAGGCGACGCGAAATAACCCATAGCCGCATAGCGTAAATAGCTGACGCTCACGAGCGTCGTCGCCCGATCAAGGCTGCCGGATTGGGCAAAAAAATTACGCCCGGCGCGTTCATCTATGGCGCCAAAATACCAGGCCGCCAGCAACATTCCCGTCAGCGTGTCGTCATGACTGGGCGTTAAGCCCGGCCCTTTACCCAGCCATAGCCGCCAGTCAGTCGCAGCACCTGCAAGCGCCGACTGAAAGCAGTGACAAAACTGGCGAAGTTCCGGACATAGAGGCTGAGCTGCGGCGACGGTTAACGGCCCAAACAGTCCCGTCTCCTCACTACGCTGCATGTACGTCGCGTTAAGACGCGGCGACGCAAGATAGCGTGGAACCCGCAGCGAACAGCGCCTCTCCGGCTCGCATAAAAGAAACTCGCCAATCTGAATACCGGCAGCGGTTGACTGCGGTTTTTCGCCATCGGTGAGCACATCGCGCAATGCGTCAAAATCGCCGCCGCGCAGTATCCACCCTCCCGGACTGAAGCCGCTCCCCCGACGGTGAAGCGTTAATAACTCACCGCTTTTCGCCACAAAATTAATAGAGCGACGCCATACCCCTGACATCTGCCAGGGTTGCCGATAATCCGCCGATTGTCGGCTTGCCATAAGAGGATGGATACATTTCATGAGACGCTCTCTTAACTTACGCCCATGCTTTCCGCCAGCGCTTCCAGCGCCTGCTCGAAACAGGCCAGCGGCGCACGGACGGTTCCCGCGCCAATCTGTCCAATCCCCGCCTCTTTATGCGCGATACCCGTGTTAATCAGCGGCGTAATTCCGGTCTCGACCACGCGGCGGATATCCAGTCCCAGACAGGCCCCCTGAAAATCCCAGCCGGGGATTTGTAGCTGCATGTTGCGTTCGAGATAAATTTCAGCCATCTCTTCAGAAACAGATTTCGCCGCTTCCATTCCCCCGGCACCGACAAAACGCGTTACGCCAGGCGCGGCAATCATCGCAGCGCCGCCAATACCAAACGTTTCAGTAATGGCGCTGTCGCCCATGTCCGGGTTGGCCTGATCCTGCGAAAAACCGGTAAAAAATAGCCCCTGTGGCGTATTAACAGGCGCGGTGAACCAACGGTCGCCCAGACCGCTAACCCGAATGCCAAACATATCGCCATTACGGGTCATCGCCGTCACAATACTGCCGGCGCGAATCTGCGCGCCTGCGTCCATGGCGGCTTTACAGTAGGCCATCGCCAGATTAAGGAAGAATTGATCGGTGACGCTCAGAAAATCCATCACTTCCGCTATCTGCTGCTTATCGTGTTCCAGACGGGCGATATGCGGCGCCAACGTGCGCATCAGCAATGCGGAAGAGGCGATATTGCGCTGGTGGAATTCATCTCCCATCGTAATGCCCTGCGCCATCATTGCGGTCAGGTCGAGGCCCCGCTCCAGACGTCCCAGCGCCGCGCTTAATACCGGCATCAGCACATCACGCATCCAGCGCAAACGTTGCTGAACATCCTCGCCATAGGCGCCGAAACGCATCACTTTGCCGATCCCTTCGTTGAGATTGCAGTACGCACGATTGCCGTCGGTGATATTTTCCACGACCAGCATCGGCATACTGGCTGAGGTAATACCGCCCATCGGCCCCACGGCGTTAACGTGATGGCAGGGAATAAAGTTGACCTTTCCCTGCTCTAACAGCGCGAGCGCGCTCATTTCATCTTTGGCCCATCCTTCAAACAGGCATGCGCCGATACAGGCGCCTTTCATCGGGCCGGTCATCTCTTGCCAGCGCATCGGCGGCCCGGCATGAAGAAGCGTTTTCCCCTGATTGAGCACGCTAATTAATGAAGAAGCTGGCTTCACATCCAGCCAGTGCGGACGTGCGCGACGAATTTGTTCGATGACTGCAGCGTTGGCTTGCGCCACTGATGTAAACATGGGAACCCCTTATTGCAAACGTTCTAACAGACGAGCCAGTTTTTTATTACCGCCAGCGACAGGCGCCCACTGGTAGTGCACCACGGGCATACCGGCAGCCTGTAAATCCAGCGCGAAGCTACGTAACCCGGCATTAATCACCGCTACCGCTTCCAGTAACCGGGGAGCTGATGGATGAGTGGAAGAGAGAGTGGGTCGAATCAGTTCCGCGGCCAACAGAGTGGCTTCGGGAAGAGAATCCACTACCGTGATGCCGGCATCTTCGAGCGCGGCGATTTGTTGCGAGCGGCACTGAGGATCGCGTTCCGTTCCGGTGACGGTTGCGATGGCGAACAGCGGCTGATCGCTGGCGCGTGCGGCACATGCCTTCTGCCAGGCCTGAATCAGCGATGCGGCGGGATCGGCGGTCGCGCCAAAACCAATAACGACGTCCACTAATAACACGCGTACCTGCGGCTGCGTGCCAAGCCCGGCGATAAGCTGATTACGTAACGCCGGGTCGATCATCGGATGTGGTCGCCCAACGGTATAAAAGTCATCGCCCAGATCGATAATCTGGTGGCCGTCAGCGTCAAGCATCATGCCATGGTGATGTTCCGTATCCGCCGCAACGCCCAGATAGCCGGCCAGCAGCCCCGCAGCTTCCGCCGCCAGCGTTCCGCCGGTATAGAGGCCACGAATCACGCCGCCTGTTGAAACCATTTCTTTACGCTGCGACGTCACGCGAGACAATAAACATGCCAGCCGGGCGGCTTCATCCAGCGTCGAGGCAAACCAGACGTTTCCCTCACGCGCAACGGGAGAGGAAAACCCTAAGAACAGCGCGACAACGGGTTTCCCGGTGGCTTTCATCGCCGCGATAATATGCTGACGAACCGCATCGGCAGGCGGTTTGGAGACAAAGGCCAGCACCTGGCTCTTTTCATCCGCGCTGAGTATCTCCAGTGCCGTTAGCGCGCTGATCCCGCCGACCTCGGCGCTCAAATCGCGTCCGCCAAGCCCGATGGCATGGGTAATCCCTTCCCCCGCCAGCGCAATCTGTGAACAGAGCTCCTGAATACCGGTGCCGGAAGCGCCAATCACCCCGATGTTGCCCTCTGGCATGACGTTAGCGAAAGCCAGCGGCGTATTGGCGATCATAGCGGTGCCGCAATCCGGCCCCATGACCAGCAGTCCTTTATCACGCGCCCGGCGTTTTAGTCTGATTTCGTCGTCCAGCGTGACATTATCGGAGAAGATCATCACGTTCAACGAACGATCCAGCGCCTGATCTGCCAGTTCCGCCGCATATTCGCCGGCCACCGATACCAGCGCCAG
This sequence comes from Salmonella sp. 32010601201800023SM, assembly GCF_017572235.1. Lineage (NCBI taxonomy): Bacteria > Pseudomonadati > Pseudomonadota > Gammaproteobacteria > Enterobacterales > Enterobacteriaceae > Salmonella > Salmonella sp. 32010601201800023SM. Next base: position 23,663 of record NZ_JAGEQS010000006.1, read on the forward strand.
ATTCGCCTCTGGCAGTTTCTGACAGGCGCTTTCCCAGCGTCTGACCTGGATTAACGACTGGCTGCCGCTGCTTCCCTGCGCCAACTGCTGCAATGCTTCTTCGAGCTGTTGCACAATCACCTGCGTAATGCCGTCATCTACCGCTTCGGTACGAATCGCCACGCAAATGTCATTGGGCGTAGCGCCATGAAAATCGTCATGCCAGAAACCGGTAGTTTCCAGCAGCGACTTATTCGCAGGCGTTCCCATCATTACCGATACATCATCAACATTTTCGGACTCACTCAGCTTTCGAGAAATAATCATTAAGCTGACAGAGTCCTGAAAACACCCTTTTTTAATAAAGGCGTGGATCATAACAACTCCTTAATAATTGCACCCATTGCAATTGCACGAGCAGTGTTAATGTGCGCTTCACGGTATATATCCGGGAGGGTAAATAGAGTGATTAACGTCACATCAAATTTATTAACAAAAGAATTCAAACAACGGTCAAAGGATTAGTTATGATTTTCTAAAAAAGCTTTTTATTTAAGCAAAAAGATAAAACCCGCCTGATTATCAAATAAATTCTAATTATATTTTTTTGCCTGTCTGGATCACATAATCATTTTATTTTCCCGGTATGTTAATCGCAGTCATGCTTCACACCGTCGTTAAAAAGGAAGACAGATGAAAATCAGTCGGGAAACACTCCATCAGCTTATCGAAAATAAGCTTTATAAAGCCGGACTAAAACGTGAGCACGCCGCCATCGTCGCCGACGTACTGGTTTATGCAGATGCCAGAGGTATTCACTCACATGGCGCCGTACGCGTTGAATATTATGCCGAACGAATTTCAAAAGGCGGCACCAACCGGGAGCCGACGTTCCGCATTGAGAATACCGGTCCCTGTACGGCGATACTGCATGCCGATAATGCTGCCGGACAGGTCGCAGCCAAAATGGGAATGGAGCATGCTATTGAAATAGCCAAAAAAAATGGCGTCGCGGTTGTCGGCATTAGCAGAATGGGCCATAGCGGCGCCATCTCTTATTTCGTCCGCCAGGCTGCTCGCGAAGGCCTGATCGGTCTGTCTATCTGTCAGTCCGATCCTATGGTCGTGCCGTTTGGCGGGGCGGATATTTACTATGGCACTAATCCGCTGGCCTTTGCCGCGCCGGGCGAAGGCGATGACATCATTACCTTTGATATGGCCACCACCGTGCAGGCCTGGGGAAAAGTCCTCGATGCACGGTCCCGCAATGAGTCCATTCCGGAGAGTTGGGCCGTCGATAAAAACGGCGCGCCGACACATGATCCTTTTGCCGTCAATGCGTTATTACCCGCCGCAGGCCCGAAAGGTTACGGCCTGATGATGATGATCGATATTTTGTCCGGCATTCTGCTGGGGCTGCCGTTTGGCCGCCAGGTCAGTTCGATGTATGAAGATTTACACGCCGGACGCAATTTAGGACAACTTCATCTGGTCATTAATCCGGCGTTCTTCTCTTCCTGTGAATTATTCCGCAAACATATTAGTCAGACCATGCAGGAACTCAATGCCGTGAAGCCCGCCCCCGGTTTTAAACAGGTTTATTATCCTGGACAGGATCAGGATATTAAACAGAAAAATGCCGATATGAATGGTATCGATATTGTTGATGATATTTATCAATATCTGATTTCCGATGCCCTCTATCTCAAGTCATACGAAACAAAAAATCCCTTTGCCCAATAATTATTGAAACAGGAATTTTCTATGATAAAGCATTTTCGCCACGCGATAGAAGAAACATTGCCCTGGCTCTCTTCCATTGGAGCCGATCCTACGGGTGGAATGACGCGTTTACTTTATTCGCCTGAGTGGCTGGAAACACAGCAGCAGTTTAAAAAGCGAATGGCAGAAAGCGGTCTGGAAACACGCTTTGATGACGTCGGAAATTTATATGGCCGCCTTTGCGGCACACAATTTCCGGAGCAGGTGATTTTAAGCGGTTCGCATATTGATACGGTCGTCAACGGCGGCAATCTGGACGGGCAATTCGGCGCGCTTGCCGCCTGGCTGGCGCTCGACTGGCTAAAAGCGACCTACGGCGCGCCGCTGCGCACCGTCGAGGTAGTATCAATGGCTGAGGAAGAAGGCAGCCGTTTCCCTTACGTTTTTTGGGGCAGCAAGAACATTTTTGGCCTGGCGAATCCTGAAGAGGTACGCCATATCCAGGACGCCAAAGGCACAGGCTTTGTCGACGCTATGCAGGCGTGCGGATTTACCCTTCCCGCCGCGCCGCTCGCCGCGCGAACCGATATCCGCGCCTTTGTTGAATTGCATATTGAGCAAGGCTGCGTTCTGGAGAGCAACGGACAGTCGATTGGCGTCGTCAACGCCATCGTCGGGCAACGTCGCTACACGGTGACGCTCAACGGCGAGTCCAACCATGCAGGCACAACGCCAATGGGCTATCGTCGCGATACGGTGCATGCCTTCAGTCGTATTTGCAGTCAGTCCATTGAAAAAGCCAAACAGCATGGCGATCCCCTGGTATTAACGTTCGGCAAAGTTGAGCCGCAGCCGAATACGGTCAATGTTGTCCCTGGAAAAACCACATTTACAATCGATTGCCGGCATACGGACGCCGCGGTACTTCGCGAATTTACCGAACAGTTGGAAAACGATATGCGCGCCATCTGCGATGAAATGGATATCAGCATCGATATCGATTTGTGGATGGACGAAGCGCCGGTGCCGATGAACGCCGAACTGGTCGCGGCCCTCACCAGGCTGTGTGAAACCGAACAACTGAACTATCGCATAATGCATAGCGGCGCAGGTCATGACGCGCAAATTTTCGCGCCGCGCGTCCCTACCTGTATGATTTTCGTCCCCAGCATTAATGGTATCAGCCATAACCCGGCGGAACGTACCAACATTAATGACCTTGCTGAAGGGGTCAAAACTCTGGCATTAATGCTGCATCAACTTGCCTGGCAAAAATAAGGAGCCATCAATGGGATATCTGAATAACGTCACGGGTTACCGCGATGATTTACTGGCGAACCGCGCCATTGTGAAACACGGTAACTATGCGCTCTTAACGCCGGACGGTCTGGTGAAAAATATTATTCCCGGCTTTGAAAACTGTGACGTCACCATCCTTTCGACGCCGAAGCTGGGTGCTTCTTTCGTCGATTATCTGGTCACCTTACATCAGAATGGCGGCAACCAGCAGGGCTTTGGCGACGAGGGGATTGAAACTTTTCTCTATGTCATTACGGGAAATATTGAAGCTAAAGCAGAAGGAAAAACATTCTCTTTAACCCAGGGCGGATACCTCTATTGTCCACCGGGCGAGATGATGACCTTTAGCAACGCTCAAACGGAAGACAGCCAGCTATTTTTATATAAACGCCGCTATACTCCTGTCGAGGGGCATGCCCCGTGGTTGGTTTCCGGCAATGCCAGCCAGCTGGAGCGTATTCATTATGAAGGCATGGAAGATGTTATTCTGCTGGATTTCCTGCCTAAAGAGCTGGGCTTCGATATGAATATGCATATTCTGTCGTTCGAACCGGGCGCCAGCCACGGCTATATTGAAACCCACGTCCAGGAACATGGCGCTTATATCCTTTCCGGCCAGGGAGTTTATAACCTCGACAACAACTGGGTGCCGGTGAAAAAAGGCGACTACATCTTCATGGGTGCTTATTCCCTGCAGGCCGGATACGGTGTAGGTCGTGGCGAAGCATTCAGCTACATCTACTCCAAAGACTGTAACCGCGACGTTATGATTTAACGGCGGGCAGCCCTCCTGATTATTTTTTATTTAGCTATGTTGGATTTTGCCACGGTGAGAACCGTGGCTTTTTTTATGCTTAACGAGTCCCGATGTCCTGGCCAAGTTTGATGACGCGGGCAATATTACAGGCGCTGTGGTAGAGATTTTGTTCACCGTTCGCCAGAACTTCCGGCAAAGGCGCCAGCCGCGGCAAAATACTGAATACGGCATCAATACCGTGGCGATGGACCACTTCCACGCCATCGCCCAGTACGCCGGCAATGCCGATAACCGGGACATGATGCCGTTTCGCCACTGACGCGACGCCTATCGGCGCTTTTCCTCCCGCCGTTTGCGAGTCGATTCGCCCTTCTCCGGTAATCACCAGCGAGGCCTCTTTTACCGCCTCCTCCAGCTTCACCGCCTGCATAACAATCTCAATACCGGGCTTCATTTCCGCTTCCAGGAAGACGATAGCGGCAATCCCCATTCCTCCGGCCGCTCCACCGCCCGGTATTTGAGACATGTCGCGTCCGGTCAGGGCATGTAAGACACGGGCATAATTACGTAATCCATTTTCCAGCGTCTCGACCATTTCAGGCGTCGCCCCTTTCTGCGGACCGAATACCGCCGCCGCGCCGCGTGGCCCCACCAACGGGTTATCAACATCACAGGCGACCTCAATACGACACTCTGAAATACGCGGATCGCACCCCTGCAGGTCAATGCTCGCCAGGCGCGATAAATTGCCCCCTCCGGCGCCAAGCAGCATTCCTTGCGCGTCCAGAAAACGCACACCGAGCGCCTGCGCTACTCCCATTCCGCCATCCACCGTGGCGCTGCCGCCGATACCCAGAATAATATGGCGAATCCCCGCGTCCAGGGCGTGACGAATCAATTCGCCGGTGCCGAAACTGGATGCCAGCAGCGGATTACGCGCCTCTGGCGCCACCAGCATCAATCCGCTCGCCGCCGCCATTTCAATAATCGCCGTTTTGCCGTCGCCGGTCAGGCCATAAAATCCGTTTACTTTTTCCCCCATCGGCCCGCTAACGTCCACAGAAACCCGTTTCCCGCCGGTCGCAGCCACCATCGCGTCCACGGTTCCTTCTCCGCCATCGGCGATCGGTAAACAAACATAGCGCGCATCAGGAAATACGGTTGAAAATCCCGCTTTAATAGCCTGACAGCATTTATCAGCGCTTAAGCTCTCTTTAAATGAATCTGGCGCAATTACAATCTTCATCATGTCTCCTTGTTTTCTCACGTTATTTAATGCGTTCCCACGGAATAAGATTTTCCATAAGCACTGCCAGTAAGATTCCCACCAGTAATCCGTTGCTAAGCAGAGGACGAATCATCAGTGGAAGATCCTGTAAATAGACCGGAGGAAGCCCCATCAAAAAAATGCCGACAAAAAGCGGTAATGCCAGGCGATAAATATTCCGCGCGGTAAACGTAATTTGCTGGCTAAAAACCAAACCGGAATAAAGTAAAGGTAAATAAGAGACCAGCATAACGGCGCTGCTGATCGCCAGTGGAATAGCGCAAAATAAGCGGGTTAACGGCGTTATAATGGCAACCAGCAGACACAGCGCGCTACCGCAGATAAAGGATTTGCGAGAACTGTCGCCGGTTTGCGTTAATAAACCAATGGAAGATACAAAAGGCGAAAAAGGCACGACCGCGAAAGGCACCGTCACTAACGTCATCAGTCCGGAAATCATAAAGCTTCGGCGATAACGAGAACTGCCCGACCCTTGATGCGGATAAAAGATATCGGTACCGCGGATGGCGCCGTAAGTGTTGCTGATGTTGACTAACCCCGTCATCACCGCCGTCACAATAATACCCGGCATCAGCGTGCCGTGGCTGCCCAGCGGAAACCATCGCCAGCTTAATTCACCTGGCGGTAAGTGTGACGAAGGAAAGCATAACCGCCATAGCCCCCACCCGACCACGGTCCCTACCAGTAACGCGTAACGGGAGATACGCTGCTGCAGGAAAATAATCATCGCGAGGATAAAACACATCACCGCGACCGCCAGCCCAAAGGGGGCCAATTTGATTCTGGCGCTGGTATCGGCAATGCCAAAAGGCAGCCCCAGCATGCCTTTAAAAAATATTGAGGTCAGCTGCGCGCCCAAAAGCAGCATGAAAAAAACCATTACCGCCGGCGTAAACAGGCGAGCCAGACGGTGTCCTAACCCGCTAATGCCGATAAATATCGTCACCATTGCGGAGATCGCAATCCCGACCGACAGGCTGGAGGCGATATCGTTCAGCGGCGTGCCGCGAGACGCCTCGCCAAGCGTAATCGTAAGAATAGCGCCCCACCACAGCCCTGTCGGCCCTTCCATAATGGCCCGGCGATGGCCGCAAAATGCCTGAACCAGGCAGGCCAACGCGGTGGTCAAAAAAGCGTATTGTGTGAGCATTAACAGGTTATCAGCGGGAAGATGAAAAGCGGACAGCAAGGTAGGGGGAACCACAACCGTGTTACAGAAAATAAAGAAAAACCACTGAAAGCCGGACAACACACTTTCGCGGTTAATAACAGGGAACATATCCACACCTTAAAATAGAGAATGCCCGTCGTGACGACGGGCATTAAATCACACCGGATTACTGCTGATGTTTAAGGATAAACTGACCTTTTGGCGGCACAGGGAAGCCATGCTCGATGTCATAAATAACATCGCCGCGCAAAATCGTTTTGGTAATACGCGCGCCAATAGTACGGCCAACATACGGACTGACTTTATGGCGATATTCCAGATCTTCATTTTTCAGAACATAGCTGCTGTCAGGCTGAATAAAGACCAGGTCAGCATCTTTGCCGGGGGCAATACGTCCTTTATGTTTCAGACCAAAAATATCGGCGGCGTTGGTCGCCATTAATTTGCCAAACATCGGCAACGACATACCGCGTTTTTGCACCGCTTCATCAAACATGACGTCCATGCAGTTTTGCAGTCCGGCAATTCCGCCCCATGCTTGCATGATATTGCCTGCTTTCATTTCCGGAGGGCATGGAGAGTGGTCGGATACCAGGCAGTCGATTTCGCCGTTAAACAGTTTTTCCCACATCCCTTTCTGGTTTTCCTGGTCGCGAATTGGCGGAGAACATTTTGCCAGGGTGCCAATCTCTTCGAACTGATCGGTATCGAGGACAAAATAGTGCGGGCACGATTCACAGGTGACATCCTGACCTTCCTGACGCGCGCGCGTTACTTCCTCTACCCCCTCCGGGCTGCTGATATGGCAAACGTGCAGACGGCAACCTGCCGCTTTCGCCAGATACAGCACGCGACGAATGGCTTCCACTTCAGTAAATACCGGACGTGAGGCGACATAATCATGCGCCGTTACGCGTCCTTCGCGTTTAGCTTCCTCGCCCAGCTCATCGCAAATCAGAGCATTTTCGCAATGTACCAGTACCGTCTGGTCCATCTCCCCCAGTTTCTGCGCGCCTTTGTAAAACTGCCAGTCATTAACGTCGCGAAAATCATTATCGATGCCACGATCGCCGCAGGTGGCGACAAAGCACTTGAAGCCGACAACGCCCACTTCGTCCAGCTCATGCAGCCGATCCAGGTTATAAGAAACCAAACCGCCCAACTGCGCGGCGTCGATGGTCAATTTACCTTTTGCCGCGTCAAACTTGAGTTCAATCGTCTCACGATCGACCGTCGCCGGCAGCTGATTGAGCGGCATCTCAATCATCGTGGTAATACCGCCTTTCGCCGCCGCGCGCGTACCGGTTTCATAGCCTTCCCAGTGGGTACGGCCCGGTTCAGAAATGTGGGTATGCGCGTCAACCATGCCCGGCGAAACGATCAATCCCGTCGCATCCAGCACATTTTTCGCTTCCCCCAGGTTTTCGCCAATCGCGGCGATTTTTCCGCCCTGGACGGCGATATCGATAACTCTCGCTTCGTTTTCTAAGATGACAGTACCGTTCTTAATAATTAAATCAAAAGACATAACAAACTCCTTGTATGGATACAGATAGTTTTTAAATAGCGCACACTTCATTAAATACGCTTAATGCTTTTTCAATATTTAACCTACGAGTTTTTGCTCTCCTGTATTTTCAAAACGCGTGCGTTTCTTCAATAGCGCATAAGCAACGAACGCAACTATTACGCCTACAAACCAGGACACGCGGGATAAAGGCTCCATAAATGGTATAAACTTGCCGCCTAATGACAGAATGACTGCGACCAGGGTGACTGAAAATGCAGTCAGGTTAAATCCATTATCATAATATTTGTAATCACCGCTGGCGGTGTACAGCTCATCAAGATTAATTTTTCCACGCATTACCACAAAATAATGAGCTAACATTACGCCGATTACCGGGCCAAGCATACCGCCGATAATATCGAGGAACAGATAAATACTGTCCTGATTCTCCATTAATTTCCATGGGCAAATCAGTAGACTGATAATACTGGCAATCATTACGCCATTTTTATAGTTAAGCTTTGTCGGGGCAAGCGCCGCAATTTGATACCCCGCAGGTATAATATTACCGGTGGCGTTGGTTGAAATTGTCGTCATCAGAATCACCAGCACCGCAAAGAATGAAGCAAACAGGCTGTCCCAGCGCTGCACAATATCCAGCACGTTCCAGGTATCCATACCATAATGAATACTGGCTCCGGCAATAATGCACACGCTGGCTACGGCGAATAATATATACGCTACGATAAGCCCCAGTGTTTGTCCCAATGCCTGAGCGCGAAATGAATGCGCGTTTTGCGTGAAATCGGACGCGCTTACCGCTGGCGCAGCCCAGACGGCGACTACGGCGTTAATCACCACCAGGAACAGAAAGCCGCTGTGCTCTGCTTTTTGCACGCCTGAAGGCAGATAGTCCAGAATCGGGCCAATGCCGACCAGCGATATTGCCCAAATAGCCATGCCGCCAAAGACAATGTAAATACATGGATTGAGGATAGCGGTAAATTTATTTAATACTTTACCACCGCCAAAACCGATGCCAACGTTAATAATCCAAAAAATTAGAAAAGTAATTAGTCCTGGCAGTGAAAGACCCAGCAGCTTGAAATCTCCGCCTAATGTCAGAAATCCTGGCCAGATCTTCCCAATCAAAATAAGAAATGCCAGCGATCCCGCGTAACACTGTAAGCCGAACCACATAATTGCCGCGATTCCCCCTCGCAATAATCCAGGGAATAGCGCGCCGCGGACGCCGTAAGAACCTCGCAATATCATAGCAAAAGGAACGCCATATTTGCTGCCTGCCGCGCCATTCATTACCATCGCCGCCGCAATAAATAATGCGCTGATAATAATGGCCAACATGATATTAAATGTTGATAGCCCCAGTATAAAAAAACCGCCGACCATAACGTAATTTGGCACGTTATGTACAGATCCCATCCATAAGGTGAAATAGTTAAATGCCTTCCAGTTTCGTTGGGTTTCTGTTTTAGGTAATAAGTCTTCGCTATAACCGCGCTGCTGGTATAGCTCTCTTTGATGTTCCATAAATCCCTCTTTTCACGCATCGGATAACGTTGTTATGGGTTTAGCTATGAGGAACAAATAAATATAAAATAAAGAATTAGTAGATATAATTATTTTTAAGCTGAAGCAATACGTTGCGTTGCTTTCTTTTTATATAAAGTGACGACAGCAAAGATCAGCGTTCCGGTGACCACTAAACATGCTGAAATCACAAAACTGATCTCTTTCGACCCCGTTACATCCGAAATAAATCCGGTCAACGTTGGGGCGACAACCGCTGAACTCATGCCAAAGAAGTTAAAAAGGCTGAAAGCTCTTCCCAGACTTTTTGCCGAAGCCTGTTCAGATACAAAGGAGATCAGGATCGGGTCTACCGCCATTTTCCCCAGCAAGCCGTATAGCGTCAGGCTGACCATCAGCATCGTGGTATTCGGGGACAAAACCGTAAACGCCAACATTGCTGCCGCCACAATTTCCAGACCGAGAATAACCTTAACTTTACTGTTACGAAATTTATCTGACAGATGGCTAAAAAATAACGCTCCCGGTACGCCAACCACCGCTACCAGCGCTGATGCCAGCCCGATAGCTCCGCCATCAAATCCTCTTTCAGTCTGGAGATAAGAAGGCAGCCAGGTCACTATCAAATAATAACCGTAGCAGGTACAGAAATAGAGGAAGTAAACGCTACACAATAAACCAGAGAATAAAGGCGCGCGTTTCTCATCTTCCGTAACGGTTTGGGTTTGCTTTTCCGCTTGCGCAGAGTCGCTTTTGGCTTTACCACGAATGACCAGCGTAAAAACGCACAGCATGATTACTAATATCGCGGCCACGATATACAGTACATTCTGCCAGGCCATGCTCATGTTTTTTACTAATATGCTGGAACCGATTAAGCCAATCCCCATCCCTATAGCCGACCCGCTGTTGATAATCGCGTTGGCTAATGCCCGACGGGCCTGCGGCACGTTTGCCGAAGAGAGTGAATAAGCCGAGCTAAAGAAAGAAGCGCATCCTCCGCCTGCCATTAGCGACCCTGTATAGATCATGGCCAGGCCATTGGCTTTCGCGATACAGAGTGTACCAATAATAAAAAGCGTAAATCCGGCCATCAGCATGATTTTTTGACCGAATTTATCGACCAATATTCCGCAAGGGATTTGCATACTGCAGTAAGCAAAAAAGTAAAAACTTGCAATGGCGCCTATTTCTGCATTACTTACATTGTCTAAAGATGCCTGAATTTCTGGATAAATTGGCGTAAGCACGGTGCGATAGATCCAAATCGCTACCCAGCCCAGACTCATTACGACAACAATTTGTTTCCAGTAATCAATCCCGGATTTTTTAGTTTCACTCATGTTCTTCACCTTTACAGAGTGTTCCTTGTGAACAGGTATCGCTGCAGCCACAGCGATACACATAATTAGGACAATTTATGATTGGCCATTAATTCCAGCGCCTGTACCATTGCCGAATGATCAAGCTGGCTCCCGCCATTTGCCGCACAGGTATTGAATAATTCCTGGCAGGTCGCCGTATTCGGTAAATTCAGCGCCAGCGCTTTTGCGCTTTGCAATGCAAGATTAAGGTCTTTCTGATGAAGCGCGATTTTGAAACCAGGCTCGAACGTCCGGTTGATCATCCGCTCGCCGTGAACTTCCAGAATGCGTGAAGAGGCGAACCCGCCCATTAACGCCTGGCGCACGCGTACCGGATCGGCACCTGCTTTTGAAGCAAACACTAAGGCTTCAGAAACCGCTTCAATATTCAGCGCAACAATAATTTGGTTAGCCACCTTACAGGTTTGCCCATCCCCATTGCCGCCCACCAGGGTGATATTTTTTCCCAGGATGTCAAAGAGCGGTTTAACGCGGTCAAAGACTTTCTGCTCGCCGCCGACCATAATCGACAGAGTGCCTTCACGCGCCCCGATTTCGCCCCCGGAAACCGGGGCATCCAGGTAATCAGCGCCCATTTCATTAACGCGCTGGGCAAAACGTTTGGTTTCGATAGGAGAAATAGAACTCATATCGACGATGGTTTTTCCCTGAAGCGATGTTTTAGCGCAACCGTGTTCGCCAAATAACACGTCTTCAACCTGCGGTGTATCCGGCACCATTATGAAGATAATGTCTGCAAATTCAGTTACCTGACGTGCAGTCTCAACATTTACCGCCCCCAGCGAGAGCAGTTCGTCCGCGACCGGACCAATAGTCGTAACGTGTAATTGATGACCGGCGCGTGCCAAATTGATAGCCATTGGCGAGCCCATAATTCCCAGGCCAATAAATCCCAGTTTCATATACAACCTCTTTTATTGCTTTCGGTGTTTCCAGATTCAGGCAACACAATCCCCTTCCAACACAGTGGAAAAAAAAGCGCTGCCCGAATTATTCTGCGTTTTAACGGTACTGATTAATCCACGATAATCCCGCTTCCGTGGTAGTCAGTGGTTTATATTCACAGCCAACCCAGCCATCATAATCAGACTGTTTAATGACATTAAAAATAAAGTCATAATTGATTTCCCCGGTCCCCGGCTCGCCGCGACGCGGGTTATCAGCAATCTGTAAATGGCCTATTTTATCGGCCCATGCCGTCATGGTTTGCGTTAATTCCCCTTCCATGCGTTGCATGTGATAAATATCATACTGAATTTTGATATTATCGCTGCCGATATCCTTAATTAATGCTAACGCCTGTTGAGTGCCGGTGAGATGGAATCCCGGCATATCAAAGTGATTAATAGGTTCGATAAGTAATAAAATGTCTTCTTTCGCCAGCATATTTGCCGCATAGCGCAGGTTTTCAACCAACGTGTCGTGGATCTCCGTTGCGGAGAATCCTGACGGCGTTTTACCCACCAGACAATTTATTTTCTTATTGCCTAACGCACGTGCATAACGGATTGCGGCCGCTACGCCATCGCGAAATTCTTCTTCGCGCCCAGGAATACAGGCAATTCCACGTTCGCCAGCCGCCCAGTCGCCAGCCGGTAAATTATGTAACGTATGTTCCAGATTATTATCCCTGAGCTTACGTTTTAACACTTCGATGTCGTTATCGTAGGGAAACATGAATTCCACGCCGCGAAATCCCGACAACGCCGCTTTATCAAAGCGTTCCAGGAAATCATATTCCGTAAACAGCATAGAAAGATTGGCAGAGAAACGTAACATCGATTACCTCCCTTACTCATATTTCATAAAACAGGTTTCTGTTGGCGCATCTTTCGCACTATCCGCAACTTCTTCAAACTCGGTTACGTTATCCAGTTCGCTGCCCATGGAAATATTGGTTACGCGTTCCAGAATGACTTCCACCACCACCGGAACGCGATATTGCGCCATCAGCGCTTTAGCTTGTTCAAATGCAGGCGCAATATCTTCCGGTTTAAAGACACGAATTGCTTTACAGCCTAACCCTTCCGCCACTTTTACATGGTCAACGCCATAGCCATTCACTTCGCTGGAGTTGATATTTTCAAAGGCGAGCTGTACGCAGTAGTCCATGTCAAATGCGCGTTGCGACTGGCGAATCAGACCAAGATAAGCGTTGTTAACCAGCACATGGATATACGGGATGTTAAACTGCGCGCCGACGGCTAACTCTTCAATCAGGAACTGGAAGTCGAAATCGCCGGAAATCGCCACCACATTGCGTTGCGGATCGGCAGCACAAACCCCTAATGCCGCCGGGATTGTCCAGCCAAGAGGCCCCGCCTGGCCGCAGTTGATCCAGTGTCTGTCTTTAAACACATGCAGCATCTGCGCTGCCGCGATTTGCGACAATCCAATGGTGGTGACATAGCACACATCGCGACCAAAGGCTTTGTTCATCTCTTCATAGACGCGCTGCGGCTTCACTGGCACGTTGTCAAAGTGGGTTTTACGCAGCAAAGTCCGTTTACGCTGCTGGCATTCGTCCACCCAGGTCTTCCGGCATGGCAAACGCCCCGCTTTTTGCATCTCCTGCGCGACATCGATCAGCAACGTTAGCGCCGCTTTGGCGTCAGAAACGATGCCCAGATCCGGGCACAACACGCGGCCAATTTGCGTCGGTTCAATATCGATATGGATGATTTTTCGCCCCTGAGTATATTTCTCAACGGACCCCGTATGACGGTTAGCAAAACGGTTACCGATGCCAAAAACCATATCGGATGCCAGCAGAGTGGCGTTGCCGTAGCGGTGCGCCGTTTGCAGGCCGACCATCCCCGCCATTAAGGGGTGATCGTCCGGGATACAGCCCCAGCCCATCAGAGTAGGGATCACCGGTACGCTGGTCAGTTCGGCAAACTGCTGCAGCAGTGGTGCGGCGTCGGCGTTAATAACCCCGCCGCCCGCGACAATTACCGGACGCTCGGACTGAATCAGCATCTCCAGCGCCTTTTCAATCTGTACGCGGCTGGCGGCTGGCTTATATACCGGCAACGGCTCATACATATCCGGATCGAATTCGATCTCCGCAACCTGGACATCAAACGGTAAATCAACCAGCACAGGACCTGGGCGGCCTGAGCGCATCAGATGAAAAGCCTGTTGTAATACGCGCGGCACCAGCGCCGCCTCACGAACCGTCACTGCCATCTTGCTGACTGGTTTTGCAATCGCTTCAATATCGACTGCCTGGAAATCTTCCTTGTGCAGACGCGCTCGTGGCGCCTGACCAGTAATGCATAAAATCGGGATAGAGTCGGCAGAAGCGGAATAGAGCGCGGTGATCATGTCGGTTCCCGCCGGGCCGGAAGTGCCCAGGCAAACCCCAATATTACCTGCCGCCGCACGTGTGTAGCCCTCAGCCATATGTGAAGCGCCTTCCACATGACGCGCCAGTATATGGCGAATGCCTCCATGCTTACGCATTGCAGAATAGAAGGGGTTGATTGCAGCCCCAGGAACGCCGAATGCTGTGGTGATACCTTCTTTTTCGAGCACATACATTGCCGCATCCACGGCTCTCATTTTTGCCATTTTATTGCTACCTCTTTTTATTGGAAAAAGTTTCCAACTTTTAAAAATTTTAAAAAAGTCCCGCTCCAGCGAGCGGGATGCGGCTCAGGCTACAGGGGGTTTTAGCCCAAGCGCCGTACTGATGTCTTTCGCGGTATCCCGTACCAGTTCACCCTGGCTGATAAAGCGATCTTCCGTCAGCCGGGAAGCCGGTCCCGATATTGAGATAGCGGCGACCACGCTGCCCGCATCGTCATAGATAGCGGAGGCGATACAATTCAGCCCGACAACATGTTCTTCCTGGTCGACGGTGTAGCCCTGTTCACGCGCCTGCTCCAGATTTTTAAGCAGGATAGGTAAATCCACCAGAGTGGTCGGCGTAAACCGCCGCAAACCGGTATTGACGACGATCCCCACCAGCTCTTCTTCGGTGAGCGGGTAAAGCAGCGCTTTTCCGGCGCCGGAAGCATGTAACGGCAGACGACTCCCTAAGGGCGCGCACATTCTGACCATCGATTTGCACTCCTTTTGACCGATTAACACCGCTTCATTACCGTTGCGAATCGCTACGTTGACCGTCTCGCCAGAAAGCAGCATAAGTCGGTGCATAAAGGGTCCGGCCACCGAGAGGACATCGCGATTATGAATATACGCAGAGCCCACATTAAATACGCCTAAACCAATATGCCACCAGCCAAGCTGGCTATCCTGGTACACAAAATCAGCCGCTTGCAGTACCTTTAACAGGCGAAACGTCGTAGAAAGCGGTAAATCCAGGCTGCCGGAAATATCGCTAACTGATGAACTGCCGCCGCTTCTTTCGAGATATTGCAATATCGCTATGCCCCTCTCCAGCGCCTGAGCGCCTTTCTGCGCAGTCGGCTCTGCCTGTCCTGGCCTGCCGCGTCGTCTTACTTCCGTCATATTTACGTTAACTCCGGCCCAAAATATGAGCATAAACAATGAACAATATGTTCATCTTATGCAAGAAGGCCAATAGCGTCACGCAAAACAGAGTTCATGTGTCGGGATACTTTCAACATCACAGTTATCGCTGCCGCCGCGATCCACCGTCAGAAAATCGGTAACCGTCTGCCATGCAAACAGCGGGTGATGCCATACATTACGGTGATAATTGACGCCCTGCCGTCCATTGCTAATAAACGCCCGCAGCGTGGAGAGATCGGGTTTATCATCGCCGAGCGCGACAATAACGACAAAAGCCTCGCCGTTCATCGGCACAAACGCCTGCGTACCTAAAGGATGACGTTCCAGTTCATGTACCACAATAGGCATCGCGGCCGGTTGCGCCCTGTTAATACTGATCAGCGTGCGATCCTGCTCCAGAACTTCAACCTTCGCCAGGTCGTGATATCGCTCAACTAACCCGTTGTTTATATGAAAAAAGTCACGTTCCTGCGTCTCAATAACATCGCCATAAGCGCTGAACGTCTTCTGATCTAACGGTAATACCTCAAGTTTCATTATTTTTCCCTTGTAGCTCGATTCCGTTTAACCGCGGTTTGGACTCTGTCCGGTTTCAATACCATGCAATCTAAAACCTTCGGGATTTAACATCAACATAAAAGTTGGAATATTTTTCCAAAAGTAGATTTAGACCACAAATCAAACATGGCTATTATGTAAAACTACTTAAAAATCATAGGAAAACAATTCTGGTTTTATCAGGATCGTAAGGAGGCGCCTGACGATGTTTGACCCGGAAACACTGCGTACCTTTATCAGCGTTGCCGAAACGGGGAGTTTCTCCAAAGCGGCGGAGCGCCTGTGTAAAACCACGGCAACCATTAGCTACCGCATCAAACTGTTGGAGGAAAATACCGGCGTAGGGCTGTTCTTTCGCACAACGCGAAGCGTCTCGTTGACGGCGGCGGGCTCTCACCTTCTCTCTCAGGCAAAAGACTGGCTTGCGTGGCTGGACAGCATGCCTGACGAGCTACGCCAGGTTAACGACGGCGTAGAGCGTCAGGTCAATATTGTGGTGAATAACCTGCTCTATAGCCCGCAAGCGGTCGCCAGTCTTTTATCGTGGCTTAATGCGCGTTACCCTTTCACCCAGTTTCACTTTTCCCGGCAAATTTATATGGGCGTCTGGGATTCGCTCCTGTATGAAGGTTTTTCGCTGGCGATTGGCGTAACTGGCACCGAGCCGTTGGCTAATACCTTTATGCTCGACCCTTTAGGTTCCGTACAATGGCGTTTTGTGATGTCCGCGGATCATCCTTTAGCTCACGTCAGCGGGCCTCTAACAGAAGCGCAGTTGCGCCGTTTCCCGGCAATTAATATCGAAGACAGCGCGCGTACGCTGACCAAGCGGGTAGCCTGGCGCCTTCCGGGGCAGAAGGAAATTATCGTGCCTGATATGGAAACCAAAATCGCCGCTCATCTGGCAGGCGTCGGTATCGGTTTTGTTCCGCAGCCGCTTTGTCAAACGCTGCTCGACAAAAACGAACTGGTAAGCTGTACCATCCCTACGATGCGTCCGCCCTCACCGTTAAGCCTCGCCTGGCATAAATTTGGCAGAGGCAAAGCGGTAGAAGACATTGTGAAATTATTTACCCAACGGCAACCCGAAATAGCCGGTTTTTTATCCATTTTCAACACGGTACGCTGTTAAAAATCAAGCCACTTTGCGAATTGGCGCGTAAAATAGCGCAAAGGATGATTTAAGGTTACGTTTTACGTTATGCAAGACAGACAAAAAGCACAGGACTATCGCGCGCTCCTCCTTGCCGATACGCCTTTAATTGATGTACGCGCGCCGATTGAGTTTGAACAGGGCGCCATGCCGGGCGCTATCAACCTGCCATTGATGATGGATGACGAGCGGGCCGCCGTCGGCACCTGCTACAAACGTCAGGGCGCGGATGCGGCGTTAGCGTTGGGGCATCGGCTGGTTTGCGGCGACATTCGCCAGCAGCGGCTTGAGGCCTGGAAAGCCGCGTATCAACGTTTCCCCAACGGGTATCTGTGCTGCGCGCGCGGCGGTCAGCGGTCACATATCGTACAACGTTGGCTGCAAGAAACAGGGATTGACTGCCCGCTTATTGAAGGCGGCTATAAAGCGCTGCGCCAGACAGCAATTCAGGCGACCTGGCAACTGGCGCAAAAACCGATACTTTTAATTGGCGGCTGTACGGGCAGCGGCAAAACGCAACTGGTGCGACAACAGCCCAACGGCGTGGATCTGGAAGGTCTCGCGCGTCATCGCGGCTCCTCTTTTGGCCGCACGCTGAACCCCCAGCTCAGCCAGGCCAGTTTTGAAAACAAACTTGCCGTTGAATTGCTGAAAATTAACGCGCGTCAGACGCTAAAAAGGTGGGTACTGGAAGATGAAGGGCGAACGATCGGCGCCAACCATCTGCCTGAGTGTTTACGCGAAAGAATGGCGCAGGCCCCCATTGCGGTAGTGGAAGATCCGTTTGCGCTTCGTCTGGAACGACTGCGTGAAGAGTATTTCATCCGTATGCATCACGACTTCACCCACGCCTACGGCGATGAAGCCGGTTGGCAGGCGTATAGTGAATATCTTCATCATGGACTGTTCGCTATTCGCCGCCGTCTGGGGTTGCAACGCTTTGCCGAACTGACGGACACGCTGGATAGGGCGCTGGCAGAGCAATTATCCAGCGGCAGCACCGACGGCCATATGGCATGGCTGGTTCCGCTACTTAACGAATATTACGACCCAATGTATCGCTATCAACTGGAGAAAAAAGCCGCGAATATCGTTTTTCGCGGCCCATGGCAAGACGTTGCCAACTGGCTAAAAGCGCAATAGCTTACTTTTATTGCCGGCTGACGCCGGCTTAGTGTCTGTCGCGCTTGTCGGCACGTTTTGCCAGCCAGTCGCCCAGCATCTGAACGACCTGAACCAGCACAATCAGCGCCACTACGGTAACAACCATCACTTCGGTTTCGTAACGGTAGTAGCCATAGCGAATCGCCAGGTCGCCTACCCCGCCGCCGCCGACAATCCCGGCCATCGCCGAGTAGCCGATTAAGCTTACCAGCGTAATCGTCAGGCCGCGCAGCAGCCCTGCGCTGGCTTCCGGCAACAGTACGGTACAGATAATACGCATCGGACTAGCGCCGAATGCCAGCGCCGCCTCAATAATCCCTTTATCGACTTCACGGAGCGCGCTATCTACCAGGCGTGCATAAAACGCGATTGCGGCCACCGACAGCGGGACGGAGGCTGCAATCGGGCCAATGGTATTGCCCAGCAAAAGCTGCGTTAGCGGCAGTAACAGCACCAGTAAAATAACAAATGGCACCGAGCGGATAATATTCACCAGAACCGAGGCGACGAGATAAATAAAACGGTTCTGCCAGAACAGATGACGATCGGTGACAAAAATCAGAAAACCGAGCGGTAGACCGCCAAGAATCGCCAGCACCGTTGAAATACTCAACATCTGGAAAGTTTCATTGAACGCCAGCGTTAAATCCGGCAATAAATCATCCACGGATCACCTCCACCTGTGCGGTACGTTGACGGATATGCTCCACGGCGGCGGCCACCGCCGTTGGATTATGCGGCGCGGTTAATTGCACCACCAGAATGCCCAACGCGCGTTCGCCGATATATTCAATCTTGCCATGCAGGATATTGACCGCGACGCCAAACTTGATCGCCACCTCCGACAGTACCGGCTGCTCCGCCGAATCGCCGATAAACAAAATTTTCAGCAACTGCCCGGGCAGGTGTTCCCGTAAACGTTCCGGCAGGGTCAAATTAAGGGTATGAGACACCAGTTGCTGTGTGAAAGCGTGTTGCGGGTGGGCAAACACATCAAACACCTCGCCCGATTCCACAACCTTACCGCCCGACATCACCGCCACGCGATCGCAAATAGATTTGATCACGTTCATTTCATGGGTGATCAGCACAATAGTAATCCCAAGCTGTGCGTTGATCTGTCTGAGCAGGGCCAGAATCGTGGCGGAAGTTTCCAGATCCAGAGCGGAAGTCGGTTCATCACACAACAACACATCCGGATGGTTAGCGATGGCGCGGGCTATCCCCACCCGCTGTTTTTGCCCGCCGCTGAGCTGTACCGGGAAACGGTTCGCTTTATCGGCAAGGCCCACCAGCGTTAAAATTTCCGCCACCCGTGGCGCGATTTTGCTGCGTTCCCAGCCAGCCGCTTTCAGGCTAAACGCAACGTTTTGCGCCACTGTCCGGGTATGCATTAAGTTAAAATGCTGGAAAATCATACCAATACGCTGCCGCGCCTGGCGTAACGCTTTTCCGTCCAGCGCCGAAATTTCCACGCCGTTGACGTTGACGCGCCCCTGGCTGGGACGCGTTAAGGCGTTCAGGGTACGCAGCAGCGTGCTTTTTCCTGCGCCGCTGGTACCGACAATGCCAAAAATCTCGCCCGCGGCGATATGCAGGCTCACATCATCCACCGCGCGCGTGGAGGTACCGCGCCCGGCGGTAAAATCGACGCAGACTTTTTCTATTTCAATCATATTCACCTCAGAAATTGGGGATGGCCACCGCTGCGATCAGGGTGTCGCGGTCATCCATTCCGGTTTCTGGAAGGCGCTATAAATATTCTTTGGATCGTCGATAACCGCGCGATAAGCCGGCGATTTCACCGCCTCGACAATATCTTTGGCAAACGGCTTATCGGCATCTTCACTGCGTACCGCAATGATATTTTTCAGGTTCTCATCCAGGTGTTCCTGCTTAATCGCGCTGGAGAGATCGAGTCCTGCCGCCACCGCAAAGTTCCCGTTAACCAGCGCGCCGGTCACGCCATCCAGCGTGCGCGGTAGCTGTGCGGCTTCCAGCGGTTTGAAAACCAGTCCTTTTGGATTGCTGGCGATATCTCGTTCAGAGGCTTTGGTCGGATCGATATTGTCCTTAATCGTGATGAGCCCCAACGATTGCAGGAAGCGAAGGCCGCGCGCCAGGTTAGTCGGATCGTTGGAGAGAGTAATAATGTCCCCTTTTTTAAGCGCATCCAGACTGTTGATTTTACGTGAATAGAAGCCCATCCCAGCGGTCGGTACCACAATAAGTTTGCTGAGCTTCAGCCCTTTGTCAGCGGTGAATTTGTCAAAATAGAGGGTATGTTGAAAGAGGTCGGCGTCGATGCTGCCGTTAGCTAACGCCATATTGGGCTGGACATAGTCGCTAAACTCGCGCACCACGACCTTATACCCTTTTTCTTTTAATGTCGGCGCAATCGCCTGCTTCACCATGTCGCCATACGGCCCTGGCGCGACGCCAAATACGATCGTTTGCGGGGAACTATCGGCATGGGCAAACTGTAATCCGCAGGCCAGTAATAGCGTGCTGGCCGCAATGCGTAAACTCTGACGCAATCCCATAATTTCTCCATTTTAAATAGTGTGATGCTGTGCCGGATGCCGTTCATGCGGCATCGTCTGTTTTGGCCCAAACGAAAGGCTATTTCTTAACATGACACAGATCACAGCCTGCTGTCCTTGAAATTATTTCATGATGTTTCCTGGTGTGTCGTTAAATGTACGAGGCAGGCGCTCAGGCGTGTGTCAGGCGGGAATGGCGTAAAGGGAAATGCCGGATAAGAGGTCTTAACGCCAACATCCGGCAGAGGAAAACGCTTTAGAAATCGTAACGCAGACGCACCAGGTTCATATCGCCCAGATTGTCAGTGCTGGAGGTGAAAACATGTTCATAATCAACGCGGAAACCATAATCCAGTTGGAAGGTGATCCCCACGCCGTTATCGGTGCGCAGATAGTCGCGGCCATTCACATATTCAATGCGGTCGCCCATAAAGTACGGTTGAATAGCTTTCACGGCATACTGACCAATCGGGAAAGCGTAACCGACAAAATATTCCAGACCCCACGCATCGCCGGCAAAGTAATCATTCACAGACACTTTTTTGGTCGTCATAAAGTTCTGATACCAACCGCCGCCTGCGGCGATAGTCCAGTTTTCCGGCGTCCAGCTTAACGCGGTACCGACAATATTTTGATCGTAAGTTTTATTGCCGTTGCCGCGCATCTCCGCACGGGTATAGTTCCATGCCGTCCCCCAGGTCAGATCGTCGGTGAGATGGTAATCCGCGCCTAAAGAACCGCCGCCTTTACGTTTGTAATTCAGGCCGTTATTGGCATTATAATCGTCGCTGAACAGATAAGACGCGTAGAGATCGACATTGCCAATGCTTTTCTTATACTTCAATGACTTACGCGTGCGGTAAGAACCATCGTAGTCGCCGTTAATCCCGTTGCCCGGCGCCTGACCTATCATGTCGTAATCCCAGATATCGGTTTTTACGCCCACCACATCGTAATAAATGCTGTTCTGTTGACCGAAGGTCAGCGTTCCCCACGTCGCGCTCTTGAAGCCGGTATACAGCATACGGCGAGTGGTATCAGTCGCGCCCTTCGCATAATGGTTATCCCAGTCAAATACCGCAGGGATATTGACGCCCAGCTCGTAATAGCTAATCCAACTGATATCATCAAACAGATAATAATCCGCGGCGAAGCGGAAACGCGTCCCGCCATCAAAACCATTACGTTTATAACCGTTCGCGCCGTCATTGCCGGTCATATTCTGGAACTGCGGACGAATACTCCCGCCAACGGTGAAATTGAGTCGGCTGAGTGGATTACCCGCCTGGGGATCTTGTTTTAAAACGGTGATTTCCGCCTGAGTGGCGAAAGGCATGAAAGCCATTGCCGCGCCGATCGATGCCGCCAACGCTGTTATTTTTATTGTCATTATATTTTCCTTGATAGATAGCCAATCCAAATCATTTAGCAGGCAAATAATAACTGTTATAAAACCTTACGTGTTGTGTATTTTTTAATGATTTGTGCTACTAAAAATCAAGGAGTTAGCAATTTGTGCGACTAAATAAAGTACGCGCCGTTTTAAAAACCGGCGCGAAATTATTCACATCATGAATCATCCGTTAAACTGTCGGAATAGCGCTTTGCCTTTCAGCAAACGAACGCCAAGCCAGCCGCCGCATACGGAAAGCAGCAGCGCGCCGCAAAACGGCAGTGCGCCCCATAAACGCCAGTCCGGCTCCCAGGGGAAATCAAAAACGTTGATTTGTAAGATCGCCAGCGCCGTTTCCGCGCCAATCGCGGCGACCAGCCCGGCAACTAACCCCAGCATGGCGAATTCGCACCAGAGTGTGGTACGCAACAGTTTCTTTCCGGCTCCTAACGTGCGCCACACCACCAGCTCCTGATGGCGCTGACGCATCCCGACCTGTACCTGAGCCAGTAATAGCAACATGCCGCAGAGGGTGACTAGCACAACCATCACCTCCAGCGCCCGACTGACCTGCTCCAGCACCTGTCCCACCTGTTTCAGGATCGCCCCGATATCTAACAGGCTGACGGTAGGAAACTCGCGGTTAAGCTGCGTTAACATGCCGTTGCCATTCTCCCAGCGAAAACTGGTCAACCAGCTTTGTGGTTGCCCGTCCAGCGCCCCGGAAGGAAAAATGAAGAAAAAGTTGGGCCGCAGGCTTTCCCAGTCCACTTGACGCAGGCTGGTGACTTTAGCGCTAAATGCCTGGGTATCGCCCATAAAGGTTACGCTATCGCCGAGTTTGACGTTCAGCCGCTTCGCCAGCCCCTCTTCCATAGAGACTTCGCCCGGTTTTGGCGGCCAGTGACCGGCGACCAGCGGATTATGCGCCGGGCGCGTATCCTGCCAGGTCAAATTCAGTTCACGGTTGAGCGACTCATCCTGCTGACCTTCCGTCGGATTACCGTTTATCCTGGTTAACCGCGCCCGCACAATCGGATAAAACGTCTGCGGAATCACCTGATGTTCTGCCAAAAAGGCTTTCAGCGGCGCAACCTGTTCTGAAGCAATATTGATAAGGAAATAGTTCGGACTTTCCGGCGGGAGCTGCTGTTGCCAGCGATCAAGGAGGTCGCCGCGCAGCACCAGCAAGAGCGCCAGCAGCATAAACGAAAGCGAAAACGCCGAAAGCTGACTCAACGTTGACCACGGCTGACGCAGAAGTCGGCTGACGGCCAGACGCAGCGGTAGCGACGTCAACGTCATGCCGCGCAGCACGTTAAGCAGCATCCAGCCCACCAGACCGCACATCAGCGCCAGTATCACGGCGCCCGCCAGAACCGCCCACAACAGCATACTTCCGCCCATCAATCCGGCGAGCAGCGCCACCACGACGGCGCAGGCAACAGGCAAATAAATTTTTAACGGCCAGACGCGAGCAACAACATCGCGGCGCAGCACCCGTAGCGGCTGGGTCGCCAGCAACAATCGATAAGGCCGTAAACCGACCAGCAGAGAGATGACCGTCATCGCGCCCAGCGCCCACAGCCAGGGCCACAGGCTGGCGAGCGGCAAATCGGCGGGCAATACCGGTTTTAGCAGCACCAGCAATATGTTTTCAAACAGTAACCCAATCGCGCCTCCCGTGACGGCGGAAAGCCCCAGCACCATCAACCACTGTCCGATAATAAGTTTACGCAACTGGGCCCGGCCCGCGCCCAACGTTTTTAAAATCGCCACCAGATCGTAGCGGCTACGGCAGTAATGGCTCATCGCCACCGCGACGGCAGCTACCGCCAGCAGTAGCGTTAATAACGCCGAAAGCAGCAAAAACTGCTGCGAACGTTCGAGCGATTTCCCCAATGCCCCGTCATCCTCCTCCAGTCCGTACCAGCGATGTTCCGGTTTAAGCTGCGGTAACAGCCAGCTTTCATAGCCAGCAAGCTGTTGCGGCGTTCCGCCGAATTTATACCTCCACATCACGCGACTCCCCGGCTGTATCGCACCGGTTTTTGCCACATCGGCCATATTCATCATCAGACGCGGCGCCATCTGAAAAGGGTTAAACCCGGAATCCGGCTCCTGCACCACTTCACCGGCAATACGCAAGGTCACGTCGCCGACATCAATGGTATCGCCCGTTTTCAAATTAAGCAGCGCCATCAGACGCGGCGCCAGCAGTACGCTACCCGGCTGCGGTTTCACTCCGCCTGGACGGGTTTGCAATTCGCCGTACATCGGATAAACGCTATCCACTGCCTTCACGCTGGCCAGTTGCGGCGTATCGCCGGCAAACGTCATGGTCGCAAAGGTTAACTGCTCGCCCACGTTAAGGCCGCGTTTACGCGCCTCTTCAAGCCAGGCTTTCGGTACCTCCCGCGAACTTTGCAGCGTCCGATCGCCTGCCATAAACTCGCGGCTTTGCTGACTTAACCCTTTTTCCATCCGGTCGCTGATACTGCCGAGCGCCAGTACGCAGGCCACCGCCAGACTCAACGCCAGCCAGACAATAATCAGCGACGGCGAGCGCCATTCGCGCCAGAACCAGCGAGCTATCATGCCTCCTCCTGTAACTGACCGTTGACCAACCGCAGCCTCCGGTCGCAGCGCGCCGCCAGCGCCGGGTCGTGCGTCACCAGAATCAGCGTGGTGCCGTGCTCGCGGTTAAGCGAAAATAGCAGGTCGGCGATTTTATCTCCGGTCTGACGGTCAAGGTTGCCCGTCGGCTCATCGGCAAACAGCACATCAGGACGCCCGTTAAACGCGCGCGCCAGCGCTACGCGCTGCTGCTCGCCGCCGGAAAGCTGTGCCGGAAGGTGGTCAAGCCGTTTTCCCAGTCCCAGTTGTTCGAGCAGCGCTTTCGCCCCCGCCTTACTCTGACCGCTGTTTTCACCGCGTAGCAGGGCCGGTAGCTCAACGTTTTCCAGCGCGTTAAGCGTAGAAATAAGCATGAAGGATTGAAAAACAAAACCGACATGCTGAGCGCGAAGCTGCGCCCGCGCCTCTTCGTCCATCTGGTGAAGCGGTTTCCCCACCAGACTGACCTCTCCGCTACTGCCGTCATCCAGTCCGGCGAGAATCGCCAGCAGCGTAGATTTTCCCGATCCTGATTCGCCAATCAGCGCAATGGTTTCGCCGCGTTTGACAACCAGTTCAACTCCGGTAAGGATGGAAAGCTCATGCTCACCCTGACCGACGGACTTCCTGAGACGATGAACTTCAACACTGTTTTCCGCTGGCATTTGCCCTTCCTGTTTTTGATCCTGTTAACTTTCCGTGCCGCCGCCGCAGACACCTTATTAATTCTGGGCGATAGCCTCAGCGCCGGTTACCGTATGGCCGCCAGCGCGGCATGGCCGTCGCTCCTTAATGATAAATGGCAAAACAAAACGTCGGTCGTTAATGCCAGTATAAGCGGAGATACCTCGCAGCAGGGACTGGCGCGTTTGCCGGCGCTGTTGCAACAGCATCACCCGCGCTGGGTAGTGGTGGAACTTGGCGGCAACGATGGCCTACGCGGTTTTGCGCCTGCGCAAACCGAACAGACGCTACGTAAAATCATTCAGACGGTGAAAGCCGCCGATGCCCAACCGTTACTGATGCAAATTCATCTGCCCGCTAACTACGGTCGCCGTTATAATGAATCCTTTAGCGCCATTTATCCTAAGCTCGCCAAAGAGTTCGATATTCCTCTGTTACCGTTTTTTATGGAAGAGGTATATCTGAAACCGCAGTGGATGCAGGATGACGGCATTCATCCCAACCGCGACGCCCAGCCGTTTATTGCCGACTGGATGGCGAAGCAGTTGACCCCTTTTCTCTCCTGAATCATTCGAGTTGCATGAAGGCGGCACGTAAGAGAATTTCCAGGAGCATAGATACCTATGTGACTGGAGTAAACGAACGCACAGGCAACTTGAAGTATGACGGATATAGTTAACCACGACTCTTAAATCAACGGAGATCCTGACAGGTAAAGTTATGCAAAAATCGGTCTTAATAACAGGATGTTCCAGCGGAATCGGTCTGGACAGCGCGCTTGAGCTTAAACGCCAGGGCTTTCAAATCCTGGCGGGCTGCCGCAAACCTGATGATGTCGCCCGGATGAACAGTATGGGATTTACCGGCGTGTTGATCGATCTCGACTCCCCTGAAAGCGTGGATCGTGCCGCCGATGAAGTGATCGCCCTGACCGATAATCGTCTGTATGGGATCTTTAACAATGCCGGCTACGGCGTGTATGGCCCCCTTTCTACCATCAGCCGTGAGCAGATGGAGCAACAGTTTTCCAGTAATTTTTTCGGCGCGCATCAGCTTACCATGCGCTTACTTCCCGCCATGTTGCCGCATGGCGAAGGACGCATTGTGATGACCTCATCGGTGATGGGGCTGATTTCCACCCCAGGGCGCGGCGCTTATGCCGCCAGCAAGTATGCGCTCGAAGCCTGGTCTGACGCGCTACGTATGGAGCTACGGCACACAGGCATTAAAGTGAGCCTGATAGAACCGGGGCCGATTCGTACCCGTTTTACGGATAACGTTAACCAGACGCAGCGTGATAAACCGGTAGAAAATCCCGGCATCGCCGCACGTTTCACCCGCGATCCTGACGCGGTAGTAGCGAAAGTACGTCATGCTTTTGCAAGCGATAAACCCAGGCTGCGCTATCCCGTTACGCTGGTCACCTGGGCGGTGATGGCGCTGAAACGCCTATTGCCGGGCCGGATGCTGGATAAAATTTTACAAAGCTGAGTTGAAGCGCGCCAGTCAGCCCCCATGTAAACGTGACACAGACAAAAGAGAGCGACGCCATGTCCGTACAGAACATTGTCAATATTAATGAATCCAACCTGCAGCAGACCTTAGAGCAGTCCATGACCACGCCGGTACTGTTCTATTTCTGGTCTGAACGCAGCCAACACTGTCTGCAATTAACGCCAGTGCTGGAAAGTCTGGCTGCCCAGTACCACGGTCAGTTTATTCTGGCAAAGCTGGACTGCGACGCCGAACAGATGATCGCCGCTCAGTTTGGTCTGCGCGCCATCCCGACTGTCTATCTGTTCCAGAATGGCCAACCGGTCGATGGTTTCCAGGGGCCGCAGCCGGAAGAGGCGATCCGCGCTCTGCTGGATAAAGTACTGCCGCGCGAAGAAGAGCTAAAAGCGCAACAAGCGATGCAGTTAATGCAGGAGGGCAACTACATTGACGCGCTGCCGTTGCTCAAAGACGCCTGGCAGCTCTCTTCGCAGAACAGTGAGATTGGCCTGTTACTGGCGGAAGCGCAAATTGCGCTGAACCGCTCTGAAGAGGCCGAAGCGGTGTTAAAAACTATCCCGCTACAGGATCAGGATACCCGTTATCAGGGGCTGGTTGCGCAGATCGAACTGCTTAAACAGGCGGCGGATACGCCGGAAATTCAGCAACTTCAGCAGCAAGTCGCGGAGAATCCGCAGGATGCGGCTTTGGCAACGCAACTGGCGTTGCAGTTGCACCAGGTCGGACGTAATGAAGAAGCGCTGGAATTGCTGTTCAGCCATCTGAGAAAAGATCTTGCCGCCGCCGAGGGACAGACGCGCAAAACCTTCCAGGAGATCCTTGCCGCGCTCGGCACCGGCGACGCGCTGGCGTCGAAATACCGCCGCCAGTTGTACGCGCTACTGTATTAATCCTCTCTTGCCTGATGGCGCGCTTATCTGGCCTACCTGTCGTCCTCAGGCCGGATAAGGCGCTTGCGCCATCATCCGGCAACTATCATGATTTCTTGAGCGGCATCACTACCAACTGATGACGCGAATTATAGAACTTCCGGTAGGTTAAATAGCAGGCAATGATGGTAGACAGGCTGGCTGTCGACAACAGCATAAACGTTACCATAATTTGATATTTAATCGCTTTTACCGGATCGATCCCGGCAAAAATCAGCCCGGACATCATCCCCGGCAGGCTCACCAGCCCAACGGTCTTTGCCGAGTCGATCGTCGGGATAAGCGATGCGCGGATGCTATCGCGGATAAGCCCGGCGGAGGCCATTTTCGGTGTTGCGCCCAAACTTAACTTTTCCTGGATTTGCTGCTGCTCGCTATGAAAACGTAGCCCCAGTTGGTTGTAGCACAGCCCTACCGCTACCATCGCATTACCGGCGACCATGCCAGCGATGGGAATCACCTGCATCGGCGCAAATTCAATCGAACCGGTAAGCACCAGTACCGTCAGCGTTAGTCCGGCGCCGACGGTGATGGCGATAAACGAGGAGAGAAATGCCTTATCGATATATTTACTGCGCTTTTGCGCGTTCCAGGCGGCGTTAAAACAGATGAACAGCACCATCAGCAGCGTCAGGGCGGCATGATTAACGCCAAAGATGTATTTCAGTACATAGCCGACAATAATGAGCTGTATCACCGCCCGGCATACGCTCCACAGAATATCTTTTTCCAGCGCCAGCTTTTCCTTGTGACTGATGAGCATCGCGACCACCACCAGCAGCATCGATAACGCCAGCGAGGTATTGGTAATATTATGCTCGTTCATAACGCGCCTCCTGCATCTCTCCGGCAGATGGCGTTAACGTTATCACCTTATCCGCGTGTTGAATTTCATCTTTATCATGCGTTACCCACAAGACAGCGACCTGCTTATCGCGAACATAGCGATGAATAATATCATTTACATTCCGTTTGTTATGTTCATCCAGCGCACTGGTTATTTCGTCGAGTAACAGTATTTTCGGCAGAAACTGTAGATTACGAATTAGAGCAATACGCTGTTTTTCCCCGCCGGAAAGCGCGGCAATCGGTTTTTGCAGAATCGTCTCCGGCAGTTCAAAACGCGCCAGATCGTCTGCGAAGGCTGTCGGCTGCGGGCGCTGATGGCGAATTTGCCAGGGAAAAATCAGGTTATCGTAAACCGTATCGCCAAATAGCGCTGGCGTCTGAGCGCAATAAGAAACCTGCTGGCGATAGGCTTCCGGACTCAGAGTAGTAATATCCTGCCCCTCAAAAAGAATCACGCCGATATCAGGGCTTATTAACGAGGCCACCATTTTCAACAACGTACTTTTTCCGCAGCCAGAAGGACCGGTAATTAACTTAAATTCGCCGCGTTGCAGCGTAAAACTGATGTTATTCACTATTTTTGTCGTCGCAGTCCGGTAACCGACCTGCTTTAACTCAAGCAACATGCTACGTTCTGTCATTTATTGCGCATCCGTTGTTCATATTTTTATAGCGATAGTGTATCCCTGTAATTAATAAGGGGGGAACATGCTTTACTGAATCAGGTATAATTCGCTTAATTCGTCAGCAAAATCGGTTTATGGACAACGCAACAGGAGGTTTAGCTATGCTCATTCTTATCCCTATTCTCATTTTCGTCGCGCTGGTGATCGTCGGCGCGGGCGTCAAAATCGTTCCGCAGGGATACCAGTGGACGGTGGAGCGCTTTGGACGTTACACCAAAACCCTGCAGCCGGGATTAAGCCTTGTTGTACCGTTTATGGACAGAATTGGCCGCAAGATCAATATGATGGAGCAAGTGCTGGATATTCCGTCGCAGGAGGTGATCTCAAAAGATAACGCCAACGTCACTATCGATGCGGTCTGTTTTATTCAGGTTATCGATGCGCCGCGCGCCGCCTATGAAGTCAGTAACCTGGAACTGGCGATCATTAACCTGACCATGACCAATATCCGTACGGTGCTCGGTTCGATGGAGCTGGATGAAATGCTCTCCCAGCGCGACAGCATCAACACGCGGCTGCTGCATATTGTCGATGAAGCCACCAACCCGTGGGGAATTAAAGTTACCCGTATCGAAATTCGCGATGTCCGCCCGCCCGCGGAATTGATCTCCTCTATGAACGCCCAGATGAAAGCGGAACGTACCAAACGCGCCTATATCCTTGAGGCCGAAGGGGTACGTCAGGCGGAAATCCTGAAAGCCGAGGGGGAAAAACAGTCGCAGATTCTGAAAGCCGAAGGCGAACGTCAGTCCGCTTTCCTGCAGGCGGAAGCGCGTGAACGTTCCGCCGAAGCGGAAGCCCGCGCTACGCAGATGGTATCTGAAGCCATCGCCGCCGGGGATATTCAGGCGATAAACTACTTTGTGGCGCAGAAATACACCGAAGCGTTACAGCAAATCGGCTCGGCGAATAACAGCAAAGTGGTCATGATGCCGCTGGATGCCAGCAGTCTGATGGGCGCTATCGCCGGGATCAGCGAGCTGGTTAAGGACAGCGCCAGCGAACGGAAAAAAGCATGATAGCGATGATTCTGGTGCATCCGCATATCTTCTGGCTTAGCCTCGGCGGCCTGTTGTTGGCCGCTGAAATGCTCGGCGGTAACGGCTATTTGCTGTGGAGCGGCGTGGCGGCAGTGATTACCGGCTTAACCGTCTGGCTCTTACCGCTCGGCTGGGAATGGCAGGGCGTGCTGTTTGCGGCCTTAACGTTGCTGGCGGCCTGGCTTTGGTGGCGCTGGCTGGCGCGTCGCGTGCGGGAACAGAAGCCGACCGACAGCCGCCTTAACCAACGCGGACAACAACTGGTAGGCCGCCGGTTTATGCTTGATGCCGCGTTAGTGAACGGACGGGGTCATATGCGTGTCGGCGACAGCTCGTGGCCGGTATGCGCTGACGAAGACCTGCGCGCAGGTACGCATGTCGAAGTGATCGCCGTGGAAGGCATCACCCTACGCATTCGCGCCGTTTAATCAACGTGGCTTTTGCGCCTTGTGATGACAGCAGCCGGAAAGATTATCAATAATCGGGCAGTCGGCGCTGTCATCGCCGGGACAACTCTCCGCCAGCGCCAGCAGTTGATCGCGCATTGATTGCAGCTCGCTGATATGGCGCTCGATCTCTGCGACCTTTTCCAGCGTCCGCTTTTTCACATCTGCGCTATGGCGTCGCGGATCGTTAAACAGATTGACCAGTTCGCCACACTCTTCCAGATTAAACCCCACCTGCCTCGCCTGTCGCAGCAACGTCAGCTCGTTTAAATGCTTCTGCGTGTAGGTGCGATAACCATTTTCGCTACGTAATGGCGGCGTCACCAGCCCTTTCTCTTCATAAAACCGAATGGCTTTGCTGGTTAAACCGGTTTTTTTCGCCACATCGCTAATATTCATATTTCCCCCTTGACCTTAACCTTGCTGGAAGGTTTAACCTTTATCACAGTGAGTCACTACGATTACTAAGGTCAATGAATTGATGACCAATCATAAAGGAGTTTTTACTATGTCTCAAACTATCGACCTGACCCTGGACGGTTTGTCCTGCGGTCATTGCGTTAAACGCGTGAAAGAAAGTCTTGAACAACGTCCGGATGTTGAGCTGGCGGACGTCACCGTAACCGAAGCGCACGTTACCGGTATCGCCAGTGCGGACGCGTTAATTGAAACCATCAAACAAGCCGGGTATGGCGCGACGTTAAGCCACCCAAAGGCTAAACCGCTGACGGAGTCATCAATCCCGTCGGAAGCACTGGCAGCGGTTCCTCATGAGCTTCCGGTAGCGACGGCCGATGAAGAAAGCCAACAGTTGCTGTTAAGCGGCATGAGCTGCGCCAGTTGTGTCACCCGCGTACAACATGCGCTACAAAGCGTACCGGGCGTCACGCAGGCACGGGTAAACCTGGCGGAACGCACTGCGCTGGTGATGGGCAGCGCGTCCGCCGCTGATTTAGTGCAGGCGGTGGAAAAAGCCGGCTACGGCGCAGAGGCGATTGAAGATGACATCAAACGCCGCGAGCGCCAGCAGGAAACCGCCATCGCCACCATGAAACGTTTTCGCTGGCAGGCCATCGTCGCCCTGGCGGTCGGTATACCGGTCATGGTCTGGGGGATGATCGGCGATAACATGATGGTGACCGGCGACAACCGCAGCCTGTGGCTGGCTATTGGCCTGATCACGCTTGCGGTGATGGTCTTTGCGGGCGGTCACTTTTACCGTAACGCGTGGAAAAGCCTGCTGAACGGCACGGCGACGATGGATACGCTGGTGGCGCTCGGCACCGGGGTCGCCTGGCTCTACTCCATGAGCGTCAACCTGTGGCCGCAGTGGTTCCCGATGGAAGCGCGGCACCTCTATTACGAAGCCAGCGCGATGATTATCGGTTTGATTAATCTCGGACACATGCTGGAAGCGCGCGCCCGTCAGCGTTCCTCAAAAGCGCTGGAAAAATTACTCGATCTCACCCCGCCCACCGCACGCGTCGTGACAGAAGACGGCGAAAAAAGCGTCCCGCTGGCGGACGTTCAGCCAGGGATGCTGCTGCGGCTCACTACCGGCGATCGCGTGCCGGTGGATGGCGAAATTACCCAGGGCGAAGCGTGGCTTGATGAAGCCATGCTGACCGGCGAACCTATTCCGCAGCAAAAAGGCGAAGGCGACAGCGTTCATGCCGGCACCGTCGTCCAGGACGGCAGCGTCCTGTTCCGCGCCAGCGCGGTGGGCAGTCATACCACGCTGTCACGCATTATTCGCATGGTACGCCAGGCGCAGAGCAGTAAACCGGAAATTGGCCAACTGGCCGATAAAATCTCCGCGGTATTCGTTCCCGTCGTCGTGGCCATTGCGCTGTTCAGCGCCGCTATCTGGTATTTCTTCGGACCGGCGCCGCAAATTGTTTATACGCTGGTCATCGCCACCACCGTACTGATTATCGCCTGCCCTTGCGCATTAGGCCTGGCGACGCCAATGTCGATTATTTCCGGCGTAGGCCGCGCTGCCGAATTCGGCGTGCTGGTACGCGACGCCGATGCCCTGCAACGCGCCAGTACGTTGGATACCCTCGTTTTTGATAAAACCGGGACGCTGACGGAAGGCAAGCCGCAAGTGGTGGCGGTAAAAACCTTTAACGGCGTTGATGAAGCTCAGGCATTACGTCTGGCAGCCGCGCTCGAACAAGGCTCCAGCCACCCGCTGGCCCATGCGATTCTGGAAAAAGCCGGCGACGATAAACTGCCGCAGGTGAACGGTTTCAGAACTCTGCGCGGACTGGGCGTCAGCGGTGAAGCGGAAGGCCATCAACTGCTTCTGGGGAACCAGGCGTTGCTGAACGAACAGCACGTCGCCACGGATGATATGACGGCGGAAATCACCGCGCAGGCCTCGCAAGGCTCGACTCCGGTCCTGCTGGCGATTGACGGTAAAGCGGCGGCGTTACTGGCGGTACGCGATCCATTGCGCAGCGATAGTATTGCCGCGCTTGAACGCCTGCACAACGCCGGATACCGTCTGGTAATGCTCACCGGGGATAACCCAACGACGGCTAACGCGATTGCCAAAGAAGCGGGTATTGACGAAGTCATTGCGGGCGTTCTGCCGGATGGCAAAGCCGATGCGATTAAACGTCTGCAAAGCCAGGGTCGTCAGGTTGCGATGGTCGGCGATGGTATCAACGATGCGCCCGCGCTGGCGCAGGCGGACGTCGGTATCGCGATGGGCGGCGGCAGCGATGTGGCGATTGAAACCGCGGCGATTACGCTGATGCGCCATAGTCTGATGGGCGTGGCGGATGCGCTGGCCATTTCGCGCGCGACGTTGCGCAATATGAAACAAAACCTGCTTGGCGCATTTATCTACAACAGCATTGGTATCCCGGTGGCTGCCGGTATTCTGTGGCCGTTTACCGGTACCTTGTTAAACCCGGTAGTAGCGGGCGCGGCAATGGCGCTGTCTTCCATTACCGTCGTGAGCAATGCCAACCGGCTATTACGCTTTAAACCGAAAGCGTAAAAAGTCTCTATCAGGCAGCATTAGCTGCCTGATATATTATTAAGCCATCAGTAATTTACCGTATCAATATATAAAAATTTAACCGTACATCCTGTAGAAAAATAAAAATCAACATTTTATAATGTTTTTTTGAATCATAAGGATGTGTTATTTATGTTTAGAAAAGCAGTTACGCTTCTTTTCCTGCTTTCTCCCGCCGTCAGTTATGCAGGGTTATTTGATTCCACTCCAGAGTTAAAATGTGGCAACGATAATGCAGTCACGGCGGCAAAAGAGTGGATTTATAATGAAGCATTAGGTCGTTTACAGCAAGACTATATTAAAGAGCCCTCCACGCTTTTCTTCGATATCCCCCAGACTCAATACGAACAGCAACTCCGGGCTATTCCTGTTCAATTCAGTGATGTAATCACGCAGAACCCTCAAGCAGAAAATGCCAACTTACGAACTTGCTCGGCTACCGTCGCCATGGGTATTCCTCAGCCATTATTTAAATTAATGAAAGACTTACCAAATACTCTATTCTATATTTCACAAGGGGATGGACAGGTAATAAACAATACGGTGACCTGGAAACAGGTTAACTACAATATTCAGCTAGCAGACAACAACAAAGATATTGTTGTCACCCCTGTGCAAAAAACCGATAAATTGGCGCGGTCTATTTATGTAATGGCAAGAATGACGGTATCTGGTGATAGCATTATAAAGAAAAAAAATAACTCACTGATTGAAATCGCAGCAAAGAAATTTGAGAGTAGAGATCGCGAGCTTAATCAGGTCTGGAAATCGCTACCCGCTTCTGCCCGAACGGCATTAAAACAAGAGCAGCGAGTCTGGGTGACAAAAAAAGAGCAGCAGTGCGGCAAACTTAGCGATGCCAAATCCGAGGCCATACCTGCTGAGAAGCGCATCAGTATTTATAAATGCCAGCTTGAAATGACCATCGCCAGAACGGCCTATCTCGACGGCAGCGAATAACCCGACCGATCGTTGACGTCCCGTCAGGGCGCATTGCGCCCTTTTCTCCAACGCGCTAGCATGAGCTTTTTCAAAGGGAGCGCGTATGGAGTTATTAAATCAACTTAAACGTTTATGGCGCGCGCTGCGTGGTACCCCAAATAGTTGGCCTGCTATCGATCTCTCCCTGCCCGGCGGTCGTCATCTGCATCTGGTTGGCAGTATTCATATGGGGACGCGCGATATGGCTCCTCTTCCAGCAAAGCTGGTGAAAAAGCTACGCCAGGCCGACGCGCTGGTCGTTGAAGCGGATATTTCTGGTAACGAAACGCCATTCAGCAATCTCCCCAAATGCCCGCCGTTGGTCGAACGTCTCAGCGCCGGGCAGCTAAGCGCACTGGAAAAACGGGTCAGCGAGTTGGGTATGCCGCTGATCCATTTTGATAATCAACCTTTATGGCAGATAGCTATGGTGCTACAGGCCACGCAGGCGCAACGGCTGGGATTGCGCCCGGACTATGGCATTGATTATCAGTTATTACAGGCTGCCCGCGAAATGTCGCTGCCGGTGCAAGAGCTGGAAGGGGCGAAACACCAGCTCGAACTACTCTGCGATCTGCCCGATGGCGGGATGGCGCTGCTCGACGACACGCTGACGCACTGGCACACCAACGCACGGCTTTTGCAGGTGATGATCGGCTGGTGGCTTGAACAGCCGCCGACCAGCGTCGGCGCTTCGCTCCCCAGAACGTTTAGCCAACCGCTGTATGATGTACTGATGGTGAAACGCAATGAAGCCTGGCGCGACGCGCTGCTGGCACTGCCGCCGGGACGCTACGTGGTAGCCGTAGGGGCGCTACATCTGTACGGCGAAGGCAACCTACCGCAAATATTGAAATAAAAAAATGGCCAATATCGCTATTGGCCCGTCAAAGAGGAATTTCATCGTTATTATTATCCCGACGCTTTCGCTTCGGATCTTCAGATTGTCGCTCAAAGTTGCCGCAACTGCCAAGACCTAATGCACAAGATTATACTATTTTTTAGTCCGCTTTCGGGCGTATGCTGATGGCAAATCACGTCTGTAGTAAGAAGGAACGTTATGACACCCGCAGTTAAGTTACTCGAAAAGAATAAGATTCCGTTTAACATTCACACCTACGATCACGATCCGAATGAAACTAACTTTGGCGATGAAGTGGTGCGTAAGCTCGGGCTAAACGCCGATCAGGTGTATAAAACGCTTTTGGTCGCCGTGAATGGCGATATGAAGCAACTGGCCGTCGCCGTGACGCCTGTAGCCGGACAGCTGGATTTGAAAAAAGTCGCCAAAGCTCTGGGCGCGAAAAAGGTCGATATGGCCGACCCGATGGTGGCGCAACGCACCACGGGATATCTGGTCGGCGGGATCAGTCCGCTGGGACAGAAGAAACGGCTGCCCACGCTGATTGACGCGCCTGCCCGCACGTTTGCCACTATTTATGTTTCCGGTGGTAAACGCGGGCTGGATATTGAACTGGCGGCTGACGATTTGGCCGCCATACTGGGTGCTAAATTCGCTGATATCGCGCGTCGGGATTAAGCCTGCGTAAAATACATTGCCGGATAGCGGCGCAAACGCCTTATCCGGCCTACAGCAGACATAATCCGTAGGCCTTAGGCTGCGCGCCATCAGGCAGTGATGGCTATCCGTACCGCTACAGCCAGCTCACCTCGCCATTTGGCGTAAACGCCGCCGCATCCAGCGGTGAATTCTGCTGAATAAACTCTTTCAGCACTTCCGCGTCAATAAACCCGGTATTCACGTATCCCGGTTTGTTATCGATGCGCGGATAACCATCGCCGCCCGTGGCGTTGAAACTCAGCGTCGCCATGCGATAGGTTTTAGCCGGATCAACAGGCTCGCCTTTGATTTTCAGATCGGTGAGCTTGCCCTCTTTGGCGACAAAGCTCACATTGGCGAACTGTGGATAGGCGCCGGAGTCCGGTTTCATCTGTGCTACGGCGGTGAGATAATCAACCACCTCTTTGCCGCTCATATCGGCATACACCACAATGTTGCCGAACGGCTGTACCTTGAGCACGCTTTTATAGGTAATATCTCCCGCCTCAATCGAGTCGCGAATACCGCCGCCGCTCATCACGCCAAAATCGGCGCCGGTGCGCGCGATCTGCGCAGCCAGAATCACCCGTCCCATATTGGTCTGGACAAATCTGACCTTACTGCGATCGCCTTCAAGAAGGCCATTCACGCTACCAATTTTCACCTCCAGTTGCGCTTTACCTTTATTCTGGAACGGCGTTAATAACGAGAGCATTTGCGGATTTTCGGCGATTTCCGGCGTGTAAAGTACACGCTCGCTTTTCCCGTTATCCCAGGTCACTTTTTTCTTGAGATTTACCGGAATAAGCTGGTAGTTAACCATTTTCATCTCGCCGTTACGGAATTCGAAATCCGCACGGCCCACATATTTACCCCACTCATGCGCCTGCACGATCCAGATGCCATTTTGCTTATCCGGCGCGCAGGGCGTTCCCGGTACGTAATTCACCTGTTTTTTATTTTCCGACGCCATGCATACCGGGTCTTGTGAGTGACCGCCCACAATCATCGCCAACGAACCGGCAGGCAGGCTACGCGCCATCTCAACGTCGCCCGGCGCGTTCGAACCGTGATCGCCGTTGTCATAATGTCCCATATGCGTGGTCGCGATAATCACGTCCGGTTTTTCATTCATATTAAGTTCCTGAATCACCACCTTTGCTTCTTCAGCAGGTTTACGAAACTCAATATCGGTGAAATATTCCGGGTTGCCTATTTTCGCCGTGTCATCGGTGGTTAAGCCGATTACCGCGATTTTTATATCCTGGCGTGTAAAAATAGCCCACGGCTTAAACAGACGCTCGCCGGTACTTTTTTGATAAATATTGGCGGAAAGAAAGGGAAACTTCGCCCACTTTTCCTGCTGGCGCAATACGGTGAGCGGGTTATCAAATTCATGATTACCGACGGCCATAGCGTCGTAGCCAATCAGATTCATCCCGCGGAAATCGGGCTCCGCATCCTGGAGATCGGATTCCGGCACTCCGGTATTAATGTCGCCGCCGGATAACAACAGGACGCTTCCCCCCTCTTGCGCCACCTCTTTACGGATACTGTCCACCAGCGTTTTTTGCGCTGCCAGACCATATTCGCCATATTCGCTGCGCCAGAAGTGACCGTGGTGATCGTTGGTATGCAGGATAGTAATTTTATAGGTTTTATCTTTTTCGTAAGCCTGTGCAGGCTGAGTCGTCAGCGCGAACGCCGCCAGTAACGCCAGCGCCACACCCCGTTTCAAAAATTTCATCTTTCTCTCCCTGACTCAATATCAACCGCAGAAATTACCTTTCCTTGCAATAATAGACAAATATGTTTTCAGAATTGAGACTTCCTTCAAACACATTTCACAGGTATGTTAGGCAAGTAATAATTACACATCCTACTATCTCCAACATCGCATAAAATTTAAGTGACTTTCTATGGCCATGAGTGAACCAACCCAGCCGTTAGCCGGCGCGCCCGCAGCGGCCGCTAAAGCACGTACTTCGTTTGGTATTTTGGGCGCGATCAGTCTTTCCCATCTGCTGAACGATATGATCCAGTCGCTAATCTTAGCCATTTATCCCCTGTTGCAGGCAGAGTTTTCGCTGACTTTCGTCCAGATAGGTTTGATCACCCTGACGTTCCAGCTCGCCTCATCGCTGCTGCAACCGGTCGTCGGCTACTGGACGGATAAATATCCCATGCCGTGGTCGCTGCCTGTCGGCATGTGTTTTACCCTGAGCGGGCTGGTACTGCTGGCAATGGCGGGAAATTTTGGCGGCGTATTGCTCGCTGCGGCGCTGGTGGGTACCGGCTCGTCCGTTTTTCACCCGGAATCGTCCCGCGTGGCGCGCATGGCCTCCGGCGGACGTCATGGTCTGGCGCAGTCTATCTTCCAGGTCGGCGGTAACTTCGGCAGTTCATTGGGCCCGCTGCTGGCCGCCGTGATTATCGCGCCCTATGGCAAAGGGAATGTCGCCTGGTTTGTGCTGGCTGCGCTGCTGGCGATCGTGGTGCTGGCGCAGATCAGCCGCTGGTATGCAGCCCAGCACCGGATAGCGAAAGGCAAGCCAAAAGCGATAACCGCTAACCCGCTGCCGCGCAATAAAGTCGTGCTGGCGGTCAGCGTGTTATTGCTACTCATTTTCTCGAAATATTTTTATATGGCGAGCATCAGTAGCTACTACACCTTTTATCTGATGCAAAAATTCGGATTATCAATACAAAACGCGCAGCTCCATCTGTTTGCCTTCCTGTTTGCGGTGGCTGCCGGGACGGTAATCGGCGGGCCGGTGGGCGATAAAATCGGCAGGAAATATGTGATTTGGGGCTCTATTCTCGGCGTCGCGCCGTTTACCCTTGTTTTACCCTACGCCACGCTGTACTGGACGGGGATTTTAACGGTGATTATCGGCTTTATTCTCGCGTCGGCGTTTTCCGCCATTCTGGTGTATGCCCAGGAGTTGCTGCCAGGACGCATCGGTATGGTTTCCGGCCTGTTTTTCGGGTTTGCCTTCGGGATGGGAGGCCTGGGCGCAGCGGTGCTGGGGCTGATTGCCGACCATACCAGTATCTATTTAGTTTATAAAATCTGTGCTTTCCTGCCGCTTCTGGGGATACTGACCATATTCTTACCTGATAATCGACATAAAGCATGATTTTATGGCGGTTAAAGGTACGCTTTAACCGCCTGTACATCCTGATGCCATCTTGCTTTGTCCATCCCATACTTATCACTTTTACGTTCCGTGCTCTTTTTGCCTTCAGATCGTATCTTTTTATAAAACACAACCATTTTTTATAAACATCCTGATTGAAATTGTCATAAACTATTACCCGGAGTTTTGGAGTCCAGCAACCAAAGGAGACGGAATGCATCACGCTACCCCGCTTATCACCACCATTGTCGGCGGCCTTGTGCTCGCTTTTATTCTCGGCATGATTGCCAACAAATTGCGTATTTCTCCACTGGTGGGATATCTGTTAGCGGGCGTTCTGGCGGGACCTTTTACCCCTGGTTTTGTTGCGGATACCAAACTGGCGCCGGAGCTGGCGGAGCTCGGCGTGATTCTATTGATGTTCGGCGTCGGGCTGCATTTTTCGCTGAAGGATTTGATGGCGGTAAAGTCTATCGCCATTCCCGGCGCTGTCGCTCAGATAGCGGTGGCGACGCTGCTGGGTATGGCGCTTTCCGCCGTGCTGGGATGGTCATTAATGACCGGCATCGTTTTTGGGCTCTGTCTGTCTACCGCCAGTACCGTCGTCCTGCTGCGCGCGCTTGAGGAGCGGCAACTCCTTGATAGCCAGCGCGGGCAAATCGCCATCGGCTGGCTGATTGTCGAAGATCTGGTGATGGTGCTGACGCTGGTCTTGCTGCCCGCCGTTGCCGGCATGGTGGAAAAAGGCGATGTCGGCATAGCCTCGCTAACAGTCGATATGGGGATAACCATTGGTAAAGTGGTGGCGTTTATCGCCATCATGATGCTGGTCGGACGCCGCCTGGTGCCGTGGATTATGGCTCGCAGCGCCGCCACCGGCTCGCGCGAATTGTTTACCCTTTCCGTACTGGCGCTGGCGTTAGGCATTGCGTTTGGCGCGGTAGAACTGTTTGACGTCTCTTTTGCGCTGGGCGCGTTCTTCGCTGGAATGGTGCTTAATGAGTCGGAGCTGAGTCACCGGGCGGCGCACGATACGTTGCCGCTGCGCGACGCCTTTGCCGTCCTGTTTTTTGTTTCCGTCGGCATGTTGTTCGATCCGTTAGTCTTGATCCAACAGCCGCTGGCGGTGCTGGCGACGCTTGCCATTATCGTCTTTGGCAAATCGATCGCTGCGTTTTTCCTGGTGCGTATGTTCGGCCACTCGCCGCGAACCGCGCTGACCATTGCCGCCAGCCTGGCGCAAATCGGCGAGTTCGCCTTTATTCTCGCCGGACTCGGCATGGCGCTCAACCTGCTGCCGCAAGCGGGACAGAACCTGGTGCTGGCAGGTGCTATTTTGTCGATTATGCTTAATCCCGTACTGTTTACCCTGCTGGAGAAGTATCTGGCGAAAACCGAAACGCTGGAAGAGCAAACTCTGGAAGAGGCTATCGAAGAAGAGAAGCAAATTCCGGTGGATATCTGTAATCATGCCCTGCTGGTGGGTTTTGGCCGCGTAGGCAGTCTGCTGGGAGAAAAATTACTGGCGGCGGGGATTCCGCTGGTGGTTATCGAAACGTCCCGTACCCGCGTGGATGAACTGCGCGAACGCGGGATTCGCGCCGTGCTGGGCAACGCCGCTAACGAAGAAATCATGAATCTGGCGCATCTGGACTGCGCCCGCTGGCTGTTATTGACCATCCCCAACGGTTACGAAGCCGGTGAGATTGTCGCCTCAGCGCGGGAAAAAAGTCCTGATATCGAGATAATCGCCCGCGCACACTATGATGATGAAGTGAAATATATTACCGAGCGGGGAGCCAATCAGGTAGTGATGGGCGAGCGAGAAATTGCCCGGGCGATGTTGGAACTGCTTGAAACGCCGCCCGCGGGTGAAGTCGTCGCCAGTTAAGGGTTTTCCGGACGGCCCGATGCGCGCAGCGCCATCGGGCAAGCCAGATTAGCGATCCCAGTACGACTCTTCCAGGCTGTCCTCACGTTCCGGCAGCCCGCGTGTCAGACGCGGAGAATGCTGGTTCAGTACCTGATAACTGACACGGTTAGCATATTTACACACCTGCGCCAGCGACGAATAGGTCAGCCAGGTAAATTTGTGCTTACTGGAGTTCGGTACGTTGCTACGATGGTAACTGTTCGCCGTAATATCGTGCAGCAGCGCCGCCAGCGCGCCATCGCCCGCGCCGTTGGTGTTCATGATTTTTTCCGGCCCGCCCATATACGGCGCAATATGCGAATAAACGCGCAGCGGATTAATACAATCTTTATGGCGCATTGCCCGGCTAAATTCATACTGGTTAAATTCAGCAATAGCTCCCGGTAGCAGCGGATGCTGGGTTTTACGTTTTGCTTCCTCTTCGGTGAAGCCCGCCATATATAACCCTATCGGCCCGGCGGTGCATAACACCAGGTCGACCCAGTCCAGCGCCTTATCCGCCGCCAGCAGCGGGTCGTTTTCGCCGGTCAGCGCTTCCGCTTCTTCTTCATTCATTGCCAGAATCGAGACATTCTCTTTGAGAAACGCCTGCCACCACTGCGGATTATCGGCGATCACAAATTTGGTGCCCAGCGTCATGACAACCGGCACGTTATGCTTTTTCGCGTATTCGATCGCTTTCATCGTCGCGTCAGGCATCGGTTCGCCAGGCTTACAGCGCACCAGATATGAGGTCAACACCAGCGCGGAAGCGCCAGCGATCACCGCTTCCGGAATACTTTCCGCCCGTAACTGATTCATATGGCCGGGGCTGATAGCGAAGGTACGCTCGCCGGATTCGCCAATCAGCGTGAAACAGCGGCCAATCGGGCCATCTACCGCTTGCAGATAATTCAGGTCGGTACGGCTGGAAGTATTACACAGGTAGCGATAAGCGTAGCTGCCAATCTCAATGTTGCTGCACATCACGCCCAGTAACACCGAACGGTCATCCGCCAGTACCGAGTAATTATGCATCGTATTGCCTATAGTGCCGCCAGCAAACTGATGGGTGATCAGATTTTCCCGCGTCAGTTCCTGATACAGCTTCTCCGCCACCTCGTCTTCTATCACCAGAGAATGCCCGGCGCTTAATCCATAGCGTGTAATAAAATCGTCATCCACTTTCGCCTCAATATCCACCAACGTCTGGTC
Organism: Salmonella sp. 32010601201800023SM; assembly: GCF_017572235.1. Taxonomy (NCBI): domain Bacteria; kingdom Pseudomonadati; phylum Pseudomonadota; class Gammaproteobacteria; order Enterobacterales; family Enterobacteriaceae; genus Salmonella; species Salmonella sp. 32010601201800023SM. Next base: position 66,241 of record NZ_JAGEQS010000006.1, read on the forward strand.
GATACCGACGACCCAGGAGGCGTTGGTTTCCTGTTCTGGCTGAATTTGTTGCAACAACGGGTCACGCGCATTGACGGGAAAATAGTGTTTGGATTTACGTTTACCGGGAAATTTCATGATTGTGCTTACGGATGAATAACGGAGCGCTGCATGGTAGCACATTCCCCCTGCTGCGCGCGACGGACGATGGCGTTTCAATATCGGACGACGAGATCGCAGTTTCTCCAGCCGCGTTTTTTACAATGGTTCACTTTCACAAGGAGCGTTTTATGAAGCCGGAAAATAAAATTCCCGTACTCACCCGACTGTCAGACGAAATGACAGCCGTCGTAAACTTCCAGCAACCAGGCCTTCCCCCCTGGCCTGCCGATGGCGATATTGAGACCCAGCGTCAGTATTATCTTCTTGAGCGCCGTTTCTGGAATGCCGACGCGCCGTCCATGACCACCCGCACCTGCGTCGTCCCTACGCCTTATGGCGATGTAACAACCCGGCTCTACTCGCCGCAGCCGACCAGCCAGGCCACCTTATACTATCTGCACGGCGGCGGATTTATCCTCGGTAACCTGGATACGCATGACCGGATAATGCGTCTGCTGGCGCGTTATACCGGCTGCACCGTGATCGGTATTGATTATTCGCTGTCGCCGCAAGCGCGTTATCCACAGGCCATTGAAGAAACCGTCGCGATATGCAGCTACTTCTCTCAACATGCCGATGAATACTCGCTCAACGTGGAGAAAATCGGTTTCGCCGGAGATTCCGCAGGCGCCATGCTGGCGCTTGCCAGCGCGCTCTGGCTACGTGATAAGCACATTCGCTGCGGTAACGTTATCGCGATTCTGTTGTGGTATGGGCTGTATGGGTTGCAGGATTCGGTAAGCCGCCGTCTGTTCGGCGGCGCGTGGGACGGCCTGACGCGTGAAGATCTGGACATGTACGAAAAGGCCTATCTGCGTAACGAAGACGATCGGGAATCGCCCTGGTATTGTCTGTTTAATAACGATCTCACGCGCGATGTGCCGCCCTGCTTTATTGCCAGCGCGGAGTTTGATCCGCTCATTGATGACAGCCGCTTGCTGCACCAGACATTACAGGCGCACCAGCAGCCCTGCGAATACAAAATGTATCCCGGCACGCTGCACGCCTTCCTGCACTATTCGCGAATGATGACAATCGCCGACGATGCCTTGCAGGACGGCGCGCGATTCTTTATGGCGAGGATGAAGACGCCGCGTTAACGGTACGGCGCCGTGAGTTTCAGCATCATATCAATATGTTCCGGCGTCGCGTTCAGCGCCGGAATGTACGCATATTTTTTACCGCCCGCTTCAAGGAAAATCTCGCGGTTCTGTTCCGCTATCTCTTCCAGCGTCTCCAGACAATCCGCGGCAAACCCCGGACACATGACCTGAATATGGCCCGTCCCCTTTTCACCCAACATTTTTAGCGTTTCATCGGTGTACGGCGTCAGCCACGGTTCACGGCCAAAGCGCGACTGGAACGTCATCATTACCTTTTCCGGCGGCAGTCCCAATGCGGAAACCAGTTCGCGCGTGGTATCGCGACAGCGCTGCGGGTAGTCATCGCCTTCATCCGCATAACGTTGTGGAATGCCGTGATAAGAGAGCAGAAGCACATCCGGCTCGCCGTGTCTGGCGAACGACTCACGCGCGCTTTTCGCCAGCGCATCGATATAAGCGCCGTCATCCGCGTAATCGCGAATAAATGAGATACCGGGAATACGACGTTTACGCGCCAGTATCCGCCCCAGTTCATCCCAGACTGCGCCCACCGTTGAGCAAGAGTATTGCGGGTACAACGGCAGCACGACGATATGGTCGACGTCGCTTGCTAACAGTTCATCGACAGCGCTTTCCAGCGAGGGCGAGCCGTAGCTCATCCCCAGCGCGACGGGCGTGTCTGGCAACCGCGCGGCCAGCGCCTGTTGCTGTTCGCGGCTATATACCATGAGCGGCGAACCGCCATCCATCCAGATAGATTGATAGAGTTTCGCGACGCGCGGCGAACGCAGCGGTAAAATAACGCCACGCAGCAGCGGCCACCACAGCAGACGAGGAGTATCCACCACGCGTCTGTCGCTTAAAAATTGTTTCAGGTAGCGCTTTACCGCTTCGGGAGTTGGGGCATCTGGCGTGCCAAGGTTAGCCAGCAGGATACCGGTTTTCGTCTGACGCATTGCCGCCTCTTATCTATTCAAATTGTTGATAATTGTAGCGGAAAAGTGATAAAGAAGAACTAATTGCTGCGAGAGGTAAGACGAGAATTCGCCGAATGGCGCTAACGATACCAGCAGGCCGGATAAGGCGTTCAGGCCGCCATCCGGCACCGATTGCCTGATGGCGCTACGCTTATCAGGCTTGCGGGATAATGGCAGGCCTGATAAGCGGTTCACTACGCGAAAAAATTAACCGAGGATTTTTTCCAGCGCTGCGCGCACGTCGGCAACGGCCTGCGTACCGTCAACTTTAGCGTATTTGGTGTTGCCCGCTTCCGCTTCTTTCTGGTAGTAGCCAATCAGCGGCGCGGTCATCTGATGATATTCCACCAGACGTTTGCGAACGGTCTCTTCCTGATCGTCTTTACGGGTCGTCAGATCTTCACCGGTGACGTCATCTTTGCCTTCTACTTTCGGCGGATTAAACTTAACGTGGTAAACGCGGCCAGAGGCGGCGTGTACGCGACGACCCACAATACGGTCAACGATCAGTTCGTCCGGTACGTCGAATTCCAGCACGTAATCCACGACAATACCCGCTTCTTTCATTGCGTCAGCCTGCGGGATCGTGCGCGGGAAACCGTCCAGCAGAAAACCGTTACGGCAGTCTTCCTGGGCGATACGCTCTTTAACCAGCGCAATCACCAGTTCATCGGTCACCAGTTTACCGGCGTCCATGATATCTTTCGCCTGTTTGCCCAACTCGGAGCCTGATTTCACTGCGGCGCGCAGCATATCGCCAGTGGAGATTTGCGGAATACCATATTTCTCCATGATGAACTGAGCCTGAGTTCCTTTACCCGCGCCCGGAGCGCCAAGCAGAATAATACGCATTACGAAAATCCCCTCAAAGGTTGTCGATATTTTTTAAAAAGCGCTAAACGATACCACCATCACGCATTTCGCTCAAGGAAGCCGCCTGATGCTGAAACGGTTAACGAAGAGAAATCGAGAAAAGAGAAGGTATTATAAAAAATGCCGGATGGCGCTGGCGCTTATCCGGCCTACAAACAGTACTCGCCCGTAGGCCGGATAAGATGCTTCGCGTCGCCAACCGGCAGTCACAAAACAGTACTCGTCCGTAGGCCGGATAAGACGTTTCACGTCGCCATCCGGCAGTCACAAAACAGTACCCGTCCGTAGGCCGGATAAGACGTTTCACGTCGCCATCCGGCAGTCACAAAACAGTACCCGTCCGTAGGCCGGATAAGATGCTTCGCGTCGCTATCCGGCAATCAGATGAGCGTTATCAGGACACCAGCAACTGGTTCATACGGCGGATAAACTGGTTCGGATCTTCCAGCGTACCGCGTTCAGCGAACAGCGCCTGATCCAGCAGCAGCTCGACCCACTCTTTAAACTGCGCTTCATCCTCGGTATCGGCAGTGCGTTTAACCAGCACATGATCCGGGTTGAGCTCAAAGATGTATTTCACTTCCGGCACGGACTGACCGGCCGCGGCGAACAGTTTCGCCATCTGGGTACTCATTTCATCCGCATCGGTGGTGACAATCGCCGGCGTGTCGGTTAAACGATGCGTCAGACGCACCTCTTTCACGCGATCGCCCAGCAGGGTTTTGACACGCTCCACGAACGGCTCAAGCGCCTTTTCCGCTTCTTTCGCGTTTTCGTCGACTTCATCCGCCAGTTTTTCGATGGACTCATCGGCTTTAGCGACCGACTGGAATGCTTTACCGTCAAACTCGGTCAGGTAGTTCATCATCCACTCGTCGATGCGATCGGAGAGCAGCAGCACTTCGATGCCTTTCTTACGCAGCAGTTCCAGGTGCGGGCTGTTTTTCGCCGCCGCATAGCTGTCTGCGGTGATGTAGTAGATTTTTTCCTGCCCTTCTTTCATCCGGGAGACGTAATCTTCCAGCGACACGGTCTGGGCGGAAGAGTCGGTATGGGTGGAGGCAAAGCGCAACAGTTTAGCGATCGCTTCCTGGTTGGCGTGATCTTCCGCCGGGCCTTCTTTCAGCACCAGACCAAACTGTTTCCAGAAGGTTTGGTATTTTTCCGCGTCGTCTTTCGCCAGTTTTTCCAGCATTTGCAGAACGCGTTTGGTTAGGGCGCTGCGCAGATTACGCGTTACCGTGCTGTCCTGCAGGATTTCACGGGAGACGTTCAACGGCAGGTCATTAGAATCAATCAGGCCGCGCACGAAACGCAGATAGTTCGGCATGAACTGCTCGGCATCGTCCATAATGAACACGCGCTGTACGTACAGCTTCAGACCATGTTTGTGATCGCGGTTCCACAGATCCCACGGCGCCTGCGACGGGATATACAGCAGGCTGGTGTACTCCTGCTTACCTTCCACGCGGTTGTGGCTCCAGGTCAGCGGATCGGTGAAATCATGCGCGATGTGCTTGTAAAACTCGTTGTACTCGTCGTCTTTAATTTCCGACTTGTTGCGGGTCCACAACGCCTGAGCCTTGTTGATTTTCTCCCAGGAAATCACGGTTTCGCCGTCTTTTTCTTCCCGTTTTTCAATCTCTACCGGCAATGCGATGTGATCGGAATATTTGCTGATAATCGAGCGTACGCGCCAGTCATCGAGGAATTCATCTTCGCCTTCACGCAGGTGTAAGGTGATTTCCGTACCACGGTCATTTTTGGTGATATCGGCAACGGTGTATTCGCCTTCGCCTGCCGATTCCCAGAACACGCCATTTTCCGGCTTGTCGCCTGCCGCACGGGTACGTACGGTCACTTTATCGGCCACAATAAACGCGGAGTAGAAGCCTACGCCAAACTGACCAATGAGCTGGCTATCTTTCGCCTGATCGGACCCCATTGATTCGAGGAAAGATTTGGTGCCGGACTTGGCAATGGTGCCTAAGTGGTCAATCACCTCATCACGATTCATCCCCACGCCGTTATCGGCAATGGTCAACGTACGCTTATCTTTATCGAAAGAGACGCGCACACGCAGCTCGCCATCTCCTTCATACAGGTCCGGGTTTGACAGAGCGCGGAAACGCAGCTTGTCCGCCGCATCTGAGGCGTTAGAGATGAGTTCACGCAGGAAGATTTCTTTATTGGAATAAAGAGAATGGATCATCAGGTGCAGAAGCTGTTTAACTTCTGACTGAAAACCACGCGTTTCTTGTCCTTTCATGTGGATAGACCTCAACAATGCCATTTTTAATGGTAAAAATACGTTGAGGGTGAGATGGGGACAAGCGGGTGTGATTTCAAGCGGAGGCCGCGAATGCCGCCTCCGTTTGTTCAGAAAATAATCTTATGGCGTCCCGCCAGCGAGTGGGACAGCGTCGTACCGTCGACCATCTCCAGTTCGCCGCCAACCGGCACGCCGTGGGCGATACGACTGGCTTCGACGCCGGCCTCCGCGCACAGCTCGGCAATATAGTTCGCGGTAGCCTCCCCTTCAACCGTCGGGTTGGTCGCGAGGATCAGCTCACTGATTTTTTCTGACGCCAGCCGCTGTTCCAGACGATCGAGACCGATATCATCCGGCCCGATGCCGTCCAGCGGCGACAGGTGGCCCATCAGCACGAAATACCGCCCGGAAAATTGCCCGGTCTGCTCAATGGCGTAGATATCCGCAGGGCTCTCCACCACGCAAATCTGGCCGTTTTCCTGACGCCGCGGGTTCGAGCAGATATTACAGACATCCTGCTCGGTAAAGGTGCGGCAGTCGGCGCAGTGGCCGATTTCCGACATCGCCCGGGTCAGCGCCTGCGCCAGGCGCATTCCGCCGCTGCGATCGCGCTGCAACAGGGTAAACGCCATCCGCTGCGCCGACTTAGGGCCAACGCCCGGAAGGCAGCGCAACGCTTCCATAAGCTGAGTTAACAGCGGACTGGTTTGCATCAGAATGGCATCTTAAAGCCTGGCGGCAGTTGCATACCGGAAGAGACGGAAGCCATCTTCTCTTTTTGCGTCTCTTCAATGCGGCGCGCCGCATCGTTGAAGGCCGCAGCGACCAGATCTTCCAGCATCTCTTTGTCATCTTCCAGCAGGCTTGGGTCAATTTCCACGCGGCGGCAGTTATGCGCGCCGTTGATGGTAACCTTCACCAGACCCGCGCCGGATTCGCCGGTCACTTCCAGCTGCGCAATCTCTTCCTGCATTTTCTGCATTTTTTCCTGCATCTGCTGGGCCTGTTTCATCAGATTGCCCAGACCGCCTTTTCCAAACATAAGCTCTCTCTCTTGATGGTTCACAATCGCAAGCCAGGCTTACGATCAAATGGGGCGGATACTCTCTTCATCCAGCTCGGCGTCGAAGAATCGACGCAGCGTCTGAATGTTATTATCCGCAATAATTGACTCACGCGCTTGCGCGAGTTTCTCTTCATAAATGGCCTGACGCCATTCCAGCGGCGTACGCACCGCGGGATTATCATCTTCAACGATGGTCAGTTCAACCGTCGTTCCCGTCAGATCGCTGAGCGCTTGCGCCAGCTTTTGCTGCGCGCCGCTGGAATTGAGGTGCCGCTGCGTCGAGCGCAGATGCAGACAAACCGCGTTGCCGTTCTGTTCCTTCCAGGCATTAAGCGCCACCTGCTCCACCAGCTTAGGCAAAGAAAGCTGACTTACCTGCGCCGCCCACGGATCGCGCTCAATCGCTTCCGCCGCCAGTTTAGCCGCCAGCTCCGGCGTTTTTTCATGCTCCAGAGCTTTCTTAAGCGCTTTTGGCGTAGCTACCACTTCTTTGGTTTGTACTACCGGCGTGGTGGCCTTCCAGCGATAAGCCTCTTTCTTTACTGGCGCCGTTTCCAGCGCAGACGGCGCCGGGCGCGCCTGTACGCGCTCCGAAACCGAGGCCAGCCGCTCCAGCGCAGAGTTATTCACCGGCCGCGCGCGGGATGCGGCTGCCGGTTCACTCTTTTTTGTTTTGGTTACTCCCTGCGCGCGCTGTAGCTGATTGCGCGCCGCCAGCACCTGACTGGTAGACGCCGGCAGCGGCGCTGGCGATGTCTGCGGCGCGGGCGCCGACGGCTGCTGCACCTGCGGCGGCGTCATTACCGCCGTTGGGGCCACGGGCGCAAAAGACTGCCGCGGCGTTTCAGGCTCCGGCAAGGGCATACGCGGGTGAAACGCCAGCGCACGCAGTAACGTCATTTCAACGCCCATCCGCCGGTCCGGCGCCCAGGGCAATTCTTTGCGGCCAATCAACAACGTCTGATAATAGAGCTGAAGATCGCCGGGAGGCACCGTCCGGGCAAGTTCGCGCATCCGTTGCTCGATAGCCGCCATATCGCTGCCTAACGCGGCAGGCGAAAGTTGCACCATCGCAATACGGTGCAGCAGGCTAAGCATTTCGACCAGCAGCGCTTCCCATTCAATACCGCGCGCCGCCGCCTCGTTGATAAGCGACATGACGCGTTCGCCGTTAGCGTCAACCACCGCCTCGACTAATGACAAAGCCTGGTCGTCGTCCAGCGTACCGAGCATGGCGCTTACCGCCTGCGTCGAAACCTGCCCGTCGCCGCTGGCGATCGCCTGGTCAGTCAGACTTAATGCATCGCGCAGGCTGCCGTCAGCCGCGCGTGATAACAACTGCAACGCGCGGGGTTCGTGAGCGATATGTTCCTCATTGAGAATATGCTCAAGCTGATGGCGAATCTGTTCAACATCCAGCGCTTTGAGATGAAACTGTAGGCAGCGCGACAAAATGGTCACCGGCAGCTTCTGCGGATCGGTGGTCGCCAGTAAAAATTTCACATGCGCTGGCGGCTCTTCAAGCGTTTTAAGTAGCGCATTAAAGCTGTGGCGCGACAGCATGTGGACTTCATCGATCAGATAGACTTTAAAGCGACCGCGCGCAGGCGCGTACTGGACGTTATCCAGCAGGTCGCGGGTGTCTTCGACTTTGGTACGCGATGCGGCGTCAATCTCAATGAGATCGACAAAACGCCCTTGCTCAATTTCCCGACAGTTATCGCAAACGCCGCACGGCGTCGCGGTAATACCGGTTTCGCAGTTCAGCCCCTTCGCCAGCAGCCGGGCGATAGAGGTTTTACCGACGCCGCGCGTGCCGGAAAAAAGATATGCGTGATGAATGCGCCCTAACGACAAGCCGTTCGCCAGTGCGGTCAGCACATGTTCCTGGCCGACGACGTCAGCAAAGGTTTGTGGGCGCCATTTTCTGGCTAAGACCTGATAACTCATTGGCAGGCTCTGAAACGCTGGAAGGTGGATTCATAGAAGGGTAATGCTAACACAACCTCGCCGATACAGCGAGGTTGTCTCTCTGGCTAAAATAGCAGTGCGGATAGCCTGAATCAATGCCCTGGAAACGGCACCAGGCTATAACAGGTAATCCCCTGCTTTTCCAGACGCTGCTCGCCGCCCAGATCGAACAAATTGATGATGAACGCCGCATCGGTGACTTTCCCGCCCAGACGACGGATCAGCTTCACGGTCGCCTCAATGGTGCCGCCAGTCGCCAGCAGATCGTCCACGACCAGCACGTTGTCGCCAGGTTTAATCGCGTCGACATGAATTTCCAGCTGATCGGTGCCGTACTCTAATTCATAGGTCTCGGCAATAGTTTCACGCGGTAATTTGCGCGGTTTACGTACCGGAACAAAACCAACGCCCAGCCCAAGCGCAACCGGCGCGCCAAACAGGAAGCCACGCGCTTCGGTGCCGACCACTTTGGTGATACCCGCATTTTTATAACGCTCAACCAACAGTTCAATACTGAGCGCGTAGGCTTTCGGGTCTTCCAGTAAGCTGGTGACATCACGGAAAAGAATGCCCGGTTTCGGGTAATCCTGAATGCTTTTGATGCTGTTTTTGAGAAACTCAAGCTGCTGTGCAGTCGCGGTCATGGATATATGCCTGCTAAGTACGGTGTTACTCACGGCGCAATACTTTTCAGTCAGGGGTAACGCTCGGTTACTCTTTGACCGCCTGCGCCTGTGCTCGAAAACGGTCGAATTTACTGGCTGTGAACGACAATTGCAACAGCGATTCGTGTGCTTCAGCGCTTTTGTTGCTTTTCATCAATCACCGGTATCCGCCACATAAAAATCAGCAGGCAGGCCAAAATAACCAACAGCAGCACCCGCACCCACATCATATTCACCAGCCACAGCGAAATACCAAAGGTCAGCAATATCAACGCGATCGCTCGCGGTTTCGCTCCCGGCGGCATGGCCCGATAGCGCTGCCAGTGGCGCAGATAACCGCCAAACCATGAGCGGTATAACAACCAGGCATGGAAACGCGGCGACGAGCGGGCGAAACACCAGGCCGCCAGTAAAATGAACGGCGTTGTCGGCAACAGAGGCAAAACCACGCCCAATGTCCCTAATACTACCGCCAGCCAGCCAATGATGATTAAAATAGTACGTTGCATAATGCGAATCGTTATCAAACAGAAGGCTACTGTAGCACAGCCTGTCTTATTTTCATCGGGGTGTTGAATTGAAAACCGCTATGCTGTTACAGACGCTGGAAGAGAGGCTGGCGACGCTACGCCAACGCTGCGCGCCGCTGGCGCAACATGCGACGTTAAGCGCGCGCTTTGACCGACACCTTTTCCGTACCCGCAGTACTCTGTTGCAGGGATATCTGGAAGAGGCTGACGCCAATCTCGCCGCGTTGCGTCAGGCGGTAAAACATGAGCAACTGCCGCAAGTCGCCTGGCTGGCGGAACATCTGGCTTCGCAACTGGAGGCTATATCGCGTGAAACCGCCGCCTGGTCGCTGCGCCAGTGGGACACCGCCGCGCCAGGGCTTGGCCGTTGGCAGCGCAGACGAATACAGCATCAGGAGTTTGAACGTCGACTACTGGCGATGACACAGGAGCGCAAAATTCGTCTGGCGCAGGCGACCGGCCTTGTCGAACAACAAACGCTGCAAAAGGAAGTCGAGATCTATGAAGGACGGCTGGCGCGCTGCCGACATGCGCTGGAGAAAATAGAAAACGTACTGGCGCGTTTAACCCGTTAATCCTGGAGAAAGTATGTCGCTTGAAAATGCCCCTGATGAAGTCAAACTGGCCGTGGATTTAATTGTGCTGCTTGAAGAGAATCGCTTACCGGCACGAACGGTGCTACGCGCGCTGGAAATAGTTATGCGTGATTATGAAAACAAGTTAAAAAGTACGGAAGACGACTCGCAAACAGAGTAATTGCCTGCTGGTTTGTCCTCGTTGTCGCTGACAGAGTGGTCGCTACAGTCAGGCAACAAAGGACGGGGCATGGAACGTCTACCCACCACGCCGCACGATGCGGTATTTCGACAGATGCTGATGCAAAAAGAGGTCGCCCGCGACTTTCTGGCTATCCACTTGCCAGAAGCCTTTCTTGCAATCTGCGATCTGGATTCACTGAAGCTGGAGTCAGGGAGTTTTGTTGAAGACAATTTACGCAGCCGCTATTCAGATATTCTCTACTCTCTGCATACCCAACACGGCCCCGGGTATGTTTACGCGCTCATTGAACATCAGAGCAAATCAGACCGGCTGATGGCTTTTCGCCTGATGCGTTACGCCATTGCCGCCATGCAGCGTCATCTGGATGCCGGCCATGATACCTTGCCGCTGGTGGTACCAATCCTCTTTTATCACGGTCCGGAAAGCCCGTGGCCCTATAGCCTTAACTGGCATAATATGTTTGTGAAACCGGATATGGCGAAGGCCTTATACCCAAAATAATTCGAGTTGCTTAAAGGCGGCAAGGGAGTGAGTCCCCAGGAGCATAGATAACTATGTGACTGGGGTGAGCGAGCGTAGCCAACACATAAGCAACTTGAAGTATGAAGGGTATATACAGTCATGAATTTGCGCTGGTCGACCTGACGACAATGCCGGATAATCAGCTTTTGCAGCATCGGCGGATAGCGATGTTAGAGCTCCTGCAAAAACATATTCGTCAACGCGATTTAAGCGAACTGCTCGCCCCCTTATCACGCTTTTAACGCAGGATCATTTGACGGACACGCAGCTCAGTGTGCTGATCAACTATATGTTGAAAGCAGGAAACGCCGCAGAACCCGGGGCGCTAATTCGTCAACTGGCGCAGGGCGCGCCGCAGTATAAGGAACAACTGATGACAATAGCGGAATGGCTGGAAGAAAAAGGCCGAACGGAAGGGTTGCAAAAGGGCCTGCAAAAAGGCCTTGAGCAAGGGTTAGCACAAGGCCGTGAGGCCGAAGCGCGCGCTATTGCCCGCAAAATGCTTGCCAACGGGCTGGAACCCGGGCTCATCGCCAGCGTCACCGGCATTACGCCGGAAGAGCTTTCTACGCTTTCGCATTAGCGGCGCCGCGCGCACTCATAAAGCGCGCGGCCCACCGCCTTTTAGCTTGCCGCCGGCGCCAGATCGCCGCCGTTGAGATCGCGCTTCACTTCAGTGACTTCGTCGCCCTTCGCGTTATGCAGATGCACCTCAAGCTGGTTAAAGGCGATATTGATATCATTTTCACGGCACAGTCGATCGATCGCGCGGTTCAGCTCATCCACCGTATGGCTACGATCGCGCAATTCACGCACGTACAGACGCAGTTCATGATCCAGAGTGCTGGCGCCAAAGGTAGTGAAGAATACGGCAGGTTCCGGATCGTGCATCACCTTCGGATGCTCCATCGCCGCCTGTAGCAGGACTCTTTTCACTTTCTCCAGATCCGAGCCATAGGCCACGCCAAGCCGGATCACCAGACGTGTCGTGGTATCGGAGAGGGACCAGTTAATCAGCCGCTCCGTCACGAACGCTTTGTTCGGAATGATCACTTCTTTACGATCAAAATCGGTAATAGTGGTGGCGCGAATACGAATCTTACTGACCGTGCCGGAGTAGGTGCCGATCGTTACCGTATCGCCAATGCGTACCGGACGTTCGAAGAGGATGATTAAACCCGAGACAAAGTTACCGAAGATCTCCTGTAGCCCAAAACCGAGACCTACCGACAACGCCGCCGCCAGCCACTGGAGTTTATCCCACGAGACGCCGAGCGATCCGAATACTGTCATCGCGCCAACAGCGATAATGACGTAGTTAAGGATCGTGGTGATCGCATACGAAGCCCCCTGGCGCATATTCAGGCGTGAAAGCACCAGCACTTCCAGCAGGCCGGGTAAGTTGCGGATGAGCGCCCAGGCCACCATCGCGGCAATAATGGCAAATAGCAAGCTGCCCATCGTCACGCTTTTCACCACCGCAGCGCCAGCTTCGGAGCCGTTGTAGTGCCACAGCGTGATGCTATCAAGATAGCTGAATACGGTGATCAAATCGGACCAAATCGCCCAGAACATAACGCCAAACAGGGCAAGCATTAGCAGCATCGTGATACGTAATGTTTGCTGGTTAATCTGCTCCAGCGCGATGGTGGGTTCTTCCTGTGGCTCCGCCCCTTCCGCTCCCTCTTTTACCAGGTTCTGACGACGAGCCAGCGCGCGTCGCCAGGCAATCCGGCGCGCCGCTACACTTAACCCGCGCAGCACCGTTTGATAAAGCAGGTTCCAGATAATGACCAGATAGACGGTTTCAATCCAGCGTCCCGCCAGGCGCAGGGTGGTATAGAAATAGCCGGTCGCCGTTAATACCATTAACGCCACCGGAATGATGGAAAGAATCGTCACGGTCACCAGTCGAATGCCGTGAGATTCTTTATCGCGCCAGCTTTCCCGGCACAGTGGCCACACCAGCAATGTTATGACCAGCAGATTGAGGAAAATAACCGCCTGCCCCAGCACGTCATCCATCAGATTCAGCGGCGACAACTCCGCCACCACAGACCAAAAGTGCAGCGGCAGCAATGCGAGGCTAATGCGTACAATCTGGCGACGCCAGTGGCTGGTCAACTGCGCCGGCATACCAAAATGGCGTATCGCCACGCCCTCTTTTTCCAGCACCTTCCAGCACAGCCCAAAGACCAGCCAGAACATCGCGAGCTTTTTACTAAAGGCCCAGAGCAGATCGCTGATATTTAGCTGCATGGTCAGCAGGATCAGTCCAAGCGCGAGGATAATCAGGCACACCGGCAGCGCGCGGATCAGATCGATCAGAATAGCTTTTGGCGTATTGAGCTGACTATCGTTACGCAGCGATCCCACGGCGGCGGCCAGCTTCTGTTGATACGCTTTTAACCATTTCAGACGCCAGCGGATTAAACCGGCGATGAGCAAGAGCGGCAACCCGGCCAAAAAAGCAATAAATACCGCGGGCCAGGCTTTTTGCCAGTTCACCGTGATTTTCATGGCGCTGAATTGCTCTTTTAACGTTTGGGGGAACGCTTTAAGCCAGTCCCAGTCCATAGGGCGGTTACTGTTCACCCAAAAAATCTGCTGCGTCAGAATGGCTTTCAGATTTTTCGAGACGCTCATCAGCTGCTGCTGGTTAACTTGCAGGTTAATCGCCATCATCAGCTGGTTACCCAACTGTTTATTTAGCTGATCCAATAGCTCACGGCGCATCTCCACCACCTGAAGCAACGCATCATGAACTTCATCATTCACCTCGCTGGTATGCCCCTCCTCCAGCTTGTCGACAAAGGCATCGCTTTGGAATAAGGCATCACGCTGCTGGTTGATTTCAAACTGCTCCAGACGCAAATCCGCAATGCGGTTGGTCATATCTTCGAGTTCGTCGGCGGAGGGCAGTGTTTGCTGCTGTTGATAAAGAATACGCGACAGCAACAGGCTGCCTTTTAAGACGGCAATCTGTTCTTTGATATTTCTTTCCGACTGCAGCGCGCGATCGAGCCAGTTTTTTACTTTAATGTTTTGCTGCATCAACATATTGCCGTTTTCGGTCGCGACAATCAGACGCTGGCTGAGTTGATGGTTAATATCCAGTTCCTGTTTTACCAGCGGGTTCGCCTGGATACGCGCCGTTTCGTCCGGCGAAATGGCCTCCTGGGCCGTTTTTTCCGTTAGCGTAAGTCGTTTACTGTTGACCGCCTCCTGTAAAAGTTGAAGCTGATGTTCAAGGCGATTACTGTTGGCCGTCACGTAATCCCGCTGTTTTTGCAGGGTGTCCTGCAAAACGGTATTTCCTTCAAGACTCTTACGTTGCTGGTCGATCTGCGCATTAAGCAGCGCCTGTTGTGCCTGTAATAACACCTGTTGGCTGGGGCGAAGCGCGGCTTCGCCGACGTTATTGCCGTCCAGACGGTTACGGATTTGCTGTATTTGCTGTGAGGCGGTATACATGGCGTTTTGCACGCGCTCAGGCTGGGTCTGTAGCGAAACAAGCTGGCTGTTATAAGCGGCAAGATCGTTTTGCGAATTTTGCAAATCATCCAGTACCTGCGCCACGCGCAGCTCAAGCTGACGTAGCGAAAGCGCACTCAGCGTTTTTCGCATTTCATCATCATTATCGACGTCGCTCAGCGCATTCAACGCAGCCGTCGCCTGACGCATTTTTTCAGGCGCCTGCGCCACCTTCTGCCGTAGCTGTACGGTCTCCTCTTTTACCCGCTCGATTTTCTCCAGTGTAGCTAACGTATCAATAAGGTCCTGCTGGACGAGCTTATCCTGGGCGGAGAGATCTTTTTGCTTATTCAGCGTATCCAACTGGTTTTGCACATCCGCTTTTGACGGCAGGTCGCCATTCGTTTGCCCCCGGGCAAATGCCAGAGACTGACAGGACAGCAGGATAATAAGGACGCTAATTGTAATAAAAACAAAATGCTGTGAACGTTTATAAAGCTGCAACATAGTCATGAGAATGAAGTGTCTGAACCGGCAAGCAGACCGGAAATAATTGAGTCGCAAGAATATCACGCCTGTAACAAACAGAATAGCGACACAGAAAATGTCCAGGAGTTTTCCTGGAATATTATCAGGGGGAGCCGTTGACCGTCGACGCGCGCAGCGTCGGACACAATTGATACATCTCCAGCAGGATCGTGACGTAGGCGCGAGCTTCTTTTTTTAAATCAAACGATTGCGGAGCAAATAACCAGTTTTCCATGAGCCCTGAAATAAAGCTGCGCATCAGTATCGCCGCACGACGGGTCAGCAGATTTTCAGGCAGCATTTTAGCATTAATACAATGTTTTAACGTTTGTTCAATCCGATCGTAACTTTCCAGACAAAGGCTACGTTGCGCCTGTTGAACCACAACCATTTCTCCGACAAACTCACATTTATGGAATATAATCTCCATCAATAAGCGGCGTCGTTCTTCTGTTACAGTAGCTTCAAGAATATGAACTAAAATTTCTCTTAATACAGATAGTGGATCGTCGGGGAATTTTGCCTGATACTCAATCTCAAGCTCACCAATATTGGATTCTGATAGCTCCCAGATCTCACTGAATAAATCCGACTTATTTTTGAAATGCCAATAGATTGCGCCGCGCGTCACACCAGCAGCGTTCGCAATCTCCGCCAGCGAGGTTGCTGATACGCCTTGCTGCGAGAACAAACGCAGGGCCACATCCAGGATGTGTTGTCGTGTCTCCAGCGCTTGTTGTTTGGTTTTTCGTGCCATATGTCGGTGAATTTACAGGCGTTAGATTTACATACATTTATGGATGTATGTACCATAGCACGACGATAATATAAACGCAGCAATGGGTTTAAGGACCTTTGACCATTGACCAATTTGAAATCGGACACTCGAGGTTTACATATGAACAAAAACAGAGGGTTAACGCCTCTGGCGGTCGTTCTGATGCTCTCAGGCAGCTTAGCGCTAACAGGATGTGACGACAAACAGGACCAGCAAGGCGGCCAGCAGATGCCAGAAGTTGGAGTTGTCACACTAAAAACGGAACCACTGCAAATCACAACTGAACTTCCGGGTCGTACCGTTGCTTACCGTATCGCCGAAGTTCGCCCACAGGTAAGCGGCATTATCCTGAAGCGTAATTTCGTTGAGGGAAGTGATATCGAAGCGGGAGTCTCTCTCTATCAGATTGATCCTGCGACCTACCAGGCGACTTACGACAGCGCTAAGGGCGATTTGGCAAAAGCGCAGGCCGCCGCGAATATCGCTGAACTGACGGTGAAGCGTTATCAAAAGCTGCTGGGCACGCAGTACATCAGTAAGCAGGAATACGATCAGGCGCTGGCTGACGCGCAACAAGCGACTGCCGCCGTTGTCGCAGCAAAAGCCGCCGTTGAAACCGCACGTATCAACCTGGCGTATACCAAAGTCACCTCGCCGATTAGCGGTCGTATTGGTAAGTCGTCCGTAACGGAAGGCGCGCTGGTACAGAACGGTCAAGCGTCGGCGCTGGCGACAGTGCAGCAGCTGGACCCTATTTATGTCGATGTGACCCAGTCCAGCAATGATTTCCTGCGCCTGAAGCAGGAGCTGGCAAATGGTTCGCTGAAGCAGGAAAACGGCAAAGCGAAGGTCGATCTGGTGACCAGCGACGGTATCAAATTCCCGCAGTCCGGTACGCTTGAGTTCTCCGACGTGACCGTTGACCAAACCACCGGGTCTATTACTTTGCGCGCCATCTTCCCTAACCCGGATCACACCTTATTGCCAGGAATGTTCGTTCGCGCACGTCTGCAGGAAGGGACAAAACCGACGGCATTACTGGTTCCACAACAGGGCGTTACCCGTACTCCACGCGGCGATGCCACAGTGCTGGTGGTTGGCGCTGATAACAAAGTGGAAACCCGCCAAATCGTCGCAAGCCAGGCGATCGGCGATAAGTGGCTGGTGACTGACGGGTTGAAAGCGGGCGACCGCGTAGTCGTCAGCGGGCTGCAAAAAGTACGTCCTGGCGCACAGGTTAAAGTGCAGGAAATTACCGCGGATAACAAACAGCAAGCCGCAAGCGGTGATCAACCTGCTCAGCCCAGGTCTTAACTTAAACAGGAGCCGTTAAGACATGCCTAATTTCTTTATCGATCGCCCTATATTTGCGTGGGTGATCGCCATCATCATCATGTTGGCAGGGGGGCTCGCGATCCTCAAATTGCCGGTAGCGCAATATCCGACGATTGCGCCACCAGCAGTGACGATCTCCGCAACCTACCCTGGCGCTGATGCGAAAACGGTACAGGATACCGTCACGCAGGTTATCGAACAGAATATGAACGGTATCGATAACCTGATGTATATGTCCTCCAACAGTGACTCCACGGGGACCGTGCAGATCACGCTGACCTTTGAATCCGGCACCGATGCGGACATCGCGCAGGTTCAGGTTCAGAACAAGTTGCAACTGGCAATGCCGTTACTTCCCCAGGAAGTACAGCAACAGGGCGTGAGCGTTGAGAAGTCCTCAAGTAGCTTCCTGATGGTAGTGGGCGTCATTAACACCGACGGCACCATGACCCAGGAGGATATTTCGGATTACGTTGCCGCCAATATGAAAGATCCGATCAGCCGTACCTCTGGGGTGGGCGACGTCCAGCTGTTTGGTTCGCAGTATGCGATGCGTATCTGGATGAATCCGACAGAGCTGACCAAATACCAACTGACGCCGGTCGACGTGATTAACGCGATCAAAGCGCAGAACGCCCAGGTCGCGGCAGGTCAGCTCGGTGGTACGCCGCCGGTAAAAGGCCAGCAGCTTAACGCATCGATTATTGCCCAAACGCGTCTGACCTCAACGGATGAGTTTGGCAAAATCCTGCTGAAGGTGAATCAGGATGGCTCTCAGGTTCGTCTGCGGGATGTAGCGAAAATTGAGCTTGGCGGCGAGAACTACGACGTCATCGCGAAATTTAACGGTCAGCCAGCGTCAGGTCTTGGCATCAAACTGGCTACCGGCGCCAACGCGCTGGATACCGCTACCGCTATTCGCGCCGAACTGAAAAAAATGGAACCGTTCTTCCCGCCAGGGATGAAAATCGTCTACCCGTATGACACCACGCCGTTCGTGAAGATCTCTATTCATGAAGTGGTAAAAACGCTGGTCGAAGCGATTATCCTCGTGTTCCTGGTGATGTACCTGTTCCTGCAGAACTTCCGCGCGACGTTGATTCCGACTATTGCGGTTCCGGTGGTGTTGTTGGGAACCTTTGCCGTGCTTGCGGCATTCGGTTTCTCGATAAACACGCTGACGATGTTCGGGATGGTGCTCGCCATCGGCTTGCTGGTGGATGACGCCATCGTGGTGGTCGAGAACGTCGAACGTGTTATGACGGAAGAAGGCCTTCCGCCGAAGGAAGCGACGCGCAAATCCATGGGCCAGATTCAGGGCGCATTGGTGGGTATCGCGATGGTACTGTCGGCGGTATTTATTCCGATGGCCTTCTTTGGCGGCTCAACCGGGGCAATTTATCGTCAGTTCTCTATCACCATCGTATCGGCGATGGCGCTGTCGGTGCTGGTCGCGCTGATCCTGACGCCTGCGCTGTGCGCGACGATGCTCAAACCCGTCGCCAAAGGCGATCATGGCGAAGGGAAAAAAGGCTTTTTCGGCTGGTTTAACCGCCTGTTTGATAAGAGCACGCATCACTACACCGATAGCGTAGGCAATATTCTGCGCAGCACCGGGCGTTATCTGCTGCTCTATCTCATTATCGTCGTCGGTATGGCTTATCTGTTCGTTCGTCTGCCAAGCTCTTTCTTGCCGGATGAAGACCAGGGCGTATTCCTGACAATGGTCCAGCTCCCCGCCGGCGCGACGCAAGAGCGCACGCAAAAAGTGCTGGATGAGGTCACGGATTACTATCTGAACAAAGAGAAAGCCAACGTTGAATCGGTATTCGCCGTCAACGGCTTCGGTTTTGCAGGGCGCGGTCAGAATACCGGTATTGCATTCGTGTCGTTGAAAGACTGGGCCGATCGTCCAGGCGAAAAAAACAAGGTTGAAGCGATTACCCAGCGGGCAACCGCAGCGTTTTCACAAATTAAAGATGCGATGGTCTTCGCCTTTAACCTACCGGCGATTGTTGAACTGGGCACCGCAACCGGGTTTGACTTCGAGTTGATTGACCAGGCGGGACTTGGTCATGAAAAACTCACCCAGGCGCGTAATCAGTTGTTCGGCGAGGTGGCGAAATATCCTGATCTGCTGGTCGGCGTTCGACCTAACGGCCTGGAGGATACACCGCAGTTTAAAATCGATATCGACCAGGAAAAAGCTCAGGCGCTGGGCGTATCTATTAGCGACATTAATACCACGCTGGGCGCAGCATGGGGCGGCAGCTATGTAAACGACTTTATCGATCGCGGTCGTGTGAAGAAAGTTTACGTGATGTCCGAAGCGAAATACCGCATGTTGCCGGATGATATTAACGACTGGTACGTTCGTGGTAGCGATGGTCAGATGGTGCCATTCTCCGCATTCTCCTCTTCCCGCTGGGAATATGGTTCGCCGCGTCTGGAACGCTATAACGGTCTGCCTTCGATGGAAATTCTGGGTCAGGCGGCGCCAGGCAAGAGTACTGGTGAAGCGATGGCGATGATGGAAGAACTGGCCAGCAAGCTGCCGTCAGGCATTGGATATGACTGGACCGGGATGTCCTACCAGGAGCGGTTGTCCGGCAACCAGGCCCCTGCCCTGTATGCTATCTCGCTGATCGTCGTCTTCCTGTGTCTGGCGGCATTGTATGAGAGCTGGTCTATCCCGTTCTCCGTAATGCTGGTTGTTCCGCTTGGGGTTATCGGCGCGCTGCTGGCTGCGACCTTCCGCGGACTGACTAACGACGTTTACTTCCAGGTGGGCCTGCTCACAACCATTGGGTTGTCGGCGAAGAACGCGATACTTATCGTCGAATTCGCCAAAGACTTAATGGATAAAGAAGGGAAAGGTCTGGTAGAAGCGACGCTGGAGGCCGTCCGGATGCGTTTGCGCCCGATTCTGATGACCTCGTTAGCGTTCATGCTGGGGGTTATGCCGCTGGTTATCAGTTCCGGCGCGGGTTCCGGCGCGCAGAATGCGGTAGGTACTGGCGTACTGGGCGGGATGGTAACGGCAACCGTACTGGCTATTTTCTTCGTACCGGTCTTCTTCGTGGTGGTACGCCGCCGCTTTAGCCGTAAAAGCGAAGATATTGAGCATAGTCATTCGACAGAACATCGCTGATTTGCTCACTGTTGATAAGGCCGCGCAAGCGGCCTTTTTTACGCAAAAATCATAAAATACGCTTATTGTTAGATTGATTATTTTTTGCCATATTAATAAAAGGTATAATCCTTACTGCGTTAAAGGCTTTTCTTAGGAAAGTTGGCCATTTCTTAATTCAGCCATTAATTAAGAAATATTAAGAATATTCCTGGCTATTTTCTCCTGTCAGAGTCTATTGTTTTAGCCTGAAAAGCTAAAAAACGTTAACCCAATGATTACACAAACAATAAAACTGGTTCCTTTTTAGGCGACCGACGATCACTGTTAAAATTCGAAAAAGTATGGCAACACGCGGCTTTCACGCAATTGTAATTTTTCGTAATATGACGATGAAAAGTTTTTTAGAGTAGATTATAGTTAAATCATAAGGTGACGTGGGAAGTACCAGGTTAGTTAGTTGTATCCATCCCGAAGGTGTTCGGTTAGTTTAAGCCACTAAAAAGGGGATGCATTATGGACGAATACTCACCCAAAAGACATGATATAGCACAGCTTAAATTTCTTTGCGAAACCCTGTATCATGACTGTCTTGCAAACCTTGAAGAAAGCAACCATGGCTGGGTTAATGACCCGACCTCAGCAGTCAACCTGCAGCTCAATGAGCTGATAGAGCATATTGCAACTTTCGCGCTTAATTATAAAATTAAGTACAATGAAGACAATAAATTGATTGCGCAGATAGATGAATACCTGGACGACACCTTTATGTTGTTCAGCAGCTATGGTATTAATACGCAGGATTTGCAAAAATGGCGTAAATCGGGCAACCGCCTGTTCCGTTGTTTCGTCAACGCCACCAGGGCTAATCCTGTTAGTTTGTCTTGTTAAAAATTATTACAATCATAGGTAGAATTTATGTCTGATAAACCATTAACTAAAACTGATTATTTGATGCGTTTACGGCGCTGTCAGACAATTGACACTCTGGAGCGCGTCATTGAGAAAAATAAATATGAATTATCCGACAATGAGCTGGCTGTATTTTACTCAGCTGCGGATCACCGTCTTGCAGAATTGACGATGAACAAACTCTACGACAAGATCCCCTCTTCAGTATGGAAATTCATTCGTTAATCACGCAACATTACTTTTTAGAGAACACACAGGTGTTATCTGCCTCCTCGTTCAGGCTAATAACACAACGGGCTATTATAGAACAGTGATATAGATCACATACCAATAGCAGGGAACGTTCCCTCTAATACTTTATTATTGCTTCTATTGCGATAATATCCACCAAGGGGAGCGCGCGATGAGTGACGAAAAACAAAAAATGATCGCTGGGGCACTGTATTGCCCGACCGATGAAACTTTATGCCAGGATCGACTGCGGGCGCGTCAACTCATCCATCAATACAATTATACTACGCCTGATGAAATAAATAAGCGTCAGGCGATTTTACGCGACCTGTTGGGTCGATGCGAAGACGCCTATATTGAACCTTCCTTCCGTTGCGACTACGGCTATAATATTTTTCTTGGTCACTCCTTTTACGCTAACTTCGACTGCGTCATGCTTGATGTTTGCCCAATTCATATTGGCGATAATTGTATGCTCGCGCCAGGGGTACATATCTATACCGCCACGCACCCGCTGGACGCCGTCGAACGCAACAGCGGCAGAGAATTAGGTAAACCCGTCACTATCGGAAATAACGTCTGGATAGGCGGACGAGCCGTCGTTAATCCTGGCGTAACCATCGGCGATAACGTCGTCGTCGCTTCAGGCGCTGTGGTGACAAAAAACGTACCGCCAGACGTCGTGGTAGGTGGAAACCCGGCGCGAATCATTAAAAAATTGTAGTTAAAATGATAACTGTTATGCTAATTCGTGGTTAATCTGTTACTTTTTTCACGTTACACCTCCCTTTAAAATGGGCTGTTACTACCCCCTATGTCGCAGAAATCATGAAGGCAAAAGATGACAGAGATACAGCGCCTGCTTAGCGAAACTATTGATGACTTAAACGTCCGTGAAAAACGCGATAACAGGCCGCGTTTTAGTATCAGTTTTATCCGCAAGCATCCTGGGTTATTTATCGCGATGTATGCAGCCTGGTTTGCGACGCTGGCGGTCATGCTGCAATCAGAAACGCTGGTGGGGTCAGTGTGGCTGTTAGTGGTGTTATTTATCGCATTTAATGGCTTCTTCTTTTTCGACATCGCCCCGCGTTATCACTATAACGACATCGATGTGCTGGACCTCCGGGTCTGTTACAACGGCGAATGGTACAACACCCGCTTTGTTCCCCCCACGCTCATTGAGACGATTCTTCAGTCTCCACAGGTGGATAATGAACATAAAGTCCAGCTGCAAAAAATGGTTGCCCGTAAGGGCGAACTTTCCTTCTACGATATTTTTACGCTGGCCCGCGCAGAAGCCAGCCGGTAATAAAAAAGTGCGCACCCTCCCTGGTACGCACTGCTTTCCCTGAACTGTTGGTTTTTTAACGTCTTTTTTTACGCCCCTGAACCGCCTTAAAACGCGGATTTGTTTTACAAATCACGTATAAGCGTCCTTTGCGTTTGACTATCTGGCAATCCGGATGCCGTTGTTTTGCATTGCGAAGTGAGTTTAACACCTGCATTTCATTTACCCCCGTTTAGCGCCGATAAAATGACCAAAACGTTTCTGGAAGCGTGCGGCGCTACTTTCGCTATCAAACGTTTTCTGTCTACCGGTATAAAAAGGATGCGATTTTGATGACACATCAATAGTGACATACGGATATGTCACGCCGTCCAGTTCGATTTCACGTTCAGTTTTGATAGTTGATCCCACTTTCACATATTCATTTGCGCTGGTGTCGTGAAATACGACGGTGCGGTATACAGGATGAATATCAGGTTTCATTGCGCTCTCTCAATTATGTTATAACATAACAATAAAATACGCTATCAATGCTCCTTTTTCAACCGGTAAACATTCACGATCTCTTCCTGGCGGCAAAAGCAACGTGGCGTAACGCGTTAGTCTGGCCCCTGTATCTGTAAAATCGATAAAATAGCTTTATCATTCAAGGGCGCGATTTACGATCGGATATACTTTCTCTACGCTGTGTTTATAAGGACATCACTGTGACAACACGACATCTGGTCAGCCTGGTAACGGGAGTGCTTATCCTGTCTGTCCTTTTCCCGATAGGATTGAGCCTGTGGCTGGCGCACCGTCAAGTTGAAAAAAGGTTTAACGAAGAGCTGGATATCTTCTCGTCCCGGGTGGCGCTACGTACAGAAAGGGTCAGTGACCAGGCAAAAGCCGCGTTAACGCATATTGCCTCCTTTAAAGGCGAGCCCTGCAGCAGCGCCCATTTACTCGCCATGCGCCGCGTGTCTTATAGCTTTCGGTATGTCCAGGAAGTTCTGTATCTTAAAAATTCGATTCCCGTTTGCTCCTCACTTGAAAAAGAGAGCCATATTCCCGCTTTCCCTCCGCCCATGAAAATCACTCGCGACGGTTATCGCGCCTGGTTTACGGCGCAAAACGATCTGGGTATAAAACGCTATATGGCGGCACTCGGGAGCGACAGCTATATCGTGATGATCGACCCGGCGTCCTTTATCGATGTGATTCCGTTTGGCGCATGGCCGATTGACGTCGCTATTATTGGCCGGGAACGCAATACTGTGGTTGCCAGCAGCGGTAACCTTGACCCCGCTATTCTTCCGCTCATTCACCATGAGACGCCCCTGCGGCTGGAAAACCGAGGCATTCAGTATGCTATCCACCCCTTTCCGGAAATGGGCATTACTATCGTAAGCTGGGCACCGACCGCTCCGCTGGAAAGGAGCTGGTATCGACAGGCGTTTATCTGGCTACCGGCGGGCATCGTAACGGGTCTGCTGGCCGCGGCCTTTATTCTGCGTATTTTGCGTCGACTACAGTCGCCCCGCCACCGTCTCCAGGATGCGATAGACAATCGCGAAATTAACGTACACTATCAGCCTATTGTCTCCCTGAGCAGCGGAAAAATTGTCGGTGCCGAAGCCTTAGCTCGCTGGCAACAGGCGGACGGCACCTTCCTTTCGCCGGAAATTTTTATCGCGCTGGCTGAACAAACCGGGCTCACGGAGCCGCTAACCCGGCTAATCATCGACACCGTTTTTGAAGACATGGGGAGTTGGTTAAAGTCCCATCCCGAACAACATATTTCAATCAATCTTGAGGCATCCGATCTGGCGTCGGAAACGTTGCCGACGCTGTTAAGCACGCTGCTGAACCGTAGCCAAATTTCTCCGTCGCAAATCGCGCTTGAGTTAACGGAACGCGAGTTCGCCGATCCGAAAACCAGCGCGCCAATTGTCGCCAGATACCGTAACGCGGGACATTCAATTTATATTGATGACTTTGGCACCGGCTATTCCAGCCTCAGCTACTTACAAAATCTGGATGTGGATGTCCTTAAAATTGATAAATCTTTTGTCGATGCGCTGGAATATAAAAACGTCACGCCGCATATTATTGAAATGGCGAAAACGCTCAAACTTAAGATGGTCGCAGAAGGCATCGAAACGGCCAGGCAAGAACAGTGGCTACGCCAGCATGGCGTACATTATGGTCAGGGCTGGTTATACAGTAAACCCCTACCCGCTACGGCATTTATTCTTTGGGCGGAACAGCGGCTATAACGTCGCACAGCAGAAAAGAACAGTGTGGAGAGGCACAAATGGGTGGGGGCCCTGCCAGCTACATCCCGGCACACGCGTCATCTGCCTTGGCTGCTTCCTTCCGGACCTGACCTGGTAAACAGAGTAGCGTTGCGGGAGAACCAACAGAGCCCCCATTGAGAGCGTTGTGAACCAACGCGCAGGCGCATTATCACTGCTATATCGTGCAATTGCAACCCATCAGGCATCGGATGCTGGTTTCTTGCGCATCCGGGCTTTCCTCCCCCCTTATTCCAGATTATCCTGAAGCATTAACGCAGGATTCTATTATGGATATTCAGGACACATTTCCTCAACGCGTCTGGCAAATCGTCGCCTCGATCCCGGAAGGGTTTGTCACGACCTACGGCGATGTCGCCCGGCTTGCCGGTTCGCCTCGGGCGGCGCGTCAGGTCGGCGGAGTTTTAAAACGTCTGCCGGAAGGCAGCACTTTACCATGGCATCGGGTGGTGAACCGCCACGGCGCAATATCACTTACCGGGCCGGATCTACAGCGGCAACGTCAGGCATTACTGGCGGAAGGCGTGGTGGTGTCGGGAAGCGGACAAATCGATTTACAACGCTATCGCTGGGTGTATTAACCCTCTCCGTAACGGAGAGGGTTGGCGCAGGATTAATACTGGGTAGGCGCAGGAACGGCAGAAGACGGATTGACCTGGGTCGGCGAAGTCGATGGAACCGTCGTCGTCGCACCACCGCTGGCCTGCACAGGCACCGCCGTTTGCTGTACCGGTACCAGCGTCAGATCCGCTTTAGTGCCGCCATTATTAATCACCGGTTTCACGCTATCGGTAATAAATACCAGCTTATTATCAACGGTGATGGCCGCGCTCAGGAGAATGCGCGCGTTAGGTTGAATATCTGATGGGTTAAACGGCAACACAAAACTGAAAGGCGCCTGTTTACCTTCGGTACGTACCGCTTTTTGCGACAGCACCTTAGACGGCGCATCAGCCAGCGAAGCATCTGAAAGCGTCACGGTCAGCACCGCATCTGGCGGCAGAGCGACCTTCTGGCGGATCCAGACGGTACCGGAAACATTGGGTTGCTGAATAGTAGACTGGTTAGCTGTAATCGACATGTTAGGGTTTGGCGCAGGCGTCTGGATATCAGCGCTTTTATCAGCGCAGGCCGCCAGAGATATCGCAACCGCTAAACCACTTACGATGTGCACGAGTTTCATTCAATTCTCCTTATCATCAATGCACCAGCAGGCCTTTCCCCCCGCCGGAAGAGTGGTTAACAGAAACATAACGTGATTAAGTGTGGCACATGTCACTCATTTTTGCCTGGAATTGGTCTGTTATTCAGACTTTTGTACCCATCGGACCACTTGCAAAATTGCGTTATACTCTGCCCTACCTCGCTTCGGCATCGTTGTCACCTGGAGAGTATGTATGAGTCAGACACTGAATAATTTGCTGACATTATTGAATCTGGAAAAAATTGAAGAAGGACTCTTTCGGGGCCAAAGTGAAGACTTAGGGCTGCGCCAGGTATTTGGCGGTCAGGTGGTGGGCCAGGCGCTCTATGCCGCCAAAGAAACGGTGCCGGAAGCGCGACTGGTACATTCATTCCACAGTTATTTTCTGCGGCCAGGCGACAGCCAAAAACCCATTATCTATGACGTAGAAGTGCTGCGCGATGGGAATAGCTTCAGCGCCCGCCGCGTTGCCGCTATTCAGAACGGGAAACCCATCTTTTACATGACCGCCTCATTCCAGGCACCGGAACCGGGTTTTGAACATCAAAAAACCATGCCGACGGCAGTCGGGCCGGAAGGACTACCGTCAGAAACGGAAATCGCGCAATCGCTGGCGCATTTACTGCCGCCGATTCTGAAAGAAAAGTTTCTCTGCGATCGCCCGCTGGAAATTCGTCCCGTCGAATTTCACAATCCGTTGAAAGGTCACGTCGCCGCGCCTGTGCGTCAGGTATGGATTCGCGCCAACGGCACCGTTCCGGATGACATTCGCGTCCATCAATATTTACTGGGATATGCCTCGGATCTGAATTTCCTTCCCGTCGCGCTTCAGCCTCACGGCATCGGTTTTCTGGAAAAGGGCATTCAGATCGCCACTATCGATCACTCTATGTGGTTCCATCGCCCGTTCAATTTTAATGAATGGCTACTTTATAGCGTGGAGAGCACTTCCGCCTCCAGCGCCCGGGGCTTTGTTCGCGGCGAGTTTTATACTCAGGATGGCGCGCTGGTCGCTTCAACCGTGCAGGAAGGGGTAATGCGTAATCACAATTAAAAAACATGCCGCTATGCGGCGTTAATGGCCTGATGACGCTGCGCTTATCCGGCCTACGGTAAACTGGATAAGCGCAGCGCCATCAGGCATGTTGCGCAATCACGCGTTATACGCATTCTCGCCGTGACTGTTCACATCCAGCCCCTCGCGCTCCTGCTCTTCCGGTACACGCAGTCCAACAAGGATATCCGCCAGTTTGTAACCAACAAACGCGACAACGCCGGACCAGACGACCGTAATAGCAATACTTTCCAGCTGTACCATCACCTGATGTCCCATCGTAACGCCGTCGACAAAGCCAACGCCGCCCAGCGAACTGGCGGCAAAAACGCCGGTCAGGATACAGCCGACTATTCCGCAAACGCCGTGAACGCCAAATACGTCGCACGGATCATCTACCCGTAGCAGACGTTTAAGCATGGTGACTCCCCACAATCCCGCCAGACCCGCAATAACGCCGATAACCAGCGCGCCGCCAACGCCAACATAGCCACAGGCTGGCGTCACGCCGACCAGACCGGCAATCGCGCCGGAACACGCTCCCAGCAGGGAAGGCTTACCGCGTAGCGTCCACTCGCCGATAATCCACCCCAGAATCGCGGCGGCGGTCGCCACCACGGTGTTCACAAAGGCCAGCGCTGCTATCTCGTTTGCGCTACCGGCAGAACCCGCGTTAAATCCAAACCAGCCGATATACAGAATCGCAGTACCGGTAAAGACCATCGGCAGGTTATGGGGTTTAAATGCTTCCTTCCCAAAGCCGACGCGTTTGCCAATTAAATAAGCCCCCACCAGCCCAGCGATAGCGGCGTTAATATGCACCACTGTACCACCAGCAAAATCCAGCGCGCCGTGAGCAGCCAGCAGGCCGCCGCCCCACACCATGTGCGCAATCGGGATATAAGAGAGCGTGAACCACACCACGACAAAAATCAGTACCGCCGAAAAACGAATACGCTCCGCCAGCGCGCCGACAATCAGCCCGACGGTAATACAGGCGAAAGATCCCTGAAACGCGACATGAATATACTGATAAATCGTCCCCGTTACCGCCGTCAACGCGATATTCTTCAACATCGCCCCATCGGCATTACCGAAAAAATGATTCCCTTCGCCAAAAGCCAGCGAATAGCCGTACACCACCCATAAAATACAGACCAGCGCAAAGGTGACGGTCACTTGCGTTAACATTGACAGCACGTTCTTGGCGCGAATTAATCCGCCGTAAAACAGCGCGATACCCGGTATCGTCATGAACAGCACCAGCGCGGTGCAAATCATCATAAAAGCACTATCCGCTTTATCGGCAACCGCCGGCGCGGCTATCGTTAGCCCAGGCAGCAGCGCCAGTGAAGCCAGTGTGGTTTTTATCATCGCTATCTTCATTTTTTCATTTCCTGTTGCTGTGTGGCGGGTCTTACAGCGCTGCTTCGTCAGCTTCGCCGGTACGAATCCGAATAACGCGCATGAGCTCCGCGACGAAAATTTTGCCGTCGCCAATTTTTCCGGTGTAAGCCGCTTTACTGATGATATCGATCACCTCTTCCAGTTGGTCGTCGGCGATAGCCACATCAATTTTGACCTTCGGCAGGAAATTCACGCTGTACTCCGCGCCGCGATACAGTTCGGCGTGTCCTTTCTGACGGCCAAACCCTTTCACTTCGGTGACGGTCAGTCCCTGAATGCCAATGGAAGAAAGCGCCTCCCGCACGTCCTCCAGCTTGAACGGTTTGATAATTACGGTAACCAGCTTCATAGAACCCTCCAGTCAGAATTAGGTAACGGCTGCCGCCGCGCATGGACTCTTCAGAATGGATATTGCAAAGGATGTGCCAGAAGCTGGCGAGCGAGGAAAAGCGCGGTTAGCGGCGCGTCTTTATATTGACGCGCCCCAAAATCGAAGCAGGGAAAGAAAAACGCACCACGACGGTGCATGATGGGCGAGGTTTTGCCCTGTGGCGCCAAACCTTACGCCGCAGGGCCGGGTTCTTCGTGTACGCTGGCGGCTAACTCCTCGCCAACTAACTGTAATTGATACATTTGCCAGTAGCGCCCTTGCGCCGCCAGCAATTGTTGATGCGTCCCGCGCTCCACCGCCTGGCCGCGATGGAGAACCAGAATGGTATCCGCCTCCACGATTGTCGATAGACGATGGGCAATAACCACCAGCGTGGTGCGCTCGCGAATCGCCGCCAGCGCCTGCTGTATCGCCTGCTCAGTGCCGGAATCGATGCTGGCCGTCGCTTCATCAAGAATTAATATTTGCGGGGCGTCAACCAGCACGCGCGCCAGCGCCAATAGCTGTTTTTGCCCGACGGACAGCGTATTTCCCTGCTCGCCGAGATGCGTATGCAGCCCGTCGCTCAAGCCGCGCGCCAGATCTGCCAGTTGTACCGTTTCCAGCGCCTGCCACACCTGCGCCTCGGAGACATCGCGCCCCAGCGTCACATTAGCCAGAAAGGTATCCGCCATCACTACCGGGTCCTGTTGAACCATCGCCACGCCCTGGCGTAAAACGCGATGATTAAGAGAGGCGATTTCTCGCCCATCCAGCCGAATTTCGCCTTGTGTCAGGGGGTAATACCCCATTAATAAGCTGGCGAGCGTGCTCTTCCCGCTGCCGGTGTGCCCCACCAGCGCCACAAAGCTACGGGACGGTACTGATAGCGTAATGTCCTGTAAAACAAGATTATCGTCGCGGTAAGCAAACGACAGATGATCAATATCAATCGCCCCGCTTTGTAACGGCCTGTCATCGCTGCCATAGCGCTGGCGCGGGCGATCCATCAGTTCAAAAACACGTTCTCCCGCCACAACCGCCTGCTGTAGCATGGATTGCTGGGTGGTCAGTTCAATGAGCGGCTCGTTCAGACGTGATAAATAGCTAATGAACGCATACAGCACCCCGACCTCAATCGTGCCGGCAGACGTAAAGCTGAAAAGCATCAACAGACCGCACAAAATGAGCGCGGAAAAGAGGCTAAGCAGCGGACGCAATAAAAAGCCATCCAAGCGCAGCGTCTGCATCCGCGCCATGTAGTGCGAGCGGCTGGCCTCGCCCATGCGTTCGCCGAAGCGCGCCTGCTGGCGAAACTGCTGAATTACGCTCATCCCGTTGATGATTTCGTTAAAGCCGTCGTTAATATCCGCCAGATATGCCCGCACGCGGCGTACAATCGGCGTGCTGTAGCGCTGATAAATGATCATCACGGTCAATACCGCCGGAAAAATCAAAATCGCCACCAGCTCCATCCGCCAGTCAAGGCTGAACATGGCGACCAGCATGGCGCCGATCAACGCCGCGCTACGTAATACCGTTGCGACGACCGTGACGTACAGATCGCGGATGACTTCCGTATCGTTGGTCACACGTGAAATTAATTGTCCGACAGGCTGCGTGTCGAAGGCGCTTAGCGGCTGGCGCAAGGCGGCATCCATGACGTCCGTGCGCAAGGACTGAACCACGCCAACGGCCGCCCGGTTAAATAATAAAGACTGGGCGTAATGCAGACCCGCCGCCAGAAACTGTAGCCCCACATAGGCGGCCGCCAGCCCCGCGACCTTGCCCAACGGTAAATGGTGGCGGGCCACCATGTTATCAATGAAATAGCTGATCAGCAGCGGACCGCTAACCTCCGCCGCCGCCGCAATCCACAGCATCATCACCGCGACAGAGAGCGGTTTTCGCCATGGCGAGCCATACGCCAGCAACCGTTTCAGCGTCGGCCATAGCTGTCCAAAACTACGCATTCACCGCCTCCTCGCCGCGTTCCGGCGCGTCATCCAGAGCGGCCTCCAGTTGCTGATAGCGATACATATCGCGATACCAGCCAATCTGCTGCGCCAGTTGATCGTGATCGCCGCGCTGAACAACATGACCATGTTGCATAACGATAATTTCATTGGCGTCGGTCAGCGCGGATAAACGATGCGCGCTGATGATGACCGTACGCCCTTCGCCCCACTGGCGCAAATTATGCAAAATCTGATGCTCCGTACGACCATCTACTGCTGAAAGCGCATCATCGAGAAGCAGAATTTCCGCATTTAACAGCAGCGCTCTGGCAATCGAGATACGCTGTTTTTGCCCTCCCGATAACATGACGCCACGTTCACCTACCTGCGTGTCGTAGCCCTGAGGCAAACGGAGAATATCCTCATGTACGCTGGCTAAACGCGCCACCTGTTCAATCTCCTCCTGAGTCGCCTCCGGGCGTCCGAGCGCAATATTATTGGCAATAGAGTCCGAGAACAAAAACGGCGTCTGGCTGACGACCGCCAGTCGGCTACGCCAGCTATCCAGCTGCAGATGCGTCAACGGCACGTCATGGAAACGGATCTCTCCCTGCGTCACATCAAAATGGCGCTGGATAAGCGACAATATTGTGCTTTTCCCCGCGCCGGTCGGACCGCATATCCCCAGCATCTGACCCGGTTTAAGACGAAAGTTCACATTCTCCAGCGCCGGATGCGTCGTTTGCGGATAGCAAAACTCACGAATGGCCGCCGTCAGTTCGCCACGCCCCGCCGGGACCGGCTCTTCGCCATCCTTAACTACCGGCGCTTCCGCCAGCATGGCGCGGATGCGGCTGTAAGCGGCGCTACCCCGCTCCACGATATTAAACATCCAGGCCAGCGCCAGCATCGGCCAAATCATCAACCCCAGATACATCATAAAGCTGGTGAGTTCGCCCAGCGTCAGGCTGCCGTTAACCACCATCCAGCTTCCGCCGCTAATCGCGAGCAGGTTCGCCATGCCAATGGCGATGTAAATGGTTGGATCAAAACGCGCGTCAATACGCGCCACGCGCATATTTTTCTTGCCGGTATCTTCGGCATCCGCCGCAAACAGCGAAGACTGGCGGTCCTCCAGACCAAACGCTTTGATCATACGGATGCTGGTCAGACTCTCCTGCGTGCGGTCGTTCAGGCTGGAGAAGGCGGCCTGCGCCAGTTTGAAATAGTCATGCAGCCGATCGCCGTAACGTTTGATCATCAGCGCCATAATCGGCATCGGCAACAGCGCTAATAGCGTTAGCTGCCAGCTAATTTGCGTCGACATGACAATCAGTACCGCGCAGCCCATTACCAGCGAGTCAACCAGCGTCAGAACGCCCTCGCCCGCCGCAAATACGACGCGATCCACATCATTCGTCGCACGCGCGATCAGATCGCCCGTCCGATGGCGCTGATAAAATTCAGGATGCTGACGACTCAACTGGCGATAATAATCTTCACGCAGTTCAACGGCTAATTGATAAGAGGCGCCAAATAGCAGCACGCGCCAGACATAGCGCAACAAATAGACCACTACGGCGATCAGGGCAATGGTGCCAATCCACATCGCTATTCGGCCTGGAGTAAAATGCTGTGCGGTTACGCCATCCACGACAATCCCCACCACTTTGGGCGGGATCAGCTGAAGCATCGCAATAAGCATAAGCAGGGCCACCGCGCCAAGATAGCGACGCCATTCCCGGCGAAAGTACCAGCTTAATTGAGCAAATAATCGCACGCGTTATTTCCTGATATGATTTCCGGCAATACCGGGAGAATTATTCAATGGGCAGAGAGGTGGTGTACTTAATCTGTTCCATCGCAAAACTGGAGGTGACGTCTGACAGTCCTGGGACGCTATTGACCAGACGTTTATAGAAGTCGTCATACCGCTTCATGTCGGCCACCTGAACTCGCATCAGATAGTCGTATTCCCCCGCCATCCGCCAGAAGCCAAGCACTTCCGGCATCTCAGAGACGACGGTCACGAACCGACAGTACCATTCACTGCTGTGGTGCTGCGTTTTTATCAACACAAAAGCGGTTAATCCCAGGCCCAGTTTTTCCGGGTCCAGCAGCGCGACCCTGCCAAGCAGGATACCGTCATCTTCCAGGCGTTTAAGCCGCTTCCAGCAAGGCGTTGTCGTCAGATTAACGGCATCCGCCAGCGCCTGCAAAGAGAGGGTACAATCCTGCTGCAATAAGCAAAGCAGCTTACGGTCAATTTTATCTAACATACCCACTCCATAGAGAATATTTTTCTCCTTACATTGTAATTTAAAGGTCAAATAGCAACAATTTTTTCCGTACTTTTCGCTACTCTTGGCACAAAATGATAAATGGATATTAATGATGAGTAGCAATTGGGTTAAAAATGCCATTAATGAAATTAACGCTGACCACCAGCGCTCGGCGGATACGCATCTTATTCGTTTGCCCCTGTCGGCATTTCCAGGTATCCAGCTTTACCTGAAAGACGAAAGCACGCATCCCACCGGTAGCCTCAAGCATCGTCTGGCGCGCTCGCTGTTCCTTTATGGGCTGTGCAATGGCTGGATTAAAGAAGGCACTCCGATTATTGAAGCGTCATCAGGCTCAACGGCGATTTCCGAAGCCTGGTTCGCGCGTTTACTGGGACTGCCGTTCATCGCCGTCATGCCCGCCTGTACCGCAAAACGTAAAATCGAACAGATTCAATTTTACGGCGGCCACTGTCATTTTGTGGAGAGCGCCTGCGAAATTTATGCCGCCTCCGAGCGGCTGGCGCATGAACTGAACGGTCACTATATGGACCAGTTTACCTACGCAGAACGAGCTACCGACTGGCGGGGCAACAATAATATTGCCGACAGTATTTTCCGCCAGATGCGCAACGAACCCCATCCGGTACCGCGATTTATCGTCATGAGCGCCGGAACGGGCGGAACCTCTGCGACGATTGGGCGCTATATTCGCAGCCAGGGCTATGATACTCAGCTCATGGTGGTGGATCCGGAAAATTCCGTCTTTTTACCTTACTGGCAGGATCGCGACGCTTCATTACGCAGCCCGGTGGGCAGTAAAATTGAAGGAGTTGGTCGTCCGCGAGTAGAGCCTTCTTTTATTCCGGATGTCGTGGATGAGATGCTGCGCGTGCCGGACGCCGCCAGCGTTGCCACCACACACTGGCTGGAAACGCAGCTAGGCCGTAAAGTCGGCGCCTCTACCGGCACGAATATGTGGGGAGCTCTGCAGCTTGCGGCCCGGATGCGCGAGGCTGGAGAAACCGGCGCTATCGTGACGTTATTGTGCGATAGCGGCGATCGCTATCTGGATACCTATTACCATCCGGCCTGGGTTAGCGACCATATCGGCGATTTGACGCCGTGGTCAGCGGCCATCGCAAAATTACTTACCGGCGACTAAAAACCAAAAAAAAGCCAGACTGAATGTCTGGCTTGCTGGAAGAGATCTCTCATTCGGGGGAATAAGGTAGATGCGGATTGTCCAGCCAATGCGTCAAAAAGTGTGATACCGCTTGATTACCACAATGTCCGATAACCGAAAGGTGTGGCAGCGCGGCGATAAGCTGCGGCATGGCATTGCCCATAATGAGCCCCCGCCCGACGCTGCCCAGCATTTCCCGATCGTTCATCGCGTCGCCAAACGCCATGCAATCTGCCAGTGAAAGCCCTAAATGGTTGCTCAATACCGCCAGCGCCGATCCTTTATTGCACCCCAGCGGTAGCACTTCCAGGCAGTCGACGGCAGAGAAACAGAGGTGCGCGCGTTCTTCCAGCGCCTCATTGAGCTGAATGCGCAAACGGATCAGATCGTCATGATCGCCGCAAAAACAGATCTTCGTCACCTGATGGGCCGGAATACTTTTTATATCGATAACCTGATAACGAAAGCCGCTGTAGACGTGCGCCTGGAGTAGCGCGGGGATCTCCTGGCCTGTAAACCAGCCGTTGTCATTAAACACATGCATACTGGCTCGGGTATCCCAGGCATGGTGCATCACCGTATCGGCAACCTGAGGATCGAGATCCTGACGATGCAGCACGTCGCCTTCCAGCGAGTGAATTCGCGTCCCGTTACCGGTAATAAGATAAGCATCCAGTGAAAGCGTCCCCAGAATATGCCGCATCTCCAGCACATGACGACCCGTAGCGAATGTCAGGGTGATATCGCGTTCGCGCAGACGCGACAGCGTGGCGATCGTTTCTCTACCCAAATGGTGATCGGGCATTAATAACGTGCCATCCATATCAAATGCTGCCAGACGGGCCATCTCTTTCTCCACACTGTGACGCGGTTAACTTGTTGTTCAGTATTACCTGAGATATACGGAAGTAATAGTGAACAGATAAAAGGAAGTGTTCCGGGTTTCTATGAGGCTACTGAATCGGCTTAATCAATATCAACGCCTCTGGCAGCCTTCCGCCGGGGAAACGCAACATGTCACCGTTAGCGAACTGGCCGAACGCTGTTTTTGTAGCGAGCGCCATCTGCGAACGCTGCTGCGTCAGGCCCAGCAGGCGGGTTGGCTAAGATGGGAGGCGCAGTCCGGACGCGGGAAACGTGGACGGCTCCAGTTTCTGGTCACGCCGGAATCGCTCCGCACCGCCATGATGGAACAGGCGCTGGAAAAAGGGCAGCAGCTCAACGTACTGGAACTGGCGCAGCTGGCGCCGGGCGAGTTACGGGCGATGCTCCAGCCTTTTATGGGCGGCCAATGGCAAAACGATACGCCGACATTGCGTATTCCCTACTATCGTCCGCTTGATCCGCTGCAGCCGGGTTTTCTGCCAGGACGCGCGGAACAGCATCTCGCAGGGCAAGTTTTTTCCGGGTTAACGCGCTTCGACCGCGATAGCCAATATCCTTGCGGGGATTTGGCGCATCACTGGAAGGTTTCCGCCGACGGTTTACGCTGGGATTTTTATATTCGCTCCACGCTGCACTGGCATAATGGCGATGCGGTGGATACCGCGCAGCTACACGAACGCCTGGAAAGGCTGCTTACCCTACCGGCGCTAAGCAAATTGTTTATTAGCGTCGCACGGATCGAAGTAACGCATCCTCAGTGCCTGACCTTTCTCCTTCACCGACCTGATTACTGGCTGGCGCATCGTCTGGCGAGCTATTGTAGCGGTCTGGCGCATCCTGACCTGCCGCTTATCGGCACCGGTCCTTTTCGCCTGGCGTTGTTCACGCCGGAACTGGTGCGTCTGGAAAGTCATGACCATTATCACCTCAGCCATCCGCTACTGAAAGCGATTGAATTCTGGATCACCCCGCAACTGTTTGCCCAGGATCTGGGCACCAGTTGCCGCCATCCGGTGCAGATTGCCATCGGCAAACCGGAAGAGCTGGCGACGCTGAGTCAGGTAAGTAGTGGTATCAGTCTTGGCTTTTGTTATTTAACCCTCAAAAAGGGCTCACGGCTCAACGTACAGCAGGCGCGGCGTCTGATACATATTATCCATCATACTTCGCTGCTGAAAACCTTACCGGTAGATGAGAACTTGATTATGCCAAGTCAGGGGCTGCTACCCGGCTGGACAATCCCGCAATGGCAGGACGTTGATGAAACGCCATTGCCGAAAAAACTTACCCTGGCGTATCACCTTCCCGTAGAGCTGCATACGATGGCGGAACAGCTTCGACATTACCTGGCGACGCTCGGCTGTGAGTTAACGTTGATTTTTCATAATGCCAAAAACTGGGATAACTGCCCTGCGTTGGCGCAAGCGGATCTGATGATGGGCGACAGGCTGATCGGCGAAGCGCCGGAATATACGCTGGAGCAGTGGCTACGTTGCGATCAGATCTGGCCGCATGTCCTTGACGCGCCTGCGTTTTCCCATCTGCAGGCTACGCTTGACGCTCTGCAAATTCAGCCCAATGAAAAAGATCGCCGCGCCGCGCTACAACAAGTTTTTGCCAACCTGATGGATGACGCCACACTTACGCCACTATTTAATTATCACTATCGCATCAGCGCCCCACCGGGCGTTAACGGCGTTCGACTCACCCCTCGCG
Source organism: Salmonella sp. 32010601201800023SM (assembly GCF_017572235.1). Lineage (NCBI taxonomy): Bacteria > Pseudomonadati > Pseudomonadota > Gammaproteobacteria > Enterobacterales > Enterobacteriaceae > Salmonella > Salmonella sp. 32010601201800023SM. The sequence goes on from NZ_JAGEQS010000006.1 coordinate 103,179, forward strand.
GCTGGTTTGAATTTAGCGAAGCCTGGCTTCCGCCGCCTTCGCCGTGAAGAAGCTGGTCGGGATTATCCGTACGCGTTACCATATTGGTTTTCGTCATTGATCAGGATAACTATGAAACGCGCCGTTGTTGTATTTAGTGGAGGTCAGGACTCCACCACTTGTCTGGCGCAAGCGCGGCATCAGTATGATGAAGTGCATTGTGTCACGTTTGATTATGGTCAGCGCCACCGCGCAGAGATTGATGTCGCGCGCGCACTGGCGTTAAAACTTGGCGCACGCGCGCATAAAGTGCTGGATGTCACTTTGCTGAACGAACTGGCGGTCAGCAGCCTGACGCGGGATAGCATTCCGGTGCCGGACTATGAACCGAACGCTGACGGTATCCCCAATACTTTCGTACCGGGACGCAATATTCTCTTTCTGACGCTGGCGGCGATTTACGCTTATCAGGTCAAAGCCGAAGCGGTGATCACCGGCGTTTGCGAGACCGATTTTTCCGGCTATCCAGACTGTCGCGATGAGTTCGTCAAAGCGCTGAATCACGCGGTGAATCTGGGCATGGCGAAAGATATCCGTTTCGAAACGCCCTTAATGTGGATTGATAAAGCTGAAACCTGGGCGCTGGCCGATTATTGGGGCCAACTGGATTTGGTTCGCGAAGAGACGCTGACCTGCTATAACGGCATTAAAGGCGATGGCTGTGGTCATTGCGCAGCCTGTAATCTGCGCGCTAACGGCCTGAATCATTATCTGTCGAATAAAGCGGCGGTGATGGCGGCAATGAAGCAAAAAAACGGGTTAAGGTGATTGTTTTGCCGGATGGCGGCGCATGCACCTTATCCGGCCTGGCGATATTCACCATGGTCAATATCGCCAGGCCGGACAAGTTCAACGCCATCAGACTGCGAAGCGTTATTGCACCATCTGTTCCAGCTTTTCACGCAATTCGCCTTCCAGCGGCAGCGCTTTTTGCGTTTTTAAATCAATACAAACAAACGTGATGAGCGCATCGGCCACCACCTGCCCTTCTGGCTCCAGCGTAATCGTCTGGCTTAATACGCCGCTTTTACCGTTAAGCTGTTGTACCTGGCTGGTCACGGTCAATAGATCGCTCAATACCGCCGGGCGACGGTAATTTATATTGATGTTTACCACCACAAAGGCAATATTGCGGGCCGTCATCCACTGAAAGCTGTCGCTGTTTTCCAGACCATCCCAACGGGCCTCTTCCAGAAACTCCAGATAGCGGGCATTATTAACATGTTGATAAACATCAAGATGATATCCACGAACTTTGATTTGTGTTTGCATAGCGCAATAACCTTACGTTGTTGTTATAAGTAAACGACAAGTACAGAGGTCATAACTGGTATGACCTCTACAGTCTGGCAAATTTTGGCCACTGTGCAAGTGATTACAATGTTAAAACTGCCAGATTACGCTCCACCAGCGCGCTTCCCATTCCCGGCACCTGCTTTAAATCATCCACCGTTTTAAAAGGACCATACTCCTCCCGATAGCTCACAATAGCCTGCGCTTTTTTCAGCCCAACGCCGTTCATCACCCGCGCCAGATCCTCCGCAGACGCGGTATTAATGCTCACCCTGGTACCTTCATCATCGCTGGCTTTAGCAGGTAATGCCGCTTTGGCGGAGGATGAAGAAGGCGTATCCGCTTTTGTTTCCACCGCTGCATTTTTTGCGACAGGCGTCGCCGCCAGCGCGCTATGGGCCATGCCCGCGCAGGTTAAAGAAAGCGTAATAAGCAGTGCTTTAATTCCGTGTTTCATACTGTTTTCTCCTTGTTTGTTAACAGTGCAGCCACGATAGCGGGGCGGAGAAAAACGAACAAACGGCAATTCTCAGAAATGGAAAAGGCCGCGAAAGCGGCCTTTGTGGGATACAACGTTTTGCAATTTTTTGCGAAGCGCCTCGACGATTACTGCTGTTCCAGAGCGTCGCCGATTTTGATTTTCGCCTCTTTACGCAGATTGCTCATCAGCGCCTCAAAGACAATTTGCGCATTGTTCTGCGTGATGCCCTGCACCATCGCTTTTTTCTGCGCTTCCGGCATGGCGCCCGCTTTCACCTCGTCAAACGCCAGCAGAACGACGTTACCCTGCATATCGTTCGCCACGCCATAAACTGGCTTATCTTTCGTCGGAAGGCTTAATGCAAAGGCCGCCTGACTCACCGGATCCTGACTGGTACGACTTAACGTTTTAGGCTCGCCAAAACTCAGACCCGCCGCTTTCATCGCTTCCGCGCCTTTGCCCGCTTTCAGCTCGACCAGCAGTTTTTCCGCATCCAGCTTCGCCTGTTGTTCCGCTTTATTATGCTTCACCAGGGCAGTGACCTGTTCTTTCACTTCTGCCAACGGCTTCACGGCTTCAGGTTTATGTTCGCTCACGCGTACGACAAAAGCCCGGTCACCATCCACGGTGATAATGTCTGAATTCGGCCCCGGCGTACCGTTTTCGCCCACCAGACCGCCATTAAAGATAGCATCGGCTACCGGTTTGAAGTTCAGCTCTTCCGGTAAGGTGTCACGGCTAAACCAGCCGGTTTCAACGGCTTTTACGCCAGCGACCTGTTCAGCGCCTGCTAACGACTCATTGTCGTTGCTTGCCGCATCGCTCACTTTCTGCTGCAACGCATAGTAAGCATCCAGCGCTTTTTCCTGTTTCACTTTCGCGGCAATGTCGTCGCGAACCTCGCTTAACGGTTTCACTTTGGCAGGCTGAATATCATCCAGACGCGCCACCAGAAAACCGACAGACGACTTAATCACGCCAGATATCTGGCCTTTTTCTTTTAATCCGGCGTTTTTCAGTTCCGGCACCGTGGCAGACTCTTCCAGCCAGCCCATATCGCCGCCATTACGCGCAGAGATGATATCGGTAGATTTCTCTTTCGCCAGCGTGGCGAAATCTTCGCCCTTGTTCAGCGCATCCAGTACCGCTTTCGCATCATCTTCCGTTTTGGTCTGAATAATGCTGTAACGAATACGCTCCGGCTGAGTAAACTGATCTACATGCTGGTCATAATAGGCCTGAATATCCGCATCGCTGACCGGTGCCTGCATCGTCGCGGCATCCAGCTTGATATAGCTTACGCGGAACTGTTCCGGCGTCATAAAGCGGACTTTATTCTGATCGTAGTAGCTGGACACTTCCTGATCGGTCACCTGCTGCTTCGCCGCCAGCGCGTTGACATCAATAACGGCTTCACGCACCACGCGCTGTTGAGAGACTAATGCCGCCAGTTCGTCGGTTTCCCCTTTCAGCATAAAATCAGTACCGGCCACGCCGTTGATCAGTTGCTGAGTGGTAAGCTGGTTACGCAGCGCCTGAGCGTACTGATCGGCGGTCATTCCCATCTGATTCACAATCGCGTTATAGCGGTTGTTGTCAAACTTACCGTCCACCTGAAAAGCGGGAGTGGCGAAAATCGCCTGCTTTACCTGCTCATCGCTGATGCCCAGTTTCAGTTCGCGAGAATATTGATCCAACAGCGCTTCATCTATCAGACGATTCAGCACCTGCTGGCGCAGGCTTTTCATATAACCTTCGTTGGCCGCCAGTTCAGAATACCTGTCGCCCAACTGCTGCTGCATACGGTTACGTTCGTTATTAAACGCATTCTCAAACTGTGCCCGGCTGATTTCCTGGCCATTCACTTTTGCGGCGTAGTTATTGCTTCCGCCAATCAGGTAACCACTAACGCCGGTCAAAATGAACGACACGATAATGATAACGAAAATAATCTTGAGCACGAGACTGTTTGCAGCCGTGCGTAAGCTGTCCATCATGGTGTAACCACACTCCGCTGTAGGTGACTTTACACTTTATCTTTCAGGCGGCTTCTCTGCTGGCTACTGAGTGATTCGCTCAGTAGCCGCGTCGACGCAACCTGAATGATTTGCGTATAGAGACTTCACGCGCATCGCATTTTCTGAACGCGGCGCACAAAAGCCTATTGTGACAAGAAACGAGGGCAATTGTCAGCCCGCAACGCACAGAAAGTCCCGAATCGCCAATAAAAAAGGCACATCAGTTGATGCGCCCTTGTACTTTGTCACATCCCCCGAGGGGATCACGCTTAGTTTACCGCGTCTTTCAGCGCTTTACCTGCACGGAAACTCGGCACTTTGGCAGCGGCGATGGTGATCTCTTTACCTGTTTGCGGGTTGCGACCAGTACGGGCAGCACGCTCTTTAACAGCAAAAGTACCAAAGCCTACCAGTGCAACGTCATCCCCTTCTTTCAGAGATTCGGTAACAGAAGCAATAATCGCATCTAACGCACGTCCAGCCGCAGCCTTAGAGATATCAGCCCCTGCAGCAATTTTTTCGATCAGTTGAGATTTATTCACTCTTCTCTTCCTCTTTATAATTTATATCGCACCTGAATCCTTCGAAGTACGACCGCGCAGCAGTTATATCAGGCCTGCCACGCCCTTACAACACCCGTTAATGGTGGCAGACCCAATCAACCATCTAAATTAGCTATACAAAAAAAGGCTGGCAAGTCCGAAATAGCCTGCCAGCCCTGTTTTTATTAGCGCTATTTGCGCGAGGTCACTATTTTGCGGTTACAACCTGCATTCCAGACGGTTCGTTTTGCAGAGCAAGCGTCAGAACTTCCTCAATGCGCTTCACAGGATGAATATCCAGATCGGCAATCACGTTGTCCGGAATTTCCTCCAGGTCACGTTTATTTTCGAACGGAATTAAGACCGTTTTAATCCCGCCGCGATGCGCCGCCAACAGTTTTTCTTTCAGGCCGCCGATCGGCAACACCTGACCACGCAGCGTGATCTCACCGGTCATTGCCACATCTGCGCGCACCGGATTACCGGTCAGGCAGGAAACCAGCGCGGTACACATCGCGATACCGGCGCTTGGACCGTCTTTCGGCGTTGCGCCTTCCGGCACGTGAACGTGGATATCGCGTTTTTCGTAAAAGTCCGGATTAATACCCAGTTTTTCCGCGCGCGCACGCACCACGGTCAGCGCCGCCTGAATGGATTCCTGCATCACTTCACCGAGCGAGCCGGTGTAGGTCAACTTGCCTTTGCCCGGGACGCAGGCGGTTTCGATGGTCAACAGATCGCCGCCCACTTCCGTCCACGCCAGGCCCGTCACCTGACCTACGCGGTTTTCGCTATCCGCGCGGCCATAGTCAAAGCGCTGCACACCGAGGTAGTCGTGCAGATTATCACCGTTAATTTCGATATGTTTTAACGACTTATCGAGCAACAGTTGTTTAACCGCTTTGCGGCACAGTTTGGAGATTTCACGCTCCAGACTACGAACGCCCGCTTCACGCGTGTAATAGCGGATAATACCGATAATCGCGCTATCGTCGACCGTCAGTTCGCCTTTCTTCAGCGCGTTACGCTCGATCTGCTTCGGCAGCAGGTGACGTTTAGCAATATTCAGCTTCTCGTCTTCGGTATAACCGGACAGACGGATCACTTCCATACGATCCAGCAGCGGCGCCGGAATGTTCATGGAGTTGGAAGTGGCGACGAACATCACATCGCTGAGATCGTAATCCACTTCCAGGTAATGATCGCTGAACGCCACGTTCTGCTCCGGATCCAGCACTTCCAGCAGTGCGGAAGCCGGATCGCCGCGCATGTCAGAAGACATTTTGTCGATCTCATCGAGCAGGAACAGTGGGTTTTTAACCCCCACTTTGGCCATTTTTTGGATCAGTTTACCCGGCATAGAGCCAATGTAAGTCCGGCGATGACCGCGGATTTCCGCTTCATCACGCACGCCGCCCAGCGCCATACGGATGTATTTACGCCCTGTTGCTTTAGCGATGGACTGGCCCAACGAGGTTTTACCTACCCCCGGCGGCCCCACCAGACACAGGATCGGCCCCTTGATTTTATTTACACGGCTTTGAACCGCGAGATACTCAAGGATGCGGTCTTTCACGCGCTCCAGACCATAATGGTCAGTATCGAGGATTTCCTGCGCCTGACGCAGGTCTTTTTTGACCTTGCTACGCGCATTCCACGGCACCTGCACCATCCAGTCGATGTAGCCGCGCACCACGGTCGCTTCCGCCGACATCGGAGACATCATTTTCAGCTTCTGCAGTTCCGCTTCCGCTTTCTCTTTCGCCTCTTTCGGCATTTTCGCCGCGTCGATCTTACGCTTCAGCGCTTCGTTTTCGTCCGGCGCGTCGTCCATCTCGCCAAGCTCTTTCTGAATCGCTTTCATTTGCTCGTTCAGATAGTACTCGCGCTGGGATTTCTCCATCTGCTTTTTCACGCGGTTGCGAATGCGTTTCTCAACCTGCAGCAGATCGATTTCAGATTCCATCATCGCCATCAGATATTCCAGACGTTCGTTAACGTCGGACATCTCCAGTACGGACTGTTTATCCGCCAGTTTCAGCGGCATATGCGCGGCGATGGTGTCAGCCAGACGTGCAGGGTCGTCAATGCTATTGAGTGACGTCAGCACTTCCGGCGGAATTTTTTTGTTCAGCTTGATGTAGCCTTCGAACTGGCTGATAGCGGTACGCACCAGCACTTCTTGTTCACGCTCATCAATGGCTGGCGAATCAAGGTACTCCGCCTTCGCGGAGAAATGTTCGCCGTTGTCAGACAGCGCGGAAATACGCGCGCGCTGTAACCCCTCGACCAGCACTTTTACGGTGCCGTCAGGCAGTTTCAGCATCTGCAAAATAGAGGCCACGGTCCCGACGGTGAAAAGATCGTTTACACCCGGCTCATCCGTCGATGCTTCCTTCTGGGCGACCAGCATGATTTTTTTATCATGGTCCATAGCCGCTTCCAGACAACGGATAGATTTTTCCCGCCCTACAAATAAGGGTATGACCATGTGCGGATAAACCACCACATCGCGCAAGGGCAATACGGGGATTTCAATGCGTTCAGAACGCTCAGGATTCATAGAGCTCTCTCTTAGTTTAGTGTCCGCCAGGTAATCAGATAGTATAGCTGTGCTCCATACCACCTATAACATGTACGTCAGTATATGGGGATGTTTCCCACACATTCAACGGCGTGTTTACAGGAAAAACGAAAGGGGAGATAAAATCCCCCCTTTTTTGGCTAACTGATTGTATGAATGTTTAATTATTCGCCAGAAGCCTGCGCTTCCGGTTTGCCGTAAATCAGCAACGGCTTACTCTGACCGGCAATAACGGACTCGTCGATCACCACTTTTTCGACGTCTTCCATAGATGGCAAATCGTACATGGTATCCAGCAGCGCCGCTTCGACGATAGAACGCAGGCCACGGGCGCCGGTTTTACGCGCCATTGCTTTCCTGGCGATAGCGTCCAGCGCTTCGTCACGGAATTCCAGATCGACGCCTTCCAGGTTAAACAGCGCCTGATACTGCTTGGTCAGCGCATTTTTCGGCTCTTTCAGGATTTGAATCAGCGCTTCTTCGCTGAGTTCATTCAGCGTCGCTACCACTGGCAGACGACCGATAAACTCAGGAATCAGACCAAATTTGATCAAATCTTCCGGTTCAACCTGCGACAACAGCTCGCCTTCGCTGGCTTTGTCGGACTTCGCTTTCACCGTCGCGCCAAAACCAATGCCGGAGCCGGTTTCAACACGGTTAGCGATCACTTTATCCAGACCGGCAAACGCGCCGCCGCAGATAAACAGAATCTTAGAGGTATCTACCTGTAAGAACTCCTGCTGCGGATGTTTGCGACCGCCCTGCGGTGGAACCGCGGCGACGGTGCCTTCGATCAGTTTCAGCAACGCCTGCTGTACGCCTTCGCCGGAAACATCGCGGGTAATGGACGGATTGTCTGATTTACGCGAAATCTTATCGATTTCATCAATGTAGACAATCCCACGCTGCGCTTTTTGCACGTCGTAGTCGCATTTCTGCAACAGTTTCTGAATGATATTCTCGACGTCTTCACCAACGTAACCCGCTTCGGTTAGCGTGGTCGCATCCGCCATAGTGAACGGCACATCCAGCAAGCGCGCCAGCGTTTCCGCCAGCAGAGTTTTACCGGAACCGGTCGGTCCAATCAGCAGAATGTTGCTTTTACCTAACTCGACGCCATTGCTGGTATCGCCGTTACGCAGACGCTTGTAGTGGTTATAGACCGCCACCGCCAGCACTTTTTTCGCCTGCTCCTGGCCGATAACGTAATCGTCCAGGTGGGTACGAATTTCATGCGGCGTCGGCAGCGCACTACGTTCACGGTGCGGAGCAACTTCTTTAATTTCTTCGCGAATAATGTCGTTACATAAATCGACGCATTCGTCGCAGATATACACGGATGGACCGGCAATCAGCTTGCGCACTTCATGCTGGCTTTTGCCGCAAAAAGAGCAGTACAACAATTTGCCCGAGCCATCTTTGCGTTTATCTGTCATGAGTCAAAACCTCTTCTTTGTTCTTTGTGCCGCACACGACGACGCAAATGCCATTCTCAGGCGCAAGCCGCTAATCAGCGTTGTGCCGCCCTTCATTAGTATATACACAAAATCATTCGAGCTACATCAAGGCGGCAACTCGTCGACTCCGCAGGCGCTTACATAAGTAAGTCACTGGGAGGCGCGCTGGCAGCCAACACCGAGGTAGCGTGAAGGATGAAGTGTATAGCGGCACACTTGCGTCCAGGGCATCAATTACGATGGGTCAAAATTGAGTCAACCAAACCGTACTCTACCGCTTCAGGCGCGGAGAGGAAGCGATCGCGCTCAGTATCACGTTCAATCTGCTCAAGAGATTGACCCGTATGATGCGCCATAAGTTCATTCATGCGCCCTTTTACTTTCAAAATTTCGCGGGCGTGAATTTCAATATCCGTCGCCTGGCCCTGGTAGCCGCCCAGCGGCTGGTGGATCATGACGCGAGAGTTCGGCAAGCAGAAACGTTTGCCTTTCGCCCCGGCAGTCAGCAGAAACGCCCCCATAGAGGCCGCCTGTCCCATACAAATGGTGCTGACGTCTGGCTTAATAAACTGCATGGTGTCATAGATGGACATCCCCGCAGTAATTACGCCGCCAGGAGAATTAATGTACAGATAGATATCTTTTTCCGGGTTTTCCGCTTCCAGGAACAGCATCTGCGCCACGATCAGGTTAGCCATATGGTCTTCGACCTGGCCGGTCAGAAATATGACGCGTTCCTTAAGTAGACGAGAATAGATATCAAAAGAGCGCTCACCGCGTGAGGTCTGTTCAATGACCATCGGCACCAGCGCCATATGAGGGGCCAAATTATCTCGTTCTCCGCTGTATGACATTTCCGTCTCCTGGATAAAAATTGAAAAAACCTGCTGTACTGATTGTAACCTGATGGACGGATTATCAGCCAGTCCCTCTGTAATGGGTACGGCATCGCCATAATTCAAGCATAACAATCTTTTGCTCTAACGCTAACACTGAAACGCGGTTTTCGCACCCTTACCATGCAAAATGCGTGACAAAAAAAAACCCGTCACTGAAAGGTGACGGGTTTTTGTGCAAATTTCGTGCTTTTAACGCGACAAATTACGCCTGCTGGTTCATCAGCTCATTGAAGGAAGTGGCTTTTTCAGACACTTTCGCTTTTGCCAGAACCGCTTCAACAGCCTGTTCTTCCAGAGCGACGTTACGCATATTGTCCATCAGCTCTTTATTTTTGCTGTAGAACTCAATTACTTCTTTCGGATCTTCGTAAGCAGACGCCATCTCTTCGATCAGGCCTTTAACGCGTTCTTCGTCCGCTTTCAGCTCGTTGGTACGAATGACTTCGCCGAGCAGCAGACCGACAACTACACGACGCTTAGCCTGTTCTTCGAACAGTTCGCGCGGCAGCTCCAGAGCCTGTTTCTCGTTACCACCAAAACGCTGCGCAGCCTGACGACGCAGAACGTCGATTTCGCTGTCGATCAGCGCAGCCGGTACGTCGATGTCGTTAGCTTTTACCAGACCTTCAATCGCCTGAGACTTAACGCGGTTACGCACCGCGCCTTTCAGCTCGCGTTCCATGTTTTTACGTACTTCAGCGCGCAGACCGGCTACGGAACCATCTTCAACGCCGAAACGTTTGATGAATTCTTCGGTCAGTTCCGGCAGTTCGCGTTCTTCAACTTTCTTCAGGTTGATAACGAACTTAGCCGCTTTACCTTTCAGGTTTTCAGCATGGTACTCTTCCGGGAAGGTCACATCGATAGTGAACTCTTCGCCAGCTTTGTGGCCTTTAACGCCGTCTTCAAAGCCCGGAATCATACGACCCTGGCCCATCGCCAGAACGAAATCGGTCGCTTTGCCGCCTTCGAACTCTTCGCCGTCTACAGAGCCGGTGAAGTCGATGGTCACACGGTCTTCCGCATCCGCAGCGCCGTCTTTTTCTTTCCAGGTCGCCTGCTGCTTACGCAGGGTGTCCAGCATCACATCAACGTCAGCGTCGGTGACTTCAACAACCGGTTTTTCAACTTCGATAGACTCGAGGCCGGTCAGTTCAACTTCCGGATAGACTTCAAACTCGACGGAGTAAGTGAAGTCTTCACCCACTTTGTATTCGCCCGGAACATAGTTCGGCGCGCCTGCCGGGTTAATTTTTTCTTTGATGATCGCGTCAACGAAGTTGCGGCTCATCAGATCGCCCAGCACGTCCTGGCGAACAGAAGCGCCATAACGCTGAGCGACGATATTCATCGGTACTTTGCCTTTACGGAAGCCGTCAATACGTACTTTTTTCGCTACGTTGACCAGCTCGCTTTTTACAGCGGTCTCGATGCTGTCAGCAGCGATTGTAATCGTTACACGGCGGCCAAGGCCCTGAGTGGTTTCAACTGAAACTTGCATCTTGTTACCTCAAAAAATCACAGTGCTCGGTCAACTCTACTCCGCAAGCACGTGCTATTTGCTTCGCGGAACCGGGATGTTCTCATAATCAATCACATTCCCTGTCGTCAGAATCATCCCGAAGACGTTCATATATAAGACGGCGCATTATAGCGGCATCACTTTTGTGAGTCGAGAACGGTGATTGTGCGATGCTGCGGCGGTTTTCACAATTCTCGGCTAATTTTTGTCTGAATACTGTACGGCACGCTCAAAATTCAGACAAAACAAAACGGCCCGCAGGCCGTTTTCACATAATTCTGTAGCAACATACTGGAAAAGCGGAGGTAGTTGCAAATCCGTTTTGCTACGCGATGCTTCCCGCGCCGCGACAAGGAGGCGACGCGAAGATAGTATCCTGCAACCCTTCCCACTCTTTGAGGGTATAAGTATGCAGTGCCAGCGCATGTACGGTTGTGGAGAGTTCCGCCGTTAACGTACCGTAAATCATCCGATGACGATTAAGAAAACGTTCGCCTGTAAAGCGATCGCTCACCAGCACGACCTTAAAATGGCTTTCCGATCCTGCAGGAACATTGTGACGATAGCTTTCATCCACAACTTCGAGAAACACGGGGTCGAACGCTGTCCTTAATTTTTCTTCTATTTGCTCACGTATCATCATGAAAATCTCCTCCGACAACGCTGTGATGTCACCCATCCCTTTAAATACTAGCCGCTTTTACCGTTTCCATTACAGCATGACAACAAAAATTTAGCTTTCGTCTGATTATTTCAGCCAAACGTATGAAGTTTACTGCCTTAATCATTCTTTTAGCGCTCAAAATCCCCGCTCGCGCCGTTATCAATACCAAATCGGACATTACGACGAATTTACCTGCGTTGACCACTTCCCCTCGCCGTTAGCGGTGTTATGATGGCGGGAATTTTTACCTATCACGTTTTAAGCGTCATTGAGAGCCTGAATATGTTAAAAAAACTTCTCTTTCCGTTAGTCGCTCTGTTTATGCTGGCAGGATGCGCCACACCGCCGACGACCATTGACGTCGCGCCGAAGATCACCTTGCCACAGCAGGACCCGAGCCTGATGGGCGTCACCGTTAGCATTACCGGCGCGGACCAGCGCCAGGATCAAGCGTTAGCGAAAGTCACGCGTAACAACCAGCTGGTAACGTTAACCGCCTCCCGCGATTTACGCTTCCTGTTACAAGAAGTCCTGGAAAAACAGATGACGGCGCGGGGCTATATGATCGGGCCTAACGGCGCGGTTAATCTGCAGATTATTGTTAACCAACTGTATGCTGATGTTTCCCAGGGCAGCGTGCGCTACAACATCGCGACCAAAGCGGATATCGCGATTATTGCGACCGCGGCAAATGGCAGCAAGATGACCAAAAACTATCGCGCCAACTACTCTATTGAAGGGGCGTTCCAGGCCTCTAACCAGAATATTGCCGACGCGGTGAACAGCGTTCTGACCGATACCATTGCTGATATGTCTCAGGACACCAGTATTCACGATTTTATCAAGCAAAACGCCCGTTAATAGCAACAACAAGACCCGGCAGAAGCCGGGTCTGTAGATGCCTATGTCAAGTCAATATTTACGTATTTTCCAGCAACCGCGCTCAGCCATTCTGCTGATATTGGGTTTTGCCTCCGGTCTCCCGCTGGCGCTCACCTCCGGTACGCTACAGGCGTGGATGACCGTCGAGAATATCGATCTTAAAACGATTGGCTTCTTCTCGCTGGTTGGTCAGGCCTATGTGTTTAAGTTTCTCTGGTCCCCGCTGATGGACCGCTACACGCCGCCTTTTTTAGGTCGTCGTCGCGGTTGGTTACTCGCCACCCAACTGTTGTTACTGGCGGCGATTGCGGCGATGGGCTTTCTTGAACCCGGCACGCAGCTACGCTGGATGGCGGCGCTGGCGGTGGTGATTGCTTTTTGCTCCGCCTCGCAGGATATCGTGTTCGACGCCTGGAAAACCGATGTTTTACCCGCAGAAGAACGCGGCGCTGGCGCGGCAATCAGCGTGCTTGGCTACCGGTTGGGGATGCTGGTTTCCGGCGGACTGGCGCTATGGCTGGCCGATCGCTGGCTCGGCTGGCAGGGCATGTACTGGCTAATGGCGGCATTGCTGATCCCCTGCATTATCGCCACCTTACTGGCGCCGGAACCGACCGATACTATCCCGTCCCCGAAATCGCTGGAACAGGCCGTCGTCGCGCCGCTACGCGATTTCTTTGGCCGTAATAACGCCTGGCTGATTTTACTGCTCATTGTGCTTTATAAACTGGGGGACGCCTTCGCTATGAGCCTGACCACCACCTTTTTGATTCGCGGCGTCGGCTTTGACGCCGGTGAAGTTGGCGTGGTCAATAAAACGCTGGGCCTGTTGGCAACGATCGTCGGCGCGTTATACGGCGGCATATTAATGCAGCGTCTTTCGCTGTTTCGCGCGCTGCTGATTTTCGGCATTTTGCAAGGCGCGTCCAACGCCGGTTACTGGTTGCTCTCCATTACCGATAAAAACATGTTCAGCATGGGCGCGGCGGTCTTTTTCGAAAATCTGTGCGGCGGGATGGGTACTGCCGCCTTTGTCGCCTTATTAATGACGCTATGTAATAAGTCGTTTTCCGCAACACAGTTTGCCCTACTGTCGGCCCTCTCCGCAGTAGGCCGGGTTTATGTTGGTCCTGTAGCGGGCTGGTTCGTTGAAGCGCACGGCTGGCCGACATTCTACCTCTTCTCGGTTGTTGCCGCCGTTCCCGGGCTGTTACTGTTGCTGGTCTGTCGGCAAACGCTGGAATATAGCTGGCAGAACGAGCGTTTCATTCCCCGCACGCAATACCGTGGCGCCTACAATTTCGCGCTTTCAATCCTGCTCGCGGGCGTCGCTTTGCTGGCGGTATGGGTACTCCTGCTGACCATGAACGCGTTGGATTACACTAACTTCTCATTCCTGTCCGGATTGCTTGAGACTGCGGTAGCGGTTGCCGTGTGCGGCATTGTCTTTGGCGGGTTGCTGGACTACCTGGCACTACGAAAAACACGCCTGCTCTAAAACATTATTTGCCGTTGTAATAACGACCCGGAATTATAACGGCTAAATAACCATCAATTGATAAAAAATATATTTGTCTTTTTGTGCGCAACAGAATTTTGGAAATTATTGGTAATTTCTACGCTACCTATTTTCTTTACACGATTCAGCCGATTAAATTTAAATTTCTGCCGTTGATTGTCCTTTTATTGATAATAAATTGTTAAGTAATTGTTTTATTTTTACATTGGTTATACCAATTATCCCTCAACATCCCACTTACAGACCTCATCCGTTATAACGCAAAGTTTCAACAGTGTCTTAAAGTTATTTCGACACAATTGGCAACATATGTGACATGCGCGGCAGAACTTGGTAACACAGAACCAATCATGTTTACAGTAATGTAACCTTACCGTAAAATGCCCCTACACTTTAAACGCCACCAGGTCCCGTGGAATTGAGGTCGTTAAATGAGACTCAGGAAATACAATAAAAGTTTGGGATGGTTGTCATTAATTGCAGGCACTGCATTACTCAGTGGCTGTAATTCTGCGCTGCTGGATCCCAAAGGACAGATTGGACTGGAGCAACGTTCGCTGATACTGACGGCATTTGGCCTGATGTTGATCGTCGTTATTCCCGCCATCTTGATGGCTGTTGGTTTCGCCTGGAAGTATCGTGCGAGTAATAAGGATGCGAAGTATAGCCCGAACTGGTCACACTCCAATAAAGTGGAAGCCGTGGTCTGGACGGTGCCTATCTTGATCATCATTTTCCTTGCCGTACTGACCTGGAAAACCACGCACGCGCTTGAACCAAGCAAGCCGCTGGCGCATGACGAAAAACCGATCACCATCGAAGTGGTTTCCATGGACTGGAAATGGTTCTTCATCTATCCGGAGCAGGGTATCGCCACCGTCAACGAGATCGCCTTCCCGGCGAACACGCCGGTTTATTTCAAAGTGACCTCCAACTCCGTGATGAACTCCTTCTTTATCCCGCGTCTGGGTAGCCAGATTTATGCCATGGCCGGTATGCAAACACGTTTGCATCTGATCGCCAACGAACCCGGAACCTACGATGGCATCTCCGCCAGCTATAGCGGCCCGGGCTTCTCTGGTATGAAGTTTAAAGCTATCGCCACCAAAGACCGCGCAGAATTCGACCAATGGGTCGCAAAAGCGAAGCAGTCTCCGAACACCATGAATGATATGGCGGCGTTCGAGAAAGTGGCTATGCCAAGCGAGTACAACAAGGTGGAATATTTCTCCAGCGTGAAACCAGATTTGTTCAAGGACGTTATTAACAAATTCATGGACCACGGTAAGAGCATGGACATGACCCAACCTGAAGGTGAGCACAGCTCGCATGAAGGAATGGAAGGTATGGACATGAGCCACGCGGAATCCGCCAACTCCAAGGGTTGAGGAAGATAAGATGTTCGGAAAATTATCACTGGATGCAGTACCGTTCCATGAACCTATCGTCATGGTAACGATCGCTGCAATTATCGTCGGGGGACTGGCGATACTGGCAGCGATTACTTACTTCGGTAAGTGGACCTACCTATGGAAAGAGTGGTTAACGTCAGTTGACCATAAACGCCTCGGCATCATGTATATCATCGTCGCGATTGTGATGCTGTTACGTGGTTTCGCCGATGCCATCATGATGCGTAGCCAGCAGGCGCTTGCCTCCGCAGGCGAAGCGGGTTTTCTACCGCCGCACCACTACGATCAGATCTTTACCGCTCACGGCGTAATCATGATCTTTTTCGTGGCGATGCCCTTCGTTATCGGTCTGATGAACCTGGTGGTTCCGCTGCAGATCGGCGCGCGCGACGTTGCGTTCCCTTTCCTGAACAACCTGAGCTTCTGGTTCACCGTTGTCGGCGTTATCCTGGTTAACCTCTCGCTGGGCGTGGGTGAATTCGCGCAGACAGGGTGGCTGGCTTATCCGCCGCTATCGGGAATAGAGTACAGTCCCAGCGTCGGGGTCGATTACTGGATATGGGCGTTGCAACTCTCGGGTATTGGTACGACGTTAACCGGTATCAACTTCTTCGTGACGATCCTGAAGATGCGTGCGCCGGGTATGACAATGTTCAAGATGCCGGTCTTTACCTGGGCCTCTTTGTGCGCCAACGTACTGATCATCGCCTCTTTCCCGATTCTGACGGTTACCGTCGCGTTGCTGACCCTGGATCGCTATCTGGGCACCCATTTCTTTACCAACGATATGGGCGGCAACATGATGATGTACATCAACCTGATTTGGGCCTGGGGCCATCCGGAAGTGTACATTCTGATTCTGCCGGTCTTCGGGGTATTCTCCGAAATCGCAGCGACCTTCTCGCGTAAACGTCTGTTCGGCTATACCTCGCTGGTTTGGGCGACCGTCTGTATTACCGTACTGTCGTTTATCGTTTGGCTGCACCACTTCTTCACGATGGGCGCAGGCGCGAACGTTAACGCCTTCTTCGGTATCACCACCATGATTATCGCCATCCCGACCGGGGTGAAGATCTTCAACTGGTTGTTCACCATGTATCAGGGCCGTATCGTCTTCCATTCCGCAATGATGTGGACCATCGGCTTTATCGTGACCTTCTCGGTCGGCGGTATGACCGGCGTGCTGCTGGCGGTACCGGGCGCGGACTTCGTCCTGCACAACAGTCTGTTCCTGATTGCGCACTTCCATAACGTGATCATCGGCGGCGTGGTGTTTGGCTGCTTCGCGGGTATGACCTACTGGTGGCCGAAGGCGTTTGGCTTCAAGCTGAACGAAACCTGGGGTAAACGCGCCTTCTGGTTCTGGATTATCGGTTTCTTTGTAGCCTTTATGCCGCTGTACGTACTGGGCTTCATGGGCATGACCCGTCGCCTCAGCCAGCAAATTGATCCGCAGTTCCATACGATGCTGATGGTTGCCGCCGCCGGCGCCGCGCTGATTGCGCTGGGTATCCTGTGCCAACTGATTCAGATCTTCGTTTCTATTCGCGACCGCGATCAGAACCGCGATCTGACCGGCGACCCATGGGGTGGCCGTACGCTGGAGTGGTCAACCTCTTCTCCGCCGCCGTTCTATAACTTTGCCGTTGTGCCGCACGTTCACGAACGTGACGCCTTCTGGGAAATGAAAGAAAAAGGCGAAGCGTACCAACAGCCTGGACAGTATGAAGAGATTCATATGCCGAAAAATAGCGGTGCCGGTATTGTTATCGCCGCCTTCGCGACGGTATTTGGCTTCGCCATGATCTGGCATATCTGGTGGCTGGCGATAGTGGGTTTCGCAGGCATGATCATCAGCTGGATTGTAAAAAGCTTTGATGAAGATGTGGATTACTACGTGCCGGTCCCGGAAGTCGAAAAACTGGAAAACCAGCATTTCGATGAGATTACTAAGGCAGGGCTGAAAAATGGCAACTGATACTTTAACGCACGCGACTGCCCACGCGCACGAACACGGGCACCATGACGCAGGCCAGAACAAAATCTTCGGATTTTGGGTCTACCTGATGAGCGACTGCATTCTGTTCTCTATTCTGTTTGCTACCTATGCCGTTCTGGTGAACGGCACCGCTGGCGGCCCGACAGGTAAGGACATTTTCGAACTGCCGTTCGTTCTGGTTGAAACCTTCCTGCTGTTATTTAGCTCCATTACCTACGGCATGGCGGCGATCGCCATGCACAAGAACAACAAGAGCCAGGTTATCTCCTGGCTGGCGTTGACCTTCTTGTTCGGTGCCGGATTTATCGGGATGGAACTCTATGAATTCCATCACCTGATTGTTAACGGTATGGGCCCGGATCGCAGCGGCTTCCTGTCTGCGTTCTTCGCGCTGGTCGGCACGCACGGTCTGCACGTCACTTCCGGTTTGATCTGGATGGCGGTGCTGATGGTGCAAGTTGCCCGTCGCGGTCTGACCAGCACTAACCGTACCCGCATCATGTGTCTGAGCCTGTTCTGGCACTTCCTGGATGTGATTTGGATTTGCGTATTCACTGTTGTTTATCTGATGGGGGCGATGTAATGAGTCATTCTACCGAGAGCGGCGGCGCATCCCACGGCAGCGTAAAAACGTACATGACCGGCTTTATCCTGTCGGTCATCTTGACGGTTATTCCATTCTGGATGGTGATGACCGGCGCTGCCTCTCCGGCCGTTATTCTGGGATCTATCCTGGCAATGGCAGTGGTGCAGATTTTGGTGCATCTGGTGTGTTTCCTGCACATGAACACCAAATCTGATGAAGGCTGGAACATGACGGCCTTCATCTTTACCGTGCTGATCATCGCCATCCTGGTTGTGGGCTCCATCTGGATTATGTGGAACCTCAACTACAACATGATGATGCACTAAGAGCGGCGAGTATGATGTTTAAGCAATACCTGCAAGTAACGAAACCAGGCATCATCTTTGGCAACCTGATCTCGGTGATCGGGGGATTTCTGCTGGCTTCAAAGGGCAGCATTGACTATCCCCTGTTCATTTATACGCTGGTCGGGGTGTCACTGGTTGTGGCGTCGGGTTGTGTATTTAACAACTACATCGACAGGGATATCGACAGGAAGATGGAAAGGACCAAGAATCGGGTGCTGGTCAAAGGCCTGATTTCTCCTGGCGTCTCGCTGGTATACGCCACCCTGCTGGGTATTGCTGGCTTTATGCTGCTGTGGTTTGGCGCTAATCCTCTGGCCTGCTGGCTGGGGGTGATGGGCTTCGTGGTCTACGTTGGCGTGTACAGCTTGTACATGAAGCGTCACTCCGTCTACGGAACGCTGATTGGTTCTCTCTCCGGCGCAGCGCCGCCGGTGATTGGCTACTGCGCCGTAACGGGCGACTTTGACAGCGGCGCGGCGATTCTGTTGGCTATTTTCAGCCTCTGGCAGATGCCGCACTCTTACGCCATCGCCATTTTCCGCTTTAAGGACTATCAGGCGGCCAATATCCCGGTTCTGCCGGTGGTAAAAGGAATCTCAGTCGCTAAAAACCACATTACGCTGTACATCATTGCGTTTGCCGTTGCAACGCTAATGCTCACGTTGGGTGGTTATGCCGGTTACAAATACCTGGTGGTCGCCGCGGCGGTCAGCGTTTGGTGGCTCGGCATGGCGCTACGCGGTTACAAAGTGGAAGATGATAAGGTCTGGGCGCGCAAGCTGTTCGGCTTCTCTATCATTGCGATTACCGCGCTGAGTATCATGATGTCCGTTGATTTTATGGTGCCGAATTCGCAAAATCTGCTGACTTACGTCTGGTAAAGACTTTAGATGGCGTATCGCTTGATACGCCATCTTTCTTTTCGCGTTTAAAGAAAAATTCCCGCCTTAAGAATGTCCATCTCTTTACCGTTAACAATCCCCGTCACAGCGGTTACGCTATAGCTATCAACATCGCAAAATTCCGGCTGATAGACAGGTTGTAATGTCGATTCACGTAGCGTATCAGACTTATACCCTTGTAAATTGCGGTCCTGCGTATTTAGCCCAAAAGGCTCAAATGCGATAACCTGCTGTGACATCGCCCCGGCCTTATTTTTCAGCGCCAGTGAGACGCGTAAATTCTCTATACTGCTGATTCTGTCCGTTTTGACGACAAACTCCAGCTCGCATGCATAGCCGCTGCCCTGGCTCGCACCGAAAACACGATCACGATTGAAGGTTAACTTCGGCAAATTCTTTTCACGCATTGCCACAGCCTCAGCGCGGGCCTGTCGGTCTTTTTCGCAGGTCACCTGAAAATGGGGATCGTCTGCAAAACTTGTTCGCCCCTGAGCAAACAACTCCGCTGCCTTCCGGCAGTCCGTGTCGACAAACTGACCGTTGGTATACATCCAGGCAAGATAGTTTAAAGCGCGAGACTTGCCCATCTTCGCCGCCCGATCAAAGAATTCAAACGCCCGAGCGTAATCAAGCGGAACCTGCGTCCCGGAGTAATAGATCTCACCAAGATTTATGAGCGCATCGGCATTACCCTGCGCAGCCGCCAACTCGTACCACTGCACCCCCTTCTGCAGATCGCGCTTAATCCCTCGTTTTCCATTCAAGTAGAAGTAACCGAGTATATTCTGCGCATCAGCCTGGCCCAATTCAGCAGCCTTGCGGAACCATTGCAACGAACGCGCCTCTTTATCGTCGACCTCAACAAAACCAGAGTCATAGAGGCTACCAACGATAAAGTTAAGTTCAGGGTCTCTCTCCTGCGCCCACAGCTCCGCAAGGTGCAGAATATCCGCCTTTGAATAACCCAGGCGCGTGATGCGCGCGGCCATCGCGCTCCCGCCGCTGGCATACTGGCGTAATGTTTCAATAAACCGGGAACGCTGAGTAATATCGCTTTCCGCGGCTTGCTTTGCCGTATCTATTTCGTCGGCTATCAGGCGCGTCACCGTCTGCGCATCAGTATCGGTGTCTGCTTTACTGGTTTTATCCGCAAGCTCTTTTGCCAAAACGTCATCCTGCATCACCCCCAGGCCATGCAGATAAAAATAACGAGCGTTGTAGCAGCCATAGGGTTCTTCAACATGACAAGCCTGCTCATAATACTTGATAGCCTGTATCGTATCTTTCGGCACAGTAACGCCATACTCATAAATAAAGCCCAGCTCTGCCAGCGCTTGAGCGTTATTATCTTTGGCTAACGCCTTTAGCTCATTTAGCGCCTGAACATCTTTCTGCGCAATACGGCTATACAACGCGTCAATATCATCACCTGCCTGGCATACCGATGCGAAAGAAAGCCCAAGCAGAAACAAAATATTCCATTTCCGTTTTATCATTTTTCATTCCCTTATTCTTTATCTAAAAAGCGCACACTGTCAGCTTTCAGTAAATCGACATTCTTACCGTTAATCGTTGCCGTAGCGGATTTCAGCGTAAAATGGATATCGCCGATCCCGTGACAAAAATCTTGCGTATACAGCGGGAGATCGTATGGGGTAACGAGAGGATCAACATCATGATTTTGCATATCTATCCCCAGAGTATTCAAACCGAATGGCGGAATCATTAACGTTTCCTCAGTTGCCACTCCATCAGCATTTTTCAGCTCAAGCGTAATATGCAAATTCGCCATGTTACGGATTTTATCTGTGCCAATCTGAAAAATTAGTGCGCATTCTTTCGGTTTAGCCGTTATCCCGCGAGAGAAAATTCTCTCTTTTTTCAGGGTTACTTTAGGTAAAGCATCCGCGTTGTTTTTTCGACTCTGAATATCCGCTGCGCATTTACTTAAAAATATTTTTTCCTCAACTTTCTTACCTACATATCGAGATGCTTTCTTGTAATACGACCAGGCTTTATCACAATCAGGTGCAGTACCTAAACCGTTATAATACATCCAACTCAACGGCATCGTTGAGCGCGAATTAGTACCATCATTTTCAACCTGCGTAAATAATGCCAGCGCTTTAGCGTAATCAGTGCGCCCTGTTGCGCCAGAATAATAGATTTTACCTAGCGCAATCTGTGCATCGCTGTCACCCTGCTCAGCCGCCTGCCCATACCATTTTTGTGCTTCCTGAATGTCTGGCTTAATCCCCCACTCATCGCCCTCTCCCCCCGAATAAATACCCCCCAAGAGAGATTGGGCCTCAACGACGCCTTTTTCCGCGGCGGCGCGAAACCATTTCAACGAGGCTGGCCTGGCCTTATAAGGCTCATCCACATAATGACCAGAGAAATCATTAAGGGCGAGTAACCCCAGTTGATAATCCATTTGTGGATCGCCGTCCTGCACCCATAGCGTAGCAAGGCGGAACGTTTTTTCCTGATTAAATCCGATACGACTAAAAAAAAGCGCATCGCTCTCTGGCCTATTATTTAGAAGATTAAATAGTGCATTAATAAATTCTGGTCGCTGCGATTTATCCGTATCGGCCAATACTTTTGCCGCGTAAATTTCTTGCGAAAACTTATCGATATACTCTTGCTCAATCAATAAATTATCCAGATTCATTTTTTTAGCATACTTATTGGCCTGAGCACTATCTTTCGCCACTCCGTCGCCATACTGATAAGCATACTTCACATTATAGCAACCATAGTTACCGCCAAGTTCACAGGCCTGCTTGTAATACTGCAACGCCCGTTCGCGATTCATCGGTACACCAATACCGTATTCATGGATAAACCCCAGTTCATCCAGAACCGAAGCTCTTTTTTCCACAGGCAAAGCATCAAGATCCTTCTGGGTAAGCGCAGCATATTTTACATCATCTTTACCGTTGTTCTCTGAAGCATTCACCTGGCTAACAAATAAAATACCCGCTAAAATACATAATGATAAATATTTAATTTCCATAACAAATTCACTCCTTGAATAATATAATAAATGCGACTGCTGACGAATCTTCTGCCTGATAAACGCGCGCCATCACGCAGAAAGTTTGCTATCAGTCTCGGCGTTGTTGAATAAATCAAATTTTCAGAAGATGGGCGGATCTGATCATTGCCATCGTTTCAGAATCGGGTTCCTATGGCAAAGCAAAAGTTTAAAATCACCCACCGGCCAGCCACACTCAGGCAGCGCGGTTCGCTGACAGTCTGGCTTGACGAGTTCTGCTATTGCGATATGGAGCAACAGCGCACACAGCCTGAAGGCCGTGGCTAACCGCTACACTATACTGATATGGCTCAGATAGCCACTACAGCTCAAGGAGATCGGAATATGAATGAGCACAAGCCTATGCTGGCTCTCCCTATCGCCCCTATCGTGTTAACAATTTATCTCTTTTTTAGCTCAACTGTTTCAAAAACATAATATTTGCTAATTAACCCTCTATTTACCCGACACACTCCCCGCACTACACTACTCCCAGCTTTTATACAGAGGTGGCAATGAACGATTATAAAATGACGCCAGGGGAGCTGCGCGCCACATGGGGTTTAGGGACCGTCTTTTCGTTGCGTATGCTGGGCATGTTTATGGTTCTACCAGTACTGACCACATACGGTATGGCGCTACAGGGCGCCAGCGAAGCATTAATCGGCATTGCGATCGGCATTTACGGGCTGGCGCAGGCTATCTTTCAAATTCCCTTTGGGCTGCTGTCCGACCGCATTGGCCGCAAACCGCTGATTGTCGGCGGACTGGCGGTATTTGTCACGGGTAGCGTCATTGCCGCGCTCTCTCACTCAATCTGGGGCATTATTCTGGGGCGAGCGCTACAAGGGTCCGGCGCTATTGCCGCCGCCGTCATGGCGCTTCTGTCTGATCTCACCCGAGAGCAAAACCGTACCAAAGCGATGGCGTTTATCGGCGTCAGCTTTGGTATCACCTTCGCGATTGCGATGGTATTAGGGCCGATCGTTACCCATAGTCTGGGATTGAACGCGTTGTTCTGGATGATCGCCGCCCTCGCCACTCTGGGCATTCTTCTGACGATCTGGGTGGTTCCCAACAGTACCAACCATGTGCTGAATCGCGAATCCGGGATGGTCAAAGGCAGCTTCAGTAAAGTGCTGGCGGAGCCGAGGCTGCTCAAGCTCAATTTCGGCATTATGTGTCTGCATATTTTATTAATGTCCACCTTTGTCGCCCTGCCCGGCCAGCTTGCCGATGCCGGTTTCCCTGCCGCCGAACACTGGAAGGTGTATCTGGCAACCATGGTGATCGCCTTTGCCGCCGTCGTGCCTTTTATCATCTATGCTGAAGTCAAACGGCGGATGAAGCAGGTATTCCTGTTCTGCGTGGGGCTCATTGTCGTCGCGGAAATCGTGTTGTGGGGAGCGGGCCAGCATTTCTGGGAGCTGGTGATTGGCGTACAACTCTTTTTCCTCGCCTTTAATCTGATGGAGGCGCTGCTGCCTTCGCTGATTAGCAAAGAGTCGCCCGCGGGGTATAAAGGAACGGCGATGGGCGTCTATTCTACCAGTCAGTTTCTTGGCGTGGCGCTTGGCGGTTCGCTGGGCGGCTGGATAGACGGCACGTTTGATGGGCAAACCGTTTTCCTTGCCGGGGCCGTACTGGCGATGGTATGGCTGGCGGTGGCAAGTACCATGAAAGAGCCGCCCTATGTCAGCAGCCTGCGCGTGGAAATTCCAGCGGATATCGTTGCTGACGACAGGCTAAAACAGCGACTGTTGGCAATGAAAGGCGTAAGCGAAGCGCTGATCGTGGCGGAAGAGCATTCCGCTTACGTCAAAATCGACAGCAAAGTGACCAATCGCTTTGAAGTTGAACAGCTTATCAGCAAAGGATGAATGCTGCATTGCCGGATGGCGGCGAGGCTCTATCCGGCATAACAACTTAATCGCGGAAGTTTTTGAACTGGAACGGCTGGCCCAAATCGCCGCCGCGAACCAGCGCCATTACCGATTGCAGATCGTCACGTGATTTGCCCGTCACGCGAATCTCTTCCCCCTGAATTTGCGCCTGCACCTTCAGTTTGCTGTCTTTAATCAGCTTGACGATTTTCTTCTGCACGGCGCTTTCAATGCCCTGCTTCAGCTTCGCTTCCACATACCAGGTTTTACCGCTATGCACGAACTCGTCCGGTACATCCAGCGAAGCGCCTTCAATACCGCGTTTAAGCAGCTTGGCGCGCAGAATATCGAGCAACTGATTGACCTGGAAATCGGACTCGCTCAGCACCTTGATGGTTTTATTGGCATCGTTCAGTTCAATAGTCGCCTCTACGCCACGGAAGTCAAAACGAGACTCAACCTCGCGAACCGCGTTATCCACACCGTTACGCGCTTCCTGCAGATCAACTTCAGAAACAATATCGAAAGATGGCATCTTTTCTTCTCCCTTCATTTTCGTTGCGTTGCATAATACCTGCAACGAGGCTTAACGAGAAGCTTAGCTGATGACGCTATAATTAGCGCCATAACACCTGGCGCTGTTGCAGGTGAGGAGGAACAATGAAAATTACTGTACTGGGATGCGGAGCCTTAGGACAACTTTGGCTTTCGGCACTGTGCAAACACGGACATGACGTACAGGGCTGGCTACGGGTGCCACAACCTTATTGCAGCGTAAATCTGATCGATACCGATGGTTCCTTTTTCAACGAATCACTGACGGCAAACGATCCGGATTTTTTGGCGAAGAGCGAACTGTTATTAGTCACGCTGAAAGCGTGGCAGGTTTCCGACGCAGTACGAACCCTGGCGTCAACCCTACCGGTGACGTCGCCTATCCTGCTCATTCATAATGGAATGGGAACCATAGAAGAACTGCAAAATATCCAACAGCCGATGTTGATGGGGACTATCACCCATGCTGCGCGCCGCGACGGTAATATCATTATTCATGTCGCTAACGGTACTACGCATATTGGCCCGGCGCGCGAGCAAGACGGCGATTACAGTTATCTCGCCGATATCCTGCAGGGGGTACTGCCCGATGTCGCCTGGCATAACAATATCCGCGCAGAGATGTGGCGCAAACTGGCGGTCAACTGTGTTATCAACCCGCTCACCGCGCTTTGGAACTGCCCGAACGGCGAGCTGCGCCATCATACTGATGAAATCAACGCGATTTGCGAAGAGGTCGCCGCCGTGATTGAACGTGAAGGCTACCACACATCGGCAGACGATTTACGCTATTATGTTGAGCAAGTGATTGACAGTACGGCAGAAAACATCTCATCCATGTTGCAGGACGTGCGTGCCATGCGCCATACCGAAATTGACTACATCACCGGTTATTTACTCAAGCGCGCCCGCGTGCACGGTCTCGCCGTTCCGGAAAATAGCCGCCTGTTTGAAATGGTAAAGCGAAAGGAGAGTGAGTATGAGCGCTCAGGCACTGGTATGCATCGCCCCTGGTAGTGAAGAGACCGAAGCGGTCACCACTATCGATCTGCTGGTTCGCGGCGGAATCCACGTCACTACCGCCAGCGTCGCCAGCGATGGCAACCTGACGATTGTCTGCTCGCGCGGTGTAAAGCTACTGGCGGATGCGCCGCTGGTTGAAGTTGCCGACGGCGATTATGACATCATCGTGTTGCCCGGCGGAATTAAAGGCGCCGAGTGCTTTCGCGACAGCCCGCTGCTGGTCGAAACCGTAAAACAGTTTCACCGCTCCGGGCGCATTGTCGCAGCCATTTGCGCCGCAGCCGCCACAGTGCTCGTGCCGCACGATATCTTCCCTATCGGCAATATGACCGGTTTTCCGGCGCTGAAAGATAAGATCCCCGCCGAACAGTGGCTGGATAAGCGTGTGGTGTGGGATGCGCGGGTAAAATTATTAACCAGCCAGGGACCGGGTACCGCTATCGATTTTGGTTTGAAAATCATCGACCTGTTGGCTGGTCGTGAAAAAGCGCATGAAGTGGCTTCGCAACTGGTGATGGCGGCGGGGATTTATAACTACTACGAATAAGAATGATTGCCGGATGGCGGCGTAAACACCTTATCCGGCCTACAAAACGGTACAGTCTGTAGGCCGAATAAGCGACAGCGCCATCCGGCAGTTATTTTACGGGCGTTCGCCCTGCGCCAGACGCGCATTAATATGCGCAATCACCCCAGGTAAATCCGCCAGTGAATCCACCACGTAATGCGCCCCGGCGGCGTACAGCTTGCTGGCCGCGTGCTCGCGGCGGACCGCAACGTCCTCTTTCGACATTGTCTGATAGGCGTCCCATGTTGCGCCGAATTCGTTACCCGATACCGCCAGCCCCACCGTCCACATCCCCGCGTTAAGCCCCTCGCTAATGCCCGGCGCGGCATCATCTACCTTCACACAGTGCGCGACCGCATCAATGCCCAGCGCAATCACGTTTTGCAGCGCCATCCACGGCCCCGGGCGACCACCCGCGGCCAGGTCGTCCGTTGCCACCCAATGATCCGGACGATAGCCATGCCCGGCGGCGGCGGGGACCAGGCGCTCCATCACCGCTCGTGGGTAACCGGAGCAGGAGCCTATCTTGATACCCTCGGCTCGTAGCGCCGCGATCGTGTCGATAACTCCGGCAATAGGAGAAGAAAAATCGACAACTTTAGCAATCTGTAACGGCATGAAAGCGGCGTAGATGGCATCAATATCTGCTGCGCTCATGGAGCGGCCAAACTTTGCCTGCCAGCGCGCGTCAACAGCAGGTAATTTTCCCAGCGCTTCAATGTGTTGCCATTTACCCAGCCCCATTGGCACGCGTGCTTCAGCGAGGGTGATCTCCACATCAAATGCCTGACGGAACGCCTCAACGAAAATTTGCGTCGGCGCGAAGGAGCCAAAATCGACGGTGGTGCCCGCCCAGTCGAGAATAACAGCGTGAATACGGTTCATCATGGTTCCTTATTTCGTCCAGTACATGGCGGTACGAATGGCGGTCAGCAGGGCCGTGATATCGGCGGCATATACTTCGCCAATATTGCCGATGCGGAAGCAGTCGCTTTGCGACACTTTGCCAGGATAGATAACAAAGCCCTGCTCTTTGAGGCGGCGATAAAATTCGCTAAAGCGATACTGCGGGTCTTCCGGTGAATAAAAGGCGGTGATAATGGGCGAATGAAGTTCGTCATCCAGCAGCGTGTTAAAGCCCAGCGCCCGCATTCCGGCCACCAGGCTGCGCTGATTTTGCTGATAGCGTTGATGACGTGCCGCTACGCCACCTTCTTTCGCCAGCTCTTTCAGCGCCTGTGCAAACGCCAGGACGGTATGTGTGGGCGAAGTAAAACGCCATTTGCCGTGGTTATCCTCCATGCAGCGCCACTGGGCGTAGAGATCTAACGACAGCGAGCGGGAATGCCCTTTGCACGCGGCCAGTTTTTGCTCGCGGGCAATCACAAAGGCAAAACCCGGCACGCCCTGAATGCATTTATTGGCGGAGCTGATCAGATAGTCGATGTGTAATGCTGCAATATCCATGGGGATGCCGCCGAAGCTGCTCATGGCGTCAACGATGTAGGTTTTGCCATAGCGATGCGCCAGAGCGCCCACCTCATCAATGGGGTTGAGCATCCCGGTGGTCGTTTCGCTATGCACCATGGCGATATGGCTGATCGTCGGGTCGGCGTTGAGGATCGCGTCGATCGCCTGCACGTCCGGGCGCGCAACTTCGCCGCAGTCGTAAGCGTGATGGGCGATACCCATAAGGCCGGCCATCTCGACCATTCGTGCGCCGTATGCACCGTTGCTGACGATCAGCACCTTATCCTGCGGCCCCAATACGCTGCCCAGTACGGCTTCCACAGCATAGCTACCGCTGCCTTGCAGTAGTACGGAGGTGTAGCCTTCGGAGGCCGTTGCCAGTTCGGTCAGCTGCTGGCGGATCTGTTCCACCACGCCGATATTGTAATCATCATCCCAGGTACAGCTATCGAACAACATCGCTTCTTTCACGGTACGAGAGGTGGTGAGCGGGCCAGGAGTCAGCAACAGATAGTTACGCGAAGTCATGTTATTTACCTTTGGTCTATACCAGATTGCATTTATCATGACGATCTTTGCCGCGACGGGTCAAAGAGAAAATCGCGCTGCAACAAAAAATTCATCTCTGCTTGTATAATGGCGGCAGGCAAAACGGAAGCGAGTAAGCATGAAATCTATCCCGGGCGATATCCCGCAGTACCTGTTGATCAAGGCGCAGCTTCAGGCACGTATTCAGAGCGGTGCGTTGAAAAGCGGTGATAAACTGCCGTCTGAACGCGAACTGTGCGCGATCTTCAACACCACGCGCATTACTATTCGCGAAAGCCTGGCGCAGCTGGAGTCCAGTGGGCTTATCTGGCGCGCCGATCGTCGCGGTTGGTTCGTTACGCCGGAACGCCTGTGGCTGGATCCAACCCAGAATACCAACTTCCATAAGCTTTGCCGCGAGCAGGGGCGGGAGCCAAAAACCGCGCTACTGAGCGGCGTGTTAACCACCGTGCCTGTCGAGGTCATGGAGCCCCTCCAGCTCCAGCCGTTTGATCAAATCTATCTGCTGACCCGTCTGCGTTACGCCGATGGCCGCGCCGTGTGCTACTGCGAAAACCATTGTTTGCCCGCCCGCGTGCCTGAGCTGCTGCAGTACGATCTCAACGGCAGCCTGACTGAGGTATACGAGTCGCGCTACAACCTTGTCTATACCAGCATGCATCTGTCGTTCTACCCCACCGCCATGCCTGCGCAGGCCGCACAGGCGCTGGGCGTTATGGAAGGGCGCCCGGCGCTGTTGCTGCGCCGTCTGAACTACGATCAACACGGGCGAGTGCTGGATCTGGATATCGAATACTGGCGTCACGACAGCCTGCGCATTGAGGTAGATACCCACTAGCGGGTGCGCCGGATGTTGGCTGCGAGCCTTATCCGGCCTGTCAATCGTATCGTCTCACGGCTATCCGGATAAACGCAGCATCATCCGGCGTGGACTGATTTATTTCTCTTTCATCGTTTTGTCATATAAGCCGTTTAGCGTAAAAAGCAAACCTGGTATAGGCCAGAAAATGCAACGTACGCTATGAGGCTATTACGATGAAACTTTCCCGACTTGCTCTGCTGTCTGTCTTCGCTCTCGCCAGCGCCCCGTCATGGGCGGAATCGGTGGTCACGGTGTACTCCATCGACGGGCTGCATGATGGCGATAACAGCTGGTACCAGGTACAGTTTGACGCATTCACCAAAGCGACCGGCATTACCGTACGCTATGTTGAAGGCGGTGGTGGCGTGGTAGTGGAACGTCTGGCAAAAGAGCGTACGAATCCGCAGGCCGACGTGCTGGTAACCGCGCCGCCATTCATTCAGCGCGCCGCCGCCGAAAAGCTGCTGGCGAACTTTAACACCGACGCCACCTCGGCTATCCCCGATGCCAACAACCTTTATTCGCCGCTGGTAAAGAACTATCTGAGCTTTATCTACAACAGCAAGCTGCTGAAAACTGCCCCGGCGAGCTGGCAGGATCTGCTTGACGGTAAATTCAAAAATAAACTCCAGTATTCCACGCCAGGTCAGGCCGCTGACGGCACGGCGGTAATGCTGCAGGCTTTCCACAGCTTCGGCAGTAAAGATGCCGGTTTTGCGTATCTCGGCAAGCTGCAGGCCAATAACGTCGGGCCATCTGCCTCTACCGGCAAGCTAACCGCGCTGGTTAATAAAGGTGAAATCTACGTCGCTAACGGCGACCTGCAAATGAACCTCGCGCAGATGGAACGTAACCCGAACGTGAAAATCTTCTGGCCGGCCAACGACAAAGGCGAGCGCAGCGCGCTGGCCATCCCTTATGTCATTGGCCTGGTCCAGGGGGCGCCGCAGAGTGAAAATGGTAAAAAGCTGATTAACTTCCTGCTGAGTAAAGAAGCGCAGACTCGCGTCAGCGAACTCTCCTGGGGAATGCCGGTACGCAGCGACGTAACGCCGAGCGACGAACATTATAAGGCCGCCACTGCCGCGTTGGAAGGCGTGCAGAGCTGGCAGCCAAATTGGGATGACGTAGCCGTTTCGCTGTCGGCAGATATTAGCCGTTGGCACAAAGTGACCGAAAGCGAGTAAGCCTGATGCTGATGAAAACGACTGCCGTTCACGCCCCTGCATCGCAGGGGACATCGGGGATAGTCCTCGACTCGCTGCGCGTTGCGTATCACGGCAACGTGGTGCTTAAACCGCTCTCTTTGACGATTGAACCTGGCGAAGTGCTGGCGCTGATTGGCCCATCAGGATCTGGAAAAACGACGGTGCTGCGTGCGGTTGCGGGCTTTGTGCAACCTGCAGGCGGTCGTATTCTGATTGGCGATACGGACGTCACCCATCTGCCACCCTATAAACGCGGGTTGGCGATGGTGGTGCAGAACTACGCCTTGTTCCCGCATCTGAAAGTGGAAGACAACGTCGCTTTTGGCCTGCGTGCGCAGAAGCAGCCAAAGGCGCTAATTAATGAGCGTGTCACGCAGGCGCTGAAAACGGTTGGCATGAGTGATTACGCCGCCCGTTATCCGCATCAACTTTCCGGCGGCCAGCAGCAACGCGTGGCCATCGCCCGCGCGATTGCCGTGCGCCCGCGCGTGCTGTTGCTGGATGAACCACTGTCAGCGCTGGACGCACAGATTCGTCATAATATGGTGGAAGAAATCGCCCGTCTTCACCGTGAGCTGCCGGAACTCACTATTCTCTACGTCACCCACGATCAAACGGAAGCGCTCACCCTGGCCGATAAAATCGGCATTATGAAGGATGGCTCGCTGATTGCTCACGGCGAAACCCGCGCGCTATATCAGCATCCGCCCAATCGTTTTGCCGCCGAATTCTTAGGTCGCGCCAATATTCTCTCCGCCATCGCGCTGGGGATAACGGAGGTTCCGGGGCTGGTGGACGTCAGCTGCGGCGGTGCGGTGATTCGCGCGTTCAGCCGGGGCAGCCACCACGGTTACAACAAACTGCTGTGCATTCGTCCTCAGCACCTCAGCCTAACGCCGCGTTCGGCCTACAGCAACCGCTTCAACGCCACACTGCAATCGGTGCACTGGCAGGGCGATTTAACCCATCTGCTGTGTGACATTGCTGGCGAAACGGTGCGGATGGTGTTGACGCATGTCAATCCGCTGCCGCGCGTGGGCGACAAGCTGGCGCTGTGGTTCGAACCGGATGATGCGGTCCTGATTGAGGTATAACCATGTCACTCATTTTACCTCTGGAAAAACCGGCGCTTAACCTACGCCCGCTGCTGTGGCTGCTGCTCCCGTTGCTGGTGCTGGCGACGCTGTTTTTCTGGCCACTGTCGCTCATCGTTGAACAGGCGCTACGCGGTGCCAATGGCGACATCGGGCTCGAGACCTTCCGCCAGGTGGTTGACTCGAAACGCTTTGTCGGCGCGTTGCTGAACACGTTGCAAATCGCCTTTTTCGCCACCGCCGGTTGCCTGCTGCTGGGCAGCGTGATGTCGCTGATTCTGGTGTTTATTCCTTTCCCCGGCAGCGAGTTGATTGGTCGGGTCGTCGATACTTTTATTGCGCTGCCGACCTTCCTGATTACGCTGGCGTTCACCTTTATTTATGGGTCAGCGGGTCTGCTCAACGGTGCGCTGATGAGCCTGTTTGCCTTTGAGCTACCGCCGGTGGATTTTCTCTACTCGATGCAGGGCGTCATTCTGGCGGAGATCACGGTGTTCACTCCGCTGGTGATGCGGCCACTGATGGCCGCGCTGCGGCAAATTGATAAAAGCCAGCTAGAGGCAGCCAGTATTCTGGGGGCGCACCCGTTACGGGTGATTGGGCAGGTGATTTTCCCGGCGGCGCTACCGGCGCTGATGGCTGGTGGCAGCCTGTGCCTACTGTTGACCACTAACGAGTTCGGCATCGTACTGTTTATTGGCGCGAAAGGGGTTAACACCCTGCCGATGATGGTTTACAGCAAAGCGATTCTGGAGTCCGACTATACGGTCGCCTGCATGATTGCGTTGATTAACATTGTCTTGTCGCTGGGGCTGTTCTCCCTCTATCGCCTGGCGGCATCGCGTACCGGCGTAAGGAGCTAGCCATGCTAATTTGGTCACCTAAAGGACGCGCTGCGGCGGGCGTTGTGGCTAGCGTACTGTTTATCGTGTTCTTTTTCCTGCCGCTGGCGGTGATTCTGATGTCCAGCCTTAGCCAGCAGTGGAACGGTATTCTGCCGAGTGGCTTCACGCTGAACCACTTTGTTAACGCTCTGCACGGTGCGGCATGGGATGCCCTACTTGCCAGCCTCACGATTGGCTTTTGCGCCAGCCTGTTTGCGCTGCTGTGCGGCGTTTGGGCGGCGCTGGCGCTGCGTCAATATGGGGTGAAAACGCAGAAATGGTTAAGTATGGTGTTCTATCTGCCGAGTGCGATTCCGTCAGTGTCCGTGGGCCTGGGCATTCTGGTTGCTTTCAGCCAGGGGCCATTGCAAATGAACGGCACCCTATGGATTGTGCTGACAGCGCACTTTGTGCTGATTTCCGCCTTTACCTTCAGTAACGTGTCGACCGGACTGGCGCGAATTTCCGCCGATATTGAAAACGTCGCGTCGAGTCTGGGGGCATCGCCCTGGTATCGTCTGCGTCACGTGACGTTGCCGTTATTGATGCCGTGGATGGTGTCAGCGCTGGCGCTGAGTTTATCGCTCTCCATGGGGGAGTTGGGCGCGACGATGATGATTTATCCGCCGGGCTGGACGACGCTGCCGGTAGCTATCTTTAGCCTGACCGACCGTGGAAATATCGCCGACGGCGCGGCGCTGACTATTGTGCTGGTGGCCATTACGCTGCTGCTGATGATGAAGCTGGAGCGCATTGCAAAACGGTTGGGGCAGAAATAAAACGGTAGGCCGGGTAGGACATAGCCGCCACCCGGCAAAGGAATTACGGACGATACACTTTCACGTTTTCAAAGCCCTGCTCGCGCAGATAGAGCGCCTGCAGGCGGCTCATTACCCCGCGCTCACACCACAGCAGCCAGGTTTTGCTCTGATCGAGATCGCCAAATTTAGTACTCAGCTTGTAGAACGGCAGCGAAACGACGTCCACACCTTCCACTTTCAGCGGCTTGTCATCCTGTTCATCCACAGAACGGATATCCAGAATCACGTCGTTCGGGCCGAAACCGCTCACGGTTTCTACTTCCACCACCTCCTGCTGGGTCTGCTGGGCGATTTCACGAATATCGACGTTGTTCGCTTCTTCTACCACCTTATCGAGAATACTGAAGTCGAAGTTTTCTTCTTCGGCTTCAATTTTCGCTTTAATGGCTTTCACCGTCGGACTTTTTGAAATCACGCCACAGTATTCCGGCATCGTACGGGCAAAATCTTCCGTACCAATCTGGCGCGCCAGGTTGATAATGTGCTCTTTATCGTAAGAGATCAGCGGGCGCAGGATCAGCGTGTCAGACACGTTATCGATCAAGCGCAAGTTGGTTAGCGTCTGGCTGGACACCTGGCCCAGCGCTTCGCCGGTCACCAGCGCCTGTACGCCGTAACGTTCCGCCACTTTCGACGCCGCGCGTACCATCATACGTTTGAGCACCACGCCCATCTGGCCGTCGTCAACTTTCTCCAGAATCTCGCCGACCACCGGTTCGAAGTTAATCGCCACAAAACGCACGCGATGGGAGCTGCCAAAGCGGTTCCACAGGTAATGCGCCACCTGGCGAACGCCGATTTCATGCGCCGCGCCGCCGAGGTTAAAGAAGCAGTAGTGTACGCGACAGCCGCGACGCATCAGCATATAGCTGGAGACGCCGGAGTCAAAACCGCCGGAGATCAGCGACAGCACGTCTTCCTGGGTGCCAATCGGGAAACCGCCAATACCTTCATAACGCCCTTTGATCAGCAGCAGGCGATCATCTTCCACTTCCAGATGCACCGTCACATCCGGGTTAGTGAGCTTCACGCGCGCCGATTCAATATGCTGATTTAATCCGCCGCCGACATAGCGCTCCACCTCAATGGAGCTAAACTCATGCTTACCGCGACGTTTTACGCGCACGCAGAAGGTTTTGCCTTCAAGCTGCTCGCGATACTGCGCCAACGCTTTCTCGAAAATGTCGTGCATATCGGTGAACGGCACATCTTCGACTTCAAGAATATGGTGAATCCCCGGAATGCGGGTCAGCGCGTCGCGAATCGCCAGACGCTGGTTTTCATCTTTGGCGCGAACTTCAATGTTATCCCAGTGACGGACAACCGCGAGGGTCTCATCGTAGTGCTTTAAAACGTTACGGATGTTCCCGGTTAAAATTTTTATAAAGCGCAAACGCACAGATTGGCTTTTGATAGTGATTTCCGGGAACAATTTAATGATAAACTTCATGGCGGCAATGGTTCTTTAGCAAGCTATCTAAGGCTTGTCGTGGAGAAATAGTACAGCAGCCCATACCTACGGCTGCATCCAGGCGCGGAAGTATATCACTATCACGGACATCTTGCGCATTTCCCCTTACCATTGCGCGTTATTTGCTTATCAGTGTGAGTCCGTTACCATAGACTTGTACTGCCATTACAGAGAGTCAAACAGTCATCATGCCGAAGAAAAATGAGGCGCCCGCCAGCTTTGAAACTGCGCTGAGCGAGCTGGAACATATTGTTACCCGCCTGGAAAGCGGCGATTTGCCGCTGGAAGACGCGCTGAATGAATTCGAGCGCGGCGTACAACTGGCGCGTCAGGGGCAGGCAAAACTGCAGCAGGCGGAACAGCGCGTGCAAATTTTGCTGTCTGATAATGAAGAGGCTTCACCTGAGCCTTTTATCGCGGATAATGAGTAAATGGACTTTACGCAGCAGCTACAGGCTTGCGTAACGCAAGCGAATCAGGCGCTGAGCCGTTTTATCGCGCCACTGCCCTTTCAGAACACTCCCGTGGTCGAAGCCATGCAGTATGGCGCATTATTAGGCGGTAAACGCCTGCGGCCATTTCTGGTTTACGCCACCGGTCAAATGTTTGGCGTCAGTACGGCAACGCTGGATGCGCCAGCTGCGGCGGTCGAATGCATTCATGCCTATTCGCTGATCCATGACGACCTGCCAGCGATGGACGATGACGATTTGCGTCGCGGCCTGCCGACTTGCCATATTAAATTTGGCGAAGCCAACGCAATCCTGGCGGGAGACGCGTTGCAGACGCTGGCGTTTGCCATTATCAGCGACGCGCCGATGCCGGAAGTCACCGATCGCGATCGTATCGCGATGATCGCCGAACTGGCAAATGCCAGCGGTATCGCCGGTATGTGCGGCGGTCAGGCATTGGATCTGGCGGCAGAAGGCCAGCGGATCACTCTGGACGCGCTGGAACGCATTCATCGCCATAAGACCGGCGCGCTCATTCGCGCCGCCGTTAGACTTGGCGCGTTGAGCGCGGGCGATAAAGGACGGAATACTCTGCCGATACTTGACCGCTATGCAGAGAGTATCGGCCTTGCCTTCCAGGTTCAGGATGACATTCTGGATGTGGTGGGCGATACTGCAACGTTAGGTAAACGTCAGGGCGCAGACCAGCAGCTTGGCAAAAGTACCTACCCTGCACTTCTGGGTCTTGAGCAAGCCCGGAATAAAGCCCGGGACCTGATAGAGGACGCCCGTCAGTCGTTACATCAGCTGGCCGCGCAATCACTGGACACCTCGGCACTGGAAGCGCTAGCGAACTACATAATCCAGCGTGATAAATAAACCCCATATCCAATGAGCTTGCGATGAGTTTTGATATAGCCAAATACCCTACCCTGGCATTGGTCGACTCCACCCAGGAGTTACGACTGTTACCGAAAGAGAGTCTGCCGAAACTCTGCGACGAGCTACGCCGCTACTTACTCGACAGCGTAAGCCGTTCCAGCGGGCATTTCGCTTCCGGGCTGGGCACGGTAGAACTTACCGTGGCGCTGCATTATGTCTACAACACCCCGTTTGACCAGCTAATCTGGGATGTTGGACACCAGGCTTATCCACATAAAATCCTTACCGGTCGTCGCGACAAAATCGGCACCATTCGCCAGAAAGGCGGTCTGCATCCGTTCCCGTGGCGCGGAGAAAGTGAATACGATGTGCTGAGCGTTGGGCATTCCTCCACCTCCATCAGCGCCGGTATCGGTATTGCCGTAGCGGCGGAGAAAGAAGGCAAAGATCGCCGCACCGTCTGTGTGATTGGCGACGGCGCCATCACCGCCGGTATGGCGTTTGAAGCAATGAATCACGCAGGCGATATCCGGCCCGACATGCTGGTCATTCTGAACGACAATGAAATGTCGATTTCGGAAAACGTCGGCGCGCTCAACAACCATCTGGCGCAGCTACTTTCCGGTAAGCTTTACTCTTCTCTGCGCGAAGGCGGAAAAAAAGTCTTCTCCGGCGTACCGCCAATTAAAGAGCTGCTCAAGCGTACCGAAGAACATATTAAAGGCATGGTTGTGCCGGGCACACTGTTCGAAGAGCTGGGCTTTAACTACATCGGGCCGGTCGATGGTCACGATGTCATGGGGCTTATCAGCACATTGAAGAACATGCGTGACCTGAAAGGCCCGCAGTTCCTGCATATCATGACCAAGAAAGGCCGCGGTTATGAGCCCGCGGAAAAAGATCCGATCACTTTCCATGCGGTGCCTAAATTTGATCCCTCCAGCGGATGTTTGCCGAAAAGCAGCGGCGGTCTGCCAGGTTATTCAAAAATCTTCGGTGACTGGCTGTGTGAAACTGCCGCCAAAGACAGCAAGCTGATGGCGATCACCCCGGCAATGCGCGAAGGTTCCGGCATGGTGGAATTTTCACGTAAATTCCCGGATCGCTATTTTGACGTCGCCATCGCCGAACAGCATGCCGTCACCTTCGCCGCAGGCCTGGCGATTGGCGGCTATAAGCCCGTCGTGGCGATCTACTCTACTTTCCTGCAACGCGCCTACGATCAGGTCATCCATGACGTCGCTATCCAGAAACTGCCGGTCATGTTCGCCATCGATCGCGCCGGTATCGTTGGCGCGGATGGGCAAACACACCAGGGCGCGTTCGATCTCTCCTATCTGCGCTGCATCCCGGATATGGTGATCATGACGCCAAGCGACGAGAACGAATGTCGCCAGATGTTATTTACCGGGTATCACTATAACGACGGCCCGACGGCAGTACGTTATCCACGCGGTAATGCGCAGGGCGTGGCGCTAACCCCGCTGGAAAAACTGCCTATTGGTAAAGGCCTTGTGAAGCGTCATGGCGAAAAACTGGCGATTCTGAACTTTGGCACCTTAATGCCTGAGGCGGCGAAAGTCGCCGAAGCGCTGAACGCCACGCTGGTCGACATGCGCTTTGTTAAGCCGCTGGACGACACGTTAATTCTGGAGATGGCCGCGCAGCATGACGCGCTGGTGACGCTGGAAGAAAACGCCATTATGGGCGGCGCTGGCAGCGGCGTAA
The DNA here is from genome assembly GCF_017572235.1 of Salmonella sp. 32010601201800023SM. Classification (NCBI taxonomy): domain Bacteria; kingdom Pseudomonadati; phylum Pseudomonadota; class Gammaproteobacteria; order Enterobacterales; family Enterobacteriaceae; genus Salmonella; species Salmonella sp. 32010601201800023SM. The sequence goes on from NZ_JAGEQS010000006.1 coordinate 140,815, forward strand.
ACGAAGTGCTAATGGCCCATCGTAAACCTGTACCTGTGCTGAATATCGGTCTTCCGGATTTCTTTATCCCGCAAGGAACGCAGGAAGAAGCCCGCGCGGAACTGGGGCTTGACGCCGCAGGCATTGAAGCCAAAATCAAGGCCTGGCTGGCATAATCCCCTCTTTGCTCCTGCTATGCTTGAAGAGTGACGGGTATAACAGGAGCGGAGTCATGCAATACAACACGTTAGGAAATACAGATCTTCGGGTATCCCGCCTTTGTCTGGGCTGTATGACATTCGGCGAGCCGAGTCGCGGCAATCACGCCTGGACGCTTCCCGAAGAGAGCAGCCGTCCCATCATCAAGCGCGCCCTTGAGGGCGGCATTAACTTTTTTGATACCGCCAACAGCTACTCCGACGGCAGCAGCGAAGAGATTGTCGGCCGCGCGCTGCGTGATTTCGCCCGGCGCGACGAGGTGGTGGTAGCGACGAAAGTCTTCCATCGCGTCGGCGATCTGCCGGAAAGATTATCCCGCGCGCAAATCCTGCGCTCTATTGACGATAGCCTCACCCGTCTGGGAATGGAGTATGTCGATATCCTGCAAATCCACCGCTGGGATTACACCACGCCGATAGAAGAAACTCTGGAAGCGCTAAACGACGTGGTGAAGGCGGGTAAAGCCCGCTATATCGGCGCTTCCTCAATGCACGCCTCACAATTTGCCCAGGCGCTGGCGCTACAAAAACAACACGGCTGGGCGCCGTTTGTCACCATGCAGGATCACTATAACCTGATCTACCGCGAGGAAGAGCGAGAGATGCTACCGCTGTGCTGGCAGGAAGGCGTCGCCGTGATTCCGTGGAGCCCGCTGGCGCGCGGGCGCTTAACTCGCCCCTGGGGAGAAACCACGGCCCGGCTGGTCTCGGATGACGTGGGCAAAAATTTATATGCTGAAAGCGATAAAAATGATGCGCAAATAGCGGAACGGCTGTCTGGCGTCAGCGAGGCGCTTGGCGCAACGCGAGCGCAGGTTGCGCTGGCCTGGCTACTCAGTAAACGAGGCGTCGCCGCGCCGATTATCGGCGCTTCGCGTGAAGAGCAGTTAGATGAGTTGCTGAATGCCGTTGATTTAACGCTCAAACCGGAGCAGATTGCCGAACTCGAAACACCGTACAAACAGCATCCGGTGGTGGGATTTAAATAATCTGCCATTGCCCGATGGCGCGGCGCTTATCGGGCCTGTGAAATCGACATATTGTTCGGGGGTAGGCCGGATAAGGCGTTTACGCCGCCATCCGGCAAACCCTTTAAATAATACCGAGCGGCCAGTGATGACCGATAAAATACAGTATGCCGGCGGATATCACGCCGGCGACGATATCATCGATCATAATCCCCATGCCGCCGTGCACGTTGCGATCAAACCAACGGATCGGCCAGGGTTTCCACATATCCAGAATGCGGAAAATAACGAACCCGGCAGCCACCCACTGCCAGTCCGTCGTCGGCAACGCCATTAGCGTTATCCACATACCGATAAATTCATCCCAGACAATACTGCCGTGGTCGTGTACGCCCATATCTTTCGCCGTCTGATGGCAAAGATAAACGCCAATGCAGATCCCAAACATCACGACCAGCGAATAAAGCTGCCACGGCAGAAACGTCATCAAATACCAGAAGGGGATCGCCGCCAGCGAGCCCATCGTGCCCGGCACCACAGGGCTCAGCCCGCTGCCAAAGCCGGTAGCGAGCAGGTGCCACGGATTGCGCAAATTCAGGCGGCTTTTCGCAACATCTTTATGGCGTGGCAAAATGGTCATATCCTTTCCAGTCAAAAGTGACAGGTTCTCCGTCACGCACAAAGGCGATCCCTTCGATATCCGCCGTCATTTGCCCGATACAGGTAAACGGCACGCCCAGATGACCAAGCGCGACATCCAGCGCGCCACGGTTCAGCTCCGGGACGGTAAAGCACAGTTCATAATCTTCGCCGCCGGATAACATCCAGCGAAGCTTTTGTTCGGGATCATTGGCATGTCCCCACAGTTCTTCGGAGTCAGGCAGCGCCTCCAAATCGATTCGCGCGCCGCAGTTGCTGGCTTGCAGAATGTGACCAAGATCGGAGATCAAACCGTCGGAAAGATCGATCGCCGAACTGGCGAGATCGCGTAGCGCCTGCCCTTGTAAAATACGCGGCGTCGGGCGCAGATGGCGTTTGACCAGATAGTCGGCATCCCCCCAGCTTCCCACGCGAAAATCACCCCGTAGAATCGCCAGCCCGGCAGCGCTATCGCCCAACGTGCCAGTAACATAAATCCAGTCGCCCGGTTTTGCGCCAGAACGTTTCAGCGCCCGACCGGCTGGCACAAGGCCATGAATACCGAGCGTCATCGACAGCGGGCCGCGCGTGGTATCGCCGCCAATGAGCTGCATGTCGTAGTAATCCAGTTGTTCAAACAGGCTGTCACTGAACGCGGCAAGCCACGCCTCATCGACGTCAGGAAGCGTGAGCGCCAGCGTTAACCATGCCGGATCGGCGCCCATCGCCGCCAGATCGCTTAAATTCACCGCCAGCGCTTTATACGCCAGATCGGCAGGATCGATATCGGGTAAGAAATGGATGCCCGCCACCAGCGTATCGGTACTGATCGCCAGGGTCTGCTTTTCAGGAATATTCAGGAGCGCGCAATCGTCGCCAATACCGGTTTCAACATCAAGACGAGAGCTTTTTACACGGTCAAAATAACGGGCAATCAGGGAAAACTCGCCACATGCCATACGTTATGCCTCAGCAGAAAAAAAGAAAAGGCCGGAGACGGCGGGTATCATCCATCGCCCGCTATCTTTCCGGCCTGTGAATCACTTTTTGTTGGGACGAATCACCGGAGCTGCTTTATCCAGTACGCCGTTGACGAATTTGTGGCTGTCTTCAGCGCCAAAGGTTTTCGCCAGTTCAATCGCTTCGTTGATGGCCACTTTATAAGGCACATCGCTGCGTTTTGACAGCTCAAACAACGCAATACGCAGCACGGCTTTTTCAACCTGTCCCAGCTCTTCAAGCAGGCGGGACAGATACGGTTTCATTAAACCATCCAGGTACGCGCTGTTAGTCGCCACCCCGGACAGCAGTTCACGGAAATAGAGAACGTCGACGTCTTTTACGTCCTGTTCCGCCAGGAACTGGTATTCAACATCAGCGATGTCGTTCTGGGACAACTGCCAGGAGTAAAGCGCCTGGACGGCACACTCACGGGCGCGGCGACGAGCAGCAGGTTTCACGGAATTCCCCTTACAAAAAATCAGGCCTTAATGGCTTTCAATACATTAATCATTTCAAGCGCGGTCAGCGCAGCTTCTGCGCCTTTATTACCGGCTTTTGTACCAGCACGTTCGATGGCTTGTTCAATACTCTCGGTGGTCAGAACACCAAAGGCTACCGGCACGCCGCTGTCCTGGGCAACGCTTGCCAGGCCATTGCTGGCGCCGCCTGCCACATATTCAAAGTGCGCAGTCCCCCCGCGAATCACGGTTCCCAGCGCAACCACGGCGTCGTATTTACCGCTTTTCGCCAGCGCTTCGGTCGCCAGCGGCAGTTCATAGGCGCCAGGCACCCACACTACGGTAATATTATCATCTTTTACCTGACCAATACGCGTCAGGGCATCAACCGCGCCATCCAGCAGGCTGTCGTTGATAAACTGATTGAAACGCGCAATAGTGATGGCGACACGAGCGTCAGGGGCTGCAACGTTAGCTTTAATAATGTTCATATTCTCTCTTCCAGGGTTCATTTGGCCCCGCAGGGGGGCGGATTTTATCATAATAATTTGAGCGCTGCTCCCCTTTCGACGGGAGAACTCATGCGCTCACCATATGCAGGCAAACATCCGGGCCGACATGGCGTATTTCGCTGAAGGTAAATTGCGGCGCGTCGGCGAGCTTCTCAAGCCCCGGCAATTCGCATAATCCCCGCGCCTGGGTTCCCAACAATTTAGGCGCGACATAGACAATCAGTTCATCCACCAGCCCGGCTTGCAACAACGCGCCTGCCAGTCCCGGTCCGGCTTCAACCCATATGCTATTAATCTGCTGCCTGCCTAACTGCATCATCAGTACAACCAGATCCAAATGTCCGTTGTGCGCCGGCACGCTGATAGTACGAACCGCATCGGGCCACGCGCGGCTATCTTCCTGGGTACGCGCAATCCACGTTTCGCCAGGCTGCTGCACAATACGATGCGCAGGCGTTACCCGGTTTTGGCTGTCGATAACAATTCGCACCGGCTGGCGCAGATTTTCCTGCGGGTAAGACGCCTGCGTAGAGGCGTCTAACTCCGCCCAACGCACCGTCAAGGCCGGATCGTCAGCCAATACCGTCGCGCTACTGGTTAAAATAGCGTGGCTTTGCGCACGCAAGCGCTGAACGTCGCGCCGGGCCTGCGGCGAGGTGATCCACTGGCTTTCGCCGCTGGCCATCGCCGTCCGTCCATCCACGGAGGCACCCAGTTTAAGCTGAAGATAAGGGAATCCGGTACGCATCCGCTTGAGGAAGCCTTTATTGAGCGCCTCCGCTTCACTCATCATTAACCCGTGGCTGACCGCAATACCCGCCTGTTGCAGGCGATACAGCCCGCGCCCGGCGACCTGTGGGTTCGGGTCCTGCATCGCGGCGACCACGCGCGCGACGCCGGCCGCAATCAGCGCATCGCAACATGGCGGCGTTCGCCCATGATGGCTACAGGGTTCAAGCGTGACATAGGCGGTTGCGCCTTTGGCTTTTGCGCCCGCCATCCGCAGCGCATGGACCTCGGCGTGCGGCTCTCCGGCGCGATGGTGATAACCTTCGCCGACGATGTCGCCATTGTTAACAATGACACAGCCGACATTAGGGTTCGGGTGAGTGGTGAAACGTCCACGCTGCGCCAGTTTGAGCGCTCGCGCCATGTAAAACTCATCCTGCATGGCTTAGTCCTGTAGGCGAGCGATTTCTTCGCCAAAGTCTTTGATATCTTCGAAACTGCGATAGACGGAGGCAAAGCGAATATACGCGACTTTATCGAGTTTTTTCAGCTGCTCCATGACCAGGTTGCCAATCATCTTGCTGGGAACTTCACGCTCCCCAGTGGCACGTAATTGTGACTTAATATGGTTCAATGCCATTTCAACATCATCTGCGCTGACGGGTCTTTTTTCCAGCGCTCTCAACATGCCGCTACGCAGCTTATCCTCATTAAAGGGTTCGCGCACATCGTTGCTTTTTATCACGCGCGGCATGACCAGTTCAGCCACTTCAAAGGTCGTAAAGCGTTCATTACACACCAGGCACTGCCGACGGCGGCGCACGGACGAGCCCTCGCCTACAAGACGAGAGTCAATGACTTTGGTATCTACGGCGAAACAAAATGGGCAATGCATACGGCGTCCTGACCAGATGATTTAGGAAATGCTATTTTACCCTGAACTGGCGCGACAACAAAGGCGGAGCGCTTTTGAGATAAAGGATCGGTGCCTTTGTGCGTATAGCGCACTACCATTACGCTATCGAACCATGAAGGAAATGATCGACATGACAAGACGTTACCTAAGAATTCTCCTGGTGGGAAGTCTCTTGAGCCTGACCGCCTGCGCGCCGCAGAGCGAAGTTCGCCAGATGCATCAAAGCATTAGCACCCTGAATAAAGAGATGACCCAACTGAATCAGGAAACGGTAAAAATTACCCAACAAAATAAGCTGAATGCGGAGTCAACCCGCGGCGTCTATTTGTTGCCTGGCGCCAATACGCCTGCCCGGCTGGAGAGCCAGATCGGTACGCTACGTATGACATTGCTGGAAATTACGCCTGTCGCAGACGGCGCTCACGCAACGTTACACATTCAGGGCGAGTCCCGCGATCCGCTGCCGGCATTCAGCGCTACCGTAGAGTACGGGCAACTTCAGGGCACTACGGAGAACTATCAGGAGGTGAATGCACAGAGCCTTCTGGTAAATGCCCCTGCCAGCTTGCTGGCGCCCAGTGATGTCAATATTTCGTTACCGTTGAAGGGGATCACTCCGGCGCAGTTAGGCTTCATTCGCATCCATGATATTCAGCCTGTTAATCAATAAACGTTCTGGCGGAGCGTTTTGTGCGTTCCGCAACATCCCCCGCGCGACTTTTGTTGCCCTACTGACATTCCCGTCATTTATGACATGGATTGGTAATATTCATGAAAGATAGTACTGTCGCCGCGTCTAAAATGCGCAAACGTGAACGCAATCGATTACGTAAATGATAGATATGTGAAACAAGACATATTTTTGTGAGCAATGATTTTTATAATAGGCTCCGCAGAAACACGAAATATTTAGAAACGCAAATTGCGTTCTTTTCACTCCCGCAAGGGATTTCAAACAGTGGCATACATATGAAAAAAACTTTACTCGCAGTCAGCGCAGCGCTGGCGCTCACCTCATCTTTTACTGCTAACGCAGCAGAAAATGATCAGCCGCAGTATTTGTCCGACTGGTGGCACCAGAGCGTAAACGTGGTAGGCAGCTACCATACCCGTTTCTCGCCGAAATTGAACAACGACGTCTATCTGGAATATGAAGCATTTGCCAAAAAAGACTGGTTTGATTTCTACGGCTATATCGATATTCCCAAAACCTTTGATTGGGGTAACGGCAACGATAAAGGTATCTGGTCCGACGGTTCTCCGCTGTTCATGGAAATCGAACCGCGTTTCTCAATTGATAAGCTGACCGGCGCAGACCTGAGCTTCGGCCCGTTTAAAGAGTGGTATTTCGCCAACAACTACATCTACGATATGGGCGATAACAAAGCCAGCCGCCAGAGCACGTGGTATATGGGTCTGGGGACCGATATCGACACCGGCCTGCCGATGGGCCTGTCGCTGAACGTGTATGCGAAATATCAGTGGCAAAACTACGGCGCGTCCAATGAAAACGAATGGGACGGCTACCGTTTCAAAGTGAAATACTTCGTCCCCATCACCGATCTGTGGGGCGGTAAACTGAGCTATATCGGCTTTACCAACTTTGACTGGGGATCTGATTTAGGCGACGATCCGAACCGTACCAGCAACTCCATCGCTTCCAGCCATATCCTGGCGCTGAACTACGATCACTGGCACTACTCGGTCGTTGCGCGTTACTTCCATAACGGCGGACAGTGGCAGAATGGCGCAAAACTGAACTGGGGCGACGGCGATTTCAGCGCGAAATCTACCGGCTGGGGCGGCTACCTGGTCGTGGGTTACAACTTCTAAACCTGCAAAAAAGGCCAGAGGTCGTCCTCTGGCCCGTTTCGGGCGCATGCTGCCATGCGGCGGCGAGTCGCGCCCACTTCACATTACTTCCGGCGATGCCACCAGCCTAAAAACAGACCTGTCGCAATCCCGACCAGCGTTGGTGCCGCCAGATCGTGCCAGATAGTAATGCTCAACTCTGTGAGCGTCATATTGCCGCCTTTGTTGCAATGGCAACGGTTCGCGGCTATCCTCAACTTGTCTAGGGTCAAGTTAGCCCCCGTAATGTTGCCGGTGAATACCGAACAATGTGCGGGGGTTTTCTCTTTCCAGCGACAAGGCCACCGGGGATCAAGCCCCCGCAACATTGCGCCTCACCGGGTTGCCCCGGCTTACCGCTGATTCTACTCTGCTCGCCAGTATCGGCAGGACTTAAAAACAAAAAAATCCCAACCTTGCGATCGGGATTCCAGTGACAATGTATGCGTTACAGGACGTTTGGGGCTGGCGACAAACTCCGGGGCTGAAAAAATGCCAGATTGCATCCGACCTACGAAAACCAATAATTCATTTATATTGCGGATTCCGTTGGGTGGAGCGAAGCGTAACCTAACATTCAACAGCACCAACAACTTTGTCAGCAGCCTGCTTATTTCTTTTTGTTCATCATCGCTTTCAGATCGGCAAACGGGTTATAAGTCGCCTCGCCGACATCTTTTTGCGCATCTTCCCCGGCAATGACCGTCGAACCGTACTGATCGGCTTCGGTATATTTGGAATGCTCGTGATCGTGGCAGTAGAGGCACAATAGCTCCCAGTTGCTGCCGTCTTCCGGGTTATTGGTGTGGTCATGATCGATATGATGCACCGTCAGCTCACGCAGATTTGAATACACAAACTCACGGGAACAACGTCCGCACACCCACGGAAACAGCTTCAGCGCTTTTTCACGATAGCCGCTTTCCAGGCGCGCGTAGTTTTTTGGGATGATAGCCATAATTAACAGGTACCTGAATAATACAAAGGGTTATGCGCAGTTTCCCGCGAAGCCGGGCTTTTAGCAATGATTCTGTGCAACTTATATATCCAGGTAAGGAAGGCTATTTCAGGCAAACTGATGACCAATCAACCCGTTTTACAAGCGTTGGAGTTATCGCTATCACATCTTACGGCATTTTTTCGTGCTCAACTTTACGCAAAAAATCACGCAAAGAACGGTCGATTGTTTCACGAAATCGCCGGTTAAGCGGAGTAATTTGTAAACAGCGATCGAGGCGAAAACACCGATAGTCTTCCCGTCTCTCACACCAGGCAACCAGTAGCCAGTGCTCTCCCCAGAAAAACAATCCCAGCGGTTGTATATCCCGCGAAGAGAGATGCCCCGCTTCATCACGATAATGTAGCGCCAACACCTGCTGCGCCGAAACGGCCTGATGGATAAGATCAAACGCGCTGCGCGAATGTGGAGATGTACCCAAATCCGGAGCGTAAATCCGTGTCTGCTCCGCTTTACGACGGCTCTCTTCCGGTAAAATAGCCAACACTTTTTCCTGGGCGGATTCAAGCTCGCGCGATAGCGAATCGCCGCCCCAGGTTTTCAATAACCGTATAGCCACCATCAGTGCTTCCGATTCACGATGGGTAAGCATCAAGGGCGGCAGATCAAAACCCGCCATTAAACGGTATCCGCTCCCCGCTTCACCTTCGACAGGCACACCGGATAACGACAGATCGCGAATATCGCGATAAATCGTCCGTTCAGAAACCGCAAGCCGCTGTGCCAACAGCGCTGCCGTCGTCAGTCGTCTACCCCGCAAAATTTGCACGATCTGAAACAAACGGTCAGCGCGTCTGGTCATATTGACTCTCTACATTTAGCAAATATCACGCAGGTTGATGTAAACCTATTCGGTTGCCTTCGCTGTCAATAAACAACGCGATGGTTCCAATGTCATCTCCGGGAACCATGGGTTCCAGAACACACTTGCCACCGGCAAGGACGACACGTTCAATCGAGGCTAACAAATCGGCGGTATGCAGATAAATAACGACTCCCTGCGCAACTGGAGCGACATCATCCTGCTTTATCAGCGCTCCGCCGGGTCCGGGTTCAGCATACGGGAATACGGCCAGGTCCGCCCCATCCATGGTTTCCCGACGTAACGATATCTGCATCACTTGCTCATAAAAGGCGATTGCACGCGCCATATCAGTAACTGGAATTTCAAACCAGTTAATCAAGTTTTTCATACATCCTCCTGCGAGTGTGGGTAAATTCATGAGGAGTGTATGACAGGGCTCCTGACAGCATACTGTCAGTAATGTTTATCGTCATGGTACATAAATAAAAAAATCCCGATCGCATGACCGGGATTCAGATAACACTTAAATACGTGTTTACGGCAGAATGGACGGCTGATCCGCCCCTTCTTTTTCGACTTTCTGCTGCAGCATATGCTCGCGCTTCATACCGAGTTTCAGCGCCAGCGCCGATGCGACATAGATAGAAGATGCCGTACCAATAGAGACACCGATCAGCATCGTCAGCGAGAAGCCTTCCAGTACCGGACCGCCGAAGAGGTACAGCATCAGAATTACCACTAACGTCGTACCGGAGGTAATCAACGTACGGTGTAGCGTCTGGGTCAGCGACACGTTAAAGATTTCGTAAGGCGTCCCGCGACGGATTTTGCGGAAGTTTTCACGAATACGGTCGGAGACCACGATACTGTCGTTCAGCGAGTAACCGATCACCGACATCAACGATGCCACAATGGTCAGGTCAATCTCGATATGGAAAAGCGACAGTATCCCCAGCGTAATGATCACGTCGTGCGCCAGCGCGATGACCACCCCTGCCGCCAGTCGCCACTCAAAGCGGAAACCGACATAAACGAGGATAGAGATCAACGCCACCAGCAGCGCCATAGCGCCGGTTTGCGCCAGATCGGCGCCCACGCTTGGCCCCACGAATTCAATACGCTTCACGGCCGCGTTCTGGTTGGTGGCTTCATTAATGATCGTCACCACTTTGCTACCCAGTACCTGACCGCCGGTTTCACCTTCGGTTGGCGGCATACGCACCATAATGTCGTGACTGCTGCCAAAGTTCTGCAACTGCGGCTCTTCATAGCCCGCTTTTTGCAGCGCTTCGCGCATCACGTCCATTTCAGCCGGTTTTTCCAGCGTGATTTCAATTACCGTACCACCGGTGAAATCCAGCCCCCAGTTAAACCCGCGTACGCCCATAATGACAATGGCCGCGATCAGCAACAGCCCGGAGATGCCGAATGCCCAGAAGTCCCAGCGCATAAAGTCATAGACTTTACGGCCGTGGTTTAGTTGTTCAACAGTGTATTCCTGTGCCACATCGCACTCCTCAGATTGACAGCTTAGTGACGCGCTTGCCGCCATATAGCAGGTTTACGATAGCACGCGTACCGATAATCGCGGTAAACATCGACGTCGCCACACCGATACCGGTCGTAATCGCGAACCCTTTAATTGCCCCGGTACCAACGGCATACAGAATGATGACTTTAATCAGCGTCGTGATGTTCGCATCGAAGATGGAACTGAACGCGCCGGCATAGCCTTCGTTTATCGCCTGCTGTACCGTGCGGCCATTACTCAACTCTTCTTTGATACGTTCGTTAATCAGAACGTTGGCGTCGACCGCCACCGCAAGGGTTAACACGATACCCGCAATCCCCGGCATACTGAGCGTTGCCCCCGGCAACAGCGACATGATACCGACAATCAACACCAGGTTAGCCACTAACGCGCTGGTCGCAATCAGACCAAACTTCTTATAGAAGAAGATCATGAACAGGATGGAGACCACCAGACCGGCCAGACAGGCTTCCAGGCCCTGCTTGATGTTCTGCATACCCAGAGTCGGGCCAATGGTGCGCTCTTCAACGATCTGAATCGGCGCAATCAGGGCGCCCGCACGCAGCAACAACGAGAGCTGACGCGCTTCGTTCGGGTTGCTGATACCGGTAATACGGAAGCTGTTACCCAGCCGAGACTGGATGTTGGCAATGTTAATCACCTCTTCCTGTTTCACCAGTACGGCGCGACCGTTAGCGTCTTTCTTACCGCTGTCTTTATACTCCACAAACAGGGTCGCCATCGGTTTGCCGATATTGTCCTTAGTGAAGTTAGACATGATATTGCCGCCTGCGCTATCCAGCGAGATGTTAACCTGCGGTTGGTTATATTCATCCTGGCTGGACGTCGAGTCGGTGATATGGTCGCCGGTGAGGATCACGCGTTTGTACAATACCACCGGCTGACCTTCGCGGGTCTGTTTCACTTCGGAATCGCCCGGTACGCGCCCGGCAGCAGCGGCGGCCTGGTCAACGTTGGTATTCACCAGACGGAATTCCAGCGTCGCGGTCGCGCCGAGAATTTCTTTCGCGCGAGCGGTATCCTGGATACCCGGCAGCTCAACCACAATACGGTCTGCGCCCTGGCGTTGTACGACAGGCTCCGCGACGCCCAGTTGGTTAACACGGTTACGCAGAATATTAATGTTCTGCTGAACGGCGTATTCGCGCGCTTCGCTCAGGCGCGCATCGGTCATTACCGCGCGAAGTTGATTACCGCTCTGGCTGGAAATCACCAGGTCACGATGACGCGGCGTCAGATAGGCGATCGCCTCATCACGCGCTTTGCTGTCACGGAACGTGATGCTCAGCCCATAATTATTTTCTTTACGAACGGTGGTATAAGGAATGCCTTTTTCACGCAGATCGCTGCGCAGGCTATCGATATTTTGTTCCTGGAGTTTACCTAACGCGGTATCCATATCCACTTCCATCAGGAAGTGAACGCCGCCGCGCAGATCAAGACCGAGCTTCATCGGATCGGCGTGAATAGCCGCCAACCAGCGCGGCGTAGCCGGCGCAAGGTTAAGCGCCACGACATATTTATCCCCCAGCACGCTCATCAGCGCTTCACGGGCGCGTAGCTGGGTATCGGTGGTGTCGAAGCGCGCAAGAATAGCGCCCTCTTCCAGTGCCACAGACTTAGCGGGAATTTTTTCTTCTTGTAACGTTTTCTGGACCTGGATCAGCGTTTGCTCACTGGCGGCGACGCCGCGCACGCCAGTGATTTGAACAGCCGGATCCTCACCATACAGGTTGGGAAGTGCGTAAAGCAGGCCGACGATAATCACGACGACCAGCATGATGTACTTCCACAAAGGATAACGGTTTAACACGGCAGTTCCCTTTGGGAAAACGAAATATTACAGCGCCTTCATGGTGCCTTTCGGCAGAACGGCAGCTACGAAGTCACGTTTGATAACCACTTCCGTGGTGTCATTCAGCGCGATGGCAATGTAGCCGGCTTCCGCTACTTTGGTCACTCGACCAACCAGACCGCCATTCGTCAGAACTTCATCACCTTTCGCAATGGAGTCCATCAGCTTTTTGTGCTCTTTGGTGCGCTTCTGCTGCGGGCGCAGGATCATGAAATAGAAAATCAGACCAAACACCACCAGCATTAAAATCAGAGACATCGGGCTGCCCTGCGCTGGAGCACCTGTTGCCGCTACCGCATCAGAAATAAAAAAGCTCATTCAAATTCCCTCATTATTAAAATTAATCAACGTTCAAAGGTGGAACGGGTCGCCCCTGACGTTGGTAAAACTCGGTTACGAAGCTCTCTAATTTACCCTCTTCAATAGCCTTGCGTAAACCCGCCATCAAACGCTGGTAGTAACGCAAGTTATGAATGGTATTGAGACGCGCACCTAATATTTCGTTGCAACGGTCGAGATGATGCAAGTAAGCGCGTGAATAATTGCGACAGGTGTAGCAATCGCACTCGGCGTCAAGCGGGCTGGTGTCGCTTTTATGCTTTGCATTACGAATCTTCACCACGCCGTCGGTCACAAACAGATGACCATTACGGGCATTTCGCGTTGGCATGACACAGTCAAACATATCAATACCGCGACGCACCCCTTCCACCAGATCTTCCGGTTTACCCACGCCCATCAGGTAACGCGGTTTGTCAGCCGGGATCTGCGGGCAAACGTGCTCCAGAATGCGGTGCATATCTGCTTTCGGCTCACCGACAGCCAAACCGCCGACAGCGTAGCCATCAAAGCCAATCTCTACCAGACCTTTCACCGAGATATCGCGTAAATCTTCGTAAACGCTGCCCTGAATGATGCCAAAAAGCGCATTCTTATTGCCAAGGCTATCAAAACGGTCGCGGCTACGCTTCGCCCAACGCAACGACATCTCCATCGAGCGTTTAGCATAGTCCCAGTCTGCCGGGTACGGCGTACATTCATCAAAGATCATCACGATATCGGAACCGAGATCGTACTGGATCTCCATCGACTTTTCCGGATCGAGGAAAATCGGATCACCGTTGATCGGGTTACGGAAGTGCACGCCTTGCTCGGTAATCTTACGAATATCGCCGAGGCTGAAGACCTGGAAGCCGCCGGAATCGGTAAGAATCGGCCCTTTCCACTGCATAAAATCGTGCAGGTCACCATGCAGCTTCATGATTTCCTGACCCGGGCGCAGCCACAGGTGGAAAGTGTTGCCGAGAATAATCTGCGCGCCGGTCGCTTCCACTTCTTCCGGCGTCATGCCTTTCACGGTACCGTAAGTACCCACAGGCATAAAAGCAGGCGTTTCCACTACGCCACGATCAAACACCAGACGACCGCGACGCGCACGACCATCGGTGGTATCTAACTCAAATTTCATTATCACTCCTGCGTCAGAAAAACAGTCCGACGTTTAACGACTCGCTACGGAATGATTCCATAGCTAATAAATTCCCGAAGGCGTCATCGGCGCAGCCAGTTTGGGGTCGACCAGCGCACAACCACCGGAGCGTACACGCAGTACGTGAGGATGGCGAGCACTGCCCGGCGTCAAAATGGCAAGTGAGATAGCCTTCTTACGGACGCTCAAAAATAGCCTGCGGATTGTACGTGATAAACATCGCGTCCCCGTAGCTAAAAAAGCGATATTTTTGTTCTACCGCAGTCTTATAGGCATTCATGGTGTGTTGATAACCGGCAAATGCGGAAACCAGCATAATCAACGTCGATTCCGGCAGATGGAAGTTGGTGATCAGCGCATCAATCACTTTGTATTGATAACCTGGATAAATAAATATTTGCGTATCGCCGAAGAACGGCTCTATCAAATCGCTTTTTGCCGCCTGCGCCGCGCTTTCCAGCGAGCGTACCGAGGTCGTGCCGACCGCAATCACGCGGTTGCCGCGCGCTTTCGCCGCCAGCACCGCGTCGACCACCTCTTGCGGCACCTCAGCATATTCGGAGTGCATGATGTGATCTTCAATGGTATCGACACGCACCGGCTGGAAAGTGCCCGCGCCTACGTGTAGCGTAACAAACGCCATTTCGATACCTTTCTCACGAAGCGCCGCCAGCAGCGGCTCATCAAAGTGCAGCCCCGCGGTCGGCGCGGCGACGGCGCCCGGTTTTTCACTGTAGACCGTCTGGTACAGTTCGCGATCGGCGTCCTCGTCCGGACGGTCGATGTACGGCGGCAACGGCATATGGCCGATGGCGTTGAGAATATCCAGCACCGGACGCGGGTCATTAAACTCAACTTCAAACAGAGCGCCGTGACGCGCGGTCATGGTCGCGTGGATACTTTCGTCGTCGCCCAGTAGCAGTTCCGTGCCCGGTTTTGGCGCTTTAGAAGCGCGAATATGCGCCAGGATGCGTTTATCATCGAGCATACGTTCGACCAGCACTTCTATCTTGCCGCCGCTGGCTTTACGGCCAAAGAGCCGCGCCGGGATCACGCGGGTATTATTGAAGACCAGCAAATCGCCAGGGTTGAGCTTATCGAGCAGATCGGTGAAAGTACCGTGCGTCAGCGCGCCCGTCGGCCCCTCTAATGACAGCAAACGGCAGCGACTGCGTTCCGGCTGTGGGTAGTGGGCAATCAGGGATTCGGGTAGTTCAAAGGAAAAATCGGTAACGCGCATGACTCTGACTCAGACTAAAATAAGAGGCGGGTAGTCTAGTGCCGGGGCGTTCCCGCTGCAACCGTTACCCGCTTTTTGGACAGAGAATCAATAATGAATTTTCTTGCTCACCTGCATCTGGCGCACCTTGCCGACAGCTCGCTTTCCGGTAATCTTCTGGCCGATTTTGTCCGCGGTAACCCGGCAACACATTACCCTCCTGACGTGGTAGAGGGTATTTATATGCATCGGCGTATTGACGTCATGACCGACAACCTGCCGGAAGTTCGTGAGGCGCGAGAGTGGTTCCGCCATGAAACGCGGCGCGTGGCGCCCATTACGCTGGACGTCATGTGGGATCATTTTTTATCGCGCCACTGGACGCAAATCTCCCCTGATTTTCCACTTCAGGCGTTTGTCGGCTACGCCCATGCGCAGGTCGCGACGATTCTGCCCGACTCCCCGCCGCGCTTTGTCAACCTGAATGATTATCTTTGGTCAGAAAAATGGTTAGAGCGGTATCGCGATATGGATTTCATTCAAAACGTGCTGAATGGCATGGCGAATCGCCGTCCCCGGCTGGATGCCTTGCGTGATTCCTGGTACGATCTGGACGCGCACTACGACGCGTTAGAAGAGCTCTTCTGGCATTTTTATCCGCGTATGATGGCACAGGCCGCCCGCAAAGCGCTGTGACGGCCTGATAGCGAGGGCGTGCGTCAGATCCGCCGTTGGCAGAAAGATCGTTCGCTGTCATAAAAGGGTCATCATTACGATTTATAATAACCCGATCGATAGGCAAAAGCTGTCTCATTGATTGTCAAGACCGCATTGTTTTGTCGCTTCGCCCTCCCTATACTGCCCGCGTTGCGTTCTAAAACCCTTAATATTGCAGGAGAATTATTATGGTACTGGTTACTCGTCAGGCCCCGGATTTCACCGCTGCGGCGGTACTGGGTAGCGGTGAGATTGTTGATAAATTCAACTTCAAACAGCACACCAATGGTAAAACGACCGTTCTGTTCTTCTGGCCGATGGACTTCACTTTTGTTTGCCCGTCTGAGCTGATCGCCTTTGATAAACGTTATGAAGAATTCCAGAAGCGCGGCGTTGAAGTGGTTGGCGTTTCTTTCGACTCTGAGTTCGTTCACAACGCATGGCGTAACACCCCTGTCGATAAAGGCGGCATTGGCCCGGTGAAATACGCAATGGTCGCTGACGTGAAGCGTGAAATTCAGAAAGCTTACGGTATCGAACATCCGGACGAAGGCGTTGCGCTGCGCGGCTCTTTCCTGATTGACGCTAACGGTATTGTTCGCCACCAGGTCGTAAACGATCTGCCGCTGGGTCGTAATATCGACGAAATGCTGCGTATGGTCGACGCGCTGCAGTTCCACGAAGAGCACGGCGATGTCTGCCCGGCGCAGTGGGAAAAAGGCAAAGAAGGCATGAACGCCTCTCCGGACGGCGTGGCTAAATACCTGGCTGAGAACATTTCCAGCCTGTAAGTCAGTGCATTGATAAAAGGCTCGCGAATGCGAGCCTTTTTTATGCGTAAGGTGTTACGAACCACCTCGCCTCAACGATTCATCCATACCGTCGCGGAAATCGCGGGTAAACTAAGTCTTCCCTCACGGATGTCACCGCTTCCCGTTTTACATTGCCATCCGGCCACGTTCAGCAACGGCAACGCTTCCAGCGCCACTTCACAGGCCTCGCCCCGGTTAATCGCCACCAGCGCCCGCTGCTGCTGATAAACTCGCACGAATACCACTACGTCACCTTCGGCATACAGCGCCTGGCATCCGCCACGACGCAGCGCCAGACTGCTCTGGCGCAGTTTCGCCATACGCTGGTACAGCGCCAGCAAGTTGCCGTCCTGCTTGCGTTCATCCCATGGGAACGGTTTGCGGCACATGGGGTCATTTGCGCCGTCCACGCCGACTTCATCGCCGTAATAAATACATGGCACGCCGGGCCAGGTAAACAGCCAGACCACCGCCAGCGGCAGGCGCGCCGCGTCTTTACCCAGCAGAGTTTTAAAGCGCGCAGTATCATGGCTGTCGAGTTGATTAAACATGCGCAGTTGTTGCTGATGTGACAGCCCGGCGCGGTAGTTATCCATCCACGCGATACAGGTCCGGGCATCAATATGCTGTGGTTCGTAAGCGATATCAGTATTGGCGAGAAATCCCCATAGCGGGAAGGTGAAGCCGCGATAATTCATGGCGGCATCTTCCGCATCGGCCTGTAGCCACTGCCGCGCATCGCCGAAATGTTCCCCCACAATATAGGCTTCGGGCTGCGCCTCTTTTGCCGCCCGGGTAATACCGGCGACGTGCTGCAAATTATGACGCGCCCCGCCCGCCTCGCCCAGCATATGTACGACATCCAGCCGCCAGCCGTCCATATTCCACGGAGCCTTTAGCCAGTGACGAACGATACTGTCCTCACCGCGATAGATCTCATCCACCAGCGTTTCTGATTGATAATCGAGTTTCGGCAGGCTCGGATAACCCAGCCAGTCCAGCGCCACGCCTTGTGGTGAAAAGGAGTACCAGTCACGCCACGGCGAGTCCGGGTGATGGCACGCGCCGCCAGTGCTGCGGTTATGCCTGTCAAACCACGCATGCGAGTCGCCGCTATGGTTAAACACGCCATCCAGCACCAGCCTCATGCCCTGCGCCTGGGTTTTACGCCGCAGGCGTAGCAGCGCCCGATCGCCGCCAAATTGCGGATCGACATGGCGATAATCTTCCGTGTCGTACTTATGGACGCTCGGCGCGGTAAATACCGGATTCAGATATAGCGCTGTGACGCCCAGTGTTTTCAGATACGGCAGCTTCTCACAAATGCCATTCAGACAGCCGCCGTAAAAGGTGGAACCGCCCGCCTGGGGGGTTAAAGGATCGTCCCAGTCGCGCAGCACAATCTCCTGACCTGCGGCATGATGGTAGTACACCCGGTCCTGATCGGCTTCACGCGTCGCGCTGCGGGCAAAACGATCCGGGAAGATCTGATAAAAAATTTGATCGGCGACCCACTGCGGGCCGCTGTCCGGAACATCAACGGCAAATTGTTCCAGACGCGCCGGTGGGAAGCGGTTAAATCCCTGCGGCGTAAACCAAAGCTGGCGGTCGTGCCAAAGCAATTTAAAGCTGTAACGGCGACGGGGTTGCCCTAACGCGATATTGAGCGTCGCTCGCCACGCCGTCACACCCGGCTGCGGCTGGCGGCGCTGTTTGCGCATCGCCAGTGAGATTTCTTCATTATCGAATTCTGAGCGCAACGTCACGCGAGACGGCGGATTTTCTCCGCTCAGCCACAGCGTAATGGTTAATTTATCGTTATGTTGCTTCACAAATGGGGCAACCGGTAAGTGCCAGGCATTCAACATCTCGTATCCCCTCTACTGAAAATGGGGCCACCTTGCCATAGAGATTTAAAGGATAACTCATCATCCAGGGGTTTATTAGGGGAGGAGGCTCCAGGAGGAGAAGCGGCTCCGCTTATCCGGTCTACCGTTGCCTGCAGACCGGATAAGGCAGAGAAAAACGACTACGCCTGCGCCAATTGACGGTCGCGACGGCGTTTAAACATCCAGCCAATCAACAGCAGAACTATCCACGCAAAACCCACGTACAGTGAGATGCGGGTATCCGGATGGTAGCCGATAAGCGCAATAATGAAGACCAGGAAAATCAGACCCGCTATCGTCGTTACGACACCGCCCGGCACCTTAAATTTCAGCGCTTTTACCTCTTCCGGCGGTAAACGACGACGGAAGGCGATTTGCGACAGCAGGATCATAATCCATACCCATACCGTCGCAAACGTCGCCAGCGAGGCAATCACCAGGAAGACGTTTTCCGGCATGATGTAGTTCAGGTAAACCGCAAACAGCAGCGCAATCGTCATCACCAGCACAGTGACCCACGGAATACCACGGCGTGACGTTTTGGCAAAGACTTTCGGCGCGCTCCCCTGCTCCGCCATACCATGCAGCATACGGCCTACACCAAACACATCAGAATTGATAGCGGAAAGCGAGGCGGTCAATACCACAAAGTTCAGAATGCTGGCGGCAAAGGTAATCCCCATATGCTGGAACGTCAGCACAAATGGGCTGCCGTTTGTGCCGACCTGATTCCACGGATAGATAGACATAATGACGAACAGCGTGCCGACATAAAATACCAGGATACGCATCGGTACTGAGTTAATGGCGCGCGGAATGGATTTCTCCGGGTCTTTCGCTTCCCCGGCGGTGATACCGATAATCTCAATCCCGCCATAAGCGAACATCACCATTTGCAGCGACATGATCATTCCCAGCCAGCCATTGCTGAAGAAGCCGCCGTTGCTCCACAGGTTATGAATGCCGGTCGGCTGCCCGCCGTTGCCAATTCCCCACACAATGATGCCGATACCCGCGACAATCATGATAATAATGGTGGCGACTTTGAAGAAGGAGAACCAAAACTCCAGCTCGCCGAACACCTTGACGCTCATCAGGTTGATGGCGCAAATGATCAGCACCACGCTAAGTACCCAAATCCAGTGCGGCACGGCGGGGAACCAGACTCCCATGTAAATGCCGAACGCGGTCACGTCGGCAATGGCGACGATCAGGATCTCAAAACAGTAGGTCCAGCCGGTAATGTAGCCCGCAAGCGGGCCGAGGTTTTCCTGCGCATAGCGCGAAAATGAGCTGGCGGCAGGGTTGTGAACGGACATTTCCCCCAATGCGCGCATAATGATATATGCCGCGACCCCGCCAATAATATAGGCCAACAGCACGCTCGGCCCCGCCATTTTGATGGCGTCCGCCGAGCCGTAAAACAGGCCGGTGCCGATTGCCGAACCTAATGCCATAAAGCGAATGTGCCGGGTGCTCAGCCCACGCTTTAGCTTATTATTGCTTTCCATCAATTTCTGACCTATCAACACAATAAAAAACCACGGGGCGTTAAGCCCCGTGGTGTACACATATGTCAGCGATTTTAGTGAGCGCTGGAGGTCACCTGCCGACCCGCCGCGCGATCCCAGATAATCGCCAGGATCACCATCACCACCGTTGGCATCAACCACGCCAGTCCCTGTTCCGCCAGCGGCAAACGCTGACTCCAGGCTGGCAGCATATCGCCAAAGGCAGATGCTTTGATGCCGTCAAGGATACCAAAAAGCAGACTGATAAACATGGCCGGCGCGATGATGCGGGTGGAATTATGCCACCATGAGCGGGTAAAACTTAATACAACCAGTGCGATACACGGCGGATAGATAGCCGTCAGCACCGGAATGGAAATTTGAATCAGATGGCTCAGTCCGAGGTTTGACACCACCATAGAGAAGCCGCCGAGAATAAAGACCAGCGTGCGGTAAGACAGCGGAATATACTGCGCGAAAAACTCAGCGCAGGCGCAGGTCAGCCCCACCGCCGTCACCAGACACGCGATAAAGATCAGCGCCGCCAGCAGGAAGCTTCCCGCGCCGCCAAAGGTATGCTGAACGTAGGCATGAAGAATCGCCGCGCCGTTCGCTGACTGATCGACCAGCGTCGCGCTATCAGAACCTAAGCGGAACAAGGCAAGGTAAAGCAGCGTCAGCCCCACGCCCGCCATCAGGCCGGCCCAGACCGTGTAACGCGTCAACAGGCGCGCTTCGGTCACGCCGCGAGAACGCGCCGCGTTCACAATAACGATACCAAACACCATCGCGCCAAGCGTATCCATCGTCAGATAGCCGTTCACAAATCCGTTAGAAAAGGCCGCATTCTGATAAGCGTCCAGGGCGTTGCTGATTGGGCCGGCAGGCCAAACGATAGCCGCGACGGAAAGGATGACCAGCGCAATAATTTTCAACGGCGCCAGGAAATTCCCTACCGTATCCAGCAGTTTACCCGGATAGAGGGAAACCAGAATAACGATAGCGAAATAGACCACGCTGTAAATCAGCAACGGCATTGCAGAATCGCCGGTCAACGGAGCGATACCGACCTCAAACGACACCGTCGCGGTACGCGGCGTCGCAAATAACGGCCCGACGGCCAGATAGCAAACGGTCGCCAGCAGGAGTCCCGCCACTTTACCAATCGGCGTACTGAGGCTGTCTACGCCGCCGCCGACTTTCGCCAACGCCACAACAGTAAGAACCGGTAGCCCTACGGCGGTAATCAGAAAGCCAATAGCGGCTGTCCAGACGTGTTCACCCGCCTGCAAACCGACCATAGGAGGAAAGATAATATTGCCTGCGCCAACGAACAGCGCAAATGTCATAAAGCCCAGGGCGATGATATCGCGCGATTTTAACTGATGGGTCATAAAGTCTTACTGCCTGTGGATGGTGATGTTGTAAACATTAAAATTTTTGCCTTTCCCGGAGGATTATAAAGCGGCGTTTTTTATCAATTTCAGCGGGAAAAGCTCCCGGACCGATGCGGCGAAGAATTGTTTTTCGATTTACCGCGCAAATGCAGTCGTAATGACAGCACCTGAAGCGCAATTTAAACGCTTATAACGTTTTAAAGCAAGGTGGGATCTAAAAACCAGATGAATATAGCGATATGAAATTTACAACCAGAATAAAACACCATTCTCATGAAAAAGTTATGGCTAATCATGCGAACAAAAAATCACCAAACGTTGAATGTTTCAACGAGCCCGTCTTAACTGCAAAGAAAATAAGCCAGCATCCGCTGGCTTATGGAAAGTTATACTTACGAAAGGCAATTAATCGCTATTTTTGGCAATTAAACGTTCCGGCAGCACAAAGCTAAATCGCGTTCCTTTGCCAGGCGAACTGTCGATTTCAAGGCGGCTTTCATGGTGATTCAACGCATGTTTCACAATCGCCAATCCCAGGCCGCTGCCGCCCGTTTGCCGCGAACGCGCTTTATCGACGCGGTAGAAGCGTTCGGTCAGACGAGGAATATGCTCGGCAGCAATCCCCGGACCGTTATCTTGAATGCAAAATTCAGCGCCATGCGCGGCACGTCGCCAGCTCACCGTAATATGCGTTCCCGCCGGCGTATGGTTTACTGCGTTATACACCAGGTTTGAGATCGCGCTACGTAGCTGCTCTTCATTGCCCAGAACGCTAAGACTATCGTCGACCTCAAACGTAAAGGTATGTTTCTGCTGGCTGAGCGTCTGCGCTTCACGCTCCACGACCCGCAGCATCATCGGTACATCCACTTTTTCATTTAATAACAGCGCCGGAGCCGCCTCAATTTTAGACAGCGTAAGCAGTTGTTTTACCAGCCCTTCCATACGATACGTTTGCTCGCGCATCGTATGCAGCGCTTTCTCTCGCGTCGCCCCTTCCAGCGCCTGTTCCTGCATCATTTCCAGATAGCCTTGCAATACCGTCAAGGGCGTACGCAACTCATGGCTAACGTTGGCGAAAAAGTTACGTCTGGCGCCTTCAAGCTGATGCATTTGCGTCACATCGCGCGCCACCATCAGGAGTTGTTTATCGGTATAAGGCATGACGCGGATCTCCAGATGCCGCCCGGTATTGAGCACCAAATGAAGCGGACGGGTGAAATCACGCGTTTTTAAATACTGGGTAAACTCCGGATAACGCAGTAGATTGAGAATATTCTGCCCGTTGTCATCCGGCCAGCGTAGCCCCAGTATCTGTTGCGCCAAACCGTTACACCAAAAAATGCCGCCCTCTTCTGTGGTCAGTACCACGGCATCAGGCAGCGACTCCGCGCCGCTGCGAAAACGTTTAATCAGGTTCCCCAGCTCGCGGCGACGCTTCTTATTTCGCAACTGCATCTGGTGTAAACCGTATAACAGCGGTTCCCAACTTCCCCGCCCCGGCGGCGGCGTCATACTTCTGTCGACCCAAAGCCACCAGGAGAGGCGTAACAAATTCCAGAAATGCCAGACAAGCAGTCCCGTCACCGCCGCCAGTAAAAACCACGGCAGATAACCAAAAAAAGCGCTAAGGATAAGCGCGGGGATGCAACAGAGCACCAGCTCCAGCACCAGCCTTTTCCATGACAGCCGTTCCAGCACGCGTCATACTCCCTCAAGAATGGAAAGCCTTCTCCGCCAGAAACCTGTGTTCTACTGGCGGAAAAGGCATTAAAAGCGGGTCGAAAAACGATACCCTGTCCCGCGTACCGTTTGCACCATCCGGTCGTGGCCGCTGTGCTCCAGCGCCTTACGCAAACGGCGAATATGCACGTCGACCGTCCGGTCTTCAACGTACACATTGGTGCCCCAGACATGATTGAGTAGCTGTTCGCGGCTGTAAACCCGTTCCGGGTGCGTCATAAAGAAATGGAGTAATTTAAATTCGGTCGGCCCCATATCCAGCGGGCTGTCGCCGGTCATCACGCGGTGAGAGCCAGGATCAAGGCTCAGTCCCTGCATCTCGATCACCTCTTCGACCGCCATCGGCGAGATGCGCCGCATAACGGCTTTAATGCGCGCCACCAACTCTTTGGGGGAAAACGGCTTGGTAATGTAATCGTCAGCGCCGGTTTCCAGCCCGCGCACACGATCTTCTTCCTCACCTCTTGCGGTCAGCATAACCACAGGAATATCCCGGGTCATGGCTTCACGTTTGAGATGTTTAATAAACTGTAACCCTGACCCGCCGGGCAACATCCAGTCAAGAAGGATGAGATCCGGCCAGGGTTCATTAAGTTTATTCACCGCACTGTCATAATCTTCGGCTTCTACGGGCTGAAAGCCATTTTGTTCGAGCACGAAGCACACCATTTCACGGATCGGCGCCTCATCTTCTACGACCAGAATACGTCTCGCCATAATTTGCCCTGTTAGTCGTTAGTTATCAATGCCGCGCCATTATGCGTCAGATTTATGACAGATTTATGAAAAAAAAAGGCGGCATTGACAGCATGTTGATGATTTATGACACCGGTGAAACCGTGCATTACCGTGTACCGGCGGTAAATTGCGCCCAAAAATGGAAGGGAGGACGTGTATAATCCCGTTCACGCTTTTTTTGCATGGAACAATTATGCGCATCCTCCACACCTCTGACTGGCATCTGGGACAAAACTTCTACAGTAAAAGCCGCGCCGCGGAGCATCAGGCTTTTCTGGACTGGCTGCTGGAGACCGCGCAGGCCCATCAGGTGGATGCCATTATTGTCGCTGGCGATATTTTTGATACCGGTTCGCCGCCAAGCTATGCCCGAGAACTTTATAACCGTTTCGTCGTTAATTTACAGCAAACGGGCTGTCATCTGGTGGTGCTGGCCGGTAATCATGATTCCGTCGCCACGCTAAACGAGTCGCGCGACATTCTGGCGTTTCTCAATACAACCGTGATCGCCAGCGCGGGCTATGCGCCGCGGCTACTTCATCGTCGCGACGGTTCTCCGGGTGCCGTACTGTGCCCCATTCCCTTTTTGCGCCCGCGCGACATTATTACCAGTCAGGCGGGGTTATCCGGCAGCGAGAAACAGCAGCAACTTCTTCATGCGATTGCCGATTATTATCAACAGCAGCATCAGGAAGCGTGCCAGCTACGCGGCGAACGAAAGCTGCCGGTTATCGCGACGGGACATTTAAC
Source organism: Salmonella sp. 32010601201800023SM (assembly GCF_017572235.1). Lineage (NCBI taxonomy): Bacteria > Pseudomonadati > Pseudomonadota > Gammaproteobacteria > Enterobacterales > Enterobacteriaceae > Salmonella > Salmonella sp. 32010601201800023SM. Next base: position 165,582 of record NZ_JAGEQS010000006.1, read on the forward strand.
CACCGTCGGCGCCAGCAAAAGCGATGCGGTTCGCGACATTTATATCGGTACGCTGGATGCCTTTCCGGCGCAGCATTTCCCCCCCGCGGATTATATCGCATTAGGACACATTCACCGCGCGCAATGTGTCGGCGGCACGGAGCATATCCGCTATTGCGGCTCGCCCATCGCCCTCAGCTTTGATGAGTGCGGCAAAAGCAAATGCGTGCATCTGGTGACCTTCGACCAGGGGAAATGGCAAAGCACCGAAAGTCTGGCTGTCCCCGTGACTCAACCGTTGGCGGTTTTAAAAGGCGACCTGGCATCAATTACCGAACAGCTTGAGCAGTGGCGCGGCGTTGAGCAATCGCCCCCCGTCTGGCTGGATATTGAAATCACCACAGATGATTATCTGCACGATATCCAACGCAGAATACAGACATTAACGGAGTCACTCCCCGTAGAGGTATTACTGGTGCGCCGTAGCCGCGAACAGCGTGAGCGCTCGCTGGCGAACGAGCGGCGGGAAACATTAAGCGAGCTTAGCGTGGAGGAGGTTTTTGCGCGGCGTCTGGCGCTGGAAGCGTTAGATCCCCCGCAGCGCGAGCGCCTGAATCAGCTCTTTTCCAGCACGCTCTACGCGTTGAATGAGGAGCATGAGGCATGAAAATTCTCAGTTTGCGTCTGAAAAACCTGAACTCGCTGAAAGGAGAATGGAAGGTCGATTTTACCGCCGAACCGTTTGCCAGTAACGGGTTATTCGCCATTACCGGCCCGACCGGCGCGGGAAAAACCACCTTGCTTGACGCCATCTGCCTGGCGCTGTACCACGAAACGCCGCGCCTGAATACGGTATCGCAGTCGCAAAACGATTTGATGACGCGCGATACGGCGGAATGTCTGGCCGAAGTGGAGTTCGAGGTAAAAGGCGAAGCCTGGCGCGCGTTCTGGAGCCAGAACCGAGCCCGAAATCAGCCTGACGGCAATCTCCAGGCCCCACGCGTGGAGCTGGCGCGGTGTTCAGACGGAAAGATCTTTGCCGATAAGGTAAAGGATAAACTGGAGATGATCGCCACGTTGACCGGGCTGGACTACGGGCGCTTCACTCGTTCGATGTTGTTATCACAGGGGCAGTTCGCCGCCTTTCTTAACGCCAAAGCGAAAGAGCGCGCAGAGCTTCTGGAGGAGCTCACCGGCACTGAGATTTACGGGCAGATCTCCGCACAGGTATTTGAAAAACATAAATCAGCCCGTCTCGAACTGGAAAAGTTACAAGCGCAGGCCAGCGGCGTCGCCCTATTGGCGGACGAACAGTTACAGCAACTGGAAGCCAGTTTGCAGGCGCTTACTGACGAAGAGAAACGCCTGCTGGCCGACCAGCAGGGACAGCAGCAGCACCTTCACTGGCTGACCCGAAAAAACGAGCTCCACACTGAATTACACGCCCGGCAGCAGGCGCTGTACGCGGCGCAAGAGGCGCGAGAAAAAGCGCAGCCGCAGCTCGCGGCGTTGACACTGGCGCAACCTGCTCGCCAGTTGCGCCCGCACTGGGAGCGCATTCAGGAACAAACCCGCGCCGTTGAGCGTGTTCGCCAGCACAGTGATGAAGTGAATGCTCGCTTACAAAGCGCGTATCGCCTGCGCCAGCGTATCCGCGCCTGCGCGCATCGACAATTCACGCAACTGAACGCCACAGGGCAGCGGTTGAAGACATGGCTGGCGGAACACGACGGCATCCGCGTCTGGCGCAGCGAACTGGCGGGGTGGCGAGCATTATTAACACAACAATCCCACGATCGGGCGCAACTGAGCCAATGGCAACAGCAGTTGCTGAGCGATACGCGTCAGCGTGATGCGCTACCGCCGCTCACGCTCGACCTCACGCCACAGGCGCTGGCGGAAGCCAGAGCATTGCATACCCGGCAGCGTCCGCTACGCCATCGTCTCGCCGCGCTTCAGGGGCAAATTCTCCCGAAACAAAAGCGTCAGGCGCAGCTACAGGCAGCTATCGCGCGTCATCATCAGGAGCAGGCGCAATACACCCAACGTCTGGCGGATAAGCGTTTGAGTTATAAGACTAAAGCGCAGGAGCTTGCGGACGTTCGCACTATTTGCGAGCAGGAGGCGCGCATCAAAGATCTGGAAAGCCAGCGGGCGCACTTACAGTCCGGCCAGCCGTGTCCGCTTTGCGGCTCGACGACGCACCCCGCCATCGCCGCCTATCAGGCGCTGGAACTGAGCGCGAATCAAACCCGCCGCGACGCGCTGGAAAAAGAGGTCAAAACGCTGGCGGAAGAAGGCGCGGCGCTGCGAGGACAGTTAGATGCCTTAACGCAACAATTACAGCGGGATGAAAGCGAGGCGCAGTCGTTGTTGCAGGAGGAGCAAGCGCTTACTGAGGAATGGCAAACGCTGTGCGCTACGCTGGGCGTTCAGCTCCAGCCGCAAGAAGACCTCGCGGGCTGGCTGACCGCCGCGGAAGAGCATGAGCAACAGTTGGATCAGCTCAGCCAGCGTCATGCTCTACAAACGCAAATCGCGGCGCATACTGAACAGGTAGCGCGCTTTACCGCGCAGATTGCGCAGCGTCAGGCGTCGCTGACGGCTGATTTGGCGCAGTATACGCTTTCCCTTCCTGCGCCAGAAGACGAAGCCTCATGGCTGAATGAGCGCGCCGACGAAGCGAAAATATGGCAACAGCGTCAGACCGAGTTCGCGGATTTGCAAATGCAGATCGACAGGCTTGCCCCGTTGCTGGAGACGCTACCGCAAACGGATACCGCGGATTCCGACGACGACGTGCCGCTGGATAACTGGCGGCAGGCGCATGATGAGTGCGTGTCATTACAAAGCCAGTTGCAAACCCTGCAGGAACAGACGACGCAGGAACAGCAGCGCGCCGCCGAGGCAATAGCGCACTTTGATGCGGCGTTAAAAAATAGCCCGTTTGACAGCCAGGCAACGTTCCTGGCGGCGTTGCTGGATGAAGAGACCGTGACCCGTCTGGAAAAACAACAACAAACGCTGGAAAGTCAGCTACAACAAGCGAAGGCGTTAAGCGCGCAGTCCGCGCAGGCGCTGGCTGACCATCAGCAACAGCCGCCCGCCGGTCTGGACCCAACGTGTACGGCGGAGCAGCTCGCGCAGCGGCTGACGCAGTTGGCGCAACAACTGCGCGAAAACACGACACGCCAGGGGGAAATCCGCCAGCAAATTAAACAGGATGCAGATAATCGGCAGCGCCAACGCGCGCTGATGGCGGAAATGAAGCAAACCTCTCAGCAAGTGGAAGACTGGGGCTATCTCAATGCGCTGATCGGCTCTAAAGAAGGTGATAAGTTCCGCAAATTCGCCCAGGGACTGACGCTGGATAATCTGGTCTGGCTGGCGAATCATCAGCTCACCCGCCTGCATGGCCGCTATTTATTGCAGCGCAAAGCCAGCGACGCGCTGGAACTGGAGGTTGTCGATACCTGGCAGGCCGACGCCGTGCGCGATACGCGAACGTTATCAGGCGGCGAAAGTTTCCTGGTCAGCCTGGCGCTGGCGCTGGCGTTATCAGATTTGGTCAGCCATAAAACGCGCATTGATTCTTTGTTCCTCGACGAAGGCTTCGGCACGCTTGATAGCGAAACGCTGGACGCCGCGCTGGATGCGCTCGACGCGCTGAATGCCAGCGGGAAGACCATCGGTGTGATTAGCCACGTGGAAGCCATGAAAGAACGTATCCCTGTGCAGATAAAAGTGAAAAAAATCAATGGGCTTGGTTATAGCAAACTGGACAAAGCGTTTGCTGTGGAGTAACGCGAGTGTCATCCTGCGCACAGCATACCGTCATGACATAGCATAATAATGAATACACAAAGACGGATAAGGAATGGTATTACCTCGCGCTTATCCGCAAGCTATACGTTGATTGGCTGTGACAATTCACAGCCACAGCGCGCGACATGCGCCTTTATTTTCGGCAGGTGGTATGAAAAAAGTTATTTTTTCTTTGGCGCTGGGTACGTTCGGACTGGGGATGGCCGAGTTTGGCATTATGGGCGTGCTGACGGAGCTGGCACGCGATGTCGGGATAACAATTCCCGCCGCCGGGCATATGATCTCGTTTTACGCCTTCGGCGTCGTGCTGGGCGCGCCTGTTATGGCGCTCTTTTCCAGCCGCTTTTCGCTTAAACATATACTGCTGTTTCTGGTCACGCTGTGCGTGATGGGCAATGCCATATTTACCTTTTCCTCGTCATATCTGATGCTCGCCGTCGGCAGACTGGTTTCCGGCTTTCCGCACGGCGCCTTTTTTGGCGTCGGCGCCATTGTCCTGTCAAAGATTATCCGCCCCGGGAAAGTCACCGCCGCCGTCGCGGGTATGGTTTCAGGGATGACGGTGGCGAATCTGGTGGGCATTCCGGTCGGCACTTACCTGAGCCAGGAATTTAGCTGGCGCTACACCTTTTTATTGATCGCGGTTTTCAACATCGCCGTGCTCACCGCGATTTTCTTCTGGGTGCCGGATATCCGTGACAAAGCCCAAGGCAGCCTGCGCGAGCAGTTCCACTTCTTGCGTAGTCCTGCGCCGTGGCTCATTTTCGCCGCCACGATGTTCGGCAATGCGGGCGTTTTTGCCTGGTTCAGCTATATCAAGCCATTTATGATGTACATCTCCGGTTTTTCGGAGACGAGCATGACGTTTATTATGATGCTGGTCGGGCTGGGGATGGTGTTAGGCAATCTGTTAAGCGGCAAACTCTCCGGCAGATATACGCCGCTGCGCATCGCGGTAGTGACTGACCTCGTTATCGTGCTCTCTCTCATGGCGCTCTTTTTCTTCAGCGGATACAAAACGGCATCGCTGACTTTCGCGTTTATCTGCTGCGCTGGTCTGTTTGCGCTCTCTGCGCCGCTGCAAATCCTGCTACTGCAAAACGCCAAAGGCGGCGAACTGCTGGGCGCGGCGGGAGGGCAAATCGCGTTTAATCTCGGTAGCGCGATTGGCGCCTGGTGCGGCGGGCTGATGCTGACGCTAGGTTTTGCGTACCACTATGTGGCGCTTCCCGCCGCCCTGCTCTCGTTTTCCGCCATGTCGTCGTTGCTGGTATACGGACGTCTAAAACACAAGCAGCCATCGGTCACGCCGGTTGCCGGATGACGCCATCCGGCTAGAAACGTTACGCCAGCGGCCACAGCCAGGCCGCGCCGCGCACGCCGCTCGAATCGCCATGCCGCGCCTTACGTACCGGCGTCTCGCACTCGCCGCCAAAAACAAACGATTTCATCAGCGACGGAACCGTCTTGTACAGGCGCTCAACATTGCTCATACCGCCGCCCAGCACAATGACATCCGGATCCAGAATATTCACGACATGAGATAATGCTTTCGCCAGCCGCAGCTCATAACGGCTTAACGCCAGTTCCGCCACGGCGTCCTGCGCGTCGACCAGACGAATAATCTCATCGCCTTTTAGCGTTTTACCGCTCAAACGCTGGTAATCCGTGGCAAATCCCGTACCGGAAATAAAGGTTTCGATACAGCCTTGTTTACCGCAATAACAGGGAATTTCTTCACGGTAACGCAACTCATCGTCATCCATCCACGGCAACGGATTGTGGCCCCATTCGCCTGCCGTACCGTTGCCGCCGATGTGCGCCCGGCCATTTAGCGCTACGCCCGCGCCGCACCCGGTACCGATAATCACCGCAAATACCGTTTGCGCCCCCGCCGCCGCGCCATCTACCGCCTCTGATACCGCCAGGCAATTGGCATCGTTGGCTAACCGCACTTCACGCTTCAGACGACGGCTCACATCGCTATCGAACGGCTGGCCGTTAAGCCACGTAGAGTTAGCGTTTTTTACCACGCCGGTGTAAGGCGAGAGAGAACCGGGAATGCCAATGCCAACGCTACCGGTCTGGCCGGTCGCCTGTTCCGCCATGTCGACCAGCGTAGCGATGGTTTCTATCGTTTGCTGATAATCCTCCCGCGGCGTAGGCAGACGATGGCGAAACCGCTGCTCTCCTGCATCATCAAGCGCAATGACTTCCGTTTTTGTGCCGCCTAAATCGATACCAATACGCACATACCGCTCCTCATTTTTTGGGAATATCAACAGGGTAGAATTCACCGTTCTGATTGGCAATGCAAGCCTGCCGACAATTCGTTACTATACCGCCTGGATTTAACGACAAGGCCGTGGAAATTATCATGCTGTGGTTCAAAAATTTAATGGTTTACCGTCTTAGCCGCGATATCACATTACGCGCCGAAGAGATGGAGAAACAGCTCGCCTCAATGACGTTTACCCCATGCGGTAGCCAGGATATGGCCAAAATGGGCTGGGTTCCGCCGATGGGCTCTCACAGCGATGCGTTAACGCACACCGCCAATGGCCAAATTATTATTTGCGCGCGCAAAGAAGAGAAAATCCTGCCATCGCCAGTGATCAAACAGGCACTGGAGGCGAAAATCCAGAAACTGGAAGCCGATCAGGGACGCAAGCTGAAGAAGACGGAAAAAGATTCCCTGAAGGATGAAGTGTTGCATTCGTTGCTGCCGCGCGCGTTTAGCCGCTTCAGTCAGACAATGATGTGGATTGATACCGTTAACGGCCTGATTATGGTTGACTGCGCCAGCGCGAAAAAAGCGGAAGATACTTTAGCGCTACTGCGTAAAAGTCTTGGCTCGCTGCCGGTCGTCCCGCTGGCGCTGGAAAATCCGATTGAGCTGACGCTCACCGAGTGGGTGCGCTCCGGTACGGTCGCTCAGGGTTTCCAGTTGCTGGACGAAGCCGAATTGAAAGCGATGCTGGAAGATGGCGGCGTGATCCGCGCGAAAAAGCAGGATCTGGTCAGCGACGAGATCGCCGTTCATATTGAAGCGGGTAAAGTGGTCACGAAGCTGGCGCTCGACTGGCAGCAGCGTATTCAATTCGTCATGTGCGACGACGGCTCCATTAAGCGTCTGAAATTCTGCGATGAGCTGCGCGATCAGAACGAAGATATCGACCGGGAAGATTTTGCCCAACGTTTTGACGCGGACTTTATCCTGATGACCGGCGAGCTGGCGGCGCTGATTCAAAGCCTGGTGGAAGGATTAGGCGGCGAAGCGCAGCGCTAACCAGAGGGTCCCTCTCCGCCGGAGAGGGGACTCACCGTTACAAATAGCGGCACAGATACGAGGTGGGCTCAGCAACCTGTAGATGAAACTCACTGTGGCCAGGCACGTTAAACACCTCACCGGCTGTATACACTTTCCATTCGACAGTTCCCGGCAACAGTACCTTCAACGCGCCGCTCACAACCGTCATCTCTTCGGGTTCGGCGGTGCCAAAGGTATACTCCCCTTCCGCCATCACACCAACGCTGGCCCGGCCGATGCTACTGCTGGTAAATCCAATAGGCTTCACTTTCCCGGAAAAGTATTCATTGCTTTGTAGCATAATCAGGCCCCGTCTCATTATTAAATTAACACCCAATATAGAGTCCTGACGTTCGGCCTGTCACGTAAAATTAGACAAGCAGTTCTGAAGCTAACCGCGCAATCAAAACGTTAGAGAGTAAAACCGGCACATCCAGCGCCTGCTGTAAAATATCCCGATGACGCTGATGAAAACCCAGACAATCCAGCATAATGACGTCCGCGCCTTGATCCAATAGCGCCTGCCCGGCATCAATTAACTGTTGCTCAGAACCGTGAACCGGATTCGCCAGCGAATACACCGGCGGCATTTGCAATACCTGCCATTTTTTCTCCTGGGCCGCCAGAAGTTCTGCAACAGGCACAATCACGCCCACCTGATGCCCATCCACAATAGAGGCGACAAGCGGTGGAATAATACGCAGCGGTTCAAGCAAAATAGAATTACGGGCTGCCATACTTTTAATCGCCGCGGTGCTCATCAGTATAATGACATCGTAACCCTGGTTATCCAGCACCTCGACAACGCTCTGTAAATCTCGCTCCACTTTCTGGCGGGAAACATGGGCTATCTGGTTATCATTCAGCAACGTCAAAAGCGGATCGTCGCCAGGCTCTACAGCGTAATCCGCCATAACGTCTTCCCGGCTCATTTTTCCCAGCAGGCTATGATGGGTGATGTGTTGTTCGTCGATGTATTCCGTCAGAAGCGGTAACACTTCGCTCATTGGCACAACGCCGATTGTGAGGATTGCCAACGACGCACTCATTTTTATTCCACCTTATTACTTCGTCGTAATTCCCGGGCAAATATTCACACGCTCACCGCGCTACCTGCCCTACAAATCTCAGAAAGCGTAGCAGCAGATGAGCAACGTATTGTGTAAAGATTCCAAATAACTCCAATATTGTATTGTTATCGCTTAATTTACGGTTTTAGTTGCCAGTATAAATGTTTCAAGAATGTGATGGAGATACAATTTAGGGGTACTCAGAATCCCTTCCGAGTGGTTCATGCGTCTATGATTTATCCGGATCTTCGTAACGTTTTTTCGCATCCATCGCTTCTTCTGCGGTCGGATGCTCGCTGATGAGCGAATCAGGTTTCGGATGGTCAGCCCGTAGCTGATACCACGTCACCGTCTGGCCCGGCGTGCCTTTTTCAATGGTGACGATATAAGCTTCCCGCGGATAAGGTGGTCTGGTTGGCATAGCGTTTCCTTTATTCTGGGTGAGCGTTAAGTATAGACATCTCCCTGTAACCGTTGCGTCGACGGCGGCAGCGCCGCAATAATTTCAGAAACGACCTGGGCCGGCGCTTTCGTCGCGTCAATAATGTAATGCGCCGTTTCGCGATACAACGCGTCACGCTGCTCAAGCACTTCCCGAACCTCTTCGCTCAACGGCTTGCCGGTGAGGGTCGGGCGCAGATCCGCTTCAGGTTCAGCCTCAAGCCGGTTAACCAGCGTGGATACCGGCGCGCACAGATAAATCACTACGCCAACACGGTGCATATAACGTCGGTTATACTCCGTGAGAATAATACCGCCCCCCGTCGCCACGACAGTCGAAGGCGCGCTTACCGCCTCCAGGGCCGCGGTTTCCCGGGCGCGGAACCCTCCCCAGCCTTCTTTTTCAACGATATCAGCGACGCTCATCTGCACGTGCGATTGCAGCCAGCGGTCGGTATCCGCAAACCGGAAACCGGTTGCCTGCGCCAGCGCCATACCGATGGTGGTTTTCCCACAGCCCCGCGGGCCAACAAGATAAAGAGGTTGCATCATAGCAGGCGTTCCCCCAGGAACTGCGCATACGCAGGATTTGATATCAGCAATGTTATAATCATATCATCTAACTAGTACAATGCATAAATGTAAATAATAATTTACACAAAGGTACTAAAGTCACAATATTAGTACTATAGCAAGAATCAGAAATGAATAAACTGTAAATTTTTCATTACAGGATTTATTTTTTACGCTGGCTTTCCAGCCACCACTTATCCAGCTCGGCGGCAAAATGCTGACGATCGCGCGGCGAGAGAGTGTTTGGCCCCCCCGTTTGTACGCCGCTGGCGCGTAGCGTGTCCATAAAGTCACGCATCGTCAGACGTTCGCGAATCGTGGCGTCGCTATAGCGTTCTCCCCGGGGATTAAGAGCCGCAGCGCCTTTTTCCAGCACTTCAGCCGCCAGCGGAATATCCGCGGTAATCACCAGATCGCCCGCTTCGCATTGACGCACGATTTCGTTATCCGCCACGTCAAACCCGGCGGCCACGCGGAGCGTGCGGATAAAACGCGAAGGCGGCACGCGCAAGGCCTGATTGGCAACCAGAATAAGCGGCAACTGCATCCGCTCGGCGGCGCGGTACAAAATTTCTTTAATGACATTCGGACACGCATCCGCATCCACCCAGATGGTCATAATGTCTCCCGTACGGTATACAATCTTTTATTGTCTCGCGCTTTTGTCTTTCATCAAAGTGCTGTTTCTCCTTCTGCCCGTTTTCAATCCGCGTTAAGCTAACCATTCCCCATAACACACAAACATAGGGAATGACGAGATGGAGAAGAAAATCGGTTTTATTGGCTGCGGTAATATGGGCAAGGCTATTCTTGGCGGACTGATTGCCAGCGGTCAGGTACTTCCCGGTCAGATCTGGGTCTACACCCCCTCCCCCGATAAAGTTGCCGCCCTGCATGACCAGTACGGCATTAATGCGGCGCAAAGCGCGCAGGAGGTCGCTCAGGTCACGGATATCGTTTTCGGCGCGGTAAAACCGGGCATTATGGTGAAAGTGCTCAGTGAAATCTCCTCCAGCCTGAACAAAGACTCGCTGGTGGTCTCTATCGCCGCAGGCGTAACGCTTGATCAGCTTGCGCGCGCGCTGGGACACGACCGTAAAATCATTCGCGCTATGCCGAATACGCCGTCGCTGGTCAACGCAGGAATGACCTCCGTCACGCCCAACGCGCTGGTCACACCGGAAGATACGGCTGATGTACTGAATATTTTCCGCTGCTTTGGCGAGGCGGAAGTGATTGCTGAGCCGATGATCCATCCGGTGGTTGGCGTGAGCGGATCTTCGCCGGCCTATGTCTTTATGTTTATCGAGGCGATGGCGGACGCTGCCGTTCTGGGCGGTATGCCTCGCGCTCAGGCTTATAAATTCGCCGCGCAGGCCGTCATGGGATCGGCGAAAATGGTACTCGAAACCGGAAAGCATCCCGGCGAACTGAAAGATATGGTGTGCTCGCCTGGCGGAACGACGATTGAAGCCGTACGCGTTCTGGAAGAACGTGGCTTCCGCGCTGCGGTAATAGAAGCGATGACGAAGTGTATGGAAAAATCAGAGGCGCTCAGTAAATCCTGAAGCCCGGCTGGACGTCATGCCGCCACTTCGGTGCGGTTACGTCCGGCATTCTTTGCTTTATAAAGCGCCATATCCGCAGACTTTAGCCATTCCCGATAATGACCGATTTGTGGCGTTAACGGCGCCACGCCCACGCTGATACGTAACATGACCTGCGGCGCGCCCGGCAAGCGTAAGGTATTTAGCCGTTCATGCACTCGCGACATGGCGGTAATCGCGCTGTCTGCCGGCGTTCCGCACATAATCACCGCAAATTCGTCGCCGCCAAAGCGCCCGATAATATCACTCCCGCGTAGCGTTATCTGTAATTGACGCGTCAGGGCGATAATAGCCTCATCCCCAACATCATGTCCCCAGGTGTCGTTAATGCTCTTAAAATGATCGATGTCGATAATCAACAATGTCGCCTCCCGATGGTGGCGTCGGCTGTGATCGAATTCATTACGTAATAAAATTTCCCAGTGGCGTCGGTTATAGACGCCGGTCATGCCATCCCGCGAGCTCATCGCCTGCAAGCGTCGCTTATGTTCCGCTAATTTAATGGCCGTTTGATAGCTTACCCAGGCGAACAGAAGCGGATACAACATAATGACGGGCAAAGAGAGCGTGACTTCCAGCGACGAGCTTCGCATCGCGACAGGTAGCCCGGTAAGCTGCAACGTCACCAGACATGACACCAGCAAAAGGCCCATTCCGACAGTGAATAACCGCCGCCCGCCAGCGCCCATCAGATTCATGCTCATCATCATAAACAGCGCGGCGGCAGGCAACATATTGACGCCCATCAGCGCGATCCACATGCCGGAGAGGATCGCATCCACTTTCAGGTTGTAAATTTCCTGGCGTAGCGGATCAAGGGCTTTCGCCGCCCACTGCCACGCCAGATGCGGCCAGACAAAAGACCAGCCGACCAGCAATAGCCACCAGCCGCCAAAGACAGGTTGCGACACTAACACGGCGGCCACCGGTAAAAACATCCCCCCTAACCCCACCGCACGCGGTAGCCTGATGCGCCGGGCGAAGCGCAACCCGGAGCGCTGACGATCATCAGGAGGGTCAGGCGGCGCTACCGCCTGTTCAACCGCTTTTCGGTAAAAATTTTCATCATTCATTATTTTTGGGAACATTTAGAAACAATTTTCCCAAATTATAGAAACAGAGCGCATGGAGGAAGTATGAAATTTCGGGTGAGTGTTTTTCAGGACTCACCCGATAGCACTACGCCGCTTTTTTCAGGCAGGCGCTCATAAACTTGCTACGGTCATCGCCTTTCAGTGATTGTTCCGTCGCCTGAACATTGCATTCACGCATTTTCTGCTGTTGCGGCGTCAGGCTTTTCTCGCCAGGGGCTGACTGACTGTTTTTCAGGCAGTCGCTAAGGTAGGTTTTACGCGCATCGCCTTTCAACGCTTGCGCTGTCGCCTGCTGATTACAGGTCGTCATGCGCTGCTGTTGCGGCGTTAACGGTTTCTCGGTTGCGCCGACGGCGGTTAAAAAGACCAGGCCAAAAAGTAAAGTCACCAGTAATGTTATTTTCATAGCACCATCCTTTTGTCAGTGTACACATTACACGTTGTCCCTTTGGGAAATATCCCAGGGACTTTATATAAGTCTGGCTGTTACTGGCAAAAATACCACCCGGCTGTAAAAGTATTACTTACCGTTAGCAATAGATGTTTTATTGATTGACAAACCGTAGGCTAATGTGCAATTCGATTATCCACAGTTACACTGGCAGGATGCAGAAGAACAGCGCATAACGTTACACTGTTATTACCATAGCCGCTTCGTTTTTATTTTGCTCTGTATTACCCAGAAGAAAATAAAAACGAAGCGGCTATGTTATTTCATAAAAGTAACGTTATAACAACTGTGTTGTTTTAAATACGATTAGTGCCGGGGGTGTCTCAGCAACTTTTTTACATATTGGCGCAGCAATTCCGTATCGTGATCAGGAACGCTGGCATCCGGCTTTACGCCTTCAAGTGCCCCCTCTACCTGACGTATCAACATCTCCTGCTCGTTTTGCGCCATGTTACGTAACATTGCTGTGACGATAATCTCTAACGCTTCTACCTGAGCAACCAGTTCTTTCGACTCTTCTTCTTTTTGGGCTAGCTTAAGCAACAACTCTGCTATGAGATTTTTCATGACCATATTTCCTTATTAGTTCCAGGGTGACGTTATCACTATGAAGAACCACTGCCTAGAGGCTGAAAGTACTATTTTTATGATACAGGAAGAACTTTACACAAATAATTATCACTGTCGCCGCAGCGAAACGTTTCTCAGGCCGTAAACGAGACGATAATAAACCATCAAAAAACAATAATCACGCTATATCATAATTTAAGGTTATGCCATCTATAGAAAAACTTCACGGATAAAGAATATATCTTTTAATTTAAACCATATCGTAACGGCAGAAGCGCCGTTACGATGCACCGCTATTGGCCTTTCGCTTTTTGCGCGTTACGCCGACGACGTAACGCCAGGGTCAGTTGTCCAATATTGATCAACACGATCGCCGCCGTAGCGATAAAAACCCAGCGGAAACCGGCCATCGCCGATACCGTCGCGCCCATCAACGGCCCAACCACGTTGCCCAGGTACATAAATGACTGGTTGTAGCCAAAAATACGTCCGGTAATTTGGTCGCTGGAGTATTTCACCAATAACGTTTGTACGGCGGGTAACATCGCGCCATCGGCAAAGCCTAACAAGAAACGCAACAGCCCCAACTGGAACGGCGTAGTGACCCAGGACATCGCGAAGAAAAGCAGCACTGCGCAGATAAGCGTGGCCATCAGAATTCTTTCCGTGCCGATTCTGTCGCCAAGTTTTCCCAGGCGAGGCGCGGAGATAAGCGCAGAGATACCGGGCACCGAGGCAATTAACCCGCTAAGAAAGGCGATGTTATTACTGTCCGGCATCATTGATTTGATAAACAGCGCCAGGATTGGACTGATGGAACCATTACAGAGTTGAATGACCATCGTGGTAAAAAACAAACTGATCACCAGCGCAGGATAAGGTAACGACGCAAAAACGGCTTTACCGCTCAGGCGTTCGCTTTTCTTGATGACCGGACGCACGCCTTCTTTAATTAAAAATAGCGTGACCAGAAAGCTCACCACCAACAGCATGGCGGTAATCAGAAATACCGCCCGCAGCCCGATATGATCCGCGACAAAGCCGCCCATTAACGGCCCGCCGATAACGCCGCTGATCTGCGCGGTAGAAAGCGTACTGAGCGCCCAGCCGCTACGTTCGCGTGGTACCTGAGAGGCTACCAGCGCCATGGCATTGGGGATATAGCCTGACGTTAACCCCATGATTCCGCGCAGCAGGAAAAGTTGCCAGACATGGGTCGCAAATGCCTGCAGTAGAATAGCTATCGCCATCCCGAGCGACGCGCGCAATAGCATCAGTTTACGCCCTTTACGATCGGCGAGACTGCCCCACATCGGCGACACAATGGCGGAAATAAGAAACGTGATGCTAAACGTTAACCCGGACCACATTGATAACGCTTCATGGGAAGAGACGCCAAGCTGGGAAATATAAAGGGGTAAGAATGGCAGGATTTGGCTGATTGCCAGCCCGGTAAAAAAACATCCAAACCAAACGGAAATTAGATTAACTTTCCAGGATTCCATAAGACTCGTAACGGTAAGTAGCTGAAAATACGCGTTAGCTTAGCAAGTTCTCTTTTTCCTGGTGGTTCCAGAGGTGCGATACGTCACACTTTGCTATTTTGTCTCCCCGTTCATCATTTTTGTGAAACATGTCACATTATATAGCCGCGCAAGGCAGACGTTTATGCTTTAACGACACACGCCGTAGCCCCGCATTCCAAGATGAAAATGGTTAGCATGCGCAGCGTTATAGTCAGGCCCGAGCCCATTGCCATAATAATGGCAACTGGCGTTTAACATAGCGCGTAACCAGGGCCCCGTCTCCTGACGCCCCCAGCCGCGCAGAACAGTGATTTTTCGGCCATCTGATAGCTGAAACCCGCTGACATCCAGCGCTTCTGCGCTGGCATGTTCACTGCGACGCGCATCCGGGCGGTGATAAATATTACGGCAGGCATAGCTACCCAGATGTTCGATGCGGGTCAGGCGGCGCTTCATCCACGTTTCTGTTAAAGGTTTTGCCTGCTGTTCGACAAACAGCGCGGAGCGCAGCGCCAACGGGCAGGAGGCTAAAAAACTGCTGCTCAGTTTAACCTGGCCAAAATCTCTGACGCGCACAACATGGGACAAGGGACATTCACCAGCGCTATCCGCAACAGGTTGTGATGAAATTAATCCCTGTTGATTGGCCGCCGTCAACAGCTCCCGGCACTGCGACGGCGTAAGGCGCTGTAGTTTGAAGGTCGTGATCCAGCCTGGCGGATCGGCAAGTTGTAGCGGAGCAAAAGGATTATAATAAGAGGGAAGATAACGATATCCCAGCCCGCCAATGCCGCCCAACAGCACAATAATCAGAAAACCCTTACCTCTCACGCGGCCTCCGTTCTCACATCCCATAAACATTATGGCAGAAGCCCGCGAAACCCGCGTTTTGTCGTGGTAATGTATACGCTTTGCATTCGATGGAATGGGTTTTTAAGATGGCGAAATTGCGGGTAGGAATAGTATTTGGCGGTAAGTCGGCGGAACATGAAGTGTCTTTGCAATCAGCGAAAAATATCGTTGATGCGATCGATAAAACCCGCTTCGACGTGGTGCTGTTAGGGATAGATAAGGCGGGACAATGGCATGTTAACGATGCGGAAAATTATTTGCAGAATGCAGACGATCCGGCACATATCGCGCTACGTCCTTCGGCAATCAGTCTGGCCCAGGTGCCTGGCAAACACCAACACCAATTGATTAACGCTCAGAACGGGCAGCCGCTACCGACGGTAGATGTTATTTTTCCTATCGTCCACGGTACGCTGGGCGAAGACGGCTCATTGCAGGGGATGCTGCGCGTCGCAAACTTACCGTTTGTCGGTTCAGACGTGCTGAGCTCCGCAGCCTGCATGGATAAAGACGTCGCCAAACGACTGCTACGCGATGCAGGACTGAATATCGCCCCGTTTATTACACTCACCCGAACGAATCGTCACGCGTTTAGTTTTGCCGAGGTTGAATCCCGTCTGGGACTGCCGCTGTTCGTTAAGCCCGCCAATCAGGGCTCTTCGGTCGGCGTTAGTAAAGTCGCTAACGAAGCGCAATATCAGCAGGCGGTCACGCTGGCTTTCGAATTCGATCATAAAGTGGTGGTGGAGCAAGGGATCAAAGGGCGCGAGATCGAATGCGCCGTATTAGGTAACGATAACCCACAGGCCAGTACCTGCGGCGAAATCGTACTGAATAGCGAATTTTACGCCTACGATACTAAGTATATTGATGATAACGGCGCACAAGTTGTCGTGCCTGCGCAGATCCCTTCCGAGGTGAATGATAAGATCCGCGCGATCGCGATCCAGGCTTATCAGACGCTGGGGTGCGCGGGTATGGCGCGTGTCGATGTCTTCTTAACGGCAGACAATGAGGTCGTGATTAACGAGATTAATACGCTGCCAGGTTTTACCAATATCAGTATGTATCCAAAACTCTGGCAGGCGAGCGGATTGGGCTATACCGATTTGATCAGCCGTCTGATTGAGCTGGCGCTGGAACGCCATACGGCGAATAACGCCTTAAAAACCACGATGTAATAGCGCACGCCCGATAGCGCAACGTTTATCGGGCGTCTTTTACCTCATCATCTTCGCGCCGGCGAATGATGAACCCCGCCAGCCAGAAGCTAATAATCCACGTTACCAGCCCAACGCCATAGGTTTGCCATCCTTTCGCCTCAAAACCCAGCAATCCTACGACGCCATTCAAAATAAAGATAAGGCCAATAGAGAAGGCATAGTAGTGCCAGTCACGACGAATTTTTACAGGCAAACGCATAACGACTCCGACGTATTAACAGCAACAAAAACGTATTTTTGCATACTTCTGGCGAGCGAGTCTGTGGGGGATACGGAATTTCTTAAATGTTAATTGATTTTGATAAAAGTGATCGTTTTGTGACAACTAACAAAAATTTACGCGATGGATACATTCCGTATGTGAAATTACCATGATTCTGATATTGACAAACACAATGACCTGTCAGACTTCACAGTAAGCCGATGGCATAACGCCAGATCGTAGCCGATCATCCTGGAGGTCTTTATGGCTGATTTCACTCTCTCAAAATCGCTGTTCAGCGGGAAGCATCGAGAAACCTCCTCTACGCCCGGAAATATTGCTTACGCCATATTTGTACTGTTTTGCTTCTGGGCCGGAGCGCAACTCTTAAACCTGCTGGTTCATGCGCCAGGCATCTATGAGCATCTGATGCAGGTACAGGATACAGGTCGACCGCGGGTAGAGATTGGGCTGGGCGTCGGGACGATTTTTGGCCTGGTGCCCTTCCTCACGGGCTGCCTCATTTTTGCCGTTATCGCCGCGTTTTTACGCTGGCGTCACCGTCACCAATAAACCTTAGCGCGCTAGAGAAAATATCCCAGCGCGAAATTTATCGCCCCATACACCGCGACCGCCGCTCATCAACTCGTTTAGCAAACCAGGCGGTCGTCAGCTTGCGCGTGATCTTCGGACTTTCTAGTTGAATACCGGGCAACATTTCCCGCGCAAGCGTCTTGCCCGTTTTGGCCTCGGCCAGTTTATAGACTTTCTTGTAGAGCGCCGTTTTTTCAAACGCCAGGCTATCGCCTTTCTCCAGTTGGCTGCGAATTTCACGCTCACTCATTCCCAACTGCCCTGCCAGTTTGCGTACCGCTAACTCTGTTTTGCCCGGTTCCTTGCTGTTATAACGAATCAGATCGCCATCCAGCGCCAGTTTTACCCCACTGGCTTTACTGACGGCATTCTGGAACGCAGCGTTACGGCTGGCGTACCATCCCGCGTTGAAGTCGGCGAAGCGGAAAACAGGCGCGCTGTAGTTCGCCGGGTAATTCAGCAAATGGTAAGTTCCAAACCACAACCCGCCACGGCGCGTAAAGACCTCCTGACGTACCGTACCCGCCATCTTCCACGGATAACCTTTCGCGTGCTGTTCGGCAAAGGCAATGCTGACCTGCATCGGGCCGCCCGTATGCACCGGGTTATATGAGCCAAATAGCGTCTGCCCCATAGGAACCATATTGATAAAATCATCAAAAATAGCGCTAAGCTGTTTTTCGGTTTTTACCGTGTCCAGGCGTTCGCTATAGCTCTTGCCGTTGGGGGAGTTAATTTTCAGCGCGGTGTGCACCAGAAACAGCGGGATGTGTAGTCGTTCAGCGCGGCGATCAATCTCCTGCCAGGCGATTTTACTTAGCCCCGGCACGACAGGATCCGCCTGATAACCGGACTCCTGCTGGGCGACAGCCAGCACCGAACAGATATTTTCTACCGTCGGCGCCAGCCCCTGGCTCTTAAACGTTGTCGCGATATCTTTCGCCCAGGCCTCTCTGTCTTTGACACTGGCTGGCATTTTCTGACGTACTACGCTTGCCACGTCGACAGGCTTCTCGCCCTTGCTCACCGGCTGCCCGGATTGACTACTACAGCCAGCCAACATGGCGACCGCCAGAAAAGGCAGAGGATAAAGACGGGACGCCGCCGACATAACGTTTCCTTCTGTTAGCTAAAAGAGTGGGTCACTTCCTGAACTGGCTGACCATCCAACTGACGTTCAAAGCTACGTAAACGTTTATAAATAGACATCAGCTCCACCAGCGTCGTCCAGGAGTTAATCAAATACTGGAACGAACCGCGCACCTGGCCAAACACGTTGGTGATTTGCGTCATCAGCCCCAGCGTAATCGTACCGGCAACAATGGAAGGAAACAGCAGGAACAAACCGAAAACGTTATCGACCTGCAAATAGAGAATGCGCGCGATGTTGAAATACATATAGTGAAAGTAGAGACGGAAGTAGTTATGGCGCACCGCGCTAAACAGTTCACGGACGGTGGGCGGCGTGGCGCGGCTGGCGTCATCTTCACCGTAGACCAGCTCCTTACGATAAGCTGCTTCCACTCGCTGATTTTTAAATTCCAGCCCCGGCAATTTGATCCCGACGACCGCCAGCAGGCCCGTCCCCATTAATGACCAGACTATGGCGGCAATGACCAGGCCGTAAGGGATATGTCCTACGATGGGTAAATTCGGCACATGCGCTGACAGGGTGACTAACACCGGCAGAAAGGCGATAAGCGTCATGATGGCATTGATAAAACTCACGCCCATATTCTCCAGTGTAGAGGCAAAACGCATGGTGTCTTCCTGCACACGCTGGGCGGCCCCTTCGATATGGCGCAGGTACTGCCAGTGCGCCATATAGTGCTCATTCATTGCGGTACGCCAGCGAAATACATAGTGGCTGACAAAGAAGTTGTTCAGCACGCCGATCACCACGGCGATAAGCGCAATACCGAGAAACACCCCCACTTCATGATAAAATTGACCAAGAGTGACCTTGTGCGGCGAGCTGAGCGCCGTTTGAATCAAATCATAGAACGGCGCGTACCAGGCGTTAACCGCGACGCCAACCTCCACCAAAAACCAGGTGACAAAAATAATGAGCGAGGTGCCAAGTATCGACCAGTACTGCCAGCGGTGCGGGCTATAGATGAACCAGAACGTTGCAAATAATCCCACGCAAATCAGGTAATAAGCATAAAAAATCAGATAGTCCAGCGACCAAAAGCGCGCTGCGCTGATAGGCACTTCATCCGATGCCCCTACAAGTCGCGCCACCCAATCTCCTCCTCCCGCCTGCCAGAAAATGACGGCGATCAGCGCCCAAACAAACGCCGACATGAAAAACGGCCCTGGCTTTGGGAAAAAAGATTTAAACATCATGCTCTCCTGCTAACTTCTTATCTTTATTACGGCTGCTGTGACGGCGGCAATAGCACGCCATGCCCACGCAAATGAAAGGGCTAAACCAGGCATTGTGACCTACGTTGTGACGCTTAGTTCGCATTTCTGCTCAACAGAATTGTTTCGACGAGTTTCATACTCAGCAGGCACGCTGACGCTATCAGGTTATCACAAGCGCTTTATCACAAAAGTAAACATTCTCCATCACGAAAACCCGCCGTTACGTTTTTTCACCTACTTTTTTCTCTTTAACGTTTTGCAATGTGCCGCCGGGTAGTATAAATACGCATAACCACCGTTATTTCACTTATGGACATCACCGTTGAAACGTAGTCTGCTTTTTACTGCCATGCTGTTTGCAGCATCACTTACTTCTGTCCAGGCGGCTCAGCCGATTGCCGATCCGGTTTTTGCCTCTGATATCGTTGATCGTTATGCCGAGCATATCTTTTATGGTAGCGGCGCCACGGGCATGGCGCTGGTGGTGATCGACGGCAATCAACGCGTGTTTCGTAGTTTCGGTGACACCAGACCGGGCAATAATGTTCGTCCACAGCTTGATTCGGTCATTCGTATCGCTTCGCTCACCAAGCTAATGACCAGTGAAATGTTGGTAAAATTGCTCGATCAGGGAACGGTAAAATTAAACGATCCTCTCAGCAAATATGCGCCTCCCGGCGCGCATGTCCCGACGTATCAAGGCACGCCGATTACGTTGGTCAACTTAGCAACCCATACCAGCGCGCTTCCGCGAGAACAGCCAGGCGGCGCGGCGCATCGTCCGGTATTTGTCTGGCCAACCCGCGAACAACGCTGGAACTGGCTCTCTACCGCAACGTTAAAAGTCGCGCCAGGCTCGCAGGCGGCCTATTCCAATCTGGCGTTCGACCTGTTAGCCGACGCGCTGGCGACCGCCTCCGGCAAACCTTATACGCAACTGTTTGAAGAAAAGATTACCCGCCCGCTGGGAATGAAAGACACCACGTTTACCCCCTCTCCCGATCAGTGTAAACGTCTGATGGTGGCAGAGAAAGGCGCAAGCCCCTGTAATAATACGCTGGCTGCCATTGGCAGCGGCGGGGTCTATTCTACGCCAGGAGATATGATGCGCTGGATGCAACAGTATCTGTCGTCAGATTTCTATCACCGTAGCCAACAGGCCGATCGTATGCAAACGTTGATTTATCAGCGCACACAGTTAAAGAAAATCATCGGGATGGACGTACCGGGTAAAGCCGACGCGCTCGGTCTGGGCTGGGTCTATATGGCGCCAAAAGACGGACGTCCTGGCATTATCCAGAAAACGGGAGGCGGCGGCGGTTTTATTACCTATATGGCGATGATCCCACAATATAATATTGGCGCTTTTGTGGTCGTAACCCGTTCCCCCCTCACGCGTTTTACCAATATGAGCGACGGGATTAACGATTTGGTTACTGAGCTAAGCGGCAATAAACCGATTGCTATTCCTGCATCCTGAGTCGTCGCGCCTCGCGCTATATCAGACGAGGCGCAACATTTTTGTTAATATTCGGAGGGCAAACGGTTAATACTGATCAGTTTGCCTTTATTCATTTCAATGTAATTACCCTTACGCAGGGCCGCGAGAACTTCCGCCACCACCGATCGCGATACGCGCGTTCGTTGATGAATATAATTCATAACGCCAATACGTGAGCGAAGTTCTTCATCCCACTCAATCATTGTCATTAACGTCGCACGAATCTGGTCGTAAGAATTATTACCAATGAGCTGCTTGTCACGAAGCTCCAGTACCTGACTTTTCCATACTATCCAACAGAAGGCTTCACGCCACAGTTGGTTCTGCTCAATGATGGCGAGAGTTTGTGATGATGAGAGGCGATAACCGATGCAACCGCTCTCCGCAATTAATTTATATTGTGCCTCTTTTTTCGCCACGCCATCGGCTAAGCCAAAAATAAAAGGGGCCTGCACAATACCAATAAGAACTTTATCACCCCGAACTAACGAAACAACCCCCTCTAAAATAACAAAGGTATGGGTATTACTTTCATCAGGTGAACAGATAATCTCTTTATCATTAACAAACTCGAAACGCGTACCATGCTTAGAAAGGCATTTATCGAGTCTGTAGAATTCCTGTAGTGGCTTGCTTAAAGATAACATATGCATTCCTTGCAATAATGCCGTCAAGTCCTTGACGGGCATTTTTCAGTTTAAATTACCTTTATTTCTCCTGAGAGAAAATGATTACCAGGTATATTTAACACCAACGTTTGCAGACCAGTCTTGATCAACATCACCGCCGCCGAGGTAGTTAGCATCGGTGTAGGCGCTGAAGTTCTTCGTGAAGCTGAACTGAGTACCCAGACCAACACGTACCGCAGAACCTTCTACGCCGTTGTCGATAGAGTCGCCGTTTACGTCAGCATCGTTGTTGGAGTCGTCGTAAACGTAAGCCAGTTTGAAGTACGGGGTCAGCGCCTGATCTTCGCTGTAAGTGAAGGTATAACCTGCATCTACACCGAGTTCATAACGCATGCTGTCGTAAGACTGACCGTCAACTTTCATGTCGTTGCTCAGCTGGTAGTCGTCGCCGGACTGGAACAGACCGGATACGCTGCCGTAAGGCGTTACGTAGCCCGCATCACCCAGCTTCAGATCATAACCCAGTTTCAAGCCGAAGCCCCAGGCGTCAGAAGAGGTGTTGCCGTCAACGTAAGTACCGTCGCTCATGTTAGCAGACAAATCGTTGTTGAAGTGAGAGTAGCTTAAGTTACCGTCAACAAAGATGTTGTTTGCGAAACGAGCGGAAGAGTAGATGTAGGCAGACTGGCTGTCCTGATCCACCTGACCGGTACGATCGCTCAGATCGCCTTTCGCGAAGCCTGCTGCCGCACCAACGATCCACTTAGCGTTGTTACCGTCAACTTTGGTATCAACACCGACCATGATGCCATTAACATCCTGATCGTAGTTAATGGTGCCGTTGTCGCCGTTGAAGTTACCGCCGAAGTAGCTTACCCATGCGCCGCCGTTATCCGCCAGGCCATGACGAGCATTGGTCAGACGAGTACCAACGGTGTCTTGTTCCAGGTTCCAGATATTGGTGTTCGCAGAAGGAATGCTCAGCGCCATGTTAGCGTAGTCGGTCAGTTCCATCTGTTCCAGCACGACAGTGTTGCCTTCCTGCTTAGCCTGATAGGTGTAAGCACCCAGGTCAGCTTTGTTTGCTGCAGAGAAGGTCGCGTCGGTGTTTACGTCATTGACATAAATCAGCTCGTTGCCTTTGTAATCCGCAACAGAACCGGCACCAGTAGCGTTGTCGATGCGAACTTTATAGTTACCGGTAGCCGCTACAACGTTGTCAACAGAGCTGTTATCCAGTTCGTCGCCGTTGTTGATATCGCCATTACCGTTGATGGTCAGGTGACCGTCAGAGTTCATTGCGATAGTACCGTAACCATAGTTAGCCTGAGTGGTATCCCAGGTACGGTCGTTCACCAGGTCAGCGTTCAGAACATAATCGCTGCTATGGATATTGAACACACCAGAAACAACATTACCGTTGTGATCAGCAGTATTGCCGCTGGTCAGTTCCAGTTTATCAGTGCTGAATACACCATTATCAAACTGATCAACGTTAACATCCAACATACCACCATTAGTTACAGTGATAGTATTGGCATACAGTGAATAATCACCATAATGAGTCACATCATCATTCAGCGCAACAGTACTGTAGCTATCGATAGTCAGATGATCAGTTGCTACCTGACCATCTTCACCGATATTCATACTAGAACCGTTGGTCAATCCAATGGTGTCTGATACCAGGGTAGAGTCTGTAACATTTACCTGAGAGCCATTATTTACAGCTAAGGTATCAATAACGGAAGTGTTGACAGTATCCCACTCAGAACCATTGTTTAATGCAACGTTAAATACTCCACTTTGGAATACTTTGTTGTCAATAACACGATCCCAATCGTTATCTTCAATAACCGCACCAGGGGTAAGGCTATTATATGCAACATCGTACATATTAACCGGAGCAATAGCATCGGCAGTAATATTAGCCGAACCAATCCATTTACTACCATTATCCAGAGTAATATTTAGCTCATCAACATTCTGACTGTCATCAATCCAGCCGCCGTTGGTATCCTTAACACCATCGCCGTTGCTGTCATAGCCTGTTGAATAGAAGAATTCACCATCATTATTCCAGTGGCTAGAAAACTCTACATCGCCCAATAAGGTAGAATGGTCGAAGTAAACATTGTTCTTCATGGAGTAATTAGAATCAGCGTTGTCAGAGAAAGACAGTGCTACATCATTTACACTACCATCACCATTATAGTCACTAGGTTCAGCAGAGTTACCAAAGAAGTATTTTGCTCCGTCATAGTCATCTTCCAACGGAATTTCTGAACCAGAAGTCACAGTAGAGTTGGAGACGCTAATATTATTGTCCCACTGATGGTACTCGGATGTATACGCAGTATTGGTTGTATCCCCCTGAGACAAAGCAATACCCGCAACACGAGAATTATTAGCAATATTGATATTGCTCTCTACGTTCAGATCTACTGCAACCCCTAAAGCCGTATAGAACGACTCATTAGTCGTTTTAGTTGTAGTACCATCATCACCGCTCAAATAAGTGTCAGTGAAATAAAGCGCTTCATAATCATCATCAATAGTAGAGTTTGAAATATTCAGCGTAAATACATCACCGTCGTACCAATTTGTATCAGTAATGGTAGTACCATTGTCGTATGTATAACCGTTATACATACGAGGGGTAACAGCTCCAGTTACAGGGTCAATAGAAGCTGGTGTAATACTCCAGTAGCCGAAAGGCAGCTTTGAAGTAATTGAACCATGTATATTCGAATTCGTAATGTTCAGAGTGTTATCTGAATCAGTGGCATAGTCATGGTTCAGATAATAGGTAGAAATCGTACCATTAACAGTGTCACCGTTGAACGTCTGATCGAAATCACCATTGGCGTTGTTGTAGTAGACAAAGCCGCTATAGTTTACATAGTTACCATCGACTGTACCTGGATTATCCATATTGGCCCAGTCAAGAGCCGTAGTAGGGTTATTAATGTAAGTCCAGGTATCGTAAGTAGTAGCATTCGCCTGAGAAGTGATTGCCAGAGTGCAAGCCAATGCTAATTGTGAGACTACAAGTTTCTTTTTCCAGGAGTGCATTTGTCATCCCTCCTCAGGGACGTAATATAGTTGATCCATCAATTATCAATGCATAAAAACATACAGATGTTTAGCAAGAAGGATTATGCGGCGTCATTGCTAAAAGGTTCAATTATTCTTTATCCTCAGTCCGGATTCGGACATGAATTAAAAAGACGTAATAAAAGGAAGTTTTATAATTGAAAAGCATTCTTTTTCATGACCTTACAAGAAAACAAAAAAACAAAATACATATAATATAAATATGGATTAAAGAAAAACAAAATAAACATGAATAATGTTAAAACCCTCATTTACTTAAATGACGATGAAATAAAACTAAAAACAACGTAAAACTAATTCTTATTTAAAATGATATAGTGCCTGAGGTATTAATCTTCGGTATATAAAAGAAGCGCCATGTTCTGCCGCAGCCGGGGCTGCGCCTGCTACGTTAAGGACCGTTTTCGTAAAACATCTGCCTGCAGATTCAGGTATACTGGGCCTTCGATTCCACAAACATCAGGCAGACCATGACAGACCTTATCCATCGCCCTCGCCGCCTGCGCAAATCCGCTGCGCTGCGCGCTATGTTTGAAGAGACAACACTTAGCCTGAACGACCTGGTGTTGCCGATCTTTGTTGAAGAAGAACTCGACGATTACAAAGCTATTGATGCCATGCCCGGCGTAATGCGTATCCCGGAAAAGCAGCTGGCGCGAGAGATTGAACGTATCGCAAATGCTGGCATTCGTTCCGTTATGACCTTCGGCATTTCTCACCATACTGATGACACCGGCAGCGATACCTGGAAAGAAGACGGCCTGGTGGCAAGAATGTCCCGCATCTGTAAGCAAACCGTGCCAGAGATGATCGTCATGTCCGACACCTGCTTCTGTGAATACACCTCGCACGGCCACTGCGGCGTGTTGTGCGAACACGGCGTGGATAACGATGCGACGCTGGCCAACCTCGGCAAGCAGGCCGTTATCGCGGCGGCGGCTGGAGCAGATTTTATTGCGCCCTCCGCAGCCATGGATGGACAAGTCCAGGCTATCCGCCAGGCGCTGGATGCCGCCGGTTTTACCGATACGGCAATAATGTCCTACTCCACCAAGTTCGCCTCTTCTTTCTACGGCCCCTTCCGTGAAGCAGCGGGCACCGCGTTAAAAGGCGACCGCAAGACGTATCAAATGAATCCGATGAACCGCCGTGAAGCGATTCGTGAATCACTGCTCGACGAAGCCCAGGGCGCGGATTGCTTAATGGTGAAACCGGCCGGCGCGTATCTGGACGTGCTGCGTGAAATCCGCGAACGCACAGAGTTGCCGCTTGGCGCTTACCAGGTGAGCGGTGAATACGCCATGATTAAATTTGCTGCTATGGCTGGCGCCATTGATGAAGAAAAGGTCGTGCTGGAAAGTCTGGGCTCGATTAAACGCGCCGGCGCCGATTTGATTTTCAGCTACTTCGCACTGGATCTGGCTGAGAAAAATATTCTGCGTTAATTCTGTTACAGGGCGGCGCGCTGCCGCCGCCCTTTCCCGACTTTACACCCCACTATTCAGTCGCTGAGCCTGACCCGTTGCCGGACGCGGCTTATCCGGCTTACGGCTATTCCTCGATCGCCTGGCGAATTTGCTGCAACGACGCGGGATCGTCAATGGTTGTCAGATCGCCCGGATCGCGGCCTTCGCAGATCGCCTGGATCGTGCGGCGAAGCATCTTTCCGGAACGCGTTTTGGGGAGCTGCGAGACAAACCAGACATGCGCCGGACGACCAAAGTGACCGATTTGGTTGTCCACCAGCGCCATAATCGCTTTTTCCTCGTCGCGCGCCGCCTCGCGATCCGCCAGCGTATCGCTCTGCTTCGGAATGACAAACGCCACCGCTACCTGCCCTTTCAGAGCGTCTTTTATCCCCACTACCGCCACTTCCGCTACGTTCGGGTAGCTGGAGATACTTTCTTCTATTTCTCGCGTCCCCAGCCGATGACCCGCAATATTAATCACATCATCGGTACGGCCCAGAATAAAGTAATACCCCTCGGCGTCGCGGATTCCCCAGTCGAAGGTGGCATAAACCTGACGGTTAAACAGCGACCAGTAAGTCTTCACAAAACGCGCATCGTCGCCCCAAATAGTCTGAATACAGCCCGGCGGCAGCGGCCCTTCGATCACCAGCATCCCCTTTTCATTTATGCCGCAAGGTTCGCCGGTGACTTCATTGAGTAGCTGGACGTTATAACCGTACATCGGCACGCCGGGACTTCCCAGACGCGACGGCCTGTCGTCCAGCGCGCGGGCCAGCGCCATGATCGGCCAGCCGGACTCCGTCTGCCAATAATTGTCGATGACCGGTACGCCCAGCGTCTCCGTCACCCAACTGGCCGTCGGCTCGTCCAGCGGCTCACCGGCCAGATAAAGCGCCTCCAGCGAGGAGAGATCGTGATTGCGGATTTGCGCCGTCGGGAATTTTTTCAGCACGCGAATCGCGGTCGGGGCGGAAAACATCCGGTTAACCTGGTATTTCTCGACAATTTTCCACCAGACCCCGCAGTCCGGGTACGTCGGCAGTCCTTCGTAAACAATAGTCGCCATGCCTGCCAGCAACGGCGCGTAAACGATATAGGAGTGGCCGACGACCCAGCCGATATCCGATGCGCAAAAGAATACGCCGCCCGCCTTGCCGCCAAAAATGGTGTCCATCGAGGTTGCCAGCGCCACCGCATAACCGCCGACGTCGCGCTGGACGCCTTTCGGTTTGCCGGTAGTGCCGGAGGTGTAAAGAATGCACGAGGTTTCGTTGGATTCCAGCCACGCCACCGGCACGCTCGCACCGAGATGCTGCTGGCGCAACGTGGCAAAATCCAGATCGCGCCCATCCACCCATGCCATTTTCGCCAGCCCTCTGTCCACCAGCAGAACGTGTTTCGGCTGATGCTGCGCCTGCGCAATAGCGTCATCAAGCAGCTTTTTATACGGCAGAATTTTACCGCCCCGCGCTCCGGCATCCGCCGACACAATCAGCGCCGGTCTGGCATCGTCAATGCGCGCCGCCACGCTGTGCGAGGCAAAACCGCCAAAGACCACCGAATGGATCGCGCCAATGCGCGCGCAGGCCAGCAGGGTTATCTGCGCTTCGGCAATCATCGGCATATAGACCAATACGCGATCGCCACGCTGCACGCCCAGCGACAGCAACATGGCGGCCACAATGTTGACCTCGTCATGCAACTGGCTGAAGGTAAATGTGCGCTCTTCATCGGTCTCTGATGAGACGGCAATCAGCGCCAGCGCCTCCGGCTGTTTATCCAGCCAGCGGTCAACGGCGTTATGACATAAGTTAGTGGTGCCGCCGCAAAACCAGCGGGCAAACGGTGGACGGCTATGATCCAGCGTCTGCGTAAACGGCTGTCGCCAGTCGATACGTCGGGCCTGCTCGGCCCAGAACGCCTCCGGTTCGTTAATGGAACGCTGATAAAATTCGCTAAAAGACATCACGCTCTCCTGTTGAACTTACGCCTTACTGCTGGCTGGTTCAGATGACATATAAATCGAGGTATTCGTTAACCGGCATCTGCTCCAGGCGGGCTCTGTCCAGGGAGACATCCAGAATGCGTTGCTGCTGGCGAGTCGGGAACTGACGCGCCAGGTTAATTTTAAATTTTTCGATAAGCTTCGGAATACCGTCGGCGCGGCGACGCGCATGACCAATCGGATACTCCACGACAACCTCGCCAAAGCGTGAGCCATCAGTAAACTCCACGGTGATCGCATTGCCGATAGCTCGTTTTTCCGGGTCGTGATAGTCGGCGGTAAAAGCCGGGTCCTCATAACACACGATCTTCTCGCGCAGGGCGTCAATACGCTTGTCCTGCGCCACCTCGTCTTCATAATCCGCCGCGGTTAACCGTCCGAACAGCAGCGGCACGGCGACCATATACTGGATACAGTGATCGCGGTCCGCCGGGTTATTGAGCGGGCCTTTTTTATCGATAATGCGAAGACAGGCTTCGTGGGTGCGGATAGTCACTTTCTCGATATCCGCTGCCGTTTTGCCCGCGGCCTGCATCTGCTCATACAGCGTCATCGCCGCTTCGACGGCGGTTTGCGAGTGGAATTCTGCCGGGAAAGAAATTTTAAATAGCACGTTTTCCATCACGTAGGAGCCGTAAGGGCGCTGGAAACGGAACGTTTCACCTTTGAATGAAACGTCGTAGAAGCCCCAGGTTTTGGCGGTGAGCGCCGAGGGATAGCCCATCTCGCCGGTTTTCGCCATCAGCGCCAGACGTACCGCGCGCGAAGTCGCATCGCCCGCCGCCCAGGATTTGCGCGTACCGGTATTCGGCGCATGACGATAAGTGCGCAACGACTGCCCATCCACCCACGCCAGCGATACCGCGTTGAGGATCTCATCGCGCGTCAGCCCCAGCATTTCAGCGACAACCGCGGTCGAGGCCACTTTCACCAGCAGCACATGGTCAAGCCCGACACGGTTGAAGGCGTTTTCCAGCGCGATACAGCCCTGAATTTCATGGGCTTTGATCATCCCGCTCAATACCTGTTTCATGGTCAGCGGCGCTTTGCCGGCGGCGACGGCGTTGCGTGACAACCAATCCGCAATCGCCAGAATACCGCCCAGGTTATCAGAAGGATGGCCCCACTCGGCGGCAAGCCAGGTATCGTTAAAATCGAGCCAGCGGATCATCGCGCCAATGTTAAAGGCTGCCTGTACCGGATCGAGCTGGAACTGGGTGCCCGGCACGCGTGCGCCGTTGGGCACCACCGTGCCTGGCACGATCGGCCCAAGCAATTTTTTACAGGCCGGGTATTCCAGCGCTTCCAGACCACAGCCGAGCGTGTCGAGCAGGCAATAATGCGCGGTGTCGTACGCCACCTTTGAGGTGATGTCGTAGTTCATCACGTAATCCACGATATCGACGATTTCGCGGTCAAATTCCGGGCGGATGTTCAGTTCTTGGGTAGACATAGGGTACGTTTCCTGCGTTTTATTTTTAATAAGAGTGAGTTAGCAACGATCGTCTATCGAGACAAACGGACGATCTTCCGGCCCGGTATAGTTGGCAGAGGGGCGAATAATTTTGTTGTCCTGACGCTGTTCAATAATGTGCGCCGCCCAGCCGGTAACGCGGGCGATGACAAACAGCGGGGTGAACATTTCGGTAGGGACGCCCATCATGTTGTAGGAGACCGCCGAAAACCAGTCGAGATTCGGGAACATCTTTTTGGTCTCCCACATCACCGTTTCCAGACGGTCGGCGATGTGGTACATCTTCAGCGAGCCGCCTTCTTCTGAAAGCTGTTTCGCCACCCGTTTGATCACCTGATGGCGCGGGTCGGCGATGGTGTAAACCGGATGTCCAAAGCCAATCACCACCTCTTTGTTTTCCACGCGTTTACGGATATCCGCCTCTGCCTCGTCCGGCGTTTCATAACGCTGTTGAATTTCCAGCGACACCTCATTCGCCCCGCCGTGTTTCGGGCCGCGCAGCGCGCCAATCGCGCCGATAATCGCGGAGTAGACATCCGAGCCGGTTCCGGCAATCACCCGGCTGGTAAACGTCGAGGCGTTGAACTCATGCTCGGCATACAGCACCAGCGAAATATGCATCGCCTTTTCCCAGCTTTGGGTTGGCTTTTCACCGTGCAGCAGATGCAGGAAATGGCCGCCGATGGAATCATCGTCGGTTTCCGGCTGAATACGTTCGCCGTTGTGGCTGTAGTGATACCAGTAAAGAAGGATAGAGCTGAGCGAGGCCAACAGCTTATCGGCAATATCGCGCGCGCCGGAGACGGTATGTCCCTCTTTTTCCGGCAGGGTGCAGCCCAGCGCGGAGACGCCGGTACGCATCACGTCCATCGGGTGCGAGGCCGCCGGTAACGCTTCCAGAACGGTACGGACATTGGCGGGTAATCCGCGCAGCGCTTTTAACTTGCTTTTATACGCGTTCAGCTCGTCGCGGGTCGGTAATTTTCCGTGGATCAGTAAATGCGCGACTTCTTCAAATTCGCAGTGCTCCGCCAGATCGAGAATGTCGTAACCGCGATAGTGCAGATCGTTACCGCTTTTTCCCACGGTACACAGAGCGGTATTTCCGGCAGGTACGCCGGAAAGCGCGACTGATTTTTTAGGCTTAATGACATGCGTGTTGTTTTGCAGGATCGTCGTGTCTGTCATATTGTCCTCGTCATTATTGTAATGTGTAGGGTATTGAGGCGTGTAGGCCGTACCGTAGGCGGGTTAAACGTAGTGCCATCCGGCATTGCCTGATGGCGGCTTCGCCTTATCAGGCCTACAGGCTACGATTTTTTATTCCTGTACAGCGCGTCCAGCTTCTCTTCGAACTGGTAGTAATTGATGCTTTCGTACAGCTCGTTACGAGTCTGCATGATGTCGATCACGTTCTTTTGCGTCCCTTCCTGGCGCAGCACGGTATAGACTTTTTCTGCGGCGCGGTTCATGGCGCGAAACGCCGACAGCGGATAGAGCGCCATCGCCACGTTTGCGCTGCGCAACTCGTCGGTCGTAAACAGCGGCGTCGCGCCAAACTCAGTGATGTTGGCGAGGATCGGCACCTGCGCCACGTCGGCGAACTGGCGGTACATCGACAGTTCGGTGATCGCCTCCGGGAACAGCATGTCAGCCCCCGCGTCCACGTAAGCCTGCGCGCGATCGAGAGCCGCCTCCAGCCCTTCCACCGCCAGCGCATCGGTACGCGCCATGATCACAAATTTCGGATCGGTGCGCGCATCCACTGCCGCCCGAATTCGGTCTACCATCTCCTCTTTCGAGACGATCGCTTTGTTTGGACGGTGTCCACAGCGCTTAGCGCCAACCTGGTCTTCAATATGCAGCGCGGCGGCGCCCGCTTTGGCTATGGACTTTACCGTCCGCGCGACATTAAAGGCGGAGGAGCCAAAGCCAATATCCGCATCCACCAACAGCGGCAGCGGGCAAACATCCGTGATGCGCCGGATATCGGTTAACACATCATCCAGCGTAGAAATCCCCAGATCCGGCAGTCCGAGCGAGCCCGCCGCTACGCCGCCGCCAGAAAGATAGATAGCCTGATACCCGGCCCGTTGGGCCAACAGAGCATGGTTGGCATTGATCGCGCCGACAATTTGTAATGGATTCTCTTTAGCGAGCGCGGCGCGAAATGCCTGCCCCGGCGAATGTAAAGACATATCTCGTCCTCATGTTAGTAAATTGTTACTCAGAATGTATTCACCAAAGCAAAGGCTATGCCAGGCAAAGAGGCAGCGAGAAAATTAAATACAATGAGATTTAAAAACAGGCAATTACAGTAATGCCTGTTATGAATAAGCGCGATTAAGGGAAAAGAAAAACGTGTCAGCTAACGTTTCATGAAACGAATCACCCCGTTTCATTGCAACATTTATGAAACACGTTTAAAACAAAAAATCGCCCCTCAAAGATGAGCCTACTGCGATGACGACTGCTCACAGCGCTCCGCGCGATAATAGCGATAAACCGGTGATCTGGACGGTCTCCGTAACGCGTCTGTTCGAACTGTTTCGGGATATCAGTCTGGAATTCGATCATCTGGCGACCATCACGCCTATTCAACTCGGCTTTGAAAAGGCGGTGACCTACATTCGCAAAAAACTGGCGACCGAGCGCTGCGACGCGATTATCGCGGCGGGTTCGAATGGGGCCTATTTAAAAAGCCGCCTGTCAATACCGGTGATCCTCATCAAGCCCAGCGGATTCGATGTATTACAGGCGCTGGCGAAAGCGGGAAAGCTCACCTCGTCTATCGGTATCGTGACCTATCAGGAGACCATTCCGGCTTTACTTGCCTTTCAGAAAACGTTTCACCTCCGTCTTGAACAGCGAAGCTATGTCACCGAAGAGGACGCGCGCGGGCAAATTAACGAACTTAAGGCCAACGGTATTGAAGCCGTCGTCGGCGCGGGATTAATTACCGATCTGGCGGAAGAAGCGGGAATGACCGCCATCTTTATTTATTCCGCGGCGACCGTTCGTCAGGCTTTCCATGATGCGCTGGATATGACCCGTCTGACACGGCGCCAGCGCGTGGATTACCCATCCGGCAAGGGATTACAAACCCGGTATGAACTGGGCGATATACGCGGCCAGTCGCCGCAAATGGAGCAGCTCCGCCAGACGATTACGCTCTATGCCCGCTCCCGTGCGGCAGTGCTGATTCAGGGGGAAACAGGGACCGGAAAAGAGCTGGCGGCGCAGGCGATTCACCAGACGTTCTTTCACCGCCAGCCTCACCGTCAGAATAAGCCATCCCCTCCCTTTGTCGCCGTCAATTGCGGCGCGATTACCGAGTCGTTGCTAGAAGCGGAACTGTTTGGTTATGAAGAGGGCGCGTTTACCGGTTCACGACGAGGAGGCCGGGCGGGGCTGTTTGAAATCGCACACGGCGGCACGCTGTTTCTGGATGAAATCGGCGAAATGCCCTTGCCGTTACAAACCCGACTTTTGCGCGTACTGGAGGAAAAAGCCGTCACTCGCGTCGGCGGACACCAGCCGATCCCGGTGGATGTCCGGGTGATCAGCGCTACGCATTGCGATCTGGATCGGGAGATAATGCAAGGACGTTTTCGCCCCGATCTCTTTTATCGCCTGAGTATTCTGCGTCTGACGCTTCCTCCTTTGCGCGAGCGGCAGGCTGATATTTTGCCGCTCGCGGAAAGCTTTTTAAAACAGTCGCTGGCAGCGATGGAAATTCCGTTTACCGAATCGATACGTCATGGATTGACACAGTGTCAGCCGCTTTTGCTGGCCTGGCGCTGGCCCGGTAATATTCGCGAACTGCGTAATATGATGGAGCGCCTGGCGCTTTTTTTAAGCGTCGATCCCGCGCCAACGCTGGACAGGCAATTTATGCGGCAGTTATTACCTGAGCTTATGGTGAACACAGCAGAGCTGACGCCTTCAACCGTGGATGCGAACGCGTTACAGGATGTACTGGCGCGCTTTAAGGGCGATAAGAGCGCCGCGGCGCGTTATCTGGGGATTAGCCGCACCACTCTGTGGCGTCGTTTAAAAGCTGGTGCCAAAGACCAGTCGGATAATTAAGACAAATGACCGCGTCCTGAATGCCTGATGGCGCTACGTTTACTGCAGGCCGTCATCCGGCAAAACGGATGCCGGTTGCCAGGAATAAAAATACCCGCCGGAAACCCAGGCGGGTATTTTTATGATGCAACGCTTTTATTTCTTTTTATAAATATCAGCCGTACCATGAATTTTATTTTCTGTCTGCCCGGACGTCAGCACCACCACATCCGCCCCTTTTTCATCCGCCTTTTTGATTAAATCTTCTCTGGCGTCCAGCGGCGACATTTCCCCGGTGGTGGAAATCGTGCCAATTTTCGTGTATTCGGAGGCGACTTTATCAAAGTCCGTTTTTTTCATGATTTCTGCGGCATAAACGTTTGTCACGACAAACGCTAATGCGCCAAGCATAACCTTGTAGCCAGTTTTCATAGCAAAACCCTCGTTTTATTATTACGCCATCATCGCTTTATCAGAACAAAAAGGCCGTTCGGACTGATTAAATAAGTAGTGTAGATTGCTGGAAAAATCCAGTCAGCCCCCGCTCAGTCGGCGTAACAACGCGGATTAAAACGCCCCTGCTTTGTGATCTCACTCGCAATCATCTGGTTTGACTATTAATAAGATGAACGTTATTTCTTGAGGCTAAGAGAAGAGTTGCCTATGGAGCCGTTTCATGCCGTTGTGCTTACCGTCAGTCTGTTTGTGTTAACCTTTTTTAATCCCGGCGCGAATCTGTTTGTGGTGGTGCAAACCAGCCTCGCATCAGGACGCCGGGCGGGAGTCATCACCGGCCTGGGCGTCGCCACGGGAGACGCCTTTTATTCCGGGCTGGGGCTTTTCGGTCTGGCGACGCTCATTACGCAATGCGAAGCGGTATTTTCTCTTATCAAAATTGTCGGCGGCGCCTATTTATTATGGTTCGCCTGGAACAGTATTCGCCACCAGGCGACGCCGCAAATGAGCACGCTCCAGACGCCGATTGCCGCCCCGTGGACGATTTTCTTTCGCCGGGGATTAATGACCGATTTATCCAATCCGCAAACCGTACTGTTTTTTATCAGTATTTTTTCCGTAACGCTTAGCGCAGAAACGCCCACATGGGCAAGGTTAATGGCCTGGGCCGGAATTGTGCTGTCATCCGTTATCTGGCGTATTTTTCTCAGCCAGGCCTTTTCGCTCCCCGCAGTCCGCCGCGCTTATGGGCGTATACAGCGCATTGCCAGCCGTGTTATCGGCGCCATTATCGGGATGTTTGCGCTCAGACTTCTCTATGAAGGCGTGACGCACCGCTAATGTTTGCCCGGTAGCCTTTGCTACCGGACGATAAGCGTTATCAAAACGCCCATGACACGCTGCCTACAATGCTACGCTCGGCGCCAAAATAACAATAAGAGAGCGAATTACAGGCAGCGACATAGCGTTTGTCCGTCAGGTTATTTACGTTGAGCTGGGCGCTCAAGCCATTTAACCCAATGCTGGATAAATCATACCCAACTACCATGTCGACCAGTGTATAGGACGGCAACATGTGGGTATTCAGGCGATCGCTGGTCACGCCGTTGACGTACCGGATGCCGGAGCCCAAAGTCAGCCCCTCTAACAGACCGCTTTTCACATCGTAGCTTAGCCAGGCGCTGGCCTGGTTCCGTGGAGCATAAACCGCGCGCTTACCCTGCTCTTGCGGGCTACTTTTCTTATAACGGATATCAGTATAGGTATACGCCGCCTGCAAACGGACGCTATCCGACAAATGGCTAATGGCCTCCAGTTCCACCCCTTTAGACTCAATTTCACCAATCGAGCGGTACGGATCGGTAGGTTCTTCTTTGGTCGCGATATTTGTCTGGTTAATACGATACACGGCGGCGCTAAACTGGCTATTCCCCCCCAGCGGTTCGTATTTTACCCCCGCCTCCCACTGCTTGCCTTTCATCGGTTCCAGCACATTGCCGTTTTCGTCGGCGAAGCTGGTCGGCGTAAACGCGGTAGAATAACTGAGATAGGGGGCGACGCCATTGTCGAACAGATAAAGCAACGCAGCACGGGTACTGACGTTGTTTTTATCGAGATCGCTGCGTGAATCATGAAGTTTGTCGATGTTAGACACGCTGACCCGATCGTAACGACCGCCCAACGTAAAGCGCCAGCGATCCCATGACATCTGATCCTGTAAATAGTATCCGGTCTGCCGCAGCTTATGTTTTTCACGGCTATACAACGTAATGTAATCCGGCTGAGCGCCATAAACAGGGTTGAAAGCGTCAATCGGCGGAAACGCGCCATAATAGCCAGTAGTATGATTACTGCGATCCTGATAATCGATCCCCACCAGCAGACGATGATTAATCGCCCCGGTATCCACGCTGCCGTCGAGCTGATTATCCAGCGCGATAGCCGACATTTTCTCCCCGGAGCCGGAATAGCCGCGATTCAGCGCCGTTTCATTCAACCAACCTGCGGCATAGACCTGATTCAACGTCACTTTGGTATGCAAATAACGCAATTTTTGCCGTACCGACCAGCCGTTATCGAACAGATGCTCAATGTTATAACCCACCATATTTTCACGGCGATCGTATTTGTCGTAGTCATCTTCACCTTCAAAGAAAGTGTTAGAAATTTTTCTGCCGTTATAAGGTACAACCGTGCCTTGATAAGGCAGTCCGGAGTGGCTACCGCCTTCCGGATCACGGTGCAGATAGGCCATAAGATCAAGACGCGTCCGATCGGTAATTCGCCAGGTCAGGCTCGGCATCAGCGCATAACGTTCCTCTTTCAAGGGGGTAAACTGCGAATCGGCGTAACGTGTCATACCGCTAAGACGCGCCGCCACACGTTCATTGTCATCCAGTGGGCCGGTCACATCAAAAGCCGCCCCGCGCTGGTTGTGATTGCCGGCAAACAGCTTCACTTCTCCCCCGACATCAAACGCCGGTTTTCGCGACGTCAACGCGACAATGCCGCCTGGCGATGAACGACCATACAGAACGGACGCCGGGCCGCGTACCACCTCGATATCTTCCAGAAACCAGGGGTCAACCACCAACGAACTGTGCGAATTGGTGTCGCCCATCATTTTTAACCCGTCGAGATAGACGTTATCCAGACTACCGTCCGAAAAACCACGCAATACGATGTAATCAAAGCGGTTAGAGGCGCCTATCTGGTTACTGTATACGCCTGGGGTGTAGCTGACCGCCTGACGCACGCTGGTTGCGCCCTGCTCTTCAAACTGCTGGCGGGTAATAATGGATACCGACTGCGGCGTTTCAATATCTGGCGTCGCCAGCTTGGTCGCGCCACTCTGAACGGGCGAGGTGACAATGACGGTATCATTTTTTGTGGTTTCCTGGGCAGAAAGAGGAAAAGTCGCGCCGCCGATAGCTCCGCCTATCAATAGCGCCATACGCGTTGTCGCAAACATGAACATCTCCAAAGGCATCTTTATTGTAAATAAGAATTATTACCTTTTAGAGATAACGGACCACTATGCGTAACGCCAGATTGCCTATGCGCAATGATAAAAAATCACCCAAAGCGGCAGAAAACCGGGTTAGCGGCGGATATTACCGCTCTGGCGGGGCGCGTTACGCACAGTGGCGGGACGCCGTCAGAGACGCGTCACGCAGCTCGCCGGGCGAGCAGCCATAACGCCGACGAAATGCCGTCGCAAAGTTAGTGGCATGTTGATAGCCTGACATCCAGGCGGCCTGCTGCACGCTGTATCCCTCCATCAGATAACGACGCGCGCGCGCCAGGCGGCAATCGCGCAGATAATCAAACACGGTACACCCATAGGCATGGCGAAACTTGCACCGCAGGCTACTTGGACTCATTGCCGCCCGACGCGCCAGTTCGTTCAGCGTGTAGGCTTTTTCCGGCGTCTGCTCCAGTAAACGCCGAATGAGCTCCAGCCGCTGGTATTCACCGGTGACGGGAAGCCCGCGTTTTTGCGTTGCGGGCTGACATAGATTTAGCGCATAGCCCAGCAATTGCAGCATGATGCCTTCCAGCATTAACTGGCGTGACGCCGCATGAGGTCCGGGCTGCTGCGCATAACGTAGCCCCGAAAGCAGAAACTCCGGCACCTGCCAGACCCTCGCCGAGGTTGCGCTATTTTCCCACTCGTCTGCCAGCGAGACAGGCAAACGCTCCCGCCATCCGCCGTCCGGGTACATTCCCAGCGATAAGGTGCGCAATTTACTGTCTGCGCCGTGATGGGCGCGTATCGTCTGCTGCTCACTCAGTTGCGAGCAAAACGCCATCCCCGCGCTCAACAAAAAGGTCTGCTCATTGACAGCCAGCGCGACGTTACCTTCCAGCACCACCAGCATATACAGCGGACTGCTATGGCGAGAGGTGGTTTCATAAGGTTGTAACACGTGAACATCCGAGCGTGTAATGCAAATCCCGCCGGGAAGCGCTATCTCTTCGATATCGCCATGAAGTACGGGACTACTCTGCGTATACTGCGGTAACGCAGGGAAGCGGTAATCAATGCCATAACGCTCGCCAAACGCGATGAAATCGCTGACGGAAAAGATCTTTTTCATCGCCGGGGCGGCGGAAGAGTGACAGGAGATCGGAGACATTATCAATACCGTTTATCTGCGTTATACCAGAGCGTTAGCCACTGTGTAACCATATCACTGCGGCCCGGGAACGACAATAAAGATGAGAATAATTATCAACCGCTATTGAGGGGGGAGATAAGGCGAGCAAAGGTGATCGGTAAACGCCGATCTGTCGATAAAAACGCGCTTTCGCGAGAGATGAAAGCGCGTCCGGGGGGTATCAGTCAGGAGCGAAATCCTGCGGAGGTCATGAGCAGTCTGAATAACATTCCGACTCCCGCCAGCAGAAGCACGCTGGCGCACCATATCGCGACCATCCATACGACTCGCCGCGACCATTTTTTCACTTTAACCATCAGTGATATCCCTCTCCATGTCGCACTTTTCCACGGAAGACGTAGTAGCTCCAGAAGGTATAAGCCAGAATAATCGGGATGATTATCAGCGCCCCAACCAGCATAAAGCTTTGACTTTGCGGCGGCGCGGCGGCGGCATACAGCGAAATATCCGGTGGAATAATATTCGGCCAAATACTGATGCCTAACCCGCTGAACCCCAGAAAAATCAGCCCTAGCGTGAGAATAAATGGACGCGCATGGGATTCTGGTTTTTTCACGCTGCGCCATAGCCAGACGCTAAAAGCCAACACCAGCACAGGCACCGGCAGGAAGTAGTATAAATTGGGCAGCGTGAACCAGCGCTCGGCGATGTCGTCGTGGGTGAGCGGCGTCCACACGCTGACGCCTCCCATCATCAGCAACAAGACGATCAACAACGGGCGCGACAGCGCGCACATCCGGCTATGCAGCGGATCTTCGCTTTTCATAATCAGCCAGGTAGCGCCCAGCAGCGCGTAGGTGACAACCAGACCGACACCGCAGAACAGGTTAAACGGCGTCAGCCAGTCAAGCTGCGAACCGCTAAAGGTTCGCCCTTCCACCTGAAAACCGCTCACCACCGCGCCCACCACAACCCCCTGGGCAAAGGTCGCCAGGATTGACCCGACGATAAAGGATTTATCCCAGAACGCGCGATGCGACTCGGTGGCTTTAAAACGGAATTCAAAAGCGACGCCGCGAAAGATAAGACCAAGCAGCATAACCACCAGCGGGATAGTCAGCGCGTCGGTGATGACGGCATAAGCCAACGGGAACGCGCCAAAAAGCCCGGCCCCGCCCAGCACCAGCCAGGTTTCGTTCCCGTCCCATACCGGCGCGACCGAGTTCACCATAACATCGCGATCGTGTTTATCACGAATAAACGGAAACAGGATACCGACGCCCAGATCGAAACCATCCATCACGATATACATCAGCGTGGCGAACACGATAATAGCAAACCAGATAACCGGAAGATCGATGGTCATTCGCGTTTCTCCTGCTCAAGCGATTCTCCCACGGCAGAGATAGGACGCGCGGGTCTGCCATCGGTTTCAGCGGTCGGTGTCTCCGCCGGCTGCGGCCCTTTCTGGATAAGACGAATCATATAAATATAGCCAACCCCAAAGACCAGGGAATAGACCACAAAGAAGGCCAGCAAACTGATGCTCATCTGCAAGGTGCTGTGCGCGGAAACCGCATCACGCGTTCGCAGCAGGCCATAGACCACCCACGGCTGACGTCCTACTTCAGTCGTCACCCATCCGGCAAGGATGGCGATAAGCCCGGACGGCCCCATCCACAGCGCAAAGTGCATAAAGGGCCGCGAATGATACAGTCGGCGTCGGTAGCGTAGCCACAGGCTGGCCAGCCCCAGGAAGATCATCAGTACGCCCATGCCCACCATCAGACGGAAAGACCAGAACACCACGGTAGAGTTGGGGCGATCCTCTTTGGGATAATCTTTTAGCGCAGGCACCTGTTTGTCCAGGCTATGCGTCAGGATCAGACTGCCCAACGCCGGGATCTCAAGCGCATAGCGGGTCCGTTCCGCCTCCATATCCGGCCAGCCTACCAGCGTAAGCGGCGTTGGCTCGCCGGGCGTATTTTCCCAGTGCCCCTCAATCGCGGCGATTTTGACCGGCTGATGCTTCAGGGTGTTAAGGCCGTGCATATCGCCAATCAATGCCTGAACGGGCGCCACCACGACCGCCATCCATAACGCCATCGAGAACATACGGCGGATAGCCGGCGTATCGTTACCTTTCAGTAAATGCCAGGCAGCGGACGCGCCGACAAACATCGCGCTACTTAAAAACGCCGCAACGGACATATGCAACAGGCGATACGGGAACGACGGGTTGAAAATCACCGCGAACCAGTCCACCGGGACCACCTGACCGTTGTGAATTTCAAATCCCTGCGGGGTATGCATCCAGCTATTAGACGCCAGAATCCAGAACGTCGACATTAACGTGCCCAGCGCCACCATACAGGTAGACAAGAAATGCAGGCCCGGCCCGACTTTGTTCCAGCCAAAAAGCATCACGCCTAAGAATCCCGCTTCCAGGAAGAATGCGGTGAGCACTTCATAGGTTAATAAAGGCCCGGTGATACTGCCGGCGAACTGGGAGAAACCGCTCCAGTTCGTTCCGAACTGGTAAGCCATGACCAGACCGGAGACCACGCCCATCCCGAAGTTGACGGCAAAAATTTTGAGCCAGAACTGATAGAGCGAGCGCCAGACAGGATTACGCGTTTTTAGCCATAGACCTTCCAGTACCACCAGGTAACTGGCTAAGCCAATCGTAATCGCGGGGAAAATAATATGAAAAGAGACGGTAAAGGCAAACTGGAGTCTCGCTAAAAAGAAGGCATCAAACTCCATGTTCCCTCCCGTTTATATATAGTCACTTCGTGTAAAATATTCACTGTTCGCAACCAGGTTGAAACGAAACGGTTATTTTCCCCAAACGTAAAAACGTCGGGGAATATCCAGATAAATTACGATTTTTTTTGCGGCTGGCTGTCAGGCTTATCGCCCGACTCTGGCGCTTCGGAGGGGTCGTCTTTTTCGACAGCGAAACGGTAGTATCTATTTAGCATAACATGTCTCCCTTAGTTACATTCACTTGGCAATATCTACCTGGCCGTTATAAAAATAACGGCAAAACAAAAAAACAGCGTCTTCAAGACTATTTGCAATTTCAGCAAAATACGCTTAGCTGAAAGTTAAGAATAGACGTAAAACGATAACCTTCAAGTCAACGCGGTTTACGGGACGGGGGATTAGTACAGGGAGAATGACCGCAACGCTCGCTGCGCGGCGGCCATTTTATATGGTCTATCAAAAAGATAACCGTTAAGGTCCATTCAAACCCGTTAGTTTGCCTTCCCCTCAATCAAGCCATTGATCGTAGAAAATACCGCCGGCGCGCTGGTCGCTTCCGCAAACTCGACATTAATATTTTGCCGACGCAGCATATCGAAGAATTTACGTTGCGCATCAAGAATAACCTGATCGCCTACGCGCATATTTTCTGCTTTAGTTTCAACCAGTAAATAAACGCTGTCGGCGTCCTGACGCTCAATACGGTACACAAAATCCGGCGTAGTAGAGCCCCCCGTATATTTGGGGATCTGAATGGCCCGCTTAGGCAGTTTGCCAAACACAGAAACCTGTTGCGGATAATCGTATTTTAATAGCGGCAATTCTGGATCGACGCTGTCATAACGCAACGGCGGTATTTGATAGAGAGAACGGGGATCGTCTATCGCATTCTCATCCACATTTTTCCCCACAATTTCAGCGCTAATCTCCTCTCTGAACTGCCGTGCCGTAGAATCAAATACCGACGTTGAAGCCTGAAAATCGAGAGGCAGATAATCGTGGCGCTGCGCAAAATGCGCATTAATCCGCGCCTGTAATGCGCGGGTCATATTGTCCAACGAGATCTCGCTTAAATAACGTGAATCTCCGTGCAAAACATCACGCAGCATCGCCATTAACACCGGGTGCAGGACGTTAACCGGCAGACTGGTGCGTAACGCCAGTTGCTTAAGAAAATGGCCATATTTCATGCCCGCCCTAAATTCGCTGGCGGCTAATTCGCCTTCCCGCTGCGCCACTTCAAAACGGCCATTATCTTCATTCGATACCAGCCGTTGTTGAACCTGGCTTGGCTTCTGGCGTATATACAGCGCCGGATCGCGCAGCACCTCGGCGGCAATCTGTTCCAGAGACGCGCCGCTACGCTCGAATTGCAGCATATAACGGCGGGAAAACTGCTCCCAGATACTGCTAAGTTGTTCCCAATTCTCTTTGCGTAACCTGACTCGCAGTCGGGAGGCGGGCTTATTGTCACGAATGCGATCCGCTCGCACCCGCGCCTGCGTCAGCTCAGGGTAGAACTCCAGTAGCCACGCAAAACCACTTTTGGTTTCCCCGTTAAGCGTGACGCTGGGTTTAAACTCATTACTCCGGTTGATCAGTTTTTTATCATCCAGATCTTCCAGCAAACGAAGCTCCGTAAACGCAGGATCGACTTTTTGCCGCTCGGTGACGATGAGTGTGATCATCGCCTCATCCAGTTTCTGCTCGTTAAGCTGAACTTTGCTGTCGCGATTAATCTCATCAACCAGCATGCTGGCAAACGCTTTTTCATCATAACCAATCAGAAACGACAGTCGGGACGGCCACTCTTCCTGATGAACGCGATGACCATTTTCATCTACCGGTAGCCGCAGGCCGCGCCCCACTTCCTGAATTTTGCTCGACTCGCTACCGGAAGAACGTAATTTAGCAATGACAAAAACATTCGGGTTATCCCAGCCTTCGCGAAGCGTCCATTTTGAAAACAGAAAGCGGCGCGTTTCCCAGTTGCCGTGATGGTCTGAAAAACTGAGCAACTTCTCTTTATTTTTCAGAATATCATCTACCTCAGCCTGGATCGCCTCATCGCCGCTTCCGCGGTCTTCGCCAAAGTAACCAGCGTGGACGTTTTGGTTATCCGAGTGCAGGCTGGCGAGCGTGGCCTGCAGAAACGACAGATACTCCACTTCTCGCGGCAGGGTCTTGCGCTGATAATCGTCAATCAGTTGCGTCAGTTTCTTTTTCAGCAAACGCTCAAAAGTGACTTTCAACCAGCCTTCGTCATCACGATAGCTTTTAATACTGTCAATAAAGAAAAGGCTTAAGGTCTTAATACGCGGGGCATTATTTTCTGGCTCATTGCTGCGTAAGAAATTTGCCTGCTCAGTGTCAAAATGCTTATCGATAGCGTCCTGAATAATCAGTTCCTGGTAGCTCGCGCCAAAGGTTCCTGGCACCAGCGCCATCCCTGCCTCCAGCTCCAGATCGTTCGACAACATTTTACTGCCGGCATATTCGATACTGCCTTCAAATCCTGCATCGACATCGGCGAGATTTTCGCCCACGCCAACCTCGGCAATTTTGCTCCCCCGTCGGAGGATTAATTTCTTTGCCGTGACGCTGTCAACGATATAACGATTGTTGGCCTGTTCTTCGGGGAGATTCGGGTAATAAATATCAATACCTTTCACCAAACCATCGTTAAAACTGTCCACCGCGTTGAGATCAAACTGCGGTTGCCGGCGATAGTAATCTTTACGTACACATTTATTTTTACCCTTACCTTCGACAATATCCGGGAAGGTAGCGCCAAAGCGGACGATCATTTGCGGCTGAATGGCCTGAATCGCTCGATAAAATTTGTTATCTCGCGCAAAACGATGCGGTTCATCAATAATGACCACCGGTCGCGTCATTTGCAGCCCTTTAACAGGCGACGTCAGCCCGCCCAGTAGCGTTTGATCGTAATCGTCTCGCGTCATACTGGCGGAATTGAGCATTTGCGCATTGATCAGCAAAACCTGAATCGTATGGCTATCACGACGGCTGGCATCAGTAAAACTTAATAGCTGGGCCGGAAAATTTTTACGCCCCGACTTTACTTTAAAATCACCGGCGTTGATGGTGCAAAGTTCCATCCGCGTATTTTCGTAGAACTGTGAAAAATGCTGTCTGGCGTAATCGCTGGTAATAAAGTTCCGCGCGCCTTCTTTAATGGCTGGCGTCGGCACCACCAGCACAAATTTGAAGAGGCCATACTTCTGATGCAATTCATACATCAACCGGGTATAGACATAGGTTTTACCCGTCCCGGTCTCCATTTTAACGTCAATATTGGCCTTATCGTCGTAACGTTCCTTAATCAGCGGATTAGCATAGTGATTATGATCGGCTTGCGCGTGATCGATACCGGTGAAACTCGCCAGAATCGCCGCTAACGCCTGTTCCTGATGGGGAAGTTCTTCCAGTAAAATATTCATCATCATCCCCTCTTAATAACGCTTCAC
This sequence comes from Salmonella sp. 32010601201800023SM, assembly GCF_017572235.1. Classification (NCBI taxonomy): domain Bacteria; kingdom Pseudomonadati; phylum Pseudomonadota; class Gammaproteobacteria; order Enterobacterales; family Enterobacteriaceae; genus Salmonella; species Salmonella sp. 32010601201800023SM. The sequence continues at coordinate 210,369 of NZ_JAGEQS010000006.1, forward strand.
CAGGTTCACTTTTTGATCAAGCTGTTTTAAGCCGATTTCCAGTTCACGAATGGATTCAAGGTCGAAAGAGTAGCCGTAAATGACAATGGTCTGAACCGGAAGCTGGTGCGTACCAATGTGGTTGAGAAGATCGCGGGTCTGCTCTGTTCCCCACCGTTCATCAATCAGATACAGGCGCGTATTATCAACATACCTGGCGCAATAGCCGGAAAAATCAACGGTCTGTACGTCAATATCCATTTTATAACCATCGGCGACCAGCCATGTCGTTAATAAGGTCTCTTCGCCGCTTGCGCCGCCCGGCACGCCCAATCCTCTGGCGGAAAAAGGATTGATCATGTCGGTAAATCCTGACTCGGTGAAAGCGGCCAGTTGACCGCTGGTATTGATAAAATGGCCGGTAGCAATATCGAAGCTATCCAGATCGTCCAGCGTCTGCTGTGTCGGAGTGGCAAAACGATAATGTTTAAAACCGAGATCGCTATTGGTCGCGGGATTGTTGGCGCGGATCTTCGCCGCAACGCGTGTAATTCGCTCGCGGCTGATTTCATCAATAGTGTTATAACCTGCTTTTTTCGCGATAGTGTTATTGCTTAATGTCTGATCGATAGTACACAGAATAAACGTGCGCTGCCCCCCATCTTCTTCATTCAGCGCCATTACCGCATGGGCCGTAGTGCCGGAACCGGCAAAAAAGTCCAGGACGACGCCGTCTTTATCGATAGCGAGCTTGATGATTTTCTTCAATAATGCGGTCGGTTTCGGCGTATCAAAAACGTTGTCGCCGAAGAGATCCAGAATCTCCTTTTTCCCCTCTTTATTCGACGCTACGTTATCCCAGTAATTGGTCGTTGGCTGCCCTTTACTGTGGTGCGCGTACATGACTCTCTGGGGAATACCGCCGTTATCTTTGCCAAAATAGACCAGATTATCGGCCACCAGTTTTTGGTAACTGGCTTCAGGATAAGCCCATAGTCTTTCGTGTACCGTACCGTTCGGCGTGGTAATTTTATAGGTATAGCCGCCGCCGCTCAGCCCTTTTGACACCGTTAACGGCACCGGTCGCCATTTCCCTTCTGGAAACTGTTCGGTCGGTTCTTTATAGGATTTCTGAATATACTCTTTAGAAAGCGGTTCTAAACGTAAAGCGCCCTGACCGGTTTTGGCGTAAACAAGAATGTATTCCCCCTGGATGGAAACGTTATCAGAGTCGTTAGAAATCTCTTTTTTGCGCTTCCACATCACATTGGTGACAAATCCACCTTCGCCAAAAATCTCATCCATCATTAATTTAAGATTGGCGTACTCATTATCGTCGATAGAGATAAAAATAAATCCGGTATCTTTCAGGAGCTTCCTGGCCAGGAAAAGACGCGGATACATAAAAGATAACCACGCGGAGTGCGTCGATTTACCCTGAATGGATTTTAAACGTGCCAGTTCAGTATCATTAAGACCAAACATATCCTGCAACGCCCGATCGCTATATTCAAAATGATCGGGATAGACAAACCCGTCCGATCCGGTGTTATAAGGGGGATCGATATAGATCATATCGACGGTATCGGCGTAATTATTTTGCAGATGGCGTAACACATCCAGATTATCCCCGGTCAGAAAAAGATTATGGCTGTTTTTGTTTTCTGCCAGAGTATTGTGTTCCACGTCAGGAACGATAACGGTAACGGATTTTTCACCCGCCTGTTTTTTTGCGTAATCTTTGCCAATAAAATCAATCTGATAACCGCTAGTCAGCTCATCAATATTACGCGCTTTCAGCGCGCGCTCAAATTTGGCGAGATCAAATCCGCCTTTCGCGATCAGTTCGCCCTGCTCGTTATAGCGATCGGCGGTAAAAAATTCCGGTAATGCACGTTGTAACTCAGACAGAAAGGCGCTATTCGGGGCAACAGACTCGTTGTGTTTTTGGTTATCTTTCAACATGATATCTTCGCTCCGTTGATAATTTTAAGGTCCAACAATCAATTTCTTATAAAGAAAAAAGTAAGCGATGATTGTAATGGTCACGAAAGGCAGATGCCATCATTAACCTTTGTTGTTCGTTGAAAGGGCGTGAAAACGACGGGGGGAAGGCGTGCTCCCGGCGACAGTATGCGCCAGGAGCGTAGTGTTTACGTGCGATGACTGATGGCCGACTCCGGGAGGGCGTCGCTATCTGTACCGGAGATGACGACTCCCCGGGTCTCGCGACCAAATGCCACAAATACACAGATTAAAATAGCCACCGCGCCAGCCACGATCGCCATTGCCAACCCGTAATTGCCACCATGCGTTTCCGCGATGCGGGCCTGTAACGTCGCATTAACCGACGCCAGTAAATTACCCAGTTGGTAAACAAACCCTGGCAGCACGGCGCGCGCATTCGCCGGAACCAGCTCGTTCAGCCAGGTCGGCACGACACCCCAGGCGCCCTGCACCATAAACTGCATCAGGAACGCGCCCAGGCCAATCGTGAATGATCCGCTGGAAAATGCCCATAGCGGGAGTACCGGAAGCGCAAGAAAGGCGGCGATCATGATCGCTTTTTTACGCCCAATACGTTCCGATAGCGTACCGTAGAAAATACCGCCGAGCATGGCGGCAATGTTATAAAAAATCGCAATGATACTGATCAGATGCGGATCAAAACCATGCTGCATCTTCAGGAAGGTAGGATAGAGATCCTGCGTGCCGTGGCTGAAAAAGTTAAAGAACGCCATGACCAGCACCAGATACAGACACAACTTCCACTGTTTGCGCAGAACAGGAAGCAGCGCGGTATTCTCTTTACGCGCTCTGGCCGCCAGCCAGACGGGGGATTCCGGCACTTTAAACCAGATATAAGGCAGCAAGACAACAGGCAGGGCGCCAATCAGGAACATACCGCGCCAGCCTACCATACTGTAGAAGAGGCCAAAAATAACCGAGGCGAACAGATAGCCGCAGGGATAGCCCGCCTGAAAAATGCCCGACATCAGGCCACGCGAACGATCGGGAATGGTTTCCATCGCCAGTGATGACGCGACGCCCCATATCCCGCCCATCGCCACGCCGTACATGACCCGAAAAATCAGAAATGCCATGAAGGTGGGCGACCAGGCGGAAAGCAGTTCAAACACCGTAAAGAACAGAATATTGAGCATCAGTATCGGTCGACGTCCGTACTTTTCCGCCATTCGGCCAAATAGCAGCGCGCCAATGGGACGTACCGCCAGGGTCAGCATAATCGCAATGGAAACGTCCGATACGGAAGCGTGAAACCATTCGGCGAGATCGCTAAGTACAAAGACAAGGATAAAGAAATCAAACGCATCCAGCATCCAACTGGTAAAGCTGGCAAACGCCACATGTCGTTGTGTCGTCGTCCAGTTCAGGGGGGTGTACATAGGTAGTGTCCTGCATCAAAAAATAACATCAAGCTTTGAAGCGGCGAAACGCTGGAGCGCTCCCGTCGTCAAAGCGACGTAACAAGGTAGCGTTGCGCTACTTATTTGTTATCTTTTTGTATATAGCAGGTAAAATGTTAGCAAAAATAGACAAATCATTACATATTATTAACAAAGCTTACTGGCACATGATTTGTCACAGTTTTTATGGGGATTATCTCATGCAAAGGAAAGCGAAGCGTGGCTAGCGTATCGCGACCGGCCTGTCGCCAGACCGATCGCCATTGACGATTACCTTTCGCGCGGCGGGAAACCGGCCTTTTGCAGGGCGGCGGCAATCTGCTCCGCGGATAGCGACGTTTCAACGTCAACCAGACGCGTCGCCGGGTCAGTTCTCACCGTCGCATTAGCATCGAGAGTCAGAATCGTCTTTTTTACCGTACTGGCGCAGCCGCCGCAGGTCATGTCATCAATATGGAACTGCATAGTGAACTCCTTTTGTGTGGGAACTGTTGCCAGTCTGGGCCTTGCCAGTGTTGGAAGGTCAAGCGTAATCTCAGGACTTACAGACGCTTTGCCAGTCCGTGGCGACGAGGACGTCGCAATACCGCTCCGGTACGCGCCTCCGGCTCGCTATCGTCAGGTTGTCCAAGCGTATGCAGAATGGGGCAATCTGGCAGCGCGTCGCCGGCGCAGCAGTGAATCAGCGCTTTGAGGGTTTGCGCCATGTGCTGCATGTTCTGGATACGTCTGTCCAGTTCATCAATGTGCGTCTGCGCCAGGCGTTTGACGTCAGCGCTTTGCCGCGACTGGTTATTCCAAAGATTCAGTAAGTCGCTGATTTCAGCAACTGAAAAACCGAGATCGCGCGCGCGGCGTATAAAATGCAATTGATTAACATCAGCCTGGGTATAGGCCCGATAGCCGGAATCCGTCCGACTTGCCGCGGGAATCAGACCAATCTGTTCATAGTAGCGAATCATTTTGGCCGAAACTTTCGATGCTTTAGCTGCTTTACCGATGTTCATGACGCTCCTCCTCGGGTCGTGGATGTGTCGGATGGGGTTGCCATCGGCGCCCGGAAACGGCGCAGCCGCAAAGCGTTGCCCAGCACGAACACGCTCGACATCGCCATCGCCCCTGCGGCGAATACCGGTGACAATAATATGCCCCAGACCGGAAATAGCGCGCCTGCCGCGACAGGAATCAGCGCCGTATTGTAAGCAAAGGCCCAGAACAGATTCTGGTGGATATTGCGGATGGTCGCTTTAGACAGCGCGATAGCATTCGGCACGCCTTGCAGGTTGCCGGACATTAGTACGACGTCGGCGGATTCCACCGCCACATCGGTGCCGGTGCCAATCGCCAGCCCCACGTCGGACTCCGCCAGCGCTGGCGCATCGTTGATGCCATCGCCGACAAACGCCACCTGCCCATACGCCGCTTTCAGGCGCCGTATCGCCTCGACTTTCCCTTCTGGCAATACCTCGGCGACCACGTCATCAATCCCTAACTGTCTGGCGATAGCCTGTGCCGTGCGGGCATTATCGCCAGTGATCATGGCGACCTTAATGCCGAGCTGATGTAAAGCGTTAATTGCGGCGGGTGTACTGGGTTTGATCGGATCGGCCACGGCGATAATCGCTGCCAGTTGACCGTCAATAGCCGCATAGAGCGGCGATTTCCCTTCCTGTCCTAACCGTTCGGCGGTGGTGGCGAAGCCGCTAATATCCACGCCAATTTTGCGCATATAGCGATCGGCCCCCACGTCAACACGCGTACCGTCAACGGTAGCGTATACGCCCATCCCGGTCACCGATTCGAAGCCGCTCATGCCTGGTAGCGCGATCCCTTCCTCTTCTGCCGACACGACAATCGCACGGGCAATCGGATGCTCTGAACGCGATTCTACCGCCGCGACTTTCGCCAGCACCTCACGGCGTTCAAAGCCGCTGGCCACGTCGAGATCGGTCAGTACCGGGCGGCCTTCGGTAAGTGTCCCGGTTTTGTCTACGGCCACCACCTTAGCGTCTTTGAGTAGCTGTAACGCCTCCCCCTTACGGAACAGCACGCCCATTTCCGCCCCACGACCGGTTCCCACCATAATGGAGGTCGGCGTCGCCAGGCCCATCGCGCAAGGACAGGCGATAATCAGAACCGCAACACCATTGATCAGAGCGAAAGTCAGCGCAGGCGACGGCCCAAACGCCAGCCATACCACAAAGGTCAGCGCAGCAATAAGCATTACCATTGGGACAAACCACAGCGTCACTTTATCCACGACGGCCTGAATCGGCAGTTTTGAACCCTGCGCCTGTTCCACCAGACGAATGATTTGCGCCAGCATGGTCTGTCCGCCGACGGCGGTCGCCCGCAGCGTGAGCGCGCCTTTTTGGTTGACGGTACCGCCCACCACCGCGCTTCCTGCGGATTTCTCAACCGGTATCGGTTCGCCGGTAATCATCGACTCGTCAACGAAGCTGCGGCCTTCGGTCACTTCGCCGTCAACCGGGATCCGCTCGCCTGGCCGAACCTCCACACAGTCGCCCAGCACAACCTCGTCGACAGGGATATCCACGATGCGGCCCTCGCGTAACACATGCGCGACCCGCGCCTGTAGCCCCACCAGACGTTTAATCGCTTCGGAAGTCCGCCCCTTCGCCCTTGCCTCCAGAAAGCGCCCCAGCAGAATAAGCGCGACAATCACTGCGGCGGCCTCGTAATAGACGTTTACCGTCCCTTCAGGCAACAGGTCGGGCGTAAAGGTCGCCACCAGCGAGTAGCCGAACGCCGCTGCGGTTCCCACGGCGACCAGCGAGTTCATGTCCGGCGCCAGACGCGCCAGCGCCGGGAACCCTTTAAGGTAAAAACGGCGACCGGGGATCGTCAGCACCAACAGGGTCAGTGCAAATTGCCAGTACCAGCTTTGTTGCAGGCCAATCGTTTTTATCACCCACTCGTGCATACCAGGAATAAGGTGCGAGCCCATTTCAAGCACAAAAACGGGGAGCGCCAGCACGCTGGCGAGAATCAGATCGCGCTTCAGCCTGACGCGCTCGGCCTCTTTTTTCTCTTCAGAGTCGTCTTCTCCCTGCCCCGCCGTCTCTACCGGTCGCGCCTCATACCCCGTTTTTTCAATCGCCGCGATCACCGCCTCCGCCGACGCCGTCCCGCGAACGGTGGCGCGCTCCGTCGCCAGATTCACCGTAGCGTCCGTTACGCCAGGCACAGCCTTAATACCTTTTTCAACGCGAGCGACACACGACGCGCAGGTCATACCTTCAATAAGCAAGCTTATCGTGTCGTGACGATTTTCTGACTGACTCATGACGAGTTCCCCATCCTGACTATTCGGTATCAGAAAGCCTAAAGCTTGCCATTGTGGGAAGGTCAAGCGTATTCAGGCTGCACGGTTCGGCGAGAATGTGAGATGGCTCATAAAAGAGGATGATGCGAGACATTTACGCCACGATGCCGACCCACGCCCCGTAAAAACCCGTCAGGAACGCTTGACCTTTCCTTCGTTGTAACGCCTAGCCTTTGCCAAAAATTCTGCGGCAGCGTTGCGGAATGGCCGACACGCTGCGGTAAAGAGGGAAACGACATGCGTAGAACATTCAAAATTATGTTGATAGCCGGCGTCATCGCCGCCAGCGGGGGCGTGATTTACATGGCCGGCGAAGCACTATGGGATAAAGACAACGCCGTCGGACCACCGGCCAGCGCGCCGCCTCCACCGTCGGTACCGGTTGCTAAAGCCCTTAGCCGTACACTCGCGCCTACGGCGGAATTCACCGGTTTTCTGGCCGCGCCGGAGACCGTGGAGCTGCGTTCGCGCGTGGGAGGAACCCTTGACGCCGTCAGCGTTCCGGAAGGACGTCTGGTAAGCCGCGGACAACTGCTGTTCCAGATCGATCCGCGCCCGTTCGAGGTCGCCCTCGACACCGCCGTCGCGCAATTACGTCAGGCTGAAGTACTGGCCCGCCAGGCGCAGGCGGATTTCGATCGCATTCAACGACTGGTCGCCAGCGGCGCCGTATCACGTAAAAACGCTGACGATGTCACCGCCACGCGTAATGCGCGACAGGCGCAGATGCAATCGGCCAAAGCCGCCGTCGCCGCAGCGCGCCTTGAACTCTCCTGGACCCGTATTACCGCGCCCATTGCCGGACGCGTTGACCGCATACTGGTGACCCGGGGCAATCTGGTCAGCGGCGGCGTAGCGGGTAACGCCACGCTTCTGACGACTATCGTGTCTCACAATCCCATGTATGTGTATTTCGATATTGACGAAGCCACCTGGCTGAAGGCGTTACGGCATACCCGCTCCGACAAGAATCCACCGGTAGTCAACATGGGGTTAACCACCGATAACGGGCTGCCTTATCAGGGCGTACTCGACTTTATGGGCAATCAGATGAACCGCAGCACCGGCACTATCCGGGCGCGCGCCGTGATTCCTGACCCCGACGGAATGCTTTCTCCCGGCCTGTTTGCCCGAATCAGTTTGCCCATCGGCGAGCCGCGGGAAACCGTGCTGATTGACGATCTGGCGGTGAGCGCCGATCAGGGCAAAAACTATGTGCTGATCGTCGGCAAGGAGAATCAGGTGGAGTATCGTCCGGTTGAGCTGGGACAAATGGTCGATGGACTCCGCGTCGTTACACAGGGAGTACAGCCGGGAGAAAAAATCATCCTCAAGGGGCTGGTGCGTCCTGGCATGACCGTTGCGCCGCGTCTGGTGCCGATGCGGCAGAATATGCCCGAGAAACAGACCGCGACATTGACTAAAGCGGACGGCGACAGCGCGTCGAAGGCGGTGCGCCAATGAAATTCACCCACTTTTTCATCGCACGGCCCATCTTCGCCATCGTCCTGTCGCTGTTAATGCTGCTGGCTGGCGCTATCGCCTTTTTAAAACTGCCGCTGAGTGAATATCCGGCCGTTACGCCGCCCACGGTACAGGTTAGCGCCAGCTACCCCGGCGCTAACCCGCAAGTGATTGCCGATACGGTAGCCGCGCCGCTGGAACAGGTGATCAACGGCGTTGACGGCATGTTGTATATGAATACCCAGATGGCCATTGATGGTCGCATGGTTATCTCTATCGCCTTCGAACAGGGAACCGATCCTGATATGGCGCAAATTCAGGTGCAAAACCGGGTATCCCGCGCGCTGCCTCGCCTGCCCGAAGAAGTCCAACGAATTGGCGTTGTAACGGAGAAAACGTCCCCCGATATGTTGATGGTGGTCCATCTTGTCTCGCCGCAAAAACGCTATGACTCACTTTACCTGTCTAACTTCGCCATCCGGCAGGTTCGCGACGAACTGGCCCGTTTACCCGGCGTCGGTGATGTTCTCGTCTGGGGCGCGGGCGAGTACGCCATGCGCGTCTGGCTGGACCCGGCGAAAATCGCCAACCGCGGTCTTACCGCCAGTGATATCGTTACGGCGTTGCGGGAACAAAACGTACAGGTCGCCGCCGGTTCCGTCGGGCAACAGCCGGAGGCCTCCGCCGCTTTTCAGATGACGGTAAACACGCTGGGCCGCCTGACCAGCGAAGAACAGTTCGGCGAGATTGTGGTAAAAATCGGCGCTGACGGCGAGGTGACGCGTCTGCGTGATGTCGCCCGCGTCACGCTGGGCGCTGATGCCTATACGCTGCGCAGTTTACTGAATGGCGAAGCGGCGCCAGCGTTACAGATTATTCAAAGTCCGGGCGCCAATGCGATTGACGTTTCTAACGCGATTCGCGGCAAAATGGATGAGTTGCAGCAAAACTTCCCGCAGGATATCGAATACCGGATTGCCTATGATCCTACGGTCTTCGTGCGCGCATCGCTACAATCGGTGGCGATTACGTTGCTGGAAGCCCTCGTGCTGGTCGTCCTTGTCGTGGTGCTGTTCCTGCAAACCTGGCGGGCGTCCATTATTCCTCTGGTGGCGGTTCCCGTTTCGCTGGTCGGCACCTTTGCCTTGATGCACCTGTTTGGCTTTTCGCTGAATACGCTTTCGCTGTTTGGTTTGGTCCTGTCGATAGGTATCGTTGTCGATGACGCCATCGTTGTGGTCGAAAACGTGGAACGGCATATCTCGCAGGGCAAAAGTCCCGGAGAGGCGGCAAAGAAGGCGATGGATGAAGTCACTGGTCCCATTCTTTCTATTACCTCGGTGCTAACGGCGGTCTTTATCCCTTCCGCATTCCTGGCGGGCCTGCAGGGTGAGTTTTATCGTCAGTTCGCGTTGACCATCGCTATTTCGACCATCCTTTCGGCCATTAACTCGCTGACGCTCTCCCCTGCGCTGGCTGCCATTTTGCTAAGACCGCACCACGATACTGCGAAGGCTGACTGGCTAACGCGGTTGATGGGCACGGTCACTGGCGGTTTTTTCCATCGCTTTAACCGTTTCTTCGACAGCGCGTCGAACCGCTATGTTAGCGCCGTCCGTCGGGCCGTGCGCGGCAGCGTCATTGTGATGGTGCTCTATGCTGGCTTTGTGGGGCTGACCTGGCTTGGCTTCCATCAGGTGCCGAACGGGTTTGTGCCTGCGCAGGATAAATACTATCTCGTCGGCATCGCCCAGCTCCCAAGCGGCGCATCGTTGGATCGCACAGAGGCGGTCGTGAAACAGATGTCCGCTATCGCGCTGGCGGAACCCGGCGTTGAAAGCGTCGTCGTCTTCCCCGGTCTGTCGGTTAACGGCCCGGTAAATGTGCCAAATTCGGCGCTGATGTTCGCCATGCTGAAACCCTTTGACGAGCGTGAAGATCCTTCGCTTTCCGCTAACGCTATCGCCGGAAAGCTAATGCACAAATTTAGCCACATTCCCGACGGGTTTATTGGCATCTTCCCGCCGCCGCCGGTTCCAGGGCTTGGCGCGACGGGCGGCTTTAAATTGCAGATTGAAGATCGTGCGGAACTGGGATTTGAAGCGATGACAAAGGTGCAAAGCGAGATTATGTCTAAGGCGATGCAGACGCCCGAACTGGCCAATATGCTGGCCAGTTTCCAGACGAACGCCCCGCAATTACAGGTGGATATCGACCGGGTAAAGGCGAAATCAATGGGGGTATCGCTCACCGACATCTTTGAAACGTTGCAAATTAACCTCGGCTCGCTTTACGTCAACGATTTCAACCGATTTGGCCGTACCTGGCGGGTGATGGCGCAGGCCGATGCGCCATTCCGTATGCAACAAGAGGATATCGGCCTGCTTAAAGTCCGCAATGCGAAGGGCGAGATGATCCCGCTTAGCGCTTTCGTCACGATTATGCGCCAGTCGGGGCCAGACAGAATCATCCATTACAACGGCTTCCCCTCGGTAGATATTAGCGGTGGACCGGCTCCGGGTTTCTCCTCCGGACAGGCGACGGACGCGATTGAAAAGATCGTGCGTGAAACGTTGCCGGAAGGGATGGTCTTCGAATGGACCGATCTGGTTTATCAGGAAAAACAGGCCGGCAACTCTGCGCTTGCTATCTTTGCGCTGGCGGTGCTGCTGGCCTTCCTGATCCTGGCGGCGCAGTACAACAGTTGGTCGCTGCCCTTCGCCGTCCTGCTTATTGCGCCTATGTCATTACTCTCAGCCATTGTCGGCGTGTGGGTATCTGGCGGAGATAACAATATCTTTACGCAGATTGGTTTCGTGGTGCTGGTCGGCCTGGCGGCCAAGAACGCCATTTTGATTGTCGAGTTTGCCCGCGCCAAAGAACACGACGGCGCAGACCCGCTGACCGCCGTACTGGAAGCGTCCCGCCTGCGTCTGCGTCCTATCCTGATGACCTCATTCGCCTTTATCGCAGGCGTAGTACCGCTGGTACTCGCGACGGGTGCCGGCGCGGAAATGCGACATGCGATGGGCATCGCCGTGTTTGCCGGCATGTTGGGCGTCACGCTCTTCGGCCTGTTATTGACGCCTGTATTTTACGTGGTGGTTCGCAGGATGGCATTAAAGCGTGAGAACCGCGTTGATTCACATGATCAGCAAGCATAATGATGGGAATGGCATAATGAAGATCACTTTTACAGGCTATCGGCAGACCGCCACGCTGGCGACGCTTGCTTTCGTCACCACGCTTGCTGGCTGTACGATGGCGCCGAAGCACGAACGCCCCACATCGCCGACTGCGGTGGTCTATCCCTACGCAACGTCAACCGTTTCTGGCGCGCCGGATGCCGCTGACATTGGCTGGCGTGATTTCTTCCACGATCCGCTTCTACAGGAACTGATCGCGATCGCGTTACGCAATAATCGGGATTTACGCAAGGCAGGGCTCAATGTTGAAGCCGCCCGGGCGTTATACCGTATTCAGCGCGCGGAGATGCTGCCGACGCTCGGTATCGCCACCGCCATGGACGCCGGTCGCACTCCCGCCGATCTCAGCGTCACGGACGAGCCTGAGATTAACCGACGCTACGAGGCGGCTGGGGCGACGACGGCCTGGGAACTGGATCTCTGGGGGCGAGTGCGAAGCCTTAGCGACCAGGCATTAGCCGCCTATATGGCGCTTGATGAGACGTACATTGCGGCGCGAATGAGCCTGGTTTCCGAAGTCGCCAGCGCCTGGCTGACGCTACGGGCTGACCGGGAGCTGCTGCGCTTAACCGAAGATACGCTGGCCGCGCAAAAAAGTTCATACACATTGACAACCCAGCTTGCCCGGACAGGCAACGCCACACAGCTCGATCTGCGTATGGCGGAGATCGCGCTGCGTTCTGCGGAAATCAATCGCGCGGCGTATACGCGACAGTTGGCGCGGGATCGTAACGCGCTTGAATTGCTGTTGGGCCAGCCGCTCACGCCTGAACTGTCGCGTCGACTAAACGAGGCGGTCACGCTTACGGAAGGCGCGATCCCGACCACTCTGCCAGGCGGATTACCGTCAGATCTGCTGGTACGCCGCCCGGATATTCGCGCCGCCGAGTACAGGCTGCGTGGCGCAAACGCCCGGATAGGCGCAGCGCGCGCCGCCTTCTTCCCGACCATCAGCCTGACAGGCGCGGCGGGAACGGCCAGCGCGTCTCTTAGCGGACTCTTTGAACCGGGATCGGGAAGCTGGCGTTTTCTACCGCAAATCACCTTGCCTCTCTTTCACGGCGGCGCATTACGCGCTGACCTGGATAGGGCGCATGTCCAAAAACAGATTGAAATCGCCAGGTATGAAAACGTTATTCAGCAAGCCTTTCGCGACGTGGCGGATGGTCTGGCGGGACAGCGTACGCTGAGTGACCAGGTGCAATCAGAACAACGCGCGGTTGAAGCCAGTCAAATCGCCTATGAGCTGGCCGGACTCCGTTTTCAGGAAGGCGTCGATGACTACCTTACGCTGCTTGATACCCATCGTATGCTTTATGGCGCGCAGCAGCGTCTGGTGCGCACACGGCTCATGCAACAGCTGAATATCATTAATCTGTATAAAGCATTAGGCGGCGGTTGGCGGGAATACAGCGAGAAAAAGCAAGGTTAGCCCAAATAGCGCGCGCGTCGCCAGTGCGGCGCGCGCGCTAAACAGGCATATATTGCCTGCAAAATAAGGTTAACGAGGGCAACGATAAACGTTCCCGCTTAACGTGACATTCGTTTGTTTGCTTGAGCCAGAACCGTGCCATGAACTTCCTGTCTGGCCTGCACGCTGGGTTAACAGGACTACCGTATTGCCGCCCATTTTATAAGCTTTGTTTTTCAGATCGTTACGGGCACCCGTTTCCAGGTTACTGTTGGAAGTCCAGCCACCGGTAAAGAAATTCCCCTGGCTGCCCGTGATATCCCCTAAGTAGCTGCATTCCTTACCTGGCTCGCTGGTCATCACCCGTACCTGTTCAGCGCCATAATTCAACGAATTAGCGCTACATGCGGTTAAAGCCAAGCCGACGAAACATACTAAGATCTTTTTCATACTAATACCTGGTCTATTAATCATTAAATAATAACGCGTTCTTGCTTCTGAACGCCGTCAAGGAACTATATTTAAGATGTAACGAATGTCTTTCATTTGCTGAAGAAAAGTCTCTGTCATGATGCTATCATGTATGCTTGAGGCTATTTCTTGTTCAGTTTTTTCAATATGCTCTCTGAGTCTTATTTTTGTTTTTTCGTCAAGCGCCGAGATAAGTATCTTAATGGCAAGCAGCATAGTAGGATTGATGCTTTCACACTCTCTCATCGTTAACTTTTTCATCTTGTTTGCTTCAAGCCTGATCGGCGTTTTTGTCTACACGGCAAATTTTAGATGCGAAGATATGGCGACTTCTTTGGTAAATAAATAGCAAATGGAAAAAGCGTTTGAAGCCATATTTACGACAGATACGCAATCTATGAATGTACAAAGTCTTACGACTCATGCCATAGCTACTGGCGATCTGACTCATCGACTTTTTATATAAAAAGTGCCATAACAACTCCTCCTCCTTTTTTGTCAACGGCGCAAGTTCACCGACCGCTACTTCGTTTGCACAAGCGTATTTAATGAAATGCTCAATAAAAACAGGCTTTGCCAAATCGGGATCGATATCAGGATCTCTATCGCAGCCATGTGGATAAAGTTTTCCAATATCTCTGCGCGTGAGCCATATTCGACGAGCATGTGGATAATGCTGCATGAGCGCCTTAAAACCTTTCCAGACCCCCTGAATCAAAACTCGTCCATCAATAATAATTATGATATCTTCGCTAGCTGATATCTGACACGAATTATATTCTCCATTGAGTGGGAACATAAAGCACTTCCCATCCTCAAAGAGTGAAGCAATGCCTAAATAAGTATAATAATCATCCGTTAAAACTATACCTATCGTTTTTAACGGAAGTTGTTCCGATAGTGAATTTATCATAATTTCATCAATAGAATAACGCTACGGTGAGTGTTTTATCTTCCTCTTAAGATTACCTGAGCGCTCATAACCATCCCTATTCTGTAGCAGCGCCATATTATTTTTAATTCCTTGCCATAAACGTAACGCTTATACTTTTAATATCAGAAGCGATAACCTACGCTGACACCAAATGTATTGGTATCCACAGCGAAGAAACGGCTTGCTTCCCATGATGCATCGATAGATATACTCTTAACAGGATTAAATATTACACCAGCGCCGTAGGCAAAGGAGTCTTCTTTTGAGTGTTTATTAAATTTCATCGTCGCTATACCCGCATTGCCGTACAGGCTCACATAGTCATTAAAACGATATGTTGGTCCAAACATCAAAGAACCATAGTCCACAGAATCGGAACCATTTTTATGCAATTTCCCCTCTTTCCAGGTGTAGTTCTCCATTTCATTGCGCGTCGCGGTGAATGAGCCTAACATCCCCCAGGTCTCATTGAACTCGTAACGATATTTAAAATTAAAGCCTCGCAGATCTTTGCTATCGCTATTTTTCAATGAACTGAGATGAGTTTGTGCATAACCAAACGATACGGTGTGCTGATCGTTAGCCAAAGCTAAAGGTGACGCTAATAATAAACCTAAAAAAACAAGGAACGAAGACCGTCTTTTCATTAAAACCACTCCATTTTTGATATATAATTAAGGCGGTACCGGAACTTATGGCACACAAATAGCATTTAGATTAAGAGCACCTAAATGCGCTTATTACCAGTCATGCCAGCTGCGGAGGTAATATAACCTGATATATTCGATAATGGATATGAAATCAGTCTTACAGAGTTCTTACTTTTTTATTAATGGCGGATTCATGGTTGCTTCAGACCCGATCCTGGCATCGCATCCGTCAGGCGGACTGCGAGAGGTTATCAGCGAGTATCAGTTACCTCCATGAAGAGTAAAAAATTCATAACTCATTGTTTTTAATGCTCTTTAACTGGTGTTCGAGTTAACCTTTACCCTTGCGGAGGGCAATTTCGCAACTCGCTTCTGACGCATTCAGACAACATTCAGATCTACTGCGCGGTACAAACGTTATAAAGCTGCCGATTAAGAGAATAAAAAAAGGTTTTCTCACCCACTTTAGATATTCGAATCTCATTAGCCGCTTCCGGATGCAGAACCCGTAAATATGATAACAGATCGCCAGCCGTGTCCGTGGCAAAGACTTTTACCTGGGATACTTCGAACGTATAAACACCAGGCGCTGTTCGATGTAAATTTTTCATATATACGTCCCGGTATAATATTTTTACACCGTTATCTTTTGTTTTTATTTCATATTGAAGCGTAATTCTCTTCATCTTAAAATCAAGAACAAGACTGCCATCGGCATGGATATCTTTAGGTTGTATCGTCGTTACCGTTCTTGTCGTACATAAAAATTCATTAGTATTAATAGAACTATGGCTACTGTTTCGTACCCAAACTACCATCAGTACGACTGAAACAGCCAACATACCAAGCGTCGCCACGCTTAATAACGTTCTTTTATGGAAATGCATTTCGGCTCCGCTATATCAAGTTGGTTAAGACACTGGACAAAAATATTTGTATTAGGAACGCGAATATAATAAATGATTTTCCCGTTTTGTTTATGTATTTCATTACTCATCTCAGAGTACGCTTCAACGATATCCGTCAGATGGGTTTTATCATGCCCGACACTATAAAAAGTGTATCCATCATACGAACCATTGAGGGTAAAATAATCAATATTTTCACCCTTAACTTTATAAATCATAAAAAACATCAGAAGCGCGGCCAGGCAAAAGTAGAGCCAATCTTTTTTATTCACAGCGCCCGGTATTGGGGGAATGATAGTATCATCGTGCCGCACTTCAACCGTCGATAATTCTGTTTCAGCAACAGCAGGCAACGGCATATCTTGCGCCTCATCACTCAACGGTTCAATGGAAACTGAGAGTAAAACACCCACGCGAGGGCGAGTCACAACAGACGCCCCCTTAAGACCAATTTTATCAAATGACCCTCGTAGCTGGTTAATCAATTTATAATAACTGGCATCAGAGACCACGACACCTTTGCGCCCCCAGACATAGTTAATTAAATCATCTTTTTTAAAAAGGCCTTCATAAAAAGCGATAAGCAAACTGCGTTCCGATTCAGATATCGTTATCGACTCTCCGGCGCAGGAAAGCGTCATTCGTTCACAATCAAGAATAACCCTTTTGTCAATCAGATAATTGTTCTGACTCATAAAAATATCCGCCCCAGTGCTATCACGTTTCTTCACGGCATAAACATATTACCAGGATATATCGTGCTATTGAATTTTTTTCCGTAGCGAGCTCCTGTATTATTCAGCCACCAGGCCACTCGCAGATTCGTTTTCCCCCTTGAGCAAACCATTTTGCCGCTGGGCTGACTTGCCAAGCCAACTCATAAAGTCATTAGTCCCCATCGGCCTGGCATAAAGAAATCCCTGAACGAATCCTACCCCGTGGCTTAAGATGTAACGCAATTGGTGCTGGGTACTGACCCCTTCGGCAACCACATTGAGTCCCAGTCGCTGACTCAGCGTAATGATAGTATCCAGGACAGGAACATCATTGCTGCTGGTATCAATGGTATCGATAAACGTTCTGTCTATTTTAAGAGAGTCTACAGGTAATTGTTGGAGATAGGAGAGTGAGCAATAGCCGGTCCCAAAATCATCAATCGCTATTAACACGCCTTTTTCACGGAGCGTTGAAAGTTTTTCTGCGACCTGTGAAGGTTCTACAATCAGGCTACGCTCGGTGAGCTCCAACATAAGCGTTATCGTTCCCAAACGAGTCCTGAGCGCCTCTATATCTTGTATAAAACCGTCATCCATAAGATGCGCAGGCGATATATTTACGCTGATATAGAAATCATCCGGTACAGTCCAGTTTATCACGTCATGAGCAATCAGTTCGAACAGATGACGAGAGAGAGGAATAATCATGCCTTCATTTTCTGCGGCGGTAATAAAAATATCGGGAGTTATAAAACGGCCATCCGGTTGCGGCCAGCGCATTAGCGCCTCCACGCCGCCGCAACTAGCGTGTTTAACGTTAAAAACAGGTTGATAATGTACCGTAAACTCATTGTGCGTTATCCCCCTGGCAATCTCCCGGGCCAGAGATAAACGTTTTAAATACCAGCGCCTGTAGAACAACATCATCCCTACAGAAAGACACAATGACAGCGGAACAAAAATAAAAAGGTTTTGTAACCAGTATGCCGATAACGTTGAGAAAGGGGTTCGCACCATCAGCTGGATAGTGTGATCGGTTGAGGTGAAGCGCTGCGTTAAAAACGCCTTACCGCGCAACGTCGCAGCGCTGGTAATCGCCTCCCCTGCGCCGAATGTCAGGCTAAAGGCTGATGCTCTCTCTGCTGCCAATATCTCCATGAGCTCCTGGACATACTGCGAATCCACAATGACGAAAGCCGCTTTATTCGCTGCTACTTTTTTCACATAAACCACAACAAGGCGATCGGGTCCTTCGGCCATACTACCGATAGATCGCAACCACCGTTCCGGATAAGAAGCAGGTAAGGAAAGCCCTGCCAGCCGGGAAAAATGATAGCGTTCGGTTCCTGTGACAAAGGAGCAAGTGATATCACCATTTTCCAGAAACCCAATGTCACGTACATAAGGAGTGAAGGCCCGCGTTCTGGACAGTTCTTTCAGCGTATCAGTGCAGGAACTCTCAGCCAGTCTGGCGGCTTTTCCGGCGACTTGCCAGGAGGCGGCAGATATATCCGCGCTAAACCGCAGCAGCGTATTGGCGCTGACGGCGATATCTCGTTTTAGCTGGAAGATACCCGCGAGTAACCCCACCAATATCATTACGATCAGTGGAACGGCAATAAACAACATCAGAAATAGCTTTCTTACTTTCAAATCATTGCCCTCTTACCGGCCTTCCTTTTGCCACTGTACGCTTTTATAGGATAACTAAAGTAACATTAATAGAGAAAAGCAATATTGAGAGATAGGTTATACGTTCTTAATGATAGCAAGATGGCACTCCCTGTGCCGAAAATAGACAAGAAAATATCAATACCCAACAGGTGCAGGATACTATCGTTAGAATAAGCGATAGCAGATATCTAAATTCAATATGTTAGCCAGATGCCAGGTTCGCTGCCTGATTAGGCATAAATCACGGAACGAATTCCCATCAATACAGGGATTATTGGCTACAACTCAACGTTACTACTGGTGGTACACACATTATACAAATGTCGATTAAGCGAAAACATGTAGGTATTTTTCCCAATTTTGACCATCTTTAACTCATTAATCGTACCAGGCTGTAACAGTCTCAACCAGGAAAACAAATCGCCAGCAGTATCAGACTCAAAAGTCTTAACTGAATTGACTTTAAAAGTAAATGTTTTCATACCCGTTCTGCGCAGTTTGCTGATGCAGATATCACGAAAAAAAAGCCGTTTCTCTTTCGTATCGGTAGTAACATCGTAGTGTAAGGTAATCCTGCCAGATTTAAGATCCAGCACAAGTCCACCATCCATGTACAATTTTCGTGGTTCAATATACGCTTCTGATTTTGTCGTGCATATAAGATTATTGGTTCTATAAGAGTCACGATTTACCCACTCAAGCGCTATTACCGATCCGATTGCGACAATGGCGATAAATATTACAAATATAATCAGTAACGTTCTTTTACTGTAATACATTTTGGCACCGCCATTTCAACAGGATTTAAGCATTGCAGAAAAATATTCATGTTAGGCTCCCTGATATAATAAAGATGGCGTCCATTTTGCCGGTAAACTTTAATTTTTAGAGAGTTAAAAGCAAAAACTACTTCACTTAATGTGACCTTATCCTCTTTTGTTTTATAGATTGCATAATCATTATATTCGCCAAGATATGTAAAAAAACTATCAGGGCTGTTACGAACAGGCGCTTTATATATAGTAAATACACCATAGAACAATGCCAGAATAATGGCTCCTGTTAATACCACAAATACGCTGTGACGTTTAATTTTGTAAAATATGTTCTCCCGAGTCGGGGAGCCTTTAACGTTTTCATCACTCACCTTTAGGGAGGTGATTTTTTTTATAGGTTCAATGGCAACAGACAGCGATACCCCCACCCGAGGGCGAGTTACGATATCAGATGGCTGTAGACCGATGCTACTAAAATCATTTCTCATTTGATTAATGAGTTTATAGTAACTTGATTCTGAGACGCAGCCTCCACGATTTTCCCAAACAAAATGAATAATATCTTCTTTTTTGTAAAGACCATGCCAAAAAGCAAGAAGCAGATGGGTCTCAGCTTCTGATATTCTGATTATCTCATTACCATGCGATAAGGTCATCTTCGTACTATCAAATACAACACGCTTATCAAGTAAAAATATGCTTTCATTCATGACAATCCTAAAGGTAACTGCATCCATCATTCAGACGACATATTATCATGCTCAAAAAAGAATTCAGCCCCCTAATTAACCTGAGTTTAACTTATAAGTCTCACTTATAGTAAACAATAATTGACACAAGTATTACCTGCACATTACAAATCAAACAGTTATAGGTAAATCTGAACACTTTTCTTTACCTTAACGCAAACTCAGGAAACTTCTGAAAGGCCAAAAGTAAGAAAAAAGTAAGACTAATTATACTGTTTCAGAAGCACATTTCAGAAAATTTACCTTAATCTCACCATCGTATTATCCATCGGGAGGTTTAACTGATGCGGATTTTACATAGCAAAAATGTGCAGGTTTGTATTGCAACATAGTCTATCTATTCAGACGCGGAGAGAATTGTTATCGGATTACACTCAATTAAATGATAACACTATCAGTTGTACTAATGAGATGTATGGACGAAAGCGCTTATCGCTCTATTTCATGATGAGAGAAATAAGTCTGTTTGTTTTATATCGCATTATCAATAGTCAGGAGGGTATAGCTCACATCCAAAAATAGAGTTAATGATCGTTATTTTTACCACTCCTCCATAAGCACGAAACATTCGGGCGAATTGCACTCGTTCTGAAAAAGTAAAGATTAATACAGGAACATTATCATATGTCTATGAAAAAATATTTAGCAATGATCACAGGCTCGCTTCTTGTCTCCAGCAGCGCGATGGCTGTTTCTGATAACACCATCACCTTTCAAGGGGAGGTCTCTGATGAAACATGCTCTGTCGTGATTAATGGTAATCAGGCTAAACCCGTCGTGTTATTGCCAACAGTAAGTACTAAAGATTTATCAGAACAAGGGAAAACTGCGGGGCCAATAACGTTTGATATTGGGCTGTCCGGGTGTACCGGCTCTAAGGACAAAACAACAAAAATTTCCACTGTCTTTGTCGGTAATCAGGTCACCAGTAACGGTAACCTGGGTAATACTGGCAGCGCGAAAAATGTTGAAGTCCAATTACTCGACACTTCAGGGGAGCCAATCAATCTGACCGGCGGCTTTACTGGCGACGGCGACCTACAGCTGGAACCAAATGCTTCTGAAGCGAGCGCGACTTATACCGCGCGGTATTACTCTACCGGGAAAGCAGAGGCGGGGACAGTCGCTGCCACCCTTCAATACGCCGTTTCGTATAAATAATTGTCGCTACGGTCTGGCGTTGAAACGCCAGACCATTTTCAATCGCCAGGGAGTTGTTGAGATGAAAATGGATACCCGACATTCCGCATTATATTACTTAATAGTTTTTCTATTGCTGGCCCTACCCGCCACAGCATCGTGGGCGAGCGTTACTATTTTGGGTAGCCGAATAATTTACCCATCAACAGCCTCCTCCGTAGATGTGCAGTTAAAAAATAATGATGCAATACCTTATATCGTACAAACCTGGTTTGACGATGGCGATATGAATACCAGCCCGGAAAATAGCAGCGCGATGCCGTTCATTGCCACGCCGCCGGTATTTCGTATTCAACCCAAAGCAGGCCAGGTGGTACGCGTAATTTATAACAACACGAAAAAATTGCCGCAGGATCGTGAGTCAGTATTCTGGTTTAACGTATTACAGGTACCACCAACGAATATTGGCAGCGACAGCGGGCAAAATAAAATGTTGGTGATGCTGCGCTCAAGAATAAAACTTTTCTATCGTCCTGACGGGCTAGGTAAACCTGATAATCTGGCGAAAAAACTACAGATTAAAACGGTAAATAAGGGTTCCGGAAAAAGCGGTATTGTTATTGTTAATCCGCAGCCCTGGTTTGCCTCTTTAAGTAACCTGAATGTAAAAGTGAACGGCGCTTCGTATAACCTGGATGCTGACATGATTGCCCCTTTCTCCAGTCAAACCTGGTGGCTGCCGGGCAAACGGTCACTCAAATCCTTCTCCGGTACAGTCACCGTTACTTTGGTTAACGACCTGGGCGCAAGGATAAGCGAGAGCTACGATGTCCCCCACCATTAATTTGAACCGCAAAAGCCTTGCGCTATTGATCGCCATAGTTTGCTCAGGCTCCGCGCAGGGTGAAGAGTATTATTTTGATCCTGCGCTACTTCAGGGGGCCACTTACGGACAAAATATTGCCCGTTTTAATGAACAGCAAACGCCTTCCGGAGACTATCTTGCCGACGTTTACGTTAATGGCACGCTGGTAGCCTCGAGCACTAATATACGATTTAATGCTGCAAAAGAGGGTCAACAGACTGAACCCTGCCTGCCCTTATCGGTGATGAAAGCGGCACAGATAAAATCACTCCCCGCGACCGACGCTGCGACCGACGCTGCGACCGAGTGTCGCCCGCTCAGGGGGTGGGTGCCTCATGCCGGTTGGCAATTTGATAGCGCCACGCTTCGCCTGTTGCTGACGATTCCAATGACCGAACTTACGCACAAACCGCGCGGTTATATCTCTCCTTCAGAGTGGGATAGCGGCGCGCTGGCGCTGTTTTTACGCCATAACACAAACTGGACCCACACCGAAAATACCGACAGCCATTATCGCTACCAATACTTATGGAGCGGTTTAAACATGGGCGTTAACCTCGGACTTTGGCAGGTCCGTCATCAAAGTAATCTGCGCTATGCCAATAGCAACCAGAGCGGAAGCGCCTGGCGCTATAATAGCGTTCGAACCTGGGTGCAAAGACCTGTCGCGTCTATTAACAGTATCCTGTCGCTGGGCGATAGCTATACGGACTCCAGCTTATTCGGCAGTCTGTCTTTTAACGGGGCTAAACTTGTCACCGACGAGCGGATGCGCCCGCAGGGCAAACGCGGTTATGCGCCGGAAGTTCGGGGCGTAGCAGCCAGTAGCGCGCACGTGGTAGTAAAACAACTGGGGAAAGTGATTTATGAAACCAACGTTCCACCGGGCCCATTTTATATTGACGATCTGTACAACACCCGTTATCAAGGCGATCTGGAGGTAGAGGTTATCGAGGCCAGCGGTAAAACTTCACGTTTCACCGTGCCTTATTCTTCCGTGCCGGATTCGGTACGTCCCGGTAACTGGCACTATTCGCTGGCCTTCGGCAGGGTTCGTCAGTACTACGATATTGAAAATCGTTTCTTTGAGGGAACGTTCCAGCACGGCGTTAATAACACCATTACCCTCAACCTCGGTTCACGAATTGCGCAGCGTTACCAGGCATGGCTGGCGGGCGGCGTCTGGGCCACCGGTATGGGCGCGTTCGGCCTTAACGCCACCTGGTCGAACGCGCGCGCAGAGCATAACGATCGCCAGCAAGGCTGGCGCGCGGAACTCAGTTACAGCAAAACGTTTACCACCGGCACTAACCTGGTACTGGCGGCTTATCGTTATTCAACCAACGGCTTTCGCGATCTTCAGGACGTGCTCGGCGTACGCCGGGAAGCAAAAACGGGGATTGATTACTACTCCGACACGCTGCATCAGCGCAATCGCCTGTCCGCGACGGTAAGCCAGCCGTTAGGACGGCTTGGCACGCTTAACCTCAGCGCCAGCACCGCAGACTACTACAATAACCAATCGCGTATAACACAGCTACAAATGGGGTATAGCAACCAGTGGCGGAATATAAGCTACGGGGTGAATATCGCACGACAGCGCACCACCTGGGATTACGATCGCTTTTATCACGGCGTCAACGAACCACTGGACGTGAGTAGCCGACAAAAATATACCGAAACCACAATGTCGTTTAATGTCTCTATACCGCTGGATTGGGGCGAAAACAGAACGTCTGTCGCCATGAATTATAACCAGTCCAGTCAAAGCCGTTCCTCAACCGTATCTATGACCGGCAGTAGCGGTGAAAACAGCGACCTGTCATGGTCGGTTTATGGCGGCTACGAGCGTTATCGCAATAGTAATAGCGATAGCAGCGCGCCAACGACGTTTGGCGGTAATCTACAACAGAACACCCGGTTTGGCGCACTTCGCGCCAACTATGACCAGGGTGATAACTATCGTCAGGAAGGGCTGGGCGCGTCCGGCACCCTGGTACTTCACCCTGGCGGTCTGACGGCTGGCCCCTATACCAGCGATACCTTTGCGCTTATTCATGCCGATGGCGCGCAGGGCGCGATCGTACAAAATGGCCAGGGCGCTGTGGTTGATCGCTTTGGTTACGCCATTCTGCCTTCGTTATCTCCTTACCGCGTCAATAACGTTACGCTCGATACCCGTAAGATGCGCAGCGATGCCGAACTGACGGGAGGAAGTCAGCAGATTGTGCCCTATGCCGGCGCCATCGCGCGTGTCAATTTCGCCACTATCAGCGGCAAAGCGGTGCTGATCTCCGTGAAGATGCCGGATGGCGGCATACCGCCAATGGGCGCTGATGTTTTCAACGGTGAAGGCACAAACATCGGCATGGTCGGCCAGAGTGGGCAGATTTATGCCCGTATCGCCCATCCGTCGGGTTCTCTACTGGTGCGCTGGGGAACAGGGGCAAACCAGCGTTGCCGGGTTGCCTACCAACTCGATCTTCACACCAAAGAACCGTTTCTCTATCTGAACAAAATCTGCGAGAAGGAATAGCACAATGCTTTTTAGTTTCCGAACGCTATTGTTTATCACCAGCCTGTTCGTCAGCGCCGGAACATGGTCGTCATGTATCAAAGTCACCGATAAGAGCGCGCTCTCTGACGCGGCGATAAAAGCGGGCTACACGGCGCAAAACTGGATCGGCGCAACTGACACGAATACCGGTAATATCGGTTTGCCAACGGTGATTAGCGTCAGTAATAGTGAAACTTTTCAACCCTCCGGCACACTATTGGCCAGTGGGATCGGTAACTTCCTGACGGCCGCCACCGGCACGCCCTATTCCAGTAAACAGGTACTTTACCGCTGCGATTCCGCCGATGCCGGGAAGCTCTATGAGATGTATTCGACAAATGGCGATAGCGCTTTTGCGGGGGCATTTTTTACTCCCGAAGTAGAAGGCGCTTATTATGATGTGGAGCGTAATGTTGCTGTCCGTATGACAAACCTCAGTACCGGCGAATATTACAGCCGTTTCTGGAAAGAACGCCAACTTACCGCAGACAGTTGGTTTCAGGATGACAAATATATTTATATTCCTGCCAGCGCGTTTAGCAACGTGTTATATGAGATGTTTAAAATTGACTCAAGAAAATATTTTGCCTACCAGAATCCAATGGACCGAGATACCTGGACGCAGCCTCGGGGTTATATCGCCTTTAAAGGCCCAGGCTTGATTACCGAGCGGATCAAAGCGGGACTGGATCATGCCAGCGATTATTATGGCTGGCCCAGCTATTGGCCCGGGGCATGGAGTACATATAATAGCGTCACCTATGTTCGCGGCGCGTTATGTAAAATCAAAGATTATCCTGCGATCGTGAAAATTCCCCCTGTCGCCGTTGGCATATTAGCCGCCGGAGGCAATAGCCAGGCGCCTTTCCACGTCAGCCTGGAATGTGAGTCCGGCGCAGTGTCCAGTGCCCTCCCGTCCACCAGCGCCGCTAATGTCGCAATGGGGTTTGTCGTTAATCAACCCACCGCTGTGGCGGCGGCGCGTCGCCTGGGGCTAACCACATCCGCAGGCGGTCTGTCGTGGCTACTGGACACCCATTATGGCGAACCTGGCGTAGCTTCCGGAGTGGGTATCCGCATCTATAACGATGCCGGTACGCCGATTAACCTGTTACCCGATCGGATCAAGACAGGCACTGGCAACGCCCGAGGCTGGTATGGCTATAAAGATTTAACCACACGGGTATCATCCGGTTCAGTAGAAACCTACAGCGGTGATTTTACTGCCTCGCTTGAGGCGATCGGCGGACAAACAGTAACGGCAGGAAGCGTGAATGCGCAATTACAGGCAGTGGTTAGTTTTCAGTAAAGTCATATTAACGCTACTTGGGTTGACGGGATGGTATGGCCCGGCACAAGCCGCCGTTAATATTGACAGAACCCGAATTATTTTTGCTTCAGATGAGGTCGCTCAATCGTTGACATTATCCAACGATAATACAACGCCGATGCTGTTACAGGTATGGACCGACGCCGGAAACATTGACGCCTCTCCGGATAACAGCAAAACGCCGCTGGTGGCGCTGCCGCCGGTATTTAAAATGCAGCCAGGAGAACTGAGAACGCTTCGCCTGCTCCTGAGTTCCCGCCAGCAGCTGGCAACGGACCGGGAGAGTCTCTTCTGGCTAAACATTTATCAGATACCGCCAGTCACCCAGGACATTAAAAACCACCCGCGAAAACTGGTATTACCGCTTCGTTTGCGGCTAAAAATTTTAATTCGCCCGACCGGATTAAAAGCGCCAACGGAAGCGGAGGAGAAAAAATTACGCTTTATTGCTAAAGAGAATACTATACGGATAGTTAACCCCACCTCGTGGTATATGAGTTTAACACTAACGACGGATGACAAGAAAAGTATCGGCGATATCATGGTTGCGCCGAAAACAGCACGTGATGTGCCGCTAACACGCTCGCCAACGCCGGGAGCATCGATAAATTATGCAGTAATCAATGACTCCGGGAACTGGCGACAATATACCGCCATACTGGAAAAATATATTAGTGAGAATGATTTTACTCCTGAGTTTTGATGGGAAATATTCAGGGATACGATCGTATCCCTGAGGCAAGCCAGACTCAGCATGTACCATTGTCAAAAATAGCATTAAGCTGATATTTTACTTTTTGCACGGCATCTTTGTTCTGTTGAGTTCCCTTCTCCTCAACAGACATATCCCATACGTTTTCATTATCTGATTCAATTAATGTGTAGAACGTATTATTATTACGCATCATATAACCACGAAAATTATTTTCGATGCCCGTTGTCACAGGCTTAGCAACCCCTGAAATAACAGACTCCGTCTCTTTATTGAAAATCTGGTATTGAATATTTGCGCAGTTTAAATCACAGGGAGAACATTTAAGATTTAAAACAAGCAGTATCGTGTTATTTTCAAAAACAAGGGCATAATGATTGCTGGCAGATGAACATAACGGGAATAGCGCGAGAAGGAGGATTATTATCAATTTCATATAGTTATATAGACTCCATCAAAGAAAACTTTCATTTCACGCCCCTGAGAATAGCGAAAGGCATACCATGCAGAACGAATGCTTTCCGAGCTGACGTCCTCATAGACATTTATACCATGCTCAGCAAGTATGCGAGAAAGAAAATGAGAAGATTGTTATGACAGAAAAGGTTGTAACGATAACAGGAACAATACCTGTTTCATATTCATTTAATTAATAATATTAATTTTCTATTTCATCTTTGGTAATACCCCCAATGGATTTTCCGCCTATAATGCTGCACAGGTAGCTACTTCTCTTTTGCTGTGAGAAAACATTACATTGGTATAACTAATGAGAATGAGCAGAGGCATTAAGTCACGTAATATTGCGTTTCCTCTGTTAAGGCTTTTGTGTGAAAAGAGCATTACTTTTAGTCAGTTAGGTAGCATTACATAAGCATAACTAAATTTGAGAAAACCTCGAAAAATCAGCATATTGAATTGATGGATGGTATTGTTTTTTAAAGAATTTTAATTACCAACCTGCGATAATACGCTTAAGATGAACACATATCTATTGAGCTAAAGTAGTCGCTCAATCAATCTGATTGTTATGGAGTGAGTGTGTGATACTTACAATGCCATCCAGCCGATACCAATAGAATTCTCAACCTCCGATAATCGTCACCCAAAAATCAGGAGATAAAATATGACGTTAAAACCAGGTGAGAAATCCGGTAATAATGGAGGTATCTATGTGGAGGTTGGGCCTCGTGGTGGGATAAAAGATAACTTCGCCACGATAGCGGAAACAAAACCGCGCCACCAACGCAACGCCCTAAAAGCTACTGGGTGCTGGCAAAAAGAACACCTAACAGTAAACGTAAGTCAGAGCATCTGGCGCCACGACAGTTGGCGCCGACTGATCACAGTACGCCCGGTGCTTTACCGCCTGGCAAGCATTGTGCAAGATGCTCCGTGAGGAAATCGATGCAGATTTTGATACGATCAGAACTTGATGAACGCCGGGTATATACAGCCCAGATATTCGCTTCCTGATACCACTGAGGCAACACGCGAACCAGCTCACCTCGTTCAATATACTGCGCAACATCCCATTCCGACCGCAATGTAATGCCATGGCCTTTCAGGGCCCAAATAAGCACCACACTGCCGCTGTTGGAAGAATGAAAACCGTTTAGTCGGCAATGTGTCTGCTGCTTACCGTCCGTTAATATCCAATTGCCAAATGCCGAGTTTTTTTCCTGAATCATTAGGCAATCGTGCTGCACAAGCGCACTAACAGACTCTGGCTTGCCGTGGCGTTCGAGGTATTCAGGGGAAGCACACAGGATCCGTCGATTAGTGGCTAACTGCCGTGCGATATACAATTCGTTGATATCATCCCCAACGCGAATTTCAATATCGATCCCCTCTTCCACCAGATCCACTTCACGATCCGTTAGCGTGAGTTTTACCGTAATATCAGGATAGGCGATCATAAATGACGACAGCGCCTCTGCGACATATTTATGCCCAAAACCAAATGAGCAGTTGATGGTGATATTACCAGCCAACACACCACGTTGATTATCCAAACGACTGACAAAGCCATCCATTTCACTGACGACCTGCATAGCCCCACACAGCGCATTTTCGCCTTCCGGTGTGAGACGCATCACTCTGTTATTTCGAAAAAAAAGCCGGGCGTTGAGACATTTTTCAAGGATAGCGATACGTTTGCTGATATAGGAGGGAGATAACCCCAGCTCCAGCGCTGCCCGGGCAAATCCACCGTTGCGAGCAACGGTGACAAAAACGAAAAGATCTTCAACAGAAGGCCAGCCCTCAAGGGGCTGGCGATGTTTTTTTCCTACAGGTGTCGTTTTCATAGCATCAGTGCGAAGTTGCAAAGGATGACCGAGTTATAACACTGAATGTAAAAAGGACTGAAGTTTCTGGATAAAGTACTCAGGACACTCTTCCTGCGGGGAGTGTCCGCAAGGCAATGCTTCCCCCTGAACGTTTAGCGCCTTTTCTTTCCAGGTACCAACCACATCATATAGTTGCCCTACCGTTCCCAGCCCTCCCCACAGCAACTGTAACGGACACCGGATACGCGCCGACGTATCTGCGGCATCATCGTCCAAATCAATCGTCGCAGCAGCCCGGTAGTCCTCACAGATCGCGTGGATCATCTCTGGGTTCTGGTAACAGCGCAGGTATTCATTGAATGCTTCCTGCGAGGTCGCGCCCTCTATTTTTAGCTGGCCAGAAATATGCTTACGCAGAAAAAATGCCGGATCGTGCGCAATCATCGTTTCGGGTAACGGGAAAGGTTGAATCAGGAAAAACCACCAAAAGTAACGCGTAGCAAAGGATTTATCGGTCAAGGCGTACATCGTCGCGGTTGGAGCAATGTCGATAAAAGTACAACAGGTCACACGATCCGGATAATCCAGCGCGAGCCTGTGTCCTACGCGTCCGCCACGATCATGCCCTACAAAGGCAAAACGGGAAAAGCCGAGCGCATCCATTAACATGACGATATCCTGCGCCATGGTGCGCTTTGAATAGGTACGGTGCGCCGGATCGCTCGTTGGTTTATCGCTGTCGCCATAGCCACGCAAATCCGGCAAAATGACTGTATGATTTTGCGCCAATGTCGGTGCGACTTTCCGCCATGTTGTATGATTCTGCGGATGCCCATGTAGCAGTACCAAAGGTGAACCGCTGCCTCCGATAGCCACTCTTACCGTCAGACCATTTTCCAGACGAACATCCTTGAGCGCAAACCCCGGAATAAACGGAGAGGCACCGCATTCAATCAGTGTACTCATCACTTTCTCCCGTCATGCCAGCTAACAGATGATGTTAAATAACGGCTATCCCGGACGACATTGCGCAGGGTTCCAATATGTTCAATCTCAACTTCAATAACATCACCATCGTGTAAAAACAGCGGTGGAACGCGTTTTTTGCCCACTCCACCAGGCGACCCTGTGAGGATCGTGTCGCCAGGGGAAAGCAGAGTAAAGGTGCTTATATAAGCAATGAGTGAAGCGATAGGATGGATCATATTTGCCGTAGATTCGTTCTGCACCTCCCGCCCGTTTAGTCGTGTCAGTAAACGTAACATCTGGGGATCGGGAATGTCGTCTGTGGTCACCAGACACGGACCGAATGATCCTGTCGAAGGCCAGTTTTTTCCAGCCGTAAACCAGCTATGCTGCCAGTCCCTCACTGAACCATCCATATAGCAGCTGTATCCGGCGACATAATCTAAAGCATCCTCAGCGCTGACCCGGGAGCATCGCCGCCCAATCACTACGGCTAATTCACCTTCGTAGTCGAACTCATTGGTATTTTCAGGCTTCAGCAGCAGGCCATTATGCCCGGTCTGAGAATCCGCAAAGCGGACAAAAAGGGTTGGGGCCGGGTTGGTTTCATTAAACTCAATACGCTTATCGGCGTAATTCATTCCGACACAGATGATCTTCTGCGGATCGTCAATCACCGGCAGAAAAGTGACTTCCTGGTAGTAATAATCCGCCGGCTCATCACACCATAACGCCGCATCCGTCAGCGCATTAGCGCACAGGAGAGATTTCAAAGTGGGATATTTGTCGCCAAGCCGCTGCGAGAGATCAATTATTCCGGTTTCCTGCATAATGCCGTAGCGTTTGCCACCGTTCACAAGATATTGAACCAGTTTCATTGCAGTCTTCTTCCTTAACCGCGCGGGGATGCAGGGCGTTTTAACCACGGCCGCCGTGAATAATGCGCAACCTCAAAATTTTCAATCTCCGGCAAGTATTGCAATGTCCAGGCTATCGCATCTTCGCCTGCGGCCAGCATCGCCCGTTTGAGTTCACTGATCACAAAGGAGATCGTTTCCTCTGCCGTCGTAATTTCGCAGCGATCGAGTGAAACAGTGATAGAATTGGTATCAGCACTCGCGGCAAGCTGCGCCAGGCGCGCCAAAGCAGGTTCATCTAATGAGACCGTGAGGATCCCGTTGCGTTGGCAGTTATCATCGAAAATGCCTGCAAATGTGCTACCTATCAGCCCCCGTACTCCCAGTTGTTTTAATCCCCATACGGCGTGTTCACGACTCGATCCACAGCCAAAATTGGGGCCAACCAGCAGGAATGTCGCGCTCTGCCAGCCCGGCATGTTCAGAATAAAATCAGGATTTGGTTGGCCGCCAGCCATAAAGCGACGATCGAAAAACACCCCTTTATCCAGCCCCTGGCGATCGATCCCTTTCAGGAACTGTTTTGGCATAATCACATCAGTGTCGATATTCGGTTCCAGCATCGGCGCAATTCGCCCGCTGATTTGCTTAAACGTATCCATCTTATTCCCCTGCCTGAAGTAATGACCGAACATCGACCAGATGCCCCGCTACCGCCGCCGCCGCAACCATCGCCGGGCTCATCAAATGCGTTCTTGCTCCAGCGCCCTGTCGTCCAGGGAAATTACGGTTCGTACCTGATGCACAGCGATCGCCGGGCGACAACACATCTTCATTCATCGCAAGGCACATTGAGCAACCCGACTGCCGCCATTCAAAACCGGCAGCAATAAAGATTTTCGCCAGTCCTTCTTCTTCCGCCTGGCGTCTTACCATTGTTGAGCCAGGCACAATGATCCCGCGAACATGGCTGGCGATTTTGCGCCCTTCAAGCACCTTCGCAACGGCACGCAAATCCTCAATGCGACCATTTGTGCATGAACCAATAAAAGCGTGAGAGATACGAATATCTTTCAGCAACATGCCAGCCGTTAATCCCATGTAATGAAGGGCCTTCTCAAGCGCCAGGCGCTTAAGCGGATTGGTTTCCTGTTCCGGGAAAGGAACACGTCCGGTGATGGAACCTGTTTGATCCGGACTGATTCCCCAGGTGACTTTAGGCTCAAGATCATGGCAGTTGATCGCCACCGTCTTATCAAATACCGCATCAGCATCGCTGCTCAACTGTGACCATTCCAGCAATGCCTGCTGCCAGAGTTCACCTACAGGCATTTGCGGTTTACCGTAGATATAGTCAAAAACCTTTTTATCCGGCGCAATAATGGCACCACGCGCCCCCGCTTCTACCGCCATGTTGCAGAGCGTCATTCGTCCTTCAACGCTCAACGCGCTGATGGCCTCACCCACAAATTCAATGGCATATCCCGTCGCGCCATCAGCGCCAATACGTTCAAGCAATTCAAGAACAATATCTTTTGCGGAACAGGCGAAAGGTAGCTCTCCCTGAACACTTACGCGCATGGTTTTGAGCTTGCGGTAAACCAGCGTCTGCGTGGCCAGCAGATGTTCAATTTCCGACGTCCCGATACCAAAGCCCAGCGCGCCAAATGCACCGTAGGTTGTCGTGTGACTATCCCCGGCGGCGATCACCATACCAGGCATCACTAGCCCTTGTTCATGAGCAACCACGTGTTCAATCCCCTGACGCGGATCCAGCACATCAAATAATGTGATGCCAAAGTCAGCGGCATTTTCCCGAAAGTAATCAACCTGTAGCTGTCCTCCCGGATCGGTCATTAAGATATCCCGTTGCGACCGCGTGGGATTAACATGGTCAATATTCAATAAAAACGTGTCGGGGTGCCGAACGGTGCGGCCGCGTTCTCTTAACCCGCTAAATGCCTGCGGGCTGGTATATTCATTCAGTATTGAACGATCAATATAAAGTAAAACATGTCCTTCGTTATCAAGTTCACGAATGGTATGTGACTCAACTAATTTTTCATACAGCGTTTTAGCAGACATATATATTCCTGGAGCAACGAATATCCGGGTAGCCAAATATTCACAATTTAAGCTTTTAGCTATAGTGACACATTAATGAAAAAATGATGATTCCATTATGGAAAGTATAAAAACACACTTCGTGTCTATAATCAGAAACTCTCCTGAATTGACTGTTTTTTGATTTGCGGTTGTTTCTCATATTTTGCGAAAATAAACCGGCAGATAAATAATCCTATCCCCAGCATCATCAGACATGATGCCGCAATAGCATTCCATCCCTGCCAGGAGAAAAGATACCCGTTTAAATACCCCATTACTGCGCCGCCAGAGTAGTAGCAAAGCAGATAAAACGATGTCGCCTGTCCTTTTGCGTTTGGACTCCGTGAACTGACCCAAGCTAATACGGTGGAATGAGCAGAGAAAAATGCGACTGACAGTAAAACGATACCTGAAATGAAAACCCACAGAGAAGGGGCGATTAGCGTGAGAAATGCACCGACCATCATACAGATGATCAGCATACTGAGCGCATTCATCGACCCAATATTCAACGCGACACGGGCAGCATATGGCGCAAGAAAAAAAGTTAATGAGAAGCTAACTGGAATCAAACCTATCCAGGTGTAGCTCAGCTCATAAGGCGGTCGATGCAGGTAAAACGCCAGAAAATTAAAGATGGACGTAAAAGAGCCGAAAAGAATAAATCCAATGACAAAACATAATGATACGCGGATATTCTTAAAATGTTCCAACCCGCCTTTCAACACTGCACCAAGCTGTAGTGAAGGTGTAGGAACAAACTGTCGGGATGTCGGGAGAAACAACTTCACCGCGAGTGCCATAGCAATCAGAACACCACCGAAGATAAAGAAAATCGTATCTATAGATACATGCTCCATCATCAAAGTTGCAAACACACGACCAGACATACTCCCTAGCGAATTGCCAAAAATAAAATATCCAGTAACAATCCCTGCCAAAGCAGGAGAGACTTCTTCACTGATATAGACTGTAACGGCCGCCGTAATACCACTTACTGCAATGCCGAGCAAAGCGCGGTATACCACCAGCATCGGCCATGATGATGCAGTTGCGCACAATAGAGTTAAAATACCTCCTGCCAGCAACGAATAAAAAATGATTGGCTTTCGCCCAAAACGGTCAGATAACGTGCCGCTAAATAACATGGCTAATGCCAGAAACCCCACCTCAGCAGACAAAATCATCCCTACCTGATTCAATGGGATATTATAAACCTCACTTAACTTTGGTAATAAAGCCTGGATTGAATATAAAGAAGCTAACTCTGCCAAACCCGCCAGAGGTAATATCATTAAAATAGGCAAGTACTTACCTATTGTCTCTTCAATATTATTTTTCATACACAATGTTCCGTAAAAGATCCTGATTGCCATCTGCCTGTTTGCCAACAAACATCCGTGTATACAATATTTATCTTTTACGTTTGCAGAATTGACAGCGTTCACATTTTATTTTTCTTAATAGAGACAAAATGGAATCAAGTGTTTTATGAAATGTAGATCATCTAAGAATGACGCGGTAATGGCAACGTAGTAAGTTATGAACTATATATTTATTCAATAAATATATAGACATTAATTTGACGAAAAGAAATGAATCGGCAGTCCAAAATTGTCACTGGCAACCCCTTCTGGACGCCGCCATCCTTAGATGGAAACGTCCGTTAGCGTTTTATTCGATAGTCAGCTCACACGAGTTCTTTGAGCTGCTCCTGCATATAGGTCGAAAAATACTCTGGGTTTTTGATAAGGATGCGGTTACCGGAGGCGACTTTTTCTGCCCATCCGGCCACTTTTTTCGTGAACTCAGGATTCCATCCCTCCTGCTCACCCCGTGCCATCACAACTTCCGGACTCGCTGGCACACCTAAGTCATGCAAATACTTTAGAATTCCCTTAGCGGTGCTTTCATCCATTGAATGGGGCACTGACGCCGAAGTGTTCATACCACCAATAAAATCCAAGGCTTTTTCAATTGCTGTTGGCATGCTCTTATCCTTAAAATTAACCACGTGAGAGACACCTTGATACTATGTACCCAACTCCGCCGGGATATCAAAGAGAACATCGCCTTTCTTTGACTTACCCCGCAGCTAAACGCTTGCGCGGCTGTTTTCTGCACTATTTTTTGGCTTCTCCGGCTAAAACCAGCCCGGTCGCTACCGCATTGCGCGGGCCTTCAGTACCACGGATATTACCCTGCCCGGCGACAACGCCGTACTGCGCCATCGTTATTGATAATGGCGGCATCGGTGGATCCTGCGCCTAAATCGAGGATCGCCAGCGGCACGGCGCATCCATGCGTCGTTAACGCGCCAGCCACAGCCATGTTGGCTTCCACACCACCGACTTCAACTGGGGTATTTAACCGGGCGCTTAGCTCGCTGGCGATAGCCTGCATCTGTAAGCGATCGGATTTCACCATCGCCGCAATGCCAACGGCGTTTTCCATTGAACATTCCCCGGCAATGCCACCCTGTACCGCGCGGGGAATAAACGTATCCACCGCAAGAAGATCCTGGATATGCACGGCGTTCATGCCATGACTGGTCAGCGAGGCCATTGATCTTACCCAGCAATAGTGGACACGCGACTAAGTGAGTAAACTCACAAGTAAGAGGTGACTCACATAACAAAACCAGCATCAACCACCAAAAAGCCACGCAAGCAGCACACGCCTGAATTTCGTCAGGAAGCCCTGAAACTGGCTGAACGCATTGGGGTGGCCGCTGCCGCCCGCGAACTTAACCTGTATGAATCACAGCTCTACAACTGGCGAAGCAAACAGCAAAATCAGCTCTCTTCTTCTGAACGCGAGCAGGAGATGTCCGCTGAGATCGCCCGTCTGAAACGTCAACTGGCAGAACGGGATGAGGAACTGGCCATTCTCCAGAAGGCCGCGACATACTTCGCGAAGCGCCTGAAATGAAGTATGTCTTCATCGAAAAACATCAGGCTGAGTTCAATATCAAAGCCATGTGCCGTGTACTTCAGATTGCCCGTAGCGGCTGGTACGTCTGGCATCAGCGTCGTCATCAGATAAACCAGCGTCAGCGGTTCCGCCTTGTCTGTGATAACGTCGTCCGGGAAGCATCCAGTGACGCAAAACAACGCTATGGTGCGCCACGCCTGACGGATGAGCTTCGTGCTCAGGGTTACCAGTTCAACGTGAAAACCGTGGCGGCCAGCCTGCGTCGGCAGGGGCGGCGGGCGAAAGCCTCGCGCCGGTTCCGTCCGGTCAGTTACCGCAAACATGGTCTGCCAGTCTCAGAGAATCTGCTGAAGCAGGACTTTTACGCCAGCGGCCCGAATCAGAAGTGGGTGGGTGACATCACGTATCTTCGCACTGGTGAAGGCTGGCTTTATCTGGCCGTGGTTATCGATCTGTGGTCGCGGTCAGTCATTGGCTGGTCGATGTCCTCGCGGATGACAGCACAGCTTGCCTGCGATGCGTTACAGATGGCGCTGTGGCGGCGTAAATGTCCGGAAAATGTCATCGTGCATACAGACAGAGGCGGTCAGTACTGTTCAACGGATTACCAGAGCTTACTGAAACGCCATAATCTGCGGGGAAGTATGAGCGCCAGAGGTTGTTGTTACGACAATGCCTGTGCGGAAAGCTTCTTCCATACGCTGAGGGTGGAATGTATCCACGGAGAGGACTTTGTCAGCCGGGAAATAATGCGGACAGCAGTGTTTAATTATAGTGAGTGTGATTACAATCGGTGGCGTCGTCACAGTGCCTGTGGCGGTCTCAGTCCGGAACAATTTGAAAACCAGAACCTCGCTTAGGGTTGTGCCCATATTACGCGGGTAGGATCACAGCTCTTTCCTTCTGCCACAAGTTTTCGGGCATCATCACGACGAGAACTGGCATCTGCAAGTGTGATCGTCGGATACACACCCAGCGAGATCATTTTTGGCTTACCGGCAAAACGATAACGGAACCGCCAGCTCTTGCTTCCATTAGGTTCAATTAGCAATGACAACCCTTGCCCATCTCCGAGTGTATAGGCTTTAGTTTCAGGCTTAGCGCGGCGAATCTGCATATCGTTTAAAGGCATGTGGATAGGAATCCAAGACCGAACAGGAACATATACACAATCCTATACACATTCAGTGTCGGATTCTACTGGATGGTTACGGACGGTGATGGACAAAAAAGCAATAAAGTCGTTATGAATCAGTGTATTTATGGATAAATACGGACGTTTGAGGAACTTGATATGGTGCCGATAATAGGAGTCGAACCTACGACCTTCGCATTACGAATGCGCTGCTCTACCAACTGAGCTATATCGGCCCTGAGAAGGGTGTGTTCACGCGGGTGAATCACGGGGTAGAAGGTTAAAACTAACCGGGCGGTGCGTCAATAGCCTTGCTACTCAACCGGCTATTTTTGCACCGCTCGTCATTAATTACGCACGAATCGTACCATCGCCAAAGCCGATCCACTTATAGGTGGTAAGCGCTTCAAGCCCCATCGGACCGCGGGCATGTAATTTCTGCGTGCTGACCGCCACTTCTGCGCCAAGCCCAAACTGCCCGCCGTCGGTAAAACGGGTAGAGGCGTTGACATAAACCGCAGCGGAATCCACTTCGTTCACGAAACGCGCAGCATTATGCATATCACACGTCAAAATCGCATCGGAGTGCTGAGTGCCATGTTCGCGAATGTGGGCGATAGCGCCATCCATATTTTCGACCACCACAACGTTCAGATCCAGAGACAGAAACTCGTTATCCAGCTCTTCCGGTTTCAGCGGCACCAGTTTGGCAGGGCCATGCAGTACCTGCATGACGGTTTCATCCCCATGCAACGTCACGCCGCTCTCCGCCATCTGCTTGCTCAGCGCAGGCAAAAAGCGTTCTGCGATGTCCTGATGCACCAGCAAGGTTTCCACCGTGTTACAGGTGCTCGGGCGCTGGGTTTTGGCGTTAACAATAATCTTCAGCGCCGGGGCGATGTCTGCGCTGCTATCAACAAAAATATGGCACACGCCAATCCCGCCGGTAATCACCGGAATGGTGGATTGCTCGCGGCACAGTTTATGCAAGCCTGCGCCGCCGCGCGGGATCAGCATATCGATGTACTTATCCATACGCAGCATTTCATTGACCAGCGAACGGTCCGGATTATCAATCGCCTGAACCGCCGCCTCCGGTAAACCGCAAGCTTTCAGCGCCTTCTGAATGACACGAACGGTTGCGGCATTCGTGCGATACGTCTCCTTCCCACCGCGTAGAATCACCGCATTACCGGTTTTCAGACACAAAGAAGCCACATCAACGGTAACATTCGGACGCGCCTCATAGATAACGCCAACCACGCCCAACGGCACGCGGCGGCGCTCCAGACGTAGCCCGCTGTCCAGCAGACCGCCGTCGATCACCTGCCCGACCGGGTCGGCGAGATTACAGACCTGGCGCACATCGTCAGCAATCGCTTTCAGACGCGCAGGGGTCAGCGCCAGGCGGTCCAGCATCGCTTCGCTCAGGCCATTGGCTCGCGCCTGCTCAACATCTTGTACGTTCGCGCTGAGGATACTTTCCATTTGCGCTTCCAGTTCATCGGCTATTTTTTCCAGCACGCGATTTTTTTCGCCGCTGGAGAGCAGCGCCAGCTTATACGACGCCGCTTTAGCAGCAATGCCCATTTGTTCCAGCATATGCCTGTTCCTTATCGAGTAATCATGTCATCACGATGAACAGCGACCGGGCCATATTCATAGCCCAGAATCGCATCGATTTGTTGAGAGTGGTGACCGGCTATCCGCCGCAGAGCATCACTGTTATAACGGCTGACGCCATGAGCGATATCACGCCCTTGCAGGTTACAAATTCTGATGACCTCCCCCCGCGAGAAATTGCCCGTCACGCTTTTGATGCCTTTTGGCAGAAGTGAACTGCCACGTTCCAGCATTGCCGCGGTCGCGCCTTCATCAACCGTAATTTCACCTGCCGGCGGCGCGCCGAAGATCCAACGTTTGCGGTTCTCCAGCGGCGAGGCTTGCGCATGAAAACGGGTGCCGACGGAAATCCCCTCCATCACATCGCCGATCACGCCCGGTTTACTGCCTGAGGCAATAATCGTATCAATACCCGCGCGACAGGCCACGTCTGCCGCCTGAAGCTTAGTGCTCATACCACCGGTTCCCAGCCCGGAAACGCTGTCTCCCGCGATAGAGCGCAGCGCATCGTCAACGCCATACACATCTTTGATAAGCTCCGCCTGCGGATTGCTACGCGGATCGGCGGTAAATAATCCTTGCTGATCGGTCAGCAGCAGCAGTTTATCCGCGCCTGCCAGGATCGCCGCCAGCGCGGAGAGGTTATCGTTATCGCCCACTTTAATTTCCGCTGTCGCAACGGCATCATTTTCATTGATAACCGGCACAATATGGTTATCCAGTAATGCACGTAGCGTATCGCGGGCGTTCAGAAAGCGCTCTCTGTCTTCCATATCCGCACGCGTCAACAGCATCTGCCCGATATGGATACCGTAAATTGAAAACAACTGCTCCCACAGTTGAATCAGACGGCTTTGCCCTACCGCCGCCAGAAGCTGTTTAGAGGCGATCGTTGCCGGCAGTTCCGGGTAGCCGAGATGTTCACGTCCGGCGGCAATCGCGCCAGAGGTAACAATAACAATACGATGTCCCGCGGCGTGTAGCTGCGCGCACTGGCGGACAAGTTCTACGATATGGGCACGGTTCAGGCGGCGCGATCCGCCTGTTAGCACGCTGGTGCCGAGTTTTACGACCAGCGTCTGGCTGTCACTCATGATTCTCTGCCGTTCAAAATAAGAAATAAAGACCAAATGAACGTTTTAGCAGGACTGGCTCCGGTTGCCAACAACCTGTACGCATAGCGTGAAATTTTGTTGCGCAGGATCAGCAAGCGTAGCGGCGGAATTTGACCATTTTATTACCGCAACAATTAAACATATTTTTTTAAAAAAATTCTCACTTTGTCATAAATCTTTCATTACCGAACGTTAAAAACCTTCCTGTTTTTTACCGGGTTTCCCGACAAATCATAGCGCGTAATTAAAACAGGAATGGAAATGAATAAAAGCACTCTGGCAATAGTGGTGAGTATCATCGCATCAGCATCTGTTCACGCCGCCGAGGTTTACAATAAAAACGGTAATAAGCTTGATGTGTATGGAAAAGTTAAAGCCATGCACTATATGAGCGATTATGACAGCAAAGATGGCGATCAAAGCTACGTTCGTTTTGGTTTTAAAGGCGAAACGCAAATTAACGATCAATTGACCGGCTACGGGCGCTGGGAAGCTGAGTTTGCCGGTAATAAAGCCGAAAGTGATTCGTCCCAGCAAAAAACCCGCCTGGCCTTTGCTGGCCTGAAATTAAAAGATATCGGTTCTTTTGACTATGGACGTAACCTGGGCGCGCTGTACGATGTTGAGGCCTGGACGGATATGTTTCCCGAATTCGGCGGCGACTCTTCCGCCCAGACCGATAATTTTATGACTAAACGCGCCAGCGGGCTGGCGACTTACCGCAATACCGATTTCTTCGGCATCGTTGATGGACTGGATCTTACCTTACAGTATCAGGGGAAAAACGAAGATCGCGATGTGAAAAAGCAAAACGGCGACGGCTTCGGCACTTCCGTGAGCTATGATTTCGGCGGCAGTGATTTTGCCGTCAGCGGCGCTTATACTCTCTCCGATCGTACCAGGGAGCAAAATCTGCAGCGCCGCGGTACGGGCGATAAAGCCGAAGCCTGGGCTACGGGTGTAAAGTATGACGCGAATGATATTTATATTGCGACTTTCTATTCAGAAACCCGCAACATGACTCCAGTTTCCGGCGGATTTGCCAATAAAACTCAAAACTTCGAAGCGGTTATCCAGTATCAGTTTGACTTTGGTCTGCGTCCGTCATTAGGCTATGTGCTGTCAAAAGGCAAAGATATTGAGGGCGTCGGCAGTGAGGATTTGGTGAATTACATTGACGTTGGCGCAACCTATTATTTCAACAAAAATATGTCCGCGTTTGTAGATTACAAAATCAATCAGCTTGATAGCGATAACACGTTAGGCATTAATGACGATGATATTGTGGCAA
This sequence comes from Salmonella sp. 32010601201800023SM, assembly GCF_017572235.1. Lineage (NCBI taxonomy): Bacteria > Pseudomonadati > Pseudomonadota > Gammaproteobacteria > Enterobacterales > Enterobacteriaceae > Salmonella > Salmonella sp. 32010601201800023SM. Next base: position 251,003 of record NZ_JAGEQS010000006.1, read on the forward strand.
TAGGGTTGACCTACCAGTTCTGATAAGTCGCATTGTGCCTGATGGCGCTGCGCCATCAGGCATGACAGCAGGGTTATGCCGACAGTTTTACCGGCTCGTCGTTGAAATCGTCAGACGGCTCCAGCGCCAGCTCCATAGAAATCAGCAGGTCGCGTAGCTTTTCATGAAACTCGCGTAGCGTGTATTCCAGTCGCTCCACCACTTCGGTTTCGTTAATCGGCACTGCGGTCCAGTTGCCCTCTTTATCAAACAAACCAAACTGATAACGATAAGTGAAGCGTTTCTCTTGTGCTTCCAGCTCCATCCACCAGCCCCAAAATTCACGCTTCTCTGGCGCGGGCTTCACGTTGACGCAAACTGCCAGGCAATCGAAAAAAAAACGATTGTCTTCGCACTGCCCTTCCCGGATATAGGGGCCAAGCGCGGTAAATTTCTTGATCAATCTACTTTTCGGGTGTCCACTCGGTAACGTCATTGCGATCTCCTTTAATGAAGCAACTGTTTTACCAAATCAATAGAATTTATCAATCTATTAACACAATCTATGATTAATCCAGTCGGTAATTTCTTGCAGCGCGTGGTCAAAATTACGGTACACCGGGTTAAAAGGGATCTCTATCAGCTTACCGTCTGAAGATGATGTTGTAATTAAGCGAGACTCTTCTTCCGGGCTGAAAGGATCGTTTTTCCAGAAGCCGGAAAGCATTGGCGTAGGACAACGTCTGCCCAGTAGCCCCTGTACTTTCAACGAATAGCGATTGAGCTCCACACGCAGCGCCTCATCCGAAGCATCATGCATACCCAGACGGCTGGCCAGCACATCCAGATACATCTCCGGCACCGTGCTCTGTCGTTGCGGATCGCTAAGTAGCGCATGGACCACCGGCCCCAGGCAAGCCACCGCTTTCAAACGCGGCGCTTCCAGATAGGCCAGACGCACCGCAACGTTGGCGCCAAAACGGAAACCAAACGCCGCAACACGGGTATGATCCACCCAGGGGACATTAGGAAGCGCTTTTAACACATGCTGATGGAGCAAGCTGGAATCCTGGGTTAATTTCCACTTTGATGAAAATCCAACCGAAGGCATATCAAGCGTTAACATCGCAATACCGCGCGGCGCGAAATAGCGTTCATACAGGGTGTAATAGTCGGTTTGCATGGCGTCCAGGCCGCCGCACATGAGCACCGTCGGAAACGGACCGTCCCCTTTCGGCATATGTAAAAACGCGGTGACAGGCGAACCGCCAGGAACGGCAAATTCCATTTCACGTAACGAGCCGGGCAACCGCTGCGCGGCCTCTTCATAGGCGCGATTCGCCAGCGCCTGCGCCTGCTCCGCCAGCTCATCGCCCTTCAAATGCGGGTAGGCGGCAATGTTATAGAGCGTTGAGGCATGAAGCCAGTAGCGTCCGCTGCGCATGGCGTCCTGTTCCTGACAGGCTTTCTGCTGCCAGTCCATCGCCTGCTTTGCCCACTCATAAATCCAGTTGCCGCCGCGGTAACCGATGACCGTATCGTATAAATCATCATCCGTTCGCTCTGCGTCGCTCATCACAATGCGCGCCTGCACATCAAGGATTTCTCGTGGGTCAACGCCGCGCCAAATCCACATCAGGCGGTTTATCATGCGATACCAGTGCGGGACGTTCTTACCGTCCAGCGCGGATTGCATGGGCGGCTGCGACCCACGATTGAACCGACGGACAAGGGTAGACGTTTCAGTATGTTTAAAGCGGGGTTTGAACAGGGTTTCGCTGAGGTTAGCCTGTGTCATTCGTGCAGCCTCCTTGGATACTCATAGAGGCTTATTGTAACCAATAAAACAGCGCCCGGCATTGCCGGGCGCTCTGAAAAGCTGCTGATTAACGACCTGAAATCGGCGGTACAAATACCACACCCATATCCCAGGGCTGCTCAATCCAGGTGTTCTGAGGAATATCAATAACATAATCATCAACCAGCGGACGGCCCGCCGGTTTAGCGAAAATCGTGACGAAATGCGCTTTAGGGTACATTTCGCGAATCGCGACGGCAGTGCCGCCGGTATCGACCAGATCGTCGATGACGATAAAGCCTTCGCCGTCGCCTTCTGCACGTTTCAGCACTTTCAGTTCGCGCTGGTTATCGTGATCGTAGCTGGAGATGCATACGGTATCGACATGACGAATGCCCAATTCACGCGCCAGTAGTGCGCCCGGTACAAGGCCGCCACGACTTACGGCAATAATGCCTTTCCATTGTTCTGAAGGCATGAGGCGGCTCGCCAGTTTGCGTGCGTGAATCTGCAACATGTCCCAGGTGACGACGTATTTTTCGCTCATGTGAAGTGTCCCAGCCTGTTTATCTACGGCTTAAAAAGTGTTCGAGGGGGAAATAGTTGCGCGAGATTATAGAGACCTGACGCGCTAAAAACCAGTGTTTAGCGGAATCCACGCCTCTTTTTGTATGCTTTATACTACCCGCAGGCGGAGAAAGTGGTATTCTCAGTCGCATCTCGTAAGAGTTATCAATTCCGCTAACCCTGTGGCCTGTAAGAACGTTTTTCAGACCACCGCCAAGGAGACTTATCGTGTCTGAACTGTCTCAGTTATCACCACAACCTTTGTGGGATATTTTTGCCAAAATCTGTTCTATTCCTCACCCGTCCTATCACGAAGAGCAACTCGCGGAACATATTGTGAGTTGGGCCAAAGAGAAAGGCCTTTACGTGGATCGCGACCAGGTCGGTAATATTCTGATCCGTAAGCCCGCCACTGCAGGTATGGAAAATCGCAAGCCGGTCGTTTTACAGGCGCATCTGGATATGGTGCCGCAAAAAAATAGCGACACCGTTCACGACTTCACTACAGATCCTATCCAGCCTTATATTGATGGCGAATGGGTTAAAGCGCGCGGTACTACGCTCGGTGCCGACAATGGTATTGGAATGGCTTCTGCGTTAGCGGTACTGGCTGACGATAATGTCGTCCACGGCCCGCTGGAAGTGCTGCTGACCATGACCGAAGAAGCGGGCATGGATGGCGCGTTCGGCCTCCAGTCCGGCTGGTTGCAGGCCGACATCCTGATCAACACCGACTCTGAAGAAGAAGGTGAGATCTATATGGGCTGCGCAGGCGGTATTGATTTTACCTCTAATCTGCCGTTGACCCGTGAAGCTGTACCCACAGGATTTGCGTGCTTTAAGCTAACCCTGAAAGGCCTGAAAGGCGGCCACTCCGGTGGTGAAATTCACCTCGGTCTTGGCAATGCCAACAAATTGCTGGCGCGTTTTCTGGCCGGGCACGCAGAAGAACTGGATCTGCGTCTGATCGATTTCAACGGCGGCACGCTGCGTAACGCGATTCCGCGCGAAGCGTTCGCTACCCTCGCCGTTGCCGCAGACAACGTAGGCGCTCTGAAAACGTTAGTGAACGCTTACCAGGATATTCTGAAAAACGAACTGGCGGAAAAAGAGAAAAACCTGACGCTGCAACTCAATGAGGTTGCCAGTGATAAAGCCGCATTGACCGCGCCGTCACGCGATACCTTTTTGCGCCTGCTGAACGCAACGCCGAACGGCGTGATCCGCAATTCAGACGTGGCGAAAGGCGTAGTGGAAACATCGCTGAACGTTGGCGTGGTCACAATGTCTGATGCGAATGTCGAAATTCACTGCCTGATTCGCTCTCTTATCGACAGCGGTAAAGATTATGTGGTGAGTATGCTGGATTCGCTGGGCAAGCTGGCTGGCGCGAAAACCGAAGCAAAAGGCAGCTATCCTGGCTGGCAGCCCGATGCGAACTCGCCGGTCATGCACCTGGTGCGGGAAACCTATCAGCGTCTGTTCAACAAGACACCGAACATCCAAATTATCCACGCCGGCCTGGAATGCGGTCTGTTTAAGAAACCCTATCCGGATATGGACATGGTTTCTATTGGGCCTACCATTACCGGACCTCACTCTCCGGATGAGCAGGTACATATCGAAAGCGTCGGCCACTACTGGACTCTGCTGACCGAATTGCTGAAAGCGATTCCTGCGAAGTAAGAAAGCGCTAAAATGCCCGTCCCATTTCTGGACGGGCTATCAATATGGAATATCGGGTATCCATTGCCAGATAAGCTCTCCTGAATGCGCTGAAATAGCGCTGCGGCTACACGCGAATAGCCGGACAGCCCTATAACAGCGCCGGTAACACCGAATTATTGTGGCGTAAACGCCATTCCTTTAAATATCCGTAGCGGATTGCCGCGCTCAATCTGATGATGGAACAGACGCCTTTCAGACTTCAACGCCGCACACTCATTTTGCCGTTGCTGTTCCAGCCGCCAGGCAATCAGCAGCCGGGCCAGACGCTTATTCGCATGTTGACTGCGCTCCGACTGAACCTTCACGCTAATCCCGCTCGCCAGGTGCGTGGCCCGCACTGCCGAGTCGGTTTTATTAACGTGCTGCCCACCCGGGCCGGAAGAGCGCAGAGTCTCGAAACGAATCTCATCAGACTGTATGTGCTCGTCGGCGGAAAAGCGCCCAATGCCGACGTACCAGTTTTTTCGCCCATGGTGCGGGCGATACGGGCTGGTACAAATCCACAGTAACGTGCCGCACCAACGTTCACTGAAAGCCATGGCTTTTTCGCCGTCCAGCGAGACCAGCGCAGAACGCAGCGTGTCTGGTAATCGTCCCGGCTCTGTTTCAAGCCGTGTCAGCGATACCTTTTCTCTGGCGGCTTCTTTCGTCAGACAATCCAGCGCTTTTTTTACCGCCAGACAACACTCGTCCGGTCCCTGCGCAGAAGAAAGTTGCAGTAAGATCATGCACTTTTCTCCCCTGAGGTTTTCAGCGTCAGCACCGGACGCAGGCAGGCAACTGGCGTAATCAGTCCGGCGTCTGCCAGACAATCCACAACGCTATCGATGGATTTATACGCCTGCGGCGCTTCTTCATAAATGAGCTGGCGATCGCGGCAAATCACCCGGCTACCCATCCCGGTACGGCAGAGCTGTCGCGGGGTAAATTTTGCCGATAACCGGTCTTTACACTCGGTACGCATCCATTTGCGCCCCGCGCCATGCGCCAGGGAGAAGAGGCTCTCCTCGCTGACGACGGGTTTCACCAGCCAGCTATAATCGCCGCGCGAGCCGGGGATAATCACCAGTCCCTGCCCATCTGGCGTAGCGCCCTTACGATGCAGCCACCCCGCCTCACCCGCGACAGTACAGGGTTCAACGAAGTTATGCGCCACATCCAGCCGCGGTTCGCCCTCAGCCCTGAGCTGTTGCAGTATCCGGCGGGCAATCAGCGCGCGATTACTGCGGGCAAATGCCAGCGCATCGTCATGTTCTGCAAGGTAGCGGCGCGCATCGTCGCTATCTTCCGGCAAACCGTTATGCGAAAACGCCTCCACATGACGACGCAGGATAGCTTGCCCCAGACCGCGTGAACCACTGTGTACCAGCAGTAATAACTGCGCTTTTTGCAACCCCGACAAAGCGAACGAATCAGCATCGACGATGCGATCGACCTGCTGCAGCTCGGCAAAATGATTGCCGCCGCCAATGGAACCCAGCGCAGAGCGCCACGAATGATGCTGCATTGCGGCGGGGACATTCTCCTCCAGCCACTGCGCGTCCGCCACGTCAGGCAGCGACGCCAGCCGCTTCTCCAGTTTATCGGCGTTATATTTACGCCCTAAAATATCCGTTTGCCATAACGCCATGCCGCAGCCGATATCGTTGCCGACCAGCGCCGGATAAAAGCGTCCACGCGAGAAAAAGGCTGCGCCAATAGGGTAGCCGCGCCCCGGATGCAGATCTGGCATCCCGATAACGCGTTTCATACCGGTTAACTTAGCCGTCGTATATAATTGTTGGATCGCGGAATCTTCGATCCACAGGTTATCCGATGCGATAGAAAATACCACATCTGATAAAGGACGAATATAATTGCCCATATACCATTCCATATATGAATTAAAAAATCAGGAAATGGCAGACTAATCCAGGGCAATAAAAGAAAATTAATCCTGGAAAGGTCTGCAAAGTGCGTTCAGAGAATAAAGTGTCATGATGAACCTCCTTTGCAGTTATTGAGAATGAGAAAGCGCGGGTATAGTAATACTGAAATTTAGATGGCGCAATCGTAATAGTGATAAAATCTTAATGTCCTGACTTATAACCCTAACACCAACTGTCGTTCCAACTGAGGGTCGAGCAGCGTTACGTGTAACCCCACCAGCCGTACGCCGCGCTCGCCGCGACGCTCGTTCCAGGTTTTACGGGCGGTGGTAATTAAGTCTTCTTTATTTAATTGCGGCCAGACATGTTCCTGAGTGGTTTGCTGAAAATCATTAAATTTTAATTTAACGCCCTGTCGGGCAATCAGTAAATCGGGCTTTACTATAGCCAGACGACGCTCCAGTTCCGGATATAAATGTTCAATAATGGCCTCGCAGTCCGACCATTCATGAATATCCTCCGCCAGAGTACGCTCAACACCTACCGATTTACGCAGCCTTTCGCTGTTAACATCACGCTCGTCAATACCCTGACTACGCTCCCATAATACCCGGCCAAATTTACCGAAGCGTTTGAGAAGCATCGCCAGATCGCACTGTTGAATATCCCCGCAGGTTCTTAACCCCATATTTTCCAGTTTAGCGGCGGAAACTTTCCCCACGCCTGGAATTTTGGCTAACGGCAACGTTTTAAGAAAGCCGGGTACATCGGCTGGCGTAATAACATATTGTCCGTTCGGTTTATTGAGATCGGAGGCGATCTTCGCCAGAAATTTCACTGGCGCAACGCCGGCGGAGGCGGTGAGTTGCAGTTCATTGAAAATAGTCTGACGAATCTCCCTGGCTATCAGCGTCGCCGAACCATAACAGTGCGGGCTGTCAGTCACATCCAGCCAGGCTTCATCCAGCGAGAGCGGTTCAATCAGTGAAGTGTAGCGGGAAAAGATGTCACGTACATGCCGCGAAGCCTCTTTATAGGCGTCAAAGCGGCCAGGCAGTAAGGTGAGATGGGGGCACAGCTTTAGCGCCATGGCGGTCGGCATCGCGCTACGTACGCCAAACTGGCGCGCAGGATAGTTGGCGGTACTGATAACGCCTCTTCGCTCACGACTCCCGCCAATGGCAATGGGGATATCGCGTAACGCCGGATTATCACGCATCTCTACCGCGGCAAAAAAACAGTCCATATCAACATGTATGATTTTGCGCATCGCTCGCCCCCACAATACTGTTTAAGTGTACAGTATGTTTTATTGCGCGCAAAGAGACATTCGCGTTAAAAATGCGACATATTCGAAGGTATGACGACGAAAGCGGCGGGAAAATTGTAAACGTACACACGGGGACTTGCGAAAAACTGCCGTGGTGCTAATGTGAGCGCTCCAAATCCAGATTACTCCGATTTGGGGACTCTTTTGCCGTTCTGGCGTGTGTAACCGTTTTATCAAGGAACAAGCAGTATGCGTAAAATCGCATTTTTTCTTGCGATGCTTCTGATGCCGTGCGTCTCATTTGCCGGTTTGCTGAGCAGCAGCAGCCCCGTCACGCCGGTCAGTAAAGAGTATAAGCAGCAGTTAATGGGCTCACCGGTCTATATTCAGATTTTTAAAGAAGAGCGCACCCTTGATCTCTACGTCAAAATGGGTGAGCAATACCAGTTGCTTGATAGCTACAAAATTTGCAACTATTCCGGCGGGTTAGGCCCGAAACGCCGTCAGGGTGATTTTAAAAGTCCGGAAGGGTTTTACAGCGTTCAGCGCAATCAACTCAAGCCAGACAGCCGTTTTTATAAGGCCATCAACATTGGTTTTCCCAATGCCTACGATCGCGCGCATGGCTATGATGGTAAATATCTGATGATTCACGGCGCCTGTGTTTCCGTCGGCTGCTATGCCATGACCGACAGCGGCATTGATGAGATTTTCCAGTTTGTCACCGCCGCGCTGGTCTTTGGTCAGCCGAGCGTGCAGGTGAGTATTTATCCGTTCCGGATGACCGACGCCAATATGCAGCGTCATAAATATTCATATTACAAAGATTTCTGGGCGCAGCTAAAACCCGGCTACGATTATTTTGAACAGACGCATAAGCCGCCAACTGTTTCTATCGTTGATGGACGTTACGTCGTGAGCAAACCGTTGAGTCACGAAGTCGTTCAGCCACAGCTGGCCTCAAATTATACGCTCTCCGAGGCAAAATAACGCCCATTCGCCTGGCATAATCTTTTGCCAGGTTTCATTCCCCGTTAGCGGCTGGGTAGCAATCACGGTAACCACGTCATTTGGCGTGGTCTGTGAGCTGAAATCAATTTCCATATCCTGATCCACCAGCGTGGCTACGCCAAACGGCGCCCGGCGAGTGATCCAGTGCAAATGGGTTGAGCAAAACGCCATCACATATCGCCCATCTGACAGCAGCATGTTAAAAACGCCTTTTTCACGTAATACCGTCGCCAGTGTCGCAATATATTTAAATACCGCTGTCATGTTGCCCGGCGTGCGGGGATAACGCTGCGTTAATTTATGCAATAGCCAGCAAAACGCTTTTTCGCTGTCGGTTTCCCCCACCGGACGAAAATTACCGGTTTCCAGCGACTTATAACCGTTGAGCTGACCGTTATGAGCATAAGTCCAGTTGCGTCCCCATAATTCCCGGGTAAAAGGGTGTGTATTTTCCAGCGCCACTTCACCGCGATTAGCCTGACGGATATGGGCGATAACCGAGCAGGACTTGATCGGGTAATTCTGTACCAGTTTCGCAATCGGCGAATGGTAGCTCGGTTGCGGATCTTTAAACGTGCGACAGCCCTTTCCTTCGTAAAAGGTAATTCCCCAGCCGTCTTTATGCGGCCCGGTTCCGCCGCCACGCTGCACCAGTCCGGTGAAGCTAAAGCAGATATCCGTCGGCACATTGGCGCTCATCCCAAGCAGTTCGCACATACATCACCTCCACAAACGCCTTAAGCGGGAAGGCGTAATTTTTACAGCCAATCAAATCTCAAAATATCAAAGAAAACAATATGCTATACCCTAAATAATTCGAGTTGCAGGAAGGCGGTAAGGGAGGAAATCCCCAGGAACATAGATAACTATGTGACTGGGGTTTCTGAGCGCAACCAACGCACCTGCAGCTTGAAGTATGACGGGTATAGTTATTTAACCATCTCTTTTTCGATCAACTGAATCAGGATATGAATCACTTTGATATGAATTTCCTGAATACGATCGGCATAACCGAAGTGCGGTACGCGAATTTCAATATCCGCCGTTCCCGCCATTTTGCCGCCGTCTTTACCGGTCAACGTGATCACTTTCATGCCTTTTTCACGGGCCGCGGCAATCGCTTTAATCACGTTACCAGAGTTACCCGACGTCGAGATCCCTAACAGGACATCGCCTTCGCGCCCTACCGCCTCAACGTAACGAGAGAAAATATAGTCATAGCCAAAATCATTACTGACGCAGGATATATGGCTAACATCAGAAATCGCAATTGCCGGGTAGCCCGGACGATTTTCACGATAACGACCTGTCAGCTCTTCAGCAAAGTGCATCGCATCGCAATGGGAGCCGCCGTTACCGCAGGAAAGTACCTTACCACCCGCTTTAAAACTGTCAGCCAACAGGACCGCCGCGCGCTGAATGGCGTGAATATTGGCGTCATCTTTTAAAAAATTAGCCAGCGTTTCCGCCGCTTCGTTCAGTTCGTTACGAATAAGATCCTGGTACATGAGGATATCCTTCAGCATGAATGTAAATGACAGTATGCAGTGTACCGGATAGCAGTACAGGCGAGAAGCATAAGCCGAATTAACGCCTCACGCTTTTGATTTTTCGTGCCCCCAAAAACGGCAACAATGTGAGCTTTGTTGTAATTATTTTGTAAACACATTGCTAAAAGATTTTACATCCACTACAACCTAATCATCACAAGTGGTCAGACCTCCTACAAGCAAGGGAGCTTTTCGTTATGATGATTTTGAGTATTATCGCTACGGTTGTTCTGCTCGGCGCATTGTCCTATCACCGCGTGAGTTTATTTCTCAGCAGCCTGATTCTGCTCGCCTGGACCGCCGCACTTGGCGTCGCTGGCCTGTGGTCCATCTGGCTGTTGGTTCCTCTGGCCATTATCCTCGTGCCGTTTAACCTCACACCGATGCGAAAATCAATGATTTCCGCACCGGTGTTCCGCGGCTTCCGTAAGGTCATGCCGCCGATGTCGCGCACTGAGAAAGAAGCGATTGATGCCGGTACAACCTGGTGGGAAGGCGATCTGTTCCAGGGCAAGCCTGACTGGAAAAAACTGCACAACTATCCACAACCGCAACTCACTGCCGAAGAGCAAGCGTTTCTCGACGGTCCGGTAGAAGAAGCGTGCCGGATGGCGAACGATTTCCAGATTACCCATGAACTGGCGGATCTGCCGCCGGAACTGTGGGCTTATCTGAAAGAGCATCGTTTTTTTGCGATGATCATTAAAAAAGAGTACGGCGGGCTGGAGTTCTCCGCTTATGCGCAGTCCCGTGTACTGCAAAAACTGTCCGGCGTCTCCGGAATTCTGGCTATCACCGTCGGCGTTCCAAACTCACTCGGCCCTGGCGAGTTGTTGCAGCACTATGGTACGGAAGAGCAGAAGAATCACTATCTGCCGCGACTGGCGCGCGGCCAGGAGATCCCCTGCTTTGCGCTGACCAGCCCGGAAGCAGGTTCTGATGCAGGCGCCATTCCGGATACCGGCGTGGTTTGCATGGGCGAATGGCAGGGCCAGCAGGTGCTGGGTATGCGCCTGACCTGGAACAAGCGTTACATTACGCTGGCGCCGATAGCTACCGTGTTGGGCCTGGCGTTTAAGCTTTCCGATCCGGATAGATTGTTAGGCGGAGAAGAAGAGCTGGGTATTACCTGCGCCCTGATCCCCACCTCAACGCCGGGTGTGGAAATTGGTCGTCGTCACTTCCCGCTTAACGTTCCGTTCCAGAATGGCCCAACCCGCGGTAACGATATTTTCGTGCCTATTGATTATATTATCGGCGGCCCCAAAATGGCCGGACAGGGCTGGCGTATGCTGGTGGAATGTTTGTCGGTAGGACGCGGTATTACCCTGCCGTCCAACTCCACTGGCGGGGTGAAATCCGTCGCGCTGGCAACCGGCGCCTATGCTCACATTCGTCGTCAGTTCAAAATTTCTATCGGCAAGATGGAAGGTATTGAAGAACCGCTGGCGCGTATTGCAGGTAACGCTTATGTGATGGATGCCGCCGCATCGTTAATCACCTACGGCATTATGCTGGGTGAAAAACCGGCGGTACTGTCGGCTATCGTGAAGTACCACTGCACCCACCGCGGCCAGCAGTCCATTATCGACGCGATGGATATCACTGGGGGTAAAGGCATTATGCTGGGCGAGAGCAACTTCCTGGCGCGTGCTTACCAGGGCGCGCCTATCGCGATCACCGTGGAAGGCGCGAATATCCTGACCCGTAGCATGATGATCTTTGGTCAGGGCGCCATTCGCTGCCATCCTTATGTACTGGAAGAGATGGCCGCAGCGCAGAATAATGATGTGAATGCCTTTGATAAGCTGTTGTTTAAACATATCGGCCATGTCGGCAGCAATACCGTCCGCAGTTTCTGGCTTGGCCTGACCCGCGGATTAACGAGCCATACGCCAACCGGCGACGCCACGAAGCGTTATTACCAGCATCTGAACCGACTGAGCGCAAACCTGGCGCTGCTGTCCGACGTGTCAATGGCGGTACTGGGCGGCAGCCTGAAACGCCGCGAGCGTATTTCCGCGCGTCTGGGCGATGTGTTGAGTCAGCTTTATCTGGCCTCAGCCGTACTGAAGCGTTACGACGACGAAGGTCGCCACGAAGCCGACCTGCCGCTGGTACACTGGGGCGTACAGGATGCGCTGTATCGTGCTGAACAAGCGATGGACGATCTGCTGCAGAACTTCCCGAACCGCGTCGTGGCCGGATTGCTCACCGCGATGATCTTCCCGACTGGCCGTCATTATCTGGCGCCGTCTGATAAGCTGGATCACGCCGTGGCGAAGATCCTGCAAGTGCCGAACGCCACACGTTCACGCATTGGGCGCGGCCAGTATCTGACACCCGCCGAACATAATCCGGTCGGTTTACTGGAAGAAGCGCTGCGTGATGTCATCGCTGCCGACCCTATCCACCAGCGCATCTGCAAAGAACTGGGTAAAAATCTGCCGTTTACTCGTCTGGATGAACTGGCGCGCAATGCGCTGGCGAAAGGGCTTATAGATAAAGATGAAGCCGCCATTCTGGCGAAAGCGGAAGAGAGCCGCCTACGCAGTATCAACGTTGATGATTTTGAACCTGAAGCGCTGGCGACCAAACCGGTAAAGCTGCCGGAGAAAGTGCGTAAAGTCGAAGCCGCATAATCAGTCTCGCGTCTTTCCTGCCCCGCTTTCGCGGGGCTTTTTCTTGCCGCTTTTTTATTATTGCTCATGCTACAGTGTAAAGACGCTGTTCAATGAGGAGCTCCGATCGTGTCTGGTTTGAAAATTACTCTGTTGCAACAACCTTTAGTCTGGATGGACGGCCCGGCAAACCTGCGTCATTTTGACAGACAGCTAGAGCTCGTATCTGGCCGGGATGTGATTGTTCTGCCTGAAATGTTTACCACCGGCTTTGCGATGGAGGCCGCTAATAACTCACTTTCGCAAGATAGCGTGATTACGTGGATGCAGGCCAAAGCCCGACAAACTGACGCTCTGATTGCCGGCAGCGCGGCGCTACAAACTGAGCGCGGCGCCGTAAATCGCTTCTTACTGGTTGAACCGGAAGGCAAGGTTCATCTCTATGATAAGCGCCATCTGTTTCGTATGGCGGATGAACATCAACATTATGCCGCAGGCGATAAACGCATCATCGTGCAGTGGCGCGGTTGGCGCATTCTGCCGCTGATCTGTTACGATCTGCGCTTTCCGATATGGTCGCGCAACCGCAATGATTACGATCTGGCGCTGTATGTAGCGAACTGGCCCGCGCCGCGCTCGCTACACTGGCAAACATTACTGACGGCGCGCGCTATTGAAAATCAGGCTTATGTCGCAGGCTGCAACCGGGTTGGCACCGATGGTAACGGGTTACATTATCGCGGCGATAGCCGGATCATTAATCCCCAGGGCGACATTATCGCCACCGCCGAACCACACCAGGCGACACGTATCGATGCCGATCTTTCTCTCGTCGCCTTGCAGGACTATCGCGAAAAATTTCCAGCCTGGCGCGATGCCGATCCATTCACCTTGTAAGCAACCTGCCGCTCACCGCGGCGGGATTGTTTCACTCCGTAACTCTCCGTAAAACAAATTCGCGTGGCGTAATGTGGCAGGCAACGTATTCTGACTAAGAGCCTATCCCACCAGGCGTTATTGGCGCAGCCAGTTTGGACACGGACAGCGCGCAAAAACCGGAGCGTACACGTAGTACGTGAGGATTTTGAGCACTGCCCAGGTCCAAAATGGCAAGTAAAATAGCCCTACTGGGATAGGCTCTAAGATAATTGCTCGCCATTCGTGGGTAATAAAAACGGTTAATCACTCCCTTATCAGGATATCTTCATGAAAAACTTTGTACGCACAACTTTACTGGCAGCGACTCTGGCGGGCGTTTCTTTTGGCGCTTTCGCCACCGCTGTCCCCAATCCTCCCCTGCCCGCCCAGGATCCTATTGTCCAGCATCTGAAGCTGACAAACGATCAGATTACCCGGATCAAAAAACTTCACCAACAACTGGAAACCGACGTCAGTCAGATTTCTATGAAGGGAATTAAAGACGGTGCGCTGATAGAGGTGATTAAATCCGGTAAATGGGATGACGCCGCCGTAAAACAGCAGCTTGCAGCCTTCAGTAACATAGAACAACAGGCTCGCTATTATCGGGTTAAATATTATTTTGATTTAAGCAAAGTCTTAACACCAGAACAGCGTCAACAGGTACAACAAGATCTCGCCCAGGCACTTGAGTAAATATTTTTGCCCGTTATTCCGGGATAACGGGCTTTATCCAGGTCGGGTACAAATTCATCTTCATCTTTTTCTTACAGCATCGCTCCATCTCACACTACCCGTTACATAACGTAGAAGTGAAACCGTACGTGGGGCAATTTGGCGAGGAGATGGATTTCCATACCGACGATTATCGTATTGTTATTTAAAATCTTCATCTCATTTTTTACCCGCTTACAGAAAACCCAGCGTTACAATAGACCGTTTTTTGGGCTTCGTTTATGTAATCGTTATATCACACCCTATACCGTGAAACTTGTCTTTTAGCCCAATATTAAGGCAGGTTCTGAAATGAAAAACTTTTTCGCAGTCTGCATCATTCCCCTTGTGGTAGCCTGGTCCGCTACTGCATCAGCAAAAGAAGGGATCTATATCACCGGGAAAGCGGGGACATCCGTAGTCAATGTCTATGGAATCAACTCAACCTTCAGCCAGGATGAGATAGTCAATGGTCATGCAACGTTACCTGACCGTACCAAAGGCGTTTTTGGCGGCGGGGTTGCTATCGGTTATGACTTTTATGATCCATTCCAGCTTCCAGTACGTTTAGAACTGGATACCACTTTCAGAGGTGAGACGGATGCTAAAGGCGGGCAGGATATTATTGCATTTGGTGATCCAGTACACATAAATGTAAAAAATCAGGTCCGAATGACCACTTACATGGTTAATGGCTATTATGATTTTCACAATAGTACGGCATTTACTCCCTATATCAGCGCAGGCGTTGGCCTCGCTCATGTGAAGCTAAGTAATAACACCATTCCTGTTGGTTTTGGTATTAATGAAACTCTGTCTGCTTCAAAAAATAACTTTGCCTGGGGCGCAGGTATCGGTGCAAAATATGCTGTAACAGATAATATTATGATTGACGCCAGTTATAAATACATTAATGCTGGCAAAGTAAGCATTTCAAAAAATCACTATGCTGGTGATGAACATACCGCTTATGATGCAGACACAAAGGCTGCCTCCAATGACTTCATGCTCGGCATTACTTACGCCTTTTAAACACTATCGGTAAAATAGCTGGTCCTGTGGGTTCCCGAAGGCGCAATGGAGGATATCAGTAATGAATACTCCTGCGCCTTCAGAAAATCGTTGAACAGGTGCAACCTGGCGCCATTTTTCAGTACACTGCAACGTTTCTGGTATGGGCTTAACTTCCGGCTGCCCAAAAACAGCCCCGTCCTGTTTCCGGGTATTATCATTTCCGTCAGTCGGCATCATGTTTTGTATTGGGCATCGTCAAAAGACGACTGGCTGACCAGTCGCATATCTCGATGCCTCAATTCAGTCATCATCATGTGGGTTTAAGTCAGGAACGTGTCAAAACCATTCCAAACGGGTTAATCATCATTCAGAAAATCAATTTGTGGGCGATTATTCCATTTATCTTCAATAAAAGACAGAAAGCGTTGAAATAAAGGAGAATAATACTGACGATGACGCCATACAAGATAAATGGGGAGATCTGGAACCCTCCATTCAGGAAGTATAATTTCAAGTTCATTATTTTTTAAGTATTTGGTGGCAAGCCAGGCCGGAGTCATGAGGTTGATACCCTTTCCTTCTAAAACCAAATTAAGAACACTCAAAAGATTATTGGAAGATAAATGAACATTAACAGCGCCACTAATAGTGTATGATTCATCTTGACGGAAAAGAGTAAGAGGTCCGGAAAGACCATGATTGTGAAGACCCACAATAATGTGATTTTCCAAATCGCCAGGGTGTGAGATCCTGCCATATTTTCTGATATATTTCGGACTCGCACAAAGAACCAACTTTAAAGGGCTTATCTTTCGATACACGAGATCCTCACTTTCGATTATGCCACTTTTAAAAACCAGCTCATCAAACTCCAGGGATTTACTAAAAAAATCGCTACGCTCTCGTGAATCCAGGTAGATTTTTGTATCCGGATAGCTAGCTGTAAATTCCCATATCCACTTATTGGCAAGAAACTCACAGACAATAGCCGGAGCCGAAAATTTTATACTCCCTCTGATAATTTTATCCGGATTTCGCAATTCATCCAGCAAGGACTGAAAGGAAGATGTTATCCTTTTCATGCTTGCATAGGCTGTCTGACCAGCTCCAGTCAGTTCTAAGTGATGTGAATCGCGCCGAAGTAAAGTAACCTCAATAGAATTCTCAAGGCGGCTAAGCGATTTACTGACAGCAGAAATGCTAATATCTAATTCCCGTGCAGCCCGGGAAAGATTCCCTACTTCCGCCACTTTAATAAATATCATCCAGTCTCGCATACCACGATTATTGATCAGTTCCATCATTATCTTCCGTTGATAAAAGAAATTCTTATATCAAATGAGCTATCAACGACTTACTGATGCGTCATTGTGTGCCTCAATGTCCTTGATATCATCTTAATAAAAAATCTATTGGCTGCAAAATAGCATCTGAATCGATCATGATTTTGCATCCATCTCCGGTTACTAATTGAACCTGTTTACCACTCAGTGTAAATACCCTATCTCAGAAGTGATCGTCAAGGTTGTCGCCGAACCAGATACCAATAATAAAGTGGTTCATTGTCATGCGCCCGTTCTGCAAAGGCATTCTCCTTTTCTGTGACGCAGTCTGGAGCGCATTAATTGCATCGTTCACCTAACAAAGTATCCCGTGGAAACAAGCAAAACATCGCCAGATTATTCTTACTTAAGTCCCCCCCACCCGGTTCGACATTATTTGTGAAAGCGGAGGAAACAGAACAGACGGTTTAAATAAGACGCTTACTCAAAACATAAACCTATGTGCAGGCTCCTCTCATTTCGTCACGTCGCTGATATCCAGCTTTACTGGCGCCAAGGGAAGATATCTGCGCAAGGCAATAATTCCGGCGCAACAACAACCACTCCCGCTGGGCCTCTGTACATTCAAAATCTCCCATGACCAAAAGCCAGCGGGTAGAAGCCCTGCGCCAGTGACCTGCTGCCTCCAGATTCTGCGCAACCGGGTCTATCACGGCCTCCGGTGTTATCTTATTTCTGCTCAAAATCAGCACCATCATTTGGGATATAGCCTACAACCCCTGCCCGCCGATGATGGGGGAGGATTCGGTATGCAGCACTTTCATCCTGGTCTCCGGCTCAGTCAGCTATCCGACGTGCCCCCTTATGCCGGGCCAGCAGCGAAGAAAATCCGGGCGTGGTGTGATAAAACAGACGACGTTTCAGCCAGCCCACATTCTTTCGCTCCTTTGTGTTGATACGACCAATACGCTGTGAACCGATGACTGGATTGTTCATACGCCTTTCTGTGGTATACAGGTATGTGAACCCCAGCTCTTCAGCCACATGAATATAGTCAGAACAATACCAGCCCTCAGGCCAGCACAGATGCTGACTGCAATAACCCAGCATCTCCCTCATCCGCTTACGACTAAGAAGAATATCGACACGAAGCAAATCCGACGGATTACGGGACACAGGTTTCTGGTCCCAGCGTCGGTGGGTGTGCGTGTGCGAGTGAAACTCAACAAGGCCACTGAGGTGCATCTCCCGGACCTCTGACCAGCGCAGCATGACCTCATCAGCCCGGCCTTGTTTAACCAGCATCTGACACTCATCATGAGAGTACACCGGTTCGCCTGCAGGAATACGGACCGGTCCGTCACTGATCAAACTGGTCACAAGAAAGAGATGCGCATGCAGATTAAACTCCTGCAGCACCGGAAAAACCTGCAACCAGTTATCCAGCCAGCCGCCATCAAAGGTCAGCATGACGCTTTTACGAGGCAATCTTGCACCATGATAAAAAGCTTCCACCTCTGCAGCAGTAACGGTTTTCCAGCCAGATTCGGCCAGCCATTTCATCTGCGCCCGGAACGTACGGGGAGATAAGGTTATCTGTCCGGGTTTATCACTGACATGGTGATACATTAATACCGGTAAATGTCGTGCATAAGACATATGCTTTATTCCTTTATGTAAAAAATAAATTATTTTTACGCCTGAGGGGACAAGAAAAAGCCCCCTAAACATAAAATCTTAAATATCACATATGAATACCTGACAGATAAACAAACCTTATACCAGGGGCTTATAAAGCCCGCTCACAAAAGAGTGAATCAAACAAATCCACAAAACAGAAATAATAAAGGCATCAGTGTCCGTTAAATTATTTTACGAAACATAATATTCCTCTCCCTACAAAAAAAGATGAATTTCAGATTTTAAAATCAATCAGCAATTGATTTTTCTGCAATGAAGATTGCTAACCATATTTGCCTTGAGTAAATTTTCAATACATCCTCGAACCTGATATACAGTATTCGCCTTATTCACTGATACAGGTAGTATGAGTGGAACAGATGTCTACGCCTCCTCGTGTGTCAATGCACAGGCCTTAAAATCCAGCGTCCAGGTATCCGCAGGCACTTCCTGATTGCCATCAACGACCACACTGAAACTGGCGTTATCTGCAGCGGTTCTTAAAATGGCGCCACGACCACTCACCGTATCTGGTTGCCACCCCTCACCCTCCAGGCGAACCTGAATGTGATGGCGAGGATCCTGTTGCCCGCTCAGCAGCAATACGGTAGGCGTGTTACCCGCCTTTTGCTCATCGCTCCATACCCGAAACCCGCTGTGACTGCCGTGATAAGTCACCCAGCCTTGCGCAAGCACCATCCCATCTGGCACGTGCCCAGCCCGAAAGTAAGCCCCTACACGTAGCGTTGTCTGAAGTTTTTCTGCGGCGTTCGCTATCGGCACCAAGCTACTGGCAGCGACCAGTAAGCTTACGCTATAGATAACCGTTTTCACTCGCTGTATTTTCATCCACATTATTCTCTCCTTCAGAATCGGCTATCTGCAGAGACCGCTCATTTGATACAAGCCCGCGATTCCCTTGTGGGCAGGTAGGTGGTAGTTAACCCGACATTGCTGTGCTCCCCATTTCACCGTCAGTTCGCCCTTATCCGCCAGACCAGTGAGATAAACCTGGCTATCAGTATCCACCAGATCAGCGCTGCCATCCTGCCCATTGACTATAACCTGCGCCCCGAAAGGAATGGCGCTACCATCTTCCCGTTTCAGCGTCATCAGTGCCCTGGCCCCGATGCGAGTGTGAAACTTCGCTTCCACCACCGCCCCTTCGGTTGGCACCACGCGCACATCGGTTTGTGTGACCTCTGCGTCATCCGGTAGTTGCGACGGATCGAGACTGACTGTATTCTCCTGATAGACGCTCAGGTTGCCCACTGTGGTGTCGCCACGAAAATCCGTCTTAACGCCAGGCCAGCCGCCAACTGGCACCCCCGAGGCCCCTGGCGCTTCAACCAGCGCCACTGAGCCTTGCAAAGGTTGCCCCAGCGTCACACCATGATGGTGGATAACTATACCTCCCGCGATATTGACTCCCATCTGGCGCATCGCCCGGCTGTAGCTATAGTCACCACCTAACAGGCCGTAAGCCCCATTCCATGCCAAGTGCAATGCGCTGTTATTACCACCACCTGGCGGGGCATCGGCACGGTAACTCTGACGCACCTCCCAATCCAGTTGCTGACTGAATGCCTCTCCGTTGACCCCCACTTGTTGCGTCTGACCACCGTGTGATGGTGAAGTCATCTGCCAACTAGCACTTACATTATTCCCCGTCCAGCGGCTTAATGGCATACTGAACCACAGGCTGGTTATGTTCTCTTTACGGTGCGCGCCATTGCGCCACAGCGTTCTGTTTTGATTCCAGTTCAATGACAGCGAGCCCCCTCCAATAGAGGTTCCCCAACTCAGTCCGTAGCTGTCATCATGACCGGGGCGATTACGCCAGTCGGTACGGGAACCGGTTAAACTCAGATTGCCCAAATGCCTCCCCCCTGACTGACTCAACATCAGGGTGGTACGCGAGCTCGGCTGCAAATTTTCCCGCCACGACCATAGACGGTTGCCATCATGTCGATAACTGTCGAGCACATCGGATAGGGTGTTATAGCCCTGTGAGGCATACTGCCATCTCGTCAGAAAAAAATTTGTCCCCGTCGCAGTCAGCTGGTTGCTGTAACGCAGTCGCCAGGAGGCTCCTTGCTGTACTGCCTCCCCCTGACGCTGACTGTGTGTGTCGCTTCCATCGACAGATAAACTCCCCCACCGCCCGAGAGATCCCCCCAAACCAAGCAATGCAGCTTGATAGTGCGTTGCACTCTGTATACCGCCGTATGCAGTGAGATTCCACGGCAGACCATACATCAACGTAGCCTGCGCGATCTGCGCCTTATCCGTTGCAGAGTCTGACGATCGGTATCGGCCCGCCAACAGGCTGTACTTCAAATATCCCTGGTGCAGTGCTATCGCCGGGGTCTGATACGGCACCACAAACATTTGTGTACTGCCATCGGCCTCCCACACGGTGACATGCAGATCACCACTACTGTCTGTTACCGACAGATCCCGCAGTGCAAACGGTCCGGGCGCCACAGTGGTGTTGTAAATGGTGTAACCATTCTGTTTGACCTCCACCCGAGCCTGCGTGCGGGCAATCCCACGCACTACCGGAGCAAACTGCCGCTCACTGTAGGGCACCATGTTGTCATCCGATGCCAACATCACACCGGTAAATGGCACACTATCAAATATCTCCCCCTGCGAAGTCTTTTGCCCCAGAGTCAGACGACTTTTTAGTGAGTACAGTCCACGCTCAGCATAGGTATATGCTGCCTGCCACTTCCCCGACAGTTGACTACTCCGCTGCCAGCTGGTCGCATTGCGGACACGCCACGCACCTATATTGATTCCCGGTTGCAGTTGTACCCAGGAAGAGTTGTCACGCCTCTCCATATCCATTTTGTAATCCGTCTGCGTTGTCCTCGCACTGTAGTTCATCAGAAACGCCGGAATACCATCATCCCAGAGATCTTCAGGAGCGATCCCCTTAAATTCCGGACGCAACGCCAACTGCGGAATACTCAGTTGCAGTTGCTGATTATTGATATCCAGTACCGCTTTAGCCTGTGGAATGGCGGTCAGATCCGCACACTCATCTGGGGGCTTTGCTGCTTTCCACAACTGAGGGTAATCTTCCGTTTTTACGCCGTAGCGTGAAAGCTGACTGACCGTCAAACAAGGAGCCAGAAAAGGCGTTCCTTGCCCATCCTTTTCCAATTTGAACACCACATCACGGGTGTCGACACGTTTACCATTCACCATCACGTCCACGCGATAAGTCCCTGGCTGTTGTACCCCCTGGTTAAAGAGCGACATATCAACCCCTTTCGCTGCATCGCCCAACATCGATGCATCGAATGTGTAAGCGTGCGCATTTGCGCAGTGAACTACTCCCGCGATAAACAGTAGCAAGGCAGGATGTTTGAACTTCATATTCTGCCGCTAAGCCCCTGGATTTATTTAAGGACGTAGTGGAACGGATGACTTTCACCACCAAAGTCTGTAATAACGCTCCACTCGATATCACCACGAGTGCCACCTGGCATATTTAGTGTTTTGTCAGCAAAGGGGGGGATATACTCAAGCCCTGTAATGGGCTTTCCCCCTACTGTGACGGAGGCTAAATTCATGTAAAACGGGGTGGGGTTCTCCACCTTAAGTTTGTTGCCCGTCTCCACCCATCTTAAATTTCCTGCAACATCTTCCGGCGTCCCCTTCACGGCATCCGGGCGGAAAATCAGCTTATCACAGACGTTGATGGACAAATTGAGGTCAAGGGTCGCGCCCTTAGCCTGTGTATCCGACGGTTCATTTTCGGGTGGTACCGCCTTTACACAGACCCACTGTAAAGTTTCACGATCCATTGGCATGTCACCACCAGTACGGACAATACGCACTTGACTCTGCTGGTTCGCTTCTAAACGAAATAGAGGCGGCATCACCAAAAAGGGAGCAGGCGAACTTTTGTCTGCTGCTTTGACTGAAGACTGAACCAAAATAGGGTAATTCTGCGGGTTGCTCACCGAGAGCGTGGCTCCAGCTGTACCAGCGTGATAAATCACCCGTGTAGCCCCCAGCTTCACGCTGAATGATTTAGTGTTTAAATTTAATTTCTGCTCAGAGGCATACACTGGAGGAGTTATAGAATTAGAGACGAATAAAACAGCCGCCATTACACCAAAAATAATAATTTTCATATTACAAGTTATAAAAAAATGTATGACTTGATATTTATTGCGCCTTAATAAAGCGCAATAAAAGTTGTTTACTATTAAGCTTGATACTCCGCTATGTGTATCGTCACTGGATAAGTATCAGCCTTTACCGTTTGTGATCCAGACAATTTCACAGCGACTTTGTCTGTCATGTTATATATCCACCACTTATGCGAAGCACCATCCACTAATGAACCTTTTGAGCCACAGGCTACCCCCCCAAAGGTAATTTTAATGGTATTACCACTTTTACCAATTACCGTCCACACATCGCTGTCGTTGCCCACTGTTTCAGGTTTAGAATAATCTCCCGTTACCGCGTATTGTTTGCTCGAACCGCTTGCCGAAAGTATAGCAATAGCCTCATCCCCCTTATGAGGCCCTGCCACCAAGCCAGACACTGGAGTAAGCTGTGCTTGTAGTTGTCCAGGATTGCTGAAGTTTACATCCGCCGACACGCCAGTGCTTGTATTCGGCACGAGCGAGCCAGCATAACAACCAGCAGCCATAATGCTCAATGCGCTTGCGATAATTAAATCTTTTATGTTTTTCATCGGAAATCCACCTTTTCAAAATCCCCCAGCACATCAAGAATGAATAATGTCATACCAAAATTCACCGTACAGAAAAGCCTGTGGCTGGGAATACTTTAAGACTTAATAATACTTAATAGAAGTTGCTTACTATTAAGCTTGATATGCCGCTATGTTTACAGTCATTGGGAAGACATCAGCTGGGACATTCTGATCTCCAGCTAGTTTAACACCAAGTTTGTCGTTAATATCATATATGATCCACTGATGCCCATTGTAATTTACATTCCCCTGTGGTGAGGTTGTCTCACCATAGAAGTACACTTTGATTCCTTTGCCAGTATTTTTACCATATAAAGTCCATGTATCGCCATTCATGACATCCTTTGCCTTAAAATCCGCTGCGATCGCGAATTGTTTAGCAGCAACAGAACTAACTGCAATAGTCGCAATATCCGTATTAGACTTAATCACCCCAGCCTTTAAGCCCGCCACTGGAGCAAATGTTACGCTCAACTGCTGGGGAGAGACAAAGCCAATATCCACTGAACTTTGTTGCTCTGAGCCCACCACGATTGAACCAGCATAACAACTAGCAGTTATCATGCTCAACACGCTTGCGATAATTAATTTTTTTATGTTTTTCATTGAAAAAACACCTCTTTAAAACCAAGTTAAAATTGCACATCCAGAATGTTATGATGTCATAACAAATTTTACCATATGGGAAAATCCCTGGCTGGTAATAACAACTTGCACTTATTGGTATTTGTTACCAATTCAAACAAGTAATGTCATAAAAATCTATATATCAGAGCACCTCTTAATCTGAAAAAAATTGCGTTATTGCCAATATAACCAGCATTGATGTTAACATCGTATTGTCAGGGTGGAATAGAATGCCAGTCAAAAAGCAATTATACCTTCCATTTACATTCAAGTGATAACATTACAATGAAACCCACCACGCTGGGTGCGGGAAACTTATCTTCGAAGAGAGGATAATTATCAGGCATCGTTGCAACATTGTTTATATTTAAACATACATCTCCTACATCTCCTACATCTCCTACATCTCCTACATCTCCTACATCTCCTACATCTCCTACATCTCCTACATCTCCTACATCTCCTAACTCGACGGTAAGATTATTAGTTAACTTTTCCTCGCAGGGAAGATCTTTAATGGAAAATCTTGTTTTCCGAAACGGAAAAGCAATTATAACGCTCCAACGAGAGTCTCAACACTAAGAGCTGACTGACACAGGCCAGACTGATTATACAGGCATGAAAAAGCTCTCCCCTTCCTTTCAGTTCTTGCTGGATTATGCAAACGTCGCACCACCTCCCCGTGAACATGGCACATTAATTTGAAGCAACTCTCATCCGGTATCGCTTTTCAGTGCAGCGAAATTCATCGCAGGTGCCCCTGTAAATAGACCCGTTTTAGTTCCATGCATTTTTAAGATTCCGGCCAGATAATGTTGTTAGCGGTATTCCTTCGGTATCATATTGTTCCGCGATTCATATGGACGTTCGCAGTTATATTCTGATAACCTTTTATCCGTAATTTCCCACACCTCATTCAGCGTTCTGAACAGATAAGAATTGAGTATTTCTGTACGGTATGTCCGGTTAAAGCGCGCGATGAAAACGTTTTTCTTCGGCTTACCCGGCTGGATAAACGCCAGCTTTACTGCATGTTTCTTTGCCCATTCAGCCAGTGCCAGCGAGATAAATTCCGATCCCTTATCCATACGCAGCATGGCCGGATAACCGCGGATGCTGTAATCCTGTCGAGTACACGGACCACTCGCAGAGCTGGCAGATTCAGATCGATTTCTATCGACAACGCTTTACGATTACAGTCATCAACAACATTGAACGTGCGAAAACGACGCCCACAGACCAGCTCTGGTTCAGCGCTTCCGGCGTGACCAGTGGCGAGGGATTGCGTACCGGCAGCCGTTGTTTACCCTTACGGCGAAAATTCAGCTTGAGCAGACAGTAAATACGGTGGAGCCTTTTGTGATTCCACGCGTATCCCTGCCGCCGTATCCAGACTTCCAGTTGTCCCTGGTGGCTTCAGAAATACCGATCTCCCGGCAGACATCTTTAACAGTCCGTCCGGATTCGACTGATCTAATCACAGCGATGATCTGGTGCGCAGTAATACGGGCTTTACGCACAGCGATCTCCTGCGTTGGCAGATTGATTATGTCGGATGATCTCTAAATGTGAATGGCTCGATTATGCGGGATACTTACAGCGGAAGCGGGATTTAAGACCGGGCGCGGCGTGACCGTGAAGATTTCACAGGGGTGTATTGTGCTGATGGCGGACTGTAACGAGGTGCAGGAGCTGCGCGAGCAGCTTTATCAGGCTAAACAGGGGATTAAGGATGTGCTTGTTTAGTGCATTGAACTAAAGTTAAATAATAAAAAGCCGGGAAGATATTAATATCTTCCCGGCTTTTGAATTAATTGGAGAAATTATTAAACAATAAATCAAACTGTTTTAATACATATCCAGCAGGAAGGAATGCTTCACTGATAATTTCCGAATTGAATGTTTTCCATATAATTCTATCATATTCATCAGTGGATAATAAAATGAAAGTTTCACCATCAAAACAAGGAGCTAGATTCAATGTAATCAAGATGGATTCTAATCGTTGAGATTCCCTCCAACTTTCTGCTTTTTCAAACCCATCAACAACATATGAAAAAACATCATTTTTCTCTAGATTAAACAATTCGTTAGATAAAGAATAGTCATAATTATCAATCTTGTTTTTGATAAGTGAAATAAAGGTACTCAGCAATACATATTCACTGCTATCACCAATTTCCTCTGATGCACAAAAAATAGATACGCTGGCAAAACGATCATCAGTAGATATATTTATAGAAAAAAGGCTTGGTTCTCCAAAAATTAGATTAGCCACATTTACCTCCTGATCCTTTAACCCTAGCAACCATTTGGTTAAATCTATCGCGAATCCATTTTGGAACTTTCAACCCTCTATCAGATTTTTCTCTACCATTCCAGTGAACCTCGCCGTTACTCCCTTGGTAACGATAAAATTCCCCCTCACTATTTCGGCCAAACCACGAATTACCAGAAGAATCAGAAGGTACAGCTCTTCGATAAACTTCTTCTGCATCAGGAGGCAAATGCGTTGTTTTACTTCCACCGCCTCTAAAATCAGGTGAGGAAGGATCATTATGCCCTGGGTTTACATACATTGGTTTACATACATTGGTTTGCGTCCATGATAGGGGGATTCTGATTTATATTCAGTAGTTAACCCTAATGGGTCGATCCAAGATAGAGGGTTTGGCGCATACTGATATAAGTTAATGCCCCCCGCCAGCCCAATCGGGTCCTGACTGACGAACCTGCCACACTCCGGTGCATAATATCTGAACAGATTTTAATGCAGGCCCGTTTCATCGTCAAAATACGGCCCCGGCAGCCGGTTGCTCATCACCGCCCGGAGCTGGCCGGGGAGAGGGGGGCTCAGTGCCAGGATGTCGCGCCCATACTCGCTCACCCTGAGCTCCACAATCAGCCAGCATCCGGCGGAGAATTAAGAATTTATTTAGTCAGCAAATATGAATGCCTCCGGCGCCAGCGTCCGCCACATCAACAGCGAAACCTGCATGACCACCTGTTACTCACAAATCCCCAGCGGCGACTGCCAGGAAGAAGCGGGATTTGAGACCGGGGCGAGCGTTGTTGTGAAGATCTCCGAGCGGGGTTTGATCCTGATTGCAGAAACGGATGAAGTGAGGGATCTACGGAAGGAGCTTTATCAGGTGAAAAAGTCGATGAAGCATATTAAGGCGGGGGTAAATAATGTGGTGAACGGGAATTAAATAACAAAAGAGCCGGGAAGATTTAATTTCTTACCCGGCTTTTTATTTAAACTACTAATTCTAAATCCATGGGATTGTTTATATTGATTTTTAATCTAATATTAGAACTTGATTCTACTATAATAATATCAGGTATATATTCAGACACATTAATAAACGGGTTAGATTCTTCGGAATAAAGAACCCAAACTAAGTTTTTATTTTCATCGAGATAGGCGACAAAGCCTTCAGAACCATAGCTACCTTCTCCAACGCAACAATAGCAATTATTCGCTAATTTAATTTCTCTAAATTTATCAATGTCAGTAACTTCATCTTTATTTTTTTCATAAAAGGCAGAGAAATCAAATTCACCATTTCTCTCAATATGAAGAGTAGGATAATCCATTATTTTACAAAGAAAAGATCTGCCGTTGGAAAAATAAATAGCATCTTTTATCGGTAATAAGTTATCTTCCCATAACTGAATGATATTTTTCATTTGCAACCTCTTGATGTTCTTTCCGGTCGAGAATTTAATCCTTTATCTGGTACTATTCCACCGGCCTTTATATTTCTTCTGTCTCTAAATCTCTCTCGAAATTTTTGCAACCATGTTTTTCCAGTAGATGAGTCAGGATGAGGAGCATTAGGGTCAATCCTAATAACTTTAACCTTATCTAATCCGGCCTCTAGAGCTGCGTCTAATCGCCTATTATCATAAGAGACTAATTGCCCATCAATATCAATTACTCTTAATGGAGACCTATCCCAATCCCAACCACCATTACGCATAATTTCGGCATAATCATGAGGTGATATTGTTCTTTGAGAGAAATTAATATCTTTGGGATTAACCCACTCCCCTGTCAATCCCAGCGGATCGATCCAGCTTAACGGATTCTGTGCATACGCATATAAGTTTATTCCGCCCCTCAGCGAGATTGGATCGCCCGATATAAACTTCCCGATATCCGGATCATAAAATCTGTACAAATTGTAATGCAGCCCCGTTTCCCTGTCCAGATATTGCCCCTGGAAACGCAGGTTCTGCTGTACGGGCCGGGTTTCTTTTTCATGCGTCAGGTTCCCCCATACCTGATAGCCCGCTTCCCAGACAATATTGCCCCCGCCGTCCGTCATCTCCTCCGGCGCGCCGTTTACGTCCGTATGGTAATACAGCACCTCATCCGCTTCGCCCGGCGCCGCCCTGTCCACCCGCGCCAGCGGCTCGTGGCTCCCCTGGTCGCTGTAGATATACAGGCTGCTGCTTCTCCCCAGCCTGCACTCCTGCGCCAGCCGCATTCCGTCCCATAAAAACGTCGTCCGGTTATACGGCTTTCCTTCCGCGTCCAGTTCGTGCTTCTCCACCCGCCTGCCCGGCGCGTCGTACACGTACCCGTAACGCCGTACGGTGCTCCCCCGGATGACCGCCACTTCCGTCAGCCGGTGCTCCGCGTCCCAGCGGTAGTGCTGCGTGCCGTTGCGGCCCCGCTTTTCCACCACCCGGCCATATTCATCGTAACGGTAATGCAGCCCACGGTATGACGTTATCCGGTTGAACGGCACCACGCTGCCTGCACCCGCCTGCGCGGTCTCTCCCTGCCGCCTGTCCAGCAGGTTCGCCGCCGCGTCGTACTGCCAGCTGTCCAGGTATGCCTCATTCCGGCACGCCGTGATGCGCCCCGTCGTGTCGTAAAAATAATCCGTCACCCCCTGCCGGCTGTGCCGCTTTTTCAGCAGCTCATCCTGGCCGCTGTACGCATATTCCCGGTCAATAAACGTCTCCGGCACCACGCCGCGCTGCAGAAGCTACGCGAGCAACTTTATCAGGCTAAACAGGTGGTTAAGGGGAATAAGGACGTGCTGGTTTAGTGGAATCAACGGTAATTAAATAAACAAAAAGCCGGGAAGATTTAAAATCTTACCTGGCATTACTCTATTTTTTCTCATCAAGAATATTAATAAATAAGTTATGAATATTATGACAAAAATCTGAGTTCTCAATTAGATCAGGTAATATAAGTACATAATAAAATACATTATCGAAATGTAAATTTATATCATAAGGCTCAAAACTTGAGTCATTATCAATTTCGAATAGAGTAGCAATTCCATTCAATTTTGTACTTTTTGCCTCAATACAAAAACAACCTTCACCATCAAGATCTAAATTATATCCATTCTCAAGATGATAATTTTGCATTTCATCATTTTTATAGAAAAATAAAAATTCCTCATCCCGAAAGCTATCGCGTTTGTATTTATAATTAATAGATGCTATTTTTTTACCCCATGAAGAGAATATATTATCTATCGACTTATTAGTATAAAATCCATACATAACGCCAGACCATTCAGCCATATGTGTATCTCCTAAACTATTTGCATCCAGAAGCACCATGTTTAACATCACCTCGGAGCTTGTTATTCACATCTCTGAGCACTATGTCTTCTTCTATATAGAGCCTTAGATATCCATTCTGTCTATCTACTCTCTTAACCTTAGAACTATCAATTTCGAATGAAATAAAATGGGTGCTCTTTTCTTTAGTCAATCCCATTTTTCCTCTCAAGCCAGATGATTTTAATTCCTCAGGAGATAATGTAGTGACGTATACACCTTGAGGTTTTCCCTGAATTGATCCTTTTCCTCTAGCGCCGGGATCTTTTGTTTGAATTGTGCCTGACCCCATAATTCCGTTATATCCATCTTTACTCGTATAATGATAAACACGAACAACATCTAAGCCTAACGGATCTATCCATGACAGCGGATTAGGCGCATACTGATAAAGATTTATCCCGCCCCGGATCGAAATAGGATCGCCCGATATAAACTTCCCGATATCCGGATCATAAAATCTGTACAAATTGTAATGCAGCCCCGTTTCCCTGTCCAGATATTGCCCCTGGAAACGCAGGTTCTGCTGTACGGGCCGGGTTTCTTTTTCATGCGTCAGGTTCCCCCATACCTGATAGCCCGCTTCCCAGACAATATTGCCCCCGCCGTCCGTCATCTCCTCCGGCGCGCCGTTTACGTCCGTATGGTAATACAGCACCTCATCCGCTTCGCCCGGCGCCGCCCTGTCCACCCGCGCCAGCGGCTCGTGGCTCCCCTGGTCGCTGTAGATATACAGGCTGCTGCTTCTTCCCAGCCTGCACTCCTGTGCCAGCCGCATTCCGTCCCATAAAAACGTCGTCCGGTTATACGGCTTTCCTTCCGCGTCCAGCTCGTGCTTCTCCACCCGCCTGCCCGGCGCGTCGTACACGTACCCGTAACGCCGTACGGTGCTCCCCCGGATGACCGCCACTTCCGTCAGCCGGTGCTCCGCATCCCAGCGATAGTGCTGCGTACCGTTGCGGCCCCGCTTTTCCACCACCCGGCCATATTCATCGTAACGGTAATGCAGCCCACGATATGACGTTATCCGGTTGAACGGCACCACGCTGCCTGCACCCGCCTGCGCGGTCTCTCCCTGCCGCCTGTCCAGCAGGTTCGCCGCCGCGTCGTACTGCCAGCTGTCCAGGTATGCCTCATTCCGGCACGCCGTGATACGCCCCGTCGTGTCGTAAAAATAATCCGTCACCCCCTGCCGGCTGTGCCGCTTTTTCAGCAGCTCATCCTGGCCGCTGTACGCATATTCCCGGTCGATAAACGTCTCCGGCACCACACCGC
Organism: Salmonella sp. 32010601201800023SM; assembly: GCF_017572235.1. Classification (NCBI taxonomy): domain Bacteria; kingdom Pseudomonadati; phylum Pseudomonadota; class Gammaproteobacteria; order Enterobacterales; family Enterobacteriaceae; genus Salmonella; species Salmonella sp. 32010601201800023SM. The sequence goes on from NZ_JAGEQS010000006.1 coordinate 281,245, forward strand.
GCATTCCTTTACAGGTCAGTTTCCGCGTTAACCGGCCCGTCCGGTCGTACATCCGCCGCGTGTCCAGCCGCCCCTGGCTCCGCTGCACCTCACGGTGCAGGTGGTCGCGCGTGAACTCGCTGATGACATCACGCCCCAGGTTGATTTGCTGGAGATGGCCGCTCCCGTAGTACAGGTACCGCAGCGTCCGCCCGTCCGGCATCTGCGTTTCTGTGCGGTTGCCCTGAACATCGTACCGGTTCTGCAGCACGCCCTGCGCCGTCTCCTCGCTCAGCAGGTTACCCGCACTGTCGTAGCTGAACCGGATAACTTCCGGCTCTCCGCCTTCCGCCGCATCATGCCGCCTGCGGCGGATTTCCAGCACACGGTCCGCCGCGTCGTACCGGTATTCCGTGCGCGTCTCCGGCGTGATTTTCGCCGTCAGCCTCCCCGCCGCATCACGCTCCAGACCGTGACGGATTTCGCCCCCGCGCTCCCCGCCGTATATCACTGCCGTCACCGCATTCAGCGCGTTATACCCGTATACCCGGCGGCTGCCGCCGGGGTCCGTCTGTTCCGTCACCCGGTCCAGAACATCGTACCGGAACCGGTAGCTTTCCCCGTTCTCGTTCGTGAGCGTGGTCAACCGCCCGTAAGCGTCGTACTCATACGCCGTCCTGCGACCCGTCGCATCCGTCTGCCTGCGCACCCGCCCCTGGCCGTCCCGCTGCCAGCGTGTTATCTGCCCTGCCGGGCTGGTGTATTTCACCAGCCGTCCCGCCGCATCCGGCTGGTAACGCTCCGTACGCCCGTCCGCGAACATGACCTCCGTCAGATGTCCGTTGCCGTCATAGCTGTAACGCGTACTGTTACTCTCCGCGTCCGTCACCCTTTCCAGCCGCGTGCGTTCATCATAAAACCATGCCGTCTGCGAGCCAGAACAGTCCGTGTGGCGCATAAGCTGCCCGTCTTCGTTCCACTGCAGGTATTTATCTCCGCCCCGCGCGTCGGTTATCCGCACCACCTGGCCGTGCCGGTCGTACCCGTATACCGTGCGCTGGTGCAGCGGGTCGCTGACCGCCTGCAGGTTGCCCCGCTCATCATACTCATAACGCCACGCCGCCCCCGCGGCATCCACCTCCGTTTCCGGCTGGTGCCACACCGGATGCCACTGCGTCTGCTCAACCCGGCCCAGCGGGTCATGCGTCTCCGTCAGGTGGCCGAGACGGTCATAGACATAACGCCATTTGCCGCCCTGCGCGTCCGTCATCCCCAGCAGTAACCGCTCTTCATCGCTCCAGCGGAAAGTGGTCATCTGCCCGGCCTCGTCCCGGTACGCCGTCACCAGGCCCTGCGCATCCCACCAGTGGCAGCGCGTACGCCCCAGACTATCCGTCACGCACAGCGAACGTTCTGCCAGATTCCAGTCCAGACGGTACTGCTCGCCGCTGTCCGTATGATGGCCCGTCACCCTCCACGCCGCATCGTCCGGGCCTTCAAACCACGCCCAGGTGTAGTAATACCGTTCGCCGCCCGGCTCCCGGTGCATCGTCATGCAGTCGTTGTCGTCGTACGCAAACTCGCGCTGATACCGTGCCGAATTTCAGCCACTGTGAGTTTTACTCACGAGTTGAAGGACGCTCGGTTCGTTTATGCGGCGACTGGATGGCGCAGGCCGGATTTATTAACGGGATGCCTGTGAAAATTCGGGTGATGAAAGACTGCGTCGTGATCACGCCGCAAAATACCCGTAAACTGTGGGGCTGTATTGAAGGTATGAGCGTGACCTATATCAATCAGCGAAACGTTAAAGCATGGTTGAAAAATTTTCCGGGGGCGCTGAATTTACCAGAGGATGGCTCATGATGTCCTGGATTCTCGTATGTTGGTTTAGGTCCATGATACCGTCCATCTTTGGAAATTAACCCCCACGGATCAACCCAGCTTAACGGATTCGGCGCATATTGGTAGAGGTTTATTCCCCCCGCTAACCCTATGGGGCCCTGGCTTATAAACCGTCCACACTCCGGTGCATAATATCTGAACAGATTATTATCGTAATAATAACGGTGATGGTCGTACATCTGCCCAGAGCGCCCAGTCAGGTAACCACTTCTGTCATAGCTGTACACCACGCTGCCACGCAGACTGTCCCGGATACCGCTTAACTCTCCGTTCCCTGTGTACGTGCAGTCCCGCGATATCACGCAGTCGTGGTGCTGTATTGTTATAAGATCAGTATATATCCTCAGGTTTTATAACGGAAATTGTCATTAATATATCGTTGTCAAACGAAGCTCGATGGTGTTCATGAAAAAAAATAATAAATCCATTATCGATAACTCGACCTTTTTTATAACTTATGGTCAACCCAGATAATATATTTATAAAATCCATACATTTAGCACTACAAAATGATTCAGCGCCCAAAATATTCACACCACACATATCTTCATATAATTTTACTTCTAATGATGCGACACCTTGCCTACCAAATATAAACTCAATATTCCCATAATTGTATATAGCACTATGTTGAGCCTCGTCATATATATGTACTGGTTCACCGAGTTTACACCTAACATCTAATGCCGTACTGTTTAACCCCAAACCAAATAAATAACCTGTTTTTATAAAATCAATAAAATCAGACAATTTAACACCCCCTACCAAGGGATTTACCTAAAGCCTTTTGAATTTTTTTAACTTCTCTCGCTCTATCTAAACGATTAAAGTTTTCAAATAGACTTTCTTTTACCTTAACGGCAGATTCAAATAACCTCTGTCGCCATGACGCATCTTTACTGAATTTATCATTCGCCATTTTTATAGCATTATCTATAACGGATTGTGAGTCTTTATTGAATACACGCTCAAATTGAATTTGACCGTTAGAATCTATTCCTAGTTTCAGTTCTGTTCCATATTTATCCCCGGCATTAAAATGCACACCTTTTGATATTATATCATTTTCCCCAGCTCCATGCGGAACCCAAGCATCAGCTTTAAGACCTAAAGGATCAATCCAGGTCAACGGATTGGGCGCATAAGCATAGAGATTCAGCCCGCCCCTTAACCCAATCGGGTCCTGACTGACGAACCTGCCACACTCCGGTGCATAATATCTGAACAGATTGTAATGCAACCCCGTCTCGTCGTCAAAATACTGCCCCGGCAGCCGCAGCGGCTGGTGAAAGTACGCCCCGCTGTTGCTGATGTCCGCCGCATTTTCTCCAAACCCCTTGATATACCCCGCCCACACCAGCGTTCCGTCCGCCGCCGTCACCTCCTGCGGCGTGCCCGTCACGTCCGTGTGGTAATACCACACCTGCCTGCTTTCTCCCTTTCCCGTCACGCTCGCCACCGGCGTGTACGGCTGTTCCGCATCGTACAGATATGTCCGCCAGCCCTGCTGCTGCACGTTCTCCTGCAACAGCCTGAACCCCTCCCACACAAAGTCCGTCCGGCTCCGCGCCGTATGGCCCGTGTGCCGCCCGTACGTCGCCTTGCTCACCCGCCTGCCCAGCGCATCGTACCGGTAGCGCGTCTCCGGATTGATGGGGGTTAGATAATAAAACAGCCGGGAAGAGTTAACTTCTTACCCGGCCAACTATTATTTAATACTTATCATAAAATCATCAAATATATCCAGAAGTTCATCAAATGTAGAAAATTCGTTTCTCTTGTTTAATTTATATAAACCAGTATCCACATCCATTACTTCTGACATACAGCTTAGGTCATCCCATACAGTAAATCTTGATATATACCGGTCATCTTCAAAATCTATAATAATACTGTAAGATAAATCATTTTCATTATGAATTACCGTATAATCAGTATGTTTGCTCACCCACAATTTAAATTTATTTAGCATTTTGCTTCAACTTCCCCATTAATTTTCTCGCCCCTTACAGTTATGTTTTCTGCTGTTGGCATTTCAGGAACAGGCAAACCTTTGCGTTTAGCTAATCGCCCTTCGATAGAATCTGGCCCTACTATTTTTGCCCATCCTTCATTTGTAGGTACTAATGATTTTTCAGGCACATCAAATTCAACATACATAGCACCATTTTTTGCTTGCTTACCAAAAGCATCTATATCAGCAGGGTAGGCAACATGAGTTGTCCCTGTTGAACTTTGTACTACTGTCCCAGTATCAAGCATTTGCTGATATTCCGCAGGCCCCATCCATCGCCCAACAGTCGCGGTTAAACCAAGTGGGTCTATATATTTGAGAGGATTTGGCGCATACTGATAAAGGTTTAACCCGCCCCTCAGCCCGATCGGATCCTGACTGACAAACCGTCCACACTCCGGTGCATAATATCTGAACAGATTGTAATGCAGCCCTGTCTCGTCGTCAAAATACTGCCCCGGCAGCCGCAGCGGCTGGTGAAAGTACGCCCCGCTGTTGCTGATGTCCGCCGCATTCTCTCCAAACCCCCTGATATACCCCGCCCACACCAGCGTTCCGTCCGCCGCCGTCACCTCCTGCGGCGTGCCCGTCACATCCGTGTGGTAATACCACACCTGCCTGCTTTCTCCCCGCCCCGTCACGCTCGCCACCGGCGTGTACGGCTGTTCCGCATCGTACAGATAGGTCCGCCAGCCCTGCTGCTGCACGTTCTCCTGCAACAGCCTGAACCCCTCCCACACAAAGTCCGTCCGGCTCCGCGCCGTATGGCCCGTGTGCCGCCCGTACGTCGCCTTGCGGGTTCGCCTCCCCAGCGCATCGTAGCCGTAGTGCGTCTCCGTGTTGCCGCTGATGACCCGCGTCAGCTGCCCCTGCGCGTTCCACTCCAGTTGCTGGTCGCGCCGCGTGGTCAGCTCGCCCCACTCGTTATAGCCGTAACGGTCACGACCACAGCCCGGCAGCCGGTTGCTCATCACCGCTCCCTGCCCTTCGTTATCCAGCAGGTTGCCCGCCTTATCGTAATAATAACGGTCGTGGTCATACATCTGACCTGAGCGTCCGGTCAGGTAACCGCTTCTGTCATAGCTGTACACCACGCTGCCACGCAGGCGGCGTACCGGGGTGAGAAACGCCATCGCGGGTGCCGGGGCCCGTTACGACTGGAACCATGAAGGTGCTCTGAAAGTTAAGTAATGAAAAGGCTGGGCAAATTTCAATGGTTCCCGGCAAATATCAATAATTGCCCCCTCTCATTTACCTATTTTCTTATTTATTTCGTCTTTCCTGTGACTATAACTTTTTTTATCGGGGTGAAAATCAACAGTTTTAAGTGTCGAAGAGTTAAGCAAATAGCTTAAATCTCCATCTTTTAAGTTCCAAAATTTAAGATTTTTAATACTTTTCATTTCTGGAATAAAAGAGAGTGAATCAACATCTGACAAAAAAAGATCACATATAGATTCGTTATCCCTTAGGAAAGAAAATTCAGTTAATTTTTTACACTTCTCAACATGCAGATAAGATAAGGTTTTTATTTTATTTATACTTGATATATCAATAACGTTGGGGGAGTAGGTAATTTTTAATGACTTTAAATTACTGAGAAGCTCTATCCCAGATAGAGTTTCTATACTGACACTACTTATTCTCAGCGTATTCAAGCTCCTAAGCGAAGATATAAATTCACAATTAGTGTTTTTTATTGAAACCAGTAAAAGATCTACCAGGGTATCGATATTTAAAATATCTATTTCGGCATCGGCCTTTGTTATATAAAGAGTTTCCAACTTCTGAAATTTAGAAAAATCAATACTTCCTTTTAAATACTTCATTGTTATTTTTTTTATATTTTTCATTTCATATAATGGCGATAAGTCAATTTTTTTTAGATCGATATCATCAATAATATGAAGTGAATGAATATTATCATTTTCAGTCAATGGCGATAAATCAAGTTTGTCATTGCTTTTTTTTATTGGGCTGACTATTTTTATGTTATGTAATTTCTTTTTTGCAGCATAAGATATTCCCTTGGATAGAATATCCAACGGTATTTCAAGATCGCCTGTATTCTCGTTATAATAAATTGAATTCATAATACCTCCTTAACAACCCTTAGATGCTCTATATTTACTATCTAATTTATTAGCTAATCGATTAACTTTTCTTTGTGTCTTAGCATCGGCAGCATCATATAATCTCTTACCAGGTGAGCTTATACGTTCGCTATTCGCGAAATCAGGAGAATACCGAGCATTATATTTTTCCATTAAACGATGCTCGACCATAAAACCTAATTTATCATCACCAAAATCCATATGCGCAAATTGTATCGCATTAGCCCTACCACCTATACGATAGTCCATCGAATCATACATTCTGGATTCAGGCCCTTTGCCAATATAATATGTAGTACCGTCAGTGAAAATATATGTCCCTGTCAATCCCCATGGATCGATCCAGCTTAACGGATTAGACCCATATTGATATAAGTTAATACCACCCACTAGCCCAATCGGATCCTGACTGACGAACCGCCCACACTCCGGTGCATAATATCTGAACAGATTGTAATGCAGCCCTGTCTCGTCGTCAAAATACTGCCCCGGCAGCCGCAGCGGCTGGTGAAAGTACGCCCCGCTGTTGCTGATGTCCGCCGCATTTTCTCCAAACCCCCTGATATACCCCGCCCATACCAGCGTTCCGTCTGCCGCCGTCACCTCCTGCGGCGTGCCCGTCACATCCGTGTGGTAATACCACACCTGCCTGCTTTCTCCCTTTCCCGTCACGCTCGCCACCGGCGTGTACGGCTGTTCCGCATCGTACAGATATGTCCGCCAGCCCTGCTGCTGCACGTTCTCCTGCAACAGCCTGAACCCCTCCCACACAAAGTCCGTCCGGCTCCGCGCCGTATGGCCCGTGTGCCGCCCGTACGTCGCCTTGCGGATTCGCCTCCCCAGCGCATCGTAGCCGTAGTGCGTCTCCGTGTTGCCGCTGATGACCCGCGTCAGCTGCCCCTGCGCGTTCCACTCCAGTTGCTGGTCGCGCCGCGTGGTCAGCTCGCCCCACTCGTTATAGCCGTAACGGTCACGACCACAGCCCGGCAGTCGGTTGTTCATCACCGCTCCCTGCCCTTCGTTATCCAGCAGGTTGCCCGCCTTATCGTAATAATAACGGTCATGGTCATACATCTGACCTGAGCGCCCGGTCAGGTAACCGCTTCTGTCATAGCTGTACACCACGCTGCCACGCAGGCCGTCGTCAATCGTGCCCACCTCGCCGTGGTTGTTCCAGTAATAGTCCCTCGACGTCACGCAGCCCTGCCGCGCCGGGCGCTGGCCGGGAAGAACAGGGGCACTGCCGGACGCCAGACTGCGCTGCCAGCTCAGCAGCCCGTCGTCGTCATAGCCGCTGTACGTCGCAAGCTGCCCCTGCGTGCGCATTATCTGACGGTGCAGGCTGTCGCGCTCATACTCGCTCACCGTCAGGCCATCCAGCGCCGTCTGTAACAGATGCCCGCTCCCGTAATACAGATGCGTCAGGTGCTGCCCGTCCGGCAGCGTGATGTCCGTCGGGTTGCCCAGCGCGTCGCGCTGATAACGTATGCTGCCGTTCCCCGCGTGCTCCGCCGTCAGCCAGCCGCTGCGGTCATACTCAAAACGCACCGTGTCGGCCTGCATCCGGTGCTGCTGTTGCCCCGCCTCCGTGGGCGTGAGCGTCACTGCCGTTATCTGGTCCAGCCGGTTGTAGCTGAACGTCCGCTGGCCGTGTTCATTCTCCGTCCGTAACAGACGGCCCAGCGCATCCCGCTGCTGCGTCTCCCGCCGCACGCCGCCCTGCGTGCCCGTGGTCTGTATCGCCGTCAGATAACCGCTGTCGTCCAGGATAAAAGTACGGCTCAGTCCGTCCGGGCGCACCTCACGCACCAGCCTGCCGTCCGCATCGTGACTGAACCGGTACTGCGCCCCGTTGCCGTTGGTCAGCGCTGCCACCCGGCCTTCCGGCGTGTACTGCCAGCGCGTCTCGCGCTTCTCCTCATCCGTGTGCGCCGCCAGCAGACCGCGCGGCGTATACCGCCAGCTCTCCACGCTCCCCGTGATGCGCCGGTGGCTGCTCATCAGCCCCAGCGCATTCCAGGTATACCTGTCCTGCTGTTTCCCCGGTGAGTTCACCGTCTCCGGCAACCCAAGTCGGTTGTAGCTGATGCGTACCACCTTCCCTTCCGCGTCCGTCACCCGCGTCAGGTTGCCGTCCTCATCGTGGTCATATCCTGTGCTGCGCCCTGAACAGTCGGTGTACCGCGTCATCTGCCCCCGGCTGTCGAACGCCGTCACCACCGTGCCGCCCGCCGCATCCGTCCGGCTGCACATCTGCCCCTGTTCATCGTAAGCGTACTGCGTCACCCGCCCTTCCGGGTCCGTCTCCTGCACTGGCTGGCCGTGGGCGTTGTACTGCGTTTTCCAGACAGCGTCATCGTCCAGCGCCGTGCGCGTGATTTCGTCGAACTCGCCGTTCCACTGCGTCTGCGTCACCCGGCCTTCCGGATCTGTCGTCTTCACCACCCGGTTCTGGATGTCATATTCATACGCCACCGTGCGACCGCCGGGCAGCTCAATGTTGACAGGGAAGTGGTCTTCGTTGTACGTGAAGCGGTACATTCCACCGCCCGGCGTCCGGTGCGCGGTGATATACGTTTCCCTGTCGTACCACCACTGCCATGTCTCCCCCTGCCTGCCGGTGACGGTGGTGGTGCCTGCGGCAAAATCATAGTCAAAGCGGTAATGTTCGCCGTCACTGGTGTCGTGCTCCGTCACGCGCGGCGCGCCGTCGAGTTCCTGCCAGCGGTAGCGGCAGGTGAACCCCGTCGCATTGCTGTGCGCCGTCATCAGCCCGTTTTCATAAGCAAACTGACGCACCTGCGTTCCCGCCCGGTTCACCACGCCGGTCAGTTGACCGTTATCGTCATACCGGTACTCCACCAGATTGCCACGGGTGCCGCCCTGCACCAGTTCAATTCGCGACAGCCGCTCCCCTGCCGGGGTCTGTGTGCGGTGCAGTAACAGGTGATGCCCGCTGCTGGAGGCTATCCGTACCAGTCTGCCTCCTTCGTGCCCGAAGACAATGCGCTGGCGGTGCGGCGTCTCCATAAACAGCAGGTATGCCATGCCGTCACTGTCAAAATCACCAAATACGTAATAGCTGCGATCGGTGTAATGCAGCACGTAACGCCCGTCATGCAGGCGGCTGAGGTATAACTGTTCTTTCGGGTCAAATATCTGGTGGCCGGGCGTCAGCATCGTTTTCGGGTAACGCAGTTCCCGCCCCTGTACGCCGGTCAGCGTGATGTGTTCATCGTCCTCGCGCAGGCTGGTTTCCCAGTTCAGCCGCCAGCCCCGTCCCAACAGTCCCACGGTTTCCAGGTGGCTGGCGTAAAAACGCGAGCAGGTGACCGGCAGGCGACCGGGCAGGGTGAAGTCCGTTTCCGGCAGCAGGATTTTCTGCCCGGTGGTCACATCCACCGGATTGCTGAACAGCCCGCTGATAGCCTCACTCACGGCCATCCCGGTAAGCTCCCCGCCGATAAACTTAGCGGCACATTTAGTGCCAAATTTCGTCCCCAGCTTTGCCGCCTGCCGCCACGCCCCGGCCAGCCCACCGAGCAGACTCGCCACGACAAACAATACATCCACCACCTTGCGCAGCCAGTCCGGAATTTCAGAACTGATTTCCAGTACCGTCTGTGTGCCGCCGCCGAGAAACACATTCGGCGAACCGTCTTCAATCACCGCGTCGCATTCGGTGTGGTCATCCTTACGGGCGGCGGGCTGGCTGTTGATGTAGATATTTTCCGACCCCTGGGCGATGCGTTTTTCTGCGATATGGTTATCGCATTTCACCGTACTCAGTACCGCGCGCGCCGCCGGGCGACTGTTGGTGCTGACATTCTCCGAACCGGTGAGGATTTTTCCTGCCGTGTGGTGGATGGAGCGCCCGATGGCCTCGCCCAGTTGCAATACCCCGGAGGCTATTTGATCGGCCATAAAACCCAGAATCAGCCCGGCAAGAAAACCGCAGCTAAAGAAGGCAAAGGCGGCAAGCGCGATAATGGCGATGCCGATGATAGCGCCGATAAGAAACCCGGCGAGCGCGCTGGTGTGGTAGATAGGATCATCCACACGGGCTGCTTCATACATGGTCACACCTCCGTGTGATTATTCGTTTTTATCCGGCTGAAAGCCTGCCAGCCAGGTGTTCCAGAGTAGGTCTGCTTTATCATCAAAAGGACGGGGACTGGTCAGGGTGAAGACCAGTACCTTGCCAGGGGTTGCAATAAACCCGGCCTGACGCTGGTACACTTCCGTTTTCCCGGATTTATGGGTGGCGGCAATTTGTTCCCCCATCAGGGCATCATTGCCCGTTCCTGCCTGTGCAGGCGCTCGCGACAATACCCGGTGCTGACCGAGATTTTTTTTCATCAGCGCAATCTGGCGGTCAATATAGGCGGGCAGGTCTTCATCAGGTTTTAGCGTATCGCGGGAAATATTCAGGCTGGGCGATGTTCGTTCATTGCCCTCCAGGATAAAAATATTGACGCTGCGATCCGTAAATGTTTCAGGCAGGACAAAACACCCTTCCTGTATGCGGTATGGTCGATCCATGAGAACTCCAGGTTTAATTCAGATCACTCAGAGGTGGGAAGGGGGGCAATATCATCGGCGGTTACGGCTGTGCCGCCATCCGGGTTCATATCAATACCTTTACCAATCAGTTGCATGACATCGCTGGTATGTAACATCAGTTGCTTGCCACAAAACTCAATGGAGCCGTCCTTATGTAAAACAAGCGCCGCATTGCCGCAGCGAAGCGTGAATTGATCGCCAACATCTAAACGATAAGTGGTGCCGATATTGATCGTCTGCGCCAGTTTTACGGAAAGGCCGTCATTCTTCGTTACCGTGGTGTTTCTGTCCTCACCAATACTGTTGGTTTCATTTTTAATAATGGTTTTAGTGCGATCCACCATAACCGTATGCGTTTCATTATTCTTCACCGTGGTGTTGAGATCTTTTTCCGCGTGGAACTTCACTTCCTCCGCGCCCGTTTTGTCGTCAAAACGCAGCATGTTGCCATTCGTTGGCCCGCCATACAGCGAGTGGCTGAAGATCCCGCTCTGCGACGCCATTCCCGGCAGTCCCCACGGCGGCATGGTGTCTTGGTTGTAGGTACGCCCCACGATGATCGGCAGATCCGGATCGCCGTTTTTGAAATCCACCAGCACTTCCTGGCCGATACGCGGGATCTGGATCATCCCGAAGCCTTTGCCCGCCCACGGGTAGCTGACGCGTATCCAGCAGGAGCTGTTTTCATCCATTTTGCCGTAGCGATCCCAGCCAAACTGCACCTTTACCCGCCCGTACTGATCCGTCCAGATTTCCTGGCCCGACGGGCCGGTGACAATGGCGCTCTGCGGCCCTTTGGTGTGGGGTTTGCTCACCGTCCGCTGCGGGCGGAACACCTCGCAGGTCGGGTGCAGTTCAAAACGGGTGGAAAAGGTAAAGTGCTGGTCCTGCCCGCTGTGCTGCGCGTTGTCCTGCACAAACAGCAAGGTCTGCATCAGCAGGTATTCCTGATTGACTTCGGCAGTGGGATAGTTTTCCAACGTGAAGGTATAACCGGTCATGAGTGTGCGGATATTCCCTCCCCCCAGCACCCGACTGCCGGGGCTGCGCTGCGCTTCCATACGAATGCGCGTCAGCATCTCGCCTTCACTCTTGTCGAAGTAGTCTCCCGGCCACTCATAATGCTCGTAGGTGGCATGACCGGTTTCACGCGGGTTTGCCACGGTGTTTGCCAGCAATGAACGTGGCTTCGTAAAATCGAAATCATCCAGCACCCACTGTCCAGTCCGCAGACTCTCGTTTGCCGTGATAGTGTGGATAAACTCCTTGTCCAGCTTCAGCCCTTCCTGGTGCCACTCGACCAGCGGCGAGTCCGGACATGCTTTGTGGGCGCTGATGGCATCCGCCAGCACCAGCGTGTGGCTGTCCTCGCTGTGCTCAAACCACCAGTAGATGCCCCACTCCTGCATCAGTCGCTGAAGAAAATCAAAATCAGTTTCACCGTACTGCACCTGCCAGGTGCGTACCGGGTAGCTTTCCACCAGCCGCTTTTCCACCGGGTAGGGATATTCCGCCAGAACCTCATCCAGAATATCCACCACGGTTTTATTCTGGAATGCTTTGTAGTCGCTGGTATGGGTCAGCAGTTTCAGCCACGGCTCCATACGCAGCTCATAGGTAACCGAACGCCCTTCATGGCCCACCACCCGCGCCGCCGTGACCAGCCCGCTGATATGTCGTTTACCGCCACCATCCAGTTCGATGTTGACGCACAGATCTTTGCCCACCATCGGTTTGAGCGGCAGGTTGGCCGCCGGGGAGACATAGCCCAGATTCAGGGTGTCGGGCGTTTTTAGCTGTACCACATAGCTGAACAGTTCACTTAATGTTTCGCCGCCGTCCAGGCTGGCGAACAGTAATGCGCCCGGCGGTACGGCGCTGCCGCTGACCGTCACATTATGCGCCCCCGGCCCGCCTGCAACAGCAGAGACGATGGCCGATACCGCATCCTGCGCCATACCTGCGGCGGCGGCAGCCTGCGCCGCTGCTACCGCGGCTTTCACCAGTCCTGATGGCTCCGGCAATGCGCCAAACAGCGATCCCGCAGCCTGTTCCACAGCGGCTTCCGCCGCATCTGCCACGCTTCCGGCGACTGAATCTGCGGTGACACCGCCACTTTCTCCGGTTATCGGCGGCGTGGTTGTCGTCAGCCCTCCCATACCGGATTTATTATTTGTGGATACAAAACTCATGGTAGTGACTCCTTTAATACCGGATTAAAATAAATAGACTCACCGTCAGGAAACAGTGCCCCGCACTTTATAATGCAACCAGCCTGTTATATTTAAATATTTACCAGAAGAACAGGGTATATTGCTGACAAGAGCCATGAAAATAAAAACACAAAAATTAGCACATAACATAAATACTGAATTACATAAATAAGGAAATGGACATAACAATATTATGATTTTATTTTTATTACGCTTACCAGATTCGCATTGCATTTTATAGAAATTTGATTAATAACCAGCACACCGCCAGTCATATACTTTATCATTGGTGCTCATTACTTATCTGGCCACCATTGTAATCATTGACCACCACAGCACGTCCAGACACGATAATTTCATCCGGTTTTAACGGTATTATTGTTTTGTTCCACCATTCGTTTGCTGACCAGAAACATACTTAACATTAACCGTAAATGTCTTTTCACCATTTTCTTTTTCCGTCTCCTGTTTCAGAATACGGAAAAACACCGGTTCCACTTCAATACAACCATGACTGTAACCTTTGGTGGAATCATGGATATAAAAACCACCCCGCTTGCCCCCACAGGCTTTTCGGGTCTTCTCATCCGCTGATTCCAGCCGGATACGGTTATATCCCCAGTTCGCCCAGTATATCTCACATGTTCCGGCAGCCTGGCCTCGCGGAATGGTACTCCAGCCCCATGATGGTCCCAGATCACAATCCGCAGCATTTCTTATCGGTGCCTCCCCCTGAAACTGAATAAACAATTTATAATTCCCTTCCGGTATCGCCGCATCCGGCACACACTGTTTATCTGGCCACTGTAAATCCGGTAACCCCGTGGTCGCCTTAAATATCCCGATACCAGGCCATGTTAGCTTTTGCCCGTCAAAAGTCAGTCTTACTGCCATCATCTTCTCCCTGACTATTCTGTGTATTACAGCGGTGGTGTACAACGTATCATTAGCGCCAGCTTCTGATCCCGTACAGACTGGTTATCCACCGATAATACAAAGCTGAAAGGATAACGTCCCTGCATCTTCGCCAGTGAGATATTCCCCTCCTGAAGGGAATATGCACTTCCGCGTCCGTAACCCTCAACATCCTGCGCCAGTAAGCTGGTATAGCTGATTAATGCTGAGAAACAGCCACATTCACCGGTACTTTTTTTCAGTGTGACCGTTGTTTTCAGAATGGTAAGGTTATCCATTTCCTGACGATGAACGGGATGGATATCCACACACTCCGCCAGCGGGTTATCAATGTTTACATCTGTTCCGCCCCAGGCAAATACGGGCAGGAACATTCCTGCACAGGCAGACATAAACAGAACCTCTACAGCGTACTTTTTCACAGCATCTGACCTCTATTTTTTCATCCACCAGCCGCAGTGCATCCACATACCGCCCTTCACTGTTCTGCTGCCAGAACCAGCCTTGCCCTGGCAGGTAACGTATGCCCGGTAGATCCAACTATCCCACTATTCATCTGTACAGCCCAGCCCCCGGCGCTGTACCACTTCACTGGCAAATGTCGCGCCAGTTTTTTTCATTATTTCTTGTTGTATTTTTTGCAACTGCGGAAATATAATTCTCTCACATTTATTTATTTCCCATATATCACCAGTTTGAGAACTTACTGAAAACAGTCCCCAATAATCTATTGCTCCGGCAGTCGGTGTATCATAGCCAAGGCTAAAATCATAATATCCCGGATGGGGAGGATTTCCGTGTTTATCCTGCAAATCACCGTCAACAAAAACGCCATCCAGCGATAAATCATATTTTTGATATTTAAGTGCAATAATGAGTAGTTTTTCTGCCTGTACTTTCGTCATTCCACCGCGATTTATATCTGACAAATTAAATTCAGATACAACCACTTGGGCATAACAGACCTCAGATATAAAGAGAAAAAAAACAAGCATTATTTTACGGGGCATGCTATTCTCCGACCCACCATAATAATTATTCCAGCAGTTATCCTGGCGTAATTATCCGTACCACCAGTAATATGAGATCCTGAATTAAACCCAGCAGCTACCAGAGCTTCAGAGAAGGCCAGAGCATCTTTTTTCCCCCGAACAGCGTCACCATACTTGACAGCAAAAGATCGCGCACAAACTGAAAACGAAGAAAAAATAGCCACCCAAGTTTTGTTACTATCCTTTGGATGAACCCGACCTGACTGAAATGATGCAGGAGCCTGGAGAGAAAAGTAATTATTATATTCCCTGGCAATACGACCTGTACCATATTGACTTTCGGCAGCAGCAAGACCCAGTATATTCTCTACCGGTACGTCAAGCTCTTTTGCAATTATCTCACAAACCTTCATGTGCTCCTGGACAAATCTTACCGCACCCACGTTATTACACGCTTTATCATAATTACCCATTTCTTCATTCCTTAGCAGGTGTTTTTAAAACCACCATGTTCATTATTTCTCCGCCAGTCGCAGCGCATCCACATACCGCCCTTCACTGTTCTGCTGCCAGAACCAGCCTTGCCCCGGTGTTGCCTGCCCCAACGTCTTACCCGGCCAGCCCGGCCACGGCAGATAACGCACGCCCGGCAGTTCTACTACCGGTGCTTCATCCGGCAGCCCGGTCAGTTCCCGGCTGCGCTGCGATGTACGTCGTAACCCACGCAGCCACTGCGCCCACCACGGCCCCGGCTGCCACATCGCCCATAGCTGGTCCACCTGCTCCGTCAGCCGCCCGCGCCGCATCGTGTCCGGCGTGATATGCTGCGCCGCCAGCCTCGCCAGCCAGTACAGCCAGCCCTGCGTCTCCTGCAAACTCTCGTCCAGCCACTCCCGACCGCAACGCTGGTAAATCACCAGCGGCCACGGGCGTCCCACGCTATCCCGTGACGCCATCAGCACTCCGGTCAGCCAGTCAGTCGTCCCACCCATCGGCAAAAATCCCGGCGACATCACAAAGCTCCACGGCAGCGGATGGTGTTCCGGCGCGGGCATATCATGTTCGCCACGCGGCGACAGGTGCATCCAGCCGTCACGCTCTTCATCGGTCGTCTGGCCTTCCGGCAACACGATATGCCGCCCGCTGCCCACCCATGTCTGGCGGTTCAGCCAGTCCTGCCATATTCGTCCCTCTTCAGCGCCCACCCGCCAGCGCACATAGTCGCGCTGGTCCGGCAGCCTGCCGAACATCGCCGGGGCTGATACCACCGCTGGCCGGCGCATTACAGCGCCCTCGCCGGGCAACTGAAGTTCTGCAACAGCTCCCGGCTGACCGGGTTAAAATCCCGCCCGGCAGTGATTTCCAGCACCACCCGGCGACCGTCAAAATCATATTCCACCAATTGGCGCCCCCGCACCGCCGTTTCCTGTACCATTCCGGCGTCCAGCAGATGAAACAGCGCCCACGGCCCGCCGGTCAGTAGCGTTGAGGTGTCCTGGCGAATACGCGGGCTGGCGGTGATTTCCGCCATCGAGCCGTTGCGCGGTCCCGGCCACGTCACTTTCAGGGGCCGGTCCGGACCATGGGCGTAGCGCAGCACCTGGCCGTCGATATCAATCACCAGTTCCGTGATGGCCGGGTCCATATCCACCACGCTAATCTGCATCGACCAGGAAAATTTTTTCCCGCCCTCGCTGTTAAAAAACACGCTGCGGATCTGCTTCGCCTGCTGAAACGGCGTTAAATCCGGCCCCTGCAATGTCATGTTGCCTTCGGTCGGTTTGTAGCGCCACGGGTCGCTGGCGGTGTCCGCCAGCGGAGCCAGTTGTTTGCTCCAGAAAGCATCCAGTACGCCGCCGCTGGCGAAGATGCGGTTAAAGTCCTCGGCGCTGACCTCCTGCGGGCTGTCGGCGAACGGATAACGCCCGTCGATGGCGTCACGGCAGTCGTCGCCCATCATCGCCTCCATCTGGGTGTTCAGCACGTCGCCGGTCCCGGCGTTGATTTTGCGCGTTCCCTGCTTCGTCAGATCCAGCAGGATGTTTTTCAGCGGCGCAGGCAGTTTCGCCGCCTCCAGTTGCAACTTGTCTGCGGCAGTAATGCGCGCTGGCAACGTCCCCGCCGCCAGCGCGCTATCAGCAATGGTCAGTTGGGTGTAATACTCGTTGAGCATGGTCAGCAGCGAAGCGATCTGCATCGTCCCACCGCCGCTCTGTCCGCCGTCCGTCCGCCCGGCAATGACCTCGCGCAGCGCGGCGAAACGATCATCCACCAGCGTTTTTTCCAGCCGTTCTTCCGGGTGAATATCCTGGAACAGTTTTGCCGTCTGTACCACTTTCCCCGCGTTACCGGATGCGCGCTGCGCCAGTTGTTTCTGTCTGGCCTGCGGGTCCGGCGGCGGCACCAGCGTGGTCTGCTCCACCACCGCTTTTCCCAGCCGCATCAGCGGTGAGTCCGGCGACGCCAGGGTGCGCAGCACCTGTAAATCATAAGCCAGGCCGGAACTGCCCTCTTCCCCGGCACTGTTGATACTATGGATACTGTCCAGAAAATCCTGCCAGCGGCGGGCATATTCCGTCAGGTACAAACGGCGGACTTCGCGGGCGACAGACTGCTCCTGCCCCGGTATCTGGCTGCGCAGGCTGTCAGTCAGCTTTTTTGGCGTACTCTCCCGGCCCATCACCCAGCCATCGTTCGCCGTCGCCGCCGCCACAAATTCCGGTAATCGTTTGTCGAACAGCTCCCGGTATCCTTCACGGGTAAAAATACCCGGCACGCCCCGATCCAGCGGCGCGCCGTTGCTACGCACAAACACCGTTCCCGCATCCGCGCCGACGGCGCGTACCAGCGTGAACTCCTGCGGCGCTTCGCTCTCCATCGCCGCCAGCGCCCGCGCGTAGATACGCTCGGTACTGGTGTGACCGTCGAGGAATGCCCGCGCCTGGCGGATCAGCGCCTCATCTTTCTCATACGGTGAATGCACCACCCGGCTGCCGTCAAACAGCGCTTCGATATGCGTCAGCACGGCGGCGCGCCCGCCGAACCCGGCCACGCTGTCGCTGTTCCCCAGATCGTTAATCACCCACGACTGGATCTCCGCCGCGTTGTATTTATCTTCGTGATCTTTATCCAGATTCAGTAGCAGATAGATGCGCAGGGCATCGTAGGCCGCTTTACTATCCTGACGGGCAATGGCGTCCGCCAGCACATACTCCATCCGTTTCACCAGCGGCGGCAGCAGCAGTTGATCCAGCAGGCGGTTGTACAGCGACGCCACGCTGTCGGTTACCGGCGGTACGCTGTACAGGCCGTAGCGCCAGGTCAGCGGCGGCGCGTCCGGGTCCAGTTCCGGCCAGGCGGACAGTTCCCTTGCGCTGTCCAGCAGTGCCGGGACGGGAGCCATCGCCGGTTTACCGGTGTAGGCTTTCACATCACCGTCCAGCCGGGTCGCGCGGGCGCTGATTTCATTCAGATAGTCGCCGTTGGTCTGCTGGCTGGTCTGCATCCCCTGCCACAACAGGAATGCCAGCACCAGTACCAGCAGGTGCCCGCCGAGGCGCAGCAGGCGGTAACGCCAGGCCCACTGGAGGTTTGGCTCCACCAGGTGCGCTTCACGAAAAATAAACTGTGTCAGCAGGTCATGCAGGAAGTAGCTGCGGTTGCCGTCCGGCAGAGCGTGTGGGAGAGAGGCGGAGGATTCGCCACGGGCGGTTTTTATCGCCCGGACAAAGCGCTGCCAGATACTCAACTGGTCGGCCACGGCGTCGGCCTGCGCCTGCGCGGCGCTGGTGAAAAACACCCCGCGCAGCGTGTTATTCAGTTGCGTGGCATCGAATTTTGAATCGAGGAAGATCTGTTCAATAGCCTCCAGCAACGGCTCGCCGAGGGCGGCGAACTCACGCGGGAAGGTATACAGCCGCTGGCGGCTTTTAAGGTCGTACTCTTCCTGTAACCGGGTATCCAGTCCCTGATCCAACCGCAGCGTCAGGCGCGCCAGCTCCTGCGCGCAGGCGGCGTGCAGCGCCTGCGGGTCGCCCGCTTTTCGCCTGCGGCTGTACGGCAACGTGAAGCCCCAGATTTGTGCACGAAGATGGCTGGTCAGCGTGCGAAAATATTCGCTGAACCCCGGCAACAAATCCATTTTGGTGACCACCAGATAGACCGGAAAGCGAATCCCCAGGGTCTCGCGCAGTTCTGCCAGTCGCGCCCGCAGAGCGGCGCAGGCCGCCAGGCGTTCCGCCGGTGACTGTGCGGTTAAATCCGCCACGTTTAGCGTCAGGATCACGCCGTTAAGCGGCGCGCCGGGGCGATGTTTACGCAGCAGACCGAGAAAGCCCTGCCACTCTCCGGCGTTACGCTGCGCGGCGCTCGCTTCGCCGCCGTCATCGTGGCGGGCGTAGCGTCCGGCGGTATCAATCAACACCGCTTCGTTGGTAAACCACCAGTCGCAGTGTAGCGTGCCGCCACCCGGTACTGTCAGGATACGCGAGGTCTGCTCCATTTGCTCCGCCAGCGGGAACTGCAATCCGGTGTTCAGCAGGGCCGTGGTTTTGCCATCGCCGGGACTGCCGACCACCATGAACCACGGCAGCTCATACAGAAAGCGTTTTCCCTCGAAGATTTTACGCCAGCCGGGCATGTCCACCCGCAACTGCCGCAGTTGCCGGATGGCCTGCGTGACAATATGGTTGACGGTGCGCAGGTCGGCTTTGATCTCGCCAGCCACCGGTACCTCTTCCCCGCGCGGATGCAGGAAGCGACGCAGCAGTTGTTCATCCATACGCAGCGCACGCCACAGCCGGTACAGGCCGTACAGCGCGTACATCAGCAGGATGAAACCAATTAATGTCAGGCGGACCCACAGCGGCGCAAACGGATGGACATCGCCCAGGGCCAGCAGCGGTGTGACGAAGCCAATCGCCAGGCACAGGACACTGATGCCGATGATACTCATCGACCAGTTGACCAGCCACAGTACCAGCAGCATCAGCAACAGGGCAATGGTCACTACCCGGCTACCCACGGAGGCCAGCGGGCGCAGGGTATCAAATGACACCAGCGGCCCGACAAACCAGACCAGCAGCGCCAGAACCAGAACGCCCACAACTGCCAGCGCGCGCCGGGAAAAAAGCAGACTAAGAAATTTTTGCATTATATTTCGACTCGCCACCCAATAATCAATATTTTAAAATTCCCTGGATAAAGTAATATAACCATTAAATCTTACAGAACACTCATCAGCATTCATGAAGCTGGATGCAATGAAAATATCTTTTTCTTTATCTTTGTTAATATAGGTATATTTTGCCACGATAGATTTAACCTGATTTTCATAATAACTATCGAAATAGGATTTTTTATCTAATATTGCCACTTTATTTTTGGCCTTATCTTTTTCATAATCCATCCTGGCCAGAGATTCTGCATAGACCTTAGATACAGGTGAGATATCAAGAATCTCTACCTTTGTTTTATCCTTTATAATAGTAGCGACATCTATATTCAGGTCATTTTTTATGGCATCAAATAATGATGACTCCATTGATGCTCCAACCGTAGCACACCCATAATCGTGCGCATAAGAAATGGCAGGAACACCCACCAACAGACAGACAATTACCTTAAACATATCAATATCTTACCACCAAGACTTTACCACCAAGACTTTATCTGAACTGGCAGCGATAACATTATCACAGGGTATACCTGTCATACTTCAGGCTGCATGTGCGTTGGCTTTCCTCGCTCACCCCAGTCACGAACTAATGTACGCTCCCGGGGATTCACTCCCTTGCCGCCTTGATGCAACTTGAATGATTTTATATCTTACAGGGATACTCTATTAATTTATTTATGATAAGTTCAGCCGCGCGAGAATTCAGTTCCTCATTGGTTTTATTTTTAAGAGAAACATAGACTAATTCATTTAATGTTAGCGTCTTAAATAAAGCGTATCCACACCACAGTTTGTTCTCTGTCGCATCCTCCACGCCGAGCAGATAGATACCCGCCCTGAGTTTATCCCGTTGATTACCAGACACCCAAAATTTAAAAAAGTCATTACCTGAAAGATTAAGCGCATCCGGCGTCAGGGATAAAATGGGAGATGACCGGGAAGCAATTTTTATGGAGGAGTCTGTCCTCTGACAGGGAAAATTTTTAACTAATGCTTCCTCTATTAGTATTGAAGCCCTTACATCAGGCTTTTTCACTGCGTGCTGTTCAAACCAGGTCAGCACAGTATGGTTTATTGTTATACTGTCAACCTGACCATATCCACACCACGTCTTACCTTCTGTGGCATCCGCTACCCCCAACACATACATCAGTGTATTATCTTTTTCCTGTAAGTTATCACTGGCATAAAATCCCAGAAAATCCCGTATACTGAGGTTGACATTATCGGGGGAAATGAAGCCTGCGTTAATCGGGGATCCGGCAAAAGCGCCACCGGATAACAGGCAACATAAGATGATCAAAAAAACACGAACAGATCGTGTTATGTGATATGTCGCTGAGATCCGATAATAATCCCCCGTCACGCCACATATTGCCGAATGATGAGACACATCATAGGTCGATTTTTTTATCATTCATTCACTCCACTACCAGAATTTCCACCCGACGGTTTTTCGCCCGCCCGGCTTTACTGCCGTTATCCGCCACCGGCACCGTATCGCCCTTGCCGACGATATGTACCCGTCCGGCAGGTACGCCGCCGGAGGTCAGCAACGCCGCAACTTCCGCCGCCCGTTTTTCCGACAGCACCAGGTTGGATGGGAATTCAGCCGAATGAATGGGCTGGCTGTCAGTGTGACCCGTTACAGTGACTGCGCCGCCCACGCGGGCGATTTCCCGCGCCGCTTTGTTAATCACTGGCCGGATTGCGTCACTCACCGTTTTTTGTCCCGGTACAAACATGGCGTCGCCACGGAAGACCACCCTACTGTGCTGGTCATCTTCGTCCACGGTCAGCAGGCCACGGGCGATTTCGTTTGCCAGCAGGATTTTCAGCCGCAGCTTATGAACCGGCACGGGCGGCGGCGGCAGTTTTATACCAATCGCATCAATATGCTGTTGTACGGTGACGGTCTGCACATCCATCCGGTGGCTGTAAAGGCCAAACAGCGTCAGCATCGCCAACAGGGCTATCCCGGCGCTCAGCCAGACCGGCACCCGGCGCATCCGCCGCAGTCGTCCGCTTATCGCCCCCTGAAAGTCAGGCGAGAGCGCGGGCATGACCGGATCGCGACGCTGTGAAAGCTGTGTCAGCAGTTGCTGACGAATATTGTCCAGTTGCTTACGCCCGTCTGGCTGCACGCTGTAGCGGCCTTCAAATCCCAGCCCCAGCAGGTGGTAGATAACCTCCAGTACGTTGCCATGTTCCTGGAAGCTGGCCGCCAGACGCCCGATGATCTGGAAAAGTTTTATCCCGCCTTCGCTTTCACCATGAAATGTTACCAGCAGGCTTTTTCCGGCCCAGACGCCGCGCCGTCCCCAGGTTGTGTTATTGGCGGCTTCATCAAGCGCCGTACACAGGCAGTAACGTACCGCCAGTACGTGCTCGCGCCGCAGGTTCGCCTGATCGCA
Organism: Salmonella sp. 32010601201800023SM; assembly: GCF_017572235.1. Taxonomy (NCBI): domain Bacteria; kingdom Pseudomonadati; phylum Pseudomonadota; class Gammaproteobacteria; order Enterobacterales; family Enterobacteriaceae; genus Salmonella; species Salmonella sp. 32010601201800023SM. The sequence continues at coordinate 303,530 of NZ_JAGEQS010000006.1, forward strand.
TAATGTCTGGTACAGATGCATCTCGCGTACCAGCAGATTACGGTAAGGCTCTACCAGGGCCGCATCCAGTTTAGCGGGCATGGCTGCGAGAGCGCACAATAAAGGCCGGGCAGCGGCGAGCAACGGGTTAGCCGCCGCGCTGATTTCAGCCAGCCGAAGTTTGCTGTCCGGACCGTCTTCAACGATGACATTGAGTTCCGTGCGCTGGCTGGTGTGTACCGGCGTTTCATATTCACTGTCCTTATGCTCCGGCGTGGTGGACAAAAAGGACATCATGTCCGCCGCTGGCGGCGTCAGGGTACTGTCTGTCATTTATCGCGCACTCCCCACAGTTCTGTCTCCAGCCCCGGAAATTCCCCGGCGGTATGCATGGCCATCCCGCCGTAACGGGCAATGTGTTCCCACAATGCTCCCTCGCGGCGGATGTCGTAATAGATGTATCCGGCCTGAAACGGGATTTGGCGCGGTGGTACAGGCAGAACCTGCAAAGCCAGCCCCGGCAGATGCGAGCGGATCAGTTCCGGCAGGCGATCGGATGGCCCGATTTTGGTCTGGGCGGCAAAATGTTGCAGTAGCACATCGGTCGGCATTGAAGCCTTTATCGCCAGTACCAGCGTGCTGAAATCGGCAAGATCGGAAGGAGCCACCACCGCATTCAGGATGCCGTAAGTCCCCTCTTTCAGTTCGATGCGCTGCGCGCCCCGGATCAGTACCGCATTCAGCAGGAACTGCACCTCATCAACCAGCGATTTCAACCCGGCATAGGGCGTCAGGTGTTTGTACTCTTTGTATTCAGCGGGCCGTCGCGTTTGTGGACGCACATAGGTGGAGAGTTCCCCGGCCAGTTCGGACAGGTAGCGATACAACACTTCCGGGGCCAGCGGGGTTTTCGCCAGGTGAGTCAGCAGCGGCTCAAAGCGATTGAGAATTTGCAGCAGCAGGTAATCGGAGACCTCCGCTGCTTCATGGCCGTGGTTGTCGCTGCCTGTCAGCCGTTCCGCCAGCGAATCGGCCCGCATCCGGATGAGATCGTTGATCCACGACAGCCAGGTACACATCAGTGAACTGGCCTGATAATTAATGATGGGCGGGATCAGGTCGTGGTCGATATCTATCCGCCCGTCAGGGTTCAACCCGGTGATGCGGGTCAACGGCAGGCCAATCCAGGCGCCCGTCACCGCCTTTTCCGGCAGCAGCCGCAGGCGCAGATGACTGAGCTGTAATAACTGCGCGCCACGTCCCAGCGAGTTGGCGTCGCGGATGTCGTGTTCATGTACCGAGAAACGCGCCAGTGATTCCGGGTTATTGTCAAACGTAGTTTCTTCGCTGTTCGGCGCGCGTACCGGTACCGCCAGACAAATCTGCTGGTTCAGGTGCTCCGGCAGGATGGTCAGCGGCGGCGGCAGCGGGGTGTGGTCCGGTGCGTTAAACGGCGTGCCGTCAGGAAAAATCCCTGATGCCTCTTTCAGTATCAGTTTACCGATGTTCAGCGCTTCGCCATCAATATTGTAGTGGCTGAATCCCCAGAAAAAGGGGGTCAGCGGCAGGCTGCGGTAATGCATGACGTGTTCCAGATAACGCTCTTGCTGCTGAAACATCTGCGGCAGTAAAAATTGTCCTTCACTCCAGACTACGCGGTCATTCCAGCTCATAATTCATTTATCCCGTTCCGTAATTACAATGGCGCTTTGTTCCAGTTCCGCCTCCAACTGCACTTTTCCTTTCCCCGGTATGAAGCTGCTGTACCAGGCTTTTTCCGGGGCTTCCGGGATTTTGTAGGTTACCCGCCAGACCGATTTGGCCAGGTTACGGTATCCGGCCAGTACGCCGATTGCCGTGGTCTGCGCATTCAGCGGGCGACGCAGTTTTTTCTCTTCGCCGGGACGCAAAATAAAGCTGTCGCGACGCACTAAATCGTCGGTAAGGACGGATTTGTCGTTGTCATGGAGCGACCAGTAATCAGCTGTCGTGAAAGCGGCGTCATTTTTTAGTTCATAAACACGTATCTCAATGGGCGCGGCCTTCTTCTGATTGTCAGGATTCACCTTATCGGAGGCTTTCACGCTCAGGTCGAGTCGCTGTGATTCGAGGTCAGGTAACGCATCGCTACTGCCGCATCCGGAAAGCAGGAGCAGTGCAAAAGGCATAGCTACCGCACATAACCACCGAGTGGGGTTACGCCATTCATTCACTGTAAATTCCTTTAAAATCAAAATAATAAATCCGGCCAGATATAAATCTGGCCGGAAAAACAGCCGTTAAATTTCTTTGTTGGCCTTGAAGTCGTAGCCTGCGGTGATGGTGCCGCCGCTGCCACCCTGCTGGTTCTGCACCACGTATTCCTGCTTCACGGTGCTGAAGGAGAGTTCAATTGATTCGCGAGACGCAATTTCCCCTCCCTGGCTTCCGCTGGGCGATACCATTGCAATAATCAGATCTGTGAAAGTGTACTTGAGGTACTCCAGCGGATTGCCGCCAGCCTTACGCATAACCAGAATGGCCTGCGGAATGTGCTTACCGGAAGAGCAGTATTTGAACAGGTTCGGGCTGGCGCGATCGATGTAATGTTCAAATGAAAGATTAGTGACGGAGACCTTACCGGAACCGAGACCGCTACCGGCGTGCATGGTGGATTCCTGATGAATATTCCAGCGCCAGCTCAGTACTTCAATTTCATTTTTGTGTTTGTCATCCATTGACTCGCCGTCAATGCCGTCAATTTTCAGAAAAATGTCATAAGACATATCTACTATCCTTTTAACTACCTAAATTAAGCCCTGATTTATCTGCTTTATTAGGTGAACAGATTAACTATTCCTGTACAGCTCTTTCTTACCCATAAATTCATCAGAGCAAGAGAACGTATGCTTTTAATATCTTTGAATTTTACTTCTCGACACGCCTTTTAATTAATTCATTTAATTCCCTGTCGTGGATAAAATCTATGCACTTCATGGTATTAAAATCTGATGATATCGAGCCGTTATATTTCAACCCTGAATATTTTTTCGCAATCTCATCAATTTCATGGTAAATCTCCACAGATTGTTTACCATATTCAAGGTAAGCACTGGCCGTAGCTCTGGCATCGTTTTTAACGACATCATCTTTGTATACTAATGCCAGACAATGACTCAGCGCCCAGTTTTTTAAGAGTTCCGACTGTGAATATTGTGTGGTCAATGCTTCTTGTGCAAAGGATGGCTGCCATACCAGCATTCCACTTATGCTGAAAGTAACTAATATTAACCATTTCACGGCAGTATCCACAGAGTCCCAACTTCAGGAACAAATGGTCCATTATCTGGATCATTTAATAAGTGGCACTGATCTGAACAGATACTGCCATTCCATAATGTAACGTGTCCTCTGGCATTGCTCCAGCCATGCCCTTTTACTACGATAATTCCTTTCTTCCCTATAAAGTCACTCTGTTTCGGATTATTAACAATAAGATCAGGCTTGCTCATAGTATGAGTAAGATAATCAATCATATCATTCACGCGATAAATATAGAATTTATTATCGGCACCACTAACCTTTGCATACGGAGAGTTACGGGCTATTGGGAATCCTGTCGCATTCAAAACATAGCTCATTCGAATAGGGCAGGCATTTTGAAAATAACCACCAGTTATATTTTTCCCAACGTTTCCACCAATAATGCTACCCACATCAGCGACGGAATGATTCACCTTCCTAAAAGCTAACCACGCTTCATTGAATGAAGGTCTGTTCATTTTGCTTACCCTCTAAAAATTCTGTGTAGGTCATTAATTCTCAACACGTATCTTCATGGACGCCGCTTTCTTCTGATTGTCAGAATTCACCTTGTAAAACGCTTTCACGCTCAGGCCAGGCCGCTGCGATTAGGGGTCAGGTAGCGCATCGCTACTGCCGCATCCGGAAAGCAGGAGCAGGCAAAAGGCATAGCTACCGCACATAACCACCCAGGGGGTTACGCCATTTATTCACTGTAAATTCCTTTAAAATCAAAACAATAAAACCAGCCAGACATAACATCTGGCCGGAAAAACAGCCGTTAAATTTCTTTGTTGGCCTTGAAGTCGTAGCCTGCGGTGATGGTGCCGCCGCTGCCGCCCTGCTGGTTCTGCACCACGTATTCCTGCTTCACGGTGCTGAAGGAGAGCTCCACCGTTTCACGGGAGGCGATTTCACCATCGTGGCTGCCGCTCGGAGAAACCACGGCGACAATCAGGTCGGTGAAGGTATACTTGAGGTACTCCAGCGGATTGCCGCCAGCCTTACGCATAACCAGAATGGCCTGCGGAATGTGCTTGCCGGAGGCGCAGTATTTGAACAGGTTCGGGCTGGCGCGATCGATATAGTGATCAAAATCCAGGTTGGTGACGGAGACCTTACCGGAGCCGAGGCCGCTACCGGCGTGCATGGTGGATTCCTGATGAATATTCCAGCGCCAGCTCAGTACTTCAATTTCATTTTTGTGTTTGTCATCCATTGACTCGCCATCAATGCCGTCAATTTTTAAAAAAATGTCATAAGCCATTTTTATATCCTTATTAAGTTTTACTTAAAATAAACCTGATTTTATCTATATCTTTTTGTTTATAGATAAATCATTGCCGTACAGAATCCTTCTCCAATAACTTCAGGAGAACAGAAGACTGTATATTTTTCCGGTACCGATAATGTATTTAGTTATTTTATGAATTTGCATTATTTAATGCATATGAATAATGCTTCATAACTTCCGATAATAAAAACCATAACCTGTACTGAAATTTTCACGTCTCAAATCGCTAATTACAGATAAAAGATATAGACTGGTCTTCTGGCGATCCCTCAAAATTATGAGTCTTACAGCGAGTAGAAGAAGCAGGTATTGGTTGCGTCAACCATATCTGTTCATGACCATAAATACACGAAACCCAATAGCGATCGGTTTCTTTATCGCTAACACGTTCTGTTTCCCATACAGACCAATTTTCACCGTTTACTTTTTTAGTCTCTGGTTTGAGATCCATCAGGTTTTCAGGTTTACCCTGCGTTACCCCAATACTACTTAACCATAAACGCGACATATATCGAGGAGAAAGCTGCCACGGCGCTGGGACATCAGACTTCAGGCTCACAGCAGAAGACTGAGTATCAATAACAGCCGGACAACTGACTTCCCAGGCTACAGCATATTGTGAAAAGAGCAGAACAATACCAGGTAACAGATGAAAAGTTGAGCTTATGGTCATAATATGTATTTCCTACTCAATGATATAAAAAGCTTCGGCATTGTTACTGGCATTCGGATATGTGTCATCATTACGTACCCCACCTTTACGAGACCGTGGGCGAGACGAAATTCTTTTCTTCATATCCCTCTTTATATTCTCTATCTTCTCTGACTTCACTCGCTTAAACATTCACAAAATATATATCAGGCATTGCCCTGCTTCACTGACGGCAGTTTTGTCACCAGGCGCAGCGATCCCGTCAGCCCTTCAAGCTGGAAATGCGGACGCAGGAAGAATTTCGCGTCGTAATAACCTGGATTGCCTTCGACCTCTTCCACCACTACTTCAGCGGCAGCCAGCGGACGACGGGCTTTAGTTTCTTGCGAGGAGTTCACCGGATCGGCGTCGACGTAATTCATAATCCATTCATTTAGCCAGCGCTGCATATCCTCACGCTCTTTAAAGGAACCGATTTTGTCGCGGACGATACATTTGAGGAAGTGAGCGAAGCGCGAGCAGGCGAACAGGTACGGCAGACGGGCGGACAGGTTGGCGTTGGCCGTCGCGTCCGGATCGTAGTATTCCTGTGGTTTTTGCAGCGATTGTGCGCCGATAAAGGCGGCATAGTCTGAGTTTTTACGGTGGATCAACGGGATAAAACCGTTTTTCGCCAGTTCAGCCTCGCGGCGGTCAGAGATGGCGATTTCGGTCGGGCATTTCATGTCCACGCCGCCATCGTCAGTCGGGAAGGTATGGCAGGGAAGATTTTCCACCGCACCGCCTGATTCCACACCGCGAATCAACGTACACCAGCCGTAGTGTTTGAAGGAACGGTTGATGTTTACGCCCATCGCGTAGGCCGCGTTGCTCCAGACGTATTTGGTATGGTCAGAACCATTCGCATCTTCTTCAAAATCAAACTCGTCCACCGGGTTGGTTTTTGCGCCATACGGCAGGCGGGCAAGAAAACGCGGCATCGTCAGGCCAATATAACGGGAGTCTTCGCTAGCCCGCAGCGAGTTCCACGGCGCATATTCCAGGTTCTGGGTGACGATTTTGGTCAGGTCGCGGGGATTCGCCAGCTCCTGCCAGGAGTCCATTTGCAGTACCGAGGGGGAAGCCCCGGCAATAAACGGCGCATGGGCCGACGCGGCGACTTTGGCGATAGAGCCAAGCAGATCCACATCGGGCGGTGTATGGTCGAAGTAGTAATCCGCAATGATACAGCCATAAGGTTCGCCACCTAACTGGCCGTATTCGGCTTCATACAGTTTCTTGAACATCGGGCTTTGATCCCAGGCGATGCCCTTGTAACGCTTCATGTTGCGCCGCAATTCATCTTTTGACAGATTCATGAAGCGAATTTTCAGCTTTTCGTCGGTCTCGGTGTTGTAAACCAGATGCTCCATACCGCGCCACGAGGATTCCAGCTTCTGCCAGTCGGGATGTTGCAGGATCAGTTTGATCTGTTCGGTCAGTTTAAAGTCGATCTGCGCAATAATAGCGCTGATGCTTTTATAGGCGTCATCGCTGACGGTGATCGTGTTCGCCAGCGCCTGTTGCGCCAGCGTCTGCACCGCGGCTTCCACGGCTTTTGCCGCCTGGGTAGTCTTGGGTCGGAAGGCCTGATTCAGCAACGCATCAAATTCACCGGATGCGGAGGCGGTATCCTGAGCAACCGCGTCGGTTGCCTGCATATTACTGTTTGCCATGAAAATTCCTTAAAAATTCGACGTTATTCCGCTGATTCATTATCCGCTGACACATCTTGCTGGGTAGCGGCCGATTTCGGCGCATTCGCCAGCGTTTTCAGCAGAGTCGGGTCCTGCAACAGTTTATTGACCAGATTTTCCGCCCCCGCCTTGCCATCCATGTAGGTCTGGAGGTTCGCCAGTTGAGTGCGGGCTTCCAGTAACTGGTTCAGGGCGTCCACCTTGCGGGCAATCTGTGCCGGCGAAAAGTCGTCCATATTTTCCAGCGTGATATCGACCATCAACTGACCTTCACCCGTCAGCGTATTCGGCACAGCGAACGCCACGCGCGGCGCAATGGCTTTCATGCGCTCATTGAAGTTATCAATATCAATATCGAGGAATTTGCGATCCGTCACCGGCGGCAGTTCTTCACGCGGTTTCCCGGCCAGATCGGCCAGCACCGCCATCACGAACGGCAGCTCGATTTTTTTCTCGGAACCGTAAATCTCTACGTCATATTCAATCTGCACGCGCGGCGCGCGGTTGCGCGCGATGAATTTCTGCGCGCTATTGTTGATAGCCATAATCCTTCATTTCCTTTTTAGTCAACTGGTTGCCGCAAGGGGAGCGGTATACCGGTACAGTTTTTAAAATCGCACTACGGACACTTCGAACGGCCGGTTTCAGCAAACGATCTCAAAAACAATCTGCTCATCACCATTAACGCCGATATCAATCTGCCTGATCGCGGCTTTTTCCGTCATGGCCTGCAACCAGTAGCGCGACAGTCGTGGCAGAATGTGCTGTTCGATGTAGCCAATCAGCAACCGCGCGCCCGTTTCATGCATTGGACAGCACGCCACAATATGTGCGACCAGTTCCTCGCTATACGTCAGCGTCACGCCGTGCTGTTCACTCATCCGCGCCACCAGCCGGTCAAGGTGCAGACGGGCAATCACGCCACGCGACGTTTCGTCCAGCGGCAGGTAAGGGATCACCGTCACGCGGCCCAGAAATGCCGCCGGGAAATGCTTGCGCAATTCCGGCATTAGCGCCTCTTTAAGCCCCGTAGCATCGGGCATTAAGGCCGGATCTTCACACATCTGGCTGATGAGGTCGGAACCCACGTTGGTGGTGAGTAATAGCGTGGTGTTTTTGAAATCGACATGTGTACCCTCGCCGTCCTCCATCCCACCCTTGTCAAACACCTGATAGAAGAGTTCGTGGACGTCATGGTGCGCTTTTTCGATCTCGTCGAGCAGCACTACGCTCCAGGGGTGGCGACGCACCGCTTCCGTCAGCACACCACCCTCGCCATAGCCCACATAGCCGGGCGGCGCGCCTTTCAGCGTGGAAACGGTGTGAGCCTCCTGGAACTCGCTCATATTGATGGTTACCAGGTTCTGCTCACCGCCGTAGATAGCCTCCGCCAGCGCCAGCGCGGTTTCGGTTTTACCGACACCGGATGGCCCGGCCAGCATAAACACGCCCACCGGTTTGCGTGGATCGCCCAGTCCCGCCCTGGCGGTCTGAATACGTTCACCAATCTGCGCCAGCGCGCCGTCTTGCCCGGTAACGCGTTGCGCCAGTCGGGCAGGCAGTTCCAGCACCTGACTGGCCTCATCTTTCACCATGCGCCCGGCAGGAATACCGGTCCAGTCGGCGACAATCGCCGCGACCACCGCCGCGCTGACTTCCGGGAACACCACCGGCGCGTCGCCCTGCCACTCCCTTAGCGCCGTTTCGGCCTGTTGCAGCGTGGTTTTGTCATCAGCATCTGACTCTGCGAGACGCAGTTCCTGCAACGTATGTACCAGTTCCAGCTCCCGCTGCCAGCGGGATTCGGATGCAGTCAGTTCATCGTTGAGCGAGAAAATTCGCGCCGTCAGCGCATCGCGCCGCTCATCTGACTGAATCCCCATTTTTTCCTGCTTCTGCAACAGCGACCGTTCCATTTCCGCCGCTTTTAGCTGCTGGCGCAGGAACTGTACGCTGGCAGGCGGCGTGTGCAGCGTCAGCGCCACGCGGGCCGCGGCGGTATCCAGCAGGCTGATGGCCTTATCCGGCAACTGCCGGGCGGGAATGTAGCGGTGAGAAAGCTGTACCGCCGCACGTACCGCCTCATCCAGAATCAGTACGTTATGGTGTTTTTCCAGCGTATCCACCAGACCACGCACCATTTCCATTGCGGGGATCTCTTCCGGTTCGGCAATCTGCAACACCTGAAAACGACGGGTCAGCGCCGGATCTTTCTCAATATGGCGCTTGTATTCGCTCCAGGTGGTGGCGCCGATAGTCCGCAGGGTGCCGCGCGCCAGCGCCGGTTTCAGCAGGTTAGCGGCATCGCCCGTGCCGGATGCGCCGCCCGCGCCCACCAGAGTGTGAACTTCATCGACAAACAGAATAACCGGCTGCGGCGAGCGCCCGGCCTCTTCCAGTAACCCTTTCAGACGCGATTCAAACTCGCCTTTCATGCTGGCTCCGGCCAACAGAGCGCCAACGTCCAGCGCCAGCAGCCGTACTTCCCGCAGCGCGGGCGGCACTTCCCCCTGCGCAATCGCGAGGGCAAAACCTTCGACGACCGCCGTTTTCCCGACGCCCGCCTCACCAGTCAGTAGTGGATTATTCTGGCGACGGCGCAGCAGAATATCCGTCATGGTGCGGATTTCATGCTCACGCCCCGTCACCGGGTCGATTTTGCCGTCGCGCGCCTGTGCCGTCATGTCCTGACAGTATTTCGCCAGCGCGGATTTACCGTCCTGCACGCCGCCGGGAATCGCCTGGCTGCTTTCGCCGGGAATGGCTGACGCCAGGCCGGAGCCGTCGTAAGGGCGCTCCTGCGCTTCCGGCGATGTTTCGATCAACGAGGGCAGTATTTCCGTCAGTTCATCAACCGGAAGCGTGGCCAGCGGCGCGCAGATACTGCTCAGTACCCGACGCAGTTCTGGCGTGGTCAACAAGGCCAGCAGCAACCAGCCGCTGCGAATTTTGTTATCGCCGTAACGGACGCTCGCCAGCATCCAGGCCTTTTCAACGCTGAGATCGATATGGTGAGAAAAATCACTAATGGCGCTGGCCCCGGCGGGCAGCATATCCAGTTGCCGGAGTAACGCTTTCTCCACATCAGAAAGAGGGATCTGGTAATGCCGAAGAACGTGGAGAATATCGTTATCGGGCTGCTGTGTTAACTGGTGCAGCCAGTGAGTCAGCTCAACCCAGGGATTAGAGCGTAGTTTGCAAAATGCCGTTGCCGATTCCAGCGACCGGAATAGTGGGCCGGCCAGTTTTCCATACAACGCACTGCGTGAAACAGGAGTTTCCATGTGTTATGCCTTGTGACATAAAAATTCATAAAAATAATGCATCAATGCATATAAATATATAAACAATTCTTTATTGATAGCCTCGAAAAAATATCGAAACAAAACAATGATACAGATCAGGGACTAATTAGCAACTAAGCCGTTAATATTAAATAATCAATGAACAGCAAGATAAAAATCGCAATTGCAGAATTAAAAGAAATAATATTTCAAAAAAGACATCTATGCATACAACAATGCATTCACGACGAAAATAATAAAAAGGGTGTCATCAATAATGACTCCCTATAAATTTAGTTAAAATTATTTATGAATTAAAACTCCCTAAACGTTTCCTCCAGAAAAATAAATACATTTAAGGGACATAATGAAACAAGACATGTGGGAATTACGGAAAATACAGTCGCAGGGTATAACGGATAACGCACAGTATCCCGCAGGGACATACATCGTATTTACTGCCGCCGCCCCCTACATTCCGCTTTTTGAGCAACATGGGAAAGACGATATCGCGCTCAGTCTTGTTCGCCACGAAGAGGCGTGGTGGATTGTTAATCACTCTGATGAACTGTGCTGTGCCGTCAATGAGCAGGTGATGGAACCTCATCACCGTATGCGGCTGAATGATGGAGATACGATTGAATGGGGTCTGTCATCCTGGTGCCTTGCCCGCACCAATGATGAGTCCCGTCCCGATGTTTCGTTTCCTCAGTTGGTTCAGTCATCTGAATCCGTTGCTGAGTACCTGGATCTGGACTGGTTTAAACAACAACAGCTCAATCCGCAGAACCCGTTCGATATTATTCCCGTCCGGGAAACCGCATCCTCTTACACCGGCCATGAAGCGGATAGCACGCTACACCAGCTTTACCAGGAATATCAGCAGGCATTGCGGCCCTCCGGGCAGGAAAAGCCCCTCCGTGATAAACCGTTTCCCCGAAATGAAGACGCTGTCACCCAGGATTTGACGTCGTTATACGATAAAAAGGGCGACACCGACACGTTACAGGATATGGTGGCAGGCGCGCCCGGTATTGATGCCATTCTGGATACGCTGGACACGACCGGTGAGGGTGAAATGCACTGGCTGGCGATGGAATCAATGCCCGATATCCTGCAACTGCTCTCACCGGAACTGGCGGGGAAAACCGCACATAGCGAGATACTGCCCGATCTGACCCGCCGCGAGCATCGTATTATTGGCATCGATAGCCACTACCGAATCACTCCGACACAGAAAAATGGAAATACCGCCCATGAAAAAAACTGACACGCTTCCTGCTACCCTGTCCGCGCTGCTACAGGAATACTCTATTGCGGAGGGGATTCAGATGGCGGAGCAGCAGGTTCGGGAAAATCCGGCGAAGGCGCTCTGCCGCCATAGCCTGTTTCAGTTGCTGTGTGTGGCCGGAGACTGGTCGCGGGCGCTGCACCAGCTTCAGCTATGCGCCAGGATGGAGGCCAATTATACCCAGGAGGCCCGGCTGTACCGGGAGCTGGTTCGCTGCGAAATGTTCCGCCACACCGTTTTTCAGGGTGAACAACGACCCGGTTTTCTTCTGCCGCAGCCCGTTTGGGTGGAGTCACTGCTGGCGGCACTCGCCTGTCATGACGATACCGGTGAGGTTGATAAACACCGTAATACCGCACTGGAAGCCATAACAGATACTGGCGGACAGTGGAACGGCGGCGCATTTGACTGGGCGAGCGACAGCGATTCCCGCCTTGGCCCGGTACTTGAGCTAGTCACCGGCGGCGTGTATATCTGGCTGCCGTTTTCGCAAATACGCTCGCTGGAATCGCCGCAACCGACGCGCCTGACCGATCTGCTGTGGAAACCCGTTAATATCACCCTTGTGAATGGCGATACGCACGGCGCCTGGCTCTTTACCCGTTACAGCGGTTCGGAAAGTGCATCTGACGCCCTGCGTCTGTGCCGGGAAACCGCCTGGCAGGACGGCCCCGGCGAAACCACCGTGCGAGCGCTGGGGCAGAAAGTGTGGCTGACCAGCCACGGCGATATCAGCCTGCTGGACATGGCCCATTGTACCTTTCATGCTCAGGAAAACGATGGCGCATGAGCACGTCTCGTTTTACACCCGCTAACCACCTGCTGCCTACGCTGTTTGATCGGCTGTGTGACAATGCTCCGTATCAGAAAATTGACCGGGATATCAGCGTCACGCCGGTACAACTGAAGGAGATCATTCGTCGGGATCTCTCCTTTTTGCTCAATACCATTAGCCACGAGGGTGACATCGACGCCCGGCGCTATCCGCAGGCGGCGGCGTCAGTGCTCAACTATGGCCTGCCGCCGCTGGCGGGCAGCTTTATGTATGAGCACAAGTGGGACGATATCAGCGAGGCGATCCGGCGCGCCATTATCCGTTTCGAACCCCGGCTGAACGCCGCCACACTCAGGGTCACGCCCTTGCTCGATAAAACCCGGCAGGGTAGCTATAACACGCTACAGTTTGAAATTCGCGGACAAATTCTGACGCAGCCGTATCCCACGGAGTTTCTGGTACGCAGCGCGCTGGATATGGAGCTGAGCCGCATTACGTTCTTTTAATACAGGGCATTATTCATGGATCCACGGCTACTGGAGTATTACAACCGCGAACTGAGCTACCTGCGGGAGACCGGTGCTGAGTTCGCCACCCTCCATCCCAAAATTGCCGCCCGGCTGGGGATGCAGGGAACCGATATTGCCGACCCGTATGTGGAACGCATGATCGAGGCGTTCAGCTTTCTGAGCGCCCGCACTCAGCTAAAAATTGACGCCGAGTTTCCCCGCTTCACACAGCGGTTACTGGAAGTCGTCAGCCCCAATTACGTCACCCCCACGCCATCGATGGCAGTGGTAAAGCTGTATCCCGATACGCAGGAAGGCGACCTGGCGAAAGGGGTCACCGTGCCGCGCGATACCGCGTTCGTTTCCCCTATCCCGGAAGGTGAAAATACCGCCTGCCAGTTTCGCAGCAGCCAGGACGTCACTCTGTGGCCGCTGTCCATCGAGGAGGTACGCCTGACCGCCGCGCCGCCGGATATGCCCGCCCTGCACCGCTATCTGCCGCCTAATATTCATGTCGCCGGGGCATTGCGCATCACCCTGCGAACCTTCGGGGAACTGACTTTCAGCGAGCTGGCCGGTCCGGCACGGCTGCCCTTTTACCTCTGCGGCGAAGAACGCATTGCGTCACACCTGTTTGAGCTGCTGCATACCAGCGCCGTCGCCACACTGGCCGGTGAGCCCGGACACTTTGACGGCGAACTGAATGTGAATCTTCAACACCCGGTGGCGCACGAAGGGCTGGAGCCAGGGCAGGGGCTGCTGCCGCTCGCCTGGAACGTGTTTCACGGCCATAATCTGCTGCATGAATTTTTCGCCTGTCCGGAACGGTTTTACTTCTTCACCCCGACCGGATTGTCTGCCGGGTTACAAAAGGTGCAGGGCAATGTGGCGGAAATTGTCATACTGCTTAACCGCCTGCCGCCGGACTGGCTGATTCATCAGACGGACGCTGCACAGTTCAGCCTGTTCTGTACGCCGGTGATCAACCTGTTTCCCCGCACCACCACCCGGATTGAAGTTACTCACAGCGTGACGGAACAGCATCTGGTGGTGGATCGTACCCGTCCGCTGGATTACGAGGTGTTTTCTGTTCAGGAAGTCGAAGGCCTGGAAGCGGAAACCACACGGAAGATGATTTTTCGTCCGCTGTATCACACCCGTAATAATGACGAAGGCAACCACGGGCGTTATTTTTCACTGCGTCGTGAGCCGCGCCGCTCGTCAGAAAACGCCCGCCGCTATGGCACCCGAACCCCCTATACCGGCTCGGAAGTCTTCCTGTCGCTGGTTGATCAGCATGAAGCGCCCTACCCGGAAAATCTGCGCCATATCACCGTCACGGCAATGGTGACTAACCGCGATCTGCCCTGCCTTATTCCACGTAATGGCCGGGATGATCTGACCGTAGATGCGGCGATTCCGGTGGCGGGCGTAGGTCTTATCAAACCGCCGCGCCCGCCGCAGCCGCCGCTGGCTGAACGCGAAATGGCCTGGCGGCTGATCCGGCAGTTGTCGTTTAATTATCTGCCGCTGGCCGATCTGGATCACCGCACCGGCGGCCAGGCGCTGCGCGATCTGCTGAATCTGTTTATTCCGGCTCACGACAGCCCGCAGTCGCGCCAGGTGCGCAGCCTGATTGGCTGCAAAACCACCCCGGTGACCCGCCGCCTGCCCGGCTCCGGCCTGTTGGTCTATGGCCGGGGCGTCAGTTGCGAACTGACCGTGGACGAAGAGGGATTTTCCGGTATCAGTCCTTACCTGTTCGGTCTGGTGCTGGAACACTATATTGCCCGCCATGTTTCCATTAATACCTTCTCGCAGATGACGCTGCACTCGATGCAACGCGGGCATGTCATGACCTGGCCGGTCAGAACCGGGCAACGGGGGAGCGTATGACCGGCGCTCTCGACCAGGCGCAGAAAACCCCCTGGCGTTACGGATTCCTGAACCTGATGCGGCGCGTGGATGCCCAGCTCTGTGATACTCCGGCAGGCAGTATCTGGCAGCCACGGATGGAAAAATTCCGTCTGGGACAGACGCCGACGATGACCTTTGCGCCACGGGAAATCGCCCAGGTCAGCTGGCAGGATGGACGCCTGCACCTGAGCCTGTACAGCCTCGGACTATGGGGGCCAAACGGCCCGTTGCCGCTGCACTATACCGAGCTGGCGCTAAACCGCTCAGAGAGTCGTCACGATCCGACGCTGGTTCATTTTTCCAATATTTTTCACCACCGCTGGCTGACGCAGTTCTGGCAGGCATGGCGCAGCGCCCAGTCCGCTGGTGGCGGGCTGGACAAACCGGAACACGACCGTTTTGCGTTTTATATCGCCAGTCTCAGCGGGCAGGATCTACGGGAAAGCGCCGAAAGCCCGCTGTCAGATCATGTTCGCCTGGCAGCCTCCGCCCATCTGGTACGCGAATCGCGCAATCCTGACGGGCTGGCCGCCACGCTGGCGCACTATTTCAGCGTACCTTTTGCGGTGAAAGAATTCGCCCTGCACTGGATAACGGTGGCGAACGATGAAATCACCCGTCTGGGCACGCCCGCGCAGTCTTCGGTGCTGGGCAACGGGGCGCTTATCGGCCAGGCCGTACCGGATATGCAGTACAAATTCCGGCTAATTATCGGCCCGCTCACGCTGGAGGATTACCTGCGTTTTCTGCCCGGCGGCAACAATCTGCCCGTGCTGACAGAACTGGTGCGTACGTTCATCGGTTTTGAATATTGCTGGGAAATTGAGCTGCAGTTGAAGCCTCATGCCGCACCGCCTGCGGTGATCGGCGGTGCGCAGCGGCTTGGCTGGACGGCCTGGGCAGGTAAAGCCATGCATGACCGTCCGGTGACCGGCATGATTTTTGAACCTGAACACGGCTTAACCCACTGAGAGTAATGATATGGACATGTCCCTGACTAAACCGGTAAGCGCGGAACAACCCTGCGGCCCCGATCCGGAGTACGACCCGGAATACCTGCTGCTGTTCAGTCGCGCCGCCCCCCAGGCGGAGGCGCAATATGGTGATTTTGTCAGTACGCCGGAAGCCGTGAACTGGCCGGAAATTGAGCGTGATGCGCGCCGTCTGCTCACGCGCAGTAAGGATATCCGGGTGTTGATCCTGCTGCTGCGCAGTCGCATCCAGCAGGCTGGCGCACAGGGACTGGCGGAAATGCTCACACAACTGGCAGAACTGAGCGTAATCTGGTCTGATGCACTCCATCCACAGCTGCTTACCGGCGAAGGCGCATCCGCAGAATCTATTGAAGATGCGGCGCTGGCGCGCAGTAATGCCCTGGCGGCGCTGCTGGATCACGAAGGCGTGATGGCGGACATTCGCGGTATTACGCTGTCAAACAGTGCCGCCCTGCGCCTACAGGTACGGGATGTGGAGCGCGCGTTATCCGCCCCTCGCCCGGCTGATGCGCTGGCCCCCGAATCCGTCCGCCAGCAACTGGCCGACCTCGAAGCCCGTGGGGCATTACCGCTGGCGGCGTTTCGCGAAGCGCAGGAAAGCGCAGAACGCCTGCAAGTGTGGGCGCGTGAGACATTAGGCGATCTGGCTCCAGATTTTTCACGCCTGCGGCAGTTGTTGGCGCTGCTGCCTGACGTGGTACAGACAACCACACCGGAAATCCCTCCGTCGCCAGCGCCAGTGCCAGACCCCGCAGGCACGGTTATGGATAATGCCGTTCCGGCACGGGCAGAGGATGTGCCGCCTGTCAACGCGCCACCCGGTATATCCCTCCTACACAATGCTGAACCGGGGCCAATTCGCGATCGTAATGATGCGCTGGAACGCCTGCGGTGTATTCGTCGCTGGTTTGAGAGCAGTGAACCCAGTAGCCCGACCATCCCACTGTTACGCCAGGCTGAAAGACTGGTGGGAAAACGGTTCTCGGAGGTGATCAATGAGATCCCGGTGGAGTTGCTGGAGAAGTGGGATGCCCTGGAGTGATGATGCGCATGTCTGGCGGTTCTCCGTAATTATCTGAGTGATATCAACATTACGCAGTCTGCTTCTGCGCTGAACATGTCCCGATCCCGGTTAAGCACCGCCATGAGGCCGCGCCTTAAATGTCAGTGGGATCAAAATAGCCATGACAGTGAAAGAAGTGGCGGTAATATCCTGTTCGTCATCCAGGCGTAGGCCCATTTGCGTCAGATTCCACGATAGACGGTGGAACTTCTTGAAGACGAAAAAAAACCGTATCCCTTTTACAGTGATACGGTTTTTTTACTTCACAGGATGTATAAAAACACCCTGAGATTTGTATCTGGCGGAACGGACGGGACTCGAACCCGCGACCCCCTGCGTGACAGGCAGGTATTCTAACCAACTGAACTACCGCTCCGTGATGTTCCCGCTGGGAACGAGGCGAATATTACGGTTTGCGGTGTCGCCCGTCAACGCTTTTTCTCACCTTTTGAATCAGTTGCTGCAAAAATCGCCCGAAGGATGATTTTTATAGCCTAAAAAGGAATAAATTATGCCCGCCAAAGGCAACTTCCGCCCTTTTTCTGCACCAGATCAAGCCGCGATTCATGCGCAGCCAGCTCTTCCTCAGAGGCAAAAACGACCCGTAACCGGCTGGCCTGGCGAACGATTCGCTGAATGGTCGCTTCACCTTGCTGCCGTTGCGTCTCTCCTTCCATCGCAAACGTCATGGACGTTTGCCCGCCCGTCATCGCCAGATACACTTCGGCAAGGATCTGGGCATCGAGCAATGCGCCGTGCAAAGTACGTTTGCTATTATCTATCTCATAACGCGAACACAGCGCATCAAGGCTGTTACGCTTGCCGGGGAACATTTTCCGCGCCAACGCCAGGCTGTCGGTAACTTTGCAGAAAGTATTGGTTTTAGGAATATCGCGTTTAAGCAGACCAAACTCATAATCCATAAAGCCGATATCGAACGATGCGTTATGGATGACCAGCTCCGCGCCGCGGATATAATCAAGAAACTCATCGACCACATCAGCAAAAACCGGCTTATCCAGCAGAAACTCATCGGCAATACCGTGTACGCCAAACGCCTCCGGATCCACCAGCCGATCCGGCTTCAGGTAAACATGAAAATTGTTGCCGGTCAGACGACGGTTTATCACCTCAACCGCACCGATCTCAATAATCTTGTGACCTTCATAGTGCGCGCCTATCTGATTCATACCGGTGGTTTCGGTATCGAGGACAATCTGTCGTGTAATTGCAGTGCTCATATCGGTCATTTATGTCAGACTTGCGTTTTGTTATCGATTTCAATTACAGGAAGTCTACCAGAGATGCTTAAACAGGTAGAAATTTTCACCGATGGCTCTTGCCTGGGGAATCCAGGGCCTGGTGGTTATGGCGCTATCTTACGCTATCGCGGTCATGAAAAAACGTTTAGTGAAGGTTACACACTGACCACCAATAACCGTATGGAACTGATGGCGGCGATCGTCGCGCTTGAAGCGTTAAAAGAACATTGCGAAGTGACATTGAGCACCGACAGCCAATATGTGCGGCAAGGAATTACCCAATGGATTCATAACTGGAAGAAACGCGGCTGGAAAACAGCGGAAAAGAAACCCGTAAAAAATGTCGATCTGTGGAAACGTCTCGATGCTGCGTTAGGCCAGCATCAGATCAAATGGGTATGGGTCAAAGGCCATGCAGGCCATCCCGAAAACGAGCGTTGTGATGAACTGGCGCGCGCCGCGGCAATGAATCCCACGCAGGAAGATAGTGGCTACCAGGCGGAAGCTTAGCCATCCGGTTTGCGATATTGCCGGGTGGCGCCAACGGTCTGGCGGATAGGGGTTTTACTTTTATTATGTCGCAGCGGATTAAGCGTAAGCGGAATGGTCCGCTTACGGGCCACAATAAGCTGTAAACAGCCCAGCGCCGGGATATGCGTATTTAAAAGCCGCCCTCCCTGCTTTTTCCAGGGTAAGACATGAAAACGGCTATAATGTAGCACTTCAAAATTGAGTAAAGACAGCCAGTCCAGTTGCCGCATAAGGGTAAACATCCGACTATTATAGGGCGGTGTTTTACGTAAAACGGGTACCAGTTTACGTAACCCCATCAAACTCAGCGGGTTAAATCCACTGATGACCAGCCAACCGTCATCAATCAATACGCGGTCGGCTTCCCGCAATAAACGGTGCGGGTCGGTACACCACGGCAAAGTATGCGCCAGCAGACAAACATCGACGGATTTATCTGCAAAAGGAAGGTGTAGCGGATCGGCCAGAACCTGCATCGGTGAGCCCTGCGATGAAACATTCACTTGATGGGAGACCGCGCACGCTTCGGAATTGATTTCTGCGCTTAAATTACCGATTTTAAGCAAATGGAAACCATACATTTTTGCAAACCACGGATTTAGCTGCTGTTCCAGCGCCTCACGGTAGTAATTGCCCCAGGGCAACTCACCCCAACATCCGGGCGCAACGACAGTTTGAGAGAGCCTTGCCGGTTTCATCGCAACCTTCCGCTAATTATTTGAGAGGTAATATATGAATCTTAACAGTATTCCCGCGTTTCAGGACAATTACATCTGGGTGCTGACCAATGATGAAGGCCGCTGTGTGATTGTTGATCCCGGCGAAGCGGCACCCGTCTTAAAGGCCATTGCTGAACATAAGTGGATGCCGGAGGCGATTTTTCTGACGCATCACCATCACGACCATGTTGGCGGAGTCAAAGAGCTGTTGCAACACTTCCCGCAAATGACGGTTTATGGACCGGCGGAAACGCAAGACAAGGGAGCAACCCATCTTGTTGGCGATGGCGATACTATTCGCGTTTTAGGCGAGAAATTTACTCTTTTTGCCACGCCGGGTCACACGTTAGGACACGTCTGTTACTTTAGCCACCCTTACTTATTCTGCGGCGACACGCTGTTTTCTGGCGGCTGTGGTCGACTGTTTGAAGGCACGCCATCACAGATGTATCAGTCACTTATGAAAATTAATTCTCTGCCTGACGACACGCTCATTTGCTGCGCTCACGAATACACTTTAGCTAACATTAAGTTCGCATTGAGCATACTTCCGCACGATTCGTTCATAAATGAATATTATCGTAAAGTTAAAGAGTTACGTGTAAAAAAACAAATGACATTACCCGTTATTCTTAAAAATGAGCGTAAGATTAATCTTTTTTTAAGAACTGAAGATATTGATTTAATTAACGAAATAAACAAAGAAACAATATTGCAACAACCAGAAGCGCGTTTTGCATGGTTAAGGTCAAAGAAAGACACGTTCTGATAATTCTTACTTGTCATTCGCTAACTTCGCCGTTATGATCGGTCGTCTTTTAAGCAACTATTGACACACACATGAAGGCAAAAGCGATATTACTCGCCTCTGTCCTGCTTGTGGGGTGCCAGACGTCTCAGAACACTGGCAACGTCCAACAGCACGCACAGAGCCTTTCTGCAGCTGGTCAAGGGGAAGCAGGAAAGTTTACGAGTCAGGCACGATGGATGGACGACGGAACGTCTATCGCGCCAGATCAGGACTTGTGGGCTTTCATTGGCGACGAGCTAAAGATGGGAATTCCGGAAAACAGCCGGATTCGCGAACAGAAACAGAAGTATTTACGCAATAAGAGCTATCTCCACGATGTAACTTTACGGGCAGAGCCGTATATGTACTGGATAGCGGGGCAGGTTAAGAAACGTAACATGCCTATGGAGCTGGTACTACTACCCATAGTGGAGAGCGCTTTTGATCCTCACGCAACGTCTGGCGCCAATGCCGCAGGCATCTGGCAGATCATACCGAGCACAGGGCGCAATTATGGTTTAAAGCAGACCCGTAATTATGACGCGCGTCGCGATGTTGTAGCCTCTACGACCGCCGCGTTAGACATGATGCAGCGTCTGAACAAAATGTTTGACGGCGACTGGCTGTTAACCGTTGCAGCGTATAACAGCGGCGAAGGCCGTGTTATGCGGGCAATTAAAGCAAACAAAGCGCGTGGAAAACCGACGGATTTCTGGTCGCTTTCTTTGCCCAGAGAAACAAAACTCTACGTACCTAAGATGCTGGCATTGAGTGAAATTCTCAAAAACAGCAAACGCTACGGCGTACGTCTGCCAACAACAGATGAAAGCCGAGCGCTGGCACGAGTTCGTTTAAACAGTCCAGTTGAAATGGCCCAGGTTGCGGATATGGCGGGCATGTCTATCAGCAAGCTGAAGACGTTTAATGCCGGTGTAAAAGGGTCTACCTTAGGCGTAAGCGGTCCGCAATATGTTATGGTGCCCAAAAAGCATGCCGAGCAGTTGCGTGAGTCGCTGGCTTCCGGTGAGATTGACGCCGTTCAGTCCCAACTGATCGCCGACAATACGCCGTTGAATAGCCGTAGCTATAAGGTGCGCTCTGGCGATACGCTTTCCGGTATTGCTTCGCGGCTTGGCGTAAGCACGAAGGACTTGCAGCAGTGGAACAACCTGCGTGGTTCGCGCCTGAAAATCGGGCAAAGCCTGACCGTGGGCGCTGGCAGCAGCGCGCAACGACTGGCAAACAATAGCGATAGCATTACCTATCGTGTCCGTAAAGGCGATTCGCTTTCCAGTATCGCCAGACGTCACGGGGTGAATATCAAAGATGTGATGCGTTGGAACCATGATACGGATAATCTACAACCGGGCGATCAGCTTACGTTGTTTGTGAAGGACAATAGCACGCCAGACTCCTGATATTGTCCGACGAAAAAGCCAAAAGGCGCCGCTTCCCCCGGCGCCTTTTAAATTGCTATACCGCTTTATGCGCTTCCAGCATGATAGTATCTCTGCTAAACGAGCCGTCATCCTGCAACTCAAAATAACGCTTCACCTCTACCGGGGCGCTCGCCTGATATAATCGAATCGCCTCAACCAACGGCGCTGGCGTACGCATCCGCGTTACCCATGAGCGAAACTCCAGCGATAAACGATCTGTTATCACGGTATTCGTTACCAGCATCGCGTTATTGACCATCGCCAGCCATTCGCCACTGGAATAGTTACGGACATGCGACGTGTCGCGTAACGCCTCCACCGTTTGCAGCCAGATATCGCGTACAGGATGTCCAGGCGACATGACATCCATGATAATCAGCACGCCACCGGGCTTTAATACACGATTAACCTCACGCAATGCCAGACCAACGTCGTGCCAGTGATGCGCGGAATAGCGGCTAATCACCACCTCAAACGATGCATCTTCAAAGGGCAGTTTTTCGGCATAGCCTTGCCGGAGAGTAATATTACTTAAATGTCTTTCTTCCGCCGCTCCAGCGACAACCTCAAGCATGCTGGCGGATAAATCGTATGCCACGACCGAGTTGGCATGTTGCGCAGCGACAAAACTCGCGTGTCCAGCCCCACATCCCATATCCAGTACGTTCGCGTGGGAAAAATCAGACAGCCTTTGCGCCAGCCGCGCTAAGTCACGACCTGATGCGTGAACGGCGCTATGTAAATAGGCGTTCGCCTGTGAACCAAACTGCTTTTCAACATTGTCATGATGGGAATGCGTTGTCATGGTAGTGCCCTTCTGTTATGAGAAAAATAGAGGGCAGCACCCGAAGAGGCCTGCCCCACGGCAGACCTGACGCACCTTTATTGCTCAGGTTTGCCGGGACTGAATTCAACGAGTAGCGGATTGTGATCGGAAGCGCGCGTCACCAGTACGGAGGCTTCATTCACGTTTAACCCACGATAAAAAACAAAATCCAGCGGTCGTCCAAACGCACGACGGCGCTGATCGTCAGTGAAACGCACCTGGCGCAGCGACATCTCACGTGCAAAGCGGTACAACGCATTCATACGTGGACGGCTCCAGGCATTAAAATCACCCGCCATAATGACAGGGCCGCTATGGTGCGCAATCTGGTCGCCGATCGGAAGTAACTGCTTACTGTATACGTCCACGCCCAGACTAAAATTTACCGCATGAACATTTACTACCATTAATAAACGGGTATCCGGCAAGGGATATACCGTCACCAGGGCTGATTTCGCCAAACGTAAAATCGGTTCTCTTTCCCGTAAAGGGCAGCAGTAAACAGGATGGGCGGCAGAAAGCGTCATGACGCCAGACGGATGCTGAGGTAGTACAAAAGCGGGAACCTGGTCGGCGGCAAGATAGTTAGCGGTGGCAAACTGTACCAGTTCAGGCGTCGTCTGTGCCTCCTGCAACAGGACCAGATGCGCATCTTTGCCGTAGTTCTTCAGCACCGATAACCATTCGGCTCGCTGCTGCTTGAATATATTCCACACGAGGATACGGATCCGCTCTTCACTGCTTAGCGGTTCCCCGGCGGGCAATGCCTGGCCGATGCTCGCAAACGACCCTGGCGGCAAAATCCGCTCGGCGGGCTGTCCGGCAACATAGCGCATCGCATAGGTATTTTTTCGCACTTTTGACTTTCAAACCTCTGTAACGTCAACCAGTCCTCAACCGGACTGGTTCTTCTGTTATAGGGATTTTAGCACTCACTTTCAACGAACAATTGCAGTTTGTTTTGTAAGTAGGCGCTTACATCAATAATTTACTCCAGAGCAATGCGTACAGGTTTATCAAGACGTCCGCTGACACCCATCAGCAGGAAAGCCACCAGAACAATGAGGGCGCCAATCCACGGCGTCTGCGCCAAACCGTAATGCTCCACCGTTTGCCCGCCAATCACGGAGCCCAGCGCAATACCAATGTTAAACGCCGCAATGTTCAGACCTGACGCCACATCTACCGCATTAGGCGTGAATTGTTCCGCTTTCTGTACCACGTAGACCTGCAACCCCGGTACGTTACCGAAGGCAAAGACCCCCATCACTAGGATGGTAGCCAGCGCGGCATACTGCGTGGAGGCCGTCACCTGGAAGACCATCAGCAGAACAAACAGCGCGGCGAAAATGAATTTCAGCGCCGGCACGGCACCATGCTTATCCGCCAGTTTACCGCCCCAGATATTGCCGATAGCCACTGATACGCCATACCCCAGTAAGATCCAGCTTACCGCTGCCGGGGAGAATCCCGCCAGATCCTGCATCATTGGCGCCAGGAAGGTAAATGCCGTGAATACCCCGCCGTAGCCCAGCGCCGTAACGGCGTAAATCAGCAACAGACGAGGATGAGTCAGTACTTTCACCTGGTCACGAATGCTGGCGGCCGCCCGACCGGGAATATTGGCCGGAATCAGCAATTGACTGCTCATCAGCGCAATCACGCCTAACAGTGATACCGCAAGGAAGGTCTCACGCCAGCCAAAATGCTGACCGATAAATGTTCCCAGCGGCACGCCCGTGACCAGCGCTACCGTTAAACCACCAAACATAATAGCGATCGCAGAAGCCGCTTTCTCTTTTGGCACCAGACTTGTCGCGATGGTAGATCCAATCGAGAAGAACACGCCGTGCGCCAGGCCCGTCAGCAGACGGGCGACGATTAATGTCATATAGCCCGGTGCCTGCCATGCCAGCAAATTCCCCGCCGTAAACAAGACCATCAGCGCGACCAGTAACTGTTTACGCGGCAGGCGTCCGGTCAGCGCGGTTAGCACCGGCGCGCCAATAGCCACACCCAGCGCATAGATTGAAACCAGCATTCCGGCGGAAGGTAACGAGATAGCCAGTTGTTGAGCAATGGTCGGCACCAGGCCGACAATCACAAACTCAGTCGTACCGATAGCGAAAGCACTTATTGTCAGTGCAAATAAAGCGAGAGGCATACATAACTCCATAACAGCAGTAATCAGATGACACGCAGTATGCCTGGATGTTTTAATGACAAAAATAGCCAAAATATCAATTTAATTTTGCTTCAGGAGCAAAAATGAAAGCCACCTCCGAAGAACTCGCAATTTTTGTCGCTGTCGTGGAAAGCGGCAGCTTCAGCCGGGCGGCAGAGCAGCTTGGACAGGCCAATTCCGCTGTCAGCCGGGCAGTTAAAAAGCTGGAGATGAAGCTCGGCGTCAGTCTGCTTAATCGTACGACCCGACAGCTGAGCCTGACTGAAGAAGGAGAGCGATACTTCAGGCGCGTGCAGCAGATACTGCAAGAAATGGCCGCCGCAGAAACGGAAATCATGGAGTCGCGTAATACCCCGCGCGGCTTACTGCGTATCGATGCGGCAACGCCGGTAATGCTGCATTTCCTGATGCCGCTGATTAAACCTTTTCGTGAACGGTATCCGGAAATAACGTTGTCTCTTGTCTCCTCAGAAACGTTCATCAATCTTATTGAACGAAAAGTGGATGTTGCGATACGCGCAGGCACGTTGACAGATTCAAGTCTGCGCGCGCGTCCGTTATTTACCAGTTATCGTAAGATTATCGCCTCACCGGATTATATTGCCCGTTTTGGCAAGCCAGAGACCGTTGAAGAGTTAAAACGGCATCTGTGCCTGGGGTTCTCAGAACCTGTTTCGCTCAATACCTGGCCGATTGCCTGTAGCGACGGGCAGCTCCATGAGATCAAATGTGGGATTTCTTCCAATAGCGGGGAAACGTTAAAACAACTTTGCCTGAACGGTAACGGCATTGCATGTCTTTCAGATTATATGATTGATAAAGAGATCGCGCGGGGAGAACTGGTGGAACTGCTGGCCGATAAACGTCTGCCGGTAGAAATGCCTTTCAGCGCCGTTTACTACAGCGATCGCGCCGTCAGCACACGCATTCGGGCATTTATCGACTTTTTGAGCGAATATATAAGAACAGCTCCCGCAGGAGCTGTGAAAGAGGGGTAAAGGTACAAAGGATCGGGTAATTAATCCCAGGCAGGAGCCAGTCCTTCCGGGCTAACCAGACGATCGTTGCAGTCCAGTGCCGCGATCGCATTTTTATCTTCGGCATCCAGATGCAGATCCTGCGCCAGCAGGTTGCTTGCCAGATTTTCACGCCTGGTGGATGAAGGGATCACGGAGTAACCTTCACCCATTGCCCATGCCAGAATAACCTGCGCCGGGGTCGCATTATGTTTAGCCGCAATGCGCGCAATCACTTCATCTTTCAGCGCCTTACCGTATGCCAGCGTCATATAAGAGGTGATGTGGATACCGTGCGCTTTCGCCCAGTCAACCACCTTACGATTCTGCAGATACGGAGATAGCTCAATCTGGTTGGTGGCGATATTGTCTGCGCCCACCGCGGCAATAGCCTTTTTCATCAACGGAATGGTGAAGTTTGAAATGCCAATTTCGCGAGTCAGCCCTTGTTTTTTAGCTTCCAGCAATGCCAGCATAAATTCTTCGACAGACACAGCATCACCCGGAGATGGCCAGTGGATCAGCGTCAGATCGACATAATCGGTACGCAGTTTTTTCAGGCTCTCTTTCAGGCTTGGGATTAGCTTGTCTTTGCTAAGGTTTTCAATCCAGATCTTGGTGGTGATGTACAGCTCGCTACGTGGTACGCCGCTCTCAGTAATCGCCTGTCCAACAGCCGCTTCATTATCATAGATTTGCGCAGTGTCGACAGCACGGTAGCCCAGTTCAAGCGCCGTTTTCACAGAAGCGATAACCACGTCGTCTTTCAGGCGAAAAGTACCTAAACCGAATGCAGGGATAGTCATAGAATTCCTCTTTTTAATCACTATGTTCGTTAACTGAGGGGATTATGACCTTCAGCGCTTTGTAGAAAAAGAGCGAGAAATGCAGAGGATTTTTGCGAATTGAGCAATAATTAAATCGCAGGCAAAGAAAAAGCCCTGAGCTAATGCTCAGGGCTCTTAATAAGTGGCGGAACGGACGGGACTCGAACCCGCGACCCCCTGCGTGACAGGCAGGTATTCTAACCAACTGAACTACCGCTCCACCGAATTCTTTTACAATCACTGATTTTTACATCAGTTTACTGCTTAAATTGATGCCTGGCAGTTCCCTACTCTCGCATGGGGAGACCCCACACTACCATCGGCGCTACGGCGTTTCACTTCTGAGTTCGGCATGGGGTCAGGTGGGACCACCGCGCTACGGCCGCCAGGCAAATTCTGTTATCAGACCGTTTTTACGTTCTGATGTAATCTGAATCAGTGCTGAAAATCGTCTCTCATCCGCCAAAACATCTTCGGCGTTGTAAGGTTAAGCCTCACGGTTCATTAG
>NZ_JAGEQS010000007.1:0-237372 GCF_017572235.1 Salmonella sp. 32010601201800023SM
CCTTCATATTACGCGGGTCGTTCATGGCGTCGAAAACGCGGAACACATCCATGCCGTTTTTCACCGCCCGCTCAACGAAGCGCTCCACCACATCATCGGCGTAGTGGCGGTAGCCGAGCAGGTTCTGGCCGCGCAGCAGCATCTGCAGGGGGGTCTTCGGCATGGCCTTTTTAAGCTCGCGCAGGCGCAGCCACGGGTCCTCACCGAGGAAACGGATACAGGCGTCAAAGGTGGCGCCGCCCCAGCACTCCAGCGAGCCGTAGCCGACATCGTCGAGCTGAGCGGCAATCGGCAGCATATCGTCAAGGCGCAGGCGGGTGGCGAAAAGGGACTGGTGGGCATCGCGCAGGACGACATCGGTAATGGCAATAGTCATGGATCCCTCCGGGAATTAAGCGTTAAGTCGGTGATGGTGAATGGCGGCGGCAATCACCGGCTTTAAGCGGGTGAAGTCGTCCACGACGGGAACGGCGCGCGGTGCGGGCGCGGCGACGGGTTCCGGGAAGAAGCGAGTAATCACGGCAGACATGCCGCGAATGGCAAAGATGAGCAGGAACAGAAAGCTCAGTACGAACCCCATCCCTAAAAACATCAGGGTGAAACCTTCACCCAGTAGTACAGCTTCATTCATGAATCATTTTCCATAATGAGAGGCACGACGGTGGCCTTGACGACAACCTTCCTGGTGAATCCGGCTAAGGAGTAGAGTGGATTTCCCTTGGCCACCTCTGGCTTTGGCCTCTACTTTTCTCCAGGTCATTTGCGGCAAAGACACCGCCGTGCGTTTTTTTACACCATCATGCTGAACACGATGCTAGCGATAACCAGCACAATACCGCCGCCCAGACGAGAGGAAATTTGTGCATATGAAATGAGATTCATACGGTTACAGGCGGAGAGCACTTCCAGATCGCCGGAACCGCCGCGGTTGGCCATACAAAGACCCGCAGTAATGGATGATTCAATCGGGTAGAAGCCAATCAACCAGCCCCCGATAGCTGCGCCAACGACAGCGCCGACCACGATGATCGCGGCGATAACGACGTTGGCGAACGTCAGGGCATCGATGATCTCTTGCAGATCGGTGTAGCAAACGCCCACACCGACCATCAGCACCCACAGCAGTTGTTTAGAGAAGAAGTCAGAAAGACGTTTCGCCCCGGCTTTAATCTCCGGAGAGCAAAGACCTGATGCGTTCAGCGCAGCAACAATCAGTACCATCCAGGCGAAGTAGTGAATAGAGACGCCGCCGATGCTTGGCAGAATTTTCTTGGCAACAACATAGGCCAGCAGGAAGCAAGTGGTGGATAACACCATGCCAACCGCCGTTTCACGATGGGTAATCTGACCGGCCTTTTCATCATCTTCGGTTTTGAAGGAAGCCTTACGAACCAACTCACCTTCACCGCTAAGCCAGGTGTATTTTTTGCCTATCATATCGAGGAGGGCGGCGAAAATAATGGCGAAGATATTCGCAATGGTCAGAATAGCAATAGCCGTTGAGTAGTACTCTTCGCGAGAACGTCCGGTAACCGAGTGATAAATTTCAGACAGAGGCACGGCGCCCGCGCCGTTACCACCGCCCATAATCGGCAGAACGTACAGCATCATGATACGGTCGACCGGGATACCGAAGCACAGACCAATGACGATACCGAAAAGGGAAGCGCCGACAATCCCGGCGAGGATGGTTGGGATATAGCCCAGCAGTGATTTTAATAGCAGCTTACGGTTTACCGACAGGATCGCGCCTGTGATCAACACTGCGATAAACAGGTTAAGGAAGTTGCTTTTATCCATTACGTTGCTGATCGCATCAATTTCTTTCTGCGTAAATATGCCAGCATAGACAAAATAAGCTGCAACCAGAAATATCATAACCGGTGCGCCGCCAATATATTTATTGAAGATCGGTAAACGTTTGCCGATTTCACCAAAAATGGCCCCCATAACAAACATAAGAGCAAAACCACCGACTAAGTCAGTCGGTATAGCGTTATAGAAATGAGACAGTAATAAAGTAATTAATGCAAAAGCATAAAGCGGTAGCGGCATACCAAAGATTTTGAATCTGAGTAAATCGCCAGCCCCCTTTTTCTCCGTCGCCGAAGCCTGGGTCATGTTGGTCATAAACATTTTCCTGTGTATTGATGGGTAACAAGACCCGCGCATACTAATAAATTCAATGAACCGTGAGATGTGACTATCTTCACTGAATGGTTGTGTTTTTAATTAATTTAATTATTTTTATTAACTCTGGTTAATTAAGGAAATAAAAACCATAAAGCTTATAAAAGCAAGGGGGAAAGTGTGATGTCTATTCCAGACGAGTAATACAAACGCTGGCGAAATATGCGACGTTATTTGCTGACGGATGCAGAATAGAGTGAATCTAATATTTAAACGCATTTATTTGCAAAAGGATGTATTGCGTCGCGAGTCGGTCGCCATGTTTCTGGAGGGCGTGGGACTCGCCCTGGAAGATGATTGTGAAATCGCGGTATGCGCATATTGGCAGGGTGAGATAGTTGGATGCGGCTCGCTGGCCGGAAACGTACTGAAATGCATCGCCGTTTCCCCGGTTTTACAAGGGGAAGGGCTCAGCCTCAAACTGCTGACCGAGCTGCTTACATTGGCCTACGAGTTAAACCGCAGCGAGCTTTTCCTGTTCACTAAGCCGCAAAATCGGTTGCTGTTTTCTGGCGCGGGGTTTTGGCCCATTGCGCAGGCAGGTGAGCTGGCGGTGTTAATGGAGAACAGCAGTGAACGGTTAGCGCGCTTTTGTCGCCAACTGGCGCTTTATCGTCAACCGGGAAAAACGATCGGCGCCATCGTCATGAACGCCAATCCGTTTACCTTGGGCCACCGTTACCTGGTGGAGCAAGCGGCTGCGGCCTGTGACTGGTTGCATCTGTTTGTAGTCAAAGAAGATGCTTCATTTTTTTCCTATACCGACCGTTGGGCGCTGATCGAACAAGGAATCGCGGGCATTGACAACGTCACGTTGCATTCCGGCTCCGCTTATATGATCTCGCGTGCGACGTTTCCCGGCTATTTCCTCAAAGAAAAAGGGGTTGTGGACGACTGCCATTGCCAGATCGATCTGCAACTCTTCCGTGAACATCTGGCTCCAGCGCTGGGGATTACCCATCGTTTTGTCGGCAGTGAACCGTTTTGTCCTCTGACCTGTGCCTATAACCAGCGAATGCACGACATTTTGCACGATCCGAAGCGTAGCGGCCCGGTTATTGAGGTCGTCGAGCTGGCGCGGGTGGAGAAAAACGGCGCGGCTATTTCCGCCTCTCGCGTCAGAAAACTGTATAGCGAACGTAATTGGTCGGCAATAAGCGCGCTGGTGCCTGCTGGCACCCTGGCATATCTGCAGCGGCATGCCGCCAGACACACTGAAACCATATGACGTAACACCGTTAACAAGGAACATAACTAATGAAAATCATTAAAGATGCCCTGGCAGGCACGCTGGAATCCAGCGATGTGATGATCAGGATTGGTCCATCCAGCGAGCCAGGAATTCGGCTGGAGCTAGAGAGTCTGGTGAAGCAGCAGTTTGGCGCGGCGATTGAGCAGGTGGTGCGCGAAACGCTGGCGAAGCTGGGCGTTGAACGCGCGCTGGTTAGCGTCGATGACAAAGGCGCGCTGGAGTGTATTTTACGCGCCCGAGTGCAGGCGGCGGCGTTACGCGCTGCAGAACAAACGGAAATTCAATGGAGTGCGTTATGAGACCACGTCGCAGTATGTTGTTTATCCCCGGCGCAAATGCGGCCATGTTGAGTACCTCGTTTGTCTACGGTGCGGACGCGGTGATGTTCGACTTAGAAGACGCCGTAGCGTTACGTGAGAAAGATACCGCCCGTCTTTTGGTTCATCACGCGCTTCAACATCCGTTCTATCAGGATGTTGAAAAAGTGGTGCGCATTAATCCACTGAACACGCCGTTCGGTCTGGCCGATCTTGAGGCCGTCGTGCGTGGTGGCGCGGATATCGTGCGTCTGCCGAAAACCGACAGCAAAAACGATGTGCTGGAGCTGGAAGCGCAGGTTGAACGGATCGAACGTGAATGTGGACGTGAAGTCGGCAGTACCAGGCTGATGGCGGCGATCGAATCAGCGAAAGGCGTGGTCAATGCCGTCGACATCGCCACCTCCAGCCCGCGCATGGTGGCAATTGCGCTGGCGGCATTTGATTACGTGATGGATATGGGCACCAGCCGGGGCGATGGCACCGAGCTGTTCTACGCCCGCTGCGCAGTGCTGCATGCGGCGCGCGTTGCGGGTATTGCCGCCTATGATGTCGTTTGGTCGGATATCAATAATGAAGAAGGCTTCCTGAAGGAAGTGCAGTTGGCGAAAGGGCTTGGTTTTAACGGTAAGTCCTTAGTGAACCCACGTCAGATTGAGCTGTTACATCAGGCTTATTCTCCGACACGTAAAGAAGTTGAGCATGCGTATGAGGTGATTGCCGCCGCTGAAGAGGCTGAGTCTCGCGGTCTGGGCGTCGTTTCACTCAACGGCAAAATGATTGACGGCCCGATTATCGACCACGCGCGTAAAGTGGTGGCGCTGTCGGCTTCCGGTATTCGTGATTAAGGAAGGAACCATGAAAGAGACTGTAACCATGCTCAACCAGCAATATGTCGTACCGGAAGGATTACAGCCCTACCAGGGGGTAACAGCGAACAGCCCGTGGCTTGCCAGTGAAACGGAAAAGCGTCGGCGTAAAATTTGTGACTCGCTTGAAGAGGCTATCCGTCGTTCCGGGCTTAAAAATGGCATGACGATATCCTTCCACCATGCGTTTCGTGGTGGCGACAAAGTCGTCAATATGGTGATGGCGAAACTGGCGGAAATGGGATTCCGCGATCTGACGCTTGCCTCCAGCTCATTAATTGATGCCCACTGGCCGCTTATCGAACACATTAAAAATGGCGTGGTGCGGCAGATTTACACCTCCGGGCTGCGCGGCAAGTTAGGGGAAGAGATCTCCGCTGGCCTGATGGAAAACCCGGTACAGATCCACTCTCACGGCGGCCGCGTAAAACTGATTCAGAGCGGTGAGCTGAATATTGATGTCGCTTTCCTCGGCGTGCCGTGCTGCGATGAATTTGGTAATGCGAACGGTTTTAGCGGTAAGTCACGCTGCGGCTCTTTGGGGTATGCGCAGGTTGATGCGCAGTACGCTAAATGTGTGGTGCTCCTGACTGAAGAGTGGGTCGAGTTCCCCAATTATCCGGCCAGTATCGCGCAGGATCAGGTTGATTTGATCGTGCAGGTGGATGAGGTAGGGGATCCGGAAAAGATCACCGCGGGCGCGATTCGTCTGTCCAGCAACCCGCGTGAACTGTTGATCGCCCGGCAGGCGGCCAATGTGATCGAACACTCAGGTTATTTTTGTGACGGTTTCTCGCTGCAAACCGGCACCGGTGGCGCTTCTCTGGCGGTCACCCGTTTCCTGGAAGACAAAATGCGTCGCCACAACATTACGGCGAGTTTTGGCCTGGGCGGGATCACCGGCACCATGGTGGATCTGCATGAGAAAGGGTTGATCAAAGCGCTGCTGGATACGCAATCATTCGATGGCGATGCAGCCCGTTCACTGGCGCAGAATCCACATCATATTGAAATCTCAACCAATCAATACGCGAACCCCGCCTCTAAAGGCGCGGCATGCGAACGCCTGAATGTGGTGATGCTGAGCGCGCTGGAAATTGACGTGAATTTCAACGTTAACGTGATGACCGGTTCAAACGGCGTACTGCGTGGCGCATCGGGCGGCCATAGCGATACGGCAGCAGGGGCCGATCTCACCATTATTACCGCACCGCTGGTCCGTGGCCGAATCCCATGCGTGGTGGAAAAAGTGCTGACTACCGTCACGCCTGGGGCAAGTGTTGATGTGCTGGTTACCGACCATGGTATTGCGGTGAACCCTGCGCGTCAGGATCTGCTTGATAACCTGCGTGCTGCGGGCGTGGCGCTGACGACCATCGAACAACTGCAACAGCGCGCCGAGCAACTGACGGGCAAACCGCAGCCGATTGAGTTTACCGATCGGGTGGTGGCTGTGGTGCGTTATCGCGACGGTTCAGTGATTGACGTGATTCGCCAGGTTAAAGGCTGATGAAGGGCACAGACCTGCTGAACCAGGGCCAGGCAGTTACGCTGGAGGAGATGCTACAAGCGCGCGATAAACGTGCCGCCAGGCAGCGTCAGGCGTTGAACTGCTATCGGCTACCGTTGATTTCCCTCACGCTGGTTGCACCGGGCGCCGTTAAAAACTCAGCGGTCTGGCGGCGTGTCGCCGATTACGCAATTGCCGAAATACTGGCGCTTTGCGAACAGATGGAGTGGGTCAACGTCTGGGAAATGCAGGTAAATGAACGCAGCGGCCCGGAATGGATGGCAGCGGTCTGTGCGCCGGCAATGGCGTTGAAACAGCACATGTCGACACTAGAGATGAGCCATCCGTTAGGGCGGCTTTGGGACATCGACATTATTGATAGCGACGGTAAGTCGCTATCACGCCGTGAACTCGGGCATCCTGCCCGGCCATGTTTGATATGCCAGCAGGATGCTCATCTCTGTGCCCGGGGCAAGCATCACACCCTTGACCTTTTGTTGGATGAAATTGCACGAAGGATTGAATGCTATGAACGTGAGCGTTGTGACTGAACGGCGTACGCCAGCGTACTCATCGCTGGCGGCTGGCGAACTTAGTGGGTTGGTTGCAAGAGCGCTGCTGACGGAAGCCAGGCTGACACCAAAACCCGGTCTGGTCGATATTCGTAATTCGGGAGCGCATAGGGATATGGATCTGGCGGCATTTGAACGTAGCACTACCGCCATTGCTCCATGGATGGAAAAGTTTTTTATCATGGGCAACAACACGGCGGCGCTGGCGGCAGAAAATGTCCTGGTGATGCTGCGTCCGCTGGGGATGGCCTGTGAGAACGATATGCTACAGGCGACCAATGGTGTGAATACCCATCGCGGGGCGATTTTCGCTTTTGGCCTGCTGAGCGCAGCGATTGGCCGACTTCTCGCGCGGGGAGAACCGTTGGAGCAAAATCGTATCTGCGACCAGGTTGCCCGCCTGAGTCGGAATATTGTTGCCCACGAGCTCTCAGCAAAAAAAGCGGGAAAACTGACAAAGAGTGAAACCCATTTCCAGTGTTATGGCCTGTCGGGCGCGCGGGGAGAAGCGGAAAGCGGTTTTCGAACCGTCAGAACGCAGGCTTTGCCGGTGTTTAACCGGGTCGTGCAGGAGCATGACGATACCCATCTTGCCCTACTGCAAACATTGTTGCATCTGATGGCGTGGAATGATGATACCAATCTGGTGTCGCGGGGAGGCCTGGAAGGGCTTTACTACGTGCAGCAGCAGGCACAAAAATTGTTGTGGCAAGGGGGCGTATTGGTTGAGGGGGGCATTGAAGCGATGCAGTCCCTCGATGATGAACTCATCCTGCGTAACTTAAGCCCTGGCGGTAGCGCGGATTTACTGGCAGTGACCTGGTTTTTAAGTCATTTTCCTGCCGGTTCCCTCTATCCTGAGTAAGTTTCTCTTCTTTCATTATCTCCAGCAATGATTCATCCTGCGGGATGAATCATGTCTTTTACTGATATCGCTCCCTGTTTATCATTAATTTCTAATTATCGGCGATTTTAGATGGCGGCCTCCGGGCGCGCTGGTTACTCTGAAAACGGTTTACGCAATTTTTACAAAAGAGAATAGCTATGCATGAAGCACAAATCCGCGTCGCCATTGCCGGCGCCGGTGGCCGCATGGGACGGCAGTTAATCCAGGCCGCCATGGCGATGGAAGGTGTTCAGCTGGGTGCCGCGCTGGAGCGCGAAGGCTCTTCCTTGCTGGGCAGCGATGCTGGCGAACTGGCAGGGGCGGGAAAGTCCGGCGTGATCGTTCAAAGCAGCCTTGAGGCGGTAAAAGATGATTTTGACGTTTTCATCGATTTTACCCGTCCGGAAGGCACGTTGACGCATCTGGCGTTTTGCCGCCAGCATGGTAAAGGGATGGTGATTGGTACTACCGGCTTTGACGACGCCGGTAAACAAGCCATTCGCGAGGCGTCACAAGAGATTGCGATCGTTTTCGCCGCAAACTTTAGCGTCGGTGTTAACGTCATGCTCAAGCTGCTGGAGAAAGCCGCGAAGGTAATGGGCGACTATAGCGATATTGAAATTATTGAAGCGCACCACCGCCATAAAGTGGATGCACCGTCGGGTACGGCGCTGGCAATGGGCGAGGCAATCGCCGGGGCGCTGGATAAAGATCTGAAGGACTGCGCGGTCTACTCGCGTGAAGGTTATACCGGCGAGCGCGTACCGGGCACGATTGGCTTTGCGACCGTTCGGGCGGGCGACATCGTCGGCGAACATACCGCGATGTTTGCCGATATTGGCGAGCGCGTAGAGATTACGCATAAAGCTTCCAGCCGCATGACGTTTGCAAATGGCGCGTTGCGATCGGCGTTATGGCTAAAAACGAAGAAAAATGGGCTATTTGACATGCGGGATGTGCTGGGGCTGGATGTATTATAGCGACTAAATACCTTCGTGATGTGGTTGTGGTAATCAAGATTAATTGATTACAAAGGGCAATATATTATTGCCCTTTTGTTTTTTTGCCCCCCGGTTATTCGGTCAGATAAATAACGCCTTTCACCATTCATGTTTCGACAGTTTCTTCGCCCACGACATGTTCTGCCGTTGTTTTCGCGTTAAGAATAGTCCGTTTAAAGACATCCGGGCCAACGGCATCCATTTGCGTGACGTAATTGCCATTACGATAAATGCGGTTAATTGGCCCTTCAGACGCATCGGTACGGGTCATTACGTTCAACGGGAAAAAATTACTGCCTGAACTGACGTTAGTCATATTCAGCCGCAGTGACTTACCGTATGCAAAAGGCACCTCGACCAGACTGATAAGACTGATATCCATCGGAGGGGGAGTGCTGTTCCTTGGGGGCGTTTTATCTCTTTTACTTCAATGGGTTAGCTTTTTTATGCTGTAGTGAGGCTGGTTGTGTTCCAATCTTATGCGCTAGTCTTAAAGAAAAAGAAGTTTGATCTTTATATCGCGATTGTAATTCTTATTACATTGTCTTAATTTGCTGTTTTTTGTCGATTTTTTGATGTGTTTGATTTGTTTTTTATTTTCATAACAACTTGATTTTTAAATTATTTTTGTCGTTAATTTGATTTATTTTGAATTTTTATGCATTTAATGGCATTAATGATTATTAAATGAATTTTTATCGTTGTTTTTTGTTGTTTTGATGTGAAATTTGACCATTTGGTCCACTTTTTATCATGACAGCCAGCTTTTTGCGAACTCAAGGAAGCGCAAGCGTTTTCTATCGTCACTTAGTTGATCTTTTTGCCTCTTAAACAGAATAACTTCCTTATAATGTGCAAAATAACATAAAAAATACCCGCTTTAAGTTGACTTTTATCCGGCTTAACTTCAGAATGCCGCCGTTTGCCAGAAATCCACGGGTAAGCAAATTTGCATTGCTTCATACTGACTGAATGAATTAATATGCAAATAAAGTGAGTGAATATTCTCTGGAGGGTGTTTTGATTAAGTCAGCGCTATTGGTTCTGGAAGACGGAACCCAGTTTCACGGTCGGGCCATAGGGGCAACAGGTTCGGCGGTTGGGGAAGTCGTTTTCAATACTTCAATGACCGGTTATCAAGAAATCCTCACTGATCCTTCCTATTCCCGCCAAATCGTCACTCTTACTTATCCCCATATTGGTAATGTCGGCACCAATGAAGCCGATGAAGAATCTTCTCAGGTTCATGCGCAAGGTTTAGTGATTCGCGATCTGCCGTTGATTGCCAGCAACTTTCGTAACACAGAAGACCTCTCTTCTTACCTCAAACGCCATAACATCGTGGCGATTGCTGATATCGATACCCGCAAGCTGACCCGACTGCTGCGTGAGAAAGGCGCACAGAACGGCTGCATCATTGCAGGCGATAGCCCGGATGCGAAGCTGGCGCTGGAAAAAGCGAAAGCATTTCCTGGACTTAACGGTATGGATCTGGCGAAAGAAGTGACCACGGCGGAAACTTACCGCTGGACGCAGGGTAGCTGGACGCTGAAAGACGGTTTACCGGAAGCGAAATCTGAGGATGACCTGCCGTTCCATGTGGTGGCCTATGATTTCGGCGCGAAGCGCAACATCCTGCGTATGCTGGTGGATCGCGGCTGCCGCCTGACGGTGGTGCCAGCGCAAACCTCTGCTGAAGAGGTGCTGAAAATGAATCCGGACGGCATCTTCCTGTCGAACGGCCCTGGCGACCCGGCCCCGTGCGACTACGCCATCGAGGCGATTAAGAAATTCCTCCAGACCGACATTCCTGTGTTCGGCATCTGCCTCGGCCATCAGCTGCTGGCGCTGGCGAGCGGTGCGAAGACCGTTAAGATGAAGTTCGGCCATCACGGCGGCAACCATCCGGTAAAAGATATGGACCGAAACGTGGTGATGATCACCGCGCAGAACCACGGCTTTGCGGTGGATGAAGACTCGCTGCCCGCCAACCTGCGCGTGACCCACAAGTCGCTGTTCGACGGCACCCTGCAAGGGATTCACCGTACCGATAAACCGGCGTTCAGCTTCCAGGGTCACCCGGAGGCGAGCCCAGGCCCGCACGATGCGGCGCCGCTGTTCGACCACTTTATCGAGCTTATTGAGCAATACCGTCAGTCCGCGAAATAATCAGGAGTAATAAGAGCCATGCCAAAACGTACAGATATAAAAAGCATCCTGATTCTGGGCGCGGGCCCGATTGTTATCGGTCAGGCGTGTGAGTTTGACTACTCCGGCGCTCAGGCGTGTAAAGCGCTGCGCGAAGAGGGTTACCGCGTTATTCTGGTGAACTCCAACCCGGCCACCATCATGACCGACCCGGAAATGGCCGATGCCACCTACATCGAGCCGATTCACTGGGAAGTGGTGCGCAAAATCATCGAAAAAGAGCGTCCGGATGCGGTGCTGCCGACCATGGGCGGCCAGACCGCGCTGAACTGTGCGCTGGAGCTGGAGCGTCAGGGCGTGCTCGAAGAGTTCGGTGTGACCATGATTGGCGCCACCGCCGACGCCATTGATAAAGCCGAAGACCGTCGTCGCTTCGATATCGCGATGAAGAAAATTGGTCTCGACACCGCGCGTTCCGGTATCGCGCACACTATGGAAGAAGCGCTGGCGGTTGCCGCTGACGTGGGCTTCCCGTGCATCATCCGGCCTAGCTTTACCATGGGCGGCACCGGCGGCGGTATCGCTTACAACCGTGAAGAGTTCGAAGAAATCTGCGAACGCGGTCTGGACCTCTCGCCAACCAACGAGCTGCTGATTGATGAATCGCTGATCGGCTGGAAAGAGTACGAGATGGAAGTGGTGCGTGATAAAAACGACAACTGCATCATCGTCTGCTCTATCGAAAACTTCGATGCGATGGGTATCCATACCGGCGACTCCATCACCGTGGCGCCCGCGCAGACTCTGACCGATAAAGAATACCAAATCATGCGTAACGCCTCGATGGCGGTGCTGCGTGAAATCGGCGTCGAAACCGGCGGTTCTAACGTCCAGTTCGCAGTGAACCCGAAAAACGGTCGTCTGATCGTTATCGAAATGAACCCGCGCGTCTCCCGCTCCTCGGCGCTGGCGTCGAAAGCCACCGGTTTCCCGATTGCCAAAGTGGCGGCCAAACTGGCGGTGGGTTACACCCTTGACGAACTGATGAACGACATCACCGGCGGGCGTACTCCGGCCTCCTTCGAGCCGTCCATCGACTATGTGGTTACTAAAATTCCGCGCTTTAACTTTGAGAAATTCGCCGGTGCCAACGACCGTCTGACCACCCAGATGAAATCGGTCGGAGAAGTGATGGCGATTGGTCGCACCCAGCAGGAATCCCTGCAAAAAGCGCTGCGCGGCCTGGAAGTCGGCGCCACCGGTTTTGACCCGAAAGTGAGCCTCGACGACCCGGAAGCGCTGACCAAAATCCGCCGCGAGCTGAAAGACGCGGGCGCAGATCGTATCTGGTACATCGCCGATGCTTTCCGTGCGGGCTTGTCTGTGGATGGCGTCTTTAACCTGACCAACATCGACCGCTGGTTCCTGGTGCAAATTGAAGAGCTGGTGCGTCTGGAAGAGAAAGTGGCTGAAGTCGGGATTACTGGCCTCAACGCCGACTTCCTGCTTCAGCTCAAGCGTAAAGGGTTTGCCGATGCGCGTCTGGCAAAACTGGCTGGCGTACGCGAGGCGGAAATCCGTAAGCTGCGTGATCAGTATGACCTGCACCCGGTTTACAAACGCGTGGATACCTGCGCGGCGGAATTCGCCACCGATACCGCCTACATGTACTCCACTTATGAAGATGAGTGCGAAGCGAACCCGTCCGTTGACCGCGATAAAATCATGGTCCTCGGCGGCGGCCCGAACCGTATCGGCCAGGGTATCGAATTTGACTACTGCTGCGTACACGCCTCGCTGGCGCTGCGCGAAGACGGTTACGAGACCATCATGGTCAACTGTAACCCGGAAACCGTCTCCACCGACTACGACACTTCCGACCGTCTGTACTTCGAGCCGGTGACGCTGGAAGACGTGCTGGAAATCGTGCGCATCGAGAAGCCGAAAGGCGTTATCGTGCAGTACGGCGGCCAGACTCCACTGAAGCTGGCGCGCGCGCTGGAAGCGGCAGGCGTGCCGGTTATCGGCACCAGCCCGGACGCCATCGACCGTGCGGAAGACCGTGAACGCTTCCAGCATGCGGTTGACCGTTTGAAGCTGAAGCAACCGGCCAACGCCACCGTCACCGCCATTGAACAAGCGGTTGAGAAGGCGAAAGAGATCGGCTACCCGCTGGTGGTGCGTCCTTCTTACGTGCTGGGCGGCCGGGCGATGGAAATTGTCTATGACGAAGCCGATCTGCGTCGCTACTTCCAGACAGCGGTCAGCGTCTCTAACGATGCGCCGGTGCTGCTGGACCGCTTCCTTGATGACGCGGTTGAAGTGGACGTGGACGCTATCTGCGACGGCGAAATGGTGCTGATTGGCGGTATCATGGAGCACATCGAGCAGGCGGGCGTACACTCCGGCGACTCCGCCTGTTCCCTGCCGGCCTACACGCTGAGCCAGGAAATTCAGGATGTGATGCGCCAGCAGGTGCAGAAGCTGGCCTTCGAGTTGCAGGTGCGCGGCCTGATGAACGTGCAGTTTGCGGTCAAGGACAACGAAGTCTACCTGATTGAAGTCAACCCGCGTGCGGCGCGTACCGTACCGTTCGTCTCCAAAGCCACCGGCGTGCCGCTGGCGAAAGTGGCGGCGCGCGTGATGGCCGGCAAATCGCTGACCGAGCAGGGCGTGACCAAAGAAATTATCCCGCCGTACTACTCGGTGAAAGAAGTGGTGTTGCCGTTTAACAAATTCCCGGGCGTTGACCCGCTGTTAGGGCCAGAAATGCGCTCCACCGGGGAAGTGATGGGCGTGGGCCGTACCTTCGCGGAAGCGTTCGCTAAGGCGCAGCTGGGCAGTAACTCCACCATGAAGAAACAGGGCCGTGCGCTGCTCTCCGTTCGCGAAGGCGACAAAGAGCGCGTGGTGGATCTCGCCGCTAAGCTGCTGAAACAGGGCTTTGAGCTGGATGCCACCCACGGTACGGCGATTGTGCTGGGCGAAGCTGGTATCAACCCGCGTCTGGTGAACAAGGTGCACGAAGGTCGTCCGCACATTCAGGACCGTATTAAGAATGGCGAATATACCTACATCATCAACACCACCGCAGGCCGCCGCGCGATTGAAGACTCCAGGGTGATTCGCCGCAGCGCGCTGCAGTATAAAGTGCATTATGACACCACGCTGAACGGCGGTTTTGCCACGACGATGGCGCTCAATGCTGATGCCACCGAGAAGGTAACTTCGGTGCAGGAAATGCACGCGCAGATCAAAAAGTCGTAAACCAAGGGTCCGGCGGATATTGCTCTAACCGGACCTGTAATATAGTGTTGAAAGGGTTTCTGTAAAGAAACCCTTTTTTTATCTTGCGTAAGGTCATTCCTGGAGAAGTCCGTTTCCGTAACCACATTTTCAATGTAATAAGCACGATATTGCTCACACTAATCAATATTTAAGTCGCATACTATCTTGCATATCCACAATTTTAATATGGCTTAGTTTTTATTAGTTTGGACAGGCCGTAGCCAGATTTTTAATTTGTGAAATGGTGTGCTTATGTGTGAAAAATATGTTGAAAGACCGCTTTATTTGTTAATTGCTGACTGGATGATGGCAGAGAACCGATGGATCACTGCCAGGGAGATTTCCCGTCAATTTGATATTGAACATTGCAAAGCAATTAATACGCTCTCCTATATTCTGTCAGAAGTGGGGGAAATTGTTTGTGAAGTGAAGATGATCCCTAACCAAATTGCAGGACGAGGCTGCCAGTGCCAGCGTTTGGTGAAAGTCGTGAGTATCGACTCTCAACTCTATCGCCGATTGAATCATAATTTGCAGGAAAGAAAAGTGAGCGTGGCGAAAGCGCCGCGACTGTCTGCCGTTCCCCCCACAGAGCTAAACCGTGAGCAGAAATGGCAGATGATGCTGTCAAAA
Source organism: Salmonella sp. 32010601201800023SM (assembly GCF_017572235.1). Taxonomy (NCBI): domain Bacteria; kingdom Pseudomonadati; phylum Pseudomonadota; class Gammaproteobacteria; order Enterobacterales; family Enterobacteriaceae; genus Salmonella; species Salmonella sp. 32010601201800023SM. Next base: position 14,667 of record NZ_JAGEQS010000007.1, read on the forward strand.
AGTATGCGTCGCTAATTGTCTGTTTAACCTGATGGCGGGGTAAACGGTAATTGACGCGTAGGCCGGATAAGCGTGAGCGCATCCGGCATCAATTACTGTGCTGATTTTGGCTTCACGTCCGTCGTGCCTTTCAGGCGCGGCCGGTTTTCTTCGACCTGCGTTAACGGCTTCGTTTCAGATAACCCCGTTCGACAACGGATCGCAAGATCCTGATATTCTTTGGTATTGAGGCGTTTCCAGTGCAGCTCCTGGTCCGTAACCTGGCGTAGTACGCGCGCCGGTGATCCCACCAGCAGTTGCCTTGCCTCACCCTGAAATCCGGCTTTGACAAAACTCATGGCGGCGACAATGCTCTCTTCGCCAATCACTGCGCCGTCCATAATGACGCTATTCATGCCGACCAGGGCATCCCGTCCCACCACGCAGCCATGTAGAATAGCGCCGTGGCCGATATGGCCGTTTTCATGCACGATGGTATCGGTATCGCAGTAGCCATGCATAATGCAGCCATCCTGCAGATTAGAGCCTGCCTCCAGGATCAGGCGACCATAATCCCCACGCAATGACGCGAGTGGGCCAATATAAACACCGGCGCCCACGATGACATCGCCAATCAGCACGGCGCTGGGGTGGACAAACGCGTCCGGATGCACCACCGGGATCAGTCCTTCAAAGGCGTAATAGCTCATAGTTGTACCTCGGTTTTTTGCCGGATGGCGGCGTAAACACCTTATCCGGTCTACGGTTGCGCATGTGCTGTAGGCCGGATAAGCGAAGCGCCATCCGGCATAGTCACATTAACGACCTTTCCACACCGGATCGCGTTTTTCGGCAAATGCCTGCGGTCCTTCGAGCGCATCTTCTGAATGCAGCACCGACGGATAATGCTTCAGTACGCCGCTGCGGATGTAGCGGTAGCCTTCTTCTACCGGCATTTCGCTGGTCGCGCGATAAATCTCTTTCAGCGCCGCGATAGCCAGCGGGGCGCTATTGACCAGTTGTTGCGCCAGTTCGCGCGCACTCTCCATCAGTTCGCTCTGGCTGACAACGCGGTTCACGACTCCCCAACGCAGCGCTTCTTCGGCGCTCATTCGTCTGCCGGTCATTACCATTTCGTTGACGATAGCCGGTGGCAGCAGCTTAGGCAGACGCAATACGCCGCCGCTGTCAGGCACGATGCCGAGCTTGGCTTCCGGCAGCGCGAAGCTGGCGTTTTCGGCGCAGACAATAAAGTCCGCCGCCAGCGCCAGCTCAAAACCGCCGCCAAACGCGTAGCCGTTCACCGCGGCGATAACCGGCTTATCGAGGTCAAATATTTCGGTTAAACCGGCAAAGCCGCCGGGACCAAAATCGGCATCCGGCGCTTCACCTTCCGCTGCCGCTTTTAAGTCCCAGCCAGCAGAAAAGAATTTCTCCCCGCCGCCGGTAATGATTGCTACGCGTAATTCCGGATCGTCACGGAAATTAAGAAAAGCTTCACCCATTGCAAAGCTGGTTTTGGCGTCAATGGCATTCGCTTTAGGTCGGTCGAGGGTAATTTCCAGGATCGGGCCGTTACGGGTCAGATGTAATGACTCACTCATAGTTCATCTCCAGATAAATAGTTTTCCGGCGGGAGGGATTCCTGCCGGAAGGTTTATTTCAGATTTTTTTTGATTATTTTTCCTGAACAGTTGCGCGGCAGGTCGGTTCTGATCTCCATAAAAGAGGGAACCTTGAACTTCGCCATATTGTTTTCGCAGAAGCTGAAAAACTCGGCTTCGCTTAATGTTTCACCTTCATTAAGGACAATAAACGCTTTAATGGCTTCATCACGGATCGCGTCTTTAATACCAACCACCACAATGTCCTGAATTTTCGGATGCGCAGAAATAATATTTTCCAGCTCGACGCAGGAGACATTTTCTCCGCCGCGTTTAATCATGTTGCAGCGCCTGTCGACGAAATAAAAATAGCCATCCTCATCCTGATAGCCCGAATCACCGGTATGTAACCAGCCCTCAGGTTCCAGCGCTTTGGCGGTAGCCTCCGGCTGCATGTAATACTCTTTGAAGATAGTCTTGCCGGGGATGCCTTTAATACAGATTTCGCCAATTTCTCCGGCGGGCAGCGGGCGATTTTGATCGTCGCGAATTTCAGCTTCATAGCTAAAACCCACGCGACCAATGGAAGGCCAGCGCCGTTTGTCTCCGGGACGGTCGCCAATAATTCCGACAATGGTTTCAGTCATACCATAAGAGGTCAGCAGCCTGACGCCAAAGCGTTCGGTAAAGGCGTCTTTTTCCTGCGCGGATAGATTGAGATAGAACATCACTTCGCGCAGATGATGCTGCCTGTCCGTTGGCGCGGCGGGCTGGACCATCAGCGTGCGGATCATCATAGGAATGCACTCGGTCACCGTCGCCTGATATTTACGTACCTGATCCCAGAATGCCCTGGCGCTGTACTTCTCCAGGAGCACAAAGGTGCTGCCGGCGGAAAAGGCTGGCATTGCGGCGGTACACTGGCAGTCGATATGAAAAGCGGGCATCACCGTCATGTACACGTCATCATCGCGCAGGGCGATTTGCCAGGCAGAGTAGTAGCCTGCAAAACGCAGGTTATAGTGGGTAATCACCACCCCTTTTGGACGCGAGGTGGTACCGGAGGTAAACAGAATTTCCGCCGTATCGTCAGTGGATAACACGGGCGTATAGCACAGCGTGGCCGACTGGCGTGCTTGTAGTTGGGTAAAGTGGCTCACGCCGTCGTCAGCCGGAAGCTGCTCGCCAATCAGACAGATATGATTAAGCAGAGTGCTATTTTCCTGGCGTATTTCACGGTACATAGGATAAAACTGGGCGCTGGTAACCAGCAGACTCACCTGGCTGTTTTGCAGGATCCAGGCGCTTTCTTCGCCCAGTAAGCGGGCATTAATCGGCACCATAATGGCGCCGATTTTTGCCAGTCCAAACCAGCAAAAGATGAATTCCGGACAGTTATCCAGATGCAGCGCGACCCTATCACCCTTGCGGATCCCTAAGGAGTAAAAAAGGTTCGCCGTGCGGTTAATCTCTTCATTGAGCGAAGCATAGCTAAACTGCCGAACGATTCCCTCACAGGATTCGAAAATTAACGCCGTTTTATCTCCGTACACCCCGGCCAGGTCGTCCCACATCTGACGTAAGTTTTGTCCGCCAACGATATCCATATTGCTTTATCCACTGAAATCAGGCGTGAGCGCTAACCGGAAAACCGATTAGCGCATCGCGTTTAATCCTCAACTTTGGCCAGGCCTTTGCCGACCAGTTCCTTAATATCTGCTTCGCTATAACCAATGTTTTTCAGAATGGCGGCGGTATCCATGCCGTGTGACGGCATGCCACGCCAGATTTTCCCCGGGTTGTTTTTAAATTTCGGCATGATGTTCGGCCCTTTACAGGTGCGACCGTCCATTGTTTGCCACTGAGTAATCGATTCGCGGGCAACGTACTGCGGATTACCTTCCAGTTCCGGAATGGTGAGCACCTTCGCACAGGCGATATTCAGCTCAGCAAAGCGCGCCTGAACGTCGGCGATAGTGTGTGTTGCCAGCCAGGCGTCCAGTTTCTCTTCGACGAGCGGGCCGTAAGGGCATTCCACGCGATGGATGAGCTGCGTGCCTTCCGGAACTTCCGGCGTACCGAGAATGTGGGCCAGGCCAATATCTTTAAAACACTCGTTGATTTGCGTGATGCCGACCAACTCCATGACGATGTAACCATCGGCGCATTTATACAGGCCGCAACCGGCGTAGTAGGGGTCTTTCCCTTTCGTCATACGTGGACAGATTTCGCCGCCGTTGAAGTAGTCCATCATGAAGTACTGACCCATGCGCAGCATCACTTCGTACATGGCGATATCGATGCTTTCACCTTTACCCGTTTCGCGTACTTTGTGCAGGGCCGCCAGCGCGGCTGTCGTCGCGGTCATCCCGGAGAAGTAATCGGCGGTATACGGGAAGGCTGGCATTGGTTGGTCAACGTCGCCGTTTTGGATCAGATAACCACTGAATGCCTGCGCGATGGTGTTATACGCCGGAAGATTGGTGTACTCCTCGGTACCATACTGGCCGAAGCCGGAAAGGTGGGCAATGACCAGTTTCGGGTTATGTTCCCACAGCACTTCATCAGTAATACCACGGCGGGCAAAGGCCGGGCCTTTACTGGCTTCAATGAAAATATCGGTGGTTTCCATGAGTTTCAGAAACGCTTCCCGACCTTCATCTTTGAAAATATTCAGCGACAGGGCGTGCAGGTTGCGGCGTGAGAGCTGCGGGTAGTTAGGCTGTACGCGGATGGTATCGGCCCATGCGACGTTTTCAATCCAGATAACCTCGGCGCCCCATTCGGCGAACATCTGTCCGGCGAATGGACCGGCGATTTCGATTCCTGAAAAAACAACGCGTACCCCAGCAAGCGGGCCAAAGGTTGGCATTGGTAAATGATTCATCATTTTTCTCCTGGCATTTTTTGCGGTATGTAGGCCGGATAAGCACAGCGCCATCCGGCATGATTGCCTGATGGCGACGCCCCGCGTCTTATCAGGCCTACAAGGGATCGATTAGCGGTATTGCTTGAGTACCGCACGACCCAACGTCAGGATCTGCATTTCGTCAGAACCACCAGAAACACGGTCAACGCGCAGGTCACGCCAGAAACGCGTGATGCGGTGGTTGCCCGCGATACCAACACCTCCCAGTACCTGCATGGCGGTGTCTACCACTTCAAACGCGGCGTTGGCGCAGAAGTATTTGCACATTGCCGCGTCGCCGGAGGTAATCGTGCCGTTATCTGCTTTCCACGCGGCTTCCAGCAGCATATTTTTCATGGAGTTCAGTTTGATCGCCATATGCGCAAACTTCTCCTGAATCAGCTGGAAACGACCAATAGCTTCACCAAACTGCACGCGCTGATTAGCGTAACGCGCAGCGTCTTCAAAAGCGCACATTGCGGTACCGTAGTTGGTCAGCGCGACGAGGAAGCGTTCATGGTCAAACTCTTCTTTCACGCGGTTGAAGCCGTTACCTTCCCGACCGAACATGTCTTTCTCGTCCAGTTCAACGTCGTCAAAGGTGATTTCACAGCAGCTATCCATGCGCAGACCGAGTTTCTCCAGTTTGTTGACCTTGATACCCGCTTTGCTCATGTCCACAAACCACTCGGTGTAAACCGGTTTATCCGGCGATGCACCGTCTCTCGCCATGACCACGATGTACGGGGTATAGGCGCTACTGGTGATAAAGCACTTACTGCCATTGAGATAAACCTTACCATTTTTGCGCGTATAAGTGGTTTTCAGACTACCAACATCCGATCCCGCTCCTGGTTCGGTGATAGCAGAGTTCCACATCTGCTTACCGGTGCCCCGGAAGGCCATGATTTTATCAATTTGCTCCTGAGTCCCTTCACGCAGGAAAGTGTTAAAACCTCCCGGCAATTGGTACAACACGTAAGTTGGCGCGCCAAGACGTCCCAGCTCCATCCAGACGGCGGCGACGGTAACAAAACCCGCTTCCAGACCGCCGTGTTCTTCCGGGATCAGCAGGCTATCAATACCCATATCCGCCAGCGCTTTTACAAAACGCTCAGGGTAGACGCTGTCACGATCGCACTCGGCAAAATAAGCTTCCCAGTTCTCACTGGCCATCAGTTCGCGAATACCGGCGACAAACAGCTCCTGTTCGTCATTTAAGTTGAAATCCATCTTTCAGCCTCTTGATCAATTGGGTTAATAAGAATTACTTGTCTTTCCAGTGCACTTTGGCGTCTTTAATAAAGGACAGCGTCACCATAATGTTGACGAAGAACAGCGGACATCCTCCGGCGATAATCGCGGTCTGAATCGGCTTCAACCCACCCAGCGCCAGCAGAACGATACCGATGATGCCGACCAGCACCGACCAGCCGATACGCACTAACAGAGGCGGCTCTTCACCATCGCGAACTTCGCGACAGGTCGACATCGCCAGGGTGTAAGAGCAGGCGTTAATCAGCGTGACGGTGGCAATAAAGCAGAGGATGAAGAAGCCCCACATGGTGGCGGTGCTGAGCGGCAAGGCGGCCCAGGTTTCGATAATGGCGCGCGCCACGCCGTGTTGCTCAATCAGTTGCGGAATGTTGAGGATGTTTTTATCCATCAGCAGCAGCGTGTTACTGCCAAGGACAGTCCACAGGATCCAGGTTGACGCGGTCAGACCCATCACCATCCCGAAGCACAGCTCACGTACGGTACGACCACGGGAAATACGGGCCAGGAAGATACTCATCTGGATGGCGTAAATAACCCACCACGCCCAGTAGAAAACGGTCCAGCCCTGCGGGAAGCCGCCTTTACCGATGGCGTCGGTATAGAACAGCATCCGTGGCAGGTGCATTAACAGCATCCCGACGGAGTCGGTGAAGTAGTTCATGATGAAGCTGGCGCCGCTGACGATAAACACCCAGCCGAGCATCAGGAAGCTCAGGTAACTACGCACATCGCTGGCGATTCTGACCCCTTTTTGCAGGCCGCAGGCCACGCAAATCGCGTTCAGAATGATCCAGCAGGTAATGATGATGGCATCCAATTGCAGCGTATGCGGAATACCGAACAGCCATTGCATACACTCGGTGACCAGCGGGGTAGCCAGACCGAGGCTGGTGCCCATCGCGAAGATCAGCGCCACCAGGTAGAAGTTATCGACGATGGTACCGAACAACCCTTTCGCATGCTTTTCACCGACGAGCGGTACCAGCGTGGAGCTGGGGCGGATGACATCCATCTTGCGTACAAAGAAGAAGTAGGCGAAGGCCACGGAAAGGAAGCTATAGGTTGCCCACGGCAGCGGCCCCCAGTGGAACAGGCTGTACGCCAGGCCTATCTCTTTCGCGCCGGTGGAGTTTGGTTCCAGGCCGAACGGCGGGGTGGAGATATAGTAGTAGATCTCAATAGAGCCCCAGAACAGAACCGCAGCGGATGTACAGGAGGCGAACATCATGAAAATCCAGCTGGCGGTGCTAAACTCCGGTTTTTCGTCACCTAATCTCTTTTTGGCATAGGGGCCAAAAACCAGCCAGAACCAGCCGAAGAGCATGACGACCATATACCATTCAAATGCCCAACCCCAGACGTTGGTGACATAACTGAATACCGCATTAATAACGACGTTAGCGGCATCAAGATCTCTGACTGTTAGCCAGCAAAGTATCCCGACAATTATTAATGGCGGAAAAAAAACCTTCGGTTCAATTCCCGATTTTTTCTTTTCATTTTTCATAAGTGAATTCCAGTGTGAAAACGAAATTTATTTAGCGTGCCAGTCCATGAACGTTTGTTTATTTATTATTAATGATTTGTTGATAAGTTTTTAACCTCTGGGACGCCTCAATGAGTAACTCATAATGGGTATTCATTTCGGGTGATTCTGTTATCTTCGTCACACTTTTTTGCGTTGATTATTTTGTGTTTAAATTTTGATTTTTGCTTTATTTATCAATTGATTAATTGTAGTTTTTTAACTTTTTTAAGTATCTGACGTTCAATATTGTTGAGCCAGCAAACAATATTGAAAATTTTCATATTTGGCATATTTCTTTCAATATTGGTGAGGTGCGTAACACTATTGAAAGTTACGAATATCAATGTGTGACATTTTCAATATTGGTGATTAAGGTTTTATTTCCGAATTAAAGAGCGTGATATCTGTATTTAACACCGCCGATATAAATACGTTTCCTTCATGATTTCTGGAGATGCAATGAAGATAATTACTTGCTACAAATGCGTACCTGATGAGCAGGATATTGCGATTAATAATGCTGACGGAACACTCGATTTCAGCAAAGCGGATAGCAAAATCAGCCAATATGATCTGAATGCAATTGAAGCTGCTTGCCAGTTAAAACAGCAGTTGGGAGACGCTCAGGTTGTCGCCATGAGCGTTGGCGGCAAAGCGCTGACTAATGCAAAAGGGCGCAAAGATGTCCTCTCTCGTGGCCCTGATGAACTGATTGTGGTCATTGACGATCAATTTGAGCAGGCGCTGCCGCAACACACCGCTACCGCGCTGGCCGCCGCGGCGCAAAAATCAGGTTTCGATCTACTTATCTGCGGCGACGGTTCTTCCGATCTTTATGCTCAGCAGGTTGGTTTGCTGGTGGGCGAAGCGCTGAACATTCCGGCGATTAACGGCGTGAGTAAAATCCTCTCTCTTACCGACAGCACATTGACAGTAGAACGCGAACTGGAAGATGAAGTTGAAACGCTGAGCATCCCGCTCCCGGCGGTGATCGCGGTTTCCACCGACATTAACACCCCACAAATCCCTTCGATGAAAGCCATTCTTGGCGCGGCGAAAAAACCGGTTCAGGTCTGGTCGCCTGCGGATATCGGGCTGAACAGCGTACCCGCGTATTCCGTACAACAGGTTGCCGCACCGAAGCAGCGCGAGCGTCAGCGTGTGGTGATTGAAGGTGACGGTGAAGAACAAATCGCCGCGTTTGTCGAGAATCTGCGCAAAATCATTTAATTATCAGGGGATGTTATGAACAAATTTTCCAGTGTCTGGGTATTCAGCGATACCCCTTCTCGTCTGCCCGAACTGATGAGTGGCGCGCAGGCTGTAGGTGAAAAAGTTAACGCGTTCGTACTGAACGAAGCGGACAGCGCGACAGCATGTCATTTGGGCGCGGATCATGTCTGGCTGCTCAGCGGCAAACCAGAAGACCGCATGATCGAAGACTACGCTGCTGCGATGGCTGAGACTATTCGTCAGCATAGCGAGGGCGGCGCGGTGCTGCTGCCGAATACGCGTCGGGGCAAGCTGTTGGCGGCAAAGCTGGGCTATCGCTTGTCGGCTGCGGTTTCCAACGATGCCAGCGACGTCTCCCTGCAGGATGGAAAAGCGGCGGTTAAACATATGGTCTACGGCGGTCTGGCGATAGGGGCAGAAACCATCGCTTCGCCGTTTGCCGTGATCACACTCAGCAGCGGAACGTTTAACGCACAACAACCGGATGCTTCTCGCAGCGGCGAGATGCACACCGTGCAGTGGCAGGCTCCGGCCACTGCCGTGACCCGCACCGCAACCCAGGCGCGTCAGAGCAACAGCGTTGACCTCGACAAAGCGCGTCTGGTGGTCAGCGTGGGACGCGGCATCGGCAGCAAAGAGAATATCTCGCTGGCCGAAGCGCTGTGCCAGACGATTGGCGCCGAGCTGGCCTGTTCCCGCCCGGTGGCGGAAAACGAGAAGTGGATGGAGCACGAGCGCTACGTCGGTATCTCCAACCTGATGCTCAAACCTGAACTGTATCTGGCGGTGGGGATCTCCGGGCAGATCCAACACATGGTCGGCGCCAACGGCGCGCAGACGATTTTCGCCATCAACAAAGATAAAAACGCGCCAATCTTCCAGTATGCGGATTTTGGCATCGTTGGCGATGCGCTGAAGATCCTGCCTGCGCTGACGGCTGCCTTAGCGCGATAAACCATTTCGGGCAGGATACGAGGGTATCCTGCCGCTGACAGGAGTACGTATGTCCGAAGATATCTTTGATGCCATCATCGTGGGTGCAGGTCTGGCCGGTTCGGTTGCGGCGCTGGTGCTTGCTCGCGAAGGTGCACAGGTGCTGGTTATCGAGCGCGGCAATTCTGCTGGCGCGAAGAATGTCACCGGTGGGCGTTTGTATGCACATAGCCTGGAACGCATCATTCCCGGCTTTGCGGATCAGGCCCCCATTGAACGCATGATCACCCACGAAAAACTCGCCTTTATGACCGACAACGGGGCGATGACTATCGACTACTGCAATGGTGAAGATGCTTCAGCGTCGCAGGTTTCTTATTCCGTTTTGCGTAGTAAATTTGACGCCTGGCTGATGGAGCAGGCCGAAGAGGCGGGGGCGCAACTGATCACTGGTATTCGCGTGGATAACGTTGTTCAGCGTGATGGCAAAGTCGTGGGCGTGGAAGCCGATGGCGATATTCTGGAAGCCAAAGTCGTAATCCTCGCTGACGGGGTGAATTCTCTGCTGGCTGAAAAGCTGGGCATGGCCAAGCGTGTTGAGGCATCGCATGTTGCCGTCGGTGTGAAGGAACTGATCGAATTGCCGAAGTCGGTCATTGAAGATCGTTTCCAGCTACAGGGCAACGAAGGTGCCGCCTGTCTGTTTGCCGGGGCGCCAACCGATGGTCTGATGGGCGGTGGCTTCCTGTATACGAATGAAACAACCCTTTCCCTGGGGCTGGTCTGCGGACTTCATCATCTGAAAGACGCGAAAAAATCGGTCCCGCAAATGCTGGAAGATTTCAAACAGCATCCGGCAGTTGCGCCGCTGATCGCCGGTGGCAAGCTGGTGGAATATGCCGCGCACGTTGTACCCGAGGCGGGAATGAATATGCAGCCTGAACTGGTGGGCGATGGTGTACTGATTGCCGGAGACGCTGCCGGCATGTGTATGAACCTCGGCTTTACCATCCGTGGTATGGATCTCGCCATATCCGCAGGCGAAGCGGCGGCGAAGACGGTGCTTTCGGCGATGAAGCGCGACGATTTTAGCAAGCAGTCGCTGGGGGAATACCGTCAGCATCTGGACGAAGGTCCGATGCGCGATATGCGTATGTATCAGAAACTGCCAGCTTTTCTTGATAATCCCCGCATGTTTACCGCTTATCCCGAAATGGCGGTCAGTATCGCGCGCGACCTGTTCACCGTGGATGGCTCCGCTCCGGTGCCGATGCGTAAAAAAATCCTGCGCCATGCGAAGAAAGTGGGCTTCATCAACCTGATGAAAGATGGCCTGAAAGGAGTGACCGTATTATGACATCTCCCGTCAATGTGGACGTCAAATTGGGCGTCAATAAGTTCAATGTGGATGAAGATAGCCCGCACATCATTCTCAAAACCGATCCTGATAAACAGGCGCTGGAGGTGCTGGTTAAGGCCTGTCCGGCGGGACTGTATAAAAAGCAGGACGACGGTAGCGTTCGTTTTGATTACGCCGGGTGCCTGGAGTGCGGAACGTGCCGGATCCTCGGCCTTGATACGGCGCTGGAAAAATGGGAATACCCGCGCGGGACGTTTGGCGTGGAGTTCCGCTACGGCTAATAAGTACGAAGTTGTGCCCCCGTAGGCCGGATAAGATGCGGTAGCGTCGCCATCCGGCAATCATGTGGCGCCAATGCCGGATGGCGGCGGAAACGCCTTATCCGGCCTACAGATGCGCTTTGCCCGTGTTGAAACAGGACATCACCATGCAGCAGCCCAGGAACTTTGATGACCTTAAATTCTCCTCCATTCATCGCAAAATTATGCTGTGGGGAAGCGGCGGCCCGTTCCTTGATGGCTACGTGCTGGTGATCATTGGCGTGGCGCTGGAACAACTGACGCCGCTATTGCACCTTGATGCTGAATGGATTGGCGCGCTCGGCGCGGCTACGCTTGCCGGACTGTTTATCGGCACCTCGTTGTTTGGCTATATTTGCGATAAAGTCGGGCGGCGTAAAATGTTCCTGCTTGATATTATCGCTATCGGCGTTATCTCCGTGGCGACCATGTTTGTTTCCACGCCGCTTGAATTACTGGTGATGCGCGTTTTAATTGGCATTGTTATCGGCGCGGATTACCCTATCGCTACTTCCATGATTACGGAGTTTTCCAACACCCGCCAGCGCGCGTTCTCCATCGGTTTTATCGCCGCGATGTGGTACGTCGGCGCGACCTGCGCCAACCTGGTGGGCTACTGGCTGTATGACATGGAAGGCGGCTGGCGTTGGATGCTTGGCAGCGCCTTTATCCCGTGCTTAATCATTTTGATTGGCCGCTTTGACCTGCCGGAATCGCCACGCTGGCTATTGCGAAAAGGACGGGTAAAAGAGTGTGAACAAATGATGATCAAACTGTTCGGCGAACCGGTCTGCTTTGACGATGAGCCGCCGCAGGAGACCCGCTTCCTGCAGTTGTTTAACCGCCGTCATTTTCCGTTTGTACTGTTCGTTGCGGCTATCTGGACCTGTCAGGTAATCCCGATGTTCGCTATATATACCTTTGGGCCGCAGATCGTCGGGTTACTCGGCTGGGAACAGGGGCGCAACGCGGCGCTCGGCAATGTGGTGATTAGCCTCTTTTTTATGCTGGGCTGTATACCGGCGATGTTCTGGCTAAACAGTATTGGCCGTCGCCCTCTGCTTATTGGCAGCTTCGCCATGATGACTATCGCGCTGGCGCTGCTGGGACTGGTGTCAAATCTGGGCATCATACTGGTCGTGGTGGCGTTTGCGGTATACGCCTTCTTTTCCGGCGGACCGGGCATACTGCAATGGCTTTATCCTAATGAACTCTTCCCTACGGATATTCGCGCTTCGGCCGTGGGGGTCATCATGTCATTAAGCCGTATCGGAACCATTGTCTCCACCTGGGCATTACCGATTTTTATTACTCGTTACGGTATTAATAACGTCATGCTGATTGGCGCGTTGATTTCGTTAGTCGGGCTTGGCGTATCGGTGATGTTTGCCCCGGAAACTCGCGGCTTGACGCTAACACAGACCGGAAACATGACTTTGCGCGGAACGCCATCGGATAACCCTCGTTAAGAGTGTTCTGCATTTCTCCCTGCTTTTCGCCAATAACGCTACAGTTAACAGTCACATGCTAAAACAACTGAAAAGCAGGGAGAACACCATGCAAAAACGTCTTATGACCGCACTGTTTACCGCAGCAACACTATTCACCGTCGCAGGATGCTCTTCTAACCAGGCGGTTGAAACCACGGATGGCAAAACTATTGTCACCGACGGGAAACCCGAGGTCGATAACGACACTGGTATGGTGTCTTACAAAAACGCCGCCACCGGGAAAACCGAACAGATTAACCGCGATCAGCTGAAAAATATGAGCGAGCTGGATAATTAATTCAATTTTTTCTGGTTAGCCGTTCAATAATATTCTCTCTTTATGCGCATCCATTTATTCCCATGCGAATAAACGGATGCCTGAACAGGCAGGGACGCCGGAAAACGTCGAAATACGTTCGCCCGTGTTCCCGCTTTCCCCACCGCGCTGTCCGCTTACATGAGGTTACACTCATCGACATTTCTCTGAACAGCGGCTCAACATTTCCCGGAAAAAAACATATCGCAGGGCATTTATCCTTATGATTAGGTATAAATGATGAGGTATAAGGAACAGGAGTCTGTAATGAAACTGAAACTAATACCTTTTTATTTTCTCGCGCTATTTTCTGCCGCCTCCGGGGCTACGGAGATAAACGCCTGCAAAGACCTGATCGGAACATGGAAAACCACGGCAGATAACCCGCCTTATACCATGACAATATTGCCGCCAGTAGAAGGCTGCGGGGAAAAATGTGTGAAACTGAACGTGCAGTATGAACTTGACGTGACTCACCGCAACGCGCTTTATTGCCATGAAGGACAAGAGGGGGTAAAAGGGCAGGGACCCATGGTGATAGCATTTGAAGGGGCGTATGGTGGACACGCTATTGGAACCTATAACCGACAGCTGCAATTACTTTGGGCTGGCGTAATACCGAAAAATAAAAAGGGGAAATGGATAACGAAAATGGAAAATTACTGGTTCAGGCAGGTAAAAGCGCACTAAATATTACCTTAAAACAGCCCGCAAAACCGTCTTATTCACGAAGGGCTTACTGCCTGCGCGCGCACATTCCAACGGCTTGCCTGCCCCGGATGAACTGTTGATAAAAAAGAGGGCCAGCATCTGTTTCCAGACGGCCCTGAGTGGATTGTGACGTAACATGGCACCTTGCTGGCGCTCTCTTATTATTTCATGCCAGTGCCATCGTTATGGCGCAATCAGAGCTTTATTTCGTCGCATCGTTATAAACTTCGGCAACGGCTTCAAAATTCGGACCATGCTCACGTGCAGCGATAATATGGTAATATTTTCCGCCTTTCGCATCGGCTAATTCTGACAGTTTTTCGCGTAGATCAGAGGGTGAGGAAATCTGCCCGCCACTCTGGGACACATTTATGGTGCCGACCTTAACCAGTTTGAAGTGGCTGATTTCTTGTTTAGAGACCTGCTCTGCCGCAAGTGTGCTGAATGAAGCAACCGTTGCCAGTAATGCGGCGGCAATAATGCGTTTTTTCATAGTTCTGTTCCTGTTGCATTGATGATAAGGTTTGCGCAATATCAGTAATCCGTAACGAAATTATTTATCCCCTTCATACTTCAGATTGCTTATGTGTTGGCTACGGATTACTCGGCCCACCCATGGGCCTCGCCCTGACGGGCCGTCGCACGCGACGTTCAAATCTGCTCCCGGCAAATTTGTCGCTCACCTCAATCACATAATTATCTATGCTCCTGGGGACTCACTCCCTTGCCGCCTTTAAGCAACTCGAATTATTTTGGGTAATAACCTCGGTTGATTATCTGAAAATAGCCTTATTTGGTGTGACCGTCTTATATCTTGTTATAGTCACCTCTTTATGTTGTTGTCAATGTAAAATAATGCACTGCCAGCTAAAAAGAAACTTAACCCCCTGTAAATAATAATTTTTATATTATTTCTTGTAATGGCGTAATTTTTATTGAATCACGCGGCAATACGCTAGTTTTATTCATAAGCAACATAACAGAATTGAGTTATGTTTTAATTTCCCAGAGTGATATTACCGGTTGTATGTCTATGGTTGCGCGGCCTGTTACTGATAGTGTTTCTTTCGGGGCGATTTTATTGTAGCGGCATAGGGTAATCACCGTAGTTGAAGGGAAAAGGCACGAACACAGAGCTATAGAGTATGTTTAATAATGTATTTTTTTATGAAGTAATGTCTGCAGTTGTATCTCTAAAATAAAAACAATGAACTTTTCATCTAAATAATTTTTCAATGAATTATGCTCATTTATTAATATATTTCTAATTTGAAATACAAATCAATTTATAACACATATTCTTACCCGGAAGGCATTGATACATATCCACGCTTCCTCGTACAGTAATAAATGAATATGTGATAAAGTTACTGACTACAGGTATAATAATATGAGTAATAAAAAAAATCTGTCCGCAGAAGAGACGGATCTTACGCGTAGGAAACTGTTAACCAGTGCCGGTATTCTTGCCGCAGGCGGTATGTTATCCGGCGCGGTAAAGGCTGATGAAAAATGCGCCGTCAAGGCGAAACCGGCGTGGGATAAACCGTTTACTGGCGAAATCCCGGAAAAATTGCCAGAAGGATATAATATTCTGTTAGTCGTGACCGACCAGGAGCGTTTTTTTCCTACGTTTCCTTTCCCGGTACCCGGCAGAGAGCGGCTCATGAAAACGGGGGTGACATTCTGTAATCATCAGAATACCAGTAATGTCTGTACGCCTTCCCGCTCCGTATTGTATACCGGCTTACATATGCCCCAGACAAAGATGTTTGATAATCTGGGATTACCCTGGATGCCTTATGACCTTGACCCCGCTCTTGGAACCACAGGTCATATGATGCGGGAACTGGGATACTATACGGCCTATAAAGGTAAGTGGCATCTTACAGAAAAACTGGAGAAGCCTTTGCCTGACGAAAAAGATGAGGATATTGATGTCGGGGATATTCCTGAACCAGAATTACATAAAATTATGGAAAAATATGGTTTTGCTGACTATCACGGCATCGGCGATATTATAGGCCATAGTAAAGGCGGCTATTTTTATGATTCAACCACCACGGCTCAGACTATAAATTGGTTAAGATGCAAGGGGCAGCCCTTGAATGACCAACACAAGCCCTGGTTCCTGGCCGTTAACCTCGTTAATCCTCATGACGTCATGTTTATTGATACCGATAAAGAGGGAGAAAAGATACAGTGGCGTGGCGAGTTGGATCAGGATGATAATACCCTGGCGCCCACGCAGCCGCCGGAAAACGAGCTTTATCAGGCAAGCTGGCCGAACTATCCGCTGCCGGCAAACAGGCATCAATCATTCAATGAGCAGGGAAGACCGCCGGCGCATCTTGAATACCAGACGGCGCGCGCTGCGCTGGAAGGGCAGTTTCCTGATGAAGATCGTCGTTGGCGTAAACTGCTTGACTACTATTTCAACTGTATCCGCGATTGTGATACTCACCTTGACCGGATATTAAATGAACTTGATGCCCTCAAGTTAACTGATAAAACGATTGTTGTATTTACTGCCGATCATGGCGAATTAGGCGGAAGCCATCAGATGCACGGTAAAGGCGCTTCCGTTTATAAAGAACAGATCCATGTACCGATGATTATTTCCCACCCGGCGTACCCCGGTAATAAGAAATGTCAGGCGTTGACCTGTCATCTTGATATCGCGCCGACATTAGTTGGACTGACCGGTTTGCCGGAAGAAAAACAGCACCAGGCGTTAGGCAACCGCAAAGGCGTTAATTTTAGCGGATTGCTAAAAAATCCGGAGGGCGTTGCGGTTAATGCGGTGAGAAATGCCAGCTTATATTGCTATGGCATGATCTTGTATACTGATGCCCATTATCTCCACCGCGTTATCGCGCTACAAAGAGATAAACAAAAAACGGTGGCGCAAATCAAGCAGGAAATATCCCATCTGCATCCTGATTTTAGCCATCGTTCAGGGACGCGCATGATTAACGATGGCCGTTATAAGTTTGCGCGTTATTTCTCGCTAAGGGAGCATAATACGCCGGAAACCTGGGAGGATCTTATTAAGTACAACGATCTTGAACTTTACGATCTTAAAAATGATCCCGATGAGAACCATAACCTTGCTGCTGATAAACAGAAATATCAGGATCTCATTCTTACGATGAATGAAAAACTGAATAAAATTATCAAGGACGAAATTGGCGTGGATGACGGCAGTTTTATGCCGGATGCGGCCCATGAGCCGTGGGATCTTACTATTGAGCAGTTTAACCGCATGGCGAAAGATTAAGAGCCTGACCCATTAGGTTAATTTATGCGTCGGCGATCTGGCATCCACCGTGTCTGGAGGTTCAGATGCTGTTGGCGCTGCGCTTATTGGGCCTGTGTCATCATGTAATGGATTGATATTACAGTCATTACAGGCAAATTTAGCGCAGCGCCGCCCGACAAGAAGGCCTTAAACCGATTGGTCAGCGATTTAAGGCTGCTATCATCACCGACCTTCCCACACCGGATAGCGCTTTTCCGCAAACGCCTGCGGCCCTTCGAGGGCGTCTTCCGGGGCAGGATGGCGCCAACTCCTTGCTGGCGTTAATTCAATTTTTTCTGGTTAGCCGCTCAATAATATTCACTATTAGCCTGGCGAATTTGTCACTACACTTTGTAATAAAAAACAGATCATCACAGGCTAATCATGATCCTCATTATTTATGCGCATCCGTATCCGCATCATTCTCATGCGAATAAACGGATGCTTGAACAGGCAGGGACGCTGGAAAACGTCGAAATACGTTCGCTTTATCACCTCTATCCCGATTTCAATATTGACGTTGCCGCCGAGCAGGAGGCGCTGTCGCGCGCGAGTCTTATCGTCTGGCAGCATCCGATGCAGTGGTACAGCGTCCCTCCTTTACTCAAATTATGGATGGATAAAGTCCTCACCCACGGCTGGGCTTACGGTTATGGCGGTACGGCATTGCATGGTAAACATCTGCTGTGGGCGGTAACGACCGGCGGTGGTGAAAACCACTTTGCTATCGGCTCCCATCCCGGATTTGACGTCCTTTCTCAGCCGCTACAGGCGACGGCGCTCTATTGCGGCCTCAAATGGCTGCCGCCGTTTGCCATGCACTGCACGTTCATTTGCGATGACGACACCTTACAGGCGCTGGCGCGTCAGTATAAACAGCGTTTACTGACATGGAAGGAGGTGAATCATGGATAGCCATACTCTACTGCAGGCGCTGATCTATCTTGGTTCGGCGGCGCTGATTGTGCCGATTGCGGTACGTTTGGGCTTAGGATCGGTGCTGGGGTATCTGATTGCGGGTTGCATTATCGGCCCCTGGGGACTACGGCTGGTGACGGACGCCGAATCTATTCTGCATTTTGCGGAAATCGGCGTCGTGCTGATGTTGTTTGTTATTGGGCTTGAGCTGGACCCGCAACGGTTATGGAAGCTGCGCGCCTCGGTATTTGGCGGCGGCGCGTTACAAATGGTGGTCTGCGGCATACTGATTGGTCTGTTCTGCATGTTTCTTGGCCTGCGTTGGCAGGTGGCGGAACTGATTGGCATGACGCTGGCGCTTTCGTCCACGGCTATCGCCATGCAGGCAATGAATGAGCGTAACCTGACCGTTTCGCAAGTAGGGCGTAGCGCATTTGCAGTGCTCTTGTTCCAGGATATCGCGGCGATCCCGCTGGTGGCGATGATTCCGCTGCTGGCCGCCAGCGGCGCATCCACCACGCTTGGCGCGTTTGCGCTATCGGCGTTGAAAGTCGCAGGCGCGTTGGCGCTGGTGGTGTTGCTGGGACGCTACGTTACGCGCCCGGCGCTGCGCTTTGTCGCGCGTTCTGGTTTGCGGGAAGTGTTCAGCGCCGTGGCGCTATTTCTGGTGTTTGGTTTCGGCCTGTTGCTGGAAGAGGTTGGGCTGTCAATGGCGATGGGCGCGTTCCTGGCGGGCGTTCTGCTGGCGAGTTCGGAATACCGTCATGCGCTGGAAAGCGATATTGAACCCTTTAAGGGGCTGCTGCTGGGGCTGTTCTTTATTGGCGTCGGCATGTCGATTGATTTCGGCACGCTGGTGGAGAATCCGCTGCGCATTCTGCTGTTGTTGGCCGGTTTTCTGGCAATCAAAATCGTCATGCTGTGGCTGGTCGCGAGGCCGCTGGGCGTACCGGCAAAACAGCGTCGCTGGTTTGCCGTCTTATTAGGCCAGGGAAGTGAGTTTGCGTTTGTGGTTTTTGGCGCGGCGCAAATGGCGGATGTACTTGAGCCGGAATGGGCAAAAGCGCTGACGCTGGCGGTCGCGCTGTCGATGGCGGCAACGCCGATTTTTCTGGTGCTGCTGACGCGCATGGAGAAGACCGCGACGGGGGAAGCGCGCGAGGCGGATGAAATCGACGAAGAGCAACCGCGGGTTATTGTGGCCGGGTTTGGACGATTTGGGCAGATAGCCGGGCGTTTGCTGCTGTCGAGCGGGGTGAAGATGGTGGTGCTCGATCACGACCCCGATCATATCGAAACGCTGCGTAAATTCGGCATGAAGGTTTTTTATGGCGACGCGACGCGTATGGATTTACTGGAATCTGCCGGAGCGGCGAAGGCGGAGGTATTGATTAACGCCATTGACGATCCGCAAACCAATTTGCAACTGAGTGAACTGGTGAAGTCGCATTTCCCGCATCTGCAGATTATCGCCCGTGCCCGTGATGTCGATCATTATATTCGCCTGCGCCAGGCTGGTGTGGCGATGCCCGAACGTGAAACCTTCGAAGGCGCGCTCAAAAGCGGACGACAGGCGCTGGAAGCGCTGGGGCTGGGACGTTATGAAGCCCGCGAGCGCGCGGATCTGTTCCGTCATTTTAATACCCGGATGGTGGAAGAGATGGCGAAAGGGGAAAACGATCCGTTATCTCGCGCCGCCGCCTATAAACGTACCAGCGCGATGTTGAGCGAAATTATTACCGAGGACCGGGAGCATCTGTCGTTGATTCAGCGCCACGGCTGGCAGGGAACGGCTGAGGGCAAACATTCCGGGGAGGCCGCTGATGAACCCGAGGTCAAACCGTCAATCTAAAGTAAAAAATGTGATGTTCTGCAAACTTTACTGCTAATTGGCTGTTTTTGAACTACTGTAATGCTGGCGCTCCACATCAAATGAGTGGCGTCGCCAGCAGAACGAAAAATTTTCGTGCTCATCCTCTTTTCGTCAGTCGACGAAAGATTGCGCTTTACGTATAGTGGCGGCAATTTTTTTTGTATCAGGAAATAATTAATGATCAGTCTGATTGCGGCGTTAGCGGTGGATCGCGTCATCGGTATGGAAAACGCCATGCCGTGGAACCTGCCTGCCGATCTCGCCTGGTTTAAACGTAACACGTTAAATAAACCTGTCGTCATGGGACGTCACACCTGGGAGTCCATCGGACGCCCCTTACCGGGACGTAAAAATATTGTTATCAGCAGCCAGCCGGGCACCGACGATCGCGTGCAGTGGGTGAAGTCTGTCGATGAGGCGATTGCCGCTTGCGGCGATGCGCCGGAAATTATGGTCATTGGCGGCGGGCGCGTGTACGAGCAGTTCTTGCCAAAGGCGCAGAAGCTTTATCTGACGCATATTGATGCGGAAGTCGAAGGCGATACCCATTTTCCGGATTATGAACCGGATGACTGGGAATCGGTATTCAGTGAGTTTCACGATGCCGACGCGCAGAATTCTCACAGCTATTGTTTCGAGATTCTGGAGCGTCGTTAACGCTGTAGTGCCGGATGGCGGCGAAACGCCTTATCCGGCCTACTCTTGAGCCAGATGTCGCCAGATGTAGGCCTGATAAGCGTAGCGCCATCAGGCATAAACCTATCAGGCGTTGACCGCTTCGCCTTCGCCCATATCCATCTGGCGGTTTGACGGCTGCACAAAATACTGTTTATCTTCCCAGCGTAAACAGGTCAACTCCCCGCCCCAGCAGCAGCCGGTATCCAGCGCGTAAATACCTTCCGGCGTCCCTTTCCCTTCCAGCGACGCCCAGTGCCCGAAAGCAATACTGTAAGCCTCGCTCACCGGCCCCGGAATGGCGAACCACGGCTTCAGCGGCGCAGGGGCATTTTCCGGCGACGCTTTGCTGTACATATCCAGTTGACCGTTAGGAAAGCAGTAACGCATACGGGTAAAGGCATTAGTAATAAAGCGTAGCCGCGCCAGACCGCTTAACTCCGGCGACCAGTTATTCGGCATATCGCCATACATCGCGTCGAGGAAAAACGGGTACGAGTCACTCGACAGCACCGCTTCAACATCGCGGGCGCACTCTTTTGCCGTCTGCAAATCCCACTGCGGGGTAATACCCGCATGCGCCATGACCAGCTTTTTCTCTTCATCTACCTGCAACAGCGGCTGACGGCGTAACCAATTCAACAGCTCATCGGCGTCCGGCGCTTCAAGAAGCGGGGTCAGCCGGTCTTTAGGTTTGTTGCGGCTAATCCCGGCGAATACGGCCAACAGGTGTAAATCGTGATTCCCCAGCACCAAACGCACGCTATTGCCAAGCGATTTGACGTAGCGTAACACGTCCAGCGAACCGGGACCGCGGGCGACCAAATCGCCAGTCAGCCACAGAGTGTCTGTGTCTGGCGTAAATTCCACTTGCTGTAATAAGGCGATCAGTTCGTCGTAGCAACCGTGAACGTCGCCGATGAGATAAGTTGCCATTGTTATAATTTTAGTGAATGAGTGTAGGGACGGCGAGTCGAAACACGGGAATGTCGATGGTAAAGGCGTCGCCATTTTCATCGATCATTTCGTAATGACCCTGCATGGTGCCCAGCGGCGTTTCAATTACCGCGCCGCTGGTGTACTGATACTCTTCGCCAGGCGCAATGCGCGGCTGGACGCCAACCACACCTTCGCCCTGGACTTCAGTTTCACGGCCATGACCATTGGTAATCAGCCAGTAGCGGCCCAATAGCTGCACTGGCGCCCGGCCCAGATTGCGGATGGTTACGGTATAGGCAAAAACGTAACGTTCATCGTCAGGTGAGGATTGCGCCTCAATGTAGACGCTTTGCACCTGAATACACACTCTGGGCGAATTGATCATGTTTAACTCTCCTTCAAAGGCGCGTTTTCCGACAGATAGTTGGCCATCTGGCAGTACTGCGCGACAGAGATATTTTCCGCGCGCATTGCCGGGTCAATACCCATTTCCGTCAACGTCTCAACGCTAAAAAGGTTGCCGAGACTGTTACGGATCGTTTTACGGCGCTGGTTAAAGGCCTCGGTGGTAATACGGCTCAACACGCGAATATCTTTAACCGGGTAAGGCATTGTTGCGTGTGGAACCAGACGCACCACGGCGGAGTCCACTTTGGGCGGCGGCGTGAAGGCGGATGGCGGCACTTCAAGCACCGGGATCACCTGACAGTAATATTGCGCCATCACGCTTAAACGACCATACGCTTTGCTGTTCGGCCCTGCAACCAGACGATTTACCACTTCTTTTTGCAACATAAAGTGCATGTCGGCAATGGCATCAGTATAGCTAAAGAGATGGAACATCAGCGGGGTGGAGATATTATAGGGCAGATTGCCGAACACACGCAGCGGTTGGCCCAACTGCGCAGACAGTTCGCCAAAGTTCATGGTCATGGCGTCCTGCTGATAAATAGTCAGCTTCGGCCCTAAAAACGGATGGGTTTGCAAACGCGCCGCCAGATCGCGGTCAAGTTCAATGACCGTGAGCTTATCCAGTCGTTCGCCGACCGGCTCCGTCAGCGCCGCCAGGCCGGGGCCGATTTCAACCATCGCCTGGCCTTTTTGCGGATTAATAGCAGAAACAATACTGTCGATCACAAACCGATCGTTGAGAAAGTTTTGCCCGAAGCGTTTACGGGCTAAATGGCCCTGATGGACTCGATTATTCATTGGGTATTAACAATCATTTTGATGGCGAGATTAAGCGCCGTAATAAAACTGCCGACATCCGCTTTTCCACGGCCCGCCAGTTCAAGCGCGGTGCCGTGGTCAACAGAGGTTCGAATAAAAGGTAGGCCGAGCGTAATATTCACTCCCCGACCGAATCCCTGGTATTTTAGCACGGGCAGGCCCTGATCGTGGTACATTGCCAGCACCGCGTCGGCATTATCGAGATATTTGGGCTGAAACAGCGTATCAGCAGGTAGCGGCCCGTTGAGTTTCATCCCCTGCGCCCGCAGCTCGTCGAGCACCGGAATGATGGTGTCTATCTCTTCCGTGCCCATATGACCGCCTTCGCCCGCGTGCGGATTCAGGCCACAGACAAGAATGCGCGGTTCGGCAATACCAAATTTGGTCCGCAAATCGTGATGCAAAATAGCAATCACTTCGTGCAAAAGCGCAGGGGTGATGGCGTCTGCAATCGCCCGTAGCGGCAGATGCGTGGTCGCCAGCGCCACGCGAAGTTCTTCGGTTGCCAGCATCATCACGACTTTTTTCGCCTGCGAACGCTCTTCGAAAAACTCGGTATGACCGGTAAACGGAATGCCTGCGTCGTTAATAACGCCTTTGTGCACGGGGCCTGTGATCAGCGCGGCAAATTCACCGTTCAGACAGCCATCACACGCTCGCGCCAGCGTCTCTACCACATAGGGGCCATTTTCTACCGTCAACTGACCGGGGATGGCAGGCGCGCGCAGCGAGACTGGCAATAGGGTCAGCGTTCCCGCGGGCTGCGGCGCAGCGGGGACATCAGGCGAGTAAGGGAGAAGCGAGAGGGGCAGGCCGAGCATGGCGGCCCGCTCCGTCAGGAGCGCGCCGTCCGCACAGACGACCAGTTCAATCGGCCACGCGCGTTGCGCCAGTTGGACGACAAGATCGGGGCCAATCCCGGCGGGTTCGCCGGGAGTGATAACAACGCGTTGCGCACTGCTCATTAGTTACTCAAAATCTTAACGTAAGCGCTGGCGCGCTGTTCTTGCATCCAGGTCGCCGCTTCTTCTGAGAACTTACGGTTCATCAGCATACGATAAGCGCGATCTTTCTGCGCCGCATCGGTTTTGTCTACCTTACGCGTATCCAGCAATTCGATCAGATGCCAGCCGAAAGAGGAGTGTACCGGCGCGCTTATTTGGCCTTTATGCAGCTTCGTCAGCGCGTCGCGGAACGCCGGATCGAAAATATCTGGCGTAGCCCAACCCAAATCACCGCCCTGGTTAGCGGAGCCCGGGTCCTGAGAGTACTCTTTCGCCGCAGCGGCAAAGGTGGTTTTACCACTCTTAATGTCAGCCGCGATTTCTTCCAGCTTCAGGCGCGCCTGCTGATCGTTCATGATCGGCGACGGCTTAAGCAGAATGTGACGAGCGTGAACTTCGGTCACGGAGATACTCTGGCTCTGACCGCGCAGGTCGTTTACTTTCAGAATGTGGAAACCGACGCCGGAGCGAATCGGGCCGACAATGTCGCCTTTCTTCGCGGTGCTCAGCGCCTGGGCGAAAATCCCCGGCAGCTCCTGGATACGGCCCCAGCCCATCTGACCGCCTTTTAGCGCCTGCTGGTCGGCAGAGTAGGTAATCGCCAGTTTGCCGAAATCTGCGCCGTTACGCGCTTCTTCAACAATGCTTTCCGCCTGGCGCTGCGCGTCGTTAACCTGCTCGGAGGTTGGGTTTTCCGGCAGAGCAATCAGGATATGGCTCAGGTTCAGCTCGGTGCTGGCATCGTTTTGGGTGCCAATCTGTTTTGCCAGCGCGTCAACTTCTTGCGGCAAAACGGTGATACGGCGACGAACCTCATTGTTGCGCACTTCAGAGATAATCATCTCTTTACGAATCTGGTTACGGTAGGTTGAATAGTTCAGCCCATCGTAAGCCAGACGGCTGCGCATCTGATCCATCGTCATATTGTTTTGTTTGGCGATGTTGGCGATGGCCTGATCCAACTGCTCATCCGTGATCTTCACCCCCATCTTCTGACCCATCTGCAGGATAATTTGATCCATAATCAAACGTTCCAGGATCTGGTGACGCAGCGTGGCGTCGTCCGGAAGCTGCTGACCTGCCTGACCCGCGTTGAGTTTGACTGATTGCATTAAGCCATCAACGTCGCTTTCCAGCACGACGCCATTATTGACGACGGCTGCGACTTTATCGACTACCTGGGGGGCAGCGAAACTGGTATTCGCGATCATGGCGATACCGAGAAGCAGCGTTTTCCAGTTCTTCATACTTTTTCCATTTCAATTAACCGCAATGCGGATTACGTTGTAAATCAATCAGATTACATAGAGCTTTGGTACGGCAGAATGTTCGAACGCAACATTTCTTGCGTGCCGAGGCCGTAGTTAGAGCTCAAACCGCGCAGCTCAATGTTGAAGCCAATCGCGTTATCATAAATCGCGTGTTGTTTATCGTTATCCCAACCGTTCAGCTTACGTTCGTATCCGACGCGGATCGCATAGCAGCAAGAGTTGTACTGCAAGCCGAGCATCTGGTCTGCAGGTTTGCTCGAATTGGTATCGAAGTAGTACGCGCCGACAATCGACCAGCGATCGGCAATCGGCCAACTTGCCACCGCGCCCACCTGGTTGATGCCGTTTTTATACTGCTCTGCCGTGGAATAATACGAAGGCAACGTAGCCTGAATATATTCCGGGCTGGCATAGCGGTAGTTCAACTGTACCAGACGATCCTGATCCCGACGGTATTCGAGGCTGCTGCTGCTGGTAGCGACGCTATCCAGACGGGTATCGTACTGCACTCCGCTACGCAGCCCCCAGCGTTCTGAAATACGCCAGTAAGTGTCGCCTGCCCAAACCAGCGAACCGGTTTTGTCGTCATTCTCCCATTTAATGTTGTCATCGCCGGTGCGAGACTCCGTGAAATAGTAGATTTGACCAACAGAAACGTTAAAACGTTCAACGGCGGCATCATCATAAATGCGTGTTGTGACGCCGGTCGTGACCTGGTTGGCGGAAGCAATACGGTCGAGACCGCCATAAGTGCGGTCGCGGAACAGGCCGTTATAGTCGGATTGCAGCAAAGAAGAATCGTAGTTATAGATGCCGCTCTGGTCGCGGTACGGCACATACAGGTACTGCACGCGTGGTTCCAGCGTCTGGGTATACCCCGGCGCCAGCATCGCCATATCGCGTTCGAAGATGAGCTTACCGTCGACTTTAAACTGCGGCATGACGCGGTTAACCGAATCTTCCAGCTTATTTTTATTGTTTGGATCGCTGTTATAGCTGTCCAGATTCGTTTGCTGATAGTGCGTCGCCATCAGCTTCGCTTCGGTGTTCAGGCTGCCCCAGCGGTTGGAGAGCGGCAAATTGATGGTTGGCTCCAGGTGGACGCGGGTCGCTTCCGGCATATTGTCTTTGGTGTTGACGAAATGTACCGCCTGGCCGTAAATCCGGGTATCAAACGGCCCGAGATCGTTATGGTAGTAGTTAACGTCTAACTGCGGCTCCGCAGAGTAGCTGCTGGTGTTTTGATCGTTAAAGACCTGGAATTGTTTGGTCGACACCGTAGCGTCAAAGTTTTGTACGGCGTAGCCGACGCTGAATTTCTGCGTTGCGTAGCCGTCGGTACTGGAACCGTACTTACTGTCGAAATCATTAAAGTAGCTGGAGTCGCTGACTTTGGTGTAATCGACGTTAAAACGCCACACCTGATCCATCACGCCTGAGTGCTGCCAGTAGAATAACCAGCGGTGCTTATCGCCCTCTTTGGGATGATCGTCCTCGTAGACTTTATCAGAAGGCAGATAATCTAATTCCATCAACCCGGCGCCTGCCTGCGTGAGATAACGGAATTCGTTCTCCCACATAATATTGCCGCGGCGGTGCATATAGTGCGGGGTGATGGTGGCGTCCATATTGGGCGCGATGTTCCAGTAATACGGTAAGTAGAACTCGAAATAGTTCTTGGTCGTGTATTTCGCGTTCGGGATCAGGAAACCTGAGCGACGTTTGTCACCGACGGGTAGCTGTAAATAGGGGCTATAAAAGATCGGAACCGGACCTACTTTAAACCGGGCGTTCCAGATCTCCGCAACCTGTTCTTCACGGTCATGGATGACTTCACTCCCCACCACGCTCCAGGTATCGGAGCCAGGCAGACAGGAGGTAAAGCTGCCGTTTTCCAGAATGGTATAACGGTTTTCGCCGCGCTGCTTCATGAGATCGGCTTTACCGCGCCCCTGACGGCCCACCATCTGGTAATCGCCTTCCCAGACGTTCGTGTCTTTGGTGTTCAGGTTCGCCCAGCCCTTCGGCCCTTTAAGGATGACCTGATTGTCATCATAATGCACATTACCCAGCGCATCGACGGTGCGTACAGGTTCCGGCTGACCTTCCGCCTGCTTCTGATGAAGCTGCACTTCATCCGCTTGCAGGCGGCTATTCCCCTGCATAATGTCCACGTTGCCGGTAAAAACGGCATCGTCCGGGTAGTTACCTTTAGCGTTATCGGCATTGATAGTAACCGGCAGATCGTTGGTATCGCCTTTTACCAGAGGACGATCGTAGCTCGGCACGCCCAACATACACTGTGAGGCGAGATCGGCTGCCAGCCCCTGATGACTATAAAGGGCGCTGGCGATCATGGTGGCCAGAAGAGTGGGAATACGTTTTTTCATACGTTGTATTTATTGTTCCATCATCGGTAGCGTTGCGCGTGACAAACGGTCACAGCCTAACTTACTCATCTTCGCTGCGCCAGTGTTAATCCTGCCGTTTAGCGTCTGTGGTGTTAGGCACGGCATTGAATGACAGGTATGATAATGCAAATTATAGGCGATGTCCCACAATTGACCGTAGCCTTCATTCGCAGAAAAGCACCTTATTTTGTGGGAGATAGCCTCACCGATAGCGTAACGTTTTGGGGAGTCTATGCAGTACTGGGGAAAGATAATTGGCGTCGCCGTAGCCCTGATGATGGGCGGCGGCTTTTGGGGCGTGGTCCTGGGTCTGCTGGTGGGCCATATGTTCGACAAAGCCCGCAGCCGAAAAATGGCGTGGTTTGCCAACCAGCGGGAACGGCAGGCGCTGTTTTTTGCCACCACCTTTGAGGTGATGGGCCACTTAACCAAATCAAAAGGACGGGTGACGGAAGCGGATATTCATATCGCCAGTCAGTTGATGGATCGTATGAATTTACACGGCGATTCACGTACTGCCGCGCAGAACGCCTTTCGGGTCGGAAAAGCGGATAATTACCCATTACGTGAAAAGATGCGGCAGTTTCGTAGCGTCTGCTTCGGGCGTTTTGATCTGATCCGGATGTTTCTGGAAATTCAGATCCAGGCGGCGTTTGCCGATGGCTCGCTACACCCTAATGAGCGGGAAGTGCTGTATGTGATTGCGGAAGAGCTAGGTATTTCCCGCGTACAGTTCGATCAGTTTCTGCGCATGATGCAGGGCGGCGCGCAGTTTGGCGGCGGTTATCATCAACAGTCCGGCGGCGGCTGGCAGCAGGCGCAGCGCGGCCCGACGCTGGAAGATGCCTGTAATGTGCTGGGGGTTAAAACCACCGACGATGCAACCACCATTAAACGCGCTTATCGCAAACTGATGAGCGAGCATCATCCGGACAAACTGGTCGCGAAAGGTTTACCGCCGGAAATGATGGAAATGGCGAAGCAAAAAGCGCAGGAAATTCAGAAAGCGTATGAGCTAATCAAAGAACAGAAAGGCTTCAAGTGATTGAATTGCCGGATGCGGCTAGCGCCTTATCCGGCCTACGTTAATGAATGTAGGCCGGGCAAGCGAAGCGCCCCGGCATAAATTGGCTCCGAATTTAAAAATCTGCCGGGACTTTAAACGTCATGCTGGTGCCGTAAGCGGGATGGGTAATGGTCAGCATTTCGGCGTGTAACTGCAAACGCGGCGCCAGTGACAACGCTTCCGGCGAGGCGTAAAACCGATCGCCTAAAATCGGGTGGCCTAACGCCAGCATATGCACACGAAGCTGATGCGAACGTCCGGTGATCGGCTTGAGCACCACGCGGGCGGTATTATCCGCCGCAAACTCCACCACGTTATATTCCGTTTGCGCCGGTTTGCCGGTTTCATAACACACTTTCTGCTTTGGCCGGTTCGGCCAGTCGCAGATGAGCGGTAAGTCGACCAGTCCTTCCGCCGGGGAGGGATGCCCCCATACGCGCGCCACATACTGCTTTTTCGGCTCACGTTCGCGGAACTGACGTTTTAGCTCCCGCTCCGCGGCTTTGGTCAGCGCCACTACAATCACGCCGCTGGTGGCCATATCCAGACGATGCACCGATTCTGCCTGCGGGTAGTCGCGCTGGATACGCGTCATAATGCTGTCTTTGTGCGCTTCCAGACGCCCCGGCACGGACAACAGGCCGCTGGGCTTATTGACCACCATAATGTGCTCATCCTGATACAGGATAACCAGCCAGGGTTCCTGCGGCGGATTGTAGTTTTCCATCCCCATGTACGGCTCCGTTATTGGTGCGTGACGACGATAAGACGCAGCGCGTCCAGACGCCAGCCTGCCTGATTCAGGCTTTCCAGCACCTGCTGACGGTTGCTGTCGATAGCGGCAAGTTCGTCGTCGCGAATGTTCGGGTTGACGGCGCGCAGCGCTTCCAGACGCGACAGTTCCCCGGACAGTTTTTCATCCGCCTCGCGACGCGCGTTATCAATCAGCGCTCTGGCGGACTGTTCAATCTGCGTCTCGCCCAGTTGCAAAATGGCATAGACGTCCTGTTGCACGGCGTTAACCAGTTTGCTGCCGGTGTGGCGATTCACGGCGCTGAGCTGACGGTTGAAGGTTTCAAACTCGACCTGGGCGGCCAGATTGTTGCCGTTTTTATCTAACAGCATACGTACCGGCGTCGGCGGCAGGAAGCGGTTCAGTTGTAGCTGTTTCGGCGCCTGCGCTTCCACGACGTAAACCAGTTCGACCAGCAGCGTGCCGACGGGCAGCGCTTTATTTTTCAACAGCGAAATGGTGCTGCTGCCGGTATCGCCGGAGAGGATCAGATCCAGTCCGTTACGGATGAGCGGATGTTCCCAGGTAATAAACTGCGCATCTTCGCGAGACAGGGCTACGTCACGTTCGAACGTGATAGTACAGCCGTCTTCCGGCAGGCCGGGGAAATCCGGCACCAACATGTGGTCGGACGGCGTCAGCACGATCAGGTTGTCGCCGCGATCGTCCTGGTTAATGCCGACGATATCGAACAGGTTCATGGCGAACGCGATAAGGTTGGTGTCGTCGTCCTGTTCTTCAATGCTTTGTGCAAGCTGTTGGGCTTTTTCACCACCGTTGGAGTGGATCTCCAGCAGGCGGTCGCGGCCCTGTTCTAACTGGGCTTTTAGCGCTTCATGTTGCTCGCGGCAGGATTTGATCAGATCGTCAAACCCGTCGGTTTCTTCAGGCGCGGCCAGATAGTTAATCAGACTGGCGTAGGCTGAATCATAAATCGCGCGACCGGTTGGGCAGGTGTGCTCAAAGGCGTCCAGCCCTTCGTGATACCAGCGAACCAGCACCGACTGGGCGGTTTTTTCCAGGTACGGGACGTGGATCTGGATATCATGCGCCTGGCCGATACGATCCAGACGACCAATACGTTGTTCCAGCAGATCCGGGTTAAACGGCAAGTCGAACATCACCAGATTGCTGGCAAACTGGAAGTTACGTCCTTCGGAGCCGATTTCGGAACATAACAGCACCTGCGCGCCGGTATCTTCTTCGGCGAACCAGGCGGCGGCGCGGTCGCGTTCGATAATCGACATGCCCTCATGGAACACGGCGGCGCGGATGCCTTCGCGTTCGCGCAGCACCTGTTCCAGCTGTAACGCGGTGGTCGCTTTGGCGCAGATCACCAGCACTTTTTGCGAACGATGGCTGGTCAGATAGCCCATTAGCCACTCAACGCGTGGGTCGAAGTTCCACCAGGTGCCAGTATCGCCTTCGAACTCCTGATAAATTTGTTCCGGATAGAGCATATCGCGGGCGCGATCTTCCGCGCTTTTACGCGCGCCCATAATGCCGGAGACCTTAATGGCGGTCTGATACTGGGTCGGCAGCGGCAGTTTTACCGTATGCAGTTCACGTTTCGGGAACCCCTTGACGCCGTTACGGGTGTTGCGGAACAGAACGCGGCTGGTGCCGTGGCGATCCATCAGCATCGACACCAGCTCATCACGGGCGGCCTGCGCGTCGTCGCGATCGCTATTAGCGGCCTGCAACAGCGGTTCAATATCCTGTTCGCCGATCAGATCGCCCAGCCTGTTCAGTTCGTCGTTGCTGAGTTTATTGCCCGCCAGCAGCATGGCCACCGCATCGGCGACAGGACGGTAGTTTTTCTGTTCTTCGACAAACTGTTCGAAATCGTGGAAACGGTTCGGATCGAGCAGGCGCAGACGGGCGAAATGGCTTTCCATCCCCAGCTGTTCTGGCGTGGCGGTCAGCAGTAGCACGCCCGGTACGCGTTCAGCTAACTGTTCGATGGCCATATATTCACGGCTCGGCGCATCGGTACTCCACACCAGATGATGCGCTTCGTCGACCACCAGCAGATCCCACTCGGCGTCGCACAAATGTTCCAGACGCTGCTTATTACGGCGGGCGAAATCCAGCGAGCAGATCACCAGTTGTTCGGTTTCAAACGGGTTATACGCGTCGTGCTGCGCTTCGGTATAGCGTTCGTCATCGAACAGCGCGAAGCGCAGGTTGAAACGGCGCAGCATTTCTACCAGCCACTGGTGTTGCAGGGTTTCCGGCACGATGATCAATACGCGTTCCGCCGCGCCGGATAATAACTGTTGATGCAGTATCATCCCGGCTTCAATGGTCTTACCTAAGCCCACTTCATCCGCCAGCAGTACGCGCGGCGCGTGGCGACGCCCCACATCATGAGCGATATTAAGCTGATGCGGGATCAGATTGGTCCGCTGACCGCGCAGGCCGCTGTATGGCATCCGGTACTGCTCGCTCTGAAATTTACGGGCGCGATAGCGCAGCGCGAACCGATCCATTCGATCGATTTGACCGGCGAACAGACGATCCTGGGGCTTACTGAAAACCAACTTGCTGTCGAGCAGAACTTCGCGCAACGTCACATTGGTCTCTTCGGTATCCAGGCGGGTGCCGACATAAACAAGCAGGCCATTTTCTTCTTTTACTTCATCGATATGTAGCTGCCAGCCTTCATGGCTTGTAATCGTATCGCCAGGGTTGAACATGACGCGGGTCACGGGAGAATCACTGCGCGCATACAGGCGGTTTTCCCCCGTGGACGGGAAAAGTAAGGTGACGGTTCGCGCATCCATCGCAACAACGGTTCCAAGTCCCAGCTCGCTTTCTGTATCGCTGATCCAGCGTTGACCAAGTGTAAAAGGCATATGTGTTCGGCTCTATATCTTTAATTGCAGGCATTACTCGCCATTCCCAGGCGACAGCACTGGATAATTGCGAGTATACGACCCCGCTACCAGGCTAATGTGGTAGTGGCGTTAATTAGGTCCAGGAATGGAAAGGGCGCTATGGTACTGGAAGGCGGCGCTTTCGTCACGCGTCAAAATAACCCCAGTTGCCCGGTCAGTAGTGTAGCAAAATTATCTTCAACGAAGGGAAGAATTCCTTCCGCCACGGGTTGTAGCTGGCGGGTAAGATAGTGTTCGTAATCCAGCGGCGACTGCTGGTAATCCACGGGCTCGGGGCCGTTAACAGTCCAGACATATTTTATGGCGCCGCGATTCTGATACTGCGCCGGACGACCCTGCTTCAGGTTTTGTTCATCCGCCAGCCGGGCGGCGCGAACGTGCGGCGGAACGTTACGTTGGTACTCATGTAAAGGGCGACGCAGACGCTTACGATAAACCAACTGCGCGTCCAGTTCGCCCGCCATCAGTTTATCGATAGTCTCGCGCACGTAGTCTTGATAAGGTTCATTGCGAAAAACGCGCAGATACAGCTCCTGTTGAAAGCGCTGCGCCAGCGGCGTCCAGTCGGTCCGCACCGTTTCCAGACCTTTAAATACCATGCGCTGGCTGTCGCCTTCCTGAATCAGGCCCGCGTAGCGTTTTTTACTGCCAGTATCCGCGCCGCGGATGGTCGGCATCAGAAAACGGCAAAAGTGGGTTTCAAACTCCAGCTCCAGCGCGCTGGTCAAATTTTGCTGTTGTAACGTCTGCGCCCACCATTCGTTCACGTGACGCACCAGCCTGTGCCCGATTTCCGCCGCGTCGGCTTCTGAATGCGCACGCCGGAGCCAGACGAAAGTGGAATCGGTATCGCCATAAATCACGTCATAACCCTGCGCCTCAATCAGCGCTTTGGTCTGGCGCATAATCGCATGACCGCGCATGGTGATTGACGACGCCAGACGGGGATCGAAAAAGCGACAGGCCGTGGTGCCGAGTACGCCATAAAAGGCGTTCATAATGATTTTAAGCGCCTGCGAGAGCGGTTTATTACCCTGACGTTTGGCTTCATCGCGCCCGTGCCAGATTTGGCTAACAATTTCCGGCAGGCAGTGCTTTTCTCGTGAAAACCAGGCGTCAAGGAAACCTTCGGTACTGTGTTCCGGATCCGGCTGCGCCATGCCTTCGACCAGCCCGACGGGATCAATCAAAAACGTGCGGATAATCGACGGGTACAGGCTTTTATAATCCAGCACCAGTACTGAATCGTATAATCCGGGTTGTGAATCCATTACGTAGCCGCCGGGACTTGCCAGCGGCGGCACTTCGCCGAGATTGGGCGCGACATAGCCGGCGCGGTGCATTCGCGGAAAGTAAAGATGCCCGAATGCGGCGACTGAACCGCCGTGGCGATCGACCGGCAGGCCGTTGATCGTCGCGCGTTCCAGCAAAAACGGCATGATCTCGGTTTTATGGAAAATGCGCGTGACCAGCTCGCAGTCTTTCAGGTTGTAGGTGGCGAGGGCGGGTTTATCCTGGGCAAAGCGGCGATCGATCTCATCCATACGATCCCAGGGGTTATCAATGGATTTTCCTTCGCCGAGCAGTTCCTGCGAGACGGCTTCCAGCGAAAAAGACGAAAAATTCCAGAACGCGGATTTAAGCGCGTCGATACCATCGATAATGACTCGCCCTCTGGCCTGGGCGAAAAAAACGCCGTTTTTGAAGCCATGTTCGCGCCACTCCAGTTCGCTATTGTCTCGCCCCAGCCGTAAAGGGATACGGTAGCGTTCGGCATGCTTTTGCAGCATACGCAGGTCGAACTGCACCACGTTCCAGCCGATGATGACGTCAGGATCATGTTCGGCAAACCAGGCGTTGAGTTTTTCCAGCAGCTGCGGGCGGCTGGCGACATACACAAGCTCGAAGTCCAGTTGGCGGTCATCGCCATTCGCCGGACCCAGCATATAAACGGTACGCTGGCCGCAGCCTTCCAGACCAATGCAATACAGTTCGCCGTGTCGCGTGGTTTCGATATCCAGCGAGACCCATTTTAGCGGCGGTCGATAGTCGGGGTGGGGTTTAAGACGCGCATTGCGGATAACGCCGTTGCGCATCTCGCCGTCTACCCAAACGGGCGACGTAATAAAACGCTCCATCAGGTAACGTTCCGGCGGGCGTACATCCGCTTCATAAACGGTGACGCCGCTTTCGCGCAGCAGTTTCTCCATCCGCATAAGCTGGCGGTGAGTGCGGCAATACAGACCGGATACCGGCTGACGATGAAAGTCTCGCAGCTGGAGCGGCGTCAGGCGATAGTCTTTTTCCGCCTGTAGCAGCGAGGCGGCGCGGAAGGTCTGGCTGGTCGGAATAAACGCCACGGACTCTTGCGGCGCCAGCGTTGCCTGCACAGGGCCGTTGTCTGTCGCCAGCCAGAAAGAGACCTCCGTCCCTTGCGGCGTATCCCGCCAGTGCCGGGTTAAAATGAAACCTGCCTGCGCCACGATGATTACCTGTCTAAAAAATTCACGCTAATTATAACCTGTTTTAGGGGGTAATACTGTTATTTTGTACAGGCATATAACGTAAAAGCCGATATCCGCTGTAATAAAAAGTTTCTCGCAGTAAGAAGCGGGTTTTCGCCCACCAGGATTTATAGCGGGTGGATCGCGTGGGTGATGAGCGGCTATCGATACCATTATCCTGAGCGATAGTTTTCAGACGCAGCATATGCAGCGGATCGCTGACCAGTAACGCTGTGCGCCATTGTTGTTGTCGCAGTATCTGTTTTGCGTAACGAATATTTTCGCGCGTCACGGTAGAGCGCTCTTCAATAAAAATCGCCTTAGCCGGAATCCCTTTTTCCAGAACGTATTGACGGGCTATCGCCGCGTCGGAAACCGTTGCGCCAGCGCCGTAGCCGCCGGTTAATACCAACGCGCGGACAATGTGTTGTTGGTAAAGCCAGATGGCATGATCCAGTCTGGCCTGAAAAACGGGAGAAGGCGTTTTTCCGCTAACGCCTGCTCCTGCGACAATCGCGCAGTCAGCTACGCGCGTCTGGTTTTGCTGACTGAACTGATAAATAGCGATGGCATTATGGATAAACACCGTAGCCATAATGAGAATTATGCCTGCCGCGATTCTGAGGATGTAGCGATATTTCATGAATGAGTTCGTTCCCCGTGACGGGTGTAATGGATATTTTAACGATAAAATGGCTTTTAGCGTCAGATATTTTTGCTGACGTATATTTATCAATATAATGATGCCGGTATATACAGCAGATATAATTATCCTATAACTGCTAATTTTGAATCATGTTTATTTACAATTTTTACCCATGTATTAGCTGTTTTGTGTCAAGTCTGTTTTCATACATTAAGTATTTTTCAGAAAGGCGCTTGTTCGAATCTGTTACTTATTTCTCGGATTAACAAAAAAGCGATATTTTTTGTTTGTTTTACTTAATGAAAAGTGTAACAATTTCATTTGGAACATCCGCACCGTCAGGTAGAAATATAATATTTCAATTGGCCGCTATGGTTAAATAAAAATGGATTACAGTGCGAATTCGTCGGGAACTCTCTGCATAATTTAATTTTTATTTTAGAATATAATTTTATTTTGACTTTCGGGTGCGGGTGTTTTTATCAAAATTTGTGGTATTCGGGAATGATCTTTTATGAATGTGAGTATGCAGGCGCGTCTGGTAGGGAACGACCGTTATCTTTTCGTCAATACTCAACGCGCTAACCCTTCCATAAAAACCGTGAGTCGATTTTTTGAGTATAAAACATGGACAGAACAGATTTGGCGTACCGAGATTATTGAAAACGGCAATGCTTTTTTTCACTGGCAAGGACACGACAGAAAAAACGGACATCGGGATACCATTATTAACTATCTGTTAAATGGGCAACGCTGGCAGTCAACAATCGAAGATTATATTTTCTTCCATGCGCTGGAAGGAAAAGCGTGGCAGGGACATTATGACAATATTATTGAATATGTGAGTTCTGATCATTACGTCTATCAAAGCGCATTTGCTGAATATATCACCGACCAGATTCATCAACGCGCCCCCCATGGGACGCGTTTTTAGAGGCATTACTGCCCGTAATAGGCTTTTGCGCCGTGTTTGCGTAGATAGTGTTTATCCAGCAGGGATTGCTGCATGTCGGGCAACTGCGGCGCAAGCTGGCGGCAGAAGATCCCCATATAGGCCACTTCTTCCAGCACGATGGCGTTATGCACGGCATCCTCGGCATTTTTACCCCAGGCAAACGGGCCGTGCGAATGGACAAGCACGCCGGGCATTTGAGCGGCGTCAATGCCTTGTTTTTCAAAGGCTTCAACAATGACATTGCCCGTTTCCCATTCATACTCGCCATTAATTTCCGCCTCGGTCATTTTGCGAGTGCAGGGAATCGTACCGTAGAAATAGTCGGCGTGGGTGGTGCCCGTCGCCGGAATCGGCTGACCCGCCTGCGCCCAGATAGTCGCGTGGCGCGAATGGGTGTGTACGATGCCGCCGATAGTCGGAAATGCCTGGTACAACAGACGGTGGGTTGGCGTATCGGACGACGGTTTCTTATGACCTTCAACGACTTCACCGCTCTCCAGGCTGACCACCACCATATCGTCAGCGGTCATGACGCTATAATCGACGCCGGACGGCTTAATCACCAGTACGCCGCGTTCGCGATCGACGGCGCTGACGTTACCCCAGGTAAGGGTGACCAGGTTGTGTTTTGGCAGCGCCAGATTGGCTTCCAGTACCTGGCGTTTGAGATCTTCTAACATTGTTTTCTCCCTGCCGGATGGCGCTTCGCTTATCCGGCTTACGAGCGACGGTGTGCCGGATGGCGACACTAATGCCTTATTCGGCCTACAGAACCGTAGGCCCGGTAAACGCAGTGCCACCGGGCAATCCGTTTCACCAATTAACGTTTGAACCCGTAATACACCTCGTTCCAGCGCAGCGCGTCCTTAAAGGCCGGCAGACGGGTATCATTATCAATTACCGCGATTTCGATATCGTGTATTTCTGCAAACTGGCGCATATCGTTCAGATCCAGCGCGTGGCTGAAGACGGTATGGTGCGCGCCGCCAGCCAGAATCCACGCTTCGGAGGCGGTCGGCAGATCCGGCTGCGCCTTCCACAGCGCGTTAGCCACCGGCAGTTTCGGCAGGGAGTGCGGCGTTTTTACGGTGTCAATGCAGTTGACCAGCAGGCGGTAACGATCGCCGAGGTCGATCAGGCTGGCGACGATCGCCGGGCCGGTTTGGGTATTGAAAATCAAACGCGCCGGATCTTCCTTGCCGCCAATCCCGAGGTGCTGGACGTCGAGGATCGGTTTCTCTTCCACCGCGATGGACGGACACACCTCCAGCATGTGCGAGCCGAGCACCAGATCGTTGCCTTTCTCGAAGTGGTAGGTGTAATCCTCCATAAATGAGGTGCCGCCCTGCAGACCGGTTGACATCACTTTCATAATGCGAAGCAGAGCGGCGGTTTTCCAGTCGCCTTCGCCCGCAAAGCCGTAGCCCTGTTGCATCAGACGCTGTACGGCCAGACCCGGAAGTTGTTTCAGGCCGTGCAAATCTTCAAATGTCGTCGTAAAGGCGTGGAATCCGCCCTGTTCCAGGAAACGCTTCATACCGAGTTCAATGCGCGCCGCTTCCCGCACGTTCTGGCGTTTATCACCGTGGATCCGGGTGGCGGGCGTCAGGGTATAGCTGCTTTCATACTCGTCAATCAGAGCGTTGATATCGCCGTCGCCGATAGAATTCACCACCTGCACCAGATCGCCGACCGCCCAGGTATTGACCGAAAAGCCAAATTTGATTTGCGCGGCCACTTTATCACCGTCAGTCACTGCGACTTCACGCATATTGTCGCCGAAGCGGCAGACTTTTAGCTGGCGGGTATCCTGTTTAGAGACCGCCTGGCGCATCCAGGCGCCGATACGCGTATGGGCCTCTTTATCCTGCCAGTGGCCAGTGACGACCGCGTGCTGCTGACGCATCCGCGCGCCGATAAAACCGAACTCACGACCGCCGTGCGCAGTCTGGTTCAGGTTCATAAAGTCCATATCGATGCTGTCCCACGGCAGGGCGGCGTTAAATTGGGTATGGAATTGCAGTAGTGGTTTGTTAAGGATACTCAGCCCGTTGATCCACATTTTGGCCGGGGAGAAGGTGTGCAGCCAGACCACCAGCCCTGCGCAGCGATCGTCATAATTGGCGTCACGACAAATAGCGGTAATCTCATCCGGCGAGGTGCCCAGCGGTTTTAATACCAGTTTACATGGCAGTTTGGCTTCGGTATTCAGCGCGTTGACCACATGCTCGGCATGTTGAGTGACCTGACGCAGGGTTTCTGCGCCATACAAATGCTGGCTGCCAATCACAAACCATACTTCATAATTATCAAAAATCGTCATTGTCGTGTCCTTAATGAGTCAGGATTGCCTGATTGGCCGGGGTCGTTGGCGCCGGCGCGGCAGTCGGAAGATAATGTTGTTCTGCGCTTAGCGCCCACTGCTGGTAGCGGTGGTAAAGCTGTTCGAGGCGTTGCGCCTGTTCAGGGCGGGGACGCAGAGTGCGTTCTACCGCGCTTGCCATGCTTTGCTGGGCGGCAGGAATATCGGCATGGACTTTCGCAGCGACGGCGGCAAAGATAGCGGCGCCTAATGCGCAACACTGGTCGGAAGCGACGATCTGCAACGGACGATTCAGTACGTCGCAGCAGACCTGCATAATGACCTGATTTTTACGGGCGATGCCGCCAAGCGCCATCACGTTATTGACCGCGATACCCTGCTCGGTAAAACACTCCTGAATGGCGCGCGCGCCGAAGGCGGTCGAGGCGACCAGACCGCCAAACAGCGCTGGCGCGTCGGTGGCGAGATTGAGATCGGTAATGACGCCTTTCAGACGCTGATTAGCGTTTGGCGTGCGGCGACCGTTAAACCAGTCGAGCACCACCGGCAGGTGATCCAGGGACGGATTTTTCGCCCAGGCGTCGGTGAGCGCTGGCAGTAGCTGCTTCTGGCTGGCGTTAATCTGGGTTTTCAGTTCCGGGTGCTGCGCGGCAAGTTGCTCCAGCGGCCAGCTCAACACGCGGCTAAACCAGGCGTAGATATCGCCGAAAGCAGATTGCCCCGCTTCCAGACCGATAAAGTTCGGCACCACGCTGCCGTCAACCTGACCGCAAATGCCTTTCACGGCGCGATCCCCGACGCTCTGTTTATCCGCAATCAGAATGTCGCAGGTAGACGTGCCGATGACTTTTACCAGCGTATTGGACTGTGCGCCCGCGCCGACCGCGCCCATGTGGCAGTCGAACGCGCCGCCGGAAATCACTACGCTTTCCGGCAAGTCGAGGCGCTGCGCCCATTCGGCGCACAGGGTGCCCACGGGCAGATCGGCGGTGAAGGTTTCGCTAAATAACGGGTAGCGCAGATGACGGTTAATGCACGGATCGAGTTCATCAAAGAAGCTCGCGGGCGGCAGACCGCCCCAGCTTTCATGCCACAGTGTTTTGTGCCCGGCGCTGCAGCGGCCACGGCGGATATCTTGCGGGCGAGTGGTGCCGGAAAGCAGCGCCGGCACCCAGTCACACAGTTCAATCCACGAGACGGCGGCCTGCGCGACGGCGCTATCCTGGCGGGTGACGTGCAGAATCTTCGCCCAGAACCATTCGCTGGAGTAAATGCCGCCAATATAGCGGGAGTAGTCGACCTTGCCTGGCTTATGGCACAGACGAGTGATTTCGTCGGCCTCTT
Source organism: Salmonella sp. 32010601201800023SM (assembly GCF_017572235.1). NCBI lineage: Bacteria > Pseudomonadati > Pseudomonadota > Gammaproteobacteria > Enterobacterales > Enterobacteriaceae > Salmonella > Salmonella sp. 32010601201800023SM. Next base: position 54,459 of record NZ_JAGEQS010000007.1, read on the forward strand.
CCACGGCGGTGTGATCTTTCCACAGCACAAACATCGCATTCGGGTTCTCGGCGAACTCCGGACGCAGCGCCAGGACGTTACCGTCGGCGTCAATCGGCGCTGGCGTAGAGCCGGTGCTGTCAACGCCAATGCCAACGACATTTGCGCGTTGCGCGGCGCTTAATTGTGCCAGAACGGCTTTCAGCGCGGCCTCCATTGACTCCATGTAGTCGCGCGGATGATGACGGAACTGGTTGTTCGGGCCGTCGCAATAACGGCCTTCTTGCCAGCGCGGATACCACTCTACGCTGGTGGCGATCTCGTCGCCGGTGGCGCAGTCCACTGCCAGAGCGCGCACTGAATCACTGCCAAAATCGAGGCCAATTGCAATTGCCATCGTCTTACTCCATCCAGAAAAACAGGTATGGAGAAACAGTAGAGAGTCGCGGCAAAAACCGTCAGGCAGGATCCGCTAATCTTATGGACAAAAATGCTAATGCTTTGCAAAGTGTGACGCTGTGCAAATATTCAATGTGGACATTCCAGCCATAGTTATAGACACTTCTGTTACTTAATTTTATCGCCTGAACTGTACGCTTTTGTTACAAAGCGCTTTTCACAAGCGGGGTTGATACGTGCTTTCATCAAGCGCAAGGTCTTGCGGAGACGTAAGCACTGTCGTTCTGGTCAATATGGACAATTTGTTTCTTCTCTGAACATCGGGGGGTAGAGAAATCATGGCTGAAACGCAAAATGATCCGCTATTGCCGGGATATTCATTTAATGCCCATCTGGTCGCCGGACTGACGCCAATTGAAGCGAATGGATATCTGGATTTTTTTATCGATCGTCCGTTGGGCATGAAGGGATATATTCTTAACCTGACCATCCGCGGAGAGGGCGTCATTAATAATAATGGCGAGCAGTTTGTCTGTCGGCCTGGCGATATATTATTGTTTCCGCCGGGCGAGATTCATCACTATGGACGGCATCCGGACGCCAGCGAGTGGTATCACCAGTGGGTTTATTTCCGGCCTCGCGCCTACTGGCAGGAGTGGCTGACCTGGCCGACAATCTTTGCCCAGACAGGATTTTTCCGCCCGGACGAGGCGCGCCAGCCGCATTTCAGCGAACTGTTCGGGCAGATCATCAGCGCTGGGCAAGGGGAAGGTCGCTATTCTGAGCTACTGGCGATCAATCTGCTGGAGCAGTTGTTGCTCAGACGTATGGCGGTAATTAATGAGTCGTTGCATCCGCCGATGGATAGCCGTGTGCGTGATGCCTGCCAGTATATCAGCGACCATCTGGCGGACAGCCATTTTGATATCGCCAGCGTCGCCCAGCATGTCTGCCTGTCGCCCTCCCGGTTATCGCATCTGTTCCGCCAGCAGTTAGGCATTAGCGTATTGAGTTGGCGCGAAGATCAGCGTATCAGCCAGGCGAAACTCCTGCTTAGCACCACGCGAATGCCGATAGCGACCGTTGGGCGCAATGTTGGATTTGACGATCAGCTCTATTTTTCTCGGGTATTTAAAAAATGCACCGGGGCAAGTCCTAGCGAGTTCAGGGCCGGATGTGAATAAAAAGTGAATGATGTGTCCACAAAGATGTCATAAGCCGTAACTATTCGGATAATTGACGGCTTGACGAAGGGGGACGGGGTAAGCAGAATCCCTGCTTCATCACGCTGACGGACACACTATGCAAGCACTGCTGGAACACTTTATCACCCAATCCACTCTGTATTCGCTTATCGCCGTGTTGCTGGTCGCCTTCCTGGAATCGCTGGCGCTGGTGGGGTTGATTTTACCCGGCACGGTACTGATGGCGGGGCTGGGCGCGCTTATCGGCAGCGGCGAGCTCAATTTTTGGCATGCCTGGCTGGTGGGTATTATCGGCTGTCTGATGGGCGACTGGATTTCGTTCTGGCTGGGGTGGCGCTTTAAAAAGCCGCTACACCGCTGGTCTTTTATGAAAAAGAACAAGTCGCTGCTGGATAAAACCGAACACGCGCTGCATCAGCACAGTATGTTCACGATCCTGGTCGGACGTTTTGTCGGTCCGACGAGGCCGCTGGTGCCGATGGTGGCAGGGATGCTGGATCTTCCCGTGGCGAAATTTATTGGGCCGAACTTGATTGGCTGTTTGCTGTGGCCGCCGTTTTATTTCCTGCCGGGCATTCTGGCGGGAGCGGCAATCGATATTCCTTCCGATATGCAGAGCGGAGATTTCAAATGGCTGCTGCTGGCGACGGCGTTGCTGCTGTGGGTCGGAGGCTGGCTATGCTGGCGGCTGTGGCGCAGCGGCAAAGCGGCAGTCGATCGTTTAACCGCGTATTTTCCCCGCAGCCGTTTGCTGTATCTGGCGCCGTTGACGCTCGGGATCGGCGTGGTCGCGCTGGTGGTGCTGGTTCGCCACCCGCTGATGCCGGTATATATCGATATTCTGCGCAAAGTTGTGGGTTACTAACGATTCCTTTGCCGGATGGCGGCTTCGCCTTATCCGGCCTACAAAATATGGGATTTGATGCCCAATAGCGCTGAGGCACTGGCTTGACCGCTTAGTAGCTCGTCTGTTTTGCCTTGCCACGCAATGCGTCCGTCGGCGACGACGATTGACCGGGGCGCAATTCGCGCCGCATCTTCCACGCTGTGCGAGACCATCAACAGCGTGAGCTGTCGCTCGCGGCAGATATCGCTGACCAACGTCAGCATCTCCTGGCGCAGCGCGGGATCGAGCGCGGAGAACGGTTCATCCAGCAGCAGTACCGGCTGTTCACGTACCAGGCAGCGCGCCAGCGCTACCCGCTGACGCTGGCCGCCGGACAGTTCGCCCGGTAAACGCGTCATCAGACTCTCAATGCCCATCTGACGTGCGATAGCGTCCCGTTTTTCCCGCTGGCTGGCGTTGAGCGTTAACCCGGGGTTTAGCCCCAGACCGATATTTTGCTGCACATTCAGGTGGCTGAATAAATTATTCTCCTGAAACAGCATTGAGACCGGACGGCGTGAGGGCGGCGTAAGCGTATGATCTTCACCGGCAATCAGTAACGTACCGCTGGCAGGCGCAAGAAAACCGGCAATTAAATTCAACAACGTGCTTTTCCCCGCGCCGCTGGGGCCAAGAATCGCCACCTGCTCGCCGCGTTCTACCTCCAGCGTAAAACGCATCGGCAAATGATGGTAAAGCCAGGTGATATCAATCAGTTTTAGCATGTCGGCCCGGTAGTTTCTCTATGAGGGTAAATAACGTAAAGCAGAGCAGCAATAGTATCAGCGCGGTCACCGCGCCGTCCTGGCTGCGGTAGGAGCCGATCTGCTGATACAGATAAAACGGCAGCGTGCGGAAATTGTCATTGCCGAAAAGCGCGACGACGCCAAAATCACCGATAGAAAGTACGCAGGCAAACGCCAGCGCCTGCGCCAGCGGACGTTTCAGCGCCCGCAGTTCCACGACCTTTAACCGCGACCAGCCTTCAATTCCTAATGACTGGCACAGCATTCCATAACGGGCGGTAATATCGCGCATTGGGTTTTCCAGGACTTTTAGCGCGTAGGGGATTGCCATCAGCGCATTGGTGAAAATCACGATGCCGTCGGCGGATTCCGGTAAGCCAACGCTGTTATTGAGCAGTAAAAAGAAGCCTGTCGCCAGCACGATCCCCGGCATCGCGAGGATCAACATCCCGCTGAGTTCCAGCGTTTGTCCGGCGAAGACTTGCTGGCGTTGGCGTAGCTCGCGGCTACTCCACAGTAGCATCATGGTCAGCACCACACACAGAACGCCCGCCGCCAGCGCAATGCGTAGCGATGTCCAGACAGCCTGCCACAGAATGGGTTGCGCCAGCACCTCCGGCAGGCTGCGGTTGACGCCATTGACCACCACGGCGACCAGCGGCGGAAGCAGCAGCAGCAGCGCCAGCACGATTAATAAGGCGTCCGTCAGACGGCTGTGGAGACGATCGTCAGGATCGCACCAGCCCTGCGTCAGCGTCATCCCCGGCGCAATCGCTTTACTCAACCGTTGACTTAGCAGTACCAGCGCCAGGCAGCAGACCATCTGGATTAATGCCAGCATCGCCGCGCGGGCGGGATCGTAGTCATAACTGAGCGCCTGAAAGATAGCCAGCTCGATAGTGGTGGCCTGCGGGCCGCCGCCGAGCGACAGAACCGTTGCGAAACTGGCGAAGCAGAGCATAAAAATCAGCGCCGCGACGGGCGGAATTTGGCGGCGCAGCCACGGCCATTCGACAAAACGGAAAAAATGCCAGCCGCGCATACCGAGCTGGGCGGCGAGCTGGCGCTGCTCGCCGGGAATGCTTTCCAACGATTGCAGCAACAAACGGCTCGCCATTGGCAGGTTAAAAAAGACGTGCGCCAGTAAAATGCCCTGCAAGCCGTAGGGGGAGAATGTCCACTGAAGCCCCAGCATCTGCCACAGCGAGGCCAGCCAGCCCTGACGGCCATACACGCTAAGAATGCCGAACACGGCAACCAGTACCGGCAGAATCAGCGTCATGGCGCACAGACGCAGCAGCGCCAGACGTCCAGGAAAACGGCGTCGATAAAGCGCGCGGGCGAGAAAAACCGCCGGGACCACAGACAGCACTGCGGACAGAAACGCCTGCCAGAATGAGAAGCGCACCACATGCCACAGATAGCTATCCCGCCAGATTGTCGACCACGCGCCCGGCGGCGCGTTCAGCCAAAGCGCCAGAAAGGCCGCCAGCGAGACGGTTATCATCAGCGCGGCGGCGCACAGCCCCGGAATCAGCCAGCCGGGAATTAACGGCTGACGGCGCGTTGCCATTCGCTAATCCATGCCTGGCGTTGTGCTGCCACTTGTTGCGGCGTGAATTCCAGCGTTGTGGCGGGTTTGGCCAATGATTCAAACCCTGCGGGTAAGGCGACGTCCGCTACCGGGTACATCCAGTTGCCGGTGGGTATGGCGTTCTGAAACGCCGGAGAAACCATAAATTTGAGGAATTTCTCCGCCAGTTCCGGCTGCTTACTGGCGACGGTACGCGCCGCGACTTCTACCTGTAAGTAATGGCCTTCGCTGAAGTTCGCGGCGGCGTAATTGTCCTTCTTCTCTTCAATAATGTGATACGCCGGAGAGGTGGTGTAACTGAGCACCAAATCGCTTTCACCTTTCAGAAATAAACCGTAGGCCTCGCTCCAGCCTTTCGTCACCGTCACCGTTTTGGCCGCCAGTTTTTGCCAGGCCTGCGGCGCGTTATCGCCATAGACTTTGCGCATCCACAGTAACAGCCCCAGCCCTGGCGTACTGGTACGCGGGTCCTGATAAATCACCCGCCATTTTTGATCGCTCTCGACCAGTTCTTTCAGGCTTTTCGGCGGATTTTTCAGCTTGCTTTTATCGTAGACAAAGGCGAAATAGCCGTAATCGAACGGCACAAATGTGTCGTTTTTCCAGCCGCCGGGCACCTTGACCGCCTCATTCGCCACGCCGCTTTTGGCAAAAAGTTTAGTTTGCGTGGCCGCCTCCAGCAGATTATTGTCCAGCCCCAACACCACATCGGCTTTGCTGTTCTTCCCCTCCATCCGCAGGCGGTTGAGCAGCGAAACGCCATCCTCCAGCGCCACCAGTTTCAGCTCACAGTTGCAATCGGCTTCAAACGCTTTTTTCACCGCCGGGCCTGGCCCCCAGTCGGCGGCGAACGAGTCGTAGGTATAGACGGTGAGAACGGGTTTGGCGAAAGCAGGCGCCGCGCACAGGAGTAAAAGCGGAAGATATTTTTTTAACACTTTGCACCTCAGTGAAAGAGTGGCAAAGGACTTGAGAGGTAACCTCAAATCCCTTCGCCGGCATTATCCGGATCAGGTTCGACGGGTATTTTCTCAGCGCGCGCATGAGCGCGGCACCCCGTTGAGTTCGGCGTTAGTGTAGTGATTTTGTTGCCGGGCAGCAATCAAGAGCTGGCGTTAAGGATCTGGCGGCGCAAACCACGCCGATTTAAAATCAAACCAGCCGAGGGTATTCATGCGCAGCCCGCGCATACTGCGCTGTCCCTGGATAATCAGCCAGTGGTGGATCAGCGGCACAATCGCTTTGTTGGCCAGCAGTTGCTGGCACCAGTTCGCCAGGTTCATCTCGCCAGCGCGCCACTGCGCGGCGTCGTCCTGCCAGTCGCGCGGAATGCAGTTCTGCAAGAGCGGTACTTCGCACAGGTGCGCGAACAGCGAGAAATCCAGCGGCAGCGTAAAGTTAGCGCTATTGAGCCAGATATCGCTTTCGATCTCGCCGGCGTGCCATTGATCGTAGTCGATCTCCTGAATATGCAGATGTACCTGATGCTCAGCCAGAAGCGCGCTCATGATACGGGCGATAACCCGGTGCTCAATGTGTTCGCGATAGAAGGTCAGCGTGAGGGTTTCCAGCCCGGCGGGTTTTTCGCCCGGGCCTGGACGGGCGTGATGCCAGCGCGGTAAAAGCCCATAGGCCGGGAACCAGAGCTGCTGTAGCGGTTCATCGGCATGATAGAGTAAATTGGTGGGGGAGAGGACGTGGCTTACCCATTCTCTGACCTGCGGATGCGCGCCGCGCGGCGTTCTGGCGTCGAATAGCAGGTAATAGCACCCCTCTTCCAGTCGGCTTTCTATCGCTTTTTCACCGCCTTGTATTGGCCCTTCCAGCATCAAGCCGCAGGCCGGTTCTTCACTGATATCCGGCAGTACCCAGACGTTCACTTCGTCTATCAACGCCCGATAGCCGAAGTAGTCATCAAAGGCGAGTATCTTGAGCTGGTTCGGCGTATTACGCCGCACGGCATAAGGCCCGGTGCCGATAGGGTGGCTGGCGAAATTAGCCAGCGTTTCCCACTCCCGCGGCAAAATCATCGCCGGGACCTGGCCCAGCAGCCACGGCAACCAGCGATCCGGCTGGGAAAGATGAATATCCAGCGTCCACGCGGTAGGGGAGTCTATCTTTGTGATGTGCGAGTAAAGCGGAAGCGTATTGATACGCGTCAGCGAGGCGATGACATCTTCCATCTCCAGCTCGCGGCCATGATGAAAATGAATGCCGGGGCGCAGGTAGAAGCGCCACAGTAAAGGGGAAATTTGCTGCCAGTGGTGCGCAATGTCCGCTTCCAGTTCCCCGTTTTCCTCATTTACCCGCGTGAGCGAACTGAAAATTTGCCGGGCAATATGAGTTTCCGAGCGACGTAATGCGGTTCCCGGCAGGAGATTGTGCATCGGACGATAGTAAAGAACCCGCAGAATATGCCGCCCCTGGCGGAAGCTGCGTCCCAGATGGGAAATCAGCATTTGCCTGACAGCGCTTTTATCGCCGACCAGTTGTACCAGTTGATCGATTCGATCTTGTTCCAGCAGGTCTTCCGCCCGCTGCTGTTGCAGCGCCAGTCCGGTATACAGGAACGTCAGACGCGAACGCTTTCCGCGTCCGACCTCGGCTTCCCATGTTAGCCAACCGCGCGCCTGCATCGTATTTAGCAGCGTACGCATATGGCGACGCGAACAGTTCAGCAGATCCGCCAGCTCATTAAGCGTGGTGTCTTGCGTTTTACCGTCACAACATTGCCAGAGACGGATAAATTGTTGTTGCAGGCGACCTGAGGGCATAAAAGGGGAACTCCGATGAAAAACTCAGCAATTTTATTATCCCTATATTAGGCCAATAATATCTTTCGATGAAGCAAGAGGAAGAGGTCACTATGCGCCAGTTCTGGTTGAGATATTTTGCCGCGACGGAAAAAACGTCCTGGCTGGCTTGCCTGAGCGCGCCGCAGCGCTTAAAAATGCTCGCGGAACTGATGCAGTGGGAGGCGACCGATTGAAGCCAATTGCAGACATCATGTGTGACTGAGTATTGGTGTAGGCGATAGCCTAAAATCACCCGCCAGCAGATAATATCTGCTGGCTTTTTTTATTTCGGCTGTTTCTGGATGACGACGATGGGACGGCGTCTCAACGGGATTTATGCGGCGGTTTCTGTGGTCACGCAGGTGGTGAGCGGGCGAGTAAAAGACGTGTAATGTTGCGTGACAAGCGCCATTTTGCATGGTACTGAAACAGACTTTTTTTTATTTTTATCATCGCTAATCTTATACGCGTTATCGCATGGTGCTTTAACGTGTTTAGTACAAAGGAATGATAATGAAAAAGGTTTTTTTGCTTGCAGCGCTTTTTGCTATGTCCAACTCCTCTTTCGCGGCAATGGCTGAAAGTTGTCAGCAATATTTTAATGATATTGATGCCCTGGTTGAGCAGGCTGCAGCAACGAGTGAACAGGCAAAACAGCAATTTGACGCGATGAAGCCTCAACTCGAAGCGTCAAAAAAACAGTTGGAAACTGTAGCTGCATCTGACCAGGATGCTGCGTGTAAGCAGGCTCTGGCGTCAATGGTTCAGATTAAACAGGCTCTGGGATTAAAATAAGATAGATACCAGCAATAAGCGATGAGTATCGCTTATTGCTGGTCGTTTTGGTATCAACGCATAAACTCAGGCTGCTTGTCTTCGTACTCGGCAATCGCGTCTTCGTGCTGCAGCGTCAGCCCAATGCTGTCCAGACCGTTCAACATGCAGTGGCGGCGGAAGTCGTCGATTTTAAAGCTATAGGTTTTATCGCCTGCTTTCACCACCTGTGCTTCCAGATCCACTTCAAAATGAATCCCCGGATTGGCTTTCACCAGAGCAAACAGCTCATCGACCTGTGCGTCGCTCAGGGTTACCGGCAGCAGTTGGTTATTGAAACTGTTGCCGTAGAAGATGTCGGCGAAGCTTGGCGCGATCACCACTTTAAAGCCGTAGTCGGTCAGCGCCCACGGCGCGTGCTCGCGTGACGAGCCGCAGCCAAAGTTTTCCCGCGCCAGCAATATCGACGCGCCTTGATATTCCGGAAAGTTCAACACGAATTCCGGATTTGGCTGTTGGCCCTTTTCGTCCAGGAAGCGCCAGTCGTTAAACAGATGGGCGCCAAAACCGGTGCGCGTAACCTTCTGCAAAAACTGTTTAGGGATAATTGCATCGGTATCGACGTTGGCGGCATCCAGTGGGACAACCAGGCCGGTATGCTGGGTAAATTTATCTGCCATGGTAGTTTCCTTATTTGATGCTGCGAATATCGGCGAAGTGGCCGGTAACGGCGGCAGCGGCGGCCATCGCCGGGCTGACTAAATGCGTGCGACCCCCGCGGCCCTGACGACCTTCAAAGTTACGGTTGCTGGTGGATGCGCAGCGCTCGCCCGGGTTCAGGCGGTCATTATTCATGGCCAGGCACATGGAACAGCCCGGTAAGCGCCATTCAAATCCTGCTTCGATAAAGATCTTGTCCAGACCTTCCGCTTCCGCCTGCGCTTTCACCGGACCTGAACCCGGCACCACCAGAGCCTGCACGCCCGGCGCCACTTTGCGCCCTTTGGCGACTTCTGCCGCCGCGCGCAAATCTTCAATGCGCGAATTGGTACAAGAGCCGATAAAGACTTTATCGATAGCAACGTCCGTTAACGGTACGCCCGGCTGTAAGCCCATATAAGCCAGCGCTTTTTCGGCGCTGGCGCGTTCAACCGGATCGCTAAAGGAGGCGGGATCGGGGATGATGTCGGTGACGGAAATCACCTGGCCCGGATTCGTGCCCCAGGTCACCTGCGGCGCGATCTCTTCTGCTCGCAGGGTGACGACAGTATCAAAAGTCGCGCCGTCATCGGTTTTCAGCGTTTTCCAGTACTCGACGGCTTCGTCAAAATCGCGGCCCTTCGGCGCGTGCAAACGCCCTTTTACGTAGTTGAAAGTGGTTTCATCCGGGGCGACCAGACCGGCTTTGGCGCCCATCTCAATCGCCATATTGCACAGCGTCATGCGGCCTTCCATACTCAGCGCGCGGATCGCGTCGCCGCAAAATTCAACCACGTGTCCGGTGCCGCCGGCGCTACCGGTTTTACCGATGATCGCCAGCACGATGTCTTTGGCGGTAATGCCCGGCGCGGCGTTGCCCGTGACTTCAATCTTCATGGTTTTAGCGCGCCCCTGTTTCAGGGTTTGCGTCGCCAGTACATGTTCTACCTCAGAAGTGCCGATGCCGAAGGCCAGCGCACCAAACGCGCCGTGGGTGGCGGTGTGGGAGTCGCCGCAGACGATGGTCATGCCCGGCAGGGTGACGCCCTGTTCCGGCCCCATCACATGGACGATGCCCTGATATGGGTGATTCAGGTCATACAGCTCGACGCCGAACTCGTTACAGTTCTTAATCAGCTCCTGCATCTGGATACGCGCCATTTCACCGGAGGCATTAATGTCTTTAGTCTGCGTCGAGACGTTGTGATCCATCGTGGCGAAGGTTTTCCCTGGCTGACGTACCGGACGATGGTGCGCGCGCAGACCGTCAAACGCCTGAGGCGAGGTGACTTCATGCACCAGGTGGCGGTCGATGTACAGCAGCGGCGTTTCGTTTGGCGCCTCAAAGACCACGTGGGCATCAAATAATTTTTCGTATAACGTTTTGGCCATGATTACACCCCTTCTGCGACATAGCGGGCGATAATATCGCCCATCTCATCGGTACTGACTGCGGCAGCGCCCCTGGCTAAATCGCCGGTGCGAACGCCCTCTTCTAATGCGCGATTGATCGCCTGTTCAATGGCCGTTGCCGCATCGTTGGCATCCAGGCTGTAGCGCAGCAGCAGCGCCAGCGACAGGATCTGCGCAATTGGGTTGGCGATATGTTTCCCGGCGATATCCGGCGCGGAGCCGCCAGCCGGTTCATACAGGCCAAATCCTTGCTCGTTCAGGCTGGCGGAGGGCAACATCCCCATTGAGCCGGTGATCATGGCGCATTCGTCGGACAGAATGTCGCCGAACAGGTTAGAGCACAGCAGTACGTCAAACTGCGACGGGTCTTTAATCAACTGCATGGTGGCGTTATCGATATACATGTGCGCGAGTTCCACATCGGGATACGTTTTCGCGACATCATTGACGATCTCACGCCACAGGATAGAGCTTTGCAGTACGTTGGCTTTATCAATAGAGGTGACTTTACGGCGGCGTTTACGCGCCGATTCAAAGGCGATACGGGCAATGCGCTCGATCTCAAAGCGGTGATAAACTTCGGTATCAAAGGCTTTTTCGTACTGACCGCTGCCTTCACGGCCTTTTGGCTGTCCGAAATAGATCCCGCCGGTCAGCTCGCGCACGCACAGGATATCGAAACCGTTAGCGGCGATATCGGCGCGCAACGGGCAAAATGCTTCCAGTCCCTGATACAGTTTCGCCGGACGCAGGTTACTGAATAATTTGAAATGTTTGCGCAGCGGCAGCAGGGCGCCGCGCTCCGGCTGGCTTTCCGGGGGCAAATTTTCCCATTTCGGGCCGCCGACGGAGCCAAACAGAATGGCATCCGCCTGCTCACACCCTTCAACGGTGGCTTTCGGCAGTGGATGACCATGATTGTCGATAGCAATACCGCCGACGTCATAGCGGCTGGTGGTGATACGCATATCAAAACGGCTGCGTACCGCATCCATAACTTTCAGGGCTTGCGCCATGACTTCCGGGCCGATACCGTCGCCCGGCAGTACGGCAATATGATAGTTCTTCGACATTACACGGTTTCCTTGTTGTTCTCTTTATTTTGAGCTTTGCGTTGCAATTCTTTTTCAACTTCGGCGGCGCGCCAGATATTGTTCAGTACGTGCACCATCGCTTTGGCGGAGGATTCGACGATATCCGTCGCCAGCCCGACGCCGTGGAAGCGGCGACCATGATGGTTTACGACGATATCGACCTGACCCAGCGCGTCTTTGCCCTGGCCTTTGGCGTTCAGGTCGTATTTAACCAACTCAACGTCGTAACCGGTGAGGCGGTTAATCGCCTGATAGATGGCGTCGACCGGGCCGTTGCCGTTCGCCGCCTCGGCCTTGATCTCTTCACCACAGGCCAGCTTCACGGAAGCGGTGGCGATATCGCTGGAGCCGGACTGCACGCTGAAGTAATCCAGACGGAAATGCTCTGGTTCTTCTTGCTGTTTATTAATAAACGCCAGCGCTTCCAGGTCATAGTCGAACACCTGGCCTTTTTTGTCCGCCAGCTTCAGGAACGCGTCGTACAGGTGGTCCATGTTGTAGTCTGTGTCCTTGTAACCCATCTCTTCCATGCGATGTTTCACGGCGGCACGGCCAGAGCGGGAGGTCAGGTTCAGCTGTATCTGGTTCAGACCGATGGACTCTGGCGTCATGATTTCATAGTTTTCGCGGTTCTTGAGGACGCCATCCTGGTGGATGCCGGAAGAGTGGGCGAAAGCGCCGCTGCCGACAATCGCTTTGTTGGCCGGGATCGGCATGTTACAGATCTGGCTGACGGTCTGGCTGGTGCGCCAGATTTCGTGGTGATTGATGTTGGTGTGTACGTTCATGATGTCTTTGCGCACTTTAATCGCCATGATCACTTCTTCCAGTGCGCAGTTACCGGCACGTTCTCCGATACCGTTCATCGCGCCTTCAACCTGACGAGCGCCCGCATGTACTGCCGCCAGCGAGTTGCCTACCGCTATCCCTAAATCGTCGTGGGTATGAACGGAGATGATGGCTTTGTCGATATTGGGGACACGTTCATACAGGCCGGAAATGATTCCCGCGAACTCAAACGGCATGGTATAGCCCACGGTATCGGGAATATTAATGGTTCTCGCGCCGGCGTTTATAGCGGCTTCCACCACGCGCGCCAGATCGTCAACAGGCGTCCGGCCAGCATCTTCGCAGGAGAACTCCACGTCATCAGTGTAATTACGCGCCCGCTTAACCATGTATACCGCGCGTTCGATGACCTCATCCAGCGTGCTGCGCAGCTTGGTGGCGATGTGCATTGGCGAGGTGGCGATAAAAGTATGGATGCGAAACGCGTCGGCGACCTTCAGCGCCTGTGCCGCGACGTCGATGTCTTTTTCTACACAACGCGCCAGGGCGCAAACGCGGCTGTTTTTGATGGTGCGGGCGATGGTTTGGACAGATTCAAAATCACCCGGAGAAGAGACCGGGAAGCCTACTTCCATGACATCAACACCCATGCGCTCAAGGGCCAGGGCAATCTGCAGCTTCTCTTTCGCGCTCAGGCTGGCCTGTAACGCTTGTTCGCCGTCGCGTAAGGTCGTATCAAAAATAATGACTTGCTGGCTCATGATGTGGTCCTTGTCTCCAGGGGCGCCTTGCGTCAGGCATAAAAAAACCCGCGCAACGGCGCGGGTTTTATTTGACTTCGAGCTGACTTAATGTTGAATGCCGCCCACCGGTCTACCGCGCACAATAAATGCGTTGAGTAGTAGTAGCCCAGTGAAACGAACGATATGTGACATTAATTCAGCTCCAGCGAATGCGTTATGCTTTTAGTGGTACTGGATATGCCGTTTAATGTCAACTCTATTTTCTGTCGCCATTGCATTTTGTTGACGATATCCGGATACGTACTTTAGCTAATTGTGCTGGGCTGCGCGTCCAATAAAGGATAAAAGAACGAGTGGACATTCATACTTTTCATTGTTTGAAATATTTAGGCATTTTTGTTTGCAAATTGGTTAGGGGAATGGCCTGTTAAAGGTATGCTAAAGGTTTGGTTTATCTTTTTGATTTGTTTTATATTTTAACAAATAACCTTGTTTGCTTAATGGATAAGGATAAAGTTATTGATAAATTAATGTTAACTTTTTAGCTATTAATAATATAAACATTTAATTGAAACTTAAATGATCATTCACTTGGTGTATGATTGTGTATTCGCCATAGTTATGGTTATATTGCTTGCGTAATTTAAACATTATGAATCGCAATGGTGTGACTCAGGACACATTACGCTTGCGCTGGCATTCTATTTGTCTCTGTCAGCGTCTTTATGTTTTCCGAATTTTAACGCTTTCCCTTTTTCTTATTTTATATGCATGGTAAATCATATTTTCAGGAATTATTTCTGCCTTCAGCCAGAAAAAGGGAGTTAAGCGTGACAGTGGAGTTAAATATGCCAGAGGTCAAAACCGAAAAGCCGCATCTTTTAGATATGGGCAAACCACAGCTTCGCATGGTTGATTTGAACCTATTGACCGTGTTCGATGCGGTAATGCAAGAGCAGAATATTACGCGCGCCGCCCACACGCTGGGAATGTCGCAGCCTGCGGTCAGTAACGCCGTAGCGCGTCTGAAGGTTATGTTTAATGACGAACTTTTTGTTCGATATGGACGAGGAATTCAGCCGACTGCCCGTGCATTTCAGTTATTTGGTTCAGTCCGTCAGGCGTTACAATTGGTGCAAAATGAATTGCCGGGATCGGGGTTTGAGCCGACCAGCAGCGAACGTGTATTCAATCTTTGCGTGTGCAGTCCGCTGGATAATATCCTGACGTCACAGATTTATAATCGTGTAGAAAAAATTGCGCCAAATATTCATGTCGTTTTTAAAGCGTCGTTGAATCAGAATACTGAGCATCAGCTACGCTATCAGGAAACCGAGTTCGTTATTAGTTATGAAGAATTCCGTCGTCCTGAGTTTACCAGCGTACCGCTATTTAAAGATGAAATGGTTTTAGTCGCCAGCCGAAAACACCCGCGTATTAGCGGCCCGCTACTGGAAGGCGATGTTTATAATGAACAACATGCGGTTGTTTCTCTCGATCGTTATGCGTCATTTAGTCAGCCGTGGTATGACACGCCGGATAAACAGTCGAGCGTGGCTTATCAGGGCATGGCGCTTATCAGCGTTCTGAACGTGGTTTCGCAGACGCATTTGGTCGCTATTGCCCCGCGCTGGCTGGCGGAAGAGTTTGCGGAGTCGCTGGATCTGCAAATATTGCCGTTGCCTTTAAAACTGAATAGCCGGACATGCTACCTTTCCTGGCATGAAGCGGCTGGGCGTGATAAAGGGCACCAATGGATGGAAGATTTATTAGTTTCTGTTTGTAAGCGATAAAACCGGGCAGAATAAATCAGAAACAAATTCTGGTTTATTCTGCTTTTTAGCGTATATCAAAAATTTTATGCTGATTTAACGGTGAGCGATTCTTTTCGTCGCTGTGAAAAATAGATGAATTGCTGTAAGTCTGCATTTATAAGCGATTATTTATTACCTGGTGTGATTCAGACGGAGTATTTCTCCATTTCTTCTCTTCTTGCCTCCTGATTATTCTAACCTTCCCCATCTTTACGTCATTCCACCCAATTGCCAGGCGTGATAGCGAGCGGTTAAGGTGTCCGTCAAACCGTGATGACAGGTATAAAGTGGAGGCAAGCCGTGGAGATGTTGTCTGGAGCCGAGATGGTCGTCCGATCGCTTATCGATCAAGGCGTAAAGCAGGTGTTCGGCTATCCTGGAGGCGCAGTGCTTGATATTTATGATGCGCTACATACCGTTGGAGGGATCGATCATGTGCTGGTGCGTCATGAGCAGGCCGCGGTGCATATGGCGGATGGCCTGGCGCGAGCCACTGGCGACGTTGGCGTGGTGCTGGTGACTTCCGGACCGGGAGCGACCAATGCGATTACCGGGATTGCTACGGCCTATATGGATTCCATTCCGCTGGTGATTC
This sequence comes from Salmonella sp. 32010601201800023SM, assembly GCF_017572235.1. NCBI lineage: Bacteria > Pseudomonadati > Pseudomonadota > Gammaproteobacteria > Enterobacterales > Enterobacteriaceae > Salmonella > Salmonella sp. 32010601201800023SM. Next base: position 69,984 of record NZ_JAGEQS010000007.1, read on the forward strand.
TTTCCGGCCAGGTCGCCACCTCATTGATTGGCTATGATGCCTTTCAGGAGTGCGACATGGTGGGGATTTCCCGACCGGTGGTCAAACATAGCTTCCTGGTCAAACAGACGGAAGATATTCCCCAGGTGCTTAAAAAGGCCTTCTGGCTGGCGGCAAGCGGACGTCCTGGGCCGGTGGTCGTGGATCTGCCGAAAGATATTTTGAATCCGGCGAAAAAAATGCCGTATGCCTGGCCGGAGACGGTCAGTATGCGCTCTTACAATCCCACAACATCAGGACATAAAGGACAAATTAAGCGTGCCTTGCAAACGCTGGCGTCGGCAAAAAAGCCGGTGGTCTATGTTGGGGGAGGGGCGATAAGCGCGGCCTGCTATGTGCCGCTGCGCCACATCATTGAAACCTTTAACCTGCCGGTGGTCTCTTCATTAATGGGACTGGGCGCGTTTCCTGCTACTCATCGCCAGTCGTTAGGAATGCTGGGAATGCATGGCACTTATGAAGCCAATATGACCATGCATAACGCCGACGTGATTTTCGCTGTTGGCGTACGATTTGACGACCGCACGACGAATAATCTCGCTAAATATTGTCCGAACGCGACGGTATTACACATCGACATTGACCCGACGTCCATATCCAAAACGGTTAACGCTGATATCCCGGTGGTGGGCGATGCCCGCCTGGTACTGGAACAAATGCTGGAGCTACTGGCGCAGGATGCGCCGTCTCAGCCGCAGGATTATATTCGCGACTGGTGGCAGCAGATAGAGATCTGGCGCGCCCGTCAGTGCCTGAAATATGACGCGGAAAGCGAAAGTATTAAACCCCAGGCGGTGATTGAAACCCTCTGGCGTCTGACGAAGGGCGACGCTTACGTGACGTCCGATGTAGGACAACACCAGATGTTTGCCGCCCTCTATTACCCGTTCGATAAACCACGTCGCTGGATTAATTCCGGCGGGCTCGGCACGATGGGTTTTGGCCTACCGGCTGCGCTGGGCGTTAAAATGGCCCTGCCGAAAGAAATGGTGGTCTGCGTGACCGGCGATGGCAGTATACAGATGAACATTCAGGAGCTGTCGACAGCCTTACAGTATGAACTGCCGGTACTGGTTTTGAACCTGAACAACCGTTATCTGGGGATGGTGAAACAGTGGCAGGATATGATCTATTCCGGTCGCCATTCTCAGTCTTATATGCAGTCGTTACCGGATTTTGTGCGCCTGGCGGAAGCATATGGCCATGTCGGGCTGCAGATTAACCGTCCGGATGAGCTGGAAAGTAAACTCAGCGAAGCCCTTGAGCATGTGCGTAATAACCGACTGGTGTTCGTCGATGTCACCGTTGATGGCAGCGAGCATGTCTATCCGATGCAGATTCGCGGGGGCGGGATGGACGAAATGTGGTTAAGCAAAACGGAGAGGACCTGATGATGCGCCGGATTTTATCGGTATTACTGGAAAACGAATCTGGGGCGTTATCGCGGGTTATCGGCCTCTTTTCGCAACGCGGATATAATATTGAAAGCCTGACCGTTGCGCCGACAGACGATCCGACGTTGTCGCGCATGACTATCCAGACGGTAGGCGATGAAAAAGTGCTTGAGCAAATTGAAAAGCAACTGCACAAGCTGGTTGATGTGCTGCGCGTCAGCGAGCTGGGACAGGGAGCGCACGTTGAGCGGGAAATCATGCTGGTGAAAATCCAGGCCAGCGGCTACGGACGGGAAGAGGTGAAGCGTAATACGGAAATTTTCCGTGGTCAGATTATTGACGTTACGCCAACGTTGTATACCGTTCAACTGGCGGGCACCAGCGATAAACTGGATGCTTTTCTGGCCTCGCTGCGCGACGTGGCGAAAATTGTTGAAGTGGCGCGTTCAGGCGTCGTCGGGCTTTCGCGCGGCGATAAGATTATGCGCTGAGCTGATTCGCCGGATGACGACGCGCTTGCGTTTTATCCGGTCTACAGGCTGATATCTGGCCCAGGTCCGATAAGCGTAGCGCCATCAGGCAGGTTTGCCGGATATCAGCCAACAGGAATTATCGCCCAACCCAATATCACCGGTTGGGCTTTTTTTTGCGAAATCCGTGGTAACCCGGAATAAAAGCGGTTGCCGGAGTGATCAAACTGCGCTTAGATGTTAACGATTTTAACCCATGCCGACATAAAGGTTATGGTTTGTACAATTTACACAAGGGGCAATTGTGAAACTGGATGAAATCGCTCGGCTGGCCGGTGTCTCGCGCACAACTGCAAGCTACGTTATAAACGGTAAAGCAAAGCAATACCGCGTGAGCGACAAAACCGTAGAAAAAGTCATGGCGGTAGTGCGTGAGCACAATTACCATCCTAACGCTGTGGCTGCCGGGCTGCGTGCTGGACGCACACGTTCCATTGGTCTGGTGATCCCGGACCTTGAAAACACGAGCTACACCCGTATCGCAAACTATCTTGAGCGCCAGGCACGCCAGCGTGGCTACCAACTGCTGATCGCCTGTTCTGAAGATCAGCCGGATAACGAAATGCGCTGCATTGAGCACCTTTTGCAACGCCAGGTGGATGCAATCATTGTTTCAACTTCGTTACCGCCGGAGCATCCCTTCTATCAGCGCTGGGCCAACGATCCGTTCCCCATCGTCGCGCTCGACCGCGCGCTGGATCGCGAACATTTCACCAGCGTGGTCGGCGCCGATCAGGATGATGCCGAGATGTTGGCGGAAGAGCTGCGTAAATTCCCGGCGGAAACGGTGCTTTATTTGGGCGCGCTGCCGGAGTTGTCCGTCAGTTTCCTGCGCGAGCAGGGGTTCCGCACTGCATGGAAAGACGATCCGCGGGAGGTGAATTTCTTATATGCCAACAGCTATGAGCGCGAAGCCGCCGCGCAGTTGTTTGAGAAATGGCTGGAAACGCATCCTATGCCGCAGGCGCTCTTTACGACATCGTTCGCGCTATTACAGGGCGTGATGGACGTAACGCTGCGGCGCGATGGAAAACTGCCTTCGGATTTAGCGATTGCGACCTTCGGCGATCATGAGCTGCTGGATTTTCTGCAATGCCCGGTACTGGCGGTGGCGCAGCGTCATCGTGATGTCGCGGAACGCGTGCTGGAGATTGTGCTGGCAAGTCTTGATGAACCGCGTAAACCGAAACCCGGCTTAACGCGTATTCGGCGAAACCTGTATCGTCGCGGCATTCTGAGCCGTAGCTAAAGGACCGGCGGTAAAAGACTCTCTCTTCTGCCGCCGTCAAACAAATGCGTATCAGTAAAAATATCCCTTAAATAATTAAGATTATTCCTTAAAATTATCCGAAAATTCTTTTTTATTACCTTTCTTTTGTCCGAAATCGTCCATATTCCACTAATTAAGACGTAACGAGTCTTTTCCTTTGTCTTGTTTTGTTACAAGCAGGCAAGAAATCGTCGAATTAACAGCCACTTTTTGTCTTTGGCGCGACAGTCGCTCGTAGGCGCTGGTATAGCAGGCACCGCACACGTTAAACAGGCACTGTTAACACGGTGCAATATGTCCTAAAATGCCGCTCGCGTCGCAAACTGACACTTTATATTTTTCTCGGATTATATTGAGTCCGTTTTAAACGGCGGTGGGCCTTTGGTTTTTTTCTTACAAATATTCATAACGTTAATTTGGCTTGCACGCTGGGCGGAAATTAATCAACGCAGATATTCGCCGTAAACATTGGCTTTTTTACTTAGGTAAGCGTTGTGACTTGCTTGACAAGCTTTTCCTCCGCTCCGTAAACTCCTTCGAGTGGGAATTTGTGGGATAAAGTGGTAAGAAGGGGTGAGACTGGCATGTTCCGGGGGGCAACGTTAGTCAATCTCGACAGTAAAGGGCGCCTGACCGTGCCGACCCGTTATCGGGAGCAACTGATCGAGAGCGCTACCGGTCAAATGGTATGTACCATTGACATCCATCACCCATGCCTGCTGCTTTACCCCCTGCCTGAATGGGAAATTATTGAGCAAAAGTTATCTCGTCTGTCGAGCATGAACCCGGTAGAACGTCGCGTACAGCGTTTACTGTTGGGCCATGCCAGCGAATGTCAGATGGATGGTGCAGGTCGATTACTGATCGCGCCAGTTCTGCGGCAACATGCCGGACTGACGAAAGAAGTGATGCTGGTTGGACAGTTCAACAAATTTGAGCTGTGGGATGAAACGACCTGGTATCAACAGGTCAAGGAAGATATCGACGCTGAACAGTCAGCTACCGAAACGTTATCGGAGCGGCTGCAGGACTTGTCTCTATAAGATGATGGAAAATTTTAAACACACTACGGTACTGTTGGATGAAGCCGTTAATGGGCTGAATATTCGTCCGGATGGTATCTATATTGATGGCACATTTGGTCGCGGCGGCCACTCGCGCCTGATCCTCTCGCAACTGGGCGAAGAGGGGCGCTTGCTGGCGATCGATCGCGATCCGCAGGCGATCGCCGTTGCGCAGATCATTAATGATCCTCGCTTCTCCATCATTCATGGACCTTTTTCCGCGCTGGCTGATTATGTAGCCGAGCGCGAGCTTACCGGCAAGATTGACGGGATCCTTCTCGATCTTGGCGTCTCTTCTCCGCAGCTTGACGATGCGGAGCGCGGTTTTTCATTTATGCGCGACGGTCCGCTGGATATGCGAATGGACCCGACGCGCGGCCAGTCTGCCGCCGAGTGGTTACAAACGGCGGAGGAAGCGGATATCGCCTGGGTGCTGAAAACATTCGGCGAGGAGCGTTTTGCCAAACGTATTGCTCGCGCCATTGTTGAGCGCAATCGCGAACAGCCGATGACCCGCACCAAAGAGCTGGCGGAAGTGGTTGCGGCGGCGACCCCGGTAAAAGACAAATTCAAACATCCCGCGACCCGTACCTTCCAGGCGGTGCGCATCTGGGTAAACAGTGAACTGGAGGAGATAGAGCAGGCGCTAAAAAGCTCGCTCAGCGTACTGGCCCCAGGCGGGCGGCTTTCAATCATCAGTTTCCACTCGCTGGAAGACCGTATTGTGAAACGCTTTATGCGTGAGCAAAGCCGCGGTCCGCAGGTACCGGCGGGATTACCGATGACGGAAGCGCAGCTCAAAAAACTGGGCGGTCGTGAGTTACGAGCGTTAGGCAAGTTGATGCCGGGTGAAAAAGAGGTAGCTGAAAATCCTCGGGCCCGTAGTTCAGTTCTGCGTATCGCAGAGAGGACGAACGCATGATCAGCAGAGTGACAGAAGCCCTAAGCAAAGTGAAGGGATCGATAGGAAGCAACGAGCGCCATGCCTTGCCTGGCGTGATCGGTGACGATCTTTTGCGGTTCGGGAAGCTGCCACTCTGCTTGTTCATTTGCATCATTTTAACGGCGGTGACGGTGGTCACGACGGCGCACCATACTCGTTTACTCACCGCGCAGCGTGAACAATTGGTTCTGGAGCGCGATGCATTGGACATTGAATGGCGCAACCTGATCCTTGAAGAAAATGCGCTCGGCGATCACAGCCGGGTGGAGCGGATCGCAACGGAAAAGCTGCAAATGCAGCATGTTGATCCGTCCCAAGAAAATATCGTAGTGCAAAAATAAGGATAAACGCGACGCATGAAAGCAGCGGCAAAAACGCAAAAATCGAAGCGCCAGGAAGAACAGACCAACTTCATCAGTTGGCGTTTTGCGTTGCTGTGCGGCTGTATTTTACTGGCGCTGGTTTTTTTACTTGGACGCGCGGCGTGGCTACAGATTATCGCCCCGGATATGCTGGTGCGTCAGGGCGATATGCGTTCGCTGCGTGTTCAGGAAGTCTCCACCTCACGCGGTATGATTACCGACCGTTCCGGGCGTCCACTGGCGGTCAGCGTACCGGTTAAGGCGATCTGGGCCGACCCGAAAGAAGTTCATGACGCCGGCGGCATCAGCGTTGGCGATCGCTGGAAAGCGCTTTCTACTGCGCTCAATATTCCGCTCGATCAGCTCTCCGCCCGTATCAACGCCAACCCGAAAGGGCGTTTTATTTATCTGGCGCGCCAGGTAAATCCTGACATGGCGGACTACATCAAAAAACTCAAACTGCCGGGCATTCATTTGCGTGAAGAATCCCGCCGCTACTACCCGTCAGGAGAAGTAACCGCTCACCTCATCGGTTTTACCAACGTCGACAGTCAGGGGATTGAAGGCGTTGAAAAGAGCTTTGATAAGTGGCTTACCGGTCAGCCTGGCGAGCGAATCGTGCGTAAAGACCGCTATGGTCGCGTGATTGAGGATATCTCCTCCACTGACAGTCAGGCAGCGCACAACCTGGCGTTAAGCATTGATGAACGCTTACAGGCGCTGGTTTACCGCGAACTGAACAACGCGGTGGCGTTTAACAAGGCGGAATCCGGTAGCGCGGTGCTGGTCGATGTCAATACCGGTGAAGTACTGGCGATGGCGAATAGCCCTTCCTATAACCCCAACAACCTTGCCGGTACGCCGAAAGACGCGATGCGTAACCGTACCATCACCGACGTGTTTGAACCGGGTTCTACGGTTAAGCCGATGGTGGTGATGACTGCGCTTCAGCGCGGTATCGTCAACGAAAATACGGTGTTGAATACCGTTCCATACCGAATTAACGGCCACGAAATTAAAGACGTGGCGCGCTACAGCGAATTAACCCTGACCGGGGTTCTACAGAAGTCGAGTAACGTCGGTGTATCCAAACTGGCGTTAGCGATGCCGTCCTCAGCGTTAGTAGATACTTACTCACGTTTTGGGCTAGGAAAGGCGACCAATTTGGGGTTGGTCGGAGAACGCAGTGGCTTATATCCTCAAAAACAACGGTGGTCCGACATAGAGAGGGCCACCTTCTCTTTCGGCTATGGGCTAATGGTAACGCCGTTACAGTTAGCGCGAGTCTATGCAACGATCGGCAGCTATGGCATTTATCGCCCGCTGTCGATTACCAAAGTTGATCCGCCTGTACCCGGCGAACGCATCTTCCCTGAATCCACCGTACGCACCGTGGTGCATATGATGGAAAGCGTGGCGCTGCCGGGCGGCGGCGGCGTGAAGGCGGCGATTAAAGGCTACCGTATCGCGATTAAAACCGGTACGGCGAAAAAAGTGGGGCCGGACGGTCGCTACATCAACAAATACATTGCTTACACCGCAGGCGTCGCGCCTGCGAGTCAGCCGCGCTTCGCGCTGGTGGTTGTCATCAACGATCCGCAGGCGGGTAAATACTACGGCGGCGCCGTTTCCGCGCCGGTATTTGGTGCCATCATGGGCGGCGTTCTGCGCACCATGAACATCGAACCGGACGCGCTGGCAACGGGCGAAAAAAATGAATTCGTAATTAATCAAGGCGAGGGAACAGGTGGCAGATCGTAATTTGCGCGACCTTCTTGCTCCGTGGGTGGCTGGACTACCCGCGCGAGAACTGCGAGAGATGACGCTCGACAGCCGTGTGGCTGCGGCGGGCGATCTCTTTGTGGCAGTGGTGGGTCATCAGGCGGACGGGCGTCGATATATCCCGCAGGCGATAGCGCAAGGCGTAGCTGCCATTATTGCAGAGGCGAAAGACGAGGCGAGCGACGGTGAGATTCGCGAAATGCACGGCGTACCAGTCGTCTATCTCAGCCAGCTCAATGAGCGTTTATCTGCGCTGGCGGGCCGCTTTTACCATGAGCCATCTGAAAACATGCGTCTGGTGGCGGTGACCGGCACCAATGGCAAGACCACCACCACCCAACTACTGGCGCAGTGGAGCCAGTTGCTCGGCGAAACCAGCGCAGTGATGGGAACGGTAGGCAACGGACTGTTGGGTAAAGTGATCCCGACGGAGAACACAACCGGTTCCGCTGTGGATGTTCAGCATGTGCTGGCCAGTCTGGTTGCGCAGGGCGCGACCTTCGGCGCGATGGAAGTCTCTTCTCACGGCCTGGTGCAGCATCGCGTGGCGGCGTTGAAATTTGCCGCCTCCGTGTTTACTAATTTGAGCCGCGACCATCTCGACTATCATGGCGATATGGCGCATTACGAGGCGGCAAAATGGATGCTTTATTCCACCCACCATCACGGACAGGCAATCGTCAACGCCGATGATGAAGTTGGACGCCGCTGGCTGGCGTCGCTACCCGATGCGGTCGCGGTATCAATGGAAGGGCATATCAACCCTAACTGTCACGGTCGTTGGCTGAAAGCGGAGGCGGTGGAGTACCACGACCGCGGAGCGACGATTCGTTTTGCTTCAAGCTGGGGTGAAGGCGAAATCGAAAGCCGCCTGATGGGCGCGTTTAACGTCAGCAACTTACTGCTGGCATTGGCGACGCTGCTGGCGCTGGGCTATCCGTTAACGGATTTGCTGAAAACCGCCGCGCGTTTGCAGCCGGTTTGCGGGCGTATGGAAGTGTTCACTGCGCCAGGCAAACCGACGGTGGTGGTGGATTACGCGCACACGCCGGATGCGCTGGAAAAAGCGTTGCAGGCGGCGCGCCTGCACTGCGCCGGAAAATTGTGGTGCGTCTTTGGCTGTGGCGGGGATCGTGACAAAGGTAAGCGCCCACTCATGGGGGCCATTGCCGAAGAATTCGCGGATATCGTCGTGGTGACTGACGATAACCCGCGTACCGAGGAGCCGCGCGCCATTATCAACGATATTCTGGCTGGAATGCTGGACGCCGGGCAGGTCAGGGTAATGGAAGGCCGCGCTGAGGCGGTAACCAATGCCATTATGCAGGCAAAAGACAATGACGTTGTGCTGATTGCAGGTAAAGGGCACGAGGATTACCAGATTGTCGGCACGCAGCGTCTTGATTATTCAGACCGCGTGACCGCAGCGCGTTTGCTGGGGGTGATCGCATGATTAGCGTAACGCTCAGCAAAATTGCCGATGTCCTTGGCGCCGAACACCGCGGGGCGGATCTCACGCTCGATACGGTCATTACCGACACACGGAAAGTGACGCCGGGATGCCTGTTCGTGGCGCTGAAAGGGGAACGCTTTGATGCGCATGATTTTGCCGATAAAGCAAAAGCGAACGGCGCTGGCGCCCTGCTGGTCAGTCGTCCTCTGGATATCGATCTTCCGCAGGTGATTGTAAAAGACACGCGTCAGGCATTTGGCCAACTGGCCGCCTGGGTACGTATGCAGGTACCGGCGCGGGTGGTGGCGTTAACCGGTTCGTCCGGCAAAACCTCGGTCAAAGAGATGACCGCCGCGATTCTTAGCCAGTGCGGAAATACTCTGTATACCGCAGGCAATTTTAACAACGACATCGGCGTGCCGATAACGCTGCTGCGCTTAAACCATGATTATGACTATGCGGTAATCGAGTTAGGCGCTAATCACCAGGGAGAAATCGCCTGGACCGTTAGCCTGACGCGCCCGGAAGCGGCGCTGGTCAATAACCTGGCGGCGGCGCATCTGGAAGGTTTCGGCTCGTTGGCCGGCGTGGCGAAAGCGAAAGGCGAAATCTATACCGGTTTGCCTGAGAACGGTATCGCGATTATGAATGCCGATAATAATGACTGGCTGAACTGGCAAAGCATTATTGGCGATCGTCAGGTGTGGCGCTTTTCGCCGAATGCGGCAAACAGCGACTTTACCGCTGCGAATATCCACGTGACGTCACACGGTACTGAATTTACCCTGCAAACGCCGATGGGCAGCATTGATGTGCTGCTGCCGTTGCCGGGGCGGCACAATATTGCCAACGCGCTGGCGGCCGCTGCTTTATCAATGGCGGTGGGGGCTACGCTGACGGCGATTAAAGCAGGGCTGGCGGCGTTAAAAGCCGTACCCGGGCGTCTGTTCCCGATTCAGCTAAGTGAAAACCAACTGGTACTGGATGACGCTTATAACGCCAACGTCGGTTCGATGACCGCCGCAGTGCAGGTCCTTTCTGAAATGCCCGGCTACCGTGTGCTGGTGGTAGGCGATATGGCCGAGCTGGGCGCAGAAAGCGAAGCGTGCCACATCCAGGTTGGCGAGGCCGCAAAAGCGGCGGGTATTGATCGCGTGTTAAGCACCGGAAAACTCAGTCAGGCTATCAGCCACGCCAGCGGCGTCGGCGAACATTTTGCCGATAAAGCCGCGCTCATTGCGCGTTTACACGCTCTGCTTCAGGAGCAACCAATGATGACTATTTTAGTGAAAGGATCACGCAGCGCCGCGATGGAAGATGTGGTTCATGCGTTACAGGAGAAAGGTTCATGTTAGTTTGGCTGGCCGAGCATTTGGTCAAATATTATTCCGGCTTTAACGTCTTTTCTTATCTGACGTTTCGCGCCATCGTCAGCCTGTTGACCGCGCTGTTCATCTCTTTATGGATGGGCCCGCGTATGATCGCTCGTCTGCAAAAACTCTCTTTTGGCCAGGTGGTACGTAACGATGGCCCGGAATCGCACTTCAGTAAACGCGGTACGCCGACGATGGGCGGCATCATGATCCTGACGTCGATTGTGATTTCCGTTCTGTTATGGGCTTACCCGTCTAACCCGTACGTCTGGTGCGTGCTGGTGGTATTGATCGGCTACGGCATTATCGGTTTTGTCGATGACTACCGCAAAGTGGTGCGGAAAGATACCAAAGGGCTGATTGCGCGCTGGAAATATTTCTGGATGTCGGTTATCGCGCTCGGCGTGGCCTTTGCGCTTTATCTCGTCGGGAAAGACACGCCCGCGACCCAACTGGTGGTGCCGTTCTTTAAAGATGTTATGCCGCAATTGGGGCTGTTTTACATTCTGCTGTCCTACTTTGTCATCGTCGGTACGGGTAACGCCGTAAACCTGACCGACGGGCTTGATGGTCTGGCGATTATGCCGACTGTTTTCGTTGCCGCCGGCTTTGCGCTGGTGGCCTGGGCGACCGGGAACATGAACTTCGCCAATTACCTGCATATTCCGTATTTACGCCATGCGGGCGAGCTGGTGATTGTCTGTACGGCGATTGTCGGCGCGGGATTAGGATTCTTGTGGTTTAACACCTATCCGGCGCAGGTTTTTATGGGCGACGTCGGATCGCTGGCGTTGGGCGGCGCGTTGGGCATTATCGCCGTGCTGCTGCGTCAGGAGTTCCTGCTGGTGATCATGGGCGGCGTCTTTGTGGTGGAAACTCTGTCGGTCATCCTGCAGGTGGGTTCCTTTAAACTACGCGGACAGCGTATTTTCCGTATGGCGCCTATCCATCACCACTATGAACTGAAAGGCTGGCCGGAACCGCGCGTGATTGTGCGCTTCTGGATTATTTCGCTGATGCTGGTGCTGATTGGCCTGGCAACGCTGAAGGTACGTTAATCATGGCTGATTACCAGGACAAAAACGTCGTCATTATTGGTCTGGGCTTAACCGGACTCTCTTGCGTGGACTTTTTTCTCGCCCGCGGCGTGACGCCGCGGGTGATGGATACTCGCGTGACGCCGCCGGGTCTGGATAAGCTGCCGCAAGAGGTTGAGCGTCACGTTGGCGGCCTGAACGACGAGTGGCTCTTAGCGGCGGATTTAATCGTCGCCAGCCCTGGTATTGCTCTGGCGCATCCCTCTCTTAGCGCTGCCGCCAGCGCTGGAGTGGAAATTGTCGGCGATATCGAACTGTTTTGCCGCGAAGCGCAGGCGCCGATTGTGGCCATCACCGGCTCGAACGGCAAAAGCACCGTGACCACCTTAGTGGGCGAGATGGCGAAAGCGGCGGGCGTCAATGTCGGCGTTGGCGGCAATATCGGTCTTCCGGCGCTGATGCTGCTGGATGCCGATCGCGAATTGTACGTGCTGGAATTATCCAGTTTCCAACTGGAAACTACCTCAAGTTTGCAAGCGGCGGCGGCAACGGTGCTCAACGTCACTGAAGATCATATGGACCGGTATCCGTTTGGTTTGCAACAGTACCGGGCGGCGAAACTGCGCGTCTACGAGAAGGCGAAAGTGTGCGTGGTGAATGCCGATGACGCGTTGACGATGCCGGTACGCGGGGCCGATGAGCGCTGCGTCAGCTTTGGCGTCAATATGGGTGATTATCACCTTAATCGTCAGCAGGGCGAAACCTGGCTGCGAGTCAAAGGCGAGAAGGTGCTGAACGTGAAAGAGATGAAGCTTTCCGGTCAGCATAACTATACCAATGCGTTAGCGGCGCTGGCGCTGGCGGATGCCGTAGGTCTGCCGCGCGCCAGCAGTTTGAAGGCGTTGACGACATTTACCGGTCTGGCGCATCGCTTCCAGCTGGCGTTGGAGCATAACGGCGTACGTTGGATCAACGACTCGAAAGCGACCAACGTCGGCAGTACCGAAGCGGCGCTAAACGGTTTGCATGTGGACGGTACGCTGCATCTGCTGCTGGGCGGCGACGGTAAGTCGGCAGACTTTTCTCCGCTGGCGCGCTATCTGACCGGCGATCGTATCCGCCTGTATTGCTTTGGGCGCGATGGCGCGCAGCTTGCCGCACTGCGTCCGGAAATCGCCCAACAGACTGAGACGATGGAAGAGGCGATGCGTTTGCTGGCGCCGCGCGTTCAGCCGGGTGATATGGTGCTGCTGTCGCCCGCTTGCGCTAGCCTCGATCAGTTTAAAAATTTTGAGCAACGGGGCGATGTCTTTACCCGTCTGGCGAAGGAGTTAGGTTGATGCGTTTATCTCTCCCCCGTCTGAGAATGCCGCGCGTACCAGGCTTTGGCCTCCTGGCCTGGCTGTTTGCGGCGCTTAAAGGCTGGGTGATGGCTTCGCGCGATAAAGACGCCGACAGTCTGATCATGTATGACCGCACGCTGCTATGGCTGACCTTCGGGCTGGCGGCGATTGGTTTTGTCATGGTGACGTCGGCCTCCATGCCAGTCGGGCAGCGCCTGGCGAACGATCCGTTTTTGTTTGCCAAACGTGATGCGCTCTATATCTTCCTGGCATTTTGTCTGGCGATGGTCACGCTACGTTTGCCCATGACCTTCTGGCAAAAATACAGCACGACGATGCTGATTGCGTCGATCATTATGCTGCTTATCGTGCTGGTCGTCGGGAGCTCGGTCAACGGGGCGTCGCGCTGGATTGCGCTGGGGCCGCTGCGTATTCAGCCTGCGGAGTTTACCAAGCTGTCGCTGTTCTGCTACCTCGCGAACTATCTGGTGCGTAAGGTTGATGAGGTGCGAAATAACCTGCGCGGCTTTTTAAAACCAATGGGCGTGATTCTGGTGCTGGCGGTGTTACTGCTGGCGCAACCTGACCTCGGGACGGTGGTCGTACTGTTTGTCACCACGCTGGCGATGCTGTTTCTCGCCGGGGCGAAATTATGGCAGTTCATCGCCATTATCGGGATGGGCATCTCGGCGGTGATTCTGTTAATCCTCGCCGAACCGTATCGTATTCGCCGCGTTACCTCGTTCTGGAACCCCTGGGAAGATCCGTTCGGCAGCGGTTATCAGCTGACGCAGTCGCTGATGGCTTTTGGTCGCGGTGAGATATGGGGGCAAGGGCTGGGGAATTCGGTGCAGAAACTGGAGTATTTGCCGGAGGCGCACACCGATTTCATCTTCGCCATTATTGGGGAAGAACTGGGTTATATCGGTGTGGTATTGGCGCTTTTAATGGTATTCTTCGTCGCTTTTCGCGCGATGTCGATTGGCCGTAAGGCATTGGAGATTGACCACCGTTTTTCCGGATTTTTAGCGTGTTCTATCGGTATCTGGTTTAGTTTCCAGGCGCTGGTAAACGTTGGCGCGGCCGCGGGGATGCTGCCGACCAAAGGCCTTACGCTGCCGCTGATCAGTTATGGCGGGTCGAGTCTGTTGATTATGTCGACGGCCATTATGTTTTTATTACGTATTGATTATGAAACGCGTCTGGAAAAAGCGCAGGCGTTTACACGAGGTTCTCGATGAGTGGTCAACCGAAGCGGTTAATGGTGATGGCGGGTGGTACCGGCGGGCACGTGTTCCCCGGACTGGCCGTTGCGCATCATTTAATGGCCCAGGGCTGGCAGGTTCGCTGGCTGGGTACCGCCGATCGTATGGAAGCGGATTTAGTGCCGAAGCATGGCATCGACATTGACTTTATTCGGATCTCCGGTCTGCGCGGTAAAGGCGTAAAAGCGCTTCTGGCGGCGCCGCTGCGGATTTTTAACGCCTGGCGGCAGGCGCGGGCGATCATGAAGCGATTTAAGCCGGATGTCGTGCTGGGAATGGGCGGTTATGTTTCCGGCCCCGGCGGTCTTGCCGCCTGGTCATTGGGTATTCCGGTCGTTTTGCATGAGCAAAACGGTATCGCCGGGCTAACCAATCAGTGGCTGGCCAAAATCGCGACCACGGTGATGCAGGCGTTTCCCGGTGCGTTTCCGAACGCGGAAGTGGTGGGTAACCCGGTGCGTACCGACGTACTGGCGTTGCCGTTGCCGCAGGAGCGTCTGGCCGGTCGTGACGGCCCGATTCGCGTGTTGGTGGTCGGCGGTTCTCAGGGGGCGCGAGTCCTGAACCAGACGATGCCGCAGGTTGCCGCCAGACTGGGCGATACGGTTACAATCTGGCATCAAAGCGGAAAAGGCGCGCAGCACACGGTAGAGCAGGCGTATGCCGGGGTGGGACAACCGCAGCATAAGGTAACGGAATTTATCGATGACATGGCCGCCGCCTATGCGTGGGCGGATGTGGTGGTGTGCCGTTCCGGCGCTTTAACGGTGAGCGAGATCGCCGCCGCCGGGTTACCGGCGATATTCGTGCCGTTTCAGCATAAAGACAGGCAGCAGTACTGGAATGCGCTGCCGTTAGAAAACGCCGGCGCAGCTAAGATTTTTGAGCAGCCGCAGTTTACTGTAGAGGCTGTCGCCGACACCCTGGCGGGGTGGTCGCGCGAGGCGTTGTTAACCATGGCGGAGCGTGCCCGCGCGGTATCCATTCCGGATGCTACCGAGCGCGTCGCCAGTGAAGTCAGCCGGGTTGCCCGGACATAATTTGTGGCGGTGCCTTTTGCATCGCAGGGTTTTTCTACCCTCAATAATTTGGGTTGCAGGCAAGCCAACGCATCTGCAATTTGAAGTATGGCGGGTATTGGAGTTAATGGCGTAAAGAATGAATACACAACAACTGGCAAAACTGCGTTCCATCGTGCCCGAAATGCGTCGCGTTCGGCACATTCACTTTGTCGGCATCGGTGGTGCTGGTATGGGCGGTATTGCCGAAGTTCTGGCCAATGAAGGGTATCAGATCAGTGGTTCCGATTTAGCGCCGAATCCGGTGACCCAGCAGTTGACGAGCCTGGGGGCAACGATTTTCTTTAACCATCGTCCGGAAAATGTGCGTGATGCCAGCGTGGTCGTCGTTTCCAGCGCAATTTCCGCGGATAACCCGGAAATTGTCGCGGCGCATGAAGCGCGTATTCCGGTTATTCGCCGTGCGGAAATGCTGGCGGAACTGATGCGTTTTCGCCACGGCATCGCCATTGCCGGGACGCACGGAAAAACCACAACGACCGCGATGGTGTCCAGTATTTATGCCGAAGCGGGGCTGGACCCGACTTTCGTGAATGGCGGACTGGTGAAAGCCGCAGGCGTTCATGCGCGTCTGGGCCATAGTCGTTACCTGATTGCCGAGGCAGATGAGAGCGACGCATCCTTCCTGCATTTGCAGCCGATGGTCGCGATCGTCACCAACATCGAAGCCGACCATATGGATACCTATCATGGCGACTTTGAAAATTTAAAGCAGACGTTTATTAACTTCCTGCATAACCTGCCGTTCTACGGTCGCGCGGTAATGTGCGTCGACGATCCGGTCATCCGCGAGTTGCTGCCGCGGGTGGGGCGTCAGACCACGACGTATGGCTTTAGCGAGGATGCTGACGTCCGCGTAGAAGATTATCAGCAGATAGGGCCGCAGGGGCACTTTACGCTGTTGCGCCAGGGAATGCCGAATCTGCATGTCACGTTGAATGCGCCGGGTCGCCACAATGCCCTGAATGCCGCCGCGGCAGTGGCGGTAGCGACCGAAGAAGGCATTGACGATGACGCTATCCTGCGCGCGCTGGAAAGCTTCCAGGGGACCGGGCGTCGTTTTGACTTCCTCGGCGAGTTCCCGCTTGAGCCGGTGAATGGTAAAGCCGGGACGGCGATGCTGGTGGATGATTATGGCCATCATCCGACTGAAGTAGACGCCACCATTAAAGCTGCGCGAGCAGGGTGGCCGGATAAAAACCTGGTGATGCTGTTTCAGCCGCACCGTTACACGCGCACGCGCGATCTGTATGACGATTTCGCCAATGTGCTGACCCAAGTTGATGCGTTGCTGATGCTGGACGTTTACCCGGCGGGCGAAGCGCCGATTCCGGGCGCGGATAGCCGTTCTTTATGTCGTACGATTCGTAATCGGGGAAAAATTGACCCGATTCTGGTTTCCGATCCGGCTCAGGTTGCGACAATGTTAGCGCCGGTGCTGACGGGTAACGACTTGATATTAGTGCAAGGCGCAGGAAATGTTGGCAAAATTGCGCGTTACTTATCTGAAATCAAGCTGAAGCCGCAAATCCAGGAGGAAGAGCAACATGGCTGATAAAATCGCGGTCCTGTTGGGCGGAACCTCTGCGGAGCGGGACGTTTCGTTAAATTCCGGCGCGGCAGTGTTGGCCGGGTTACGTGAAGGCGGTATTGATGCGCATCCCGTCGATCCGCAAGAGGTCGATGTCGCGCAGCTTAAAGCAATGGGCTTTCAGAAGGTCTTTATTGCGTTGCATGGCCGCGGCGGTGAAGATGGCACCTTACAGGGAATGCTTGAGCTGCTCGGCCTGCCTTATACCGGCAGCGGCGTGATGGCCTCGGCGCTTTCCATGGATAAACTGCGCAGTAAATTGCTGTGGCAGGGCGCGGGCTTACCGGTTGCGCCGTGGGTCGCATTGACGCGCGCTGAGTTTGAAAAAGGCCTTAGCGAAGAACAAAAAGCGCGAATTTCGGCGCTGGGTTTACCGCTGATCGTCAAACCCAGCCGTGAAGGCTCCAGCGTCGGTATGACGAAAGTAGTAGAAGAAAATGCTTTACAGGGTGCGTTATCATTGGCTTTTCAGCATGATGACGAAATACTGATTGAGAAATGGCTGTGCGGTCCGGAATTTACGGTGGCGATAGTTGGCGAAGAAATTTTACCGTCAATTCGTATCCAACCGGCAGGAACCTTCTATGATTATGAGGCGAAGTATCTCTCTGATGAGACTCAGTATTTCTGCCCTGCCGGTTTAGAAGCGTCCCAGGAAGCCGCGCTACAGTCTCTCGTCCTGCAGGCATGGAAAGCTTTAGGCTGCACGGGATGGGGGCGTATTGACGTCATGCTGGACAGCGATGGTCAGTTTTATCTGCTGGAAGCCAATACTTCTCCGGGGATGACCAGCCATAGTCTGGTGCCGATGGCGGCGCGTCAGGCGGGAATGAGCTTCTCGCAGTTAGTGGTACGAATTCTGGAGTTGGCGGACTGATATGTCGCAGGCTGCGCTGAACACGCGAAACAGTGATGAAGAGACGCCTTCTTCACGCCGCAATAATGGAACGCGTCTTGCAGGAATTTTATTCCTGCTGACGGTACTGTGCACCGTGTTTGTTAGCGGGTGGGTCGTGTTAGGGTGGATGGAAGATGCGCAGCGTTTACCGTTATCAAAGCTGGTATTAACCGGCGAGCGTCACTACACGCGTAACGATGATATCCGTCAGGCGATACTGGCTCTGGGCGCGCCGGGAACCTTCATGACGCAGGATGTGAACATTATCCAGAGCCAGATTGAGCGTTTGCCGTGGATTAAACAGGCCAGCGTCAGAAAACAGTGGCCTGATGAATTGAAGATTCATCTGGTTGAATATGTGCCGATTGCGCGTTGGAATGATCAACATATGGTCGATGCTGAAGGGAACACCTTCAGCGTGCCGTCAGACCGCATCGGCAAACAGGTTTTACCCATGTTGTATGGCCCGGAAGGCAGCGCGAGTGAAGTGTTGCAGGGATACCGCGAGATGGGGCAGGTGCTGGCTAAGGATAAATTCACTCTAAAGGAAGCGGCGATGACCGCACGTCGCTCCTGGCAATTGACGCTTAATAACGGCATTAAGCTCAATCTCGGCAGGGGCGATACGATGAAAAGGTTGGCTCGCTTTGTAGAACTCTATCCGGTTTTACAGCAGCAGGCGCAAACCGATGGCAAACGGATTAGCTACGTTGATTTGCGTTATGACTCAGGTGCGGCAGTTGGCTGGGCGCCGCTCCCCCCTGAGGAATCTAATCAGCAACAGAATCAGGCACAGGCAGAACAACAATGATCAAGGCGACGGACAGAAAACTGGTAGTAGGACTGGAGATTGGCACCGCGAAGGTTGCCGCTTTAGTAGGGGAAGTTCTGCCCGACGGTATGGTCAATATCATTGGCGTGGGCAGTTGCCCATCGCGGGGTATGGATAAAGGCGGGGTGAATGACCTTGAGTCAGTGGTGAAATGCGTTCAGCGCGCCATTGACCAGGCGGAATTGATGGCTGATTGCCAGATCTCCTCGGTATATCTGGCGCTTTCCGGCAAACATATTAGCTGTCAGAATGAAATTGGTATGGTGCCCATTTCCGAAGAGGAAGTGACGCAGGAAGATGTGGAAAACGTCGTGCATACTGCGAAGTCAGTGCGCGTGCGCGATGAACATCGCGTGCTGCATGTGATTCCTCAGGAGTACGCCATTGACTACCAGGAAGGCATTAAAAATCCGGTCGGTCTTTCCGGCGTGCGTATGCAGGCGAAAGTACATTTGATTACCTGCCACAACGATATGGCAAAAAACATTGTCAAAGCTGTTGAACGTTGTGGTCTGAAAGTTGACCAACTGATATTTGCCGGACTGGCGGCCAGTTATTCCGTGTTAACGGAAGATGAACGTGAACTGGGCGTCTGTGTCGTGGATATCGGCGGTGGTACAATGGATATCGCCGTTTATACTGGCGGCGCGCTGCGTCATACCAAAGTGATCCCTTACGCGGGGAACGTGGTGACCAGCGATATCGCTTATGCCTTTGGTACGCCGCCGAGCGATGCTGAAGCCATTAAAGTCCGCCACGGTTGCGCGCTGGGTTCCATCGTCGGTAAAGACGAAAGCGTTGAAGTACCGAGCGTAGGCGGGCGTCCGCCGCGCAGCCTGCAACGTCAGACGCTGGCGGAAGTGATTGAGCCGCGTTACACCGAGCTGCTCAATCTGGTCAACGAAGAGATATTGCAATTACAGGAACAGCTTCGCCAACAAGGGGTAAAACATCACCTGGCGGCGGGGATTGTGTTAACCGGCGGCGCGGCGCAAATCGAAGGGCTTGCTGCTTGCGCTCAGCGCGTGTTTCATACGCAGGTGCGTATCGGCGCGCCGCTGAATATCACCGGTCTGACGGATTATGCCCAGGAGCCGTATTACTCAACGGCGGTGGGATTGCTTCACTACGGGAAAGAGTCCCACTTAAACGGTGAAGCAGAAGTGGAAAAACGTGTTACGGCATCAGTTGGCTCGTGGATCAAGCGACTTAATAGCTGGCTGCGAAAAGAGTTTTAATTTTTATGAGGCCGCCAGATATTACGGCCTCAGGCGACAGGCACATGACGGAGAGAGATTATGTTTGAACCTATGGAACTAACCAACGACGCGGTGATTAAAGTCATCGGCGTCGGTGGTGGCGGCGGTAACGCTGTTGAACACATGGTGCGCGAGCGCATCGAAGGTGTTGAATTCTTCGCGGTGAATACCGACGCTCAGGCGTTGCGTAAAACGGCGGTTGGCCAGACCATTCAAATTGGTAGCGGCATTACCAAAGGTCTGGGCGCTGGCGCTAACCCGGAAGTCGGTCGTAACGCGGCGGACGAAGACCGTGAAGCGCTGCGTGCGGCGCTTGAAGGCGCAGACATGGTATTTATCGCGGCAGGCATGGGCGGCGGTACCGGAACCGGCGCGGCGCCAGTGGTTGCTGAAGTGGCAAAAGATTTAGGTATTCTGACCGTTGCCGTGGTGACTAAGCCTTTCAATTTTGAAGGCAAAAAGCGCATGGCATTTGCGGAGCAGGGTATCACCGAGCTGTCCAAGCATGTGGACTCGTTGATCACCATCCCGAACGACAAGCTGCTGAAAGTGCTGGGCCGTGGTATCTCCCTGCTCGACGCGTTCGGCGCGGCTAACGACGTGCTGAAAGGCGCGGTTCAGGGCATCGCAGAGCTGATCACCCGCCCGGGTCTGATGAACGTCGACTTTGCTGACGTGCGTACCGTGATGTCTGAAATGGGCTACGCAATGATGGGCTCCGGCGTGGCGAGCGGTGAAGATCGTGCGGAAGAAGCGGCTGAAATGGCTATTTCTTCTCCGCTGCTGGAAGATATCGACCTGTCCGGCGCGCGCGGCGTGTTGGTCAACATTACGGCGGGCTTCGACCTGCGTCTGGATGAGTTCGAAACCGTCGGTAACACCATTCGCGCGTTTGCGTCGGATAACGCCACCGTGGTTATCGGTACTTCTCTGGACCCGGATATGAACGACGAACTGCGCGTGACCGTTGTTGCCACTGGAATTGGTATGGACAAGCGTCCTGAAATCACTCTGGTCACCAATAAACAGGTGCAGCAGCCGGTGTTGGATCGTTATCAGCAGCACGGTATGGCGCCGCTGACGCAGGAGCAAAAAACGGTCGCGAAAGTGGTTAACGACAATACACCACAGGCGGCGAAAGAGCCGGATTATCTGGATATCCCCGCATTCCTGCGTAAGCAAGCTGATTAAGAATTAGCTGGAATTTGGGATTCTGGGCTCTTTGTGCTAAACTGGCCCGCCGAATGTATAGTACACTTCGGTTGGATAGGTAATTTGGCGAGATTATACGATGATCAAACAAAGGACACTTAAACGTATCGTTCAGGCGACTGGCGTCGGTTTACACACCGGCAAAAAAGTCACCCTGACATTACGCCCTGCGCCGGCCAATACCGGGGTCATCTATCGTCGCACCGACTTGAATCCACCGGTAGATTTCCCGGCCGATGCCAAATCTGTGCGTGATACCATGCTCTGTACGTGTCTGGTGAATGAGCATGATGTACGGATTTCAACCGTTGAGCACCTGAACGCTGCTCTGGCGGGCTTAGGTATCGATAACATCGTTATTGAGGTTAATGCCCCGGAAATCCCGATCATGGATGGCAGTGCCGCTCCGTTTGTCTACCTGCTGCTTGATGCCGGTATTGATGAACTGAACTGCGCCAAAAAATTCGTACGCATCAAAGAGACTGTTCGGGTTGAAGATGGCGATAAATGGGCTGAATTCAGACCGTACAATGGTTTTACGTTGGATTTCACCATCGACTTTAACCATCCGGCGATCGATTCCAGCAGCCAGCGCTACGCGATGAACTTCTCTGCGGATGCGTTCATGCGCCAGATCAGCCGTGCGCGTACCTTCGGTTTTATGCGTGATATCGAATATCTGCAGTCCCGCGGCCTGTGCCTGGGCGGCAGCTTCGATTGTGCCATCGTTGTTGACGATTATCGCGTATTGAACGAAGACGGCCTGCGTTTTGAAGATGAATTCGTTCGTCACAAAATGCTCGACGCGATCGGTGACTTGTTCATGTGTGGTCACAATATTATTGGTGCGTTTACCGCGTATAAATCCGGTCACGCATTGAATAACAAATTGTTACAGGCAGTCCTGGCAAAACAGGAAGCCTGGGAATTTGTGACCTTCCAGGACGACGCAGAACTGCCGTTGGCTTTCAAAGCGCCTTCGACGGTACTGGCATAACGACATACGCTGTCGTATAAAATTCGACTGGTTAACCTGGCACTCTCTCCGGCCAGGCGAGCCAGTCGTTTTTTTTACTATCCTTTATCTGCGCTTTCCTTAATCAGCCATTTTGACAGGGTTAAATGGAAACACGGCGCGTTCGCTGTTTTCTTAGCCGATTTTCACCTTAGCTTCTCGTCATTACTGCTGTAGCGCGTACGCTTTAATGATAAGATTTGTGCGCAAATTGTTTTGATTCCGTAAGCCCATGAGGGGCATATCAGGTGGCAATGACGTGAGTGGAATACTGACGCGCTGGCGACAGTTAGGCAGACGATACTTCTGGCCGCATCTCTTATTAGGGATGGTCGCGGCGAGTTTTGGTTTGCCCGCGCTCAGTAACGCCGCTGAAACCAATACGCCTGCAAGGACGACCGCCAGCACCGCGTCTAAAGTTAACTTTAGCCATCTTGCGCTGTTAGAAGCCTCTAACCGTCGTCCCAATTTCACCGTAGATTACTGGCATCAGCACGCTATTCGCACGGTGATTCGCCACCTTTCTTTTGCAATGGCGCCGCAAACGCTGCCCGTTGCCGACGCGCCGTCGCCATTACAGGCGCATCATATCGCCTTACTGAATACGCTCAGCGCGATGCTCACGCAGGAGGGCACGCCGCCGGCGATTGTTCGTCGCCTCTCCCTGGCGTATTTTGCGCCACAAACCGCATTTAGCATCCCGGCCTGGATAAGTCAGGCGCAGGGTATCCGCGCCGGTCCGCAACGTCTCAGCTAACGAAAAAAGACCCTTTTACTTTATTTGTAGCTCCGCGGCGCGGGGCATTTGAGACTTTATTATGCTAATCAAATTATTAACCAAAGTATTCGGTAGCCGTAACGATCGTACGCTGCGTCGTATGCGTAAGGCCGTCAGCCTTATTAATGCGATGGAACCGGAGATGGAAAAACTCTCCGATGACGAACTGAAAGCGAAAACCAACGAATTTCGCGCCCGTATTGAAAAAGGCGAAAGCGTAGAGAGCCTGATTCCGGAAGCGTTCGCGGTGGTGCGTGAAGCCAGTAAACGCGTCTTTGGGATGCGTCACTTCGACGTTCAGCTATTGGGTGGTATGGTGCTCAACGATCGCTGTATCGCCGAAATGCGTACTGGTGAAGGTAAAACGCTGACCGCAACGCTGCCAGCCTACCTGAACGCGCTGTCCGGCAAAGGCGTTCATGTGGTAACCGTGAACGACTATCTGGCGCAGCGTGACGCCGAAAACAACCGTCCGCTATTCGAATTCCTCGGTATGTCCGTTGGTATCAACCTGCCAGGTATGCCTGCGCCAGCCAAACGTGAAGCTTACGCTGCCGACATCACTTACGGCACTAACAACGAATACGGTTTTGACTACCTGCGCGACAACATGGCGTTCAGCCCGGAAGAGCGCGTGCAGCGTAAACTGCATTATGCGCTGGTGGATGAGGTCGACTCCATCCTGATCGATGAGGCGCGTACGCCGCTGATTATTTCCGGCCCGGCGGAAGATAGCTCGGAAATGTACAAAAAAGTGAACAAAATCATTCCGCACCTGATTCGTCAGGAGAAAGAAGATTCTGACACTTTCCAGGGCGAAGGCCACTTCTCCGTTGATGAGAAAGCGCGCCAGGTTAACCTGACCGAACGCGGTCTGGTGCTGATTGAAGAGCTATTGGTGCAAGAAGGCATTATGGATGAAGGCGAGTCGCTCTACTCGCCTGGCAATATTATGCTGATGCATCACGTTACCGCCGCGCTGCGCGCGCACGCGCTGTTTACCCGTGACGTGGATTACATTGTGAAAGACGGCGAAGTCATCATTGTTGATGAACATACCGGTCGTACCATGCAGGGGCGTCGCTGGTCTGACGGTCTGCACCAGGCGGTAGAAGCGAAAGAAGGCGTTGAAATTCAGAATGAAAACCAGACGCTGGCGTCTATTACCTTCCAGAACTACTTCCGTCTGTATGAAAAGCTGGCCGGTATGACCGGTACGGCGGATACTGAAGCCTTCGAATTTAGCTCTATCTATAAGCTGGACACCGTCGTTGTTCCGACCAACCGTCCGATGATCCGTAAAGATTTGCCGGATCTGGTCTACATGACCGAAGCGGAAAAAATCCAGGCCATTATCGAAGATATTAAAGAACGTACCGCGAACGGTCAGCCAGTGCTGGTCGGGACGATTTCTATCGAGAAATCTGAAGTGGTCTCCAGAGAGCTGACCAAAGCGGGTATCAAACATAACGTACTGAACGCAAAATTCCACGCCAACGAAGCAGGCATCGTTGCGCAGGCTGGTTATCCAGCGGCGGTCACTATCGCTACCAACATGGCGGGTCGTGGTACCGATATTATGCTGGGCGGTAGCTGGCAGGCGGAAGTCGCCGCGCTGGAAGCGCCGACGGAAGAACAGATTGCGCAGATTAAAGCGGACTGGCAGGTACGCCATGACGCGGTTCTGGCTGCCGGCGGTCTGCATATCATTGGCACCGAGCGCCATGAATCCCGCCGTATCGACAACCAGCTTCGTGGCCGTTCCGGTCGCCAGGGCGATCCGGGTTCTTCCCGTTTCTACCTGTCGATGGAAGATGCGCTGATGCGTATTTTCGCCTCCGATCGTGTCTCCGGTATGATGCGTAAACTGGGGATGAAGCCGGGCGAAGCGATTGAGCACCCATGGGTGACGAAAGCTATCGCTAACGCGCAGCGTAAAGTAGAAAGCCGTAACTTCGATATTCGTAAGCAACTGCTGGAATATGATGATGTGGCGAACGATCAGCGCCGTGCAATTTATACCCAGCGTAACGAACTGCTGGATGTGTCTGACGTGAGCGACACCATTAACAGCATTCGCGAAGATGTCTTTAAGGCGACTATCGACGCCTACATTCCGCCGCAGTCGCTGGAAGAGATGTGGGATATCCCGGGTTTGCAGGAACGCCTGAAAAACGACTTCGACCTGGAGATGCCGATTGCCGAATGGCTGGATAAAGAGCCGGAGCTGCATGAGGAGACGCTGCGTGAGCGCATCCTGGCGCAGTCCATCGAGGTGTATCAGCGTAAAGAAGAGGTGGTTGGCGCTGAAATGATGCGTCATTTCGAAAAAGGCGTGATGCTGCAAACGCTCGATTCCCTGTGGAAAGAGCATCTGGCGGCGATGGATTACCTGCGTCAGGGTATTCATCTGCGCGGCTATGCGCAAAAAGATCCGAAGCAGGAATACAAGCGCGAATCCTTCGCTATGTTCGCCGCGATGCTGGAATCGCTGAAATATGAAGTGATCAGTACCCTGAGCAAAGTCCAGGTACGTATGCCTGAAGAGGTCGAAGCGATGGAAATGCAGCGTCGCGAAGAGGCGGAGCGCCTGGCGCAGATGCAGCAGCTAAGCCATCAGGATGACGATGCCGCCGTGGCTGCCGATCTGGCCGCCCAAACCGGCGAACGTAAGATTGGACGTAACGATCCTTGCCCTTGCGGTTCCGGTAAGAAATACAAACAGTGTCACGGTCGCCTGAGCTGATGCGATAAACTTACCGGCCTGATAAGACATAATGTGTTGCCATCAGGTCGGTCGGTGCTGGCATTATTGCCGAAGGGCGCTACGCTTATTCGGCCTGGCATTGAACACAGATAAAAAGGCGCAGGCGACTGCGCCTTTTTTATGGATGCAACAAGATGAAAAAACTGCAAATCGCGGTTGGGATTATCCGCAACCCGAACGACGAAATTTTTATTACCCGACGCGCCGCTGATGCGCATATGGCGAACAAGCTGGAATTTCCCGGCGGAAAAATTGAAGCCGGCGAAACACCAGAGCAGGCGTTGATCCGGGAGCTACAGGAAGAGGTGGGGATTACGCCAACACAGGTGACATTATTCGACACTCTGGAATATCAATTCCCGGATAGACACATTACGCTGTGGTTTTGGCTGGTTGAACGCTGGGAGGGCGAACCGTGGGGGAAAGAAGGGCAGCCGGGACGGTGGATCGCGCAGAACGCGTTGAATACGGACGATTTTCCGCCGGCCAATGAACCGATTATTCGTAAATTACGCCAATTTGCGCCTTAGTGGGGGATCGCAACACGATCCCCATCGATCTTATTAGCGATTTAATGTCGACATAATTTCCGGCCAGTAGCGGGGGCCGGCCGCGGCGTCGTGAGGAAAAACCGCCTCAATTGCCGCCAGCTCCTGCGGGCTTAGGGTCAGTGATAACGCGCCGAGGTTTTCATCCACCCTGGCGCAGTGGCGGGTGCCGGGAATGGGAACGATGTGCCTGTTGCGGGCCAGCAGCCAGGCCAGCGCTAATTGTGCGGGGGTACACTCTTTTTCGCGTGCCATTTGTTTTATTGCTTCAGCCAGACGTAAATTGCGCGAGAAGTTCTCACCCATGAACCTGGGATTTGTGCGACGGAAGTCATTCGCAGCAAAATCTTCTGGCGTTTTAATCGTACCGGTCAGAAATCCGCGTCCCAGCGGGCTGTAAGCGACGAATCCTATACCCAACCGTTCACAGGTGGAAAGTGCTGAAATTTCCGCTTCGCGGGACCAAAGCGAATACTCACTTTGCAGCGCGGTAATAGGGTGAACGTTATGGGCGCGTTCCAGCGTTTGCGTTGATGCTTCGGATAGCCCGAGATAACGCACTTTTCCCTCGCGCACCAGGTCCGCCATTGCACCGACAGTCTCTTCTATGGGAACTGATGGATCAACGCGATGTTGATAGTACAGATCGATATGATCGACCCCCAGGCGTTGCAGGCTTTGCTCACAACTACGGCGAACGTACTCCGGTCTGCCATTGACGCCACGCGCCATAGGGTTAGCAGGGTCGAGAACGATACCAAATTTCGTCGCTAAAAATACCCGATCGCGACGATCGGCGATGGCTCTTCCAACTAACCTTTCATTGGTATAAGGGCCATACATATCTGCGGTATCGAGCAGTGTTACCCCCTGATCTAACGCATAATGTAGCGTCTTAATTGAGGTGCTGTCGTCATGAGCGCCGTAAAATGCGCTCATGCCCATACATCCCAGTCCGATGGCTGACACTCGCGGTCCGTTTGCGCCTAATGTACGATATTGCATACTACCTCCATGAGGATATTTTGTGCATGGCAGGCAGTCTATACCTGGCGTATAAGATGAAAAATAGGGGGAATAAGCATGGTTTATGAAGGCTGGCTTAATAATGCGTCATGATGTGATGTCCATATTGCATGCTTTTTGCATGATTGCTGAAAACCATAGCTTCACGCGGGCAGCGGCGCAGTTACATATTTCTACATCGGCGTTAAGTCAGAATATGCGCCAACTGGAGGATGAACTTGGCGTGAAATTGTTGAACCGAACCACCCGGCGTGTCGGTTTGACAGAAGCAGGACATGCCTTTCTTGCCAGTATCAGGCCCGCATTAAACCATATTGATGAGGCGATGGAACATGCCCGCCAGAGCCGCGATATACCCGGAGGGACATTACGCCTGACCGTACCGCGCACGGCGGCTACGCTTCTGTTACAACCTAATCTCGCCGGTTTCATGCGCGATTATCCCGATATTCGGCTGGATATCGATGTGAATGACGGTTTTGTGGATTTAATTAACGAACGCTTTGATGCCGGTATTCGCTTTGGCGATGCGGTACAACTTGATATGAATGTCGTTCCGCTCGGTGATGTTTTACGCCCGGCGATCGTAGCATCCCCTGCATACCTTGCGCGTTTTGGCACGCCGCTGCATCCGCAGGAACTCATCAATCACCGCTGCCTTTGTCATCGTTTTACGCGTGAGAGCGGGCTATATCGGTGGGAGTTTGTTCATGGAGCGCAACGGCTGGAAATTACGCCGGAAGCCGCGTTAATGGTGAATGATAAAGCGTTGCGTCTCTCCGCCGCGCGTGATGGGGCAGGGCTAACCTATGTTTTTGAACAGGATGTCCACGAAGACTTACAGGATGGGCGGTTGTGTTCCGTACTTGAGGAGTGGCTGCCTGCGGCGGACCGGTTTTATTTGTATTATCCCGGCCGCGCGCATATGGCGCCAAAACTACGCGTATTTATTGATTATTTTTGTCATAAGGCGATATTGCCGTCTCAACAGAGCCATCACCGTTAGCGCTCTTCGCTCCAGTCGTCGCTATCAGACTGGTCGCCGCTGCTGGCGATTCGTTTCTCTTCGGCGGCCCATTCGCCCAAATCAATTAACTGACAGCGTTTAGAACAAAATGGGCGGAAGGGGCTAATTTCCCCCCAGACGACCGGT
Organism: Salmonella sp. 32010601201800023SM; assembly: GCF_017572235.1. NCBI lineage: Bacteria > Pseudomonadati > Pseudomonadota > Gammaproteobacteria > Enterobacterales > Enterobacteriaceae > Salmonella > Salmonella sp. 32010601201800023SM. Next base: position 97,997 of record NZ_JAGEQS010000007.1, read on the forward strand.
TTACCGCAGGTCGGACAGTTTACGACGGTCACGTCAGACATTTTTACTCCTTAGCAACAGGCCAGTTCAAAATCAAGACGCTCCGGCACCAGACCATTTTCACTATCCAGCGGCATAAAGCGAATGGCAAAACGGCTCTTATGGCCGGAAATTTGCGGATAAAGTTGTGAATCGAGCGTCAGCATAAGACGCAGCAAATCGGCGTCGTCCCCGTTATCCTGATAAAAACCGTTCAGGCTGGTTTGCTTACGGAAAGGCGCTGAATTACGGATCAGATCAAGCACCAAAGTCAGCGCCTGGGTGAGGGGATTCAGGCTGGCAAGCCAGGTTTCAATCTGGGCGTCGCGCTGCGCCTGTTGTAGGTGCAACCAGATATGCAGAGTAGGTAAATCGAAACTGCAACAGCCGCCAGGAATACTTAAGCGTTGACGCACAAGGGCAATCAAGCGATCTTCGCGTAGCTGCTGGCCAATCCTCGGGGCGGAGATCAGCACGCTGCCCGCCGATTTTAACTGCTGGCGCAGGGCTTCAATACGGTCTTGATCGACGCCGGGAACCTCAACCCAGGCCTGTAATTTACGCTGCTGGCGCTCCAGTTCTTTCAGCAGTTCGGTACGGACTTCGCCCCGTTCGAACACATCCAGTAGATCGCTGATATTACGGAAAAAATGCAGTGCGCCAGCATGGTCTGCAATTGGCAGGTTGATGGAGAGCTGTTGGATCAAAAACTCTATGCGCAGCCACGTACGCATCTTCTCATTGAGAGGGTGTTCAAATAGGACCTGGGTGTGCATTACGGTTTTTCCTGTGAGACAAACTGCGACGCGAGCTTAAGATAACTGGCGTGCAGGCGGGCCACATCTGATGCGATAGCATCCGGTGCGCCGTTATTATCAATAACATCGTCCGCCACGGCAAGGCGCGCTTCACGCGTCGCCTGCGCAGCGAGAATGTGTTCAACATGCTCGCGCGTAACATCATCACGCTGCATTGTGCGTATGAGCTGCGTTTCGGGCGTCACGTCAACCACCAGTACGCGGTTGGCTTTTTGATACAGCCTGTTTTCAACCAGCAGAGGCACAACCCATAACACATAGGGCGACGTAGCCTGTTGAAACTGTCGTTGGGTTTCCTGCTGAATTAAGGGATGAAGCAGAGCGTTAAGCCAGGCTTTTTCTTCCGGATGCGAAAAAATACGCTCACGCAGCGCCCGGCGACGTAACGTGCCGTCGGCGGCGATAAGTTCACAACCAAAATGTTCCGCTATTGCGTTCAGGGCGGGCTGCCCTGGCTCAACCATCTGGCGCGCGATAATATCCGCGTCGATGACGGTTATTCCGAGGTCAGCGAAGGCATCAGCGACGGTACTTTTACCGCTGCCAATACCGCCGGTTAAGGCTACGGTATACCTCATATCTCCAGCTTCCGGAATTTTAGTTTGACAATCAAAAGGTTAAATTTTAAGCATACAAAGACGATACGCTCTGAGCATTAACCTACTATTCGCCAGGTAAATTTATGGGATTGTAACGTAAAAAAAGAGAATTTCGCAGTCTTGTACGGCCATGATTAGTGCGTATGATAGCGTCACTGGAGTTGTGAGTTTCGATTTTTCGCCATTAACCCCAGGAATCCGCACATGCGTATTGAAGAAGATCTGAAGTTAGGTTTCAAAGACGTTCTTATCCGTCCTAAGCGTTCTACCCTCAAAAGCCGTTCCGATGTCGAACTGGAACGTCAATTCACCTTTAAACACTCAGGTCAGACCTGGTCTGGCGTACCGATTATTGCGGCCAATATGGATACCGTCGGGACGTTTGAAATGGCGCAAGCATTGGCCGGGTTTGATATTCTGACTGCTGTACATAAACATTATACCGTTGAAGAGTGGGCAGCTTTTATCAACACGGCTTCGGCTGATGTTCTGAAGCATGTGATGGTTTCCACCGGGACCTCTGATGCTGATTTCGAAAAAACCGTGCAGATTCTGGCGCTGAATCCTGCGCTGAACTTTGTCTGTATTGATGTGGCCAATGGCTATTCAGAACATTTTGTGCAGTTCGTCGCGAAAGCACGTGAAGCATGGCCGACAAAAACAATCTGCGCAGGCAATGTGGTAACGGGCGAGATGTGCGAAGAGCTTATCCTCTCCGGCGCCGATATCGTGAAAGTGGGAATTGGTCCCGGCTCCGTATGCACGACGCGTGTAAAAACTGGCGTTGGTTATCCGCAACTGTCGGCGGTTATCGAATGCGCTGACGCGGCGCATGGCCTGGGCGGCATGATCGTCAGCGATGGCGGCTGCACTATGCCAGGCGACGTAGCAAAAGCCTTCGGCGGCGGCGCGGATTTCGTTATGTTGGGCGGCATGCTGGCGGGGCACGAAGAGAGCGGCGGCAGCGTGGTAGAAGAGAACGGCGAGAAATTTATGCTGTTCTACGGCATGAGTTCGGAATCTGCGATGAACCGTCATGTCGGCGGCGTTGCGAAATACCGCGCGGCAGAAGGTAAAACGGTTAAATTGCCGCTGCGTGGGCCGGTGGGCAATACCGCCCGCGATATCCTGGGCGGCCTACGCTCAGCCTGCACTTATGTCGGCGCGTCTCGCCTGAAAGAGTTGACCAAACGCACCACCTTTATTCGGGTGCAGGAACAAGAAAACCGCATTTTCAATAGCCTCTAATATTCTGGCTGGCGTAAATGTGCGCCAGCCTTATCCCATCCCGCTCATCGCGTCTCCCAGATGAAAAATCGGCAAATACATCGCCACCACCAGCGTACCGATAATTAAGCCGGTGATGATCAATAACGCCGGTTCCAACAGCGACGCCAGATTATCGGCCAGCGCCAGCGTAGTTTCACTGTGGTGACGGGCAAGGTTATGCAGCATGATATCGAGTGAGCCGGACGCTTCGCCCGTTCTGACCAGTTGCAGGCATAGCGGACTAAATTCCTGGGTATTTTTTAGCGCCAACCAGACCGGATTGCCCGCGGCGATCTCCTGATGTACCTGCGTTAAACGCTGTGACCAGTAAGGGCAGCCGAGACTCTCGATAGCGCTTTCCAGTCCCTGAAGAAAAGGAATGCCTGCGCTTTGGGTTAATGCCAGTACGGTGAATATTTGCGCTAGTTTCTGGCCTCTTATCAGGCGACCCATAACGGGAAGCCGTAGCAGAAGACGCTGCCGCTGCGCTTGCCAGGACGGCTTTTGTTTTACCCTGCGGTGAGCGATAGCAACGAGCATCGTCAGGAACAAGATGAGCCAACCCCATGCCGACCCCCATTGCGCTATCGCGATAATACCGCGCGTCAGAAGAGGGAGCGGGGTATTGAAGCTACGGTAAATGGCGGCAAATTCCGGCAGGACAAAGTGCAGCATGGCGAAAACGACCAGGGCGGCCATTGTCAGAATAATGGCGGGATAGCGCAGCGCCTTTTTCACGCTAACCGTAATCTGCCGTTGCGCTTTTTGCTGACGGGCCAGTTCAAAGCAGCAGTCGGCCAGTTTGCCGGTCAGTTCTCCGGTGCGGATCATCGTCTGGTAGAGCGGCGGAAATACCTGCGGCCAGGAGACTAATGCGCTGGAAAAAGGGACGCCCTGTTCAAGCTCGTGAGCCAGCGTGCGCAACAGCGCTTGCCATTGTCGGTGTGGATGCTGTTGCGCAAGGAGTTCCAGCCCTTCAGAAAGCGTCAGTCCGGCATGAATGAGCGTGGCCAACTGATGAATAATTTCAGCGCTTTGCTCTTCTTTCCACAGTGCGGCGTTAACGCCTATGCGCTTGATGCGAAGCGGCATAATGCGCTGATGTTGCAGGGTGATGATCAGCGCCAGACGATTGTCCGCCCATACAACGTCTTGTTCCAGTTGACCTTTATCGTTAACGCCTTGCCAGCGCCAGAGCTGTTTAACGCTCATGGGGCATTCCCAGAACGCGCAGTATCTCTTCAAAGGACGTCATGCCTTGTTCAACGGCGCGACAGCCATTTTCAAAAAGCGTCCCTGTACCGGTCTGTTGGAGGTGGGCTTCCAGTGCTTGCGCCGATGCGCCGCTCGCAATTAACTGACGTAATGCCGGGGTAACGGTTAACACTTCGAATAACGCGGTTCGGCCATAAAAGCCGTGGTAGCAATGCTGACAGCCGCTTGCCTGCCAGCGCGGTAGCGCGCTGGGCCAAAGATTGGGCGATAGCACTACGGGATCGTTCAGGCGCTGTTTGCAGTGCGGGCAAAGCTTCCTTACCAGGCGTTGCGCTACCACCAGCGTAAGCGCCGATGAGATCATCCAGCGTGCTACGCCCATTTGCTGCAAACGTATCAGGGTTTCGCTGGTGGAGTTCGTATGGAGCGTTGAAAGTACCAGATGGCCCGTTTGTGCCGCCTTAATGGCGATTTCTGCGGTGTCGCCGTCACGAATTTCACCTACCATGATGATGTCAGGGTCCTGGCGTAAAAGCGCGCGCAGCACATTTTGAAAGGTGAGCCCGGCGCGGGGATGGATCTGCGTCTGGTTAATCCCATCCAGTGGAATTTCTATCGGATCCTCAACGCTACAGAGGTTGATACCCGGCGTATTCCGGGTTTGTAGCGCGCTGTATAGCGTGACCGTTTTTCCGCTACCGGTGGGGCCAGTCACCAGTACCAGCCCCTGAGGTTGCTGTAGGGCTTGTCTAAAAGCGGTAAGTTGTGCCCCGTACATGCCCAGCGTGTCCAGATCCAGCGTTTGTTCAACCTGATGCAACAACCGTAAGACGACTTTTTCGCCTTCTTTACAGGGAAGCGTGGCGATACGAAAAGAGATGCTGTCGCCCGTCAGGTCAACGGTAAATTGCCCGTCCTGCGGCAGCCGATGTTCAGCGATGTCCAAATTTCCCAGGACTTTCAATCTGGCCGTCAGCGCAAGCCCCGTCTCTTTGGCGATGTCCTGCAGAATGTGAAGAACGCCGTCGATGCGGAGTCTTATTCGGTAGCGGCTGGCGCCGGGTTCGAGATGGATATCAGAGGCGCGTTTCGCCATCGCCGAGCGTAATGTCTGATTGAGAAGCTGGGCCGCGGTTTCTCCACCTTTCGCAGCGTTTGTCGAGGGAGCCTGATCCGGCTTATACCGATGATTTTCCATTTGCTGGCGAGTCCAGCACACAATATCAATCTGTTTTTGCGTGGCGAAATGCAGAGCGTCCAGTAACGCATGAGAGGGCGCGTCGACCACCGCAACAGTGATACTGTTGCTGGCGCTATTGATCAGTACAGCCTGATGACGTTGACACAAGGTGTTGAGCTGAGCGTCTTTCATCTTGTCTCCTTAGTTGGCGTCAAAACGGAAGACATCTTCACAAGCCTGTTGTAACGCGCTGTCGCTTTGAATATTGCAGTTACGCGTCCAGCCGGTAATGCCGTTAGCATTGTCCCAGGCGGGCGTCATGATGACGCTAAGCCCGCTCAGACTCTCCTGGCCGGTAAGCGTGATGACGCCTTTTTCCACGCTCATGCCCGAAACATAACGGGTGATGACGGGCGAGGGGATACCGTTGACGCCCGCATCGCATGTGCTCGTCCCACCATGTTCCAGAGCGCAGAGTTCGACGGCGGTACGGTAGGGGACAAACGTTTGCAACATATCCGTCAGCGCCGCTTTACGCAGATAGTTCTGGTAAGCCGGAATGCCGATGGCGCTTAAAATGGCGATGATGCCAATAACGACCATCAGTTCGATAAGCGTGAAACCGCGTTGTTTTTCCATTGTTCGCTCCTTGAGTTAGCTGGCGCTACTGTGGCAAACGCGGGAAGAGCGGGCGAGCGGCAAAAGGTAAAACGGGAAGGCGGATTCTGAAGATTTTCGCTGCGTTACATGACACGGCAACGTTATTGCGAGGCGCTACGAATATTTTACCGAATAATGACGCGGATCTACGGACAGGTGATTTATAGACCCGACGGCGCAGCGCCATCGGGTGGAGAGGATCAGCAAAAACGCATGGAGAGATCGAGCGCGCGCACGTGCTTGGTCAGCGCGCCAACGGAGATGAAATCCACCCCGGTTTCAGCAAATTCGCGTAAGGTTTCCGCGGTGACGTTGCCGGATACTTCCAGCCGCGCCTGGCCGTTGACGCGTTTCACCGCCTCGCGCATCTGGTCGGTGTTGAAATTATCCAGCATGATAATATCCGCGCCTGCTTTCAGCGCATCGTCCAGTTCATCCAGATTTTCGACCTCGACTTCTACCGGCACGTCCGGATGTAGCCAGAACGCTTTTTCCACCGCCTGACGAACCGAACCGGAGGCGATAATATGGTTTTCTTTAATCAGGAACGCGTCAGTGAGGCCCAGACGATGATTGGCGCCGCCGCCGCATAAAACCGCATATTTGAGCGCGGTGCGCAGACCCGGCAGCGTTTTACGCGTGTCGAGCAACTGGGTTTGGGTGCCAGCCAACAGTCCAACGTAGCGGCGTACTTCACTGGCGACGCCGGAAAGGGTCTGGACAAAGTTTAGCGCCGTGCGCTCGCCGGTCAGCAATACGCGAGCCGGGCCGTTCAGTTCAAACACTGTTTGGTTGGCGTGAATGGCGTCGCCGTCATCGACATGCCAGGTGAGGCGCACATCATCGCCCGCCAGTTGGATGAAGACCTCTTCAACCCAGCGCTTGCCGCAGAAAACGCCGTCTTCACGAGTGATCACCGTGGCATGGGCTTGCGTATCTGCCGGCAAAAGTTGCGCGGTGATATCGTTGCCAGCATCGACTTCTCCACCTAAATCTTCACGCAGCGCCTGAGCAACGGCGGCAGGGATATCGAGATTAATGCGTTCCAGTAGCGCGTCACGTCGGTCGTCTGGGTTATAACGGCGAGGCGGCATGATAAAACTCCAAATTGCTAACGAATCATAAGGTAGAAACATGCTACTCTGAAGCAGCTATAAGCACCACTCAAAAGGAGACTCCGCATGTTGCCAGATAAGGGTTGGTTGGTAGAGGCGCGACGCGTCCCTTCTCCGCATTATGATTGCCGTCCGGATGACGAAAAACCGTCCTTGCTGGTGGTGCATAATATTAGCCTGCCCCCCGGCGAGTTTGGCGGTCCGTGGATCGATGCATTATTCACCGGAACGATAGATCCAGACGCCCATCCTTTTTTTGCAGAAATCGCTCATCTTCGTGTTTCGGCCCATTGTCTGATTCGTCGCGACGGTGAAATCGTCCAGTATGTGCCTTTTGATAAGCGTGCGTGGCATGCGGGCGTATCAAACTATCAGGGGCGGGAACGTTGTAATGATTTCTCCATTGGTATTGAGCTGGAGGGGACGGATACGCTGGCTTATACCGATGCGCAGTATCAGCAGCTAGCCGCCGTGACGCGCACGCTTATCGCTTGCTATCCGGCGATCGCCGACAATATGACCGGACACTGCAACATTGCGCCTGACCGCAAAACGGACCCTGGCCCTGCCTTTGACTGGCCGCGCTTTCGCGCTTTGGTAGCCCTCTCGTCGCACAAGGAGATGACATGACGCTGTTTACGACATTACTGGTGCTGATTGTCGAGCGCCTGTTTAAGCTGGGCGAGCACTGGCAGCTCGATCATCGGCTGGAGGCGCTATTCCGTCGGATTACGCATTTTTCGATGTTGCGCACGATGGGAATGACGGCGATCGCGATGGTGGTGACTTTTCTACTGCTCCAGGCGTTAAAAGGGCTGCTATTTAACGTGCCGACGCTGGTGGTGTGGATTCTCCTGGGCGTGCTGTGTATCGGCGCGGGCAAAGTGCGAGTACATTATCACGCCTGGCTGAAAGCGGCGTCCCGTAACGATCCGCATCCTTGCGAGGCGATGGCCAGCGAGCTTACGCTGATTCACGGCGTGCCGCCGGATTGTAATGAGCGTGAATTTTTGCGTGAGCTGCAAAATGCGTTGTTATGGATAAATTTCCGTTTTTACCTCGCACCGCTATTTTGGTTTATCGTTGGCGGTCCGTGGGGGCCGGTAACGCTGGTGGGCTATGCGTTTTTACGGGCCTGGCAGACCTGGCTGGCGCGCTATCAGACGCCGCACCAACGTTTGCAATCCGGCATTGACGCTATTCTTCATGTGCTGGACTGGATTCCGGTACGTCTGGCGGGCGTAGTGTATGCATTACTGGGGCATGGCGAGAAAGCGTTGCCGGCCTGGTTTGCCTCGCTGGCGGATCTGCATACTTCGCAGTATCAGGTGCTCACACGTCTGGCGCAGTTCTCACTGGCGCGCGAACCGCATACTGACAAAGTAGAAACCCCCAAAGCGGCGGTGTCGATGGCGAAGAAGGCCTCGTTTGTGGTGGTGGTGATTATTGCGTTGCTCACCATTTATGGGGCATTAGTGTAATGTTGTGCCGATGGCGCTAACGCTTATGCGGCCTACAATGGAAAAATCTGTAGGCCCGGTAAGCGTTAGCGCCACCGGGCAGTGCAACGGCTTAGATCGTATCGGCTGGCGGCACGCCAAAATCAGGCATCCCGTTTTCGTCCCAGCGCACCCGTTTCAGACGCGTATGGCGGTTGGGATCGTACAACGGATCGCCTTCAATTTCGGTGTAATTTCTCGCGTGGTACACCAGTACATCTTCACCTTCCGGCGTTTGCGTAAAGCTGTTGTGTCCCGGCCCATACTGGCGATTCTCATAGCTGGTGGTAAAGACCGGGCGCGGTGATTTATGCCAGTTCTGCGGGGTGAGCGGATCGTCGTTTACGTTAATCCACAGTAACCCCATACAGTAGTTTTCATCGGTGGCGCTGGCTGAATAGCTGATAAACAGCTTGTCGCCATGCACCACGACGGCCGGACCTTCGTTAACCCAAAAACCCCGACACTCCCAGTCGCACTCTGGCTTACTGAGTCTTACCGGCTCGCCTTTAATCGTCCACGGATTTTCCAGTTCAGCCAGATAAATATTTGAGTTACCGGCAATATCCGGCGCTTTTTGCGCCCACAGATACCACTGCTTTCCCTGATGATAAAAAGTGGTGGCATCGAGGGCGAAGGTATCAAACGGTGTTTTAATTTGACCTTTCTCCGTCCACTTGCCGGTGAGTGGGTCGGCATCGGCGCACTCCAGGGCAAACATGCGGTGCTGGAACATTCCCAGCTTATCAAGCGCTTGAGTATGGGTAGCGGCAAAATAGATGTACCACTTACCGTTGATGCGGTGCATTTCCGGTGCCCAGATGAGCTGGCTCATAGGGCCGCTTTCCGGTTTACGCCAGACGACAACGGGGTCGGCGGCGCGCAACCCTTCCAGCGAATTAGCCCGGCGGATTTCCAGCCTGTCATATTCCGGTACGGAGGCAATAAAGTAGTAATCGCTGCCGTCGCGTAAAATAAACGGATCGGCACGTTGTTCAATAAACGGGTTTGGCCAGTTTGCCATCAGGCTTTCCTTACGCTTTCAGCGGCGTTGAGGTCCTGCAACTCACTCAATTCGCGGTAATTAGTGCGACGTTTTTCCAAATCGTCCTGGATTTTTTTCATCAGTTCACGGTCAACTTTCAGCAGACGTACCACGCCTGCGGTAATCAGATAGCCAACGCCGGGGATAACGGTAAACAACAGCATAATACCGTTCATCGCCGAGGCGCTTTGCGCTTTGGCGCTGGCGTCATAACCGTACCAGGAGAGCAAAAAGCCGACCATCGCCCCGGCAATCGCCAGGCCCAGTTTCAGGAAGAACAGATTACCGGAGAAGCTAATACCGGTAATGCGTTTGCCGGTTTTCCATTCGCCGTAATCATCGACGTCCGCCATCAGCGACCAGTGCAACGGGGAAGGGATCTGATGCAGAATATTGAGCAGGAAGTAGAGCGCCACTATCATCACGGTAGCTTTCGGATCAAAGAAATAGAACGCGCAGGAGAAAATCGCCAGCGCGATATTGGTCCAGAAAAATACCTTCAATTTACACCAGCGATCGGTTAAGACTTTTGCCAGCATACTGCCGATCATCATACCGACCACGCCAAGGCTAATAAAAAGCGTAGCGAAATGGGTGCTTTGTCCCATCACCCAGGTGACGTAATACATGGTCGCCGCCATACGGATAAACCCCGGGCAGACGTTACATAAGGTCAATAGCAGAATGCGTACCCATTGATCGTTTTTCCACACATCTTTGAAATCATTCTTCATATCATCGTGCGTCGGAACGGCAGGGCGAACGCGTTCGCGGACGCTGGCAAAGCAGAACAGAAACATACCCATGCCGATAATCGCCAGCACGGTCATCGCCAACTGATAGCCTTTGGCTTTGTCGCCGCCGCCAAACCAGTCCACCATCGGCAATAGCGTTAACGATAGCAACAGCGTCGCGATGCCGACTAACACGAAGCGATAAGCCTGACAGGCCACGCGCTCTTTTGGATCGTTGGTGATCACGCCGCCCAGTGAGCAATAGGGAATATTGATGGCGGTGTAGGTCACGGAAAGCAGAAAATAGGTGACGAAAGCATAGACAACTTTGCTGTTATAGCCCCAGTCCGGCGTCGTGAACATCAGCACGCTGAACAGCGCGTAGGGAAATGCAATCCACAGTAGCCAGGGGCGGAAACGACCATATTTACTTTGGGTACGATCGGCAAGCGCGCCCATCACCGGATCGGTAACGGCATCGATAACGCGTACTGAAAGGAGTAAAACACCGACTAACGCCGGGGCAAGACCAAAAATATCCGTATAAAAATAATTAACAAACAGCATGATAGCGCCAAAAATAATGTTACATCCGGCGTCACCCATGCCATACCCGATTTTCTCTCTTACCGAAAGTCTGCCCTTATCCATTGAGACTTCTCCCCATCAGATGATGGCGGTAATTATTCGCCTGCGAGCTTTTTTTTGCGTAGCAGGATCACGCCGCTGATATGGATAAAATGGTTATACGTGGGAAACTGTGAGGCAGATAACACCCTCCCCGGACGGGGAGGGCGGAAAAGTAACGTCACGATCAGTGGGCTTTCACCGTTTTTGCCGTTTTTTCTTTACACAGATAGCCGACGCCCAGGATAAGCAGCCATACCGGAATCAGCCACACGGAGATCGCCATACCTGGCGTCATCAGCATAATGATCAATACCGCCGCCATAAACAGCAGGCAGAGAACGTTGCCGAACGGATAAAACAGGGCCGGGAAGCGGGTTTTCACGCCCTGCTGCTGTTTCGCGCGACGGAACATCATATGGGCAAGGCTAATCATCGCCCAGTTAATGACCAGCGCGGAGACCACCAGCGCCATCAGCAGTCCGAATGCGGACTCTGGGGCCAGGTAGTTGAGCAGCACGCACAACGCCGTCACGACGGCGGAAACCAAAATGGAGCTCACCGGCACGCCGCGTTTATCGACGTTCAGCAGCGCTTTCGGCGCATTTCCCTGCTGGGCCAGACCGAACAGCATACGGCTGTTGCAGTAAACGCAGCTGTTATAAACCGATAGCGCGGCGGTGAGAACCACGATATTCAGTGCATTGGCGACAAACGTATCGCCCAGCTCATGGAAGATAAGGACAAATGGGCTGGTATCGGCGGTGACGCGAGTCCATGGCAGCAGCGAAAGCAGAACCGCCAGCGAGCCGATATAAAAAATCAGGATGCGATAGATAACCTGATTAGTGGCTTTGGGGATGCTCTGTTCCGGGTTATCGGCTTCAGCGGCGGTGATCCCTACCAGCTCCAGTCCGCCGAACGAAAACATAATAATGGCCATCATCATCACCAGCCCGGTCCAGCCATGCGGCAGAAAGCCGCCCTGTTCCCACAGGTTGCGCACGGTGGCCTGCGGACCAGCGGTATCGCTGAAGAGTAACCACGCGCCGAACAGAATCATAGCGATGACGGCGATCACTTTAATAATGGCGAACCAAAACTCCATCTCACCGAACACTTTAACGTTGGTCAGGTTGATGGCGTTGATAATCACAAAGAAGGCTGCCGCAGAAGCCCAGGTGGGGATCTCCGGATACCAGAACTGGATATATTTACCCACTGCGGTCAGTTCCGCCATGGCAACTAATACGTACAGCACCCAGTAGTTCCAGCCGGAAGCGAATCCGGCAAAGCCGCCCCAGTATTTATAGGCGAAGTGGCTAAAAGAGCCGGCGACCGGTTCTTCAACCACCATCTCCCCCAGCTGGCGCATAATCAGAAAGGCAATAAAGCCTGCAATCGCATAGCCCAGGATAATTCCTGGCCCCGCCGACTGAATAACGGAGGCGCTTCCCAGGAACAAGCCTGTCCCTATCGCGCCGCCCAATGCGATAAGCTGAATATGGCGGTTTTTCAGGCCGCGCTTGAGCTGCTCGCCGTGCTGCTGACTGTCCATCATAAAACCTCGTGTATCGGGCGCGGTTTATTCATAACGCGCTTATTTTGAACGATGCAGTAGTGCGTGTGTAAGTTTGCAATTCCGCTTTTTGTATTGATTTATTTACAAGCTCGTTTTTTAAAATGTCACTTCAACTCTTTCGTCTTGATCAGAATAATGGTATGTGGCCGCGAATGCACCTGCTTTGTGCAGGGGTGATGACGAGTTGCGTAAAAAGAAAGCACTTGTAAATACCTCCTTTTATTTTCCCTTCTAAAGGTTGATTTGTTTTTATTCATTATTTATGCATAAAAATGCATTTAATCTGCTGTTGAATCGGTTCAGATGAGATTTTTTATCGTTTCAAATACGTTAAATCTACCTCCAGGTGGGTAAATTTAACATTTGTGCACAGTTACAGTTTTGAAACATGATTTCTGTAAAATTGTTAAAATGTGCCTCCTTTACTGATTTCAATCAAAACCTGTATGGACAGAAGGTGAATACTTTGTTACTTTAGCGTCACAGACATGAAATTGGTAAGACCAATTGACTCCGGGCAAATGGCTTAAGACAGGAAATCATGGCCTACAGCAAAATCCGCCAACCAAAACTCTCCGATGTGATCGAGCAGCAGCTGGAGTTTTTAATCCTTGAGGGAACATTGCGTCCCGGAGAAAAACTCCCACCGGAACGTGAACTGGCAAAACAGTTCGACGTCTCCCGTCCCTCCTTGCGCGAGGCGATTCAACGTCTCGAAGCGAAGGGATTGTTGCTTCGTCGTCAGGGCGGCGGAACCTTCGTGCAGAGCAGCCTGTGGCAGAGCTTTAGCGACCCGCTGGTGGAACTGCTCTCCGATCACCCTGAATCCCAGTTTGACCTGCTCGAAACGCGCCATGCTCTGGAAGGCATTGCGGCTTATTACGCGGCGCTGCGCAGCACCGATGAAGATAAAGACCGTATTCGCGAGCTGCACCATGCTATTGAGCTGGCGCAAGAGTCCGGCGATCTGGATGCCGAGTCCGAAGCCGTGCTCCAGTATCAAATCGCCGTCACCGAAGCGGCGCACAACGTGGTATTGCTTCATCTGCTAAGGTGTATGGAGCCGATGCTGGCGCAAAACGTGCGGCAGAACTTCGAATTGCTGTATGCGCGTCGGGAGATGCTGCCGCTGGTGAGTACGCATCGCACCCGTATATTTGAAGCCATTATGGCCGGAAAACCAGAAGAAGCGCGTGAAGCGTCACACCGCCATCTGGCGTTTATCGAAGAGATTATGTTGGACAGAAGCCGTGAGGAGAGCCGTCGTGAACGCGCTTTACGCCGTCTGGAACAGCGCAAGAATTAGTTTTTTCTGGCAGAACGTTAACCAGAAGATGTTGTGAATAACGCGCAAAAATGTGCGCGGCAACTAAACGCAGAACCTGTCTTATTAAGCTTTCTGACGAAAGTTTAATGGGACAGGTTCCAGATAACTCAACGTATTAGATAGATAAGGAATACCCCCATGTCAGAACGTTTCCAAAATGACGTGGATCCGATCGAAACTCGCGACTGGCTACAGGCGATCGAATCGGTCATCCGTGAAGAAGGTGTTGAGCGCGCTCAGTATCTGATTGACCAACTGCTTTCTGAAGCTCGTAAAGGCGGCGTAAAAGTCGCGGCAGGCGCAGGGGCCAGTAATTACATCAACACTATTGCCGTTGAAGACGAACCGGAATACCCGGGTAATCTGGAGCTGGAACGTCGCATTCGTTCTGCTATCCGCTGGAACGCCATCATGACCGTGCTGCGCGCGTCTAAAAAAGACCTTGAGTTGGGCGGCCACATGGCGTCCTTCCAGTCTTCCGCCACGATCTATGATGTCTGTTTCAACCATTTCTTCCGTGCGCGCAACGAACAGGATGGCGGCGACCTGGTATACTTCCAGGGCCACATCTCTCCGGGCATCTACGCTCGCGCGTTCCTGGAAGGTCGTCTGACCCAGGAACAGATGGATAACTTCCGTCAGGAAGTTCACGGCAATGGCCTCTCTTCCTATCCGCACCCGAAACTGATGCCGGAATTCTGGCAGTTCCCGACCGTCTCTATGGGTCTGGGCCCAATCGGTGCTATCTACCAGGCGAAATTCCTGAAATATCTGGAACACCGCGGCCTGAAAGATACCTCTAAACAAACCGTTTACGCCTTCCTCGGCGACGGCGAGATGGATGAGCCGGAATCCAAAGGCGCGATCACCATCGCCACCCGTGAAAAACTGGACAACCTGGTCTTTGTTATCAACTGTAACCTGCAGCGTCTTGACGGCCCGGTCACCGGTAACGGCAAGATTGTTAACGAACTGGAAGGCATCTTTGCAGGTGCTGGCTGGAACGTTATCAAAGTCATGTGGGGCGGTCGTTGGGATGAACTGCTGCGTAAAGACACCAGCGGTAAGCTTATCCAGCTGATGAACGAAACCGTTGACGGCGACTACCAGACCTTCAAATCCAAAGACGGCGCTTACGTGCGTGAGCACTTCTTCGGTAAATACCCGGAAACCGCAGCCCTGGTGGCCGACTGGACCGATGAGCAGATTTGGGCGCTGAACCGCGGTGGTCACGATCCGAAGAAAGTCTATGCTGCACTGAAAAAAGCGCAGGAAACCAAAGGCAAAGCGACCGTAATCCTGGCCCATACCATTAAAGGTTACGGCATGGGCGACACCGCGGAAGGCAAAAACATCGCTCACCAGGTGAAGAAAATGAACATGGACGGCGTGCGTTACGTCCGCGATCGTTTCAACGTGCCGGTTGCCGATGCTGATCTCGAAAAACTGCCGTACATTACCTTCCCGGAAGGTTCTGAAGAACACAAATACCTGCATGAACGCCGTCAGGCGCTGCATGGCTACCTGCCAAGCCGTCAGCCGAACTTCACCGAGAAGTTAGAGCTGCCTCAACTTTCAGATTTCGGCGCGCTGCTGGAAGAGCAAAGCAAAGAGATTTCCACCACTATCGCTTTCGTGCGTGCTCTGAACGTGATGCTGAAGAACAAGTCGATCAAAGATCGCCTGGTGCCGATCATCGCCGACGAAGCGCGTACTTTCGGTATGGAAGGTCTGTTCCGTCAGATTGGTATCTACAGCCCGAACGGCCAGCAGTACACCCCGCAGGACCGTGAGCAGGTTGCTTACTACAAAGAAGACGAGAAAGGCCAGATTCTGCAGGAAGGTATCAACGAGCTGGGCGCAGGCGCATCCTGGCTGGCTGCGGCGACCTCTTACAGCACCAACGATCTGCCGATGATCCCGTTCTACATCTACTACTCTATGTTCGGGTTCCAGCGTATCGGCGACCTGTGCTGGCAGGCTGGCGACCAGCAGGCTCGCGGCTTCCTGATCGGCGGGACTTCCGGTCGTACTACGCTGAACGGCGAAGGTCTGCAGCACGAAGATGGTCACAGCCACATTCAGTCGCTGACTATCCCGAACTGTATCTCTTACGACCCGGCTTACGCTTACGAAGTGGCTGTCATCATGCATGATGGTCTGGAGCGTATGTACGGTGAGAAACAAGAGAACGTTTACTACTACATCACCACGCTGAACGAAAACTACCACATGCCGGCCATGCCAGCAGGTGCCGAGGAAGGTATCCGTAAAGGTATCTACAAACTCGAAACCCTCGAAGGTAGCAAAGGTAAAGTTCAGCTGCTGGGCTCCGGTTCTATCCTGCGTCACGTGCGTGAAGCAGCACAGATCCTGGCGAAAGATTACGGCGTAGGTTCTGACGTATATAGCGTGACCTCCTTCACCGAACTGGCGCGTGATGGTCAGGATTGTGAACGCTGGAACATGCTGCACCCGCTGGAAACCCCGCGCGTTCCGTACATCGCTCAGGTGATGAACGACGCTCCGGCTGTAGCATCTACTGACTATATGAAACTGTTCGCCGAGCAGGTTCGTACTTACGTACCGGCTGACGACTATCGCGTACTGGGTACGGATGGCTTCGGCCGTTCCGACAGCCGTGAGAACCTGCGTCACCACTTCGAAGTTGATGCTTCTTATGTGGTTGTTGCAGCGCTGGGCGAACTGGCTAAACGTGGCGAAATCGACAAGAAAGTGGTAGCGGATGCGATTACCAAATTCAACATCGATGCAGATAAAGTTAACCCGCGTCTGGCGTAAGAGGTAAAAGAATAATGGCTATCGAAATCAAAGTACCGGACATCGGGACAGATGAAGTTGAAATCACCGAGATTCTGGTCAAAGTGGGCGACAAAGTGGAAGCTGAACAGTCGCTGATCACCGTAGAAGGCGACAAAGCCTCTATGGAAGTCCCGTCTCCGCAGGCTGGCGTCGTGAAAGAGATCAAAGTCTCTGTCGGCGACAAAACCGAGACCGGTGCACTTATCATGATTTTCGATTCCGCCGAAGGTGCAGCCGACGCTGCACCTGCTAAGGCAGAAGAGAAGAAAGAAGCGGCGCCGGCAGCAGCACCTGCTGCGGCAGCGGCAAAAGACGTTCACGTACCGGATATCGGCAGTGACGAAGTTGAAGTGACTGAAGTGATGGTGAAAGTGGGCGACACCGTTGAAGCTGAACAGTCGCTGATCACCGTCGAAGGCGACAAGGCCTCTATGGAAGTGCCGGCGCCGTTCGCGGGCACTGTGAAAGAGATCAAAGTGAACACCGGTGATAAAGTGTCTACCGGCTCACTGATTATGGTCTTCGAAGTGGCGGGCGCAGCGCCTGCCGCAGCACCAGCGAAAGCGGAAGCCGCTCCGGCTGCGGCTGCTCCAGCAGCAGCGACGGGCGTAAAAGACGTTAACGTACCGGATATCGGCGGCGACGAAGTTGAAGTCACCGAAGTGATGGTCAAAGTCGGCGATAAAGTTGCCGCTGAACAGTCGCTGATCACCGTCGAAGGCGACAAAGCCTCCATGGAAGTGCCTGCGCCGTTCGCGGGCACCGTGAAAGAAATCAAAATCAGCACCGGCGATAAAGTGAAAACCGGTTCTCTGATTATGGTCTTCGAAGTAGAAGGCGCAGCGCCTGCGGCCGCTCCGGCTAAACAGGAAGCGGCGGCGCCGGCTCCGGCGGCGAAAGCTGAGAAGCCTGCTGCCCCGGCTGCCAAAGCGGAAGGCAAGTCTGAGTTCGCTGAAAACGACGCGTACGTTCACGCTACTCCGCTGATTCGCCGCCTGGCGCGCGAGTTTGGTGTAAACCTGGCGAAAGTGAAAGGCACCGGTCGTAAAGGCCGTATTCTGCGCGAAGACGTTCAGGCTTACGTGAAAGACGCAATCAAACGCGCGGAAGCTGCGCCGGCTGCTGCGGGCGGTGGTATCCCGGGTATGCTGCCGTGGCCGAAAGTGGACTTCAGCAAGTTTGGTGAAGTTGAAGAAGTGGAACTGGGCCGTATCCAGAAAATCTCTGGCGCGAACCTGAGCCGTAACTGGGTGATGATCCCGCACGTTACGCACTTCGACAAAACCGATATCACCGATCTGGAAGCGTTCCGTAAACAGCAGAACGCCGAAGCTGAGAAGCGCAAACTGGATGTGAAATACACGCCAGTGGTCTTCATCATGAAAGCGGTTGCCGCTGCTCTGGAACAGATGCCGCGCTTCAACAGCTCTCTGTCCGAAGACGGTCAGCGTCTGACCCTGAAAAAATACATCAACATCGGCGTGGCGGTTGATACCCCGAATGGCCTGGTGGTTCCGGTCTTTAAAGACGTGAATAAGAAGAGCGTGACCGAGCTGTCTCGTGAACTGACCACCATCTCCAAAAAAGCGCGTGATGGTAAGCTGACCGCTGGCGAAATGCAGGGTGGTTGCTTCACTATCTCCAGCATCGGCGGTCTGGGAACTACCCACTTCGCGCCGATTGTTAACGCGCCGGAAGTGGCTATCCTCGGCGTTTCTAAGTCGGCGATGGAACCGGTGTGGAATGGGAAAGAGTTTGTGCCGCGTCTGATGATGCCTATCTCTCTTTCCTTCGACCACCGTGTGATCGATGGTGCTGATGGTGCGCGTTTCATTACCATTATCAACAATATGTTGTCTGACATTCGCCGTCTGGTGATGTAATGAAAAAGCCGGCCCGACGGCCGGCTTTTTTTTGATAATCTCATGGAGTTTGTGAGGTTATTAGCGAAAGCGATAATTCGTGATCCGTTTGTTGTTTCAAAATTGTTAACAATTTTGTAAGATACGGGCGGATAGAACGACCCGGTGGATGATGGGCGATCAAGTACCCCGGACCGCCGGATACAAATAAAGAGGTCATGATGAGTACTGAAATCAAAACTCAGGTCGTGGTACTTGGGGCGGGCCCGGCAGGCTATTCTGCCGCTTTCCGTTGCGCTGATTTAGGTCTGGAAACCGTAATTGTAGAACGTTACAGCACCCTTGGCGGTGTTTGTTTGAACGTCGGCTGTATCCCTTCTAAAGCGCTGCTGCACGTAGCAAAAGTTATCGAAGAAGCCAAAGCGCTGGCTGAACACGGTATCGTCTTCGGTGAGCCGAAAACCGATATCGACAAGATTCGTACCTGGAAAGAGAAAGTGATCACGCAGCTGACCGGCGGTCTGGCGGGTATGGCCAAAGGCCGTAAGGTGAAAGTGGTCAACGGTCTGGGTAAATTCACCGGGGCGAACACCCTGGAAGTGGAAGGCGAAAACGGCAAAACCGTAATCAACTTCGATAACGCGATCATCGCGGCGGGTTCTCGTCCGATCCAATTACCGTTTATTCCGCATGAAGACCCGCGCGTATGGGATTCTACCGACGCTCTGGAACTGAAAGAAGTACCGAAGCGTATGCTGGTCATGGGCGGCGGTATCATCGGTCTGGAAATGGGTACCGTATACCACGCGCTGGGTTCAGAGATCGACGTGGTTGAAATGTTCGACCAGGTTATCCCGGCGGCTGATAAAGATATCGTTAAAGTCTTCACCAAGCGCATCAGCAAGAAATTCAACCTGATGCTGGAAACCAAAGTGACTGCCGTTGAAGCGAAAGAAGACGGTATCTACGTTTCGATGGAAGGCAAAAAAGCCCCGGCTGAAGCGCAGCGTTATGATGCGGTTCTGGTGGCGATTGGTCGTGTGCCGAACGGTAAAAACCTCGACGCGGGCAAAGCTGGCGTGGAAGTTGACGACCGTGGCTTTATCCGCGTGGACAAACAGCTGCGCACCAACGTGCCGCACATCTTCGCTATCGGCGATATCGTCGGTCAGCCGATGCTGGCGCATAAAGGCGTTCACGAAGGCCACGTTGCCGCTGAAGTTATCGCCGGGAAGAAACACTACTTCGATCCGAAAGTTATCCCGTCTATCGCGTACACCGAGCCAGAAGTGGCATGGGTTGGCCTGACCGAGAAAGAAGCGAAAGAAAAAGGCATCAGCTATGAAACCGCCACCTTCCCGTGGGCAGCTTCTGGCCGTGCTATCGCTTCTGACTGCGCAGACGGTATGACCAAACTGATTTTCGACAAAGAATCTCACCGCGTGATCGGCGGGGCGATTGTCGGTACCAACGGCGGCGAGCTGCTGGGTGAAATCGGTCTGGCGATCGAAATGGGCTGTGATGCGGAAGACATCGCGCTGACCATTCATGCGCACCCGACGCTGCACGAGTCCGTCGGTCTGGCTGCTGAAGTGTTCGAAGGTAGTATTACCGACCTGCCGAACCCGAAAGCGAAGAAGAAATAATCTTCTGTAGGTGGCAATGCGCCACCCGATACAGAAAAGCGGCTTTACAGCCGCTTTTTTTATGCATGGCAAATCAGATGTGTCAAATGATAGCGAAGGATAACGAAACCGCAAAATTTATCTTTTCCGCAGCAGTACGTTTTTCAAAGCTTATGCCGTCGGTAGTGCCTTTGTCTGTCATTTTCGATCAACTAATTGTTTCATAAGAAATACCTCTCCTTACTTTGTCATCACCCTGAAATTAGTAACCCTATAAAATAATAGCGAGCTAATTATGAGGTTTGATATATGAAACTTTTTCTGACAACAGCAGCGCTAACCGCGACGTTGGTTTCCGGCATGGCATTTGCCAGCGATCCCGTCATCCCCTGGGCGACTAACAGCGGTGGTACGGAAAGTACGCATATTGCGGCAATGGGCGAGGATTTGAATGCGCAGCATCAGCAGATCACCCACACGCATGAAGGCGTATGGGCGGCTAATTCCGGCAGCATTCAGGCTGATGAAGCCGCGCTGACCAGCAACAAGCCGCCGGTACAAGGCCACCCGGAATTAATGCTGCATCAGGGCTAATGATCACGGCCTGGCGATAACGCCAGGCGCTTACGGGTTATTCGGCGACCTGCCACTGCGCGTCTGGCGCAAAACGCGTGATAGCCTGAACTTTACTCTCCGTCTCCTTGCCTAAATCCGCCTGATAAATACGATCGTCCTGGTTGACCATAAAACTCATCACCCCGGTTTCGCCGTAATGCATCGGCCAGGCCAGAAGCGCCGCGCCGTGACCGTCGTTATCGCTGATAATACGGAAATGGTAGCCGTGGTAACCCTCGTCTGGCGCTGCGGGACTAAAGTTTGGGCCTAACGGACTGGGGACGTCGCCTGCTTTGGTTGGCCAGTACAGGCCATCTTTTTGGCCTTCGCTACTGATTATCCTGTGCGCCCAGCGATGGTTTTGCAAGTAATAGTCCTGCTGCGCATCAACGTAAGCATGCATGGCCTGTAAGGTAGAAAGTTCATTTCGCCCAATAGTACGGGTGAGGATCTCATTCCCGGCTGCCGCCATATCAAAGCGCCAGCCGCCAGTCTCTTTCACCATGGGCACCGGGAGCTGCCAGTCTTCTCGTCCGACATTCAGGTGCGCCGTATTGTCTTTCTGTACAATGCGATGGCCTTCGCGCCAGTCACGATTGAAGCGGGCCACGGCCTCGGGATCGGCACCTTCCGGCGGCAGAAATTGCCGCCAGTCATCGCCCAGTAGCGCGGTAAGCTGCGTTTCGTTTTTTCCGGCTACCGCCGCGGCGAAGGCGCTGGCGGCCGCTTCCGGGGAGGGGAACCGTTCCTGCGCGTAGCCCAGCAAGGGTAACGACAGTAACAGAGCGCTTAACATAACCTTTTTCATTATCTGCTCCGGTTAACGGCGATGAAATTCATGATGTTCAGAAAAATGTTCCCGCGCGGCGGCGCGTTGCTCGGTGTTTAAGTGACTGCCGCGACGGCTTTCCAGGCCGCGTAGCTGTTGCGATTGCCATGACGGCGATCGACTGTCGTTCCCGCTAAACACATTGGCGTGCATATTCTGGCGAAATGCCTGACGCTGTTGCGGCGTAGAGGATTCAATACGCTGGCGGGCGGTGTCTCTCTGCTGTTGTGAAACAGGGTGCTGCTGGGCTTTAGCCTTCAGCTCGGAACGATGCTGCTGCGTGGTGGATTTATTCAGTGTCTGCTGCGCCGCCTCGCGACGACTGCTGTTTTGTGTTCCGTCATAGCCACGGTAATTATTACGCTGGGCAATTTGATTTAACTGCTGCGATGCCGCTTTGCGCTGTCTATCGCGGGATGTCTCGCCTGACAGGTTAGCGGGTGATGTATGGCTGCGCTGTTGGAATTGCGCCATGGCCGCCTGGCGCTGACTGTCGCGAGACACTGGCGCTTGCTGCGTTGCGCTTAACCCGCCGCTAACATTGGTGGGATGGAACCGTTGCGCAACGGTATTATTCGGATAGGGGACGCCATTGCGCCAGGCGGGATTATGCTGCCAGCCCATCGTTTGGCCCGGCAGGTTTTGCCCGGATATCCGGTTGAAATTATTGACATTGATGTTGATATTATCGCCATTATGTTGATAACCGTTACCACCATGATGGTAATCATCATCATGATGGTCGTCGTCATGGTGGTGATGATCGTCGTCATCCCAGTCTATGCTGCTGAACAACGCATAGGTGGTGGCGACGCCCAGACTATAACCAAAACCTTTAACAAAACTATCGGCAAACTGCTGCCCCGGAGGGGGCGGTAAATACACCGGCGGATAAGCGGTATTGGGCTAGGCACCATACACCGTCGCGGGGTTATAGTTCGGCACGTACACCACCTGCGGATTCGCGGGTTCAATTTTGATGACGGTCGACGGTGTCGCTGGCGTACTGGCGGATGTGGTGGTTGTCGTCGTGACGGCGGTAGAAGCGCTGGACTTCGGCACGCTGGTGACGGTTTGCTGTGGCGTGGATTTTAGCGAACCGGTTTGTTGAGCGAGCAGACGCAGCCTTTGCACCGCATCCATCACATCCTGTGGCTGGGCTAAGAACGCATCGCCCAGGTTTTGCACCCATTGCGGATTCTCGCCCATAAGCGCCATCAACTGGGGAAAGGCGACCAGCGATTTGACGCTGGGGTCCCACGGTTGGCTGGCCACCGCCTGAATAGCGGCATCGCCCTGCAGCGTAGGGTTATCGCGCGACCACTGGACGGCCTGAACTACGTTCGCCGGGTAGGTGGAGGCCATGAGCACCTGCGAAAGCAGGGCATCGGGATAAAGCGCGACAGGCGCGACCCATTGATCAATTTGCGCAGTGGTAAAGGTCGTTTTCGCGACAGGCGCGGGCACAGCGGTCTGCGTTGGCTCAGAGGCGGGAGCTGCCGCCTGCGCGGGCGCTTCGGGAGCGCGGCTTTTAACATACAGTACGCCCGAAGCGGCAAATAACCCGGCACTGCACACAAGGGCAATGAGATGGGGTTTAAAGGGCAACGTCATTTTATCTCTCCCGATTCCCGAGAATCGCTATGGTCATTATGCCTGCCGCCGACGGGGTGCAGTTTGGCGTGAGTATAAAGGGACGATAGTTTAATTTTTAGCTAATGTTGGGATCGGTAACGTTACGTGACGATCAAAGCACGAAATGAGGTAAGCATTTATGGCTGCAGCTCCCGTCTCAGTAGAGCATTAGACCATCCTTAACGATTCAGCCACTTTTTTATGTTGCTTTTTTGTAAACAGATTAACACTTAAAGAAAATCCTGTTATTGTGCCTTATGCGGTACCGGGCATTTACCCTACTAACTACTGTCTCACAGGAGCGTGAAGAGAATCGCCCATCAACAAAAGCGCCGCATTATGACAATGAGAGCGAGGAGATATCGTCGTGCTAGAAGAATACCGTAAGCACGTAGCTGAGCGTGCTGCCCAGGGGATTGTGCCGAAACCTTTAGACGCAACCCAAATGGCTGCGCTTGTCGAGCTGCTGAAGACCCCGCCTGTGGGCGAAGAAGAATTCCTGTTAGACCTGTTGATCAACCGCGTTCCTCCTGGCGTAGATGAAGCCGCTTATGTTAAAGCCGGTTTTCTCGCTGCTGTCGCGAAAGGCGACACCACCTCCCCGCTGGTCTCCCCAGAAAAAGCCATTGAACTGCTGGGCACCATGCAGGGTGGTTACAACATTCATCCGCTGATTGATGCGCTGGACGATGCGAAACTGGCGCCGATTGCTGCCAAAGCGCTGTCCCACACTCTGCTGATGTTCGATAACTTCTACGACGTAGAAGAGAAAGCCAAAGCGGGCAATGAATATGCCAAACAGGTGATGCAATCCTGGGCCGACGCCGAATGGTTCCTGAGCCGTCCGCCGCTGGCGGAAAAAATCACCGTCACCGTTTTCAAAGTGACCGGCGAAACGAATACCGACGATCTCTCTCCGGCGCCGGATGCGTGGTCGAGACCGGATATCCCGTTACATGCGCAGGCGATGCTGAAAAACGCCCGTGAAGGCATTGAGCCGGATCAGCCAGGCGTTGTCGGCCCCATCAAACAAATCGAAGCATTGCAGAAAAAAGGCTACCCGCTGGCTTACGTGGGTGACGTGGTGGGCACCGGTTCTTCCCGTAAATCCGCGACCAACTCCGTGCTGTGGTTCATGGGCGATGACATCCCGAATGTGCCGAATAAGCGCGGCGGCGGCCTGTGCCTCGGCGGCAAAATTGCGCCTATCTTCTTTAACACTATGGAAGATGCGGGCGCACTGCCAATCGAAGTTGACGTTTCTAACCTGAATATGGGCGACGTGATTGACGTCTACCCGTACAAAGGCGAAGTACGCAATCATGAAACCGGCGAGCTACTGGCAACCTTCGAACTGAAAACCGACGTGCTGATCGACGAAGTGCGTGCCGGTGGTCGTATTCCGCTGATTATCGGCCGTGGCCTGACCACCAAAGCGCGTGAAGCGCTGGGTCTGCCGCACTCTGATGTTTTCCGTCAGGCAAAAGACGTGGCGGAAAGCAGCCGTGGCTTCTCGCTGGCGCAGAAAATGGTCGGTCGCGCCTGTGGCGTGAAAGGTATCCGTCCGGGCGCGTACTGCGAACCGAAAATGACCTCCGTCGGTTCTCAGGATACGACTGGCCCGATGACCCGCGACGAGCTGAAAGACCTGGCCTGTCTGGGATTCTCCGCCGATCTGGTCATGCAGTCGTTCTGTCACACCGCAGCCTATCCGAAGCCGGTTGACGTCACCACGCACCACACGCTGCCGGACTTCATTATGAACCGTGGCGGTGTCTCTCTGCGTCCGGGCGATGGCGTGATCCACTCCTGGCTGAACCGTATGCTGCTGCCGGATACCGTCGGTACCGGCGGTGACTCCCATACCCGTTTCCCGATTGGTATCTCTTTCCCGGCGGGTTCTGGTCTGGTGGCGTTTGCCGCCGCGACCGGCGTGATGCCGCTGGATATGCCGGAATCCGTGCTGGTGCGCTTCAAAGGCAAAATGCAGCCGGGCATCACCCTGCGCGATCTGGTACACGCCATCCCGCTGTACGCCATCAAACAGGGCCTGCTGACCGTTGAGAAGAAAGGCAAGAAAAACATCTTCTCTGGCCGCATCCTGGAAATCGAAGGTCTGCCGGATCTGAAAGTGGAGCAGGCGTT
Source organism: Salmonella sp. 32010601201800023SM (assembly GCF_017572235.1). Classification (NCBI taxonomy): domain Bacteria; kingdom Pseudomonadati; phylum Pseudomonadota; class Gammaproteobacteria; order Enterobacterales; family Enterobacteriaceae; genus Salmonella; species Salmonella sp. 32010601201800023SM. The sequence goes on from NZ_JAGEQS010000007.1 coordinate 123,219, forward strand.
TGAGCTGACCGATGCTTCCGCCGAGCGTTCCGCTGCCGGTTGTACCATCAAGCTGAACAAAGAGCCGATTGTTGAATACCTGACCTCCAACATCGTCCTGCTGAAGTGGATGATCGCCGAAGGCTACGGCGACCGTCGTACGCTGGAACGCCGTATCCAGGGCATGGAAAAATGGCTGGCGGCCCCCCAACTGCTGGAAGCCGATGCTGACGCAGAGTACGCGGCGGTGATCGACATCGATCTGGCGGATATCAAAGAGCCAATCCTCTGTGCGCCGAACGATCCGGACGACGCGCGTCTGCTGTCTGACGTGCAGGGCGAGAAGATCGACGAAGTGTTCATCGGTTCCTGCATGACCAACATCGGCCACTTCCGCGCGGCTGGTAAGCTGCTGGATAGCCACAAAGGCCAGTTGCCAACCCGCCTGTGGGTGGCGCCGCCAACTCGTATGGACGCCGCGCAGCTCACCGAAGAAGGCTACTACAGCGTGTTTGGTAAGAGCGGGGCGCGTATCGAGATCCCGGGCTGTTCCCTGTGTATGGGTAACCAGGCGCGTGTGGCCGACGGCGCGACGGTGGTCTCCACCTCTACCCGTAACTTCCCGAACCGTTTAGGTACCGGTGCGAACGTCTTCCTGGCTTCTGCGGAGCTGGCGGCGGTGGCGGCGCTGATCGGCAAACTGCCGACGCCGGAAGAGTACCAGACCTACGTGGCGCAGGTGGATAAGACGGCGGTGGATACTTACCGTTACCTGAACTTCGACCAGCTCTCTCAGTACACTGAGAAAGCGGACGGCGTGATTTTCCAGACTGCGGTATAAAAGTGACTGGCCCGGATTTCCGGGCCAGTTTTTACAGCGAAGAATCGTAATAAAAATGGATATCCAGGTTTTCATCGGGCTTGAAGTTTTTTTGTTTAAACTCCAGGGTTAACGGATCAATTTGTTTTAGCGGGTAATTAAAGCAGGGGACGACCACTTCAGTCTCATCCTTCTTATGAATGCGCAAGGTAAAGTCGCCAATGACACCCTCTTTCCAGTTAGCGCCAGTTTTCAGAATATAGCCCAGATAGCCCCAGCCGATATTCGCGCTACCGTCTTCGTTTTTATATTTTATTCCTGCATCCAGCTGTTTTAACGCCTTGCGAGTGGCGGCGGTCAGGCATTGATCGCCGAGCTCATCACCAAGAAGACTGTCAAGGCTGTCAGGCACGCCGGTGGATTTACTGGGCGTGTATGAGTGGTGAATCACGATCTCCTTGCCCGCCGGAAAACGTTGTTGCCAGATAAAATATTGTTGAACGGCAATATTCAGATAGCCGTCATCAAACCACTCTGACGGTAATTGCTGTTTTCCCTCTTTATATCTTTCTTCAATAGAGGCTTTGCCCTCGCGATTGAGGACATGGCGTAGCTGTGGGATCGTCCAGCCGGTTTGCAGTAGTTTCGCCGTAATGTCTTCTTCACCTTTACCGCCTAAGTCATGGATAACTCGCCAGCGGGACTCGCTTTTAACCGGTTTACCGTCCACACTGATCTTAAAGTTGGCAATACCTTCTGTGCTATCTCCCATATATCTTTGGGAAATAGCCGGCATCGGAAAAGCTACCGGAACGGTAATATCCTGCGCCGAATGATTAATAAATACATAATCGACATTGATACGATCGCTGGCAATCAACAATCGCTCTTTCGCCATGCTGATCTCATTTTGTTGCAGAAATTCAATGGAACCATTGGATTCCCCGACCGCCGAGTCGTTTGCATAAGCATGATAACTGGTAATAAAACACAGGAGTACGCTCAGCCACTTAAAATATGTCATACCGGTGCATTCCATGTCCGAAACATAATCATTATCATAATCCGGTGAGTGCCGTTTTTCGAGGGAAGAAAAATGCGGTATTATTTATTTTTATTATTAATAATTTGCCAAAATACATTTGCCGAAGAAATAAAACCATTGCCACAAGGTGATACCTGGCGCAAATATATTGCCCTGTCGCTGCGCGATGAAGAAGGGCTTGAGGATGGGCTGTTTAACCTGCGGCGGATTGAAGCAAACAGTAGCATTGCTTACGTTTGTGGCTTAATAAAAGACAAAAACGATAATTTTCTGACGGATGGGCAAAATCAATATCATCTTTATGACCGCGTGATGGCGATAGGTTATCGCTGGAGTTGGGGCAGCGTTGTGCGCTTTGATAAAACCATTGCTTCGCCGCAGGATGTTCACTGCCATTATGGTAAAAACGTACCGTTAACGTCTGCGCTCTTACGTGAGCAGGTCGCCGCGCAAGGGCGCAAAAATATTTGCCAGCCGGTAAAAGCCAGCGACCCGCTGCGAAGCGATATTCTGAACGGCCTGCGCGTCAGTTATATTGGCGACAGCAATAGCTTAACCCTGAACGGCCCGCTGCCGACGGTAAAATTTATCGTCGAAGACCTTTGCGCCACGGAAGATTATGCTTACTTTTTGGGTAAGGCGACGGGAGATAAAACGAGTTTTTTTATCCATGATGACGCCAATAATCGGCTTCGCGTCGTGTTGAAAAAATCCCCGGATGGCGTGTGGCGCCCGCAGCCGGAAAACAAGCTGCTGACACAACAATCTAAAGTGAGCGGCGGGTACTGTAGCGATGGCACGCTGCGAGAAACCGATTTAGCGCAACTGGCGCAGGCGTGCAGGGTGGAGGGAGACACCGTTAACCTCACCGGCACGCTTCGCCAGCAGGGTGACGGCGAGTCCGCTTACTGGACCCTGACCCCGGATAACCCCCTTGCCTGCGTGCGCGATGCCAATAAGCAGCAGCCTGGCTGGAACCAGACGATGCAACTGGTGCTAACCCCACAAGAGCGGGAATCGCTCAACAATTTGGTCGGTAAAAAAGTCAGCGTCGGCGGCGATATTTTTCTGGCGCTGAGCGTCTCGCATCATACGCCGCTGTTACTGGATAATATTTTTCGCTTAACGGAAATAAAGTGAATGAGAAAGTTATGGGTTATAGGAATGCTATTGATGCTATGCGGCAACGCTGATGCGGCGGCTAAATTACACATTTACACGTTACTAACGGTGGGATGATGGCATTTTACGATGACGGTAACGCAAAAATGTGCGCGCGCCATCGAACCGATGGTGCAGAATCTCAAATCAATGAATAACAAGGCGCCTTATGCCCGTTGGAAACAAATGGGGGATGTCATAAAACTGAAGTCGCCAAATAGCGAGAGTGATTATAAATTTTACCAGCAGGGTGAAATTCTTTCTACCTAGTGGATTTTTAATTATAAGACGCTTCATGCGCTCGTGGATTTGAGTGAGTAAAGCGTTTTATGCCATCATTCGTACATGGACGATAAAGAATAAAACGTCACTGCCAGATTTTCCGCAGGCCGGAAATTTTTCTGCTTAAATTCCAGCGTAGTGGCGTTAATTCGCGTCAGCGGCGGCTGAAAGCAGGTGGTGATCACGTCGCCGTGAAGGCGCAGCGTAAACTCGCCGATGTCCCCCTCTTTCCACGCGGGATCACCGGTTAGCACCACATCCATTCGGTTTTGCCCCAAAGCGCCTGCCGGGCCTTGCGTCGTCATTAACTGATCCAGCGCCTGCTGTATTTGCTGGCGGTTTTCCGCCGTCGGGCAGGTGTTGTCATTGTCCAGCTCATCCGTTGACATTAGCGCGCTGAGTGACACGCTCGGGGTGTAAACCTGGTGGATAGTCACCGCTTTCCCCGCCGGAAAGGTCTGCTGCCAGATGAAGTTGCGCTGGATAGTAAACTGCGGCTGATTATCCTTAAACCATTCCGGCGGCAGCGCCGGGTGATCCGCCGGAGGCGAAAATTCACCATCGCTTAGCGCGGCGATCAGTTGCTCCACCGTCCAGCCAGCCTGCTGAAGTTTATCGGTGATCTCTTCCTGCGGAGCATTCAGTACTACGGTCCAGCGTGGTTGCGGGGTCACGATCTGACCATCGACGCGGATTTTAATGTTGCGGATGCCGGGGATGTAATCTTCACCGGCTTCGTTAACGTCGCTAAATGACAGCGGCGGCATGGGGAAAACGACAGGAACGGTAATATCCTGCGCGGTCGGATTCACAAACAAATAATCGGCATTAATCCGATCGCGTTCAATTAACAGACGCTCTTTCGCCAGTTGAATATCGCTCTGTGCCAGTAAATGTAATGAACTATTCGCCACGGCCTCATTGGCTTGCGCCGGATGAGGCAATACTGCCAGCAATAACGGGAAACCGAACGCGATCTTTTTCATGAGCAAATGATTACTGATAATAACGCAAAGCGCTATTATGGCACCCTCAATGCAATTTTTCGACGGTCACGTTCATGCGTTATTTTTTATTGCTGTTGGTGATGGTTTGTTGCAATTTATATGCATCAGATATGTTCCCGCTGAAGCCTGATGAAAATCCACGTGGCGCTATTGCGTTAACGCTACGCGAGGAGGTTGGGCTATTAAACGCCCGCTTCGATATCAAGCGGATTGAAATCAACGAGACGCGCGAACTGGCCTATTTTTGCGGCCTGCTAAAAGATACTGACGGTCAATATATTAAAGATGAAGATGATAAATATTATCTCTTCGATCGTATTCTGCTGGACAGCGGTACCGAAGGGTGGGTGAGTACGGTTTACCTGGATGAAGAGTTTAGCGCGCCGGAGCAAGCGAAGTGCCACTTTGCCGGGAATGTTGACCTGAAGTCACAGGAATTACGCGCGCTGGTGAAACAGTACGGGCGCATCGCAGCTTGCCTGCCGGTAGAAAAAGGCGATCCGTTGCGCACGCAACTGCTTGACGCGGTACGTGAAAACTACGTTGGCGATCTTAATCGTAAAACAACGCTGAATAATACGCCTGTGCCATCCTTCGTGGTGACGCAGCTATGCGCGGCGCAAAAATATGCCTATTTTTGTGGCGAACCAGCCAATGCCGATGCTGACTGGTATAGTCAGGATAGTAAAAAGTTGGATGTGGTATTGGTATTGCAGAAAGACGCTAATAATACATGGTGGTTGCCCGTTCCTCAATTTCAGGGCATTAGTCGCCAAAGCTCACTGGCCTGGTGTAACCACAGCACCGACATTTTGCCAGTCAAAACGGTTGAAGAAATGGCGAAAAAACGGCAACAGCGCTGCGTGCGGGAAGGCGATACCGTGTCATTGCGCGGAATACTGGCAGAGCAAAAAAGCGGCGCGCAGCGTTATTGGGTGGTTAAACTCGAAGAACCGTTAACCTGCGTCCAGGATGCCGACATGCAGACAGCCGACTGGAATGGGCAAGTGCAACTCTTGTTGAGCGATGAGATCATAGAAAGAGTTAAAGTACAGTACGGCGACGATTTGTTAAACCAAGACGGCGACAGTTTGTTAAACCAAGAAATTGTTGTCACAGGTGATGTTTTACTGGCATTAAGTTCAGATCACCACACGCCACTGGTACTGGAGAATATTGTGGAACTCATGCCCGTGATGGAGGGGCCGGGCTGGTGATGTGAGACTCTCCATTTTTAATGACTGCGCTCTTCCGGCGCATAATAAAAGGTCATCGACAGATCGTTTTCCGGCTTCTGCGGAGCTGGCGGCGGTAGATACTTACCGTTACCTGAACTTCGACCAGCTCTCTCAGTACACTGAGAAAGCGGACGGCGTGATTTTCCAGACTGCGGTGTAACAGAGACGGGCCCGGATTTCCGGGCCCGAATGGCGCTTCTTATTTATTATTACGCTTCACTTCCCGTAGCCCCGGCAAATACGTAATTACCCCGCCCATTATTGCCCCGGCTACAATCGCTGGAATAAGCATAATCAATACTTCACCATATATTAATGGTAGTATGCTTATGTCAAAACCATATCGCGCAAAATTAAACAGCGTCGTGATCAGACCACCTGCAATGGCGCAAAGGATCATCCTGTTAATTATTTTTTGATATAATTTCAGGGGGATCAGCGCGCAGGCGACACCGGTTAACCATGCGGGGAGGAGACTGTATATCCAGCCGGTAATAATCACTAATTCTGGTATTGTTCTGCAGAAATACAACAAAAATGAGTCTGGTCCGCCAATAATGGCGGGTAAAAAGTTTATGATACCTATCGCGATGGCTGCGCCTATTAACGGCCCAAACAGAATAAACCAACCGCTATGATAAATTATTCGTCGAAATACAGACATAATGTATCCTTCCTGAATTTTCCTTCAACCGTCTGACAAAAAATACAACTCACTACGGCTTCTCTGCTGATATCGCCCATTGCTGGAGTTCAGTTGAAAAGTGCTTATCAAGTAGCCAACAATTTCATGACAACGACCCGGATGATAAGGAAGCGTCTGAAAGACTAGCAGGCGTCGGCGTGGGCAGGGTATTGATGATTTCTGAAAAAACGCCAGAGGGACGCCGGGCTGGTAATGCTATAGCTGGATGAGGGGCAGCCGTTTTTAATGACTGCTCTCTTCCGGCGCATAATAAAAGGTCATCTAAACGGCGCGCTGCCTGATGTGAAATTTGTCGTCGAGTTTTCGCTTAACGGAGAGTAAGTGAATGTAATCGTGATCGATGATGGACATTTCCTTGCGGCAACGCCTATATCCCCAGCACTTCCGGCACCAGCTCTTCCAGTTGCCTGACCAGTTCAGGGTCCATATAGCGATAATCGTCGGGGATATCGAGTACGTGCAGGGGCTTATTTTCAATAATACGACGATATTCAGCCATCAACCGGTCTTTATGTTTCTGCTCCATAACGCAGATAACGTCAGCCCACTGAAGTAACCCGCACGACACGCTTTTTTTGGCGTTGCGGCTGGTGCCAGCGGAACGGACGCTAAGGCCAGGATAGCGGCGGAACACCTGCTCCGCCGTGGGGCTGCGCCATTGATTTCGGCTGCATATGAAAAGCACATTCATTAAATAAATACTCTTCCAGATCGCGCTTCGCTAACGGCGAGTTTGTGAATCGTGGAGACTTAATACCCCACGGTGCGGCACGTAGCACTTTGTCGGAGTGCGTGTAGATATATTGAAGCGCTAGAGTGACTTTCTGTATGAATAATAAACTGTTTTGGCATTTTTATTTTATCTTTTGTGCGCCCCGCTGTTTTTCTTTCACCGTGCTGCGATAATTACCTTAAGGCGCAATGCGGTATTGGCGCATTGCCAGGGCAGAGGAAAACAATTATGGATTACGAATTTCTGCGCGACGTTACCGGAGGGGTAAAAGTACGAATGTCGATGGGCCACGAGGTGGTCGGTCACTGGTTTAATGAAGAGGTTAAAGACAACCTCTCGCTACTGGATGAAGTAGAACAAGCCGCGCGTACGGTCAAAGGCAGCGAACGCTCCTGGCAACGAGCAGGGCATGAATACACGATCTGGATGGACGGCGAAGAAGTGATGATTCGCGCCAATCAACTGGATTTTTCCGGCGATGAGATGGAAGAGGGGATGAGTTATTACGATGAAGAGAGTTTATCCCTGTGCGGCATGGAGGATTTTCTGCGGGTCGTCGCCGCGTATCGGGAATTCGTCAGTAAAGCCTGACCCTCTCTTCGTTATTGTCCCACAACGCCAGTCGACGGACAGTTGGGGGCGGTAGTGGAAACGAAGTCGCCAAACATTCCAGCCGGGAGTATCCCGGCTTTTTTATAGCAGAATGATTTTTTTTGATTTTTATTAATCATTTTAAAACTGTGATCTGACGCGTTTGTGATCTTAATTTGATTGAATATAATCGTTATGATTTTATTCAATCACAACAAGCAACAGGCGGTAAGACCATGAACATCAAAAAAGCAATAGAGCGCGTACCCGGCGGCATGATGGTCGTACCGCTCGTTATTGGCGCAGTCATTAACACCTTCGCCCCGCAGGCGCTTGAGATCGGCGGTTTTACCACTGCCTTATTTAAAAACGGCGCGGCACCGCTGATTGGCGCTTTTCTGCTGTGTATGGGAGCCGGTATCAGTGTGAAAGCCGCGCCCCAGGCGTTATTGCAGGGCGGGACGATTACGCTCACTAAGTTGCTTGTCGCCATCGGCATTGGCCTGGGCGTGGAGCATCTTTTCGGCGCGGAGGGTATTTTTGGCCTGAGCGGCGTGGCGATTATCGCGGCGATGAGCAATTCAAATGGCGGACTTTATGCTGCGCTGGTAGGCGAATTCGGCAATGAGCGCGACGTCGGCGCTATCTCTATTTTGTCTCTTAATGATGGCCCTTTCTTTACGATGATTGCGCTGGGCGCGGCAGGGATGGCGAACATTCCCATTATGGCGCTGGTGGCGGTGCTGGTTCCGCTGGTTGTCGGCATGATCCTCGGCAATCTTGATCCTCATATGCGCGATTTTTTGACTAAAGGCGGCCCGCTGCTCATTCCTTTCTTTGCTTTTGCGCTGGGGGCGGGCATCAACCTGGAAATGTTACTGCAAGGCGGACTTGCCGGAATTCTGCTCGGCGTGCTGACAACGTTCGTTGGCGGTTTTTTTAATATTCGCGCAGATCGTCTGGTTGGCGGAACTGGCATTGCCGGGGCGGCGGCCTCCAGCACCGCGGGTAATGCCGTTGCGACGCCGCTGGCTATTGCGCAGGCCGACCCTTCGCTCGCCGAGGTGGCCGCTGCTGCCGCTCCGCTGATTGCCGCCTCGGTGATCACCACGGCAATCCTGACGCCAGTGTTGACCTCCTGGGTTGCAAAAAAACAGGCGCGTCAGGCTTCTTTGGAGAAAAACGCATGAAAATGATGGTTATCGCCGATGATTTTACCGGATCGAATGATACCGGCGTCCAGTTGGCGAAGAAGGGGGCGAGAACGGAAGTTATGTTGAGCGCGTCGCAAAAACCGTCCCGCCGCGCCGATGTGTTAGTCATTAACACCGAAAGCCGGGCGATGCCCGCAGATCTGGCGGCATCTGCCGTTTATGCCGCGCTTTCCCCGTGGTGTGAGACATCGCCAGCGCCGCTGGTGTACAAAAAAATCGACTCCACATTTCGCGGCAATATCGGCGCCGAAGTGACGGCGGCCATGCGCGCCAGTCAGCGAAAACTGGCCGTTATCGCCGCCGCGATCCCTGCGGCCGGACGCACGACGCTTGAAGGAAAATGTCTGGTTAATGGCGTCCCGCTACTGGAAACCGAATTTGCCAGCGATCCGAAAACGCCCATTGTCTCTTCCCGCATTGCCGAGATAGTGGCGTTGCAAAGTGAGATCCCTGTGTATGAAGTCTTTTTGCAGGATGTCCGACGCGGCGGGTTAAGCGCCTTACTTACGGCTTATGCGGCTGAGGGCGAAGGGATTATCGTCGTGGATGCGGTGGAAGAGCGGGACCTGACGTTGATTGCGCAAGCGGCGTGTGAACAACCGTCGATGCCGCTGCTCGTCGGCGCAGCGGGTCTGGCGAATGCGTTGCCGGTTGAACTTTTTATGCAAGACCGGCAGCGGCTGCCGGTGCTGGTGGTGGCCGGTTCGATGAGCGAAGCCACGCGACGTCAGGTGGATAATGCGCTGTGCCGGGGACGTGCGGAGGTCGTGGATATCGATGCCGCGCGCATGGTGTCGGATAGCGCGGAACAGGAAATCGCGTCTGTCGTAGAGCAGGCCTGCGCGCTGTTAAGTCAGCATCGACATACGATTTTACGCACCAGCCGTCGCGCAGAAGATCGACAGTTAATCGACGCGTTGTGCGAAAAATCCGCGATGAGCCGTCAGCAATTGGGCGAGCGACTGAGCCAGCGGCTTGGCGTCGTCACGTTAAACATTATCGAGCAGGCGCGGATTGGCGGGTTGTTTCTGACCGGCGGCGATATCGCTACCGCCGTCGCCGGCGCACTTGGCGCTGAAGGTTATCGCATTCAGAGCGAGGTGGCGCCCTGTATTCCCTGTGGAACGTTTGTAAACAGCGAAATTGACGATCTGCCGGTCATTACCAAAGCGGGCGGATTCGGTTCAGACAGTACGTTGTGTGACGCGCTTTATTATATTGAGGAGATGTATTGTGGAGACTAAAACCGTTGCCATTACCATGGGCGATCCAGCGGGCATTGGGCCGGAAATTATTGTTAAAGCGCTAAGCGAAGACGGTCTCAACGGCGCGCCGCTGGTGGTTATTGGATGCCTCGCAACGTTGAAACGTTTACAGGCGAAGGGCATCACGCCGAACGTCGAGTTACGGGCCATTGAACGGGTCGCCGAAGCGCGTTTTGCGCCCGGCATCATTCATGTGATTGATGAGCCGCTGGCGCAGCCGGAGGCGCTGGAGGCCGGGAAAGTTCAGGCGCAGGCGGGGGATTTAGCGTATCGCTGCGTGAAGCGCGCCACCGAGTTAGCGTTACGGGGCGACGTACAGGCTATCGCTACCGCGCCGTTGAATAAAGAGGCGCTGCACCTGGCGGGGCACAACTATCCGGGCCATACCGAGCTGCTCGCGACCCTGACCCATAGCCGCGATTACGCGATGGTACTTTACACCGATAAACTAAAAGTGATTCACGTTTCAACGCATATCGCGCTGCGTAAATTCCTTGATACGTTAAGTACCACGCGTGTCGAAACGGTGATTGGCATTGCTGATACTTTCCTCAAGCGCGTGGGTTACGTTAAACCGCGTATCGCCGTGGCAGGCGTGAATCCTCATGCGGGCGAGAATGGCCTGTTTGGCGATGAAGAGACGCGTATCCTGACGCCAGCCATTACCGATGCCCGCGCAAAAGGTATGGACGTTTATGGGCCGTGCCCGCCGGATACTGTATTTCTCCAGGCTTATGAGGGACAGTATGATATGGTGGTGGCGATGTATCATGATCAGGGGCATATCCCGTTGAAATTGCTTGGCTTTTATGATGGCGTGAATATCACCGCGGGGCTGCCGTTTATTCGGACCTCTGCCGATCATGGCACCGCATTTGATATCGCCTGGACGGGAAAAGCAAAATCTGAGAGCATGGCCGTATCGATCAAACTGGCAATGCAACTGGCATAATTCCCTGTTATGAAAGGACAACACCGTCTGGATCTCATTGTGGCGTATCTGAAAAACCATACGCTGGTTACGGTAGAACAGCTGGTTGAGGCGGTTGACGCATCGCCAGCCACTATCCGTCGCGATTTGATCAAGCTGGATGAGCAGGGCGTGATCAGCCGTAGTCATGGCGGCGTGGCGCTGCGGCGTTTTGAACCCGCCCAGCCCACCACCAATGAAAAACAACTGCGATCGCCCGCTGAAAAACGGGCGATCGCACGCGTTGCCGCATCGCTGGTGAATGCTGGCGATGCCGTCGTGCTGGATGCCGGTACGACAATGATGGAACTGGCGAAATGCTTAACCCATCTTCCGCTGCGGGTCATCACCGTCGATCTGCATATTGCGCTGTTTTTATCTGAGTTCCGGCAAATTGAAGTGACGATTGTCGGCGGTCGTATCGATGACAGCAGTCAGTCCTGTATCGGTGAGCATGGGCGCAAGCTGTTGCGCAGCGTTTACCCGAACATCGCGTTTATGAGCTGTAATTCATGGGGGGTAAAAACGGGCGTGACGACCCCAACGGAAGATAAGGCCGGGCTTAAACAGGAGATTATTGCTAATGCGCAGCGCAAAGTGTTGCTGGCGGACAGCAGTAAGTATGGCGCGCATTCGCTCTTTAATGTGGTGCCGCTTGAGCGCTTTAATGACGTGATTACCGACGTCAATCTGCCGCCGTCAGCGCAGGTTGAACTGAAAGGGCGCGCTTTTGCGCTAACGCTGGTGCAGCCGGAGTGACAGCGCCGTCAGGCGCTGTCAGTGATGAATCAGACCGCAGAAATATTGCGGCCGTAGTAAATCTCGCGCATCTCTTTCCACAGCGCGGCGGTGATCTCCTGGCGTTCGGTTTCAGTGAGATCTTCCGGTTTGGTGTGAAACATGTAGTGCTTAAGATCGAACTCTTTAAGCAGCATCTTGGTATGGAAAATATTTTCCTGATACACGTTTACATCCACCATGTCATACAGCGACTTCATATCTTCCGACATAAAATTCTGAATAGAATTAATCTCATGATCGATAAAGTGCTTCATACCGTTGACGTCGCGCGTAAAGCCGCGCACGCGGTAATCGATGGTGACAATATCGGACTCTAGCTGGTGGATCAGGTAATTGAGCGCTTTTAGCGGTGAAATCACCCCGCAGGTTGACACTTCGATGTCGGCGCGAAAGGTGCATAGCCCGCCTTCCGGATGGCTTTCCGGATAGGTATGCACACAGATATGGCTCTTATCGAGGTGCGCCACCACGGTTTCCGGCAGCGGGCCGGGATGTTCGGTTTGGTCGATAAGTTTCGGGTCGACTGGCTCTTCGCTCACCAGAATCGTGACGCTGGCGCCCTGGGGTTCATAATCCTGTCGGGCGATGTTCAGGATGTTCGCGCCGATAATGGAGCAGGTCTCCGACAGGATCTCGGTCAGTCGGTTGGCGTTATAGAGTTCATCGATATAGGCGATATAGCCATCGCGCTCTTCTGCGGTTTTGGCGTAGCAGATATCGTAAATACAAAAACTCAGGCTTTTCGTCAGATTGTTAAAGCCATGCAGTTTCAGCTTTTTCAATTTTTATCACCTCCTTAACGTCACTGTGCGGACAGTGCGTCATGTAGATATTGCGGTAGCGCAAATGCAGCGGCATGAATAGCCGGGTTGTAATAGCGACATTTGAGGCCGGCGGCATGAAAACGCGCCTGAATAATTTCGCTCGACAGGTGACGAAGAGCATCGTTGTCCGTCGCCCAGGCGAAGGTCATAATGCCGCCGTAGTAGGTCGGAATCGCCGCCTGGTAGAAGCCGACATCGCTGAAGTAATGACTCAGCTTGCGGTGGCTGTCGAGCGCTTCATCCTGTTGCAGGAAGCACACGCCGTTCTGGGCGACAAAAATGCCGCCCGGATTCAGGCAACGCTTACAGCCTTCATAAAAGGCGGAGGTAAACAGGCTTTCGCCGGGGCCTATCGGATCGGTACAGTCGGAAATGATCACATCAAAGGTCTGATGGGTCTGATTGACGAAATTCACGCCGTCGTCGATCACTAGCGTAAAGCGCGGATCGTCGTAGCTGCCGGCATTGTGGTTGGGTAAATACTGGCGGCAAAACGAGACTACGCCAGCGTCTATCTCTACCATGGTGATGGTTTCGACGTTTTTATGCCGGGTAACTTCACGTAGCATTGCGCCGTCGCCGCCGCCGATAATCAGAACGTGTTTCGCATGACCGTGCGCCAGCAGCGGGACGTGGGTCATCATTTCATGATAAATAAACTCGTCGCGTTCGGTGGTCTGTACCACGCCGTCCAGCGCCATCACGCGGCCAAAAGCGGCGTTTTCAAAGATGATTAAATCCTGGTGATCGGTTTTTTCATGATACAGAACGTTGTCTACGGCAAAGTACTGACCAAACTGGTCGTGTAGCGTTTCATGCCACATCGTATTTTCGGCCATTGGCTGATACCTCCATTGTTAACACCCGTAAAAAAAGGGCGCAACATCATAGCTAACAATGACCGTGGATGCACGGTCATTATTTCAGCAATAGGATCACGGAGGATTATTTAACGTAGGCTAACAGGCTCAGAGAATCGCGGGCCAAAGCTTTGCATTTTTTAGCGACCGGAATACCGATGCCGCTAAGATCGCGGTAGCTGTCTTCGCCCAACGATTTCATATCGAAGGTGTCGTAGTTACTCAGGTCCCACTGATTTTGCTGGGCAAAAAAGACCAGCGCACGCCGAATCTGACTGTTGGGTAAATTTTGGTAACCACAGTCATTTTTCAGAAAAACGAAAACCGCCGTTAAATCGGCCATATCTTCAGCTTCGGATTCAGTAAGCGCATAGCTATTTGCGCATAAGGCCATCAGGCTGCCAAACAACACGGGTCTGAAAAACGTCTTCATTGCTTCTACCACGGCATCAGGGAAAGTCAACGTTAGCATACTGAGAACGTAGCGACGACTTTTATTATCAGGATTGGTCGCGGCGTTTTCATTCTTATTGTATTGCTGTCAGGAATGGTAAAGACGTGTTGCTGGCTTGACCTTCCCGTTAGGGCAGGGTCTAAGCTTAGACACCCGCCTGTTCATTATAAGGAAATGATTATGTTACGCCGTGATTTCTTAAAATATTCAGTGGCGCTGGGGGTTGCATCAGCGCTGCCGCTGTGGAGCCGCGCCGCTTTTGCCGCCGAACGTCCCGCGTTGCCTATTCCTGACCTGTTAACGGCAGATGCGAGCAACCGTATGCAGTTAATTGTTAAAGCCGGACAGTCCACATTCGCCGGTAAGAACGCGACAACCTGGGGCTACAACGGTAATTTGCTGGGGCCAGCGGTACAGCTTCACAAAGGAAAAAGCGTGACCGTTGATATCCATAACCAACTGGCCGAAGACACGACGCTTCACTGGCATGGTCTGGAGATTCCAGGCATCGTCGACGGCGGTCCGCAGGGGATTATTCCCGCAGGCGGAACCCGTACGGTGACGTTTACGCCGGAGCAACGCGCCGCGACCTGCTGGATTCATCCGCACAAACACGGCAAAACCGGGCGCCAGGTGGCGATGGGCCTTGCCGGACTGGTGCTGATTGAAGATGACGAGATTCGCAAATTGCGCCTGCCGAAACAGTGGGGCATCGACGATGTGCCGGTGATCATTCAGGACAAACGTTTCTCCGCCGATGGCCAGATTGATTATCAACTGGATATTATGACCGCCGCCGTCGGCTGGTTTGGCGATACGCTGCTGACCAATGGCGCGATCTATCCGCAGCATTCCGCGCCGAAAGGCTGGCTACGTCTGCGCTTGCTAAATGGCTGTAATGCGCGTTCGCTGAATATCGCCGCCAGCGATAATCGCCCGCTTTATGTGATCGCCAGCGACGGCGGCCTGCTGGCGGAGCCGGTGAAAGTCACCGAACTGCCGTTATTAATGGGCGAGCGTTTTGAAGTGCTGGTGGATATCAGCGACGGGAAAGCCTTTGACCTGGTGACGCTGCCGGTCAGCCAGATGGGAATGGCGATCGCTCCGTTTGATAAACCGCATCCGGTGATGCGTATCCAGCCGCTGCGGATTACCGCCTCCGGTACGCTGCCGGATACGTTGACGACGATGCCGGCGCTGCCGTCGCTGGAAGGGCTGACGGTGCGCAACCTGAAACTGTCGATGGACCCGCGTCTTGATATGATGGGGATGCAAATGCTGATGAAGAAATATGGCGCTCAGGCGATGAGCGGCATGGATCATGACAGCATGAACGCGCATATGCAGGGCGGCAATATGGGGCATGGCGAGATGGATCATGGCAACATGGATCACAGCGGGATGAATCATGGCGCGATGGGCAATATGAATCACGGCGGAAAATTCGACTTCCATAACGCTAACTTTATCAACGGCCAGGTCTTTGATATGAACAAACCGATGTTCGCGGCGCAAAAAGGCCGACATGAACGTTGGGTGATTTCCGGCGTGGGTGACATGATGCTGCATCCTTTCCATATTCACGGCACGCAGTTCCGTATTTTGTCAGAGAATGGCAAAGCGCCAGCGGCGCACAGAACGGGCTGGAAGGATACGGTACGCGTTGAGGGGGGGATCAGCGAAGTGCTGGTCAAGTTCGATCACGACGCACCGAAGGAACATGCCTATATGGCGCACTGTCATCTGTTAGAACATGAAGATACGGGAATGATGTTAGGATTTACGGTCTGACCGATGTCTGTGACGCAGGCCGGGTAAGGCGAAACCGCCACCCGGCACAATGCCCGGCATACGCCGGGCATTAATGGTTATTTCGCGTCGTCAGGCAAAGCATAGGCCACGATATAGTCGCCCATCTTCGTACCAAACGAACCGTGGCCTCCGGCAGAAACGACCACGTACTGCTTACCGTTTACCTCATAGGTCATCGGCGTTGCCTGGCCTCCGGCGGGTAAACGTCCCTGCCACAGTTTTTCCCCGTTGCTCATGTTATAAGCGCGCAGGTAGTTGTCGGCGGTCGCGGCGATAAACAGCACGTTACCGGCGGTTGAGATTGGCCCGCCCAGCATGGGCATCCCCATGTTGAACGGCACCGGAACCGGCATCGGGAACGGCATACTGTCGCGCGGCGTCCCTATACGTTTCTTCCACACGATTTCATTGGTCTTCAGATCCAACGCGGAAATATAGCCCCAGGCCGGTTGTTTACACGGCAGGCCAAACGGCGAAAGGAACGGATTCAGCGTGACGCCGAATGGTACGCCGTACTGTGGCTGAATACCCGCTTCTGTACCAGTACCTTTCGCGTCTTTCGGCGGTTCCATTGGATTACCCGGGCCGCGTGGGATCAGCTTCGAGACAAACGGCAGCGCCATCGGGTTAGCGATAGCGACCTGACGGTCTGGATCGACGGAAATACCGCCCCATTCAAACATCCCCAGGTTGCCAGGGAATACCAATGTTCCCTGCTCGGACGGCGGGGTGAAGATACCTTCATAGCGCAACTGGTGGAACATGACGCGGCACACCAGTTGGTCGAACATGGTCGCGCCCCACATATCCGCGCCGGAGAGATCTTTTTTCGGGCGGAAGGTTAAATCAGAGAACGGCTGAGTTTTGGCGACGTAATCGCCTTTTGCCGCGCCCTGCGGGACCGGTTTTTCCGGGGCGGGCACGACCAGCTCGCCATTACGTCTGTCCAGCACAAAGATATTACCGGTTTTCGCTGGCGCATAGATAACCGGAACGGTAGTACCGTCAACGGTAATATCCGCCAGCGTCGGCTGTGCCGGCAGGTCCATATCCCACAGATCGTGATGGACGGTCTGATAACTCCAGGCCAGTTTCCCGGTGGTGGCATTCAGCGCCAGGATGGAGCTGGCATAACGTTCCTGCTCCGGCGTGCGGTTACCGCCCCAGATATCCGGCGTGGTCACGCCCATCGGCAGATAGACCAGATCCAGTTTCGCATCATAGGCGGCAGGCGCCCAGGAGTTCGGCGAGTTAAAGGTAAAAGCGTGCTCATCGGCTGGAATCGCGTTCGGATCTTTCGCCCCCGGATCGAAGGCCCACATGAGTTTACCGCTATTAACATCAAAACCACGGATAACGCCGGACGTTTCGCGGGTAGAGAAGTTATCCGTGACCGAACCGGCAATGACAATTGTTTTATCGGTGATAATCGGCGGCGACGTCGGTTCATACAGTCCCGGCGTGGTATCCGGCATATTGGTTTGCAGATTCAGGACGCCTTTGTTGGCGAAGGTTTCACACAGCTTGCCGGTTTCGGCATTCACCGCGAAAAGGCGACCGTCGTTGACCGGGAGGATAATACGGCGCGGACAGTCGGCGATGACCTCCGGCGAGGCGGTATCCGCTTTGGCCTCATGATAAGAGACGCCGCGGCAGGTCACATGCTGGAAAGACGAATCGGTCTTCAACTGAGGATCAAAATGCCACTTCTCTTTACCGCTGGCGGCGTCCAGCGCGAACAGACGCTGGTGAGCCGTACACAGATAAAGCGTATCGCCGACTTTAATCGGGGTCACTTCGTTGGTGATTTCACCCGGATCGTTGGGTTGTTTCAGATCGCCGGTGCGGAAGACCCACGCTTCTTTCAGTTGGTGAACGTTATCCGCAGTGATCTGTTTCAGCGGTGAATAGCGTTGGCCTTCCTGATTGCGTCCATAGGCCGGCCAGTCTTCGTCGGCGATCGACGAGCTTGTTGCGGCGGGCGTGGCGTCGGCGCGAAGCGTACCGTTGATCTCCTGCGGGTCGTTGAAGCCAGCCCAGGTCAGAATGCCGCCGCTAATCAGCAGCGCCACGACCAGCGCCGCCACTGCGCCGCTGGAAGGAACCACCAGCCGATGCCAGACAAACGGCAATATTAGCCAGATGCCGAAAAACACCAGAATATCGCTACGCGGCGTGAGCGCCCAGAAGTCGAACCCGACTTCCCACACGCCCCAAATCATTGTCGCCAGCAGCAGGGCGGCATACAGCCACAGTGCGGCACGTTTACTGCGCCATAGCAATCCGGCCACAACCAGCATCACGAGGCCCGCGATGGGGTAGTACCAGGAACCGCCAATAGCAACCAGCCAGACACCTCCGATAAGAAGATACAGCCCACAAAGTGCTGCAAAGAGGGCCGTCAGCGTCACGAGTAATCGTGGCGATCGTGCGTTATTTTCTGCCATAAAAAGACACCATCCCAAATTGTTAATTTTTTAGTAGCAATTAAGTATAGGAATTAACATGTGTGATCGTCATCACAAAATGAGCTTTCTTATCAAATGCCGCGAATGAATACGTTTGCTGTTATACTGCGTGCCTTGCGCGTCAATGCGGCGTTATTAGTCACCGGCATTGAGTGATTTGTTTTTAAATCATATGGTTATAAATATGAAACATACTGTTGAAGTCATGATCCCCGAAGCGGAGATCAAAGCACGTATTGCCGAGCTGGGTCGTCAGATTACCGAACGTTATAAAGACAGCGGCAGTGAAATGGTGCTGGTAGGTCTGTTGCGTGGCTCATTTATGTTTATGGCGGACCTGTGCCGTGAAGTTCAGGTTCCTCATGAAGTCGATTTTATGACCGCCTCCAGTTATGGTAGCGGCATGTCCACCACCCGCGACGTGAAAATCCTCAAAGATCTGGATGAGGATATTCGTGGTAAAGACGTGCTGATTGTCGAAGACATTATTGATTCCGGTAATACGCTGTCGAAGGTCCGTGAAATCCTGGGTCTGCGCGAGCCGAAATCGCTGGCGATTTGTACGCTGCTGGATAAACCTTCTCGCCGCGAAGTGGACGTGCCGGTTGAGTTCGTTGGCTTTTCGATTCCGGACGAATTTGTAGTCGGTTACGGTATCGACTACGCTCAGCGTTATCGCCATCTACCGTATGTTGGTAAAGTGGTGCTGCTGGACGAGTAAGCGCAGAAATGCCGGATGGCGTCGCTAAAGCGACTTATCCGGCCTATAGCTAATGGCTTATTGGTGGGGAATGTATTTCAGACTTAGGGCGGAAATACCCTTATGATAGCCGTTCTCCAGCGTTTCTCTGTTGGTGGCGGTGACGTCAAGATCGCGCAGCAGGCCATCATTGATACTGTACGCCCAGCCGTGAATGGTCACATTCTGACCGCGTTTCCACGCTGACTGCATAATGGTGGAATGCCCCAGGTTATAGACCTGTTCCATGACGTTCAATTCATAGAGCGCGTCCAGACGTTGCTCTTCGGGCATTTTTCCCAACAGCGAGCTATGTTTAAGCCAGATGTCGCGGATATGCAGCAGCCAGTTATTAATCAAGCCCAGCTCAGGGTTTTCTACCGCAGCCTTGATACCGCCGCAACCGGAGTGGCCGCAAATGATAATATGCTCAACTTCCAGAACATCTACCGCATACTGAACCACGGAGAGACAGTTCAGATCGGTGTGAATAACCAGGTTAGCCACATTACGGTGAACAAACAATTCGCCCGGTTCAAGCCCGGTTAAACGCTCTGCGGGAACGCGGCTGTCGGAACATCCAATCCATAGAAAGCGCGGTTTTTGCGCTTGCGCCAGTTTCTCAAAAAATCCGGGGTCCTCTTCCACCAGCATTTTTGACCATAGTGCATTGTTGCTGATGAGTGTATCTATGTCTTTCATGGAAGTTAACGACCTGTAACCAAATAAGTGCGTTGGGCTAATATAGGGCAACTCCGTAATTATTTAAACCATATATAAAGTGTAAGAACGTAAAGTAAGTGAGAATTTATGACCATTGCGCTGGAACTTCAACAACTTAAAAAAACCTATCCCGGCGGCGTTCAGGCGTTGCGCGGCATAGATTTGCAGGTCGAAGCGGGGGATTTTTACGCGCTTCTAGGGCCAAATGGAGCAGGGAAATCGACCACCATCGGTATTATCAGCTCATTGGTTAATAAAACGTCCGGGCGCGTTAACGTTTTTGGTTACGACCTGGAAAAAGACGTGGTTAACGCCAAGCGACAGCTTGGACTGGTGCCACAGGAGTTTAACTTTAACCCGTTTGAAACGGTGCAACAGATCGTAGTGAATCAGGCCGGTTACTACGGCGTGGAACATAAAGAGGCGGTTTTACGTAGCGAAAAGTATTTAAAACAGCTCGATCTGTGGGAAAAACGTAGTGAACGTGCGCGGATGCTCTCCGGTGGGATGAAACGCCGCCTGATGATCGCCCGCGCATTGATGCATGAGCCTAAGCTATTGATTCTCGACGAGCCGACGGCGGGTGTCGATATCGAATTGCGTCGCTCGATGTGGGGATTCCTGAAAGACTTAAACGCCAAAGGCACCACCATTATTCTCACCACCCACTATCTGGAAGAGGCGGAAATGCTGTGCCGCAATATCGGTATTATTCAGCACGGCGAGCTGGTGGAAAATACCTCCATGAAAAATCTGCTTTCAAAGCTGAAATCGGAGACGTTTATTCTGGATTTAGCGCCAAAAAGCCCGCTACCTAAGCTTACGGGTTATCAATATCGTCTGGTGGATACCTCGACTCTGGAGGTGGAAGTGTTACGCGAGCAGGGGGTTAACAGTGTCTTTAGCCAACTGAGCGAGCAGGGGGTTCAGGTATTAAGTATGCGTAATAAAGCCAACCGTCTGGAAGAACTGTTTGTGTCGCTGGTGCATGAAAAACAAGGAGATCGCGCATGATGCAGCTTTACTGGGTTGCCCTTAAAAGCATCTGGGCGAAAGAGATCCACCGCTTTATGCGGATCTGGGTGCAAACGCTGGTGCCGCCCGTCATCACCATGACGCTCTATTTTATTATTTTCGGCAACCTGATTGGTTCGCGCATCGGCGAAATGCATGGTTTTAGCTATATGCAATTTATTGTGCCGGGCCTGATTATGATGGCGGTCATTACTAACTCCTACGCGAATGTCGCGTCGTCATTTTTTAGCGCCAAGTTTCAGCGCAATATTGAGGAACTGCTGGTCGCGCCGGTACCAACGCATGTGATCATCGCCGGATTTGTCGGCGGCGGCGTAGCGCGCGGGCTGTGCGTAGGGATTCTGGTGACGGCGATTTCGCTCTTTTTCGTGCCTTTCCAGGTGCATTCCTGGGTATTTGTCGCGCTAACGCTGATTCTGACCGCGATTCTGTTCTCGCTGGCCGGACTGCTGAACGCCGTGTTTGCGAAAACCTTTGACGATATCAGTCTGATCCCGACCTTTGTGCTGACGCCGCTGACCTACCTCGGCGGGGTATTTTACTCGCTGACGCTGCTGCCGCCGTTCTGGCAAGGGCTGTCGCACCTGAACCCGATCGTCTACATGATCAGCGGTTTCCGTTATGGTTTTCTGGGTATCCATGATGTGCCGCTGGTGACGACGTTTGGCGTACTGGTGATCTTTATCGCTGCTTTCTATCTGCTGTGTTGGTCGCTGATCCAGCGCGGGCGCGGGTTGCGCAGTTAAGCGCTGACTGGGGAGATGGGGCGTTGGGTTGCGCTTCGCTTCACTTCATCTACGGGTCCGTAATATCAATGGGTTACGGGTCGGTAGGTGAGGCTTGTCGAAACCCAACGCTTCTCTCAGCGAATCTGAATCTCCAGCGTGGCGGTGGCCTGGTATTCTCCGGTGTGGGGAACATGTCCGGTGGTATTGACCGGCGCGGCGGTGAACTCGGTGCTGCCTCTACCGTCAGTGTAATCTTCAATCGGCAATTCGGCGCTGCCGCCGGGAACGATGGTATTATCGTATTTATCGGAAATCCGTATCCCCAAATTCTCATTGTCGGTTTTCAGGTAGTCCGGGTTGTGCGGATCGGTTGCGCCATTTAATGACATTGACAGGTTGGTGCCGTCCGCCACGTTGCTACAGGTAAAGTTTACCTGAGTGGTGACGTGCGAGTTCTGCGGACTGTCGCCGAGGTGACGAATATCTTTGCCCTCAATATCCGGTAGCCTGACCTCGATAACCTGCCCGGCGTTGATGGAGCAGGACTGCGGCACGGTAATGGTCCCGGACATGGTGACGTGCGCCATCGGTGGAACGGAAGGGGGAATATTATCTCCGCTGCTGCCCGGCGTTTTTGACAAATAGAGATTCATAATCGTCGTCTCAGGAATGGTGATTTCACCTACCAGTGGGTGAGTAATATAAATACGCACGTTACCCTTATTCCCTGCGGACATTTTGTTTATGTTCGCGCCCGTACACCCGCCTGCGGTGGGGTCCTGATTACTGATCGCTGAAAAGGGAACGGGGATATACTGTTTCAGGTTACCGACGATGTAGGTTTCCGTACCAATCTCCAGCTTACCCGCGACCAGAACATAAAAATCCATCTGTTGCCCATTGCTACCCGCTTCGCTGTACGTTCCTTTTTGTGTTAAATCGCCGGTCGTAGCGGTGAAATAGTTAACGCCCTGATAATCTTTATTATCGCAGTCGCACCTGGCGCTGTATTCGCCGCCGACCGACCAACTCTCTTTGACTATTTTCCCTGCCTGGTTCTCATCCGTATCGGTAATGGTCTGGTCAAGGGGAAAAAAGAAATTATGCGTGCCGCTGGTGGGTTGACACCAGCCGCTTCCGTTGCCCATCGTTCCGTCTGCCAGCGCATGGCCTGAAAATAGCGACAGCGCCAGCAGCATCCATAAATTCTTCATTGTGTTCCTCACTGGCAGACGGCGTTCGCCATCACTATGCCGTTCATATTTTTGCTGATATCCAGGCGGTAATCCGCGCGGCAAGAGGCGCTTCCCCAGTTCACCAGCAGCAGGCCCTCTTCCGGCAAGCCGCTGAGGAAGACCTGGCCTTTATCGCCGACGATACTGGCCAGGTTCGCATCCTGCCCATCGACGCTTGCCGTCGCGCCAAAGGGCACGGGCTCGCCATTGCTGCGCGTCAGCGTTAACAACACGCGATAGCCCTTATGCGTGTCATACGCCGCGCGCACCACCGCATTACGCGTCGGGTAGACGGTCTGGTTGTTGAGCGGAATATCCACGTTGTCAGCAAACGTGCTGCTGTCGAGCGAGATATCGTAGCGATAATACGGCGTGACGTTGGGGATCACCGTATAACCCCGGAAGTCGGTGGCGACGCCGGTCTGGTTTTCAACCGAAACGCCGCTGGCGCCGGGCGCTTTAATTAAAATCGCCGCGCCGGTAATCGGCTGGCTCAGGGTAATACCGTTTTCGTGCGCCAGAATGCCGCCGCTGATGCCGTAGCTGACCTGTTGGCTATCTGGCGACTGATTGTAACCGGCGTTGAGGTTGGCATAAGTGCCTTTATAGCTGGCGTTTACCCCGCCGGAATCACCGTCTTGTGTGCTGTGGCTTTGCTGTAACGACCAGTTCAGGTTTCTGTCACGCAGCGCGGTGCCGCTAAGGGTGGTGCTGTTTACCGTGGCATCGTGCTTACGCGTGTTCAGCATATAGCTGGCGTATAGCCTGGAATCGAACACCGTAAACGGAACGTGCAGCGACAGCGTGAACAGCCGATCGTTCTGGTTATAACGATCGTCGTCGTTGTCATCATCGTCATTGTCCGAACGGTACTGGTAGGTGTTTTTGTTATAGCTGTAGCTCAGCGTATAGCTCACCGGACCCCAGCTATTGTTGTAGCTGGCGCTCAGGGATTCCATCTGCTGCGCGCTGTGCCAGTAATCTTCTTTGACCCAACTTAGCGTTAAGGAACCGAGCGTATTGCTAATTTGCTGGTTGACCGAAGCTTCGAAACGATTATGGCGCTTGCCGTAGTTATCATAAAAATCATCGTCCGGGTTGATCACCTCGCTCAGCGAATTGTAGTTTTCGCTGGCGTAACGATAGCCGGCCAGCGAAAACGTGGTGCCCGTACTGACGACGCCCTTGCTGTAGCGGACGCGCCAGGATTGCCCGATTTCTTTGCGGCCATCGTCAAATTTGGCGTGCGACCAGATGCCGTCCAGGGAAATGGCCCCCAGCATCTGCATATTTTGCCCGACGCCGAAGGCGACGGACTGGTATTTATCGCCGGCAATCTGGCTGCCGCCGTACAGGGTGATGCCCCACGGCAGGCCGTACAGCAGGGTCGCCTGGCCGAAGTCGTCCAGCGTGTGGTTGTTATAATCGCGATATTTACCCACGGTCACGCTATATTTTGCCCGTCCGGTGCGCTGCAGAATCGGCAGCGAAGAGTAGGGCACGATAAAATGCTGTTCGCTGCCGTCGGCTTCTTTTACCGTCACGTCATAGTCGCCGTTGCTGCCGGTGGGAAACATATCGTTGATTTCAAATTCGCCCGGCGAAACGGCGGTCTGATAGGCGATATAGCCGTTTTGCCGCACGATAACCTGCGCGTTTGAGCGGGCGATGCCGCGAATCGTCGGGGCGTAACCACGCTGGCTGTTGGGCTGCATTTGATCGTCAGAGGTGAGCTGGAGGCCGCGAAAAGGTACGCTGTCGAACACGTCGGATGGCGTATTGCTGTCTCCGGCGGTAAACTGGCTTTTCAGCGCGATAATGTCGCGCTGTAAATAGTTATAAACGCTGTTCCAGCTACCGCTCTCGCCGTTATTTGAACTCCAGTTACTGTAGTTGCGAAAACGCCACGGCCCGAGGTTAAAACCCGGCTGGAGAGCGAGATACTTCGATTCCGCATCGTCGGAATCCTCACTGGAACCGTACTCTTTATAGCCGCTGAAGCTGTAGTTCAGCATCAGCGCGGTAATCCCCTCCTGCCACTTTTCCGGCGGCACGTAGCCGCGTGCGTTGTTGGCGATGTAGAGTTGAGGGATGCTTACTGATAATGTCTGTTGCTGAAAATCAAACCGCTGGCTGGCGCCGGGGATAGCGCTGAGATCGACGCAGCCTTTTTCACTCTCCAGCGTTGGAAAAAGGTCGGTTTTGACGCCGTTATCTTTTAGTTCCTGAAGCCGTAAACAGCCCTGTAATGCCTGTTGACCGTCACTGAGCGTCGCGAGTTGAAAATCAACGTTTCGTGCGCCGATTTCTGTTTTATTGATATTGATAGTGACGTAATAGGTGCCAGGCAGCTGGCTTTTGTCGTTATCAAATGTCGACAGATCGACGCTTGTGCGACTCGCCTGCCCATGGTTTTCAATAAATGCCGGATTGAAATAGTCGCGCGCCCATGCAACGTGTGCGAACGTGCTGCCCAGCGCGATACACACAGCGCAGCGCGATAAATAAAATACCCGGTGTTGCCTTTTGCGCATCGGCACTCTCATCCCTGTCACTCTTCTCAAGGCGTTTGTTTATGTTCGGGGCCAGTACCGCCAAAATCGTTGATGATAGACCAGACAATCGGGCCGCTGGCGGCGGCAGGCAGCGTGTACTGCGCGTTGCCGAAAGGCGCCACATAGCGCGGGGCTTTCACTTTTTGACTGCCAACGGAAAGGGTGGCGAAGTTCATATAATAGGGCGTGGGGTTCTTCACGGTGAGCGTGCGACCCTGACGCGACCACGTTAACCGATCGGCAACCTCTTCTGGTTTTTGGGTTAACGCTTTTGGCCGGTAAATCAGCTTAAATTCCGCTTTAACGGCCAGCATGAGTGTGTTGTGTTTATTGTCCGGATTGCTGCTGGGAATCGATTTAATATCCAGCCAGTACAGCGACTCGCGATCTTCCGGCAAATTGCCGCCGGTACGGATAATTCGTAGTACGTTCTTTTGCCCGCCATTAAGGCGAAAAAGCGGCGGGGTGACCATAAACGGCGCATCGCCGCTCGCCCCTGTTTCGCTGATCGATTGCGCCCAGGACTGAATTAAATAGGGAACGTTGTCGTTATTGCTTATCGATATGGACGCATCTTTGGCATCGCCGTGAAAAATAACCCGCGTTGTGCCGATGTTTATCCCTGCGGCATGCGCCAGCGAACCGCACAACAGGCAACAAAGCAACCCTGCTTTAGCCAATGAATTCATTGATGACCTCAATAAACAAAGGGGCCAGCCGACGCTGGCCGCCAGGATCAGTTATATTGCAGATAGAATGTTGCGGTTGCATCGACCGTTCCCGACTTAACGGGAACCGCGGTGGCGATATAGCGGGCGGTGAAAGGCATTGAGAGTTCCGTCACCCCCTCTGCTGTAGGGAGGTTGACTGGGGCAGACCATGCCTGAAGATCGTTAAAGGTCATAGGGGTGCTAGTTTTATCAAGAATTTGCACGCCAATATTCTCAGCATCATCCTCATTTTTCAGGATGGTCGCATCGGTTCCGTCGAGTGTGCCTTCAAAGCGCGCCTGTACACTGCTGTAGACGTTTGCGTCGCAGTTTTCGAGTTCGATGGTGAAGTCTGTATCCCCTGCCGTCTGCCCTGCGGCAGTGAAAAGAGAGGCAAATTCTTCCTGTAATGTCACCTCTACTGAATCCGTTTTTACCGTACAGGCGTTTTGCTTAATGAGGCCGGTGATATGTACGGTGCCGTCTTTGGCGGTGTCTGCCAGCGCGGCGGGGGAGAGGGTGATGGCGGCCAGTGCCACAGTGAGTGTTTTTAAGGAGAGTTTCATTATCTTTGATCCTTTAAGATATTATAAATATTGACATAGTAACAATATCTATAGTGTGGAAAGTTATTGTTCTTTTTATTCCCGAATGAGTAAATATAATGTCCGATGATTTTTACGGCGAGAAGAAAAATTCAGAATACATAAATATGAAATATTTATAATATATATTTAATCAATTATTTTGGTGAGTGTTTGTTTAATTGAATCGCCGTGATTACCCTTTAATGGGCCAGATTCTATGAAGGCTGCTAACAATTTTAAAAATAATGCAAATTTTTTTGAATAAAAAATGATCGTGGTCATAGTGTGTTGTCGGCCAAAAAAACATGCTGACATCATGCAGGATTGGAGCTCAATGGAGGAGAAGTTATGCTGGGATGGGTCATTTCCTGTCATGACGATCGGGCGCAGGAAATGCTCGAAGGTCTTGAAAAGAAGTATGGGCCGTTGGCGCAGTGTCGGGCGGTCAATTTCTGGCGTGGGTTAAGCGTAAATATGCTCAGCCGCATGATGTGTGACGCCCTCCATGCCACCGACTCCGGTGAAGGCGTGATATTTTTAACCGACATTTCCGGCGCGGCGCCTTATCGTGTAGCGTCGCTGATGAGCCATAAACATTCTCAATGTGAAGTTATTTCCGGTGTTAGCTATTCATTGATGGAGGAAATGATTACCTGGCGAGAGTCAATGAGCAGTTCAGCATTTCGCGACCAGATTGTCGCGCTTGGCGCGCCGGATGTCACCAGTCTCTGGCATCAGCAGCAGAAAAATCCGCCTTTTGTATTGCTGCATGATTCGTATGAGTTTTGATCAATACCATTGACGACGCTTTTGCTACAATGACGGCGTTTTTTCGCCTCGGTTATGATATATGGTTATGCGCGTTGTTCTTATCTTGCTGTTCTTTTTCGCCGGTAATGTGTTGGCTGCCTTGCCCGCTCGTTATATGCAAACGACGAAAGATGCCGCCATCTGGTCGCAGATTGGCGACAAAATGGTGACCGTAGGGAATATCCGCGCCGGACAAATTCTTTCCGTAACGCCTGTTGCGGCTGATTATTATGCCTTTAAATTCGGCTTCGGTGTGGGGTTTATCGATAAAGGCCATCTGGAATCCGTGCAGGGAAAACAAAAAGTGGAAGATGGCCTGGGCGATCTTAACAAGCCGCTCAGCAATCAGAATCTGGTGACCTGGAAGGACACGCCGGTGTATAACGCGCCGGACATCAGTAGCGCCCCGTTTGGCGTATTGGTGGATAATTTGCGTTACCCCATTATTAGCAAGCTGAAAGGCCGGCTACATCAAACCTGGTATCAGATCCGTATTGGCGACAGGCTGGCTTATGTCAGCGCCATGGATGCGCAGGAAGACAACGGCATTCCGATTTTGACCTATCATCACATCTTACGTGATGAAGAGAATACTCGTTTTCGCCATACGTCCACCACGACTTCGGTTCGGGCATTCAGCAACCAAATGACCTGGCTTCGCGATCGCGGCTATGCCACGTTGACGATGTACCAACTGGAGGATTACATCTATAACCGCGCGAATTTCCCGGCGCGCGCGGTGGCTATCACCTTTGATGATGGCCTTAAATCGGTGAGTCGCTATGCGTATCCGGTATTAAAGCAGTACGATATGAAAGCGACGGCATTTATTATCTCATCGCGTATTAAGCGCCATCCGCAAAAATGGAATCCCAGGTCGCTGCAATTTATGAGCGTGTCCGAATTGCGCAAGATAAGCGATGTTTTTGATTTTCAATCGCATACCCATTTTTTACACCGGGTAGACGGGCATCGCCGCCCGATTTTATATAGCCGCAGCTACCATAATATTCTGTTTGATTTTGAACGTTCGCGGAGGGCGCTCACACAGTTTACTCCGCACGTATTTTATCTTTCTTATCCCTTTGGCGGCTATAACGCGACCGCGATCAAAGCAGCAAAAGACGCCGGTTTCCATCTGGCGGTCACCACGGTGAGAGGGAAGGTGAAGCCGGGAGATAATCCGATGCTGCTCAAAAGGCTGTATATTTTACGCACAGATTCGCTGGAAACGATGTCGCGGCTGATAGTCAATCAGCCGCAAGGGTAGTTTACTCGTAGGTTACCTGGAAGGTGACAGACGATCCGAAAATACCGGGTGTCACGGCCTCCGTCCCTGTTTTGACCAGCTTTGCTTTAAAGTTGGCGTTTACTGAGGTCACCGGCCTCCCGATTATATCGCCCACGGCAATGACTTCTGGCGAACTGTCGGCATGAATTTGCGAATAGGCCGGTGAGCTTATTTTTACGCCGACGCCGCCAGCCGCGGTAACGTTTGAGTTGCTGGTAATCGAGTTGGTAAACAGGTTCTTATCCGCATTGGTATATGAGGATTTCGCCACGAACGAGACTGCAATCGTCCCGGTACAGGTTCCGGTAATCTGAAAAGGCACCTCGGTGGTCTGATCTTTCTCCACGTCGCTTCGGTACCAATCACCTAAATTCACGGTGGTGGGCGCGGTAAGAATACAGGTCGGTTCGGAGAATGGAATGTTAAACATCATATCAGAAATGGTGATTAGCGGGCGAGGATGGTCAGATTCAGAACCTATGGGGTCTCCGAGAACAATGTGCCCCAATGGGCCGCCGATTGAGCTAATAAAACCGACTCCCGAAGGCACGCCATTAAAGCCGGGCATCTGGTAGATTTCCATCACGGCGTACCATTTTTTTTCATGTTCGAAATAGCCTTCGTTGTCGTCAGCATAAGCGGTCATATAATATTGACCAGGATTGACGGGAAACCATCCGGTAATGCCTTTCCCTGCGGGGTATAACCCAATGGCATACGTAATGCCGGGTATATTGGTGCGAAACAACGCCTTACCGTCGACATACCCTTCAAGTAAGGTGTTGTCCGTCATCTGGTAAATGTTCTCTCCATCATCCCCCACTGCACAGTGGCTATGCATTTCCGGCGTTAATTCCATCGTAATACCGCTAGCCAGCAGCGTGGCGGTTTGCACCGAGGGGTGAAAGGTAATGATTGGTTGAACGCCTGGCGACATTATCTGTCGTGTATCGCCATTGTAAAATTTACATTCCAGGGCACCATAGGCTACGCCGGATGCGCTCAACAATAACAGTGCGGCCAGATAAGGGAATAGCTTCATCATAAATCCTTTTATTCGTAGCTGACGTCAACCAACACGTTGCTGGTGACAACGCCGCTGACAACTGCGCCCGTATTCTGATAGCGCGCGTAAAACTGATAATCCGTTAAATACAGCGAACTGCTTTTTCCGCTGACGTCGTAAACTACGTTAGAACTGCCATCGCTGTTTAAGACGTTAGTTTTATAGTCTGCCGAGAAAATGACGATCCCCACGTTTTGCGCCGCGCCTGTTGTGGCATCATTTTTGAAAACCTGGTTTTGGTTGCTCCAAAAACCGGATTGCGGCGTAAAGCTGAACATCAACTGCTTGATGCTACTGTTATCTGCACAGTCTTCGAGACGCACGTTAAAAGGCGTGCCGCCCGCCTCGTCGGTAGGCGCATATTTACTGCTGCCGTCGTTATTGTAAAACCATGCCCGCGTGACGTTGGGAAGGTAGACTTCCCCCCCATTTTCCAGACTGAGTTTGCAGGTGCTGTTAACAATACTGGCGGTCAGATTGATATCCAAATTGGAACCCGCCTGGCTGATGCCAGACCAAAACCCGCCCGTCAGACCCATAAGCAACATAAGACTGGGCTGGCGTAAAAGAAACAGTAACTGTTGCATGAACAAATCACCTGAAAATTAAGGGTATGTCACAACAAAGGTGACCGGAGCCGTGACATCGCCGGCGGTGACGTCGCTCAGGCTTTTACCGTTTGCCACCACAATGCGTGACGTCATTGGGTAGGTACCCGCACCGTTGGTAATGGTCACCTCCTGTGCGGCTGGTGGCGTTTTACAAGACAGTTTCACCCCCGTGTCTGCATCGCCGCCCCAAATTTCGAAGGCGGTATTCAGGCCCGCCGCGTAAGAATCGCCGTCTAAATTATCACCGGAGCAGGTGCCGCCGGTGCCCGCTTTTGCTTCTACTTCTGCGATGGTTACGCCGGAACAATTGCTGAAGACAATGCTCAGTGGCATCGCTTTCTTGTTAAGATCCGATTTATATGTCTCACCATAGCCAATGGTGCTGACATTTTTTCCGTCACCATTAACGACGATAGCTTTACAGGTACCGGTTGTCACTGTGGTCTTAAAGGTCATTTGTACACTGTCGGTACCGGTAATAGCGGCTCTGACCACTCCAGAGAATAAGACGGCAGAAACGGATAATGTGATTAAAGCGGATGTAAATTTCATAGTGATGCTCCGTAGATCTGCGTTAATTACTCGTAGCTAAATACGAAAGTCGCAACGGCTGAGAAAGCCCCGGTGGTAGCCGAATTTGCCTTGGTCTCTTTCATGATGGCGATCAGCGGAACCTCTTTACTGTTAATTTCTACCTCACTCCAGACCAGACGTTCTGAATCGGCGGTGGAGTTAATAACAAAAGGTTCATCTGGTTTGGATGCGCGCGCTACTGACACCCCCATATAGTCGGCTGAGCCTTTTGTTCCATTCGTTAATATTTTTGTTGAATACCCGGATGGCGTTCCGTTGATTGATGTCTTTAATGATTGAAGCGATGCCGGGCATTCAACAATCACTAATTTAAAATCTGCCGTTGCTGTTCCCGCTCTTACATCATCAATACGAACTTCACCACTACTATTACCAATGATTAATTCCTGTACCGTGTCGGAGCCTGTACCACCGACCAGTTTCATGTCACAGGTGGTTTCTTTAATTGTGGCCGTGAAATTAACATCCAGGTTAGTGGAGTTAGCGGCAAGCGCGCTTCCAGAAGCTGCCATTACGGCAAGTGCCGCGATGGGAAGACTGAGGCGGTTTCTTTTCATATAAACTCTCATTAGTTTTTCCCTAAACAGGTCATTACAGGTGACAAAGTTGATTGCTCAATACGGGGGTTAGTCCCGCTTTTGCCGTGGTTTCAGCTAATTGGTAACGCACCGTACAGGTGCTTTCTTTACCACTGCCCCACACCACGCGAAGTTCGCCTTGCGGTTCTACGCCGCGCACGTACGCCTGTCCGGCCTGGCCTACGGTACCGACAGTTTCATTTTTCTCGTTAAGGACATCTGCGCCTAAAGGAATAAAGCCTTTATCGCTACGCAGTAATTCCAGAATCAGTGAGCGACCTTCATCGGTTTCAAAATTCACCAGCACGACGGCGCCGCTACGCGGTACGGTAACCGTGCTGGTGCTTTTGATTTCAACATCGTTCTCCAGTGTGCTGATATCCAGCGACACCCGGTTTTCGCGGTAGGCTGACATATACGGTAAAATGCCATAGCCCGAACTGCCGATTTCGCTGCTGCTGTAGCCCAGTCCTGCGCCTTGTGCGCCGCTGGCTTTCACCAGTGCGACGGCGTCGGTTTCGCCAATGCTGCCCGGCGCGAACGCTACGCCGCCAGAATGCAGCACCATGCCACCGCTGTAACTGGCGGAATATTGCTGGCTATTGTCGTCGCCAAACGAGGCGGAAAGCCCTAATGGGCCATAGCTGCTGTTAAGGGAGCCAAAGCCACTTACCTGATTCAGGTTGCCGTAATTACCGCTGCTGGAGGTGGCGCTCACGGAGTAGCTGATGTCGCTATCTTTGGTATTACCGCTGGCGGTGGAGTTGACGTTAGTACCGCCCTTCATGTCAGAACGCAGGCCCATGTTAATATTGGAGAAACCGCCAGATCGTTCCCCGTTGTGGGAGAACATACTCAACGGAATACTGAAACTTAAATAGACGCTGTCGTCTTTACTGCCGTTCTGGTCATAGGCGCGTTGTAATGACACGCTATAGCTGCCGTAGGCAAAACTGTTGTTGTAACCCACGCTATAGTTGGCCGTGGAGCCCGCATCATTCCAGTAGTCCTGCCATGTTCCGCTGACATACACAGAACCCCAGGTTGTTTCTCCCTGGTTTAAGGGCTGGTTGATGCTGATTTGCACCTGATTTTTGGTACGCTGGTAATCGTCATATAACTCATCACCTGAGCGATAACTTTGCTGCGCATATTGCTGATGTTTAACGCTGTCTTGCAAAGACGCGGCGTCATTCAGGCTGAGGTAGTCTTCAGTAGAAAAACGATAAGCGGCGACGTTAAATGAGGTATTGGTCGCCTCGATCATTTTGCTATAGGTCAGCCGGTAGCTTTGCCCGCTGAGCGTGCCTAAATCATCAATACTGGCGTGAGATTGCGTCACATCAAAGGCGAATGCGCCAATACCGGTGTTCATTGCCAGACCTAATAACCCAGCATAGAAATTCATATCGGTATACTGCGCGCCGATATAGCCGGTAAAGGTGTTGTTCAGGCCATAGTAAAACTGCGCGTAACCCACCTGCGGTTTATCATGTAAAGAATCATCGTTCAGCTCGCCGACGCCGATATCCCAGCGTGTCGCGCCGGGGCGTAACATTTGGGTGACTGACGAAAAGGGAACGGTAAAGCTGCGTTTGCTGCCGTCCGCTTCTTCTACGGTGACCAGCAGATCGTTACCATAACCTGTGGTGCTAAGGTCGTTAATCTCGAACGCCCCCGGCGGTACGGTGGTTTCGTAGATTTTATTGCCGCTTTGCATCACCGTGACTTTGGCATTGCTGTTGGCGACGCCGCGGATAACAGGCGCGTAGTTGCTGGAGCCCATCGGTAACATGCGGTCATCGTTATACATCCGTATCCCGCTCAGGCTGAAGGAGTCAAACGCATCGCCACGGGTGTAGGAGTCGCCTATCACCATTTGCGCTTTCAGCGCGGTGATATCTCGCTGTAAATAAACGTCCTGATTGTTGTATTCGCTACCGGTATCTTTGTTCCAGTTAAGGCTACCTCGGGAACGCAAACGCCACGGTCCCATATTTAAACCGTAACGTAGCCCCACGTAAGCGGTATCGGACGTTGTGCCATTGCCTTCACTGTGCCAGGCGTTCATATCATAAGAGACGATGGCCGCCGGAACGCCATCTTCCCACAGTGAGGGGTCAACATACCCGGCAGGACGTTTCAGGATATAAATCTGCGGGAAGTTGAGATCCATCGCCTGTTTGCCGGAATCGTAATTCGCCGTCGCACCGGGGTAGTATTTTTTTATATCCAGACACGTGGTGTTGTCGTCGACCTCGACGTCATCGCGCATTGCGGCGGGATCAACACCTGCCTGGGTGAGTAAAAGCGGCGTCAGACATGCACTGGCGCGTGGCGTACCGTTTTCATTAAAGGTAATTTCAGAGGTAGATTTCAACGCATTGTTAAGATTCACTTTCACACGATAGGTTCCGGCAAGCACCGGGTTGCCATACGCATAGCGACTAATATCGATATTAGCGCTGCTATTAAGTAAAAATTGCTCGTTAAATTCTACGGCTTCGTCCGACTCAACAACGGTTTTTTCTGCTGCTGAATTTGCAGCAGAAACGGAAAAAGGGAGTGCAGCGCCAATAGTAAGACATAATAATGAGCGTTGAAATAGCATTGTTTTTCCGAATAATTAACGTGGACCAGAATGGCCCACTACATTGGTACGTAATTGTTATAATTGATTAGTCTATTTTGGCTTCTCGTTTATTTGTGCCACCATTGTCATTAATGGTGCTATAGATAACGGTACCGTTAATATTATTCGAAAGGCCTTTTACGGGCATGCTGACCCCGCTAAAGGGTAAAACGGATTTGCTGTCGACAGTATATTCTTTACCGCCCACTTTTAATTTTACGTTGGAAATAGAAACGTTGTACGCGCTGTCATTTTGGGCAAATAGTGAAAGCGTATTGCCTTCTTTTTTCTGCGACCATTTCAGGTTTGCAGCCGCATCGCCAGGCGTGCCTTTCAGGCCATCCGGGCGGAAAAATAATTTGATCCGCGTGCGAAAGGCGAGTTGAAGTTGATTTAAACTCTCGCCTTCTTTCGCTTTTGATTTTGGCGGAATTTCCAGCACGTTAAACCAAAACAGCGATTCCCGATCCTGAGGTAATGCGCTACCCATATACGTAATACGCAAGGATTGCCCTTTTTGTGGATCGATACGAGATACCGGAGGCGTAATGACAAACGGCAGTTTTAGCTCCTGCGGGTCAACACCGTCACGCCCGTCATCCAGCCAGGTTTGCACCAGTAGAGGTTTATTGCCCCGGTTATCCAGGTTCACAATCACGTCTTTTGATGACGCTGGGTACACAATACGTGTTCCGGAAATGACGATATCCGCGTTTACCTGGAATGTGGTAAATGCCGTGAAGGCCGCGGCAGCGAAGCAGGTGGTTTTAAATCCCTTTGTAATAACCGTATTGACCATTTTACCCTCCCTGTAGGTATACTTTAAAATTAAAATCCCCCAGCACAGCCGCTGAGGGATTGGCTAATCTTTTTAAATACAAAGGATTAGTTATAAATAACGGTGAAGGCAACTTGTGCCTGTACGGTTCCTGCCGTTACCGGGCTGGTGTCTGCATTCCACTTCTGGCCCTGGGTGTAGGCTACGCGGTAGAACAGGTCACCAGTGCCATCAGCGGAAATAGTGGCTTTCTGCGTGTTGTTAGTCTGGTCAATTTTGATCAGATCGGTAGCGCCGTTACCGTTGTTAGCCAGCACCAGGTTAACGTTTTCTGCTGCTCCTTGCAGATTAGCCGGTGGTACTAACAGACCACCTGACGTTGAGCTGGAACCGCCCCAGGAATTAAATTGCGCGGAGGCATCTTTTACCGTTGCGTTATCACATTCGCTCAGATTCAGAGTGAACTGTTTTTCGCCCAGAGTACTATTATCACCCAGTGCGGTAGCGAAGTTTTTAACAAAAACGGTATCCAGCGTAATGTCAAAATCATTACCGTCTTGATCTATTTTATTATCAAGAGAGATTTTACAGGTATTGTTAGAAACCAGACCGTGGAAAGTAATAGTACCCGTATCTGGATCTGCTGCCATTGCAGACCCGGCACTCAAAGTCATTGCAATAAAAGCGGCTACGCCATATTTTCTGAAAAACATTTAGAATATCCATATTTTAGTGATAAATATAAATAAAATATATTTATATATCTTATTTGTTGAAATATTAAATTTCGAGACGGATTTTATAGAGAGTGGCGATGAAAGGGAATAAAGCCATCCATTAGAAATACTTTATCTTTTTTTAAGTAAAACTAATGCTTTATTATTTAAGCAATAAGATAAATAATAAATAATATTATTTATTTGTGATTTAAAAAAAGACAACCCGTCCCAAAATATGTTTTTCTGGAAGGGTTGTCCTATTATTGAAAATCAGGCAACCTGAACCGGAATAGCTTTCGCGGTGCGCTTCATTTCGTTGTCGCCTTCAAAATAGGCCACTTTCGGACGCCATGTACGCGCTTCTTCATCAGACATGGTGACGAAGCTGGCGATAATCACAATGTCGCCAACTTCAGCGCAGTGCGCCGCCGCACCGTTCACCGAGATGATTCTGGAGCCGCGTTCAGCCGCAATCGCATAGGTTGAGAAACGTTTCCCATTGGTCACGTTCCAGATATCAATCGCTTCGTTTTCCAGAATACCGGAGGCATCAAGGAAATCCTGGTCAATGGCACAGGAGCCTTCGTAGTGCAGGTCCGCCTGCGTGACTTTTACGCGGTGGAGCTTGCCTTGCAGCATGGTGCGAATCATAACTTCTTTACCCTGTCGTTTACCTTGGCTAAGCAGGCGCTTGTGGCCTGCTTTGGAAATTCTCAGGCAGTATTGCCCGATTTTTAACCCCTGTCTACTGGGCTAATGTAACGCTTTGATTATCGATCAGACGCGCCTGACCCAGCCAGGCGGCAGCCAGAATCACTGCGCGTTTGCTGGTTTCCGTCAGCTCCAGCAGCGTGTCGGCATCACGGATTTGAATGTCGTCGGCACGGAAGCCTTTTTCATTCAGTTCCTGTTCGGCAATGGCAATAATCTCTTGCAGCTCACGATTACCCGCAATCAGTTTTTCAGCGATGCTATTCATCACGTTGTATAGACCCGGCGCAATTTTGCGCTGCTCTGCGGTCAGATAAGCGTTACGTGAGCTGAGCGCCAGACCGTCTTTAGCGCGAATAATCGGCACGCCGACGATCTCAATGTCATAACTCATATCCGCCACCATTTTGCGGATCAGCGCCAGTTGCTGGAAATCCTTCTCGCCAAAGCAGGCGATATCCGGCTGGATCAGGTTGAACAGCTTGCTGACGATAGTCGAGACGCCGCGGAAATGACCTGGACGGCTGGCGCCTTCCAGCATGGTGGAGAGGCCGGGAACATCAACGTACGTCTGGCCTTCCAGCCCCTGTGGGTAGATTTCCTCAACGGCTGGCGCAAAGACATAATCGACTTTGCGTTTGTTCAGCTTTTCACAATCTTCCTGCAGCGTGCGCGGATAACGCACCAGATCGTCCGGCCGATCAAACTGCATCGGATTGACGAAAATGCTGACGATCACCACATCAGCCCGGGCTTTTGCCTCATCGACCAGCTTCATATGGCCGTCGTGCAGGTTGCCCATGGTGGGAACCAGTGCGACGCGTTTACCTTCCTGACGCAGACGACGAATATGCTGGCGCAGCAGCGGCAGGGTTTCAATGATTAGCACAACAAAACTCCTTGAGTTGCTTGATGATCCTGCCCGATGGCGCTGCGCTTATCAGGCCTACATCCGTTGAGGATCTGTAGGCCGGATAAGACGCGTCGCGTCGCCATCCGGCACGGTCAGAAAAATTAGTGAAAGCTGTGTTCTTCGCCCGGATAAACGCCGGACTCCACTTCAGCCATATACTGCTGTACGGCGGCGCGCATGTCGCCCGCTTCGGCAAGGAAATTTTTCGCGAATTTTGGAATATGACCGCCGGTGATGCCAAACGCATCGTGCATCACCAGGATCTGACCGTCGGTGACGTTGCCCGCGCCGATGCCGATCACCGGAATCGACAACGCTTCCGTGACGCGCTTCGCCAGCTCAACCGGCACGCATTCCAGCACCAGCAGTTGAGCGCCAGCGGCTTCTAAAGCCAGCGCATCATCCAGCAGTACCTGCCCGGCGTCGCCGCGGCCCTGAATTTTATAGCCGCCGAAGATATTCACCGACTGTGGCGTTAGCCCCAGATGACCACAAACCGGCACGGCACGTTCGGTGAGCATTTTCACCGTATCAACCAGCCAGGCGCCGCCTTCAATTTTGACCATATTGGCCCCCGCACGCATCACGATAGCCGCGTTTTCACATGCCTGTTCCGGGGTGGCGTAAGCCATAAACGGCAGGTCGGAGAGCAGCAGGCAGTTCGGCGCGCCACGTCGCACGGCACGAGTGTGGTAAGCGATATCTTCCACGGTGACCGGCAGGGTGGAGTCGTGCCCCTGAATCGTCATGCCCAGTGAGTCGCCAACCAGCATCACATTGATACCTTCGTCGGCAAATAACTTAGCGAAGCTGTAGTCGTAGGCGGTAATTGTCGCGAAGCGTTTTTTCTCTTGCTTGCATTTCTGCAGCAGTGAAATAGTGGTGGGTTTCATAACGTTTCCTGATGGTAAAAGTTATATTTCCCGGCATTCTAACAGTCATATTCAGGGGGGCAATTGATTTAAGCAATCGTTTGGCGCTAAAGCAGTAAACGCTAAAGGGGAGGCGATGTTTTACCAGTGGGCGGGTTTTGCAGCACCAAGATGGGTGAGATGCTGATGCAGGCTGATACCATCCGGAAAGATCAGATCAGGAGCGATTTCGAATAACGGCCACAGCATAAAACCGCGGTTTTTCATGTCGTAGTGCGGCACGGTCAGACGGTCGGTGTTAATGACTTCATCGCCAAACAGCATAATGTCGAGATCCAGCGTGCGCGGCCCCCAGCGTTCGGCCTTGCGCACCCGGCCCTGTTGCAGCTCAATGCGCTGGGTATGGTTAAGCAATTCTTCGGGGGCGAGAGCGGTATCCAGCGCCACCGCAGCGTTCAGGTAATCGGGCTGATCCTGTGGGCCAAGCGGCGGCGTGCGGTAAAACGAAGACACCGTGACGATACGGCTATCGGGAATGTCGGCGATAGCCTTCAGGGCGGCATTGACCTGCTCCAGCGGAGAGGCCAGATTACTGCCAAGCGCGATATACGCGATCGTCATACGGTGCCCTCGCGGCGCGGCGCGCGTTTGCGCGGACGTGAACGACGGCGGCGTGGAGCAGGATCGTCGTCCAGCTCGTTGAGCATCCCTTTTTGTTCCGGCGGCGCGGAAGCCTGAAACTCGGCCCACCACTGCGCCAGACGTTGCAGTTCAGTATTATTTTCCACCTGAGCGCGCAGCTCCAGCAAATCAAACGCGGCGCGGAATTTGGGATGTTCCATCAGCTTCCAGGCGCGTTTGCCCTGACGACGGGACATGCGTAACTGAAGCTGCCAAATATCACGGGTCAGCGTGGTAAGGCGTTTCGGGATCGCCAGTGAACGGCAGGCTTCATCCAGCACGTCATTCATGGCCAGCGCGAAAGCATCGTAATAGGCCAGGCCGCTCTCCTGAGCGATTTTTTGCGCCATCTCCAGCAGCGGATACCAGAACATGGCGGCAAACAAAAACGCCGGGTTAACGCGCATCTCGTTACGGATGCGGTTATCCGTATTCTTCAACACCTGTGCAATGATGCGTTCCATTGCGCTGTCGCCGTTTTCGGTGAAATAACGCGTAATGGTAGGAAACAACGGCTGGAAGAGGTGGTATTCCCGCAGTTGTTGATAGGTTTCATAACCGTTCCCCGCCTGCAACAGCTTCAGCGACTCTTCGAACAGGCGCGCGGGAGGAATGTCGTTTAGCAAGGTTGCCAGACGCGGGATTGGCTCAGCCGTTTCAGGGCTGATACGCATATTGAGCTTCGCAGCGAAACGCACGGCGCGCAGCATTCGAACCGGATCTTCGCGGTAGCGCGTTTCCGGATTGCCGATCAGGCGAATCACGCCTTCTTGCAGATCCTGCATCCCGCCGACGTAATCGCGCACAGTAAAATCCGCCACGCTGTAGTAAAGGCTGTTGATGGTGAAATCGCGGCGCTGGGCATCTTCTTCGATAGAACCGAAGATGTTGTCGCGCAGCAGCATACCGTTTTGCCCACGCTGGGAGGTCGTACGGTCGCTTTCACTGCCTTCATGATGACCACGAAACGTTGCCACTTCGATAATTTCCGGGCCAAACATCACGTGAGCCAGGCGGAAACGACGCCCCACCAGACGGCAATTGCGGAATAATTTCCGTACCTGATCCGGTGTTGCGTTGGTGGTCACGTCGAAATCCTTCGGCTTTTTACCGAGCAGGAGATCGCGGACGCCGCCGCCGACCAGGTAGGCTTCATAGCCCGCTTTGTTCAGCCTGTACAGTACCTTGAGGGCATTTTCACTGATATCTTTGCGGGAGATAGCGTGCTGTTCACGCGGGATAATCGTCATATGTGGACGGGCGACGGCTTGTTCTGCCTCGCTCTCCTCGCGGCTTAACACCTTACGGCAAAAATTAGCGACTCGGGTAAAAATAGCGCACCTCGGTAGTGTCATACATTAATAAGATCAACTTACTCTATGTCTTTCGCATTACGGCAGACGGGCGTAAGAGAGCAACGCGACCTGGGCTGTAAGCATCATTAACGCCGCAGCAATGCGAAAGACGATGAGCAAAAATAGCGGCTAATCATAGCTCAGCGAGACGCATTTGAGAATGCCGGATTTACATTAGCCGATGTGGGTACGGCTGTAAGCCTCCAGTGCGCCACTGCAAAGCGCAGCAACTCCTCAACAGACATCTCCTGCCACGCTACGACGGTGCGTTGGCCTAAAAAGCGCAATGCCTGGACCAGTACCGGGCGCGGATCGCCTGTCGCAAGCGCAGGGGCATGATTTTGCTTGGAAAGTTTAGCGCCTTGTTCGTTGAGCGCCAGCGGAAGGTGCACGTAGCCTGGCGCACGCCAGCCAAACTGTTTATACAGCGAAAGTTGTCGGACAGTGGGTTCGATTAAATCTGCGCCGCGGACGATCTCCGTCACCCCCTGAAAATGATCGTCGACCACCACGGCCAGATTATAAGCAAACAGTCCGTCGCGGCGGTGGATAATAAAATCTTCGCTCGCCAGCTGTGGGTCAGCCTGGATGTCGCCGCGCAAGGCATCATGGAAATGCATCACCGGATGCTGCTGTTTAATTCTGACGGCGGCATTCTCCGGCCCGTGGCATAACGTCCGACAATGGCCGTCGTAAATACCGCCCAGACGCTGAATGCGCGAGCGGGGGCAAGTGCAGTAGTAGCTCAGTCCCTGCTCGTGAAGCCAGGCCAGCGCCTCGCGATAAGCCTCATGACGCTGTGATTGCCATAAGACCTCGCCATCCCAGTGCAGGCCGTAATGTTCCAGCTGGCGCAGAATGGTCGCTGCGGCACCGGGAACTTCACGTGGGGGATCGATATCCTCGATGCGAACGCGCCAAATTCCGCGTTGCGCACGGGCCTGTAGATAGCTGCCGAGGGCGGCGATTAACGAGCCGAAATGCAGTTCGCCGGATGGCGACGGCGCGAAACGGCCAATATAGAGTGAGTCAGTCATGCTGCGGGCAATAAAGAATAAGGCGGGAAAACTCCCGCCTGTCATAAATAGGGTAGAAACGTACGGGATTAACCCGCCATCTGTTTTTCGCGAATTTCAGCCAGCGTTTTGCAGTCGATGCACAGATCGGCTGTTGGACGCGCTTCCAGGCGGCGGATACCAATCTCCACCCCGCAGGACTCGCAATAACCGAAGTCTTCATCTTCCACTTTCTTCAGCGTTTTCTCGATCTTTTTGATCAGTTTGCGCTCACGGTCACGATTACGTAACTCCAGGCTAAACTCCTCTTCCTGCGCGGCGCGATCGACCGGATCGGGGAAGTTGGCGGCTTCGTCCTGCATGTGCGTCACAGTGCGATCGACTTCATCCCGGAGTTGATTACGCCATGCTTCAAGAATACGCTTGAAGTGCGATAGCTGGGCTTCGTTCATATACTCTTCGCCCGGTTTCTCCTGGTACGGCTCCACCCCAGCGATGGCGAGAATACTCAGGGACGATGTTTTACGGTTTTGCCCTTCTTGCATGTTGCTTCTCCTTAACACGCACTATCGATCCCCATGTTCGGGGGAAAATCAGGTCGCTATAAATAGCAGATGCTTTTCCGGATAGCAATTATCTAAACGTAACACTTGACAACCCTGTGAGGAAAAGCGTATTTACGCACGCGGCCAGAATACTTAATAATCAGGCTGTTATTCCACTACAACGTTATGGGTACTGGTTCGTTCAGTTCCATTTTTTGGGCTGAAAGTTCTGCTTTATAAGCTAAAACTTCCACGCCTTTATTCTGAGCCTCGCTCAATAGCTGCGCGTATTTTATATCGATATGACGTGCGGGTGAAAAACGTGTAATGGCGGAGTGCAGCACCGCGAACACTACCACCGCGCGATGACCTGCCGCCGCAACGCCCATCAACTCCCGAAGATGTTTTTGCCCTCGTTCGGTGATGGCGTCGGGAAAATAACCGTTTTCTTTTTCCGCTAACGTGACCGATTTCACTTCAATATAGCAGTCCGGGCGGAAATCTGCCTGTAACATAAAATCTATACGGCTGCGCTCGGCGCCATATTTGACTTCACTTTTCAGAATATTGTACCCCGCCAGCGCCGGCAGGCGATTCTCCTGAATCGCTTCTTTCGTTAGCTGGTTCGCCCGCAGCGTATTCACGCAAATGAATGCGCCGGATTGCGTTTCAGTCAATTCCCAGGTATGCGGATATTTGCGTTTAGTATTTTCTGATGTCGAATACCAGACGGTATCGCCAGGCGTGGCGCAGCCGGTCATCGCGCCGGTATTAGGACAGTGCAGCGTAAGCGTTGTACCGTCAGGGGTGATCACATCGGCTAAAAAACGTTTATAGCGCTGAATCAGCGTAGCGCGTTGTAAAGGGGGTGAGAATAGCATCGACATTCCTTCATTATTATTCGCCCAGCGTCCAGCGCTGCAGCTCGGCATAGCGGGTACGGCCTTGCCCATACGAAGAGGCGTAAAGCGCAAACGACGTGACCGGAAATGACCAGCAAAAGCCCGGCGGCGGGATAGCCACCGTATGGCTGGCGTCGCGCAGCAGCGTAATATGCGGGTGAAAAGGCTGCGGGCTTTGGTAACAACCGCTGCGGGCGGCCTGCGCGCGCAGCATATTAGCCAACTGCAACAACCCGCGCGGCGGCTGGCGCATCCCCAGCCACACCACGCGTGAACGCAGCCACTGACCGGCGTCATCCAGATGTAGCGTAAAGCCCGGCTGGCGAATTCGTCCGGCCAGTTGCGCAAGAGCGCGCTGCTTATCGCTACTGACGTCGCCTAAAAAGGCCAGCGTCAGGTGTAGGTTCGCCGCTGCGACGGGGCGTCCGTCTTCAGACGCAAAATGGGCGGCGCGCCAGGCGATAATTTGCGCGCGCGCGTCGTCGGGTAAGTCAATCGCAAAAAACAGCCGTTTTGGCTCAGACATAGGGATACTCGGTTATGGATTAACACGATGCTACAATGCGGCGCAAAGAAAGTTAACCCCGTGGAGCCGTTTGTGACGTCATTGCCCGTTGCCGCCGTATTGCCTGAATTGTTGACAGCCCTAAAAACCGCGCCGCAGGTTTTGTTGTCCGCGCCTACCGGGGCGGGGAAATCCACCTGGCTGCCGTTGCAACTCCTGCAACAGGGGCCGGTTGCTGGAAAAATCCTCCTGCTTGAACCGCGTCGTCTGGCGGCGCGTAATGTCGCGCAGCGTCTGGCGGAAGCGTTGAATGAAAAGCCTGGCGAAACGGTAGGTTACCGGATGCGCGCGCAAAGCTGCGTGGGGCCGCGTACCCGGCTGGAAGTGGTGACCGAAGGCGTATTGACCAGAATGATTCAGCGCGATCCCGAATTACGCGGCGTGGGGCTGGTGATACTGGATGAATTTCATGAGCGCAGTTTACAGGCGGATTTAGCGTTAGCGCTGTTGCTGGATATCCAGCAAGGGCTCCGTGACGATCTCAGGCTGTTAATCATGTCTGCGACGCTGGATAACGACAGGCTTTGTCAGCGACTGCCTGATGCGCCGACGATCGTCTCGGAGGGGCGCGCGTTCCCGGTGGAGCGACGTTATCAGCCGCTTGCGGCGCATTTGCGTTTTGATGAAGCCGTCGCGATGGCGACAGCGGAACTGCTGCGCAATGAAAACGGTTCGCTGCTGCTATTTTTACCCGGCGTAGGCGAAATACAGCGCGTTCATGAACATCTGGCGTCGCGGGTAGGGAGCGATGTCCTGCTTTGTCCTCTGTATGGCGCATTGTCTTTGGAGGCGCAACGCAAAGCGATTGTTCCCGCCCCCGCCGGGATGCGTAAAGTGGTATTGGCGACTAACATTGCCGAAACCAGTTTGACGATTGAAGGGATTCGTCTGGTCGTCGATAGCGCTCAGGAGCGCGTGGCGCGATTCGACGCGCGAACGGGACTGACGCGGCTGGTTACGCAGCGTATCAGTCAGGCGTCAATGACGCAGCGCGCGGGGCGCGCCGGACGACTGGCGCCGGGGATCTGTTTACATCTGCTGGCCAAAGAACAGGCGGAGCGGGCGGCGGCGCAAAGCGATCCGGAAATCTTACACAGCGACCTCTCCGGTTTGTTGATGGAAGTGTTGCAGTGGGGATGTCACGATCCGGCATCGCTTTTCTGGCTGGACAGGCCGCCGGAAGTGAATCTTCAGGCCGCCCGCCGTTTATTATTGATGTTAGGCGCGCTGGAGGGCGAGCGATTAAGCGCGCGGGGGCGGAAAATGGCGGCAACAGGTAACGATCCGCGCCTGGCGGCAATGTTAGTCAACGCCGGCGAGGGCGATAGCGCCGCCACTGCCGCCATGCTCGCGGCCATCCTTGAGGACCCGCCGCGCGGCGGCGGTACGGATTTAAGCGTAGTATTTTCGCGGCGACAGCCGGGCTGGCAGCAGCGTAGCCAGCAGCTTTTAAAACGGCTGCAGGTGCGTAATGGCGAGCCGGATAGCACGCTTATTATGCCGCTGTTGGCCAGAGCGTTTAGCGACCGCATCGCGCGGCGTCGTGGTCAGGAAGGGCGCTATCAGTTAGCCAATGGTATGGGCGCGATGTTAGATGCGGATGACGCGTTGGGACGTCATGAATGGCTGATCGCGCCGCTGTTACTGCAAGGTAGCGCCTCGCCGGACGCCCGAATATTGTTGGCGCAGCCGCTGGATATTGCCTCGCTGATTCAGG
This sequence comes from Salmonella sp. 32010601201800023SM, assembly GCF_017572235.1. Taxonomy (NCBI): domain Bacteria; kingdom Pseudomonadati; phylum Pseudomonadota; class Gammaproteobacteria; order Enterobacterales; family Enterobacteriaceae; genus Salmonella; species Salmonella sp. 32010601201800023SM. Next base: position 168,117 of record NZ_JAGEQS010000007.1, read on the forward strand.
CGTGTCCTGATTTACTGCGCCAGTCCGACACGGTTGAATGGGACGAGGCGCAGGGAACGTTGAAAGCATGGCGCAGAATGCGTATTGGACAGTTGACGGTTAGCGTTCAGCCACTGGCGAAGCCGTCTGAAGAGGAGCTTCATCAGGCGATGCTGAACGGCATCCGCGATAGAGGTCTGTCCGTCCTTAACTGGACGCCGGAAGCGGAGCAGTTCCGTCTGCGTCTGCACTGTGCGGCGAAATGGCTGCCGGAATATGACTGGCCTGCCGTGGATGAGGCGTCGCTGCTGGCGACTCTGGAAAACTGGTTGCTGCCGCACATGACAGGCGTACAGTCGTTACGAGGGCTAAAATCCCTGAACGTTAATCAGGCGTTACGGGGACTGCTTGACTATGCCATGCTGCAACGTCTGGATAGTGAACTGCCTGGGCATTACACTGTGCCGACGGGAAGCCGAATAACGATTCGTTATCATGAAGATAACCCGCCCGCGCTGGCGGTCAGAATGCAGGAAATGTTTGGCGAAGCGAAGACCCCAACCATCGCTCAGGGCCGCGTGCCGCTGGTGCTGGAACTGCTTTCGCCAGCGCAGCGACCGCTACAGATTACGCGCGATTTAAGCGCTTTCTGGCAGGGGGCGTATCGCGAAGTGCAAAAAGAGATGAAGGGCCGTTACCCCAAACATGTCTGGCCGGACGATCCGGCGAATACGGCCCCAACGCGGCGCACGAAGAAGTATTCGTGACGTGTTATACGTTGCCTCCAGGCCAGATAAGGCGTTAATCGCCATCCGGCAAAAGGGTAAATTGAGAGATTTCTTCTTCTGTCGTCTGGCGGAAGAATAGAGAATCGGGCCTTTGCGCCTGTATGTTGCGGAGAAAAAGCATGGCGGGGAATGACCGCGAGCCGATTGGACGTAAGGGGAAACCGTCACGTCCTGTGAAACAAAAGGTGAGCCGTCGTCGGCAGCATGACGACGATTATGATGATGACTATGAGGATGAAGAACCGATGCCGCGTAAAGGTAAGGGCAAAGGGCGTAAGCCTCGTGGCAAGCGCGGCTGGCTGTGGCTATTGCTAAAACTGTTTATCGTTTTTGTGGTGCTGTTCGCCATTTACGGCGTCTATCTGGATCAAAAAATCCGCAGCCGTATTGATGGCAAGGTCTGGCAGCTTCCGGCGGCGGTATATGGCCGGATGGTGAACCTTGAGCCAGACATGCCTGTCAGCAAAAACGAGATGGTGAAATTGCTGGAAGCGACGCAGTATCGTCTGGTGACGAAGATGACCCGTCCCGGCGAATTTACCGTGCAGGCCAATAGCATTGAGATGATCCGTCGTCCGTTTGACTTCCCGGACAGCAAAGAAGGGCAGGTGCGCGCGCGGCTGACGTTCAGTGACGGGCGTCTGGAAACCATCGTCAATCTGGATAACAACCGCCAGTTTGGCTTCTTCCGTCTCGATCCGCGGCTTATCACCATGCTTTCTTCGCCAAATGGCGAGCAGCGTTTATTCGTCCCGCGCAGCGGTTTCCCGGATCTGCTGGTCGATACGCTGTTGGCGACGGAAGACCGTCATTTCTATGAGCATGATGGCATTAGTCTTTACTCTATCGGGCGTGCGGTACTGGCCAACCTGACGGCGGGACGTACGGTGCAGGGGGCAAGTACGCTAACCCAGCAGCTGGTGAAGAACCTGTTCCTCTCCAGCGAAAGATCATACTGGCGTAAAGCGAATGAAGCCTACATGGCGCTGATCATGGATGCCCGTTACAGTAAAGATCGTATTCTTGAGCTGTACATGAACGAGGTCTACCTCGGTCAAAGCGGGGACAATGAAATTCGCGGTTTTCCGCTGGCGAGCCTGTATTACTTTGGTCGTCCGGTAGAGGAGCTGAGCCTCGATCAGCAGGCGTTACTGGTGGGGATGGTAAAAGGGGCGTCGATTTATAACCCGTGGCGCAACCCGAAACTGGCGCTGGAGCGTCGTAACCTGGTGTTACGCCTGTTACAGCAGCAGAAAATCATCGATCAGGAACTCTATGACATGCTGAGCGCGCGTCCGCTTGGCGTACAGCCGCGCGGCGGCGTTATTTCACCGCAGCCAGCGTTTATGCAGATGGTTCGTCAGGAACTGCAGGCGAAGCTGGGGGATAAAATTAAAGATCTCTCCGGCGTGAAGATCTTCACCACCTTTGACTCCGTGGCGCAGGATGCCGCAGAAAAAGCCGTTGTCGAAGGCATTCCGGCGTTGAAGAAGCAGCGTAAATTGAGCGATCTGGAAACCGCGATGGTGGTAGTGGATCGCTTTAGCGGCGAGGTGCGCGCGATGGTTGGCGGGGCGGAGCCGCAGTATGCCGGCTATAACCGTGCCATGCAGGCGCGCCGTTCCATCGGGTCGCTGGCGAAACCGGCGACCTATCTGACCGCGTTAAGTCAGCCGAACTTATACCGTCTGAACACCTGGATTGCCGATGCGCCGATTTCTCTGCGCCAGCCGAATGGTCAGGTCTGGTCGCCGCAGAACGACGATCGTCGCTACAGCGAAAGCGGGAAAGTGATGCTGGTGGATGCGTTAACTCGCTCAATGAACGTACCGACGGTCAATCTGGGGATGGCGTTAGGTTTACCGGCGGTAACCGATACCTGGACGAAGCTCGGCGTGCCGAAAGATCAGCTCAATCCGGTTCCGGCTATGCTGTTAGGAGCGCTGAACCTGACGCCGATCGAAGTGGCGCAGGCGTTCCAGACTATCGCCAGCGGCGGAAATCGCGCGCCGTTATCAGCGCTGCGTTCAGTTATTGCGGAAGATGGTAAAGTGCTGTACCAAAGTTATCCGCAAGCTGAACGCGCCGTACCGGCACAGGCGGCTTACCTGACGCTCTGGACAATGCAGCAGGTCGTCCAGCGTGGTACGGGGCGTCAGCTTGGCGCGAAATATCCGGGTCTGCATCTGGCCGGTAAAACCGGGACGACAAACAACAATGTCGATACCTGGTTTGCCGGTATCGACGGCAGCCAGGTGACTATCACCTGGGTAGGCCGTGATAACAACCAGCCGACGAAATTGTACGGCGCCAGCGGCGCGATGGCGATTTACCAGCGCTATCTGGCGAACCAGACGCCGACGCCTTTAGTTCTGACGCCGCCGGAAGATGTGGTGGATATGGGCGTTGATTACGACGGTAATTTTGTCTGTAGCGGCGGTATGCGCACTCTGCCGGTCTGGACGGACGATCCAAATACGCTGTGCCAGCAGGGCGAGATGATGCAGCAACAGCAGCAGCCGTCAGGCAATCCGTTCGATCAGTCGTCTCAGCCGCAGCAGCCTGCGCAGCAACAGCCGCCGAAAGAAGAGAAGAGCGACGGCGTTGCCGGCTGGATTAAGGAGATGTTCGGCGGCAATTAATCACGGTAATAGTGCCGGGTGGCGCTGTGCTTACCCGGTCTACACCGTTACGACTCCATTATGTGCGACGTAGGCCGAATAAGACGCTTACGTCGCCATCCGGCAAATCCTCCATAAATAACATTTCAGTCTAATTTATTAACCCTTCCTTTTCATCTGGTTGTTTCTTAACCCCTTAGTTTTCGTAGGGCCGCGTATCGCTTGCCATTGCGACGATATTTCGCCTATCATGCTGCGGTTATAATAATAATTATCGTTTACGTTATCATTCACTTTCATCAGAGATATACCAATGGCGCGTCTTAAAACTGCTCAGCCAAACTCTTCACTGCGTAAAATCGCAGTTGTAGTAGCCACAGCGGTTAGCGGCATGTCTGTCTATGCACAGGCGGCGGTTCAACCGAAAGAAGAAACCATTACCGTAACCGCAGCGCCTGCGCCGCAGGAAAGTGCCTGGGGACCGGCTCCGACCATCGCCGCGAAGCGTTCCGCCACCACCACCAAAACTGATACACCTATCGAAAAAACGCCACAGTCGGTTTCGGTGGTCACTAACGAAGAGATGCAGATGCATCAATTCCAGTCAGTAAAAGAAGCGTTGGGTTACACGCCGGGTGTAACGGTAAGCAGCCGCGGCGCTTCCAATACCTATGACTTCGTGATTATCCGTGGCTTCTCTTCCGTCGGCCTGAGCCAGAACAACTATCTGGATGGCCTGAAATTGCAGGGGAACTTCTACAACGATGCGGTTATTGATCCCTACATGCTTGAGCGTGTTGAGTTGATGCGTGGCCCAACGTCCGTCCTCTACGGTAAGAGCAACCCGGGCGGTATCATTTCGATGGTTAGCAAGCGGCCGACTACTGAGCCGCTGAAAGAAATTCAATTCAAAATGGGGACGGACAATTTGTTCCAGACCGGTTTTGATTTTAGTGATTCCCTGGATGACAACGGTGAGTTCTCATATCGTCTGACGGGACTGGCGCGTTCGACAAATGAGCAGCAAAAGAGTTCTGAGTCGCAGCGCTATGCGATTGCGCCCTCTTTTACCTGGCGTCCTGATGAGAAAACGAATTTTACGTTCCTTTCTTATTTCCAGAACGAACCAGAGACCGGCTACTACGGCTGGCTGCCGAAAGAAGGAACGGTTGAACCGTTACCGAATGGTAAACGCTTGCCAACAGATTTTAATGAAGGGGCGTCAAACAACACCTATTCTCGTAACGAGAAAATGGTGGGATACAGTTTCGAGCATGGCTTCAACGACACCTTTACCGTGCGCCAGAATTTACGTTTTGTCGAAATGAAAACCGCGCAAAAAAGCGTCTATGGCACGGGGATTGCGGCGGACGGACATACGCTTAACCGCGGTACTATCGTTGACAACGAGCGTTTACAGAATTTCAGCGTAGATACACAACTGGAAAGTAAATTCGCGACCGGCGATATTGATCATACGTTGCTGACGGGTGTCGATTTCATGCGTATGCGTAATGATATTAACGCGACGTTTGGTAGCGCGCCGTCAATCGATCTCTATAACAATTACCATCCTGAATACTTTGCTTTCGGCGGCGCTGAGCCGTACCAGATGAACGAAAGTAAACAAACAGGCCTCTATGTTCAGGATCAGGCGGAATGGAATAAGTGGGTATTTACTCTCGGCGGCCGCTATGACTGGTCTAAACAAGCGACAACGGTGCGTCAGAATTCCACTACGCCGACAGAAGGATATATTGAACGTAATGACCACCAGTTCACCTGGCGCGGTGGCGTAAACTACGTATTCGATAATGGAATTTCACCTTACTTCAGCTATAGCCAATCTTTCGAGCCAAGCGCCTTCGATTTGTGGAGCACCCCACGCGTTTCTTACAAGCCGTCAAAAGGCGAGCAATATGAAGCAGGGGTGAAATATGTACCGAAAGACATGCCGGTTGTTGTTACGGGTGCCGTTTATCAGCTGACCAAAACCAATAACCTGACCGCCGATCCAACCAACCCATTAGCGCAGGTGCCGGCAGGCGAAATTCGTGCGCGAGGTGTAGAGCTGGAAGCCAAAGCAGCATTGACGGCTAACATCAATATGACGGCGTCTTACACTTATACTGATGCTGAATACACGAAAGACACTAATCTGAAAGGGAATACGCCAGAGCAGGTGCCTGAACACATGGCGTCGTTGTGGGGCGATTACACCTTCAACGACGGTCCGTTGTCAGGTTTAACGCTGGGAACAGGCGGTCGTTTTATTGGTTCCAGTTACGGCGATCCGGCTAATAGCTTCAAGGTAGGCAGCGCAGCGGTGATGGATGCGGTCGTCAAGTACGATCTGGCGCGTTTTGGTATGGCGGGCTCCAGCATTGCGGTTAACGTTAATAATCTGCTCGACCGCGAATACGTCGCCAGCTGCTTCCAGACCTACGGCTGTTTCTGGGGCGCAGAACGTCAGGTCGTTGCAACGGCAACCTTCCGTTTCTAATTTCTTTTTGGGCACGGCTTGCCGTGCCCGTTTTACAAGTTGGCTGCGATGCAGGAAAACCACATTCATTCCGATACCACCTTTGCGCTGCGAAGCGTCGCCTTTCGTGTGCCGGGCCGCACGCTTTTACACCCCCTCTCGTTAACGTTTCCCGCAGGTCGAGTCACCGGACTTATTGGCCATAATGGTTCCGGTAAATCCACGCTGTTAAAAATGCTGGGCCGCCATCAGCCGCCTTCCGAAGGGGATATTCTGCTCGACAATCAGCCGCTGGCGAGCTGGAGCAGCAAGGCGTTTGCCCGCAAAGTTGCCTATCTGCCTCAACAATTGCCGCAGGCGGAAGGAATGACGGTGCGCGAACTGGTAGCGATTGGCCGCTATCCGTGGCACGGCGCGTTGGGACGCTTTGGCGTCGCGGACCGGGAAAAAGTAGACGAGGCGATTACGCTGGTCGGCTTAAAACCGCTGGCGCATCGTCTGGTAGACAGTCTTTCCGGCGGCGAGCGCCAGCGCGCGTGGATTGCCATGCTGGTCGCGCAGGACAGCCGTTGTCTGCTGCTGGATGAGCCGACGTCAGCGCTGGATATCGCCCATCAGGTTGACGTGCTGGCGCTGGTGCATCGTTTAAGCCAACAGCGCGGGCTGACGGTGGTAGCGGTGCTGCACGATATCAACATGGCGGCCCGCTACTGTGATTATTTAGTCGCGCTACGCGGCGGTGAAATGATTGCGCAAGGAACGCCTGCGGAACTGATGCGCAGTGACACGCTGGAACAGATTTACGGTATCCCGATGGGTATCCTTCCGCATCCGGCGGGCGCGGCACCTGTGAGTTTTGTGTATTAATGCGTGATTTATATCCTCTTACTCGCCGCCGTTTATTAACGGCGATGGCGCTCTCGCCGCTGCTGTGGCAAATGAATACGGCGCAGGCTGCCGCTATCGATCCCCGCCGGATTGTGGCGCTGGAGTGGCTGCCGGTTGAGCTGCTGCTGGCGCTCGGTATTACGCCGTATGGCGTGGCGGACGTGCCAAATTATAAGCTGTGGGTTAGCGAACCGCCGTTGCCGGATTCGGTGATTGATGTGGGTCTTCGCACTGAACCCAATCTCGAACTGCTGACGGAGATGAAGCCGTCGTTTATGGTCTGGTCGGCAGGCTACGGACCCTCGCCGGAGAAACTGGCGCGGATCGCGCCGGGGCGCGGGTTCGATTTTAGCGACGGCAAAAAGCCGCTGGCGGTGGCCCGACGCTCGCTGGTTGAACTGGCGCAGACGCTGAATCTGGAAGCTGCGGCAGAAAAACATCTGGCGCAATACGATCGCTTCATCGCCAGCCAGAAGCCGCATTTTATCCGCCGCGGGGGGCGTCCGTTACTGATGACGACGCTTATCGATCCGCGGCATATGCTGGTGCTCGGCCCGAATTGCCTGTTCCAGGAGGTGCTGGACGAGTATGGCATCGTCAATGCCTGGCAGGGTGAAACCAACTTTTGGGGCAGTACGGCGGTTAGCATCGATCGGCTGGCGATGTATAAAGAAGCGGATGTGATCTGCTTCGATCACGGGAATAACACCGATATGAACGCGCTGATGGCAACGCCGCTGTGGCAGGCCATGCCGTTTGTCCGCGCCGGGCGCTTTCACCGGGTGCCCGCCGTTTGGTTCTATGGCGCGACCCTCTCCACGATGCACTTTGTCCGCATCCTGAATAACGTGTTGGGAGGCAAAGCGTGAGCAGAAAACGTGAAATGCCGGATGGCGGCGCGAAAAGCGTCTTATCCGACCTACGGTTCGGGCGCTTTGTAGGCCGGATAAGGCGAAGCCGCCATCCGGCGTTGCTGTTATTGGCGCTGTTTGTTGCCGCCTGCTGGCTGACATGGGTTAACTTCTCCGTTGCGCTACCGCGCAGCCAGTGGCAACAGGCTATCTGGTCACCGGATATCGACATCATTGAGCAGATGATTTTTCATTACAGCCTGCTGCCAAGACTGGCGATTTCGCTACTGGTGGGCGCGGGACTTGGGCTGGTAGGCGTCCTGTTCCAGCAAGTATTACGTAACCCGCTGGCGGAACCGACCACGCTGGGTGTGGCGACCGGCGCGCAATTGGGGATCACGGTGACTACGCTTTGGGCGATTCCCGGCGCGCTGACCACGCAGTTTGCCGCCCTGGCGGGAGCCTGTATCGTCGGCGCGCTGGTGTTCGGCGTGGCGTGGGGCAAACGTCTGTCGCCAGTGACCCTGATCCTCGCCGGGCTGGTGGTCAGCCTTTACTGTGGCGCAATCAACCAGTTACTGGTGATTTTCCACCACGATCAGTTGCAAAGCATGTTTTTATGGAGCACAGGAACGCTAACGCAAACCGACTGGAGCGGCGTGCAGCGTCTGTGGCCGCAGTTGCTGGGCGGCGTGATGCTCACGTTATTGTTGTTACGTCCGATGACGCTGATGGGGCTGGATGACGGCGTTGCGCGTAATCTGGGTCTGGCGCTGTCGTTAGCGCGTCTGGCGGCGCTGTCGCTGGCGATTGTGTTGAGCGCTCTGCTGGTCAACGCGGTGGGCATTATCGGTTTTATCGGCCTGTTTGCGCCGCTGCTGGCGAAAATGCTTGGCGCAAGACGTCTGCTGGCGCGCCTGATGCTGGCGCCGCTCATTGGGGCGCTTATTTTGTGGCTATCCGATCAGATTATCCTTTGGCTAACCCGCGTATGGATGGAGGTTTCCACCGGGTCAGTGACGGCGTTAATCGGCGCGCCGCTGCTCCTGTGGCTGCTGCCGCGGCTTAAAAGCATGAGCGCGCCGGATATGAACGCCAGCGATCGTGTGGCAGCGGAACGTCGGCACGTTCTTGCTTTTGCCGTTGCCGGTGGCGCGCTCCTGCTGCTGGCAACATGGGTCGCCCTCTCTTTTGGTCGCGACGCGCACGGCTGGACGTGGGCGAGCGGAACGCTGCTTGAAGAACTGATGCCGTGGCGCTGGCCGCGGATACTGGCGGCGTTAATGGCGGGCGTCATGCTGGCGGTGGCGGGCTGCATTATTCAGCGTCTGACCGGTAATCCAATGGCCAGCCCGGAAGTGCTGGGGATCAGTTCCGGAGCCGCGTTTGGCGTGGTGTTGATGCTGTTTTTGGTGCCGGGGAATGCCTTCGGTTGGCTACTGCCTGCCGGAAGCCTGGGCGCGGCGGCGACACTGCTGATTATTATGATAGCCGCCGGGCGCGGCGGTTTCTCGCCGCAACGGATGTTGCTGGCGGGGATGGCGCTCAGCACCGCGTTTACCATGCTGCTAATGATGCTCCAGGCGAGCGGCGACCCGCGGATGGCGGAAGTATTGACCTGGCTCTCAGGATCTACCTATAACGCCACTGGCGGGCAGGTTACGCGAACCGCGATCGTGATGGTGATTTTGCTGGCCATTGTGCCGTTGTGTCGCCGCTGGTTAACGATTTTGCCCCTGGGCGGCGATGCCGCGCGTGCGGTGGGCATGGCGCTTACGCCGTCGCGTATCGCGCTGCTGGCGCTGGCGGCGTGTTTGACGGCAACCGCGACGATGACCATTGGGCCGCTGAGTTTCGTTGGACTGATGGCGCCGCATATTGCGCGGATGCTCGGTTTTCGCCGGACGATGCCGCATATGGTCATCTCGGCGCTGGCAGGGGGCGTTTTACTGGTCTTTGCCGACTGGTGCGGCAGGATGGCGCTATTTCCGTATCAGATCCCGGCGGGACTGCTTTCAAGCTTTATTGGCGCGCCGTATTTTATCTATTTGCTACGTAAACAGAGTCGGTAAAAAAAGGCTGTGCCACATTTATGTCGGGTGGCAGCCATGCTCAACCCGACCTACAAATTACACAATATCAATATGTTGTGATAATATTTTGTAGGCCTAAAAATAGCTGAACGCTATCAGGTGCGAGAGCTGTCCTGTCACGTTTTATCGAGGGAACTCTGCTTTTATTTTCAGCAAGAAGCAGGTGTTATTTTTGTATCGATAAGTCATGAGCTATTTCAGTGGCGCGCCGCTGTCTCGTGAACAGGGTGACTAATTTCAACATATCCAGGCCCGAAACGTTGATGATAAATTGCGGCATGATCTATCCAATAATAAGAATTACCGGTTTCGGTATTAAGCCTTTTTAAATATTAAGATGCGGATGCCGCATCTTTAATGCATCTCGTAAATCAATTTTAATTTAATAATAAATTTTCATTATAAAACTTCGATAATAAAATATTATTTTTTTATCGAAGTAATAAAAAACAACTCTATTAAAATAAATTAATTGCCACGAGTAAACAAAAAAAATGTAATTTAGCATTTTTTGTTTTTTTTAATGAAATTTATACCAAAAATAAATGTTACGCGTCATTGCTATATATTCAGTACTGTAATTCTGATCTTTTTTTATTCATTTTGACATGTTTATTGCTTTTTTGGCTCTCCCGTCTTGCTTGCTTTGTTTGTTTTTTGAACGGTAAAAATATTTATTATTTAATTCTGATAATCCTTTAAATAAAAAACACTTGTCTTTGGGTTTTTAATGGAAAATACTTCACCGCGCCTAAGGGATGTTATTTATTAACGTGTTGTTTGCTTCTTTTGAATGTTGCATCGGCAATTTCATAACTCGTCATATAATATATATCTACTAATATAAACATGGGGTATTGAGTATAACTCCGTGTGAATAGCGTAAAAATACTCACCAACTTTTAATAAGGATGAAAAATGAATACAGCAGTAAAAGCTGCGGTTGCTGCCGCACTGGTTATGGGTGTTTCCAGCTTTGCCAATGCTGCGGGCAGTAATACTGGTACGGTTACTTTTACCGGTACTATTGAAGATTCACCGTGTTCAATCGTGGTTGGCGACGAACACCAGACCGTTAACCTGGGCCATATCGGTACCGGTTCTCTGATGGGCGGTAAAGAATCTTCAAAAGTCGATTTCCATATCGGTCTGGAAAACTGCGCATTCACCACTGAGAAAGAAGCGTCTACCGTTTTCTCTGCCATCGGTAACGAATCCAGCGCTAATCCGGGCAGCGTTGCGCTGATGCGTATCGGCGGCGGCGAAATGGCGGGTTCCAGCATTGTCATCGGCAACCACCTGGGTTCCGCGATCAAATTGGGCGACGCTTACAGCGAAAATCTGACGATGAACGGCAGCGTTGCGGCGGCGAAACAGACTCTTAACTTCAAAGCCTGGGTGAAAGGCGATTCCGCTGCCAGCACTATCGATACCGGCGAATTCAGCAGCACCGTAAACTTCACGATCAGCTATCTGTAAGTGAAATATCATCCTGCGGCAGTCTGCCGCAGGATAATGCTTAAAGTAAAAAAATAGATTATATATTTCAGGGATAGATTGTCTGATGGCTCACTATAAAAAATTTCGTCTGAGCACGCTTGCGGCCGTGGTGGGTATTGTTCTGGCTGTCGGTCCGGAAAATAGCTATGCGGAAGCGCCCATTCAATTTAATACCCGATTTCTTGATGTTAAAGATGATGCCAGCCTGGATCTCTCCCGTTTTTCCCGTAAAGGCTACATTATGCCGGGGAGCTATCATCTCCAGGTGCTGGTCAATCAGAGTCAAATTGCCCAGGATAATGTTATTACGTATTCCGTTGATAATAACGATCCTGATAACACCTATCCCTGTTTATCGCCTGAACTGGTATCGCTGCTGGGGTTAAAACCTGAAATAGCAGATAAAATGATCTGGATAAATGCCGGTCAGTGTCTGCAACCAGATCAACTGGAAGGGATGGAAACCCAAACGGATTTAAGCCAGTCAACGCTGACGGTGATTATTCCGCAGGCCTATCTGGAATACAGCGATGAAGAGTGGGATCCACCTTCCCGCTGGGATGAAGGGATTCCCGGCGTATTATTTGACTACAACGTTAACAGCCAGTGGCGGCATGCTGAACATGATGACGGCGATGAATATGACATCAGCGGCAACGGCACGGTGGGTGCCAACCTCGGCGCGTGGCGTTTGCGCGCGGACTGGCAGGCTAACTATCGTCACGAAAATGACAGCGAAGATAAAGACAACTTTGGCTCCAGTTCCGAACAGAACTGGGACTGGAACCGCTATTACGCCTGGCGGGCGATCCCGCAGCTCCGGGCGCAGCTAACGCTGGGCGAAGGATCGCTGGAATCCGATATTTTCGATGGCTTTAACTATGTTGGCGGCAGCCTTATCACCGACGATCAGATGTTACCGCCTAATCTGCGCGGCTACGCCCCGGATATATCAGGCGTGGCGCGCACCAACGCCAAAGTCACCGTGACCCAGCGCGGGCGGGTGATTTATGAGTCGCAAGTCCCGGCTGGGCCGTTTCGCATTCAGGATATTAATGAAACGGTATCCGGCGATCTACACGTCAAAATTGAAGAACAAAGCGGTCAGGTGCAGGAATATGACGTCAGCACCGCCTCCATTCCGTTTCTGACCCGTCCCGGCCAGGTGCGCTACAAGTTGGCAGCCGGGCGACCGCAGGACTGGGATCACAATATGGAAGGCGGCTTTTTCACCTCAGCCGAAGCCTCCTGGGGGATCGCTAACGGCTGGTCGCTGTACGGCGGTGCCATCGGTGAGCAGGATTATCAGGCGCTGGCGTTAGGACTGGGGCGCGATCTGGCGCTGCTGGGCGCGTTTTCCGTCGATGTCACCCATTCCCGTGCGACGCTGCCAGAGGGTAGCGCCTACGGCGACGGCACCATTCAGGGTAACTCGTTCCGTGCCAGCTACGCTAAAGATTTTGATGATATAGACAGCCGTCTGACGTTTGCTGGTTATCGCTTTTCCGAAGAAAACTACATGACGATGGACGAGTTTATCGATACGCATAATGACGATAACGATCGTCAGCGTACCGGCCACGATAAAGAGATGTATACCCTGACGTACAGCCAGAACTTTTCGGCAATAAACGTCAACGCCTATATCAACTACACCCATCGCACCTACTGGAATCAACCTAACCAGGACAGCTATAACCTGACGCTGTCGCACTATTTCGATGTCGGTGAGGTGCGCGGGATCAGTCTGTCGGTGAACGGTTTTCGCAACGAATATGACAATGAGCGTGATGACGGCGTGTACGTCTCGCTCAGTATTCCGTGGGGCAACAACCGCACGCTGAGCTACAACGGCTCCTTTAGCGATGACAACAACAGCAATCAGGTCGGCTATTACGAGCGCATTGACGATCGCAATAACTACCAGATCAACGCTGGTCGCGCGGATAACGGTGCGACTCTCGACGGCTACTACCGTCATCAAGCGAGCTATGCCGACATTGACGTCAGTGCGAACTATCAGGAAGGCGACTATACCTCCGGCGGGCTGAACATCCAGGGCGGCGCGACGCTGACTGCTAAAGGCGGGGCGCTGCACCGCACCAGCGTCAACGGCGGCTCGCGGCTGCTGGTGGATGTCGGCGATGAAGCGAACGTACCCATCTCCGGCTACAGCACGCCGGTATATACCAACGCGTTTGGTAAAGCCGTCATTGTCGACGTCAACGACTACTACCGCAACCTGGTGAAAATCGACATTACCCAGTTGCCGGAAGACGCGGAAGCAACTCTCTCCATCGCTCAGGCGACCCTGACGGAAGGGGCGATCGGTTATCGCCGCATGGAGGTGCTCAGCGGTAAAAAAGCCATGGCCAGTATCCGCCTGCGCGATGGCGGCACGCCGCCCTTCGGCGCAGAGGTTTACAACAGCCGCCAGCAACAGTTAGGGATCGTAGGTGAAGACGGCAGCGTTTATCTGATCGGCATTAACCCCGGCGAGCGGTTGCAGGTGACATGGGAAGGTAAAACGCAGTGTGAAGCGGCGTTGCCCGATCCGCTGCCGGGCGATCTGTTTAGCGGCCTGTTGCTGCCGTGCATCGGCGATGCTTCATCACCTGAGGCAACGCAGCCCGAAGAGAAACCATTACTCCAGCTTCATACGCAGCGGCGGACGTCTTCGACGCAACCCGAAGCGCTCTCTTCTCGTTATCCAACACATTGATTCAGGAAACCGCATTCATGATGCCATTAAAACGTTATAACCTGGCCGCTGTTTTGCTGCTTTTGCTGGGCGGCTACGGTAGCGCCCAGGCCGCCATCGCGCCCGATCGCACCCGCCTGGTGTTTCGCGGCGAAGATAAATCGATAAGCGTCGATCTGAAAAACGCCAACAGCAAACTGCCCTATCTGGCGCAGTCCTGGGTGGAGGATGAGAAGGGCGTCAAAATCACCTCGCCTTTAATCGTCGTCCCACCGGTCCAGCGCATTGAGCCGTCGGCAATCGGACAGGTCAAAATTCAGGGGATGCCGGCGCTGGCGTCGCTCCCCAAGGATCGGGAAACCCTTTTTTATTACAACGTGCGCGAAATTCCGCCGCAAAGCGACAAGCCCAATACGCTGCAAATCGCCCTGCAAACGCGCATCAAAGTTTTTTACCGCCCGCAGGCGCTATCGAAAATCGATATGCAGCATCCCTGGCAATACAAGATCACCCTTCAGCGTCAGGGCAATGGATATCAGGTGAGCAATCCGACCGGTTACTACGTGGTGTTAAGCAACGCCAGCAACCGCATGGACGGCACACCAGCCAGAGGCTTTAGCCCTTTAGTGATTGCACCAAAAAGCAACGTGACGCTGGGAGGGGACGCCAGTGAATTAGGTCACTCGCCTGTGCTGACTTACGTCAACGATTATGGCGCGCGGTTACCGCTGATTTTTAACTGTACTGACAACAGTTGTGCGGTAGATGAAGCAAAAAGCAGAAAGTCGTAACCGACAAGGAGACGCAAGATGAGGCAATGGCGGTTACGGCTGGGCACGGTAACGTGTGCGGCCATGCTGAGTGCGGTCAGTATGCCGCTGGCAGCGGGAAGTAAGACGGTCAACATGACGCTGACGATAGTCGTTAATGCCGCGCCGCCCTGTACTGTGACCGGCGGTGAGGTGGAATTTGGCAATGTGTTGACGACGAAAGTGGATGGGGTGAATTACCGGCAGGCGGTGGGCTATCGCCTGAGCTGTAACGGCAGAGTGAGCGATTACCTGAAGTTACAGATTCAGGGGAATGCGGTGACTATCAATGGCGAGTCGGTATTGCAAACCGATGTCGATGGATTGGGGATCCGTCTGCAAACCGCCACGGATGGCGCGCTGATTTCACCCGGCAATACGCAATGGTTGTCATTTCAATACAGCGGTGGCAGCGGTCCGGCCATCGAGGCGATTCCCGTCAAAAATAATGGCGTAACGTTAACAGGTGGCGCGTTTAACGCAGGCGCCACGTTGGTGGTGGATTACCAATGAAAAAAATAGTTTTGACGATGTTAATGGGGGGCAGCCTTGCCGCACAGGCAGCCGATAATCTTAAGTTTCACGGCACATTAATTTCACCGCCGAATTGTACGATTAACAATGATCAGACGATCGACGTTAAGTTCGGTAACCTGCTGATTAATAAAATAGATGGTACGCGTTATGCGCAGAATGTTCCGTATGAGATCACCTGTGATTCAACGGTGCGCGATGAGACGATGGCGATGACCCTGACGCTAAGCGGTTCCGTGAGTGATTTTAATCCGGCGGCGGTAAACACCAGCGTGGCGGGGCTGGGGATTGAACTCAGGCAGAACGACCAACCCTTTACGTTGGGGTCCACCATTACGGTGAATGAACAATCGATACCTGTTCTGAAAGCCATACCGGTTAAAAAGAGCGGTGCTTCGCTGAAAGAAGGCGGCTTCGATGCGACGGCAACATTACAGGTGGATTATCAGTAATGGCTAAAAGACAGGCGTTATTACACGGCGCGGCCTGCATCCTCTGTGGGGCGCTGATATTGCCGGTCTCAGCGGCAGATAACCTGCATTTTTCCGGTAGCCTGGTGGCCAGTCCTTGCACGCTCACGATGCAGGGGACGGGGATTGCCGAAGTCGATTTTTCGTCGCTTGACAGTTCTGATTTCACTCCCGACGGCCAGTCTGCTCGTAAGCTTTTGGTGTTTGAACTCACGGATTGCGATTCGGCGCTGAGTAACGGGGTGCAGGTGACTTTCACTGGAACCGAAGCGACCGGAATGCGCGGTATCCTGGCCATCGATAGCCATTCAGGTGCTTTTGGGATCGGGATTGGTATTGAAACGCTATCCGGCGTTCCCGTGGGCATGAACGATAAAGAGGGTGCGATATTCACGCTGGTGACGGGGAATAACGCGCTAAACCTGAATGCCTGGGTACAACGCCTTCCTGGCGAGGACCTGGTTCCGGGAACGTTCTTCGCAAGCGCACTAGTTACCTTTGAGTATTTATGATGAGAAGCATACAGATTTTATTTTTACTGTTGGCGGTCGTTTGTTGCCGTTCAATAGCGGCGGGACCCATGCTGAAAGCGACGTTTTCAAGCACCACGATGTATTATGGTATTGGCCCTAATAGCGACAAATCTATTGTGGCGGAGGTGACGATAGCGACTCCGGAGGGAGTGTACTATGGCTCCTGGAACCTTTCGGGACATCGTAAAGGAGAAACGCTAACCGCAGACTCCTGGTCTGGGCCAGAACCTGCGCCGAAGGTTGTATTGAAGGATTTTGATAACACTGTTTCGCGATCTGCGTGCAAGAATCTTCCCTCGAACTGGAGGGGGTGTGGTTCTTTTACCCTGGAGATTACGGTACAAAGCGATGATTATGGTTGCCCCTGGCTGGCGTCGAGCCATATCGTTGCTACCACTTTTATCACTAACGAAACGTATTCCCCGCCGGATACGCGCAGCTCAGTTTGCCCGAAAGTTCCCGTTGATACTTTTGATATCTCCTGGGATGCGAACGTTTCGAAACAGAAAACAACCCTCATGCTTGATGCCACCGGTGGCACGGTGAATCGCACGTTACATACCTATTTGATGGAGGGGGGGAAACTGTGCGATGGCAGCAAATTTGACAACCGTGGCGCTTATTGCCGTTTTGTCTCATCGGGTATTACGCTCAATGTGCTGGGCTGCGACCAGTCGAGCGTCACGACCAGCGCCGTTGATCATCCGATAACCGATGTTGAGCTTCATGACATTAATGTAGCGGTGAACACCCGCAACATTGGCTCCGGGCAGTTCACGTCGACCTGTAGCTTCCAGTATATTATTGATGAGCTTTAGGGGGGCTGGGTGTTTGGCGAAGATTCACGCTAACCTGGTATGAACCAAAAAAAAACCGGGTGGCGGCTTCGCCTTACCCGGCCTACGTTGTTTCTGGACGTTCTCTTTTACAGTTTCGCAAACACCCGACGCGCGGCGTCGATGGTGTTATTGATATCTTCTTCACTGTGCGCCACGGACATAAAGCCTGCTTCGAACGCGGACGGCGCCAGATATACGCCTTCCTCCAGCATCAGGTGGAAGAAACGCTTAAAGCGTTCAACGTCGCACGCCATCACGTCCTGATAGCAAGTTACGCTCTCAGCGTCGGTGAAGAAAATCCCGAACATGCCGCCGACATGGTTGACGACCAGTGGGATCCCCGCCTCCTGCGCCGCTTCGCACAGCCCTTCCGCCAGGCAGGTGGTGAGCTCATCCAGCGTTTCATGAATGCCGGGCTGGGCGACTTCATTCAGGCAGGCGAAACCGGCCGCCATCGCAATCGGGTTGCCGGAAAGGGTGCCCGCCTGGTAAACCGGGCCCGTCGGCGCCAGAGCATCCATTACATCGCGACGACCGCCAAACGCGCCTACCGGCATCCCGCCGCCGATGATTTTACCCAGACAGGTCAGGTCCGGCACGACGCCGTAGTAATCCTGGGCTCCGGCCAGCGCTACGCGAAAACCGGTCATTACTTCGTCGATAATCAGCAGCGCGCCGAACTCATCGCACAAGGCGCGCAGACCTGGCAGAAATTCCGGCAGCGGCGGGACGCAGTTCATATTACCTGCCACGGGTTCGACGATGATACAGGCGATTTCCTGCGGATATTGTTCAAACGCCGCGCGCACTGACGTCAGATCGTTATAAGTGCAGGTCAGCGTATGTTTCGCGAAATCCGCCGGCACGCCCGGCGAGTTCGGCTGACCGAGCGTCAGCGCGCCAGAACCGGCTTTGACCAGCAGACAGTCTGCGTGGCCGTGGTAGCAGCCTTCGAATTTGATAATCTTATCGCGGCCAGTAAAACCACGCGCCAGGCGAATAGCGCTCATCGTCGCTTCGGTGCCGGAGTTCACCATGCGCACCATGTCCATGGTCGGCACCAGGTTGGTCACCAGTTCCGCCATTTTTACTTCCATTTCGGTTGGCGCGCCGAAGCTTAAACCGCGCTCCGCAGCTTCGATCACCGCATTGCGGATAGCCGGATGGTTATGCCCCAGTACCATTGGCCCCCAGGAACCGACATAGTCGATATACGCTTTGCCATCGACATCATAAAGATAAGCGCCGTCCGCTTTTTCGATAAACAGCGGAGTACCGCCTACGCCAGTGAAGGCGCGAACAGGGGAGTTCACGCCACCGGGGATCAGCTCGCGGGCCGCGCTATAGAGATTTTCAGACTTACTCATGGAAAGATTC
This sequence comes from Salmonella sp. 32010601201800023SM, assembly GCF_017572235.1. NCBI lineage: Bacteria > Pseudomonadati > Pseudomonadota > Gammaproteobacteria > Enterobacterales > Enterobacteriaceae > Salmonella > Salmonella sp. 32010601201800023SM. Next base: position 186,582 of record NZ_JAGEQS010000007.1, read on the forward strand.
CTGGTTCGTAGAAAAAGTGAATACCCGCTATTCTAAGTTATTCAGAGAAGGTTATGAAAGTTTTACGCATTTGAAACAATACGATTTGCAGGGGATTTTCGCGGCGTTGGCGAGTAGAATGCCGACTTTAGATTTGTATTACCAATTAATGATCTTCTGATGAAAACAGACACTTCCACCTTTTTAGCTCAGCAAATTGTGCGTTTACGGCGCAGAGATCAGATTCGCCGGTTAATGCAGCGGGATAAAACGCCGCTGGCCATCCTGTTCATGGCGGCCGTTGTCGGCACGCTTACCGGACTGGTTGGCGTCGCCTTTGAAAAGGCGGTTTCCTGGGTACAAAACATGCGCATTGGCGCGCTGGTTCAGGTCGCGGACCATGCGTTTTTGCTTTGGCCGCTGGCCTTTATCCTTTCGGCGTTACTGGCGATGGTCGGCTACTTTTTGGTGCGAAAATTTGCGCCGGAAGCTGGCGGCTCGGGTATCCCGGAAATTGAAGGCGCGCTGGAGGAGCTACGTCCGGTGCGCTGGTGGCGCGTGTTGCCGGTGAAGTTTATCGGCGGGATGGGAACGTTGGGCGCAGGAATGGTATTAGGGCGCGAAGGGCCAACGGTGCAAATCGGGGGCAACCTGGGGCGCATGGTGCTGGATGTTTTTCGTATGCGCAGCGCCGAAGCGCGGCATACGTTGCTGGCGACCGGCGCGGCGGCGGGGCTCTCTGCGGCGTTTAACGCGCCGCTGGCGGGTATCCTGTTCATTATTGAAGAGATGCGCCCGCAGTTTCGCTACAACCTGATTTCGATTAAAGCGGTGTTTACCGGCGTCATCATGTCGAGCATTGTGTTCCGCATATTTAACGGCGAAGCGCCGATTATTGAAGTCGGCAAACTGTCTGATGCGCCGGTTAACACACTGTGGTTATACCTTATCCTCGGCATTATTTTTGGCTGCGTCGGGCCGGTATTTAATTCGTTGGTGCTGCGTACCCAGGATATGTTTCAGCGCTTTCATGGCGGCGAAATTAAAAAATGGGTGCTTATGGGCGGCGCGATCGGCGGCCTGTGCGGTATTCTGGGGTTGATTGAGCCGGAAGCGGCAGGCGGCGGATTTAACCTTATTCCTATCGCCGCGGCAGGTAATTTTAGCGTCGGGCTACTGCTGTTCATCTTTATTGCCCGGGTTGTCACGACGCTGCTTTGCTTTTCTTCCGGCGCGCCGGGGGGCATTTTCGCCCCGATGCTGGCGCTGGGAACGCTGCTTGGTACGGCCTTCGGTATGGCGGCGGCAGTGCTTTTCCCGCAGTATCACCTGGAGGCCGGTACCTTTGCGATTGCCGGGATGGGGGCGCTGATGGCGGCGTCGGTGCGCGCCCCGCTGACGGGGATTGTGCTGGTGCTGGAGATGACCGATAACTACCAGCTCATTTTGCCAATGATTATCACCTGTCTTGGCGCGACACTATTAGCCCAGTTTTTGGGCGGGAAACCGTTATACTCAACCATCCTGGCGCGCACTCTGGCGAAGCAGGATGCGGAACAGGCGGCGAAAAGCCAGAATGCGCCTGCGGGCGAGAATACTTGAACGAATTACCAGGGTATTAGATAATGACTGCCAATATTGGGTGAAAATTTATCCAATTACCGATGTCGTTTGGAGCAAAATATGAGTGATGACGTAGCGCTGCCGCTGCAGTTTACCGACGCAGCAGCGAATAAAGTAAAAAGTCTTATCGCTGACGAAGATAACCCGAATCTGAAATTGCGCGTGTATATCACCGGCGGTGGTTGCAGCGGCTTCCAGTATGGTTTTACCTTTGACGATCAGGTTAACGAAGGGGATATGACCATCGAAAAACAGGGCGTTGGCCTGGTGGTTGACCCGATGAGTTTGCAGTATCTGGTGGGTGGTTCGGTCGATTATACCGAAGGCCTGGAAGGTTCCCGCTTCATTGTAACCAACCCGAATGCGAAAAGTACCTGCGGGTGTGGCTCTTCCTTCAGCATTTGATCGCTGTTCGTTGTGCCGGATGGCGACGCGAGCGTCTTATCCGGCCTACAGGAAAGATGTTCCAGGCCCGATAAGCGTAGCGCCATCGGGCAAAACAATATCAACGTCCGTTTTCATCCAGGGCAAACGTCGGCAATTTCAAATGCCAGCGAATGGCCGCCAGCCGAATAAACAGCGTGACGACCATACCCATCATGCTGGCGCTTTCCAGCGGTACTGAAAACGTATAAAACGCGGTGGCGTGAACAATCCCGCCGATAATACAGGCCGTGGCATAGATTTCGGTGCGTAGGATCATGGGGATCTCGCGTGCCAGAACATCGCGAATAATCCCGCCGCCGACGCCGGTAATCACGCCCATACAGACGGCCACTAATGGCCCCGTTTCAGCGAGGAAGGCTTTATTCACCCCAATGCCGACAAACACCGCCAGCCCGACCGCATCCAGCACCGGCAACATCCATTTCGGCAGACGTCTTGGCTGGCGAACCAGCAGGATGGTCAGCATACTGGTGACCATGGCGACGACCAGGTCGGTAGGATCTTTAACCCAGAATACCGGGCCGTTATCCAGCGCCATATCGCGGATTGTCCCGCCGCCGACGGCAGTAACGACGCCGAGCACCAGGACGCCGAACGGATCCATACGTAATTTCCCGGCCAGCAACACGCCAGAGATAGCAAATACAGCCGTGCCTACAATATCCAGCCAATAGACGAGCATTGTCGAATCCCCACTGGGAGCCTGGTAAGACAGGCTCTAATTCACCTGTGAAAGCGCATTACAGAGTTGTTTTGCGGCGAGGATAATACGCGGGCTTGCGCGTTCAAACCAGTCGCTGTTAAGCGGAATAACCGGAATTTTTAACAGGTTTCCCCAGTATTGTTCAATTTTGAGAATTTCGCCCGCTTTTCCGGCCACGATAATGGCCTGGGGATGCCTTGCCAGCACCTGCTCACGGCTGACTTGCGGCCACGGCACGCGGCTGTCAGCAAAGACGTTTTCTCCGCCGCAGGTCGTCAAAACCTGATGTTGAATAGACCCTTTACCACTGGTAAACAGAGGATTCATGCCAAACTGAAGAAAGACGCGCTTTTTAGCTTTACCGGCATACTCGACTTTGAGCGCGGCGTACTCGTTTAGCAATGTCTGCGCTGCCTGCTGAGCCTTTTCCGGCTGCGGGCTCCAGGCGGCCAGTTGGCGGAGCGCGTCGGCGATCTGTTCGATGCTTACCGCGTCCACCCACATGACCTTAATACCTAATGACGTCAGTTGGTTTACCTGGCGTTCCGCATTACCGCCGCGCCAGGCGACGACCAGATCCGGCTTCAGCGCCACAATGCGTTCCAGATTCATTCCCTGCCAGGTAGAGACCTGTTCTATTTTTTGCGCTTCGGGCGGGTAGTCGGAATAGCTGCTGACGCCAACGGGCGTAATCCCGGCGGCAAAAGCGAGCTCCGTATTGGCGGGAGAGAGGGTAATGACGCGCGGCGCAGCGTAAAGCCACACCGGGAGCGTAAGCAGCAGGGCGACCAGCGCCCTGAACATTTGCTTAGCCATGCGCCAGTTTCTGTACCAGCGTTTCGACCATCAGAGTCGACTGTTTCGCCGCCACCGCGAGGAATTCGTCAAAGCTGAGGTGCGATTGCTGATCGGCCACGTCAGAGATAGCGCGTACCACCACGAACGGCACGTTGAAGTTATGGCAGACGTGGGCGATAGCGGTGGCTTCCATCTCTACGGCGACCGCGTCGGGGAAGTTATGCCGAATTTTCGCCAGCCCGACGGAGCCGTTAATAAACGCGTCGCCGCTAACAATAAGGCCGCGTACCGCGTTCAGATTCAACTCCCTGATGCAGGATTCCGCGGCGGCGATCAGTTTGTCATCGGCCTTAAATCCGGCCGGACAGCCCGGTAATTGCCCGTATTCATAGCCGAAAGCGGTCACATCAGCGTCGTGGTAACGCGCTTCGTCAGAGACGACGATATCGCCGACCTTCAGCGTGGACGCCAGACCGCCTGCGGAACCGGTATTGATGATCACGTCCGGCTTGCAGTGCTCCAGAAGCAACGTTGCGCCCAGCGCCGCCGCGACTTTACCGATACCGGATTTCAGCAACGCCACTTCGGTGCCGTTCAACTGGCCAGTGTAAATTTCGCAGCCGCCCAGCGTAATCGTCTGACGGTTGTCAATTTTGTCACGCAGCAGCGTAACTTCTTCTTCCATTGCGCCAATGATGCCGATTTTCATAGATTTACTCGCGATAAGTCAGTTTTGGGGGCATAGTTTATCATGCGCTTATGGGGAAGCGCATTTCTCAGGCGGGGAGAGGATATGGCATCGATCGATTTCCGAAATAAAATTAACTGGCATCGTCGTTATCGTTCACCGCAGGGCGTAAAGACGGAACATGAGATCCTGCGGATTTTTGAAAGCGATCGCGGGCGGATTATCAACTCTCCGGCTATACGCCGTTTGCAGCAAAAAACGCAGGTTTTCCCGCTGGAGCGCAATGCCGCGGTGCGTACTCGCCTGACGCATTCGATGGAGGTGCAGCAGGTAGGGCGTTATATCGCGAAAGAGATTTTAAGCCGCCTGAAAGAGCAAAACCGACTGGAGGAGTACGGTCTGGATGCGCTGACCGGTCCCTTTGAAAGTATTGTGGAAATGGCCTGCCTGATGCACGACATCGGTAATCCGCCGTTCGGTCATTTTGGCGAGGCGGCGATTAATGACTGGTTTCGTCAGCGGCTGCATCCGGAAGATGCGGAAAGTCAGCCGCTCACGCATGATCGCTGTGTGGTTTCCTCGCTACGGTTACAGGAAGGCGAAGAAAATCTGAACGATATTCGCCGCAAGGTACGTCAGGATATCTGCCATTTTGAAGGCAATGCACAGGGAATTCGTCTGGTACATACGCTCATGCGGATGAATCTTACCTGGGCGCAGGTTGGCGGAATTTTAAAATATACCCGTCCGGCATGGTGGCGAGGGCCGGTGCCGGATTCCCATCGCTATTTAATGAAGAAACCGGGCTATTATCTTTCTGAAGAGAAGTATATTGCGAGGTTACGTAAAGAACTGCAGTTAGCGCCTTACAGTCGCTTTCCATTAACGTGGATTATGGAAGCCGCAGATGATATTTCTTATTGTGTCGCCGATCTTGAAGACGCGGTAGAGAAAAGAATCTTTAGCGTTGAGCAGCTTTATCACCATTTATATCACGCGTGGGGCCACCATGAGAAGGATTCGCTGTTTGAGCTGGTGGTAGGAAATGCATGGGAAAAATCACGCGCCAATACATTAAGCCGCAGTACCGAAGATCAGTTTTTTATGTATTTACGGGTAAATACATTAAATAAACTGGTGCCCTATGCCGCTCAGCGTTTTATTGATAATTTGCCGCAGATTTTTGCCGGTACCTTCAATCAGGCGTTGCTGGAAGATGCCAGCGGTTTTAGCCGCCTGCTTGAACTCTATAAGAATGTGGCGGTTGAACATGTGTTTAGCCATCCGGATGTAGAACAGCTTGAACTACAGGGATACCGGGTGATCAGCGGGTTATTAGATATCTATCAGCCGCTATTAAGCCTGCCGCTTAACGACTTTCGCGAGCTGGTGGAAAAAGAACGGTTGAAACGCTTCCCCATAGAATCGCGCTTATTTCAGAAACTTTCTACGCGCCATCGTTTGGCCTACGTGGAAGTCGTCAGTAAATTACCCACGGATTCGGCGGAGTACCCGGTACTGGAATATTATTATCGCTGTCGGTTGATTCAGGATTATATCAGCGGGATGACTGACCTTTACGCATGGGATGAATATCGGCGTTTGATGGCGGTCGAACAGTAAATGGACTTTTGTAAAGATGGACAATAAATTTTTACTTTTTCCAGAAACTTTGTTCCGGAACTTCGCGTTATAAAATGAATCTGACGTACACAGCAATTTTGCGTTACCTGTTAATCGAGATTGAAACACATGAAAAAAACCACATTAGCAATGAGTGCACTGGCTCTGAGTTTAGGTTTGGCATTGTCGCCTCTGTCTGCCACGGCGGCTGAAACGTCCTCTTCAGCAATGACTGCCCAGCAGATGCCAAGCCTGGCACCGATGCTCGAAAAAGTGATGCCATCGGTGGTCAGTATTAATGTAGAAGGTAGCACCACGGTGAATACGCCGCGTATGCCGCGTAATTTCCAGCAGTTCTTTGGCGATGACTCCCCGTTCTGCCAGGACGGTTCTCCGTTCCAGAATTCTCCGTTCTGCCAGGGCGGCGGTAACGGCGGCAACGGCGGTCAACAACAGAAATTCATGGCGCTGGGCTCCGGCGTAATTATTGACGCCGCGAAGGGCTACGTCGTCACCAACAACCACGTGGTTGATAATGCCAGCGTGATTAAAGTACAGCTTAGCGATGGGCGTAAATTCGATGCTAAAGTGGTGGGCAAAGATCCGCGTTCTGATATCGCGCTGATTCAAATTCAGAATCCGAAGAACCTGACGGCGATTAAGCTGGCGGACTCCGACGCGCTGCGCGTGGGGGATTATACCGTCGCTATTGGTAACCCGTTTGGTCTGGGCGAAACGGTGACGTCAGGTATCGTTTCGGCGCTGGGGCGTAGCGGCCTGAACGTAGAAAATTACGAGAACTTTATTCAGACCGACGCCGCGATTAACCGCGGTAACTCCGGCGGCGCGCTGGTGAACCTGAACGGTGAGCTGATCGGTATTAACACCGCGATTCTGGCGCCGGACGGCGGCAACATCGGTATCGGCTTCGCTATCCCCAGTAACATGGTGAAAAACCTGACGTCGCAGATGGTGGAATACGGCCAGGTGAAACGCGGCGAACTGGGGATCATGGGGACTGAGCTGAATTCCGAATTGGCGAAAGCGATGAAAGTCGACGCCCAGCGAGGCGCGTTCGTCAGCCAGGTGATGCCGAATTCGTCCGCGGCGAAAGCGGGTATCAAAGCCGGGGATGTCATTACCTCGCTGAACGGTAAACCGATCAGCAGCTTTGCGGCGCTGCGCGCTCAGGTCGGCACTATGCCGGTCGGCAGCAAAATCAGCCTCGGTCTGCTGCGTGAAGGTAAAGCGATTACGGTGAATCTGGAACTGCAGCAGAGCAGCCAGAGTCAGGTTGATTCCAGCACCATCTTCAGCGGGATTGAAGGCGCTGAAATGAGCAATAAAGGCCAGGATAAAGGCGTTGTGGTGAGCAGCGTGAAAGCGAACTCACCCGCCGCGCAAATTGGCCTCAAAAAAGGCGATGTGATTATCGGCGCTAACCAGCAGCCGGTGAAAAATATCGCCGAGCTGCGTAAGATTCTCGACAGCAAGCCGTCGGTTCTGGCGCTGAATATTCAGCGTGGTGATAGTTCTATTTATTTGCTGATGCAGTAATCACCTTTGTCCCCCTTCCGCCATGGAAGGGGGCAACACTTTTCTGTGAAACCCCCCACAACTCCATACTTATTTGCACCGTTTTGTGCATTTGCACAATGTCGAGACCTGTCATCTTCCTTATGCTTGTGCTCTGCTCACAGGAGGGATTTATGGCTGGCTGGCATCTTGATACCAAAATGGCGCAGGATATCGTGGCGCGCACTATGCGCATCATCGATACCAATATCAACGTAATGGATGCCCGCGGGCGCATTATCGGCAGCGGCGATCGGGAACGTATTGGTGAATTGCACGAAGGCGCGCTGTTAGTACTGTCGCAAGGCCGGGTTGTGGATATCGACGACGCCGTGGCGCGACACCTGCACGGGGTGCGTCAGGGGATTAATCTTCCCTTACGCCTTGAGGGCGAAATTGTTGGCGTGATCGGTCTCACCGGCGAACCAGAGCATCTGCGTAAATATGGCGAACTGGTGTGTATGACTGCCGAAATGATGCTGGAGCAGTCGCGGTTAATGCACCTTTTGGCGCAGGATAGCCGTTTGCGTGAAGAGCTGGTGATGAACCTGATTCAGGCCGAAGAAAATACGCCGGCGCTGGTGGAATGGGCGCAGCGTTTGGGGATCGATTTGAACCAGCCGCGTGTGGCGGCGGTGGTGGAAGTCGACAGCGGCCAGCTTGGCGTCGATAGCGCAATGGCGGAACTTCAGCAGTTGCAGAATGCGCTTACCACGCCGGAGCGTAACAACCTGATAGCCATTGTTTCCCTCACCGAGATGGTGGTGCTCAAACCCGCCTTAAACTCGTTTGGTCGCTGGGACGCTGAAGATCATCGTAAGCGCGTAGAGCAGCTTATCTCGCGAATGAAAGAGAATGGTCAGCTACGTTTTCGCGTGGCGCTGGGCAATTACTTTACCGGGCCGGGCAGTATTGCACGCTCATACCGCACGGCGCGCACCACGATGATGGTCGGCAAACAGCGGATGCCAGAGAGCCGCAGCTATTTTTATCAGGATTTGATGCTGCCGGTTCTGTTAGATAGCCTGCGTGGCGGCTGGCAGGCCAATGAGCTGGCGCGCCCGCTGGTAAAACTCAAAGCGATGGATAACAACGGGTTATTACGTCGGACGCTGACGGCGTGGTTTCGCCATAATGTCCAGCCGCTGGCGACCTCTAAGGCGCTGTTTATTCATCGTAACACGCTGGAATATCGGCTAAATCGTATTTCGGAACTGACCGGGCTGGATTTGGGAAATTTTGACGATCGGCTGTTGCTGTATGTGGCGCTACAATTGGATGAACAGCGTTAAGCCCGGCGGCGCTACGCTTATCAGGCCTACGGGGATATATCTGTAGGCCGGATAAGGCGTAACACGTCGCCATCCGGCAACACACAGCTTACTTACGGGTAAGCTTGTCCAGATCGGCTTCGATTTCACTGATCTTATTCGCGACGACGCTTTCCAGGTGGCGCAAGTCGTCGAGGATCTTACGTTTGAGATCGAGTTCTGAGCGGTCGCGCTGGCAGATTTGGTCCAGCTCGTCAATCACATAGCGTAGGTTAGGGCTAATCTCCTGTACCTCTTTATAACCCTGACCGATGCCATCGGCCACCACCGTTTTACGCTGGCGTGGATACTTAAACTTCACGCTTTTAGCAAAGAATTCACCTCTATCCTTTTGAAAATAGATTTTCAGGATATCGTTATTGGCTTCTTGCCGCAGGCTGTAACGATCGATTTCCTCAGGATTGGTAATGCCCAGACTTTTTAGATTGTCATACATAGCGGTATCCTTCATCACACTATAACTTTTGAATAATTAACGAAAAATTGGTTTTTCGCCACCAGTGTATACAAAAAAAGCGCGGTTGATCGCAGAAGACGTCTCGGCAACGTCATGAGCAAAAGGGCGGCGGTTATTGATAGCTTAAGTAATTCAACGCGATATTCCGTTTATAGAGAAAGCGTTTGAAGTCAGTGTGGGAAATTGACCGGAGGCAGTGGTCGATAACCTTGAGAGGCGGAGTCTATGTCCGGAACGTATAATGCTACTATTCGCCGGGTGGTGGTTTCCGCCTGGATAGGAAACTCCATTGAATATTATGATTTTCTATTATACGGCCTGGCAAGCGCGCTGGTATTTGGCCCGCTTTTTTTTCCTGGCGCCAGCCCATTGACTGCAACGTTATCTTCTTTTGCCAGTTTCGGCGTGGGATTTATCTCCCGACCGCTGGGCGCGCTATTTTTTGGCAACAGGGGAGATACGCTTGGGCGTAAAAACACGTTATTAATTACGTTAGGGGGGATGGGCGCGGTCACGTTTCTCATCGGTTGCCTGCCTTCTTACGCCAGTATTGGCGCGCTGGCGCCTGCTTTACTGGTTATTCTGCGTTTTCTACAGGGATTTATGGTTGGAGGCGAATGGGGAGGCGCCATGTTGATGGTCGTGGAATATGCTGCTGGAAAGCACCGGGGGCGGTTAAGCGCGCTATCGCAAACAGGAGGACTCACGGGACAATTATTGGCGACAGGCGTATTTATAGTCGTGACCCAATTACCGCAGGAGGCGTTGTTATCGTGGGGATGGCGTATTCCTTTTCTGCTCAGTGCGCTTTTGGTGTTGCCTGGATTATATATGCGTCATCGTCTGGATGAGACGCCTGTCTTCCGTGCGTTTAAAAAGCAGCAGGCCATTAATCATAGGCAGCAAAGAGAAGAAAGGCCGGTGGTCAAAGTAGTACGAGAACAATGGCGCAGCATTTTGCTGATTATAATTCTGCGTTTTGCGGAAAGCGTTCCCTTTTTTCTTGCTACCGTCTTCGCGGTTTCCTGGGCGACGACGCAGCTTGGGATTGCCAGCCTGACTATTCTGTACATTGTAATGTTCACCTGTCTGCTGGCGTATCCCATGCACGTGCTATTTGGCATCATGTCGGATCGGCGTGGCTGCCGTCAGGTGTATATTTTCGGCGCGCTTTTTGTCGCGGCAATGGCTTTTCCCTTTTTCTGGCTGCTGGAAAGCCGTTCGCTCATACTGATGACAATGGGCTACGTTCTGCTTATTAACATTGGTCATAATTCACTGAATGCCGTGCAACCTTCTTTTTTCGCCGGACTGTTTCATCCGCCTGTACGCTACAGCGGTTCATCAATTGGCGCTCAGTTGGGGGCGGTTGTGGCAGGGGGATTCACGCCGTTTATCGCTAAAGCGTTAAGCGCAGTCTATGATAACAGTTGGGCGTTGGTTGCCGGTTATGTCGTTTTGACTGCGTTGGCTTCGGCGTTTGCGGCAAAGATTGCGCCGGAAACCGTGTTACCGCATTCGCCGTAATGCAAAGGGGGGCTGTCGCCCCCGCTTTTCACTCGCTTAATCAATAGTGCGCAATAATTCGTTAATGCCCACTTTACCACGCGTTTTGGCGTCGACTTTTTTCACGATCACCGCGCAGTACAGACTGTACTTACCGTCTTTTGACGGCAGGTTGCCGGAAACGACCACGGAGCCCGCCGGTACGCGGCCATAGTGAACTTCACCGGTTTCGCGATCGTAGATTTTGGTGCTCTGGCCGAGGTATACGCCCATGGAAATGACGGAACCTTCTTCGACAATGACGCCTTCCACGACTTCAGAACGCGCGCCAATAAAGCAGTTGTCTTCAATGATGGTCGGGTTAGCCTGCAGCGGCTCCAGTACGCCGCCGATACCCACGCCGCCGGAAAGGTGAACATTTTTACCAATCTGCGCACAGGAACCCACCGTCGCCCAGGTGTCAACCATGGTGCCTTCGTCAACGTAGGCGCCGATGTTAACGTAAGACGGCATCAGCACGGTGTTGCGGGCGATAAATGCGCCCTGACGAACGGCCGCAGGCGGAACGACGCGGAAGCCTTCTTTCTGAAAACGCGCTTCGTCGTAATCAGCGAATTTCATCGGGACTTTATCGAAGTAGCGGCTTTCCGCACCGTCGATAACCTGGTTATCGTTAATACGGAAAGAGAGCAGAACCGCTTTCTTCAACCACTGGTGAGTGACCCACTGACCGTCGATTTTTTCTGCGACACGCAGCGCGCCGGAATCAAGTAGAGAAATGACCTGGTTTACTGCCTCTCGGGTCACGGTATCTACATTAGCCGGCGTAATATCGGCGCGGCGCTCAAAAGCGGTCTCAATAACGTTCTGTAACTGCTGCATTGTTAAACTCTTTCATATAAATAAACACACTACCCTTTATCGTTTGGATTGAGGGCCGCTGTCAACCGTTGTTGCACCTCAAGTTGCAGCACATTATTAAGTGCGCGCCGATCCGCTGTGGCGATTATGAATAAATCTTCTACTCGTTCACCAATGGTTGTAATTCGGGCGCCATGAAGCGAAATTCCCAGATCGGCAAAAATTTGTCCGACCCTGGCCAGCAGACCAGGTTGATCGAGCGCGATCAATTCCATGAATGATTTTCTGTCGGTATGGGTGGGCAGAAAATTGACTTCCGTTTCGACCGTAAAGTGCCGTAACTTTGCCGGTTGCCGACGCGGCTGCGGCGGCTGCCAGCTACGCTGCGTAATGGTCTGTTCAAGACCGGTGCGAATAATGTCATGGCGATCCGCCGCCAGCGGGCTGCCGTCTGGTTCCAGAACGATAAACGTATCCATTGCCATGCCGTCGCGAGTGGTAAAGATCTGCGCGTCATGGACGCTTAAATTACGCCTGTCCAGCTCGGCGCAGACGGCGGCAAACAGATAGGGTCTGTCCGGACTCCAGATAAAAATTTCGGTTCCGCCGCGCGTGGCCTGCGGACTGAGCAACACTAAGGGTTGGCTCAGATCGTGCTGCAATAAATGGCGTGCGTGCCAGGCGAGCTGATTTGGACTATGACGAACAAAATAGTTAGCGCGACAGCGAGTCCAGATTTTATGCAGCGCGGCTTCATCAATATTGTCCATTCGCAGCAGCGCCAGCGCCTGAAGCTGATGGTGACGCACGCGCTCACGCATATCCGGCGTATTTTGCATTCCACGCCTGAGCTGTTTTTCCGTGGCGAAGTACAGCTCGCGCAGCAGGCTCTGTTTCCAGCTATTCCACAAGGTTTCGTTGGTCGCGCAGATGTCCGCGACGGTCAGGCAGACCAGAAAACGCAGCCGTGTTTCGGTTTGCACCTCTTCGGCAAACTGCTTGATGACTTCCGGATCCTGGATGTCGCGGCGCTGGGCGGTGACTGACATTAGCAGGTGTTGGCGCACCAGCCACGCGACCAGTTGCGTTTCGCGTGAGTTCAAACCGTGCAGTTCGGCGAAGGTGAGTACATCCTGCGCGCCCAGTACCGAATGGTCGCCGCCGCGACCTTTCGCAATATCGTGGAACAGCGCGGCGATCAGGATCAGTTCCGGATGGGGAAGCCGCGGCCAGAGATCGACGCATAGCGGATGGCGCTGGCGCGTCTCTTCTTTCGCAAAGCTCTCCAGTTTGAGCATTACGCGGATGGTGTGTTCATCCACCGTGTATGCGTGGAACAGGTCAAACTGCATTTGTCCGACGATGTGCGACCACTGCGGCATATAAGCCCACAGTACGCTGTGGCGATGCATGGGCAGCAGGCCGCGGCTGACCGCGCCGGGATGGCGCAGCATACTAAGAAACAGAGTGCGCGCCTCCGGGATGTAACACAGCGGTTGGCTCAGGTGGCGGCGGGCGTGGCGCAAATGGCGTAACGTCGTAGAGTAGATGCCGGTGATCGCGCTATTGCGCACCATCATATAAAACATGCGCAGGATCGCTTGCGGTTCGCGGATAAACAGCGTGTCGTCACGCAGATCAATGAGCGTGCCGCGCAGTTGAAACTCATCGTCAACAGGACGTGGTTTTTCATCCGCAGGTAGCGCCAGAATCGCCTCGTCAAATAGCTGAAGCAGCATCTGATTAAGTTCGCTCACCCGACGCGTAACCCGGAAGTAGTCTTTCATCATCCGCTCAACCGGATCATTGCCCTCGCCGCTGTAGTTAAGGCGTTGAGCGACGCTTAACTGGCGGTCGAACAGCAGGCGGTTATCGTAGCGGCTGACCACCAGATGTAGCGCAAAGCGAATGCGCCACAGGATATGCAGGCACTCGTTGAGCTCCGCGCGTTCAGCCGGGGTTAAAAAGCCGAATCCCACCATCTCATCGAGCGAGGTAGCGCCGAAGTGACGTCGGGCGACCCACTGTAACGTATGGATATCGCGCAGGCCGCCGGGGCTGCTTTTAATATCCGGCTCCAGATTATAGCTGGTGCCGTGATAGCGCTGGTGGCGCTGGTTCTGCTCTTCTACTTTGGCGGCGTAAAATTTGTCGGACGGCCAAAAACCTTCGCTGAAAATATGTTTTTGTAGTGCCAGAAACAGAGCGACATCACCGATCAGCAGGCGCGTTTCGATGAGGTTTGTCGCAACGGTTAAATCTGACAGACCTTCCAGCAGACACTCTTCCAGCGTACGTACGCTATGCCCGACATCCAGCTTGACGTCCCAAAGTAAAGTCAGCAGCTCGCCGACCTTTTGCGCCTGTTCATCAGGCAGCTTTTTGCGGCTTAAAATGAGCAGATCAATATCGGAAAGCGGATGCAGTTCGCCGCGTCCATAGCCGCCGACGGCGACCAGCGCCAGATCGGCAATCTGACCGAAACCGGCCTCAATCCACAGGCGTTGCAACAACTGGTCGATAAATTCGGTACGGGCTTCAATAAGCTGTTCAGCACAAATGCCGCTGTCAAATGCCTCTCCCAGCCAGTGTTGAAAGATGTCGATGCGGGCTTTGATACCGGCGACGGTCAGTTCAGCGCGCGGCCAGACGCCAGGGTTTTGCGGCTGGTCAGGGAGGGTGGGGAGTGCGGTATTCGCGTGCTGTTCAGGAAGAGTATTCATATGCGCCACCCATTAAAAAGCCGGATAATGGCGTGAACGCCTTATCCGGCCTACGTATTTACTCTTCATCCTTCAAGTTGCTTCTACGTTGGCTGCGCTCGTTCACTCCAGTCACGTACTTATGTACGCTCCTGAAGATTCACTCTCTTGCCGCCTTGAGGCAACTCGAATGATTTTGAGTAAAGGTGTAATTTGTAGGCCTGATAAGATGCGAAGGCATCGCCATCAGGCAAAACATTATTCGTCGTGTGTGATGATCGCCGGGATGGTGTCATCTTTACGCAGCGTCAGAATTTCACAGCCGTTTTCTGTTACCACAATAGTATGCTCGTACTGAGCAGACAAGCTGCGGTCTTTGGTTTTTACCGTCCAGCCGTCTTTCATGGTGCGGATACGGTAATCCCCGGCGTTCAGCATCGGTTCAATGGTAAAGGTCATGCCAGGCTGCAACACGACGCCGCCATCGTCTGCATCATAATGCAGCACCTGCGGTTCTTCATGGAAGCCGCGACCAATACCGTGTCCGCAGTATTCACGTACCACGGAGAAACCTTCGCCTTCGGCATATTTCTGGATGGCGGCGCCAATGGTGCGCAGGCGGATGCCCGGTTTCACCATTTTGATGCCCAGATACAGGCTCTCTTGCGTGACGCGGCACAGACGCTCGCCGAGAATGGTCGGTTTGCCGACGATAAACATCTTCGAGGTATCGCCGTGGAATTCATCTTTAATCACGGTCACGTCGATGTTGACGATATCACCATCTTTCAGATGTTTAGCGTCATCCGGAATGCCGTGGCACACCACTTCATTAATAGAGATACAGACGGATTTCGGATAACCGTGATAGCCGAGGCAGGCGGAGATCGCGTGTTGTTCGTTAACGATGTAATCGTTACAGATACGGTCCAGTTCGCCGGTGGTGACGCCCGGTTTGATATACGGTTCGATCATTTCCAGCACTTCGGCTGCCAGACGGCCCGCGACGCGCATTTTTTCGATGTCTTCAGATGTCTTGATAGAGATAGCCATGAATTCTGTCCATCAGTGCCGATGATTTCGGCAATAATTGTGTAAGTGCTGACAATGGTATCAGTCAGGGGTGTACCCTGCCAAATTGAGAATCATTCTGAACTTCGCCTTTCGTGCCACAGGTGCGTTGGCGACATTTTTTCACCCCAGTCACTTATTGGCCGTAAGCTCCAGGGGATTCAAAAATTTGCCGCCTGCCTGTAACACGAAATTCATCGTTCAATTCAGCACTGAGTGCCAACAATTATTGGTGTCGGTGGCGTATTTGTGGTATAAAGCGCGCCGGACTTCCGATCCATTCGAAGACTACACACGATGGACGGGAGCGACAAATCTCACTTTGTGTAACAACACACACGTATCGGCACATATTCCGGGGTGCCCTTTGGGGTCGGTAATATGGGATACGTGGAGGCATAACCCCAACTTAATCTATAGAGGTTTTAAATCATGGCAACTGTTTCCATGCGCGACATGCTCAAGGCTGGTGTTCACTTTGGTCACCAGACCCGTTACTGGAACCCGAAAATGAAGCCTTTCATCTTCGGCGCGCGTAACAAAGTTCACATCATCAACCTTGAGAAAACTGTACCGATGTTCAACGAAGCTCTGGCTGAACTGAACAAGATCTCTGCTCGTAAAGGTAAAATCCTTTTCGTTGGTACTAAACGCGCTGCAAGCGAAGCGGTGAAAGAAGCTGCTAACAGCTGCGACCAGTTCTTCGTGAACCATCGCTGGCTGGGCGGTATGCTGACTAACTGGAAAACAGTTCGTCAGTCCATCAAACGTCTGAAAGACCTGGAAACTCAGTCTCAGGACGGTACTTTCGAAAAGCTGACCAAGAAAGAAGCGCTGATGCGTACTCGTGAGCTTGAGAAACTGGAAAACAGCCTGGGCGGTATCAAAGACATGGGCGGTCTGCCGGACGCTCTGTTCGTTATCGATGCTGACCACGAGCACATTGCTATCAAAGAAGCGAACAACCTGGGTATCCCGGTATTTGCTATCGTTGATACCAACTCTGATCCGGACGGCGTTGACTTCGTTATCCCGGGTAACGATGACGCAATCCGTGCTGTTAGCCTGTACCTGGGCGCTGTCGCTGCAACCGTTCGTGAAGGCCGTTCTCAGGATCTGGCTTCCCAGGCGGAAGAAAGCTTCGTAGAAGCCGAGTAATAAGGCTTGATAACTCCCTAAAATAGTTCGAGTTGCAGGAAGGCGGCAAGCTCGAGAATTCCCGGGAGCTTACATCAGTAAGTGACCGGGATGAGCGAGTGAAGGCAACGCGCCTGCGGCTCGAAATATGAAGGGGAGAGCCCTTATAGACCAGGTAGTATCACGTTTGGTTAGGGGGCCTGTATATGGCCCCCTTTTTCACTTTTATATCTGTGCGGTTTGATGCCGGGCAGATCAAATCTTTCGAGGATTTTAGAATGGCTGAAATTACCGCATCCCTGGTAAAAGAGCTGCGTGAGCGTACCGGCGCAGGCATGATGGATTGCAAAAAAGCGCTGACTGAAGCGAATGGCGACATTGAGCTGGCAATCGAAAACATGCGTAAGTCCGGCGCTATCAAAGCGGCGAAAAAAGCAGGCAACGTGGCTGCTGACGGCGTAATCAAAACCAAAATCGACGGCAACGTCGCTTTCATTCTGGAAGTTAACTGCCAGACTGACTTCGTGGCTAAAGATGCTGGCTTCCAGGCATTTGCTGACAAAGTGCTGGACGCCGCTGTTGCTGGCAAAATCACTGACGTAGAAGTTCTGAAAGCACAGTTCGAAGAAGAGCGCGTTGCTCTGGTAGCGAAAATCGGCGAGAACATCAACATTCGTCGCGTCGCTTCCCTGGAAGGCGACGTTCTGGGTTCTTACCAGCACGGTGCGCGCATCGGCGTTCTGGTTGCCGCTAAAGGCGCTGACGAAGAGCTGGTTAAGCAGCTGGCGATGCACGTTGCGGCAAGCAAGCCGGAATTCGTTAAGCCGGAAGACGTGTCTGCTGACGTGGTAGAGAAAGAGTACCAGGTACAGCTGGACATCGCGATGCAGTCCGGTAAGCCGAAAGAAATCGCAGAGAAAATGGTTGAAGGCCGCATGAAGAAATTCACCGGCGAAGTTTCTCTGACTGGTCAGCCTTTCGTCATGGAACCGAGCAAATCTGTTGGCCAACTGCTGAAAGAGCACAACGCTGACGTGACTGGCTTCATCCGCTTTGAAGTGGGCGAAGGCATTGAGAAAGTCGAGACTGACTTTGCAGCAGAAGTTGCTGCGATGTCTAAGCAGTCCTGATTTTCCTGAGGAGCCGCCTGAGGGCGGCTTCTTTTTGCGCCTCTCTTGTAAAATCAGCCGACGCCTGGCGTCTGCGCTGAAATGCGACGTACAATGTCGCCGGAATTAACTCATATCAATCGTTGACAGTCTCAGGAAAGAAACATGGCTACCAATGCAAAACCCGTCTATAAACGCATTCTGCTTAAATTAAGCGGCGAAGCTCTGCAGGGTACGGAAGGCTTCGGTATTGATGCAAGCATACTGGATCGTATGGCTCAGGAAATCAAAGAACTGGTTGAACTGGGTATTCAGGTTGGTGTGGTGATTGGCGGTGGTAACCTGTTCCGTGGCGCGGGTCTGGCAAAAGCGGGGATGAACCGCGTTGTGGGCGACCACATGGGCATGTTGGCCACCGTCATGAACGGCCTGGCAATGCGTGATGCGCTTCACCGCGCCTATGTGAACGCCCGCCTGATGTCGGCAATTCCTTTAAACGGCGTGTGCGACAACTACAGTTGGGCCGAGGCGATTAGCCTGCTGCGTAATAACCGTGTTGTGATTCTGTCTGCAGGTACGGGTAACCCGTTCTTCACTACCGACTCTGCGGCCTGTCTGCGCGGGATCGAAATTGAAGCGGATGTCGTACTGAAAGCGACCAAAGTGGATGGTGTATTCACTGCCGATCCGGCAAAAGATCCTTCCGCGACCATGTACGATCAGCTGACCTACAGCGAAGTGCTGGATAAAGAGCTGAAAGTGATGGATCTGGCGGCGTTCACGCTGGCTCGTGACCACAAACTGCCGATTCGTGTTTTCAACATGAACAAACCGGGCGCGCTGCGTCGTGTGGTGATGGGCGAAAAAGAAGGGACGTTAATCACGGAATAATTCCCGTGAGCGCCAAATACGGGTAAGATTCTGTTCTATTGACGGGTCTTATTACCTGGCAGAAATTAAACGAGACTATACTTAGCACATCTTTATATTGTGTGACCGTCTGGTCTGACTGAGACTAGTTTTCAAGGATTCGTAACGTGATTAGCGATATCAGAAAAGATGCTGAAGTACGCATGGAAAAATGCGTTGAAGCGTTCAAAACCCAAATCAGCAAAGTGCGCACGGGTCGTGCTTCTCCCAGCCTGCTGGATGGTATTGTCGTAGAATACTATGGCACTCCGACCCCGCTGCGCCAGTTGGCAAGCGTAACGGTAGAAGACTCCCGTACCTTAAAAATTAACGTGTTTGACCGTTCTATGGGGCCAGCCGTTGAAAAAGCGATCATGGCGTCAGACCTCGGTTTGAATCCAAGCTCTGCGGGCACCGACATTCGCGTTCCGCTGCCGCCGCTGACCGAAGAACGTCGTAAAGATCTGACGAAAATTGTCCGTGGCGAAGCGGAGCAGGCGCGTGTCGCCGTTCGTAACGTCCGTCGTGATGCGAACGATAAAGTAAAAGCTCTGCTGAAAGATAAAGCGATCAGTGAAGATGACGATCGTCGCTCTCAGGAAGAAGTACAGAAAATGACCGACGCGGCAATTAAGAAAGTTGATGCGGCGTTGGCAGATAAAGAAGCAGAACTGATGCAGTTCTGATTGATCTGTACGCAGATATAAACTCATTCCACCGCTAACCTGGCGGATGAGTGGTGTACAAAGCGCCGCGCAGAAGACATTATCAGGTCTCCTGTGCGGCGTTTTGCTTTTTATTCCGTTTCAACACTTCTGGACGTTTCATGAAGCAATTAACCATTCTGGGCTCGACCGGCTCTATTGGTTGCAGCACACTGGACGTGGTGCGCCATAATCCTGATAGCTTCCGCGTTATCGCGCTGGTGGCGGGTAAAAATGTCGCCCGCATGGCGGAGCAGTGCCTGGAGTTCTCGCCGCGTTATGCCGTGATGGACGATACGTCGAGCGCAGAACAGCTCAAAATAATGCTTCAGCAGCATGGCAGCCGCACCGAGGTTCTGAGCGGTCAGCAGGCTGCCTGTGAGATGGCGGCGCTTGATGAGGTCGGGCATGTGATGGCGGCCATTGTGGGCGCGGCTGGTTTACTGCCGACCCTGGCGGCGATTCGCGCAGGAAAGACGATTCTGCTGGCGAATAAAGAATCGCTGGTGACCTGCGGGCGGCTGTTTATGGACGAAGTAAAACGCAGCAACGCCCGGCTTTTACCCGTCGATAGCGAACATAACGCGATTTTTCAGAGTTTGCCGCAATCTATTCAGCATAATCTGGGATACGCTGACCTTGAGCAAAATGGCGTAACGTCGATTTTGCTTACCGGGTCTGGTGGCCCGTTTCGTGAAACGCCAATGTGCGATCTGGCAGCGATGACGCCGGATCAGGCATGTCGTCATCCGAACTGGTCGATGGGGCGAAAAATCTCCGTCGACTCCGCCACCATGATGAATAAAGGTCTGGAATACATTGAAGCGCGTTGGTTATTTAATGCCAGCGCACGTCAGATGGAAGTGTTGATCCATCCGCAATCGGTCATTCATTCGATGGTGCGTTATCAGGACGGCAGCGTCCTGGCGCAGCTTGGAGAACCTGACATGCGTACGCCTATTGCGCATACGATGGCATGGCCGAATCGCGTCACGTCCGGCGCGCAGCCGCTTGATTTTTGCAAACTCAGCGCGCTGACGTTTAGCGCGCCAGATTATCAGCGTTATCCGTGCCTGAAGCTGGCGATGGAGGCGTTTGAGCAAGGTCAGGCGGCAACGACGGCGCTCAATGCGGCAAACGAAATCACCGTTGCCGCGTTTCTGGCGCAACAGATTCGTTTTACCGATATCGCCGGGCTCAATTTAGCGGTGCTGGAGAGGATGGATTTACAGGAACCGGCAAGCGTTGAGGACGTATTGCAGGTTGACGCCATCGCGCGTGAAGTAGCCAGAAAACAAGTGATACGGCTCTCACGCTGACGATTATCCCGCGACAGAAGATCGTGCTATTTGTTAGCGTTGGGCTTCGGTGATATAGTCTGCGCCACCTGATCGCAGGTTTTTGGCTTTTTTCGGTCAGGTTAGCCGTGGTTTTACACGGCTTTTTTGTGGATACACAAAATCATTCAGGACGCATCGGGACGGCAGGCGAGTACGTTCCCGGCGTGCGCAGACAGCGCACGACAGGGGCGATGACGCGCGGTCATCCGCGAAGCGAACCGAAGAGAATGTGTATAAAGGCTTCAGTATTCCTGAGTACCGCTAAATCCTTTCAGGGACAAAAAACGCGTTATGTTGTCTGCAACTCAACCAGTAAGCGAAAATTTGCCAGCGCATGGCTGCCGTCATGTTGCAATAATTATGGATGGCAATGGTCGCTGGGCGAAAAAGCAAGGGAAGATCCGGGCCTTTGGGCATAAAGCCGGGGCGAAGTCCGTCCGGCGAGCGGTCTCTTTTGCTGCCAATAACGGTATTGATGCGTTAACGCTGTATGCCTTTAGTAGTGAAAACTGGAACCGACCGGCGCAGGAAGTGAGCGCGTTAATGGAGCTGTTTGTGTGGGCGCTGGATAGCGAAGTCAAAAGCCTGCACCGCCATAACGTTCGCCTGCGTATTATCGGCGATATCAGTCGATTCAACTCACGTTTACAAGAACGTATTCGCAAATCAGAAGCGCTTACCGCCCATAATACGGGTCTAACGCTGAATATCGCTGCGAATTACGGCGGACGTTGGGATATTGTCCAGGGAGTCCGACAACTGGCGGAACAGGTGCAGGCTGGAGTGCTGCGCCCCGATCAGATTGATGAAGAGAGACTAGGCCAGCAAATCTGTATGCATGAGCTGGCGCCTGTGGATTTAGTAATTAGGACTGGGGGAGAGCATCGCATTAGTAACTTTTTGCTTTGGCAAATTGCCTATGCCGAACTTTACTTTACGGATGTTCTTTGGCCCGATTTCGATGAACAAGACTTTGAAGGTGCGCTGCATGCCTTTGCTAATCGAGAGCGTCGTTTCGGCGGTACCGAGCCTGGTGATGACAAAGCCTGATGGGGGTTGCTTTTGCTGAAGTATCGCCTGATTTCTGCTTTTGTGTTAATACCCGCGGTCATCGCTGCGCTTTTTTTATTGCCGCCGGTGGGGTTCGCCATTATTACGCTGGTTGTCTGTATGCTGGCCGCGTGGGAATGGGGACAGTTAAGCGGTTTCGCCGCGCGTTCACAGCGGGTTTGGCTGGCGGTGCTGTGTGGTCTGTTATTGGCGCTGATGCTATTTTTGTTGCCTGAGTATCATCACAACATTCGTCAACCGCTGGTTGAGATGTCGCTTTGGGCATCGTTAGGATGGTGGGTTGTCGCGCTACTGCTGGTGCTATTTTATCCCGGTTCGGCGGCAATCTGGCGCAACTCAAAAACATTGCGTCTCATTTTCGGTTTGTTAACTATTGTGCCATTTTTCTGGGGCATGCTGGCGCTGCGCGCCTGGCACTATGACGAGAATCATTACAGTGGCGCAATATGGCTACTCTATGTCATGATCCTGGTCTGGGGAGCGGACTCTGGCGCGTATATGTTTGGTAAATTATTTGGCAAACATAAGCTGGCGCCGAAGGTTTCCCCGGGTAAAACCTGGCAAGGGTTTATCGGCGGGCTTGCTACGGCTGCCGTGATCTCATGGGGTTACGGTATGTGGGCGAATCTGAATGTTGCGCCTGTTATCTTGCTGATTTGCTCTGTAGTGGCGGCTCTGGCTTCTGTACTGGGCGACCTCACCGAGAGTATGTTTAAGCGCGAAGCAGGAATTAAGGATAGCGGCCACTTGATTCCAGGCCATGGCGGCATTCTGGACCGAATTGACAGCCTGACGGCTGCCGTACCGGTCTTTGCTTGCCTGTTGTTACTGGTGTTCAGGACGCTCTAACGGAAGGTTTTATGCTGAGTATTCTCTGGAATCTGGCTGCATTCATCATCGCACTGGGCGTGCTGATCACTGTGCATGAATTTGGTCATTTCTGGGTTGCCCGGCGCTGCGGTGTGCGAGTTGAGCGCTTTTCCATCGGTTTTGGCAAAGCGCTCTGGCGTCGTACCGATCGGTACGGCACCGAGTATGTCATCGCCCTGATCCCGCTGGGCGGCTACGTCAAAATGCTGGATGAGCGCGCCGAACCGGTAGCGCCGGAATTGCGTCGTCACGCCTTCAATAACAAAACGGTGGGCCAGCGCGCCGCAATTATTGCCGCAGGTCCGGTTGCGAACTTCATTTTTGCTATCTTTGCTTACTGGCTGGTCTTTATCATCGGCGTCCCTGGCGTTCGTCCGGTCATTGGCGAAATAACGCCCAACTCGATTGCTGCGCAGGCGCAAATTGCGCCTGGTACGGAACTTAAAGCCGTTGATGGTATCGAAACCCCTGATTGGGATGCCGTGCGTTTACAACTGGTGTCCAAAATTGGCGATCAGCAGACGACGGTGAGCGTCGCGCCGTTTGGTAGCGACCAGCGGCAGGATAAAACGCTTGATTTACGTCACTGGGCATTTGAGCCTGATAAGCAAGATCCTGTATCTTCTTTAGGGATTCGGCCCCGCGGGCCACAGATTGAACCGGTACTGTCAGAAGTGCAGGCGAATTCCGCAGCCAGTAAAGCGGGTTTGCAAGCGGGCGACAGGATCGTTAAAGTCGATGGTCAGCCGTTAACGCAGTGGATGAAATTCGTGACGTTTGTACGCGATAATCCCGGTAAGCCGTTAGCGTTAGAGATTGAAAGGCAGGGGAGCGCCTTGTCGTTGACGTTAACCCCGGATACGAAATCGGTTAACGGAAAGGCGGAAGGGTTTGCAGGCGTGGTGCCTAAAATTATTCCTCTGCCGGAAGAGTACAAGACTATACGCCAGTATGGGCCTTTTAGCGCCATCCTCGAAGCCACGGATAAGACGTGGCAGTTGATGAAGCTGACGGTCAGTATGCTGGGTAAATTGATAACCGGTGATGTGAAACTGAACAACCTCAGTGGGCCGATTTCTATCGCTCAGGGGGCTGGGATGTCAGCGGAGTTCGGGGTGATTTATTACCTGATGTTCCTTGCGCTAATCAGCGTGAACTTAGGGATAATTAACCTGTTTCCGCTGCCCGTTCTTGACGGGGGTCATCTGCTGTTCCTGGCGATTGAAAAGCTTAAGGGCGGGCCGGTATCCGAGCGGGTTCAAGACTTTAGTTATCGCATTGGCTCGATTTTGCTGGTGTTGTTAATGGGGCTTGCACTTTTCAATGATTTCTCTCGGTTGTAAGAGAGTTAGTTAGGAAGAACGCATAATAACGATGGCGATGAAAAAGTTGCTCATAGCGTCGCTGCTGTTCAGCAGCGCCACCGTATACGGTGCTGAAGGGTTCGTAGTGAAGGACATTCATTTCGAAGGCCTGCAGCGAGTCGCCGTTGGTGCGGCTCTCCTCAGTATGCCGGTGCGCACAGGCGACACGGTTAATGATGAAGATATCAGTAACACCATTCGCGCTCTGTTCGCCACCGGCAACTTTGAGGACGTCCGCGTCCTGCGCGATGGTAATACCCTCCTGGTTCAGGTAAAAGAACGTCCGACCATTGCCAGCATCACTTTCTCCGGGAACAAGTCGGTGAAAGATGACATGCTCAAGCAAAACCTCGAAGCGTCTGGCGTACGTGTTGGCGAGTCTCTGGATCGCACCACGTTGTCTGATATCGAAAAAGGTCTGGAAGACTTTTACTATAGCGTAGGTAAATACAGCGCCAGCGTTAAGGCGGTCGTCACGCCGCTACCGCGCAACCGTGTTGATCTTAAACTGGTGTTCCAGGAGGGCGTATCGGCGAAGATCCAACAGATCAACATCGTCGGTAACCATGCCTTTAGCACCGAAGAACTCATTTCTCATTTCCAGTTGCGTGACGAAGTGCCGTGGTGGAACGTCGTCGGCGATCGTAAATACCAGAAACAGAAGCTGGCGGGCGACCTTGAAACCTTGCGCAGCTACTATCTGGATCGCGGCTACGCGCGTTTCAATATTGACTCCACGCAAGTGAGTCTGACGCCGGATAAGAAAGGGATCTACATCACCGTCAATATCACCGAAGGCGATCAGTACAAGCTTTCCGGGGTTCAGGTGAGCGGTAACCTGGCCGGACATTCCGCTGAAATTGAGAACCTGACGAAAATTGAACCGGGCGAGCTCTATAACGGCACCAAAGTGACCAAAATGGAAGATGACATCAAAAAGCTTCTGGGTCGCTATGGTTACGCCTATCCGCGCGTGCAGTCACAGCCTGAAATTAACGATGCTGACAAAACCGTAAAACTGCGCGTAAACGTCGATGCGGGCAACCGTTTCTACGTGCGTAAGATCCGCTTTGAAGGCAACGACACCTCAAAAGATTCCGTTCTGCGCCGTGAAATGCGCCAGATGGAAGGGGCGTGGCTGGGCAGCGACCTGGTTGACCAGGGGAAAGAGCGTCTGAACCGTCTCGGCTTCTTTGAAACCGTCGACACCGACACGCAGCGCGTTCCGGGGAGCCCGGATCAGGTTGATGTGGTGTACAAGGTGAAAGAGCGTAACACTGGTAGCTTCAACTTCGGTATCGGTTACGGTACAGAAAGCGGCGTGAGCTTCCAGGCCGGCGTTCAGCAGGACAACTGGTTAGGTACCGGTTATTCCGTGGGGATTAACGGCACCAAAAACGACTACCAGACCTACAGCGAACTGTCCGTTACTAACCCATACTTTACCGTTGACGGCGTGAGCCTCGGTGGTCGTATCTTCTATAACGACTTCCAGGCGGACGACGCGGATCTATCCGACTATACCAACAAGAGTTACGGTACGGATGTGACGCTTGGCTTCCCCATCAACGAGTACAACACGTTGCGTGCTGGTCTGGGTTATGTCCATAACAAACTGTCCAACATGCAGCCGCAGATCGCGATGGATCGTTATCTTGAGTCGATGGGACAATCTGCTGATACCAGCAGTTTTGCCGCTGATGACTTCACCTTTAACTACGGCTGGACCTATAACAAGCTTGACCGTGGTTATTTCCCGACGGACGGTTCGCGCGTCAATCTGACGGGGAAAGTGACGATTCCAGGTTCCGACAACGAATACTACAAAGTGTCGCTGGATACCGCGACCTATGTGCCTATTGATAACGATCACAAGTGGGTGGTTCTGGGGCGTACTCGCTGGGGTTACGGCGATGGTTTAGGCGGCAAGGAAATGCCGTTCTATGAGAACTTCTATGCCGGTGGTTCCAGTACCGTGCGTGGTTTCCAGTCGAATACTATCGGCCCGAAAGCGGTCTATAAAAATGGCGCCCACACTAGTTGGGACGATAATGATGATTACGAAGACTGTACTCAGGAATCAGGCTGTAAATCAGATGATGCGGTAGGTGGTAATGCCATGGCTGTCGCCAGCCTGGAATTTATTACCCCGACGCCGTTCATCAGCGAAAAGTATGCCAACTCGGTTCGTACCTCCTTCTTCTGGGATATGGGTACCGTTTGGGATACGAACTGGGATCCGTCATCTGCGCCGTCAGATGTACCGGATTACAGCGATCCAGGCAACATCCGTATGTCCGCGGGTATCGCATTACAATGGATGTCCCCATTGGGGCCGTTGGTCTTCTCCTACGCCCAGCCGTTTAAAAAGTACGATGGAGACAAAGCCGAGCAGTTCCAGTTTAACATTGGTAAAACCTGGTAATTGTTCACTGCAAAGGAATGCATTGGTAGTGTAGCGATGACTTTTGGCGATGCCCCCAGGGATCGCCAGGCCACGCAAAGAGCTGTACCTTCGGGTGCAAATGGGATGGTAAGGAGTTTATTGTGAAAAAGTGGTTATTAGCTGCAGGTCTTGGTTTGGCGATGGTAACGTCCGCACAGGCTGCTGACAAAATTGCAATCGTCAACATGGGTAATCTGTTCCAACAGGTTGCGCAGAAGACGGGTGTATCCAATACACTGGAAAACGAATTTAAAGGCCGTGCGGCTGAACTGCAAAAAATGGAAACCGATCTGCAATCTAAAATGCAGCGTCTGCAATCCATGAAAGCAGGTAGCGATCGTACTAAGCTGGAAAAAGACGTGATGTCTCAGCGCCAGACTTTCGCACAAAAAGCGCAGGCTTTTGAGAAAGATCGCGCTCGTCGTTCCAACGAAGAACGCAACAAACTGGTGACTCGTATCCAGACTGCGGTGAAAAAAGTGGCTAACGACCAGAGTATCGATCTGGTGGTAGACGCAAACACCGTTGCTTACAACAGCAGCGATGTGAAAGACATCACCGCTGACGTACTGAAACAGGTTAAATAAGTAATGCCTTCAATTCGACTGGCTGACTTAGCAGAACAGTTGGATGCAGAATTACACGGTGATGGCGATATCGTCATCACCGGCGTTGCGTCCATGCAATCTGCAACAACAGGCCACATTACGTTTATGGTAAATCCTAAGTACCGTGAACACTTAGGTTTATGCCAGGCTTCTGCGGTTGTCATGACGCAGGACGATCTTCCTTTTGCCAAGAGCGCGGCGCTGGTAGTTAAAAATCCCTACCTGACCTACGCGCGCATGGCACAAATTTTAGATACTACGCCGCAACCCGCTCAGAATATCGCACCAAGCGCCGTGATTGATGCGACGGCAACGCTGGGTAGCAATGTTTCAGTCGGCGCGAATGCGGTGATTGAATCTGGCGTACAACTGGGCGATAACGTGGTTATCGGCGCAGGCTGTTTCGTCGGAAAAAATAGCAAAATCGGGGCGGGTTCACGCTTGTGGGCGAACGTAACGATTTACCACGACATTCAGATCGGTGAGAATTGCCTGATCCAGTCCAGTACGGTGATCGGCGCGGACGGTTTTGGCTACGCTAACGATCGTGGCAACTGGGTGAAGATCCCACAACTGGGCCGGGTCATTATTGGCGATCGTGTCGAGATCGGCGCTTGTACCACCATTGACCGTGGCGCGTTGGATGATACTGTTATTGGCAATGGCGTGATTATTGATAATCAGTGCCAGATTGCACATAACGTCGTGATTGGCGACAATACGGCAGTTGCCGGTGGCGTCATTATGGCGGGTAGCCTGAAGATTGGCCGTTACTGCATGATTGGCGGCGCCAGCGTGATCAATGGGCATATGGAAATATGCGACAAAGTCACGGTAACTGGCATGGGTATGGTGATGCGTCCCATCACGGAACCGGGCGTCTACTCCTCAGGCATTCCGCTGCAACCCAACAAAGTATGGCGTAAAACTGCTGCACTGGTGATGAACATTGATGATATGAGCAAGCGTCTCAAAGCGATTGAGCGCAAGGTTAATCAACAAGACTAACGTTCCGCCTTGTAGTTGCCATTCTTTTCCGGCCTGTCACATTCATACGATTGCGGCAGGCCGTGTTATTATTGCCTTTTTGTATATTTGGACAGGAAGAGTATTTTGACTACTAACACTCATACTCTGCAGATTGAAGAGATTTTAGAGCTTCTGCCGCACCGTTTTCCGTTTTTACTGGTCGATCGCGTGCTGGACTTTGAAGAAGGTCGTTTTCTGCGTGCGGTGAAAAATGTCTCCGTCAACGAGCCGTTTTTCCAGGGGCATTTCCCGGGCAAACCGATTTTGCCAGGCGTGCTGATTCTGGAAGCGATGGCGCAGGCAACCGGTATTCTGGCGTTTAAAAGCGTTGGTAAACTGGAACCTGGCGAACTGTATTATTTCGCGGGTATTGATGAAGCGCGCTTTAAGCGTCCGGTGGTGCCAGGCGATCAGATGATCATGGAAGTCACTTTCGAGAAAACGCGCCGTGGCCTGACCCGCTTTAAAGGGGTTGCGCTGGTCGACGGTAAAGTCGTGTGCGAAGCAACCATGATGTGTGCTCGTAGCCGGGAGGCCTGATTCGTGATTGATAAATCCGCCTTTATTCATCCTACCGCCATTGTGGAAGACGGCGCTGTAATTGGCGCTAATGCCCACATTGGTCCCTTTTGTATTGTTGGGCCGCAGGTCGAAATTGGTGAGGGAACCGTACTGAAGTCTCATGTGGTCGTGAATGGTCAAACCAAAATCGGCCGCGACAACGAGATTTATCAGTTTGCCTCCATCGGTGAAGTGAACCAGGATCTGAAATATGCGGGTGAGCCGACCCGTGTGGAAATTGGCGATCGTAACCGCATCCGCGAAAGCGTCACCATTCATCGTGGTACAGTGCAGGGCGGTGGGTTGACGAAGGTGGGTAGCGATAACCTGCTGATGATCAATGCGCATGTCGCACATGATTGTACGGTAGGTAATCGCTGTATCCTCGCCAACAACGCCACGCTGGCGGGGCACGTATCAGTCGATGATTTTGCGATCATCGGCGGTATGACGGCAGTTCATCAATTCTGCATTATCGGTGCGCATGTGATGGTCGGCGGCTGCTCCGGCGTGGCGCAGGATGTCCCGCCGTATGTGATTGCGCAGGGTAACCATGCGACGCCGTTCGGGGTAAATATTGAAGGGCTGAAGCGTCGCGGCTTTAGCCGTGAAGGGCTGGTGGCGATTCGTAATGCCTACAAACTGTTGTACCGCAGTGGTAAAACGCTCGACGAAGCGAAGCTGGAAATCGCTGAACTTGCTGAAAAGCATCCGGAAGTGAAGGCGTTTACCGAGTTCTTTGAGCGTTCAACGCGCGGTCCGATTCGTTAATGGCGGCACAGCGTCCTTTAACGATTGCCCTGGTCGCCGGTGAAACGTCCGGCGATATTCTTGGCGCAGGCTTAATTCGTGCGCTGAAAGCGCGCGTACCCAACGCCCGCTTTGTGGGCGTTGCGGGGCCGCGTATGCAGGCCGAAGGGTGTGAAGCCTGGTACGAAATGGAAGAGCTGGCGGTCATGGGCATTGTTGAAGTGCTCGGACGTTTACGCCGTTTGTTGCATATCCGCGCCGATCTGACCCGCCGTTTTACCGAACTCAAGCCCGATGTCTTTGTCGGGATTGACGCCCCTGATTTCAATATTACCCTCGAAGGTAATCTGAAAAAGCAAGGGATTAAGACCATTCATTATGTCAGCCCGTCCGTTTGGGCCTGGCGACAGAAACGCGTTTTCAAAATAGGCAGATCCACCCATATGGTGCTGGCTTTTCTGCCTTTCGAAAAAGCGTTTTACGATAAATTTAACGTCCCGTGCCGCTTTATCGGTCACACCATGGCGGATGCCATGCCGCTGGACCCGGATAAAAATGCGGCGCGCGATGTGCTGGGTATCCCGCATGACGCCCATTGTCTGGCGCTACTGCCAGGCAGCCGTGGTGCGGAAGTGGAAATGCTCAGCGCCGATTTCCTGAAAACCGCACAATTGCTGCGACAGCGCTATCCCGATCTGGAAGTGGTAGTGCCGCTGGTGAACGCGAAACGCCGCGAGCAGTTTGAAAAAATTAAAGCGGAGGTTGCGCCGGATCTCGCCGTTCATTTGCTGGACGGCATGGCGCGCGAGGCGATGATCGCCAGCGACGCGGCGTTGCTGGCCTCGGGTACGGCGGCGCTGGAGTGTATGCTGGCAAAATGCCCGATGGTCGTGGGGTATCGTATGAAGCCCTTCACTTTCTGGCTGGCGAAACGTCTGGTGAAAACGGAGTATGTGTCTTTGCCTAACCTGCTGGCGGGAAGAGAATTAGTCAAAGAGCTGTTGCAGGAAGAGTGCGAACCGCAAAAACTCGCCGAAGCGCTGTTGCCGCTACTGGCGAACGGTAAAACTAGCCATGCGATGCACGACACCTTCCGTGAACTGCATCAGCAGATCCGCTGTAATGCCGATGAGCAGGCGGCAAATGCCGTCCTGGAGTTAGCACAATGATCGAATTTGTTTATCCACACACCCATTTAGTGGCGGGTGTGGATGAAGTGGGCCGTGGCCCGCTGGTGGGTGCCGTAGTGACCGCCGCCGTGATCCTCGATCCGGCTCGCCCGATCGTCGGTCTGAATGATTCCAAAAAATTGTCTGAAAAGCGTCGTCTGTCATTGTATGACGAGATTAAAGAAAAGGCGTTAAGCTGGAGTCTGGGACGCGCGGAAGCGCATGAAATTGATGAGCTGAATATTTTGCACGCCACCATGCTCGCCATGCAGCGCGCTGTCGCTGGACTGCATATTGCGCCAGAATATGTGCTGATCGACGGCAATCGCTGTCCGGCGCTGCCTGTGCCGTCAATGGCCGTGGTGAAAGGCGACAGCCGCGTGGCGGAGATTAGCGCGGCGTCTATTCTGGCGAAAGTCACCCGCGACGCAGAAATGGCGGCGCTGGATATCGTTTTTCCTCAGTATGGCTTTGCGCAGCACAAAGGCTATCCAACCGCTTTTCATCTGGAAAAGTTGGCACAGTATGGCGCGACGGCGCACCACCGACGCAGTTTTGCGCCTGTTAAACGCGCTCTGGGACTTGTGTCCTGATTCTTGTATCGAGAAATCTGAAGATGTCTGAACCACGTTTCGTTCACCTGCGGGTGCACAGCGACTACTCTATGATCGATGGGCTGGCGAAGACCGGGCCGCTGGTGAAAAAGGCGGCCTCATTAGGTATGCCTGCGCTGGCGATCACCGATTTTACCAACCTCTGCGGTCTGGTGAAGTTCTACGGAGCGGGTCATGGCGCGGGCATTAAACCCATCGTCGGGGCGGACTTTAACGTTCACAACGAACTGCTGGGAGATGAGCTGACTCATCTGACGGTACTGGCGGCGAATAATACGGGATACCAGAACTTGACGTTGCTGATCTCGAAAGCGTATCAGCGCGGCTACGGCGCGGCAGGCCCGATTATCGAGCGCGACTGGTTGGTAGAGCTTAAAGAAGGTTTGATTCTGATTTCCGGCGGACGCATGGGCGACGTAGGCCGCTGTCTGCTACGCGGCAACCAGGCGCTGGTGGAGGAGTGCGTTGCTTTCTATGAAACGCATTTTCCCGATCGCTACTTCCTGGAACTGATCCGTACCGGCAGACAGGACGAAGAGACCTATCTCCATGCTGCGGTTGAACTGGCTGAGGCACGTGGTTTGCCGGTTGTCGCGACAAACGATGTCCGTTTCCTTGAAAGCGATGATTTTGACGCCCATGAGATTCGTGTCGCGATCCACGACGGTTTCACGCTCGACGATCCTAAACGTCCACGCAATTATTCACCGCAGCAGTATATGCGCAGTGAAGAAGAAATGTGCGAGCTGTTCTCCGATATTCCGGAGGCGCTGGAAAATACGGTGGAGATTGCCAAACGCTGCAACGTAACGGTGCGTCTGGGTGAATATTTCCTGCCGCAGTTCCCGACCGGCGATATGACCACCGAAGATTATCTGGTCAAAAAATCGAAAGAGGGGCTGGAAGAGCGTCTGGCTTTCCTGTTTCCGGACGAAGAAGAGCGCAAAAAGCGTCGCCCGGAATATGACGAGCGTCTGGATATTGAACTACAGGTTATCAACCAGATGGGGTTCCCTGGCTACTTCCTCATCGTGATGGAGTTTATCCAGTGGTCAAAAGATAACGGCGTGCCGGTAGGGCCGGGACGTGGTTCCGGGGCTGGTTCGCTGGTGGCCTACGCGCTGAAAATTACCGACCTTGATCCGCTGGAATTTGACCTGCTGTTCGAACGTTTCCTGAACCCGGAACGTGTCTCGATGCCTGACTTCGACGTTGACTTCTGTATGGAGAAACGCGACCAGGTGATTGAGCACGTCGCAGACATGTACGGGCGTGATGCGGTATCGCAGATTATCACCTTCGGTACGATGGCGGCGAAAGCCGTTATCCGCGATGTGGGCCGCGTGCTGGGGCATCCGTACGGTTTTGTCGATCGTATCTCGAAGCTGGTGCCGCCCGATCCGGGCATGACGCTGGCAAAAGCCTTTGAAGCGGAACCGCAACTGCCGGAAATTTACGAGGCGGATGAAGAGGTCAGAGCGCTGATCGATATGGCGCGTAAGCTCGAAGGCGTCACGCGTAACGCCGGTAAGCACGCTGGCGGCGTGGTCATCGCGCCGACCAAAATTACCGACTTTGCGCCGCTGTACTGCGATGAAGAGGGCAAGCATCCGGTTACCCAGTTTGATAAAAGCGACGTGGAATATGCCGGGCTGGTGAAGTTCGACTTCCTCGGTTTGCGTACGCTGACCATCATCAACTGGGCGCTGGAGATGATCAACAAGCGGCGCGAGAAAAACGGCGAGCCGCCGCTGGATATCGCCGCCATTCCGCTGGATGACAAGAAAAGCTTCGACATGCTGCAGCGCTCGGAAACCACGGCGGTCTTCCAGCTTGAATCGCGCGGCATGAAAGATCTGATCAAACGTCTGCAGCCGGACTGCTTTGAAGATATGATCGCACTGGTGGCCCTGTTCCGTCCCGGCCCGTTGCAGTCAGGGATGGTAGATAACTTTATCGACCGTAAGCACGGTCGTGAAGAACTCTCTTACCCGGACGTTCAGTGGCAGCATGAAAGCCTGAAGCCGGTACTGGAGCCGACCTACGGCATCATTCTGTATCAGGAACAGGTGATGCAGATTGCCCAGGTACTTTCCGGGTATACTCTCGGCGGCGCGGATATGCTGCGTCGTGCGATGGGTAAGAAAAAGCCGGAGGAGATGGCCAAACAGCGTTCCGTTTTTGAAGAGGGCGCGAAAAAGAACGGTATCGACGGCGAACTGGCGATGAAAATCTTTGACCTGGTGGAGAAATTCGCCGGTTACGGGTTTAACAAATCGCACTCCGCCGCTTATGCGCTGGTTTCTTACCAGACGCTATGGCTAAAGGCGCACTATCCGGCTGAATTTATGGCGGCGGTGATGACTGCCGATATGGACAACACCGAGAAGGTCGTCGGCCTGGTGGACGAGTGCTGGCGGATGGGACTGAAAATTCTGCCGCCGGATATTAACTCCGGATTGTACCATTTCCACGTTAACGATGAGGGCGAGATCGTCTACGGTATCGGCGCGATCAAAGGCGTCGGCGAAGGGCCGATCGAAGCGATCATCGACGCGCGTAATCAGGGCGGCTATTTCCGCGAGCTGTTTGATCTGTGCGCGCGGACCGACACCAAAAAGCTCAACCGCCGGGTGCTGGAAAAGCTGATCATGTCCGGGGCGTTCGACCGCCTGGGGCCGCACCGCGCCGCGCTGATGAACTCATTGGGCGATGCGCTGAAAGCCGCCGACCAGCACGCCAAAGCGGAAGCTATCGGTCAGGCGGATATGTTCGGCGTACTGGCGGAAGAGCCGGAGCAAATCGAGCAATCCTATGCCAGCTGCCAGCCGTGGCCGGAGCAGGTGGTGTTAGATGGGGAACGTGAAACGTTGGGGCTGTACCTGACGGGCCACCCCATCAATCAGTATTTAAAAGAAATTGAGCGCTATGTCGGCGGGGTAAGGCTCAAAGACATGCATCCGACAGAACGTGGTAAAGTCACCACGGCTGCGGGGCTCGTGATTGCCGCAAGGGTTATGGTCACCAAGCGCGGCAATCGTATCGGCATCTGTACGCTGGATGACCGTTCCGGGCGTCTGGAAGTGATGTTATTTACCGACGCGCTGGATAAATACCAGCAGTTGCTGGAAAAAGACCGCATACTTATCGTCAGCGGACAGGTCAGCTTTGATGACTTCAGCGGGGGGCTTAAAATGACCGCCCGCGAAGTGATGGATATTGACGAAGCTCGCGAAAAATACGCTCGCGGGCTTGCTATCTCGCTGACGGACAGGCAAATTGATGACCAGCTTTTAAACCGACTCCGTCAGTCTCTGGAACCCCACCGCTCGGGGACCATTCCAGTACATCTCTACTATCAGAGGGCGGATGCGCGTGCGCGGCTGCGTTTTGGCGCAACGTGGCGTGTCTCTCCGAGCGATCGTTTACTTAACGATCTGCGTGGCCTCATTGGTTCGGAGCAGGTGGAACTGGAGTTTGACTAATACAGGAATACTATGAGTCTGAATTTCCTTGATTTTGAACAGCCGATAGCAGAGCTGGAAGCGAAAATCGATTCTCTGACTGCGGTAAGCCGCCAGGATGAGAAACTGGATATTAATATCGATGAAGAAGTCCATCGCCTGCGCGAAAAAAGCGTAGAACTGACGCGCAAAATCTTCGCCGATCTCGGCGCATGGCAGGTAGCCCAACTGGCGCGCCATCCGCAGCGTCCGTACACCCTGGATTATGTCCGTCTGGCGTTTGATGAGTTTGATGAGCTGGCGGGCGATCGCGCCTATGCTGATGACAAAGCCATCGTCGGCGGTATCGCGCGTCTGGAAGGGCGACCGGTGATGATCATTGGTCATCAGAAAGGTCGTGAAACCAAAGAAAAAATTCGTCGTAACTTTGGCATGCCAGCGCCGGAAGGCTACCGCAAAGCGCTGCGCCTGATGGAAATGGCTGAACGCTTCAACATGCCGATTATCACCTTCATCGACACCCCGGGCGCTTACCCTGGCGTGGGCGCGGAAGAGCGTGGTCAGTCTGAAGCCATCGCCCGCAACCTGCGTGAGATGTCTCGTCTGAACGTACCGGTCATCTGCACCGTGATTGGCGAAGGCGGCTCCGGCGGCGCATTGGCGATTGGCGTGGGTGATAAAGTGAATATGCTGCAATACAGCACCTATTCCGTTATCTCCCCGGAAGGTTGCGCCTCTATTTTGTGGAAGAGCGCCGACAAAGCGCCATTGGCTGCTGAAGCGATGGGCATCATCGCGCCGCGTCTGAAAGAGCTGAAGCTAATCGATTCCATCATTCCGGAGCCGCTGGGCGGCGCGCACCGTAATCCGGAAGCGATGGCGGCATCGCTAAAAGCGCAGCTGCTGGAAGATTTAGCCGATCTCGATGTGTTAAGCACCGATGATTTAAAAAACCGTCGTTACCAGCGTTTGATGAGCTACGGTTACGCCTAATCATTTACCTCATTTTTCCCCAAGAGGCCGGATAATCCGGCCTCTTTTTTTTGGTCGAGGAAAAATGAGACGCCGATGAGTTGATGTGATTAAACGCAACGGCATGTTCTCCCTGACACTGTATCAACTGCCAGGCGTGTGGCCAGGGCAGGCAGTGAACTACCCTTCAAGGAGAAAATTATGGGATTGCAAAAAACACTGGCGCTCAGCGCCGTAGCGGCAGGGATCATGTTGAGCTTATCCGGTGCGCAGGCCGCGCCGCTGCTTAGCAGTAGTGAGCCAATGACCATTAACGCCAGCGATCTGGCGGCGAAAGAGAAAGCGCTAACGGATTTTCCGTTAATGGAGGCCGTGAAATCCTCTATTCAGACGTTGGATAACAGCGCGGTCGAACAAATCGAACCGGGGCGCGCCGCTAACCCGGCAAACGTAAAACGCGTTGAAAGTATTCTGAAAGAGGCCGACTGGGATTATCTGTTCCCGATGCGCGCGCCGGAATATACTTACTCTAACTTCCTGAAAGCGATAGGTAAATTCCCGGCGGTTTGTGGTACCTACACCGATGGACGCGATAGCGACGCTATCTGCCGTAAAACCCTGGCTACTATGTTTGCGCATTTTGCCCAGGAGACGGGCGGTCACGAAAGCTGGCGTGACATTCCGGAATGGCGTCAGGCGCTGGTCTATCTGCGCGAAGTCGGCTGGACTGAAGGGCAGAAAGGCGGCTACAACGGCGAATGTAACCCGGATGTATGGCAGGGCCAGACCTGGCCGTGCGGTAAAGATAAGGACGGCGATTTCCTCAGCTATTTTGGTCGCGGGGCAAAACAGCTTTCTTATAACTACAACTATGGGCCTTTCTCTGACGCGATGTATGGCGACGTTCGCCCTCTGCTGGATAAACCCGAGCTGGTGGCGGATACCTGGATGAACCTGGCGAGCGCCGTCTTCTTCTTTGTGTATCCGCAGCCGCCGAAGCCGTCTATGCTACATGTGATTGACGGTACCTGGCAGCCAAACGATCGCGATAAAGCAAACGGCCTGGTATCAGGTTTCGGCGTCACCATTCAGATCATCAATGGCGGCGTGGAGTGCGGCGGCGCAGATGAGAATGCGCAGTCGCTTAACCGTATCGCCTACTACAAAGAGTTTGCCAACTACCTGAAAGTGCCGGTGCCGGCTGACGAAGTGTTGGGCTGTAAAAAGATGAAGCAGTTCGATGAAGGCGGCGCTGGCGCATTACCGATCTATTGGGAACAAGACTGGGGCTGGAGCGCCGATACTGCGGACGGTAAAACCTATTCCTGCCAGTTAGTTGGATATCAGACGCCGTATACCGCCTTTAAAGAGGGCGACTACACGAAATGTGTACAACATTATTTCAACGTTAATGTCGTCGATGATAACGGAACCACTGAACCGGATGTCACGCCAACTCCGGCGCCAGTGACGGATGAAAACGTGGCACCAGTCGCGCGCATTGCCGGGCCGGTCGGGGCGGTGGAAGCCGGTAGCCAGGTTTCACTCAGCGCGGAAGGATCGACCGACGCGAATGGCGACAAGCTCACCTATACCTGGATGTCGCAGGATGGCAAAACGCTGAGCGGCCAGGATAAAGCCGTTGTCATTTTCAACGCGCCGGATGTTACTCAGAACACCCAGTATGTGGTGAATCTGACCGTTAGCGACGGTACGCTCTCCAGTACAGCGGTTTATACGCTGAATGTGAAAGCGAAGGCCGCCGCTGCGGATGACGAAGATAAGACCACCAGCTATCCTGCCTGGAGCAGCAGCCAGAAATGGAATCCGGGCGACATCGTTAACAGTAATGGCGCGTTGTACCAGTGCAAACCGTTCCCGGAAGGCTCATGGTGTAATGTTGCGCCTGCCTACTATGAGCCCGGCGTAGGGATTGCCTGGGCCGATGCATGGAACGCATTGTAATAAGATAAATCCTGTCGGTGCTTTGCATCGGCAGGATTGTTACTATGCTTATCTCAGGTTTTTTCAGGAGAAAGCATGAACATCATCGCCATTATGGGGCCGCACGGGGTTTATTATAAAGATGAACCCATCAAGGAGCTTGAGCGTGCATTACAATCCCTGGGATTTCAAATTATCTGGCCGCAAAATAGCGTTGACTTGTTGAAGTTTATTGAACATAACCCGCGCATCTGCGGCGTTATTTTTGACTGGGATGAATACAGTCTCGACCTTTGTAGCGAAATCAACCAGCTAAATGAATACCTTCCTCTCTACGCCTTTATCAATACCAACTCCACGCTGGACGTTAGCGTTCACGATATGCGCATGGCGCTGTGGTTTTTTGAGTATGCGTTGGGGCTGGCTGAAGATATCGCGACGCGCATTCATCAATATACAAACGAATATCTCGATAATATTACGCCGCCGTTTACCAAAGCGCTGTTTACCTACGCCAAAGAAGGAAAATATACCTTTTGTACGCCGGGTCATATGGCGGGAACGGCGTATCAGAAAAGCCCGCCAGGCTGTCTGTTTTATGACTTTTTTGGCGGCAATACCTTAAAGGCCGATGTGTCGATTTCGGTGACTGAACTGGGATCGTTGCTGGATCACACCGGGCCGCATCTGGAAGCGGAAGAGTATATCGCCCGTACTTTTGGCGCCGAGCAGAGTTATATGGTGACGAACGGTACGTCGACCTCAAATAAAATTGTCGGTATGTATGCCGCGCCTGCGGGAAGTACGCTACTTATTGATCGTAATTGTCATAAATCGCTGGCGCATTTGCTGATGATGAGCGATGTGGTGCCTCTCTGGTTGAAGCCGACGCGCAATGCGCTCGGCATTCTCGGCGGTATTCCCCGAAGGGAATTTACCCGTGCAAGCATCGAAAGCAAGATAGAGGAGACCCCTCAGGCGCAATGGCCGGTGCATGCGGTTATCACCAATTCGACTTACGATGGTCTGCTGTATAACACTAACTGGATCAAGCAGATGCTGGACGTTCCCTCGATCCATTTTGATTCCGCCTGGGTACCCTATACCCATTTCCATCCGATCTACCAGGGGAAAAGCGGGATGAGCGGCGATCGGGTGCCCGGAAAAGTGATTTTCGAAACGCAATCCACCCATAAAATGCTGGCGGCTTTTTCGCAGGCGTCGCTTATTCATATCAAAGGGGAATATGACGAAGAGACGTTTAACGAAGCGTTTATGATGCACACTTCCACATCGCCGAGCTATCCCATTGTCGCCTCTATCGAGACCGCGGCGGCGATGCTGCGCGGCAATCCAGGGAAAAGATTGATTAATCGTTCGGTGGAACGGGCGCTCCATTTTCGTAAAGAGGTACAGCGGCTACGTGAAGAGTCCGATAGCTGGTTCTTTGATATCTGGCAGCCGGAAGAGGTTGATGAGGCCGAATGCTGGCCGGTCACGCCGGGAGAAACCTGGCATGGCTTCGCCGATGCCGATGACGATCATATGTTTCTCGATCCGGTTAAGGTGACAATCCTGACGCCGGGGATGGATGAACAGGGCAACATGAGCGAAGAGGGGATACCCGCCGCGCTGGTGGCGAAGTTCCTCGATGAGCGAGGCGTGGTGGTGGAAAAAACCGGGCCGTATAATCTGCTGTTTTTGTTCAGCATAGGGATTGATAAGACCCGTGCGATGGGGCTGCTGCGCGGACTGACGGAATTTAAACGCGCCTACGATCTTAACCTGCGCGTCAAAAATATGTTGCCGGATCTGTATGCGGAAGATCCGGATTTTTATCGCAATATGCGCATTCAGGATCTGGCGCAGGGGATCCATAAACTGATCCGCCAGCACGATCTTCCGGGGCTGATGCTGCGGGCGTTCGAGGTTTTACCGGAGATGATTATGACCCCGCACCAGGCCTGGCAGCGTCAGATCAAAGGCGAGGTGGAAACCGTGGCGCTCGATCAACTGCCAGGGCGCGTTTCCGCGAATATGATCCTGCCTTATCCGCCAGGCGTTCCGCTGTTGATGCCCGGCGAGAGGATCACGCAACAGAGTAGGGCCGTGCTCGATTTTCTGCTGATGCTCTGCTCGATTGGCCAGCATTATCCCGGTTTTGAAACGGATATTCACGGCGCGAAACGGAATGAAGACGGGGTGTACCAGGTACGAGTCTTAAAACACGCCTGTTAGCTTGCCTGACGGGAATGTGACGAGTAACGTACTGATAATCAATAAAGGAGACGCTATGCTGGGATTAAAACAGGTTCATCACATCGCGATCATTGCGACAGACTATGCGGTGAGCAAGGCGTTTTATTGCGATATTCTGGGGTTCGATCTGTTAAGCGAAGTCTGGCGGGAAGAGCGTGACTCGTGGAAGGGCGATTTGGCGCTAAACGGGCAGTATGTGATTGAGCTTTTCTCTTTTCCCTTCCCTCCGGCGCGTCCAAGCCGACCTGAAGCCTGCGGCCTGCGCCATCTGGCTTTCAGCGTGGAAAATGTGGAAAACGCCGTTGCACATCTGGAAAAGCATCAGGTTAAGTGCGAACCGATACGCATCGATCCGTATACCGGGAAGCGCTTTACTTTTTTCAACGATCCGGACGGTTTACCGCTTGAGCTGTATGAGCAGTAAGGCTTGTCATTAAGACGCTCGCCAGGTAACGTTGCCGGGCTAAGTCACTATAAGCATGGATCATGACCACTCTCACGTTGAATACCTCGTTACTCTCTTCTCGCCGTATTCTGGCTGCCTTTAGCGGTGGCCTGGATTCTACGGTGCTTCTGCATCAACTGGTGTTGTGGCGAGAACGCCATCCTGACGTCACGCTGCGTGCTATCCATATTCATCACGGTTTAAGCCCTCATGCTGATAGCTGGGTGCGGCATTGCGAAACCGTATGCGAACGCTGGCAGGTTCCGCTGGTAGTGGAGCGGGTGACGTTGGCGGATAATGGCCTGGGTATCGAGGCCCATGCGCGTGAAGCGCGCTACCGGGCGTTCGCACAGACGCTATTGCCTGGCGAAGTGCTGGCAACCGCGCAGCACCTTGACGATCAGTGTGAAACGTTCCTGCTGGCGTTAAAGCGCGGCAGCGGTCCGGCCGGACTTTCCGCGATGGGAGAACGCTCGCCTTTTGCCGGAACTCTGCTTCTTCGCCCGCTGTTGAGAGAAACGCGGAAGACGCTGGAACAGTGGGCTGTGCGTCATGGCTTATGCTGGATTGAAGATGAAAGCAATCAGGATGATGCCTACGATCGCAATTTTTTACGCCTGCGCGCGCTTCCGCTCTTGCAGCAGCGCTGGCCGCATTTTCCTGCGTCGGTAGCCCGTAGCGCGACGCTCTGCGCCGAGCAAGAAAGGCTGCTGGACGAGCTTCTGGCCAGCGATCTTACGGACTGTATCACGACGGAGGGAACATTGCGGCTCTCTCCATTAATGTCGATGAGCGATGTACGGCGGGCGGCGATTTTGCGTCGCTGGCTGGCGATGCGTAATGCGCCGATGCCCTCTCGCGACGCGCTGGAACGTATCTGGCAGGAGGTGGCGCTGGCGCGCGACGATGCCTCTCCCTGTTTACGCTTTGGCGATCACGAGATTCGCCGTTATCAGTCGCAACTGTGGTGGATTAAATCCGTGGCCGGACAACACGAAACGACGGTCGCCTGGCCCGTCTGGCAAACACCGCTGGCGCTGCCTGCCGGCTTAGGGACGGTACAGCTCGTTCCTGGCGGCGAACTGCGCCGACCGCGAGAGGAAGAATCCGTCAGCATTCGGTTTAAAGCGCCAGGGTTGCTACACATTGTGGGACGTCACGGCGGACGTAAATTAAAGAAAATCTGGCAGGAGCAGGGGATCCCGCCCTGGCGACGAGACACCACCCCGCTGTTGTTTTACGGCGAAACGCTGATTGCGGCTGCGGGTGTTTTTGTGACGCGTGAGGGAGCAGCAGAAGATAAAGAAGGGGTGAGTCTGGTTTGGCATGCCTGATGGCGCTGCGCTTATCAGGCCTACGTATCGCATGGAACGTAGGCCGGATAAGGTGCTTGCACCACCATCCGGCAACAAAATACTCAGGATTCGCTAACTACCACGGTACCAATTTCCGGGTGGCTGAAACTGGCGATTTTATCGAGACGAAGCTCACAAGACTCGCCGGAAACCTCGGCAAGCAGATATTCTACGTTTTTACGTAAGATCAAATCGTTCGCTTTTGCCTGCAAAACCTCGCCATCTTTTAACGTTAGCGTCAGTATTAAATGATGCATGCAGGCAAGCTCAAGACTATCGTAGTCATCGCAATTAATGGGTTGATAAGTTTCATTCATTGACATAATCGCTCACCAGTAAGTTCGCGGCAGCATAAGCTGCCTTTTCCCTGACCGACTCTGAAAGGGCGCTATCTGCCGCCACTTCATTAAGCACTTTCAATACACAACCCAGCGCATCCGGGACATACCCTAAGTCTCCGCTGGCGATTTCCGCATACCGCTTGCGTACTAACTCACAATATTTTTCCACATGCCCTCCTGTCAGCATTCTGACTTAACCGTGGATGCAAGTCTAAGCCTACGAAGTTAAATCTTGTTTAGCAAGGTGACTATACCATACTCATTTGCGCAATATCAGCGCCTGACGCGAGTGGGTAAAAGATTCGTTAACAGCCTTTTAGCGCGGTTTTCGCTACAATGGGCGCCTGATTCGAAAGGAGTTTTCTCATGGCGCTTAAAGCGACAATTTATAAAGCCGTCGTCAATGTGGCTGACCTTGATCGCAACCGGTTTCTGGATGCGGCATTGACGCTGGCGCGTCACCCTTCTGAAACGCAGGAGCGCATGATGCTGCGCCTGTTGGCATGGATAAAATATGCTGATGAACGGTTGCAGTTTACACGTGGGCTCAGCGCGGAAGATAAGCCGGAGGCCTGGCTGCGCAACGATCATCTGGGCATCGATCTCTGGATTGAGCTGGGGCTGCCGGATGAGCGCCGTATTAAGAAAGCCTGTACTCAGGCGAGCGATGTCGCGCTCTTTGCTTATAACTCCCGGGCGGCGCAAATCTGGTGGCAGCAGCATCAAAGCAAGTGCGCGCAGTTCGCTAACCTGTCCGTCTGGTATCTGGATGACGGGCAGCTGGCGCAGCTCAGTGAATTTGCCGATCGTACCATGACGCTACAGGCGACGATTCAGGACGGCGCAATCTGGCTTTCTAATGCTCGGAATAATCTGGAAATACAGCTAACCGCCTGGCAACAGCCCTCATGATTGCCATCTCCCGGACGGTCTCCATAGCCGATAATGAGCTGGAAATTACGGCCATTCGCGCGCAGGGCGCGGGTGGTCAGCACGTAAATAAGACCTCTAGCGCGATTCATTTGCGCTTTGACATTCGGGCCTCTGGCCTGCCAGAGTATTATAAACAGCGTTTGCTGACGGCCAGCCACCATCTGATAAGCGATGATGGCGTCATTATCATTAAGGCGCAGGAGTTCCGGAGCCAGGAGCTCAACCGGGAAGCGGCTATCGCCAGGCTGGTTGCCGTCATAAAAGAATTAACCGCGGAGCAGAAAAGCCGTCGCGCAACCCGTCCGACGCGTGCCTCGAAAGAGCGCCGCTTGTCCTCAAAGGCGCAAAAATCTTCTGTAAAGGCGCTTCGCGGCAAAGTTCGTCGTCCACTGGATTGACGGGCAGGAATAGCAATTTCATAAGGATTTTATGGTGAGAACAGCAATATTGTCAGTAGCGGCAGCCTGTACGCTATTTGCATTGATAGGGTGTAATAACCGTGCGGAAGTTGACGCCCTGCAACCTGCGCAGGCGGCGGAATTAAAACCCATGCAGCAAAGCTGGCGCGGCGTGCTGCCCTGTGCGGATTGTGAAGGTATTGAAACGTCACTGTTTCTGGAAAAAGACGGCACATGGGTGATGAACGAGCGCTATCAGGGCGTGCGCGAAGAACCTTCCTCTTTTGCGTCATACGGTACCTGGGCGCGGACGGCGGATAAACTGGTGTTAACCGACAGCAATGGCGAGAAATCGTATTATCGCGCGAAAGGCAATGAGCTGGAGATGCTCGACAGAGAAGGCAATCCGGTGGCTTCGCAGCTTAATTATACGCTTGTGCCTGTTACCGCCAGCCTGCCGGTAACGCCAATGCCGCTGCGTGGTATGTATGTATACAGGGCCGATGCGGCGACCTTTACCGATTGTGCGACCGGAATACGGCTCCCGGTCGCCAGTAACGCCCAGCTTGAGCGCGGCTATCTGACAGCGAAAGGTGAAGCGGAAAAACCGGTGCTGCTGACGGTAGAAGGGCATTTTGTGTTTGCTGCGAACCCGGACACGGGCGAGCCGGTAAAAATGCTAATAGCCGATAAAAATGCGAAGTTTGCGCCGGGTAAAGATTGCACTCACTAATAAAAGGCCTCGCAGCGCAGGGTGCGAGGCCTTTACATATCTGCCGGGTGGCGCCGGGCAATCCCAACAAAATGTCGTTTAGC
Organism: Salmonella sp. 32010601201800023SM; assembly: GCF_017572235.1. Taxonomy (NCBI): domain Bacteria; kingdom Pseudomonadati; phylum Pseudomonadota; class Gammaproteobacteria; order Enterobacterales; family Enterobacteriaceae; genus Salmonella; species Salmonella sp. 32010601201800023SM. The sequence continues at coordinate 230,554 of NZ_JAGEQS010000007.1, forward strand.
CTTTAATCGCCTTGACCAGATAATCAACGATATCGCCGGTTTTAATCAGCGATTTTTCACCGCTACGACGGTATTTATACTCAATATCGTCGTTATCCAGGTTGCGATCGCCAATCACGATAGTATGTGGAATACCAATCAGCTCCATATCGGCAAACATCACGCCCGGGCGCTCTTTACGGTCGTCCATCAGCACTTCAATGCCTTGCGCGCGCAATTCGCTGTACAGCTTTTCCGCCAGCTCCTGCACACGGAAGGATTTGTGCATATTCATCGGCAGAATAGCGACCTGGAAAGGCGCAATGGCGTCAGGCCATACAATGCCGCGCTCGTCAAAGTTCTGCTCGATAGCCGCGGCAACGACACGTGTTACGCCGATACCGTAGCAGCCCATTGTCAGGATCTGGTTACGGCCATCTTCACCCTGAACGGAGGCTTTCAGCGCTTCTGAGTACTTGGTACCTAACTGGAAGATGTGACCCACTTCGATACCGCGTTTGATAAGCAACGTTCCCTGACCATCCGGACTCGGATCGCCGGCGACTACGTTACGGATGTCGGCAACAACAGGCGTCGCCACATCGCGATCCCAGTTAATACCAAAGTAGTGTTTACCGTCGATGTTGGCGCCAGCGGCAAAATCGCTCATGGCGGCAACGGTACGATCGATGATGACCGGAATCGGCATATTGACCGGGCCGAGGGAGCCAGGGCCGGCATTAATTACGGCGCGAATCTCTTCTTCGGTAGCGAAGGTCAGCGGGCTGGCAACGTGCGGCAGTTTTTCCGCTTTAACTTCATTCAGTTCATGATCGCCGCGAACCAGCAGAGCCACCAGCGGAGACTTGCTGTCTTTCACCGCTTTCACCAGCAGCGTTTTTACCGTTTTTTCAATTGGCAGGTTGAATTGTTCCACCAGCTCCGCGATGGTTTTGGCATTTGGCGTATCGACCAGAGTCATTTCCTGCGTCGCCGCTGCGCGCGGCGTTTGCGGCGCGATAGCTTCTGCCAGTTCAATGTTAGCCGCGTAATCAGAAACATCAGAGAAAACGATATCGTCTTCGCCGCTTTGCGCCAGCACCTGGAATTCATGCGAGGCGTTGCCGCCGATAGAACCGGTATCGGCCTGTACCGCGCGGAAATCCAGCCCCATACGGCTGAAGATACGGCTATACGCGGCGTACATGGCGTCATAGGTTTCCTGCAACGACTCCTGAGAGGTGTGGAAAGAGTAAGCATCTTTCATCAGGAATTCGCGCGAACGCATCACGCCAAAGCGCGGACGCACTTCATCACGGAATTTGGTCTGGATTTGGAAGAAGTTCAGCGGCAACTGCTTATAAGAGCTGAGTTCATTACGCACCAGGTCGGTGATAACTTCTTCGTGGGTCGGGCCGAGTACGAACGGACGCTCGCCACGGTCGACAAAACGCAGCAGTTCCGGACCGTACTGTTCCCAACGACCACTCTCTTGCCACAGGTCGGCTGGCTGAACGACTGGCATCGACACCTCGATAGCACCGGCGTTGTTCATCTCTTCACGCACGATGTTTTCGACTTTTTTCAGGACGCGCAGGCCGGTCGGCAGCCAGGTATATAACCCGGAGGCGAGCTTGCGGATCATCCCGGCACGCAGCATCAGCTGGTGGCTGATAACCTCGGCGTCGGCAGGTGTCTCCTTCAGAGTGGAGAGCAGGTATTGGCTAGTACGCATGTTGTTACGGTTCCAGTTGAACGATCGAACAGGCTCAATGTGAGCCTGATACAAAAAAAGTGATTTAGTTTACCAGCGTGCAAGAGATGTCAAAAGAGAAGGGCGTGAAATTACCGTGGTTCCAGCGCAAACACTTCAAATCCCGAGTTAACCACACGCCAGCGCACGTTAAAATCATGCAGCCAGACGGCATAGGTTTTGCCCGTCTCTTCACCCTTACGATAAGCCGGGCGAGGATCTTGCGCCAGCACATCGCAAATAAATGTCCGTAGCTGCGGATAACGCCTTTCCAGCGTCGTAAGCTGTTGAGCCACCTCAGCGGTAAAACTCACGGGCATTTCAGCTATCGGCGCCTGTTGCGCATAGCTGGCGGCGGCGTCCGGTAAGGCCTCGGCAAACGGTAAATACGGTTTGATATCCACCACCGGCGTGCCATCCACCAGATCCAGACTGCCTAATTTCAGAATTACGCTCTCTTTCCGGCACTCGATACCTTTTAGCGCAACGAGCGACATGCCAATCGGATTGGGGCGGAACGTGGAGCGCGTGGCAAAAACGCCCATTCTGGCGTTACCGCCAAGACGGGGCGGACGAACTGTCGGCCGCCAGCCGCCGTCCATCGTCTGATGAAAAACGAAAAGTACCCACAAATGGCTGAACGCTTCCAGGCCGCGAACGGCATCGGCCTGGTTGTAAGGCGCTATCAGATGCAGTTCGCCGCAGGCGCTTTTGACCAGACCAGGCTGGCGCGGAACGGCGAATTTTTCTTTATAGGGGGAGCGAATAACGCCGATTTGTTCAAACTGAAAGCTGCTCATTTCGCCGAAATATTCAGGGCGGACCCGATACAAACCGCCTGACGGTAGCAGCCTGGCGTGCCGCTGGTAATTTCACAGCTGTGCAGCAGGACGGCGTTGGCTTTCATTTTAGATGCATTAATCTGCATACGCTTGCGCGCAGTTGGAATGTTAGGCGGAGAGTCTTGATTTGTCGCCTGGCAGGATTCGCCGCTAACCTCGCCAAGATCGCGGAAAGGTTTGCCGACTAAGTCTTCAGCATTGGTGTAAATCCTGACGGGAGCGGCACGCGGCGCTTTAGGTTTCTCCGGCTCCGCTTTTGGCGGGGTTGCGGTGCTTTGAACGGGTTCAACAGGGGATCTGCTTAGCATGGAACAACCGCCCAGCATGAGTGCCAATAAACAGATCGGTAAAGCACGCATAATATTTCCTCAATGAATGTTCTAATTGCCAGATATTGAATCAGGAGCTTGCATAAATGACAAGACGGGCAATAGCCCGTCCTGAATAATATTACAGATTGTGGAATCAGCCTAAAACTTACCAGCCTTTCACCGCACCGCCATTAAAAACTTTATTTGCGGCTTCGTACACTTCATCAGACTGGTAAGCCTGAACGAATTTTTTCACATTCTCGGCGTCTTTGTTGTCTTCACGCGTCACGATCAGGTTAACGTACGGAGAATCTTTATCTTCAACGAAGATACCGTCTTTCGCTGGCGTCAGGCCAATCTGGCTGGCGTAAGTCGTATTGATGACCGCTAACGCGATCTGCGCGTCATCCAGCGAACGCGGCAACTGCGGCGCTTCCAGCTCAACAATTTTCAGATTTTTCGGGTTTTCCACGATATCCAGCGAGGTAGGAAGCAGACCGACGCCGTCTTTCAGTTTAATCAGCCCTACTTTTTGCAGCAGCAACAGGGAACGACCAAGGTTGGTCGGGTCGTTAGGCACAGCGACCTGGGAACCGTCCTTGAGCTCATCCAGAGATTTGATTTTTTTGGAATATCCTGCAATGGGATAGACAAAAGTCTTACCAACGGAAACCAGTTTGTAACCGCGATCTTTGATTTGCTGATCCAGATACGGTTTGTGCTGGAAGGCATTGGCATCGATATCGCCTTTGCTTAGCGCTTCATTAGGCAGAACATAATCATTAAAGGTCACCAATTCCACGTCCAGGCCGTATTTTTCTTTCGCGACTTTCTGCGCGACTTCGGCAACTTGCTGCTCTGCGCCAACGATTACGCCGACTTTAATATGATTCGGATCTTTTTCATCCTGACCGCAACCCGCAAGTGCCAGAGAACCAATCAGAGCACCCACTGCCGCAAAGGTTTTGAATTTGAACGCCATGCTTATTTCCTTAATGAGTATTTGTGTTGTGTTTAACGTTACTTATGCGTGACAGCCCTGACGATGCGATCGCCGGATAACTGAATTAAATAAACCAGAACGACAAGTAATACCAGCACCGTATTCATCACGGTAGCATTGTATCCAATATAACCGTACTGATAGCCGATTTGACCGAGGCCGCCTGCGCCGACGGCGCCGCCCATTGCGGAGTAACCGACCAGGGTGATCAGTGTAATGGTTGCCGCATTCACCAGACCAGGCAGCGCTTCCGGTAAAAGGATTTTACGTACAATTTGCAGCGGCGTGGCGCCCATCGCTCGCGAGGCTTCAATCAGCCCGGCAGGGATCTCTAACAACGCATTTTCCACCATACGGGCGATAAAAGGCGCGGCGCCGACGGTCAGCGGTACAATCGCGGCCTGCAAACCAATGGAGGTGCCGACAATTATTCGGGTAAAAGGAATCATCCACACCAACAGGATGATAAAGGGAATCGAGCGGAAAATATTGACCACCGCAGAGAGGGAGCGATACAGCCTGGCGTTCTCCATAATCTGCCCCGGGCGCGTAACATACAGCAATACGCCAACCGGCAGGCCAATCACGAAACCGAAGAAACCGGAGACAAAGGTCATCGCCAGCGTTTCCCAGACGCCACGAACCAGTAACCACATCATTGCCTCAGACATAACCCAGTACCTCTACTTTCACATGGTGATCCTGCAGCCAGGCAATTGCGGCTTGCGTCTCTTCTTGTGTGCCGTGCATTTCCGTTAGCATAATGCCGAACTTCACACCGCCCGCGTAATCCATCTGCGCGCTGATAATATTATTGTTCACGTTGAAACGACGCGCGGTTTCAGAAAGCAGTGGGGCATCCACAGACTGCCCGGTGAACTCCATGCGCAGCATCGGCACGCTGTCAGTTTCCGGCGACGCTTTCAAACGCGCCTGGTAATCTTCCGGAATGTCCAGGTGCAGAGTGGACTGAATAAACTTCTGCGCCAGCGGCGTTTTAGGATGCGAGAAGACTTCGCTGACCGTATCCTGCTCAATAAGCTCGCCATTACTGATGACGGCAACGCAGTCGCAGATACGTTTTACGACATCCATTTCATGAGTGATAAGCAGAATCGTCAACCCCAGACGACGGTTGATATCTTTCAGCAATTCCAGAATCGAACGGGTCGTTGCGGGATCAAGCGCGCTGGTGGCTTCATCGCACAGCAACACTTTTGGATTACTGGCTAACGCGCGGGCAATCGCGACACGCTGTTTCTGACCGCCGGAAAGATTTGCCGGATAGCTGTCGTGCTTGTCGCCAAGACCGACTAAATCCAGCAGCTCTGTGACACGGCGTTTGATCTCTTCCTTTGGTGTGTTATCCAGTTCCAGCGGCAACGCGACGTTGCCAAACACGGTACGGGAAGAGAGCAGGTTAAAATGTTGGAAAATCATGCCGATTTGACGGCGAGCTTTGGTCAACTCAGACTCTGAAAGCGTTGTCAGCTCCTGACCGCCGACCTGAACGCTACCTTCGGTTGGACGTTCAAGTAAGTTTACGCAGCGAATGAGCGTACTTTTACCGGCGCCGGAGGCGCCGATGACGCCGTAAATTTGTCCGGCAGGGACATGCAGGCTGACATTGTTCAGCGCCTGAATGGTGCGCGCCCCCTGCTGGAACACTTTGGTAATATTCGAAAGTTTAATCATTGATTCTTTATTATCGTAATGAAATGAGCGGAGGCATTTTCGTCTGCCTAATACGGTCAACGCCGTCAACAGAATGGATGTTAAGGCATCCAGACGTCTAAATCAATCAGGCTTTATACGATGAGCACTTTCTTGCCTGCTGAAACATGCGATACTAGCGCCACTTGCTTTACTCAGGAGCTATAAAAGGTGGCAAAGTCTGTACCCGCAATTTTTCTCGACCGTGACGGCACCATTAATGTGGATCACGGCTACGTACATGAAATCGATGCATTCGAGTTTATAGACGGTGTTATTGACGCGATGCGCGAGCTAAAAAAAATGGGCTATGCGTTGGTGGTGGTGACGAACCAGTCCGGAATCGCGCGCGGCAAATTCACTGAGGCGCAGTTTGAAACGTTAACCGAATGGATGGACTGGTCGTTGGCGGATCGCGATGTTGATTTGGACGGCATCTATTATTGTCCTCACCATCCGCAGGGCAGTATAGAAGAGTTCCGTCAGGTATGTGATTGTCGCAAGCCGCATCCAGGAATGCTTATCTCGGCGCGTGATTTTCTGCATATCGATATGGCGGCTTCTTATATGGTGGGAGACAAGCTGGAAGATATGCAGGCGGCAGCGGCGGCAAATGTCGGGACAAAAGTGCTGGTGCGTACGGGCAAACCGGTCACGGCAGAAGCAGAAAACGCGGCGGACTGGGTGTTAAACAGCCTTGCTGACCTGCCATCAGCGATAAAAAAGCAGCAAAAATAAGCGTTATGGATAAAAGATGAGCGGTTAAAACAAAAATGCATTTTTCCGCTTGTCTTCCTGAACCGACTCCCTATAATGCGCCTCCATCGACACGGCGGATGTGAATCACTTCACACAAACAGCCGGTCGGTTGAAGAGAAAAATCCTGAAATTCAGGGTTGACTCTGAAAGAGGAAAGCGTAACATACGCCACCTCGCGACGGTGAGCTGAAAGCCGCGTCGCACCGGCTCTTTAACAATTTATCAGACAATCTGTGTGGGCACTCGAAGATACGGATTCTTAACGTCCTCGGACGAAAAATGAATACCAAGTCTCAAGAGTGAACACGTAATTCATTACGAAGTTTAATTCATTGAGCATCAAACTTTTAAATTGAAGAGTTTGATCATGGCTCAGATTGAACGCTGGCGGCAGGCCTAACACATGCAAGTCGAACGGTAACAGGAAGCAGCTTGCTGCTTCGCTGACGAGTGGCGGAC
>NZ_JAGEQS010000008.1:0-191748 GCF_017572235.1 Salmonella sp. 32010601201800023SM
CAAAAAGCAAATACGCCCCAATGAATAAGCGTGTTAAGAACACCGATCGATGTGTACTTAGCGAATAACTTCAACATTATGAAAATCAGCGGATTCGGAAAGGTCTGGAGTGTAGCACTACAAATTGCTTTGATCGATATAAACGATCAATAATGTGATATTTGATAGTTTAAACTTATTGTTATATTATTAATTGATCGTTGTTACCGATCAATAGGTATTGCTGATTGCTAAGTAGTTTGGGACAAAAACGGGACACACAAAGCTTTGCATTGGTTTGCAAGGCTTTGCATGTTTTTCGAGGATGGGGCGAGTGTGAGCGCCGTAGTAATGGGATAACTTGTTGTTAGCTCAGGTAGTTCCAGGAACATCTAAGCCGTGGGTCGCAGGTTCGAATCCTGCAGGGCGCGCCATTTAACCTCTCAAAATTATGTTAATCCGTAAGCTTCTGCGGGGGCGACGTTGCGCCATCCGCAGTACGTGACGCTAATATGCAAATAACTAATTGCGTTTAATCTGTTTATGGTGCTCCTCAGCCTGGATCTCGTGGGAGAAAGAATGGGCATTATTCATCGATTGATGGATGACCATTGCTTTTTCATAGTCGTCCATTTCAGAAAAGGATGTCGCATTTTCCACAGTAGCCGGGGCGCTGGTTTTCTGTGTCTGAGCCATTTGCTGATGCGCGAAGGCGTCACCGTTATTCATCATCTCATGCGCCGTGGCGGATAATTGGCGAGATTCCATTTTCTCTGCGGCTTTTACGCCAGCTGAAATAAAAAAACGACAGCTAAAAGGGATGTAAACTTATTCATCTTATTTCTCCGGTGTGGGTTAATAAGAGAAATAATAAAACAGTCGTTGGGGCTGGCGCGTGACAGGATAATGACGATTATATCAGATTATTTTGCTGGCTAGTGATAGCGCCTTTCACTATCGCTACAGTTCAACGGAGGTGTTTGGGTAATGTCAAAATAAAACGAGTAGCGCGCGTATCGGAGGTGACAGAAACTTTTCCCTGATGCGCAATGACGATGGATTTTACAATTGCCAGGCCTATACCGCTGCCTTCCCCTTTACGCTGGCGGGAGGGATCAACCCGATAAAAACGATCGAAAAGGCGCGGCAAATGTTCCGGCGCGATTGGCGTACCGGGGTTTTCAACAATAATATGTATCTGGTCGTCCGCTTCTTTTATCCGAAGAGTAATGGTTTTACCTGGCGGCGTATAGCGCATCGCATTAGAGAGTAAATTACTGATCGCTCTGCGCAGCATGATGGGATCGCCGGTGATTCAGCAGGCGCGGCCTTCAAAGCGCAAGCTCCCAACACCTTTTCGGCAGAAACACTCAATGAGGCGCTCTACCACGGGGCGGTGCTCCGGGTGCGGCCAAAAGCCATGACGGTAGCGGTGATTATCGCCGGTCTGCTACCTGTTTTATGGGGGACCGGCGCGGGTTCTGAGGTGATGAGCCGTATTACCGCGCCGTTGCTGTCGCTGTTCATCATTCCGGCAGTCTACAAGCTGATGTGGCTGCGCAGGCATCGTCGCCTTGCGGCATAACGTGTGCACCCCGCCTGCGGCGTCAAACTGCAGGCGGGTTCAGCGTACGTTTATCGTCCGAGCGCGCTGACCCGTTTGCGGTACTCGCCTGGTGTACAACCGAATTCACGGACAAAAGCTTTGTGAAAAGAAGATTCGCTCGCATAACCTACCGACTCGGCAATCACCATCACCGGCAGCACTTCACGCGACAGGGTCTGGGCGGCGATTTGCAGGCGCAGCGTTGTTAACACGGCTAAGGGCGTTGTAGCGGACACGTCGCGAAATAGCTGGGCGAAGCTCGCCCGCGACATGTGTACCCGTTGCGCCAGCGTTTCGACCGTCCAGGGATGCGCCGGTGTTTCCAGCATGTGAAGGATCACGCGGCCTAGCCGGGGATGCAGTAATAAATTGAGCACGCTTTTCGCCGTGCCAGCCTGCGATAGCCAGTCGCGAACGGCGAGGGTAAACAGCGTGGCGCACTGCTGACTGTATAAGACATCAGCGCCAGGTAAATGGCGTTCTGACTCCTGCTGTAACAGCAAAATGGCGGCGTTAATCCAGATACTGGCGGGGCTATGCGGCGGCGGGGCAAGACATAACACTTCCGGCAACGCGGTAAGGAAATAACGTGACGTCGTGTGCAGACGTAGACTACCGCACACGATATGTGTCGGTGCTTCGCCAGACTGGCGCAAACGGTGGGCGGAGTTTTGCGGCAGAATCACCACCTTTCCCGGCGTAAGCGTCATGGCGTCGCCGGTAGGCATTTCCAGTTGCGCTTCGCCCTGCGTAACGGTATGCCAGCGAATCACCGATAGCTCGCCAGCGGCGTGCGGTAACTGCCAGTCGCCGCCTAACGGGCAATTCTTGTCGATTGAGCCCTGAGGGGCGTTAAGCGTCAATAGCCGACTAAGCGCATCCATATAGACTCCAGAACAGATTCTTTTTCAAAAATAGGGATCACCATTTCTGTCTCTGATCACTATATTTCTGACTCAATGTCATTTCTACCCTTATTTTTGCTAACCGCTAATTTAGACGATAAGACAAAAATTGGCGCGTTACGGATAACCCTGTATTTTTTGACGTTATTTATACTTGTCCTGACAAACAGATGGTGATTTGGCGGAGAAAGAAGATGACACAGTATCAGGCGCTCATTATTGGTTTTGGCAAGGCAGGAAAAACGTTGGCGGCAACTCTGGCGAAGACGGGATGGCGCGTGGCGATTATCGAACAGTCCGCCAGTATGTTTGGCGGAACCTGCATCAACATTGGCTGTATTCCAACGAAAACGCTGGTGCATGATGCGGAACGTGAGGGCGATTTTTCTGTCGCCATGCAACGTAAAGCGGCGGTCGTAAATTTTTTACGCGACAAAAATTTTCATAATCTTGCCGACCTGGACAATGTCGATGTGATTGAGGGAAGGGCGGAGTTTATTGATAACCATACCTTACGGGTATTTCAGGCGGACGGCGAGCGGGTGTTACGGGGAGAAAAGATCTTTATTAATACTGGCGCAGAGTCGGTGATCCCGGCTATTACGGGCTTAACAACGACGGCAGGGGTGTTCGATAGCACCGGGCTACTCAGCCTGAGCCAGCGTCCGGCGCGGCTGGGGATTTTAGGCGGTGGTTATATTGGCCTTGAATTTGCCTCAATGTTCGCCAACTTTGGTACGAAGGTCACTATCTTTGAAGCAGCGCCGCAATTCCTGCCTCGTGAAGATCGGGATATCGCGCAGGCAATTACCCGTATTTTACAGGAAAAGGGCGTCGAGCTGATTTTAAACGCCAACGTACAGGCCGTATCCTCAAAGGAGGGCGCGGTACAAGTAGAAACGCCGGAAGGCGCGCATCTTGTGGATGCCCTGCTGGTGGCGTCGGGGCGAAAACCGGCGACGGCTGGCTTACAGTTGCAGAACGCCGGTGTGGCGGTGAACGAACGCGGCGGGATCATCGTGGATGATTACCTGCGTACCACGGCGGACAATATCTGGGCGATGGGCGATGTTACCGGTGGGTTGCAGTTTACCTATATTTCACTGGATGATTTTCGTATTGTACGCGACGGGTTATTGGGAGATGGCAAACGCAGTACCCGCGATCGCCAGAACGTTCCGTATTCCGTCTTTATGACGCCGCCGCTCTCTCGTGTCGGGCTGACGGAAGAACAAGCGCGGGCAAGCGGCGCAACGGTGCAGGTGGTGACATTACCGGTGGCGGCGATCCCTCGCGCCCGTGTTATGAACGATACTCGTGGCGTACTAAAAGCGGTAGTGGACGTGAATACGCAGCGTATTGTAGGGGTGTCATTGTTATGCGTCGATTCTCATGAAATGATTAATATCGTTAAAACCGTTATGGATGCAGATTTACCTTATACGGTGTTACGCGACCAGATATTTACCCATCCTACAATGAGTGAGTCTTTAAACGATCTCTTCTCTCTCATTAAGTAAAACATAAATAATGTAGCCCTGTTAATCAGGGCTTTTTTTTGCCTGTCAGACCATAAAAATACGCCAGGACAAATATGCTGGCGTCTGAAAGAAAAGGCTTTAGCCAGGCATAACGTATTATAACACCATTGAAATAACCCACGACTGGAAATCTCGATGTTAAAAGTTACCACGCTTATTGCTTCATTATTGGCTGCGCCGCTGGCGTTTTCCGCCTCCGCCCAGCCGCTAACTGACGTTGAATATATCAGCGTTTCTGCGGTGTCAGCAACGCCGTCAATGCTTGAAGACGCTATTGCCAGACTGGCGCAAAGTAAACAGGCGTCGTCATGGAAAATTACGTCAATGCGTATTGATAATACGGGTTACGCCACTGCGATATTATATAAATAAGGAGAGCCTGAGATGGATAAATATCTTCGTCTGTTAAGTCAGGGGGATCGGCTTGGATTAACATTAATTCGCCTGAGTATCGCCATCGTTTTTATCTGGATTGGACTACTAAAATTTGTGCCCTATGAGGCAGACAGTATTACCCCGTTTGTGGCGAACAGCCCGTTTATGTCTTTTTTCTATGAACATCCTGAAGAATATCGTCAGCATCTGACTCATGAGGGCGAACTAAAACCGGAGGAACGCGCCTGGCAAACCGCCAATAATACGTATGCGTTTTCGGATGGTCTGGGCGTGGTGGAATTGATTATCGCGGCGCTGGTACTGGCTAACCCTGTCAGCCGCTGGTTAGGGCTGGCGGGCGGCGTGCTGGCATTCCTGACGCCATTTGTCACGCTGTCGTTTTTAATCACCACGCCGGAGGCCTGGGTTATGCCGCTGGGCGATGCGCATTATGGTTTTCCGTATTTATCGGGCGCCGGGCGGCTGGTATTAAAAGATACGTTAATGCTGGCAGGTGCGGTGATGATCATGGCGGACTCCGCCCGTTCGTTACTTTTACAGCGCCAGTAGCGACCCTCTTACCCTCTTACCCTCTTTATGCCGCGATTCGTCGGGTGGCGCTTGCGCCATCCGACAATGTGTTGATGAATGATGGACTACCCTGACAGAAGTTCCTGTTCCACCTGTTGAACCTGTGCCTCCAGCGTATTGCGAATTTCGGTTAGCGCCCGTTCCTGCTCGGAGAAATAGGCTTCCTTATCCGCAACGGAAGAGGCGAGCCGCCAGGCGTTTTCCGTTTCCAGTTGCGTTATCTCTTTCAACAGCGCGTCGATTTGCGTGCGGAGCTGGCTTATTTTATGGCGCAGATGTTCCAGGTTATTGAGCCTGTCGCTTGCCATCATCGGTTCCAGACCGCTTTGCAGCTGCGTCAATAACGCGCGAATTGCCGCCAGATCGGCATTCTGCCGCGCCTGATTAAGCTGTACCATCATCTGGTGCGCTTTTTCTTTCAACTCATCGGCGACCACATCCGGGTGACACAGGCGGCTGGCCTGGCGCCACAAACGTTTTAATTCACTGCGTTCGTCAGCCGACAAACGTTGATCGCGGGCGTAGCGGAATTGCGCTTCTTGCTGCTGCTCCCGATACTGGTGATAGTCCTGTTCCGCATTTTCCTGCGCCTGGCGGAATGCGCTGTCGTCCTGATGGGAAAAATCCGCTTCCAGCTCGCGAATTTCCGCCAGCAACGCGGTGATTAACTCCGTCTGCTGCTGGATTCGCTGACGGATGCCCACCGCTTCGCGCGAGGCGGCATTCAATCCTGTCCACTGCTGTTTTAGCGTTGCCAGTTGATCCACGGCCTGGGAAATAAATTGCAGGCAGGATTGATAATCCTTTTCCCGGCGTTTTATTTCGGCTTCTTGCTTACGCTGCATACTCACCGCGAGCTGTTTACGCAACTCCAGAATACGGCTCATCAACGGCCCGAGACGCAGATGATAGAGGTCGTTGAAATCGTCGAGGATTTGTACCCGCGCATTTCGTTTGTCAATCAGATCGCGAAGTTGGGCTTCAAGTGCTTTCAGCTCCAGCTTACTGGCGGCAATAGAGGGATCTTGCCACGTCGAGAGCGCCCGTTGAGCCTGTAGCCAGGCGGCGATCTCTTGCATGGCGTCACTGAATCGACGAGCTTCAATTGCCTGGGCAATGGCGCTGATTACGGCATCCTGCGGCTCATTTTTCAGGTAGATGAGCTGCTGACGGATAATCTCTTCGTCCTCAAGTTCGATGGCGCTTTTGATGATCTCTAAACGTTTGATGATCTTATTCATGACGTTGATGCCTGGCGTGGCTCAAAAACGAATAACAGATACCAGGTCTGATTCACCTTTTTGAAAATACTGAAAAAATACTAAATGTATTCTGTAGGGTGTCGTACTTTTCGTCCAGAGTTATTCACATATTTTATACTCGGCGTCTGTCACCCGTAACGTTCTATATCGGCGCGCACTCTTTTCTTTTTACTCCCCGCGACATCTTTTTTTACACGATAACGTTAACGTCCGGAGTTGAGCCTTGACAAACGATTGCGCCTTGCGGCAGCGAGAGCGAAATGTTAAAAGGTGCCCCTCAATAAAAACGATACAGGGGTAGGACGTGAAAAACGCGTCAACTGCATCCGGCGCCAGCGTGTCGGATGCCGCGTCGAAGAATGAACCGACGCTTCAACGGGGGTTGCAAAACCGCCATATTCAGCTAATAGCCCTGGGCGGCGCCATTGGCACCGGACTGTTTCTGGGCATCGGCCCGGCGATTCAAATGGCGGGGCCGGCTGTTTTGTTGGGCTATGGCGTTGCCGGGATTATCGCTTTTCTCATTATGCGCCAGTTGGGTGAAATGGTCGTGGAAGAGCCGGTTTCCGGATCGTTTGCCCACTTCGCCTGGAAATATTGGGGGCCGTTTGCGGGCTTTTTGTCGGGTTGGAACTATTGGGTCATGTTTGTGCTGGTCGGGATGGCGGAGCTGACCGCGGCGGGCATCTATATGCAGTACTGGCTGCCTGACGTACCAACATGGGTATGGGCGGCGGCGTTTTTTATTATCATTAATGCCGTGAATCTGGTGAACGTTCGTCTGTATGGCGAAACGGAATTCTGGTTCGCGCTGATTAAAGTGCTGGCGATTATCGGCATGATAGGTTTTGGTCTGTGGCTGCTGTTCTCCGGCCACGGCGGCGAACATGCCAGCATTGATAACCTCTGGCGTTATAACGGTTTCTTCGCTACCGGTTGGCATGGTTTGCTTCTGTCGCTGGCGGTGATTATGTTTTCTTTTGGCGGACTGGAGCTGATCGGCATTACTGCGGCGGAAGCGCGCGATCCACAAAAAAGCATTCCGAAAGCGGTGAATCAGGTGGTATACCGTATTTTGCTGTTCTACATCGGTTCGCTGGTGGTGTTGCTGGCGCTCTATCCGTGGGTAGAGGTGAAATCCAATAGCAGCCCTTTTGTGATGATCTTCCATAACCTGGACAGTAATGTGGTGGCTTCGGCGCTGAATTTCGTTATCCTGGTCGCGTCGCTTTCGGTGTATAACAGCGGCGTTTATTCGAATAGCCGAATGCTGTTCGGCCTGTCCGTACAAGGCAACGCGCCGAAATTTTTAACCCGCGTCAGCCATCGCGGCGTGCCGGTGAACTCGCTGATGCTTTCCGGAGCGATTACCTCGCTGGTGGTGCTGATCAACTATCTGTTGCCGCAAAAAGCGTTTAGCCTGTTGATGGCGCTGGTTGTCGCGACGCTATTGCTAAACTGGATAATGATCTGTCTCGCGCATTTACGTTTTCGCGCGGCGATGCGTCGTAAAGGGCGCGAGACGCAATTTAAGGCGCTGTTCTATCCCGCCGGAAACTATTTGTGCATTGCGTTTCTGGCGCTGATTCTGGTGTTAATGTGTACGATGGACGATATGCGATTGTCGGCGATTTTGCTGCCGGTATGGATTGTATTCCTGTTTATCGCGTTTACCGTTTTGCGCCGTAAGGCTCATTAACTTTTTTGCCCGATCCCATGCTCATGCGATCGGGCAATCCATTAATGGCGCAATGTCCCTGACAGCGCGCGAATATCGCTGCCGGTCGGCGTCTGATGAATACGCAAGCCGAACTCTTCCACCACGGCAAAAATATGGTCGAAAATATCGGCCTGAATGCTCTCATATTCCAGCCACACGACGGTATTGGTAAAGGCGTAGATCTCTATCGGCAAACCATGATCGTCAGGCGCCAGTTGGCGTACCATCAGCGTCATATCTTTACGGATGCGCGGATGGTGGCGTAAATATTCGTTCAGATAGGCGCGAAATGTCCCGATATTGGTCATTCGGCGGTGATTTAAGGCTGATTCCGGCGCATCCAGCTGTTTATTCCATTCATCGATTTCCTGATGACGGCTGGTAAGGTACGGCTTTAACAGTTGCGCGGTTAACAGCCGCTGTTTTTCATCATCATCCAGAAAATGGATACTGGTCGCGTCAATATTAATGCTGCGTTTAATCCGGCGTCCGCCGGACGCAGACATGCCGCTCCAGTTTTTGAATGAGTCGGAAACCAGCGACCAGGTGGGAATGGTGGTGATGGTATTATCCCAGTTGCGTACTTTTACCGTGGTTAAGCCAATATCAATGACCGCGCCATCTGCGCCATATTTCGGCATCTCCAGCCAGTCGCCCAGTTTGAGCATATCGTTGGCGGAAAGCTGTATACCGGCAACCAGGCCAAGAATCGGGTCTTTAAAGACCAGCATTAATACCGCGGCCATCGCGCCAAGCCCGCTGATTAAAATTGCTGGTGACTGGCCAATCAGCAGTGAGATCATCAGAATGCCGACGATAATTGCGCCGATGAGCTTAATACCCTGAAATATTCCTTTTAGCGGTAACTGAGAGGCGGCGGGCCATTTTTGCGATAGATTGAAAATCACGTCCAGCAGAGAAAATAACGACAGCAGGGCGTAGGTCATAATCCATAACTGCGCGCAGGTCGTCAGGATATCCGCAGCCTCACTGCCTTTTTGTAGCCAGAGCGCGGCCTGAATATTGACAATGATGCCTTGCAGCGTAAAAGCCAGACGATGGAATAATTTATTCTGGGTAATAATTTGCAGCCACAGGCGGGAACTGGCGCTGGCACGTTTTTCGAAAGCGCGCAGTACTATCCAGTGCAAAATAATATGCACGACAACTGCTGTCAGAAAAATAATACCAAATATCACCACCAGCGACGTGGTGTGATTCATTTCAATTCCCGCTAAATCTTCTACCTGGGATATCAATTCCTGCATAATCTCTCCTTTATAAACAGCAGCCTATGATGACTGCTGAATGGCATTTATGCAAATCAGGACGCCTGCGCTTCAGGCATAATCAGCAACAGACGGGTAAAAGCGCCTCTGGGGTTATCCATACGCTATATTTTATCCAGCGCCCTATAAACGTCGTTATTTTACGCGGTTCCCTCTTTTTGAACAGGCGCCAGTCCGTCAACAATGAATGAAAACTTTTTAACCAGAATGTTTAAAACGATTGCAATATCTCTGTCGGATAATGATTAGCACCGTCGTACCTCTCAACAATAACATTAAGGAACATCGGATGACCCAAAAGCGTACCCTGCTAAAATACGGCATACTCTCGCTGGCGCTGGCCGCGCCATTATCTGCCTGTGCGTTTGACTCTCTTACGGTGATTGGCGATAGCCTTAGCGATACCGGAAATAACGGTCGCTGGACCTGGGATAGTGGTCAAAATAAGCTCTACGACGAACAGTTGGCCGAACGATATGGGCTGGCATTAAGCCCTTCCAGCAATGGCGGTTCTAATTATGCCGCCGGCGGCGCGACGGCGACCCCGGAATTAAACCCGCAGGATAATACCGCAGATCAGGTACGGCAGTGGCTTGCCAAAACAGGGGGAAAAGCCGACCACAACGGTTTGTATATTCACTGGGTCGGCGGAAACGATCTGGCGGCGGCCATCGCGCAACCAACCATGGCACAGCAAATAGCCGGTAATAGCGCCACTAGCGCGGCGGCGCAGGTAGGGCTGTTACTGGATGCCGGCGCCGGGCTGGTCGTGGTGCCAAACGTACCGGATATTAGTGCGACGCCAATGCTTCTGGAGGCGGTAATCACCGCTGGGCTGGGCGCAGCGGCGCCCCCGGCGCTAAAAGCGGCGTTAGATGCGCTGGCGGAGGGCGCTACGCCCGATTTCGCCAGTCGGCAACAGGCGATCCGCAAGGCGCTGCTGGCGGCGGCTGCAACGGTAAGCAGCAATCCATTTATTCAGCAACTGCTCGTTGAACAACTGCTGGCGGGCTATGAAGCGGCGGCAGGGCAGGCGTCAGCTCTGACCGATTATTATAATCAGATGGAAGAGAAGGGGCTGGAGCAACACGGCGGCAATATAGCCCGTGCCGATATCAACGGCCTCTTTAAGGAAATTCTTGCCAACCCGCAGGCGTTTGGTCTGACAAATACCGTAGGTATGGCCTGCCCGCCTGGCGTATCCGCTTCGGCGTGCTCCTCGGCAATGCCTGGATTTAATGCGTCGCAGGACTATCTGTTTGCCGATCATTTACATCCCGGTCCGCAGGTCCATACCATTATTGCGCAATATATTCAGTCGATCATTGCCGCGCCGGTACAGGCGACATACCTGAACCAAAGCGTTCAGTCGATGGCGCAAGGCAGTCGTACCACGCTTGACAGCCGTTATCAGCAGCTTCGCCAGGGGGAAAATCCTGTTGGTTCGCTGGGCATGTTCGGCGGATACAGCGGGGGATATCAACGTTATGATAATAATGAGGCCGACGGGAACGGTAATCATAATAATCTGACGGTTGGCGTCGATTATCAGCTTAACGAGCAGGTTCTGCTGGGAGGGCTGATAGCCGGTTCTCTGGATAAGCAACATCCTGACGATAATTATCGTTATGATGCCCGCGGTTTTCAGGCCGCCGTATTCAGCCATTTACGCGCCGGTCAGGCGTGGCTGGATGGCGATTTACACTACCTGTCCGCTAAATTCAGTAACATTCAGCGCAGTATCACGCTCGGTGCGCTAAGACGGGTGGAAGAGGGCGAAACCAACGGTCGGCTGTGGGGCGCGAGGTTAACCAGTGGTTATGATTTTGTCATGATGCCGTGGTTAACGACCGGACCGATGCTGCAATATGCATGGGATTACAGCCACGTTAATGGTTATAGCGAGAAGCTCAATACCAGTACATCAATGCGTTTTGGCGACCAAAACGCCCATTCGCAGGTGGGCAGCGCGGGTTGGCGTCTGGATCTTCGCCACAGCATCATTCACTCCTGGGCGCAGATTAATTATCGCCGTCAGTTTGGCGATGATACGTATGTGGCGAACGGCGGCCTTAAATCGACCGCGCTGACGTTTAGCCGCGACGGAAAAGCGCAGGATAAAAACTGGGTTGATATCGCGATTGGCGCAGATTTTCCGCTGTCGGCAACGGTGTCCGCTTTCGCCGGGCTGTCGCAAACGGCAGGGTTAAGCGATGGCAATCAAACCCGTTATAACGTTGGGTTTAGCGCCCGATTTTGATGACACGCCAGGGAGGGCCAACCCCGTGGTGACAATATCGCCATCGTAGGCGCAAACCGGTGTCACGCCGTTTTCTCCTTCATCCAGATAGGGGGTATCCAGATATGGCAAACGGCGTGCCAGTTTTAAATATTATTTATTTTCAATAGGTTGAAAGAGGAAGTTAACACTAGCGATGTAAAACCTGGCACTTCGCGCCATTGATCATTGAGGAACCTGGCAGAAAGGTGAAAAAAGCCGGACGGGCGTCCGGCTTAGGCAGGGGATTAGACTTCCGTCAGTGTGGTTTCAAGCGGCAGACGTGATTTCGGCAGCCCGGCATTGAAATCCTCGACGCTATGATGGCCGACCGGCACCACGACCAGACTGGTATAGCCTTTTTCTTTCAGACCAAATTCAGCGTCGAGCACCTCGGCGTCGAAACCTTCAATGGGGACGGCGTCGAGACCCATCGCGGCAACGCCCAGCAGAAAGTTGCCGACGTTCAGATAGACCTGTTTCGCCATCCACTGGTGGTCATCTTTCAGCGAGACGCGGTGCATATCGGCGAAAAAGCGGCGACCTTTATCATTTGCCGCTTTAGCTTCCGGCGTAGCGAAACGGCCATCAGCATCTTCCTGATCGACGACGCGCTCAAGCCATGCGTCATCCATTGCGGTTTTGGCGCAGAAGACCACCACATGGGAGGCGTCCAGCATTTTGCGTTCGTTGAACGTGTAGTTTCCGGCAGCGGATTTTGCTACGCGCGCTTTGCCTTCTTCCGTACTGGCGACAATAAAGTGCCACGGCTGGGAATTGGTGCTGGAGGGGCTGTACTGTAGTAGTGTTTTTATTTTATCCGCTTCTTCGGCGGTCAGTTTTTTGCTGGGATCGAACGCCTTAGTGGAGTAGCGCTGTAAGGCGACAGAAACGATATCCATAAATGCTCCTGGTTGGTTTAGTACCCTTTTGTATCAGCAGGGTACCGGGTTATCGGTAAAAAGATAAGGGAGGAAAATGCGGAAACGGTTATTGCATCAGCGCGGCCGCAGGCGCAGTTGCTCTCTTTTAGGCAGCCCGTCTACGACCAGATTCCATGAGTCATTTATCAAATCGTTGAGTAGCGAGACGGTGATATCCTCGCCCGCATAGACTGAAATCCAGTGTTTCTTATTCATGTGATAGCCTGGCGCAATGCTGGGGTAAATTTGTTGATTTACCAGGGATTTTTGGGGATCCGACTTCAGGTTCACCACTGGGCGACAGTGATGTTCAGTGAACAGCATGAATATTTTGCCGCCGACTTTAAACACATCGTACTGTGGGCCGAAAGGCCAGCAGTGTTCGGTAAAAGGCAGTTCCAGCGCAAAGCGTTTTGCCCAGGCGTGCAGTGTTTGACCGTCCATTATTGCTCCTCGCGAGTCAGCGCGCGCCACATCGCTTCGAATCCCAGCGCAATATATTCGCCAGCGCGAGCGGGATCGCGCGCGGCGAAATCCATTGTTGTTTCAGCCAGCGCCAGAAAAAGGCCGTCGCCGAAGGCGCGGTACTCATCCGACATAAACACCATCAAAACGGAACGATGACATAAATCGCGCAATTCGGGGAACATATCGTCGGCCCGTTGTTCCGTCTCTTTGGTGAGCTTTTCGCTGACGGCCAGTTGACGGATCGCCCGATGGCGCGCGGGATGGTTCAGACCCCAACTGATGTAACTGTTCCAGATAAAACGAGTCATCATTTTGGCATCGGTAATGGATCGATCCAGCTCCATTATCATTGACTGGCAGAGATCCTGCTTTAAATGCAAATACAACGTGTTAATCAGCTCATCTTTGGTCGCGAAATAGCGAAACAATGTTCCTTCTGCAACACCTGCGTTACGCGCAATCACCGCCGTTGAGGCGGCGATACCGGATTGCGCTATCGCCTGGGTTGCCGCTTCCAGTAATGCTTGTTTTTTGTCTTCACTCTTCGGACGAGCCACTACACGTTACCCTTATGTCTGGAAAAACATGATTGAATCATGCCCGTTGTCGCGTCGCAACGGTGAATGTCAACCTTTGAAAAGTACCTTGACGGCGTATCTTTGCTTTCTATAATGAGTGCTTACTCACTCATAATCAAGGGCTGCCGCATGAAGTGGTAGAAAAGCATATTGCAGGCTATGCGATAAGCCGTCTCACAATTTATGTGGTTATTACTATGCTTATTGCTGTTGCCGTAAATGTGCGGTGCGGGAGCCGCTGACGAGTTTGATAGAGGGGAGAGCACGATGACCATTTCCGCTCAGGTTATCGACACGATTGTCGAGTGGATTGATGATAATTTGAATCAGCCGTTACGTATTGATGATATTGCCCGTCATGCGGGGTATTCCAAGTGGCACCTGCAGCGCCTTTTTATGCAGTACAAAGGGGAGAGTCTGGGGCGCTACGTGCGTGAACGGAAGCTAAAACTGGCGGCGCGCGACCTGCTCGACACCGACCAGAAGGTGTATGATATTTGTCTCAAGTATGGTTTTGATTCGCAGCAAACCTTTACGCGCATTTTTACCCGCACGTTCAACCTGCCGCCAGGCGCTTATCGTAAAGAAAAGCATGGCCGTACGCATTGAAATGTTTAATCGGCCAGCGAAAACCAGCGCCGCCAGATAAAGCGAATGACATAATATTCCAGCGCGCCGAGCAACAGAAACCATAAACAAAACAACAAAGTATAAAGCTGGTTGAGATCCATAAGATGAAAGATCCCGACCAGTTTTTGCGCCAGCGCAAGGCCGAGCGAAGGGGCGGGCAGCAGCAGGCTGGAGAGCAACGCCATCAGCAAAATACCGGCAGCGGTCATCAATGATTCAAGCGGGTGTTTCATGGCTTTGTTAAACGTAAGTTAAAACGCCATTGTCCGGGATATCGCCTGGTAAGGCAAATATGCTGTCTATTGTCCCGCCCAGATTTCACAATGTTTTTGTACCAGACCTATCAGCGATCCGCCGTCGGCAATAAACTCCCGCATATATTGCGCTTCGTTACCGCCTTTTTTCACCTGCAGACGTAGCGCGTCAATGGCGCTGTCGGCGCCCAGCTTGCGCGCAGAGGGGGTAACGTTGTCCAGCAGACGCAGCGTATCATCTGCCAGGCGACGGCGGTCGCCGGTATAGGCATCGGTTAGCACGCCCTCCAGACCATAGCGGCAAGCCTGAAAACGGTTGAATTTATATAACAGATAGTCTTGTTCCTGCGGTTTAAAGGGACGCTCGGTCAGCAGCCAGTGCGCGGTCGCCTGAATCAACCCTGCCATATTGATGGCATGATCAAGGGTGAGCGGCGTATCCATCACCCGAACTTCTACCGTGCCAAAGGCCGGGCTGGGGCGGATATCCCAGTGCAAATCTTTGATGCTGTCGATCATCGTGGTGTAAGACAGACGGCGAAATAGTCCGGCAAACTCTTGCCAGTTACTGACCCACGGCATGGGACCGTTATCGGGAAAAGCGGAAAAAATATTCAGGCGCGCGCAGGCAAAACGGGTGTCAGATCCTTGCATATAGGGAGACGCGGCGGAGAGCGCAATAAAGTGCGGCACAAAATGCGACAGCCCGTGTAAAAGATAAATCGCATCGTCGCCGTTCGCGCAGCCGACGTGGACATGCTGACCGAAAACCGTCGCCTGTTGAATTAAGTAGCCGAAATTTTCCAGCGTGCGTTGATAGCGCTCATTATCACAGACCTCCTGACGCTGCCATTTTTGAAAAGGGTGCGTACCGCCGCCGCAAATGCCGAGATGGTGTTCCGACGCCGCCTGTAAAATAACGTGCTGCATAGCAGAAAGTTGGGCCGCCGCCTGGTCAATATCGCGGCAGACGCCCGTGGCCATCTCCAGCATACTTTCGGTGATATCGTGCTTAATTTCTCCCGCAGTAAGTTGGGGCTTAACGGCGTCGATCAGCGTAGAAGAGTCCTGACTTAAATCGTAGCCAGGTGGATTGATCACCTGCATCTCCAGCTCAATACCAAGCGTATAAGGTTCAGAAACGTGAAAATCATTCAGCGCCATAGGGATCTCATTTATCGGGGTATTGCGCTAAGTATAGAAGCGGGAGCGCTCCTGTCGTGGGGAAAGCGCGTTATTGCAGAAACAAGAGTAATAACGCTATTGCTACGTTGAAACCATTCTGTACGGACGGTACGTTCAGCCATCATGGCGGCAAAGGCTGGCAGCAGATGTAACGAGATGTGCGTGGCGGTAAGCGAGGTAACTTTTGCGCTATCGAATCCCGGGAGCGTGACGCGGTCTGAAAAGGCTTTATAAACGCTCTCTTTGGCGGAGAAAGCCAGCGTCAGGGCAAGCGGAAAAGGGAGCGAGCTCGCCTGGAGAATTTGGCGCTCATCGCTATCAATAATGGACGGCGCCAGCTCTGTCGCCGTGTGCTGACTCATGATTTTTTCTATATCAATGCCGATACGCTGTCGGGATATGACGGCCAGCGCCGTTGTCGCACAGTGGCTGATGCTGCCAAATAGGCCGTCCGGCCATAGCGGCTGTCGCTTGTCGCCAATACCGGGCACTGTCCTGACGCCCACCTCGCGTAGCGCATGAACGGCGGCGATGCGGCCTGCCAGATGTTCAGCTTTACGCTTGCGTCCGGCAGACCGGAGCCGATTGTGATGAGGAAGCCATAGCAGGTCGTGTTCGTGAAAGCTGCTCGCATCAAAGTCGACGATATGCAGCCTGTGTCCGGCAAAGGGAAGGGGAAAATGAGATGTCAGCATCGTTTTTGCCAATTCCCTCCCCGAATGAGGGAGGGAAGGTTGCCATCAGAAATGGGTATTAATGCTCATATACCACGTACGCCCCGGTTCGTTATAGGTGTACGCGCCAGCGCCCGCCATATAAGCGCCAGTTTGCGTATCCCTGACGGTTTGCGCGTTACCTTCACGCCACAGACGTTTGTCAAAGAGGTTATCCACGCCACCGGTCAGGCTGACATTTTTGGTCACGTCCCAGGTCGCGCTCAGGCCAACAATACTGTATGGGCTGACCGCTTGCTTATCTGTTCCGGTAACGGGGTTACCCTGATAATCATATTTCTTTGGCTCTTGTTTGCCGTACCAGGTGAAGGTCGATTGCAGAGAAACGTCCTGACGTACCTGCCAGCTCAGGGTTGAGTTAAGCGTGTACTGTGGAATAATCGACAGGCGTTCGCCGGTCTCTTTGTTTTTGCTCTGCAGCATATACGTAACGTTATTCGTCCAGTTGACGGTGTCGCTAACCGGTACGTTTAACGTGCCTTCCAGACCTTCAACGACCGCTTTCGGCACGTTCTCCCACTGATAAACATCCGTTTTGCCGTTGTTGATACGCTGCAACGGCACCGTACCCGCTTCAATCTTATTGCGGTAATCATTGCGGAACCAGGTGATGCCGGCCAGCCAGCCATCGCGTTTAAATTCCAGACCGATCTCTTTATTGATGCTGGTTTCGGCTTTCAGATCATCGTTACCCATCATATAGCAGCCGATGCCGGTACCCGCGCCAGTCGCGTAGCAACCCTGACCTTTGCTATACAAAATATAGTTTGGGTTAGTCTGGTACAGACTCGGGGCTTTATAAGCGCGGGCGATCCCCATTTTCAGGGTAAAGTCATCCCCCAGACCTTGTGACAGGTTCAGCGACGGGCTCCAGTTATCCCCCACAATACTGTGATGATCGAAACGTAGCCCCGGCGTCAGCATGGTGCTATCGGTCAGTTCCATGTTGTTTTCAGCAAACAGAGAGAAAATTTCCGCTTTTGAATAGGGGCTACGATTGGTACTGCTGTAACCCGGGATATTTCCCCCCATAAAGGTTTGCGAGTTGGAGAGCTCGTCTTTCATACGCTGTTGGGCCCATTCGGTACCCAGCGTCAGGTTTTGATTTACCAGCAGATCGAAAGGAAGGCTCACTTCGCTGTGTAGGGTGACGTCATTCAAATCGGCATCGGCATATTTTTGCGATGCTTTGGGATCGAAAATTCCTTCGGTGCCGCCTGCCAGGCCTTCCGGCATCCGGGAGTTACGGGTATGTTCGTATTGCACCCAGTTACTGGTGGTTACGCCATTATTCCAGCCGCCGTTCCAGGTCAGAGAGTAGTTCTGCCGATAGAGGCGGTTCGTCTCTTTTCCGTAATTATCTTTCACTAGTTGGTTCGTATTGGTGTTCTGAGTATCACCGGCATAGAGGTTGCCCTGGCGACTGTAACCGGCCTCCAGCTCCAGAGACTGAAGCGGAGCAAAATCCCAACGAACCACGCCGTTGATATCTTTGTTAATGACCCCCTCGCGTCCGGCTGGTAACGTGTCGGCGTAACTCCCGGTACGTTCAGACTGATGCCCCTGATTAATATTACGCGCATCCGCCTGCGTTTTGTCGAGGTTGCCATACAGACGGAAGCTGAAATCCCCGCCCAGCGGGCCGTTCAGGCTAAAGTTAGTGCGTTTGGTTGCGCCTTCGTCTTTATGTTCCGGCGCGTTGAAATAGGTATTCCAGGAGCCGTGCCACTCGCTACCGCCTTTTTTGGTAATGATATTGACCACGCCACCCGCCGCGCCGTTACCGTAGCGTGCAGCGGCAGGGCCACGCAGCACTTCAATGCGTTCGATCATCTCCGGCGGCACCCACGCGGTATCGCCGCGGGTATCGCGTTCGCCGCGCCAGCCCAGGCGCACCGAGTTACGGCTGGTGACGGGTTTACCGTCTATCAGGATAAGGGTGTTTTCCGGTCCCATGCCGCGAATATCGATTTGGCGGTTATTCCCGCGCTGACCGCTGGTGGAGTTGCCGGTCAGGTTCACGCCCGGCATGGTGCGGATGATTTCTGACACGTCGCGCGCGGGCGGATTTTTGCGGATCTCATCGGCGGTGATAGTGGATACGCCAGGCGCCTGTAGGTTTTGCTGGGCAGCGGTCACCACGATGGTGTCTTCATTGGTGAGCGCAGCGCTATCGGTTTTTTCTTCCGCCATTACGGGCAGAGCGGCCCCGTAAATCCCTAAATTGACCAGTAAGGTCAGGGAATGAATCTTCTTGTTCATTGTATATCCTGCTTTTCTTTAGCCACATAAGCCAAAGCGCCCGTCAAAGGCATTGGCCGGGTGGTGAAATTGTGTTCGCGCGTCCCATAGCGCGACAATACGCTATTGCAAATGCAAATAGTTATCAATAATATTATCAATATATTTCACCTTTTATATACAAAATTCATAATAAACACAGGGTTATAATGAAAGAGGCGCTGGCAACGGGAAGTAAGGCCTGGTGGAGGACGAAAACCGGGCCGGAATGGATACGGGAAAAAGACGGAAATTATCGGGTCACTTTTTGGTGGCGCGACCCGCAGGGAAACGAAACACACTCCCCGATACGGCGTGTCTGGGTCTACATCACTGGCGTAACCGATCATCATCAAAACGCGCAGCCTCAGACGATGGCGCGTATTGCCGGAACGGATGTCTGGCGCTGGAGCACGGCGCTTAGCGCTAACTGGCGCGGCAGCTACTGTTTTATTCCTACCGAGCGCGATGACGTTTTTGCCGCTTTTGCGCCGGGCGAAACGCCCGATCGGAACGCACTGCGTGAAGGCTGGCGACAGTTATTACCGCAGGCGATTGCCGACCCGCTTAATTCGCAAAGCTGGCGGGGAGGACGTGGTCATGCGGTTTCAGCGCTGGAAATGCCGGATGCGCCCCGTCAGCCGGGGTGGGATCGTCCTGAAACGCCGTACTCGCCGCCTTTGATGATGCAGTGGCATAGCGAACGTCTGGGTAACTCCCGCCGCGTATGGATATTGACGACCGGAGACGAGGCGCCGGAGGAAAGACCGTTGGCTATTCTGCTGGACGGTCAATTCTGGGCGGAAAATATGCCCGTCTGGCCCGCGCTCGCCTCGCTGACTCATCAACGCCTGCTTCCCGGTGCCGTCTACCTGCTGATTGACGCGATTGATACTCAACACCGCAGCCAGGAGTTGCCCTGCAATGCCGACTTCTGGCTGGCGGTGCAGCAGGAACTGTTGCCGCAAGTCAGAGCCGTGACGCCTTTTAGCGATGATGCCGGGCGAACGGTGGTCGCCGGACAGAGTTTTGGCGGCCTGTCGGCGCTGTATGCCGGCCTGAACTGGCCGACGCGTTTTGGCTGTGTACTAAGCCAGTCAGGATCGTTCTGGTGGCCTCATCGCATCACCCCGCCGGAGGGAGAAGTCATTACCCGGCTGAAAACCGGCGCATTATGCGCGCGCGGACTGCGTATCGTACTGGAAGCCGGCGTGCGTGAGCCGATCGTGTTTCAGGCGAATCAGGCGCTTTATGCCCAACTGAATACCTCGCAGCAGTCCATTTTCTGGCGTCAGGTTGACGGCGGACACGATGCGCTTTGCTGGCGCGGCGGGCTAACGCAAGGGCTGATGCTGCTTTGGCAGCCGCTTATCGACACGCTTTAACCGGGCACATGTCCATGACAGGAGTTGAGTATGGAGTTCAGTAATCCCTTCGATAATCCGCAGGGACAGTTTTACATCCTGCAAAATGCGCAGCGTCAATTCAGCCTTTGGCCAGCGGTATGTGCGCTTCCCGCAGGCTGGGACGTGGTATGTGAACCGCAATCGCAGGACGCGTGCCAGCAGTGGCTTAATACGCGCTGGACAACACTGAATCCGGCGCATTATGCCGATAAGCAGGAGGCGAAATGACGCAGCGTTTACCGTTAGTCGCCGCCCAGCCGGGGATCTGGATGGCGGAAAAACTCTCTGATTTACCCTCCGCCTGGAGCGTGGCGCACTACGTGGAACTGAATGGCGAGCTGGATGCCCCCTTGCTGGCAAAAGCGGTAGCGGTAGGGATGCAACAGGCGGATACGCTACGGATGCGTTTTACCGAAGAGAACGGCGAGGTCTGGCAATGGATAGATCCTGAGCACACCTTCGGCGAGCCCCCGATTGCCGATTTACGCGACCAGCCCGATCCGCATCACGCGGCGCTGGCGTTAATGCAGGCGGATTTACGGCAAAACCTGCGCGCAGATAGCGGTAAGCCGCTGGCGTTTCACCAGTTAATCTGCATTGATGATACCCGCTGGTATTGGTATCAGCGCTATCACCATTTGCTGGTGGATGGCTTTAGCTTCCCGGCGATAACTCGCCAGATTGCGGCGATTTATCGCGCCTGGCAGAGCGACGCTCCTACGCCGGAGTCGCCTTTTACCCCCTTTGCGGATGTGGTCGAGGAATATCAGCGCTATCGCCAGAGCGAGGCCTGGCAGCGTGACGGCGCCTTCTGGGCGCAGCAGCGCCGCGAGCTGCCGCCGCCGGCGTCAATTTCTGCCGCGCCGCTGCCGGGGCGGTCGGCGAGTGCGGGTATTCTGCGTATGAAATTGAGCGCGCCGGCGGGGGCGTTTCGCCAACTGGCGGTGCACATGCCTGAGATACCGCGAGCGGATCTTGCCCTGGCGCTGGTGACGTTGTGGCTGGGACGATTATGCGGGCGAATGGATTATGCCGCTGGATTTATCTTTATGCGGCGGATGGGATCGGCGGCGTTAACGGCGACCGGGCCTGTCCTTAACGTGTTGCCGCTGGCGATTAACCTTCATGCGACGGAAGATCTGCCAACACTGGCGAAGCGTCTTGCGGCGCAGTTAAAGAAGATGCGCCGCCACCAGCGTTACGACGCCGAACAGATTGTACGCGATAGCGGGCGAGCCGCAGGGGAGACGCCGCTATTTGGCCCGGTGCTCAATATAAAAGTATTTGATTATCATTTGGATCTTCCTGGCATACAGGCGCAAACCCATACCCTGGCTACGGGGCCGGTTAACGATCTTGAACTGGCGCTTTTTCCGGATGAAAACGGCGGTCTGGATATTGAATTGCTGGCGAATGCACAGCGTTACGATGACGCCACGCTCTCCCGCCATGCCTTACGATTGATGGCGCTTATCACGCAGTTTGCTGATAACCCGGCGCTGCGCTGCGGCGATGCGCAAATGCTGCTGGCGGAAGAACAAACGCAATTAACACACCTTAATAATACGGCGGTAACGATTCCCGCCGCCACGCTTAGCGATTTGGTGGCGCAGCAGGCGCAAAAAACGCCAGAGGCTTCCGCGTTGGCAGATGCGCATTATCACTTTACCTACCGTGAAATGCGTGAACAAGTTGTGGCGCTGGCATACGCGCTGCGGGAACGCGGCGTTCAGCCTGGCGATAGCGTGGCGGTGGCGTTGCCGCGGTCGGTTTTCCTGACCTTAGCGCTGCATGGCATTGTCGAGGCGGGCGCCGCCTGGCTGCCGCTGGATACCGGTTATCCTGACGATCGGCTGCGAATGATGCTGGAAGATGCGCAGCCGAAACTTTTAATTACGACTCAGGCGCAGCTGGCGCGCTTTCACGATATTCCGGGGATGGAATATTTGTGTTATAGCCAACCGCTACCGGTCAGTGACGCCACTCCGCTGGGGCTGTCGTTACCGCATCATACCGCTTACATCATTTTCACCTCTGGCTCGACGGGCAGGCCGAAAGGGGTGATGGTGGGACAAACGGCGATAGTCAACCGGCTGCTGTGGATGCAGGATCACTATCCGTTGACGGCGGATGATGTAGTAGCGCAAAAAACGCCGTGCAGTTTTGACGTCTCAGTATGGGAGTTTTTCTGGCCGTTTATCGCCGGGGCGAAACTGGTGATGGCCGAGCCGGAAGCGCACCGCGACCCGCTCGCGATGCAGCGGTTCTTTGCGCAATACGGCGTCACGACCACTCATTTTGTGCCGTCGATGCTGGCGGCCTTTATTGCCTCGCTCACGCCAGCGTCGGCTGGGAAAAGCTGCGCTTCCTTAAAGCGCGTTTTCTGTAGCGGCGAGGCCCTGCCGACGGCGCTGTGCCGCGAATGGGAGACGTTAACCAACGCGCCGCTACACAATCTGTACGGGCCAACGGAGGCCGCGGTGGATGTGAGCTGGTATCCGGCCTGTGGCGATGAGCTGGCGGCTGTTGACGGCAACAGTATCCCGATTGGTTATCCCGTCTGGAATACCGGTTTACGTATTCTCGATGCGCATATGCAGCCGGTGCCGCCGGGCGTGGCTGGCGATCTCTATCTTACCGGTATCCAACTGGCGCAGGGCTATCTGGGGCGTCCGGATCTTACCGCCAGCCGTTTTATCGCCGATCCTTTTGCGCCAGGCGAACGGATGTACCGTACCGGAGATGTGGCGCGCTGGCTGGATTCCGGCGCGGTGGAGTACCTGGGGCGCAGCGACGATCAGCTCAAAATTCGGGGGCAACGTATTGAACTGGGCGAGATTGACCGCGTCATGCAAACGCTGCCGGATGTTGAACAGGCGGTAGCACATGCCTGCGTCTTTAATCAGGCGGCGGCGACGGGCGGGGATGCCCGGCAACTGGTCGGCTATCTGGTGTCGCACTCCGGTTTGCCGCTGGATTTACCGGCGCTGCAGGAAAAATTACGCCAAAAACTTCCCGCGCATATGGTGCCAGTTGTGTTGTTGCAACTTGCCGGTTTGCCGCTTAGCGCTAATGGCAAGCTGGATCGTAAAGCCCTGCCGCTGCCGGACCTGACGCCGCGCGTGAAAGGGCGTGCGCCGCAGTCCGCAACGGAGATTGCTGTCGCCGCGGCGTTTTCCCGCCTGCTGGGCTGTGAGATTAACGACGTTGAAAGTGATTTCTTTGCGCTGGGCGGACATTCGCTGCTGGCGATGAAACTGGCCGCGCAGCTAAGTCAGACGTTTAACCGCCAGGTGACGCCGGGGCAGGTGATGGTGGCGTCTGACGTGGCGCAGTTAAGTAAGCTGCTCGATACTGACGATGACGAACGCTCGCGCAATCTGGGGTTCGGGCCGCTGTTGCCGCTGCGTGAAAGCGATGGTCCAACGTTATTTTGTTTCCATCCGGCGTCGGGGTTCGCCTGGCAATTTAGCGTATTATCACGCTATCTCAGCCCGTCGTGGTCGATTATGGGGATTCAGTCGCCGCGCCCCGCTGGCCCTATGCAAACCGCAACCACTCTTGATGAGGTATGTGAACATCATCTGGCGACATTGCTCGCCCGGCAGCCGCATGGCCCTTATTATTTATTAGGCTATTCGCTGGGCGGGACGCTGGCGCAAGGGATCGCCGCCCGGTTGCGCGCGCGCGGCGAAACGGTGGCGTTTTTGGGGTTACTGGACACCTGGCCGCCGGAAACGCAAAACTGGCGGGAAAAAGAGGCGAATGGCCTCAATCCGGACGTATTGGCGGAAATTGAACGTGAACGCGCTGCGTTTGTCGCCGCTCAGCAGGGAAATGCCTCCGACGCCTTATTTACCGCCATTGAAGGCAATTATGCGGATGCTGTCCGTTTGCTGACGACGGCGCATAGCGTACCGTTTGATGGACATGCTACGCTCTTTGTGGCGGATAAAACGGTGCCGGAAGGCGTATCGCCTGAACAGAGCTGGTCGCCGTGGATAGCGTCTTTGGCTATTTATCGCCAGCCGTGCGCGCATGTAGATATTATTTCTCCCTCCGCTTTTGAAACTATCGGGCCCATCATCAGCGAACTTATTAATAAATAACGGGCGTTGTTTCTGCCTTTAACAAATTAAATCCTGAAACCCATAATAATGACTAATTATTATGGGTTTTTTATTGCAACTATTAATTCTTTTAACATAAGTGATACATGCTACAGGCAAGTTTAATTCCGAATATTTAGCTTTTCGGGCACTGGCGCGCAAAGAGTGTTTCGGATAATTCTGACTTGCTGTTAGAATCTCTGACAGGAATGTGTTCTTTCATTGGATAAAGTTTTCAGGTCATACGGCATGCCATCTCTTAATGTAAAACAAGAAAAAAATCAGTCATTTGCAGGTTATTCACTGCCGCCCGCCAACAGTCATGAAATCGATTTGTTTAGCCTTATAGAGGTGTTATGGCAGGCGAAACGTCGTATTCTTGCTACCGTTTTCGCCTTTGCGTGCGTGGGGTTGCTTCTGTCCTTTCTGCTGCCGCAAAAATGGACCAGCCAGGCGATTGTCACACCGGCGGAGTCGGTACAGTGGCAGGGGCTGGAGAGAACGTTGACCGCGCTGCGCGTGTTGGATATGGAGGTAAGCGTTGATCGGGGCAGCGTATTTAATCTGTTTATTAAAAAGTTTAGCTCGCCCTCGCTGCTGGAAGAATATCTTCGTTCTTCTCCGTATGTCATGGATCAATTAAAAGGCGCGCAAATAGACGAGCAGGATCTTCACCGGGCGATTGTCCTGCTGAGCGAAAAAATGAAAGCGGTGGACAGTAATGTCGGCAAGAAAAATGAAACGTCGTTATTCACGTCGTGGACATTGAGTTTTACCGCGCCGACGCGGGAAGAAGCGCAAAAAGTGTTAGCTGGCTATATTCAGTACATCTCCGATATCGTCGTGAAAGAGACGCTGGAAAATATTCGTAACCAGCTGGAAATCAAAACCCGCTACGAGCAGGAAAAGCTGGCGATGGATCGGGTGCGTCTCAAAAACCAGCTTGATGCCAATATTCAACGTCTCCATTATTCGCTGGAAATCGCCAACGCCGCTGGCATTAAGAGACCGGTTTACAGCAATGGTCAGGCGGTAAAAGATGATCCGGATTTTTCTATTTCCCTCGGCGCGGATGGTATTTCCCGCAAACTGGAAATTGAAAAAGGGGTAACGGACGTGGCCGAGATTGACGGTGATTTGCGTAACCGTCAATACCATGTTGAACAACTGGCGGCAATGAATGTGAGCGACGTGAAGTTTACCCCGTTTAAATATCAACTGTCGCCGTCTCTGCCAGTGAAAAAAGATGGCCCGGGTAAAGCGGTCATTATTATCCTGGCGGCGTTGATTGGCGGTATGATGGCCTGCGGCGGCGTATTACTGCGTTACGCGATGGTCTCGCGTAAAATGGAAAACGCGCTGGCGATAGATGAACGGTTAGTCTGATTTACCCGAAAAGCCGGATAGCGATTATCCGGCTTTGTCATCTGTGTGAACGACTATCGCCGTCCCAGCGGTACTACCAGCGGCGTACCGGCAACCGGATCGTCGATAATCATACAGCGCAGCCCATAGATTTTTTCGATAAGCTCAGCGGTAACAATCTCTTTCGGCGCGCCCTGTGCGACAATGTTACCTTCGCGTAATGCAATCAAATGCGTGGCGTATCGGCAGGCCTGATTCAGGTCATGCAGGACGGCGGCGAGCGTATAACCTTTTTCGCGGTTGAGATCGCTTAACAACTCCAGCAAATCAATTTGATGGCTAATATCCAGCCACGTTGTCGGCTCATCCAGCAGCATGATGGACGTTTCCTGCGCCAGCACCATGGCTATCCACGCCCGCTGACGTTGGCCGCCGGACAGAGTGTCTACACTTTGCGCCGCCAGTGAGGTGATACCTGTTGCACGCATGGCACTGGCGACGGCGTCGGCATCTTCCTTGCGCCAGCGGGTAAATAACGGCTGATGCGGATAACGCCCTCTGGCGACCAGTTCTTGTACGGTGATATCGCCCGGCGTGGTGGCGTTTTGCGCCAGCAATCCGATGCGCCGCGCCACCTCTTTACTGGCGTAACGCTGTATCTGTTCGCCATCCAGCCAGACATGGCCGTCAACAGGCGTCATCAGACGGCTTAGCGTACGTAGCAACGTCGACTTGCCGCAGCCGTTAGGGCCGATGATGGCGGTAAAATGGCCGTCCGGAATCGAAACATTAAGGTTTTTTGCGACGGTATAGCTGCCATAACCCAGCGTTAACTGGTCGCCGCGTAAACGGGCTACGGATTCGGTCATTTTTTGCGGGACTCCTGAATTAACAAGACGATAAGGTAAATACCGCCGAGGCTGACGGTGACCACGCCCACTGGAAGCTGATAAGGCATAAACAGTTGCTGCGCGCACGCATCGGCGGCCAGTAGTAATAACGCGCCGCACAGCGCCGACTGGGTTAATCCCCAGCGCGCTGTGCCGCTAAGACGACGGGCGATGTGCGGCGCGACAAGGGCAATAAACGAGATGGGGCCAGCCAGTGCCGTTGCCGCAGCGGTGAGCGACACCGCCACCAGCATCAGCATCAGGCGTGACCGCTCCACGCTAACACCCAGCGCGCAGGCGCTGTCATCGCCCATCTCCAGCAGCCGCATACGACGCACCAGTAGCGCGGCGCCTGTCAGCATTACAATAATCAGCGGCGCTGAAGGCCAGGTTTTTGCCCATGTCAGACCGTTGAGCGACCCGGCGTTCCATAAGCCGGCGGTGAGCGCCGTTTCCAGCGACGCCTGCAACAGAAGCCAGGTATTAAAGGCGACTAACATCGCGCGGATGCCGATACCGATGATAATCAGCCGGAAAGTTTCAATCCCGTTACGCCAGGCGAGCAGCCAGACAATCAATGACGTGACGATACCGCCCGCCATTGCCGCCAGCGCGATCGCGGTAAGATGCTGGCCAAACAGGACCATTGCGACCAGTACGCCGCTCCAGGCGCCGGTATTAAAGCCCATCACATCAGGGCTGCCTAGCGGGTTACGCATCAACGACTGAAAAATCGCGCCACTGACGCCAAGCGCAGCGCCAATCAGCAGCGCCATTAATACGCGCGGTAGTCGCCATTCGGTTACGACAAGGGTGATGTTACGCGGCGCGTCGCCCAGCAGCGCGGCAATAATCTGCCCGGTCTCAAGAGGCACGGCGCCGCTTTGCAGACTCCATAAGCCAATGGCGAAGCAGCCAGCCGCCAGAAGCAGGCAACTTACGATAAGCCGACGAGAAAGAAACATCACAGGCCGCCTCCGTTCGATTTACGGCGTACCAGAAAGATAAGTACCGGCGCGCCGATAAACGCACTGACAACCGATACGCGGAGTTCGCCCGGCACCAACAGACGACCAATAATATCGGCAAAAAGCAGCAGAGCAGGGGTTGCCAGTAACGTCACTGGTAGCGACCAGCGGTGGTCTGCGCCCACCAGCCAACGCGCCATATGCGGCATCATCAGACCAATAAAGGCGATAGGGCCGACCAGCGCCGTTGCGCTGCCGCACAAGACGGTAATCGCCAGTAAACCGATAAGTTGGGTGCGCGCCACTTTACTCCCCAGCGCCGTCGCGGTATCGCTGCCGAGGCTCAGGCTGTTCAGCGCTCGGCTCAGAAATAGCGCCACGATCCCAGCGATAACCACGGGCGCGAGCGCGACTTTCAACGTTTGCAGGCTACGAATGTCCAGCGATCCCGCCTGCCAGAAGCGAAGCTGATCATAGACCTCTGGATTTAACAGCGCGATGCCGCTGGTCAGTCCTTCCAGTACCGCGCCAAGCGCCACGCCCGCCAGTGTCAGGCGGACCGGGCTTAACTGGCCGCCGCCCTGACTACCGGTGAAGGCGACAATCAGCGATGCGATAAGCGCGCCGCTAAATGCCATGAAAAGCTGTTCCAGCGGCGTGGAGAAACCAAACAGCGCCGCGCCCAGTACAATGGCGAAGCTGGCGCCGTTGTTAACGCCCAGAATCCCCGGGTCGGCGAGCGGGTTACGAGTGAGTGTTTGCATGAGCGCCCCGGCGAGGCCCAACGCGCCGCCTGCCAGTAATCCGGCCAGCGTACGCGGCAAACGCGCATCCAGGACGATGGTGCAATCGGCGCTTTGGCACACGCCGGTGAACGCCTCTAGCACGACGGCGGCGGGCAGCGGTTTCGCGCCAATGACCAGGCTTAAAACCGCGGCGAGACTCAGTAATAACAACAATCCGGGCACGGCAAACGCGCGCGTCACGGAAAACGAGCATGACATAGTAACTTCCCTGATAATGATAGTAATTATCGTTATCTATCTTATTTGGTTATGTTAGCATGTGCAGCCATTGAATGGATATTTAAAAAAACTCGCATTAAGGCGTTGTAATGAATCGACAATCCTGGCTGCTCAATCTCAGCCTGTTGAAGACGCACCCTGCATTTCGCGCAGTATTTCTGGCCCGTTTTATCTCTATTGTCTCGCTGGGGCTGCTTGGCGTGGCGGTTCCGGTACAGATCCAAATGATGACGCACTCCACCTGGCAGGTAGGGCTGTCGGTAACGTTAACCGGCGGCGCCATGTTTATTGGCTTAATGGTGGGTGGCGTACTGGCCGATCGCTACGAACGCAAAAAGGTGATTCTGCTGGCGCGCGGTACTTGCGGTATTGGCTTTATTGGCCTGTGCGTGAACTCGCTGCTGCCGGAACCGTCATTGCTGGCGATATATCTCCTTGGCCTGTGGGACGGCTTTTTCGCGTCTCTGGGCGTGACCGCGTTACTGGCGGCGACGCCAGCGCTGGTCGGAAGAGAAAATCTGATGCAGGCCGGCGCGATTACCATGCTGACGGTACGTCTGGGATCGGTTATTTCGCCGATGTTGGGGGGCATATTGCTTGCCAGCGGCGGCGTAGCCTGGAACTATGGGCTGGCGGCCGCCGGGACGTTTATTACGCTATTGCCGTTACTGACGCTGCCGCGACTGCCTGTTCCTCCGCAGCCGCGGGAAAATCCTTTTATCGCGTTACTGGCGGCATTTCGTTTTTTGCTCGCCAGTCCGCTTATCGGCGGTATTGCGCTGCTTGGCGGTCTGGTGACGATGGCAAGCGCGGTACGCGTCCTCTATCCGGCGCTGGCGATGAGCTGGCAGATGTCGGCGGCGCAAATCGGTTTACTGTATGCGTCAATTCCGCTGGGGGCGGCCATTGGCGCGCTGACCAGCGGACAACTGGCGCATAGCGTTCGTCCGGGGCTCATTATGCTGGTTTCGACAGTCGGTTCTTTTCTGGCGGTGGGGCTGTTCGCCATCATGCCGGTCTGGATCGCAGGTGTTATCTGTTTGGCGCTATTTGGCTGGCTTAGCGCCATCAGTTCGTTATTACAATACACTCTGCTGCAAACCCAGACGCCGGAAAATATGCTGGGGCGAATGAACGGCCTGTGGACCGCGCAAAACGTCACGGGAGACGCTATCGGCGCGGCGCTGTTAGGCGGTCTTGGCGCAATGATGACGCCGGTCGCTTCCGCGAGCGTGAGTGGATTCGGGCTGGTGATTATCGGTTTGTTGCTGCTGTTAGTGCTGGGCGAGCTACGTCGTTTTCGCCAGACGCCGCCGGTTAGCGATGCTGGCTGATGAAGGGGCGTTTATCCGACTGACCAAATCGGTCTGGTCAGTCGGATAAGACTCCGATAAGGCTAAAACAGGGCGGCAAGCCGGTTAAGCAACAATGTTGCGCTGTAATAATCCAGACGGAACGTCTCCGTACCCAGGGCATAGACGCGCTTATTTTGCACCGCTGGCAGGTGCGCCAGCAGCGGATTGGCGTAAAGGGCCGCGACATCTTTGTTGTCGCCGGCAAACAGGAAAAGAGATTCGCCGTTTAACCCGGCGGCCAGATTTTCACCGCCAAGCTGAATGATATCGTGGCGCTTACCCTGGCTTTTGCTGGTTTGCAGCCCTCGGGGCAATGTCGCCAGCGTAAAGCCTAACTGTGTCAATAGCTTGCCTTGTGCTGATTCTGGCGTCCACAGATTGGCGCTATGCGCGGCAGGGGTATACACCAGCGCGCTAACCGGCTGCGGCGGCAGGGCGATTCGCTGTTTAACCGTCGTCAGTTGCGCCTCAAACTCCGCTATTCGCGCGGCGGCCTGTTTCTCCTGACCGGTGATCTCGCCAAGTTGCGTGAGCAAACTCTGCCAGCTTTTATCGTCATAATTGATGACGAGCGTCGGCGCGATAGCGGAGAGCTGATCGTAAAGCGCCAGCGCGGAGTCGCCGCCGGTGGCGCTAATCAAAATGAGATCCGGCATTTGCGCGGCGACCGTTTCGGCATTCGGTTCGCCGATGTACAGCCGGGCGACATGGCGAGCCTTTGCTACGTCGCTCCACTGGCGCATAAACCCTTGATCGTCGGCAAAGCGGTTATTCGGCGTAGTGGCTCCGCTGGCGACGACGGGCGCATCAATCGCCAGCAACGAGCCTGTCAACGTCACGCTGGTAGAGACGATACGCGCGGGTTTGTGGTCCAGAGTATGAACGCCGCGGCTGTCCTGGATTTGCCGGGGCCAACCGGCGTCCTGGGCTAAGGATATTCCTGAAATTGATAAACCAACCACTAAAAGCAGCCAACGATAAAAGGCGGGGAGTCTCACAATAGCGTCCTGTTATTAATAAAGTTAATGCTTCTCATTTTCATGTCAGCGGCAGCGAGATGCAAGCCTTAGTGCCATTTAACTCATGACCAGAGTTGACAGAGCGACGTTTTACTCTTAGGTTAGCGCACTAAAAATAGAAATAATAATCATTATTATACACAAAATCATTCAAGAAGCATCGCAACGGCAAGGGAAGAAATCCCCGCGAGCATAGATAACTGTGTGACCGGGGTTTCTGAGCGCAGCCAACAAAGAGGCAGCTTGAAAGATGAAGTGTATATAAGCCTTTATCATTGGAGGATGATATGGATATGTCACTGGCCGAGGACGCTCAGGAGACAATGGCAACGCTTGCTCCCGATCGCTTTTTCTTCATGTCGCCGTATCGCAGTTTTACCACTTCCGGGTGCTTCGCCCGTTATACCGAGCCTGCGGTTGCCGGCGATTCGCCGGATAGCCCTTTCCAGCAGAAATTGCGCCAGCAGTTTGCCGAGGCCAAATCGCAGGGCATCGCCAACCCTATCCTGGTGGGGGCGATCCCCTTTGATACTCGTCAGCCGTCGTCGCTATTTATCCCGATGGCGTGGCAGTCCTTTTCCCGCCAGCAAAAGCAGCGCACGGCGCGTTATTTTACTGACCATCAGCCGCTGACGGTGACGGCGCGAAAGGCGATTCCGGAGCAGGATGCTTTTGAAGCGATGGTCGCACGCGCGGCTATGCTGACCGCCACGCCAGACGTCGATAAAGTGGTGCTTTCCCGGCTAATAGATATCACCACTGATGTGGCGGTGGATAGCGGAGCATTGCTGGAGCGGCTGGTTGCGCAGAATCCAGTTAGTTACAACTTCCATGTACCACTGGCGGATGGCGGCGTTCTGCTGGGCGCCAGCCCCGAATTGCTGCTACGCAAGGAGGGCGAGCGGTTTAGTTCGCTGCCGTTAGCAGGCTCGGCACGCCGACAGCCCGATGACGTTCTGGATCGCGAGGCGGGAAACCGACTGCTGGCTTCACAAAAAGATCGGCATGAACATGAGCTGGTGACGCAGGCGATGAAGCAGATCCTGCGCGATCGCAGCACGGAACTGCAATTACCTTCCTCTCCGCAGTTGATCACCACGCCGACGCTATGGCATCTCGGTACGCCGTTTGAGGGCAAGGCCAACGCCGGAGAAAACGCGCTGACGCTGGCCTGTCTGCTGCATCCAACGCCTGCGTTAAGCGGTTTCCCTCATCAGGTCGCGAAAAAGCTGATTGCTGAACTGGAACCGTTCGATCGTGAACTGTTTGGCGGCATTGTCGGCTGGTGCGACGCCGAAGGAAACGGCGAGTGGGTAGTGACGATTCGTTGTGCGAAATTGCACGGTAATCAGGTGCGCCTGTTCGCTGGCGCCGGGATTGTCCCTGCCTCTTCGCCAGTCGGCGAGTGGCGGGAAACCGGCGTCAAGCTCTCTACGATGTTGAACGTTTTTGGACTGCATTAAGGAACGATGATGCGTATACCTTTCACCCGTTGGCCGGATGAATTTGCCCGCCGTTATCGTGAAAAAGGCTACTGGCAAGACGTGCCGTTGACCGATATTCTGACCCGCCACGCTGACAGCGATAAGACGGCGGTCATTGAAGGCGAGCGCGCATTCAGCTATCGCCAGCTCAACCAGGCCGCGGATAATCTGGCCTGCTATTTACGCCGTCAGGGCATCAAACCTGGCGAAACCGCTCTGGTGCAACTGGGGAATGTACCGGAACTGTATATCACTTTTTTCGCCCTGTTGAAGCTTGGCGTAGCGCCCGTTCTGGCGCTGTTTAGCCATCAACGTACCGAACTTAACGCCTATGCGATGCAGATCGCGCCGACGCTGGTGAT
This sequence comes from Salmonella sp. 32010601201800023SM, assembly GCF_017572235.1. Taxonomy (NCBI): domain Bacteria; kingdom Pseudomonadati; phylum Pseudomonadota; class Gammaproteobacteria; order Enterobacterales; family Enterobacteriaceae; genus Salmonella; species Salmonella sp. 32010601201800023SM. The sequence continues at coordinate 32,582 of NZ_JAGEQS010000008.1, forward strand.
TGCCGATCGCCAACATACGCTGTTCGCCGGCGAGGACTTTCTCAACACGTTTGTGGCTGAACACCGCTCTGTGCGGGTGGTGTTATTGCGTAACGACGACGGCGATCACAGCCTGGACGCGGCGATGCGGCAGGCGGCGGAAGATTTCACCGCCACGCCATCACCTGCTGACGAAGTGGCCTACTTTCAGCTTTCCGGCGGTACTACCGGCACGCCAAAGCTTATTCCCCGTACCCATAACGACTATTACTACAGCGTGCGCCGCAGCAATGAGATTTGCGGTTTCAACGAGGAGACGCGTTTTCTGTGCGCGATTCCCGCCGCGCATAACTACGCCATGAGTTCGCCGGGCGCGCTGGGCGTTTTTCTCGCCAAAGGAACGGTAGTGCTGGCGACCGATCCCAGCGCCACGCTCTGTTTCCCGCTGATCGAAAAACACCAGATTAATGCCACGGCGCTGGTGCCGCCCGCGGTCAGTCTATGGCTACAGGCTATCCAGGAGTGGGGCGGCAATGCGCCGCTGGCGTCATTAAGGTTATTGCAGGTCGGCGGCGCGCGGCTTTCTGCGACGCTGGCCGCCCGTATTCCGGCTGAAATTGGTTGTCAGTTGCAGCAGGTCTTCGGCATGGCGGAAGGGTTAGTGAACTATACCCGGCTGGACGATAGTCCGGAACGGATTATCAATACCCAGGGAAGACCCATGTGTCCGGACGACGAAGTGTGGGTGGCGGATGCCGACGGGAATCCACTGCCGCCGGGCGAGATTGGTCGTCTGATGACGCGCGGCCCCTATACTTTTCGCGGCTATTTCAACAGTCCGCAACACAATGCCAGCGCCTTTGACGCCAACGGTTTTTACTGTTCCGGCGATCTGATCTCCATTGATCAAGACGGCTACATCACCGTTCACGGGCGTGAAAAAGATCAGATCAATCGGGGCGGCGAGAAGATAGCCGCCGAAGAGATAGAAAACCTGTTACTGCGCCACCCGGCGGTGATCCATGCGGCGCTGGTCAGCATGGAAGATGAACTGCTGGGGGAGAAAAGTTGCGCATATCTGGTGGTAAAAGAGCCGCTGCGAGCGGTACAGGTACGCCGTTTCCTGCGAGAGCAGGGCGTGGCGGAATTTAAATTACCGGATCGCGTGGAGTGCGTTGCGTCACTGCCACTGACGCCGGTTGGTAAAGTCGATAAAAAACAATTACGCCAGCGGTTGGCGTCACGTTCACCGCTCTGAAGGAGAAAGAGAGATGGCAATCCCGAAACTACAGTCTTACGCGCTGCCCACCGCACTGGATATCCCGACCAACAAAGTGAACTGGGCATTTGAGCCGGAGCGCGCGGCGCTGCTCATCCACGATATGCAGGATTACTTTGTCAGCTTTTGGGGCCGCAACTGCCCAATGATGGACCAGGTGATTGCTAATATCGCCGCCCTGCGCCAGTACTGTAAGGAACATCATATCCCGGTCTATTACACCGCTCAGCCGAAAGAGCAAAGCGATGAAGATCGCGCGTTACTCAATGATATGTGGGGGCCGGGACTGACGCGCTCTCCGGAACAGCAGAAGGTGGTAGAAGCCTTAACGCCGGATGAGGCGGATACGGTGCTGGTGAAGTGGCGCTATAGCGCGTTTCACCGCTCGCCGCTGGAACAGATGTTAAAAGATACCGGACGTAATCAGCTCATCATTACCGGCGTGTATGCGCATATTGGCTGTATGACCACCGCTACCGATGCGTTTATGCGCGACATTAAGCCGTTTATGGTGGCGGATGCGCTGGCGGATTTCAGCCGGGAAGAGCATCTGATGGCGCTGAACTATGTGGCGGGGCGTTCCGGTCGCGTCGTCATGACCGAGTCGCTGCTGCCGACGCCGGTTCCTGCCAGTAAAGCGGCGCTGCGGGCGTTGATTCTGCCGTTGCTGGATGAGACCGACGAGCCGCTGGATGATGAAAACCTGATTGATTATGGCCTGGATTCAGTACGCATGATGGGGCTGGCAGCGCGCTGGCGTAAAGTACACGGCGATATCGACTTCGTGATGCTGGCGAAAAACCCGACCATTGACGCCTGGTGGGCGCTGCTTTCTCGCGGGGTAGAGTAATGACCGGCTTTGATTTTTCAGACAAAACGGTATGGGTGACCGGGGCGGGGAAAGGGATCGGTTACGCGACGGCGCTGGCGTTTGTCGACGCCGGGGCGAGGGTGATCGGCTTCGATCGCGAATTTACGCAAGAGAATTATCCCTTTGCTACCGAAGTCATGGATGTGGCGGATGCCGCACAGGTTGCGCAGGTGTGCCAGCGTGTGTTGCAAAAAACGACGCGGCTGGATGTGCTGGTCAACGCCGCCGGTATTTTGCGTATGGGAGCGACCGATGCGCTTAGCGTCGACGACTGGCAGCAGACGTTTGCGGTCAATGTGGGCGGGGCATTTAACCTGTTTTCGCAGACGATGGCGCAGTTTCGCCGTCAGCAGGGAGGGGCGATTGTCACCGTAGCCTCAGATGCGGCGCATACGCCGCGCATCGGTATGAGCGCCTACGGCGCCTCTAAAGCGGCGCTGAAAAGCCTGGCGCTAACCGTAGGGCTGGAGCTGGCGGGCTGCGGGGTGCGCTGTAATGTGGTGTCGCCTGGTTCGACTGACACCGATATGCAGCGCACGTTATGGGTGAGTGAAGATGCCGAACAGCAGCGTATTCGCGGTTTCGGCGAACAGTTTAAGCTCGGCATACCGCTCGGTAAAATCGCCCGTCCGCAGGAGATAGCCAATACCATTTTGTTTCTTGCCTCCGATCTGGCCAGCCACATTACCTTGCAGGATATCGTGGTGGACGGCGGTTCAACATTGGGAGCCTGACGATGATCTGGAAACGGCATTTAACGCTGGATGAATTGAACGCTACCAGTCAGAACACTTTGGTGGCGCATCTGGGCATTGTTTACACCCGTCTGGGCGATGACGTGCTGGAGGCGGAAATGCCCGTCGATGCCCGCACTCATCAACCGTTTGGTCTGCTACACGGCGGCGCATCGGCAGCGCTGGCGGAGACGTTGGGATCAATGGCGGGTTATCTGATGACCCGCGACGGGCAGTGCGTGGTCGGGACCGAGTTAAACGCCACTCACCACCGCGCCATCTCGCAGGGGAAAGTACGCGGCGTTTGCCTGCCGCTGCATCTGGGGCGGCAGAATCAAAGCTGGGAAATTACGCTCTTTGACGAGCAGGGGAGGCGCTGCTGCACCTGTCGCCTGGGAACGGCGGTAATGGGATAGTTCTGGCAAAGTAAAATGCAATTGCAGCATTAACCAAGAAAGGAAGTGATCTGGTTAACACTGTAATGTAAAAAATGGGTAACGATCTGGTTTTATCATGTTGTTGTGTTGTTAATTACGGTAAAGGTGTTATAGAAACAAAATGTAACATCTCTCTGGAACACCCAAACGGACAACAACTATGAATAAATCAGGGAAATACCTCGTCTGGACAGCGCTCTCAGTATTGGGTGCGTTTGCCTTGGGCTATATTGCGTTAAATCGTGGGGAACAGATCAACGCGCTATGGATCGTGGTGGCGTCGGTCTGTGTCTATCTTATTGCGTATCGTTTTTATGGGCTCTATATCGCCAAAAAAGTGCTGGCGGTTGACCCAACGCGTATGACGCCCGCGGTACGTCATAATGATGGTCTGGATTATGTCCCGACCGATAAAAAAGTGCTTTTTGGTCACCATTTTGCGGCCATTGCTGGCGCAGGTCCGCTGGTCGGGCCGGTACTGGCGGCGCAGATGGGCTATCTGCCGGGGATGATCTGGCTGCTGGCGGGCGTCGTGCTGGCGGGAGCGGTGCAGGACTTTATGGTGCTGTTCGTCTCGACCCGGCGCGATGGGCGTTCGCTTGGCGAGTTGGTTAAAGAGGAGATGGGCGCGACGGCAGGGGTGATCGCGCTGGTAGCCTGCTTTATGATCATGGTGATCATTCTGGCCGTCCTGGCGATGATCGTGGTGAAAGCGCTGACCCATAGCCCGTGGGGAACGTACACTGTCGCGTTCACTATTCCACTGGCGATTTTTATGGGCATCTACCTGCGTTATCTGCGTCCGGGGCGCATCGGCGAGGTGTCGGTCATTGGGCTGGTATTTCTTATTTTCGCTATTATTTCCGGCGGATGGGTGGCGGCAAGCCCAACCTGGGCGCCGTACTTTGATTTTACTGGCGTGCAGCTTACCTGGATGCTGGTGGGTTATGGTTTTGTCGCGGCGGTACTGCCGGTCTGGCTGCTGCTCGCGCCGCGTGATTACCTCTCTACCTTCCTGAAAATTGGTACGATTGTCGGTCTGGCGGTCGGGATTCTGATCATGCGTCCGACGCTGACTATGCCGGCGCTGACCAAATTTGTTGATGGTACCGGACCGGTCTGGACGGGCGACCTGTTCCCGTTCCTGTTTATTACCATTGCCTGCGGCGCGGTCTCCGGTTTCCATGCGCTCATCTCCTCCGGCACGACGCCGAAGATGTTGGCCAACGAAGGCCAGGCCTGCTTTATCGGCTACGGCGGGATGTTAATGGAATCTTTCGTCGCCATTATGGCACTGGTCTCCGCCTGTATTATCGATCCGGGTGTTTACTTTGCGATGAATAGCCCGATGGCGGTACTGGCGCCAGCGGGGACAGCGGATGTCGTAGCTTCTGCCGCGCAGGTGGTCAGTAGTTGGGGGTTCGCTATCACGCCGGATACGTTACACCAGATTGCCAATGAAGTCGGCGAACAATCCATTATCTCCCGCGCAGGCGGTGCGCCAACGCTGGCGGTAGGGATGGCCTACATTTTACATGGCGCGTTGGGCGGCATGATGGATGTGGCGTTCTGGTATCACTTTGCCATTCTGTTTGAAGCGCTGTTTATTCTGACGGCGGTGGATGCGGGTACCCGTGCGGCGCGCTTTATGTTGCAGGATCTGTTGGGCGTAGTGTCGCCAGGGCTGAAACGTACCGATTCGCTGCCAGCGAACCTGCTTGCTACGGCATTGTGCGTGCTGGCGTGGGGGTATTTCCTCCATCAGGGCGTGGTCGATCCGTTGGGCGGTATTAACACCTTGTGGCCGCTGTTTGGCATCGCTAACCAGATGCTGGCGGGCATGGCGCTGATGCTTTGCGCCGTGGTACTGTTCAAAATGAAGCGTCAGCGTTATGCGTGGGTCGCGCTGGTGCCAACGGCCTGGCTGCTGATTTGTACGCTGACGGCGGGCTGGCAGAAAGCGTTTAGTCCGGATGCGAAAATCGGCTTCCTGGCCATTGCCAATAAGTTCCAGGCGATGATCGACAGCGGCAATATTCCGCCGCAGTACACCGAATCGCAGCTCGCGCAATTGGTATTCAATAACCGTCTGGATGCCGGGCTAACCATCTTCTTTATGGTGGTGGTCGTGGTGCTGGCGGTCTTCTCTATTAAGACGGCGCTGGCCGCTCTGAAGATTGATAAACCGACGGCGAATGAAACGCCGTATGAGCCGATGCCGGAAAATGTGGATGAGATCGTGACGCAGGCGAAAGGCGCGCACTAATCTTTTTACATCAATAGCCCTCTCCAGAATAAGGAGAGGGCATTTGGATGACAGGTGACAACGATGTTCGATACGCTTTCGAAAGCCGGAAAATATCTGGGACAGGCCGCAAAAATGATGATTGGCGTGCCAGACTACGACAACTATGTGGAACATATGCGCATAACGCATCCGGATCAGACGCCGATGACCTATGAAGAATTTTTCCGCGAGCGGCAGGATGCGCGCTATGGTGGAAAAGGCGGCGCGCGTTGCTGCTGAGTGTTGCCAGGCCTGATAAACGCAACGTCACCAGGCTATATTCTGAAAAATTCAACTTTTTCAAACGCCGCACGCAGGGTGTCTGGCGTTAACGTCACCGGTAAATAGTGGATGGATTCGACCGGGCGCAGGGTATGCGCGATGACCCTATCGATCTCGGCGGTGTTATGAATATCCACGTCCAGTTCGCTAAGCCGGGCCGGCAGATGAAATCGCCGGTACGCTGTAATCAATTGCGCCAGCACGTCATCTTGTCCCAGTAGCGCGCTTTGCACCAGAATGCCATAAGCCACTTTCGTTCCGTGCAGGAATTTTTCCGTTTGCGGCAGAACGGTCAGACCGTTGTGTACCGCATGGGCGGCGGCGACACGGGTATAGCGTTCCCCGAGGCCGCCGACCATACCGCCGCCAGCGATAATCGCATCCACCACGTCGCAAAATGCCTGGGTCAGCCGACGCTGCTGTTTATCCGCTAATGCTTGTTCGCTGCTGGTCAGCAGGAGATCGCGAATAGCGCACGCGCTGTTAATGCCCAGCCTTACGGTCAATGGCAACGTTTCAGGCTGCGGCGCAAGCACAACGGCTTCATACCATTTCGCCAGCGTATCGCCAATGCCAGCTAACAGATAGTCATCGGGCGCCTGCAGAATAATGCGCGGTTCGACCAGCACCAGAAAATTGGCATCATCAAAAATTTCGAACTGTAACGCCTGTCCCGCGTCGTTATACCAGACGGAAAGCGGTGTCCAGGCGGCGCAGGTTGCCGCGATTGTCGGGATAGCGACAAACGGCAGCGCCAGACGGCGGGCGAGCGCTTTGGCGGTATCGAGCAGCGCGCCGCCGCCGACGCCTATCACCACCTGACGATCGTCGTTGCAGGCGTGCGCCAGTTGGGCAACATGGCGTTCGCTACAATGGCCGGTAAACGGCAGATGCTTTGCGCCAGCACGTTCAAACGCTTCCGGCAGGTAAGGCCGGGCGGCGGCAATCGCGCGTTCGCCGTACACCCAAACGGCGTGGGAAAGCTGTTCCGGCGTGAAAAAGTCGGTCAGTCTTTCGAGGCTTCCTGCATGGGAAAAATAATTCGCCGGGCCGGTAACGACGCGGATCTCAGTGTGGTTCATGTTGTGTTGTCCTTAGGGTCTTCTCACCGTTGTTATTATATTTAGACATCTAAACGTCTTGATTGCCAAATACTAACACCCTGTGATAGTGTGTCAACAACCACATCACTGGCGGGTATGAAGATAATGAGAAATAACCCACTGATTCCAAAAAGCAAATTGCCAAATCTTGGTACCACGATTTTTACGCAAATGAGCGCGCTGGCGCAGAAACATCAGGCAATAAATTTATCGCAAGGCTTCCCTGATTTTGATGGTCCTCGTTATTTGCACGAGCGGTTGGCTTATCATGTCGCGCAGGGCGCGAATCAATATGCGCCGATGACGGGGGCGCAGGCGCTGCGGGAGGCCATTGCCGATAAAACGGCGGAAATATATGGTTATCGACCCGATGACGTCAGTGATATCACCGTCACAGCGGGCGCGACAGAAGCGCTGTATGCGGCGATTACCGCGCTGGTGCGGGCAGGGGATGAGGTTATCTGTTTCGATCCCAGTTACGACAGCTATGCCCCAGCCGTGGCGCTCTCCGGCGGCGTGTTAAAACGCATAGCGCTTACGCCGCCGCATTTTCGCGTCGACTGGCAGGCGTTTTCGGCGTTGCTTAGCGAGCGCACGCGACTGGTGATCCTCAATACGCCGCATAATCCCACCGCTACCGTCTGGCGTCAGGCGGATATCGAGGCGCTGTGGCAGGCTATCGGCGAGCGGGAAATTTATGTGTTAAGCGATGAAGTGTACGAACATATTTGTTTTGCCGTCGAAGGTCATGCCAGCGTATTGGCGCACCCTCAGTTACGAGAGCGGGCGGTTGCCGTTTCATCGTTTGGTAAAACCTTTCATATGACGGGATGGAAGATTGGTTACTGCGTTGCGCCTGCGGCCATTAGCGCCGAAATACGCAAAGTTCATCAGTACCTGACGTTTTGCGTCAATACGCCGGCGCAACTGGCGCTGGCGGATATGCTGCGCGCCGCGCCGGAACACTATCGCGCGTTACCCGATTTTTACCGGAAAAAACGCGATGTGCTGGTTAACGCGCTGGCGCAAAGCCGATTAAAAGTGCTGCCCTGTGAAGGTACCTATTTTCTGTTAATCGATTACAGCGCAGTGTCGACGCTAAATGACGTTGAGTTTTGTCAGTGGCTAACCGAAGAAGTCGGTGTCGCCGCTATTCCGCTCTCTGTCTTTTGCGCCGCCCCTTTCCCGCATCAGCTTATACGTTTATGTTTCGCTAAACAGGAATCAACGCTGCTGGCCGCCGCAGAGCGCCTGTGTAAACTGTAGTTATTTAACCGTCCACGCTCTGGAGAATCGACGGTCTGCAAAAAGCTCCTGCAGGCCGTTGATCTGTTTCAGGCGCAGGACTTCATCGGCGTCCATACCTAACTCCTGGCCGATTTTGCTCTCGTCCCAGCCTAGCAGAGAAAGTTCGCGCACGATTTCTGACATGGCGTGGATCTGGTGGCGCCCGCGCGCGCGGTTATGCCGAATGGTTGCCGCCATGCGTTCGTGACGTTCTCTGTCCAGACACGTTATCGGCAGGTAGCCTTTCAGACGCCTTTTCAGGGCCGCTTTTCCTTTGCCCAGCTCATGACGGTGAAAACCGTCTACAATCTCGTACTCCTCCGTATTGGCCTTTACCACCACGATCGGCTGAGTAAACCCATCTTGTTCAATCGATTTAAGCAGCAGTTTTTTCTCCGGCGGCGCAACGTTATTCGGGTTGTAGTCATTAGGTGAAATATGATCGTTTTTCACCCACAGGACACAATCGACAGGCTCATCGCGAAAAGGACTAACGCTATGTATCGCCATTCTAAATTCATTAATGGCGGCGATCCTCTCCTCTTCAGGCAGTTCAGAGAGAAAGTGAGTTATTTCGGTTGTGAGTCGGTGTTGCATAAGATCCCCCATTCCTGGCGTTTAGCTTTCATACGTTCGTTATAACGCTGGTAATTCTTAGGTTTTGTCGGACTGAATGACAGCGCCCGGCACCAGTAATCATTGTTCAGTAATACTTTGCAGATCCGTCGCCACGACGGAATATCGCGCGATCCGATATCGCCATGCTGCGTTTGTGGAATGGTGTGCATGCCTTTTTTCTTATACCACTGCAAATAAACGGCGATTTTATTACGGTAATGTTCGGCAGTGACTTCAGGCATACTGTGTAGCAGGAGCAGCGCGTACTCTTCCCAGTTAAGGTGATCGGGTTTTAAAATTTTCCGGTGGCCGTAAAAATGGCTGTCTTGTCCGGCGTATATTCCTCCGCTGAGTGCGCCGCTGACTCTGGCGCACATGGCCGCCCAGCGCTCAGGTTCGATAACATGATACAGCCATAACCCCTGTCGTTGTTCCGGGCCGAACGGTTCGCAAATACGCATGTAACGGGGCGGTACTCCAGCCTGATACATCAAATTATACAAAGGGTTACATGGTTTACCTGTTTTGGCGAACCAGGTCCAGATATCTGCGGTTTTCCAGTCATAGATGGGATAGATATACCAGGTGTGCCCCTTAGGGGCTAACGTGGTCCAGGGCTTATCGTCGGCAAAGCGCAGCTTATGCGAGTTAGCGATAGCGGCAAATCGGTTATAGGATTCGTCGGAACGAATACCGACCAGCATAGCGGCAGGACGTTTTTCTGAAAACCAGTCGGCAAAATCGCGAACGAACTGTTCAAAGGTCATGCCGTGTTGATAAAAGGAAAAAAAGGCCGGATCGGTAATCGCATCTTCTGGCGGTTGTCGTACCCAGTCGGTACCCGGCTGCCAACACTGCCACTCCGGCTGGTATTGTGAAAGGGAATTTTGTGTGGTTAAGGGTAATGCGACCCAATAAAAACGCTCAATAACGTCCGCGTAGTATTCACGTAACGATTCAATATAGGCGATGGTACAGGAGAATTGCGCTTCCCAGTCAATGAAGAGAACATGGATCTTTTTATTCATTTTGCGCGCCAACGTTGCCGTCAGGTGCAACATAAGTCCTGAATCTTTACCACCAGAAAATGAGACGCAGACCCGGGGTAAGGTTTCCAGGGTCCACATTATACGCTCTTGAGCCGCTTCCAGAACATTTTGCTCGAGCGGAACTTTATAAACCGACATCTCTGGATAGTCTCCGATGTGTTAACTACAGTATATTCGAAATAATTAACATAAAGGATAAGCAGATTAGATGAACTTGCAATGCTTTATTATATTTGTAAAATAAATATATCCCATAAACATATACATTAAATTTATATTAATATTCGTTATCTGACCTTCTTATTAATGTTTTTTTGTGATGTGCTCAATGAGCTCAGCAAATCCGCTATTATTCAGCGAAGCCCTATTATACATAAGATAGAATTGTATGGGAGCAATGGTAAAAGGTATGGTGACTTTTTTAAGTTTGATAGAGGAAGAGTAATAGTCAAAAAATGTTTGTGGTAAAAAACCAATAAGCTCCGTGGAGCTGATAGAGTTGGCGATGGTCATCAGCGATTTGCTTCTGAAACCAATTATTCTTTCCCCCAGCACATCATCCATAAGTGAATGATATTCTTTCATACCGGTTGCCCGGGAGACGAGTTGCGTAAATGACTCTTGTAGAATTTCGTCGATAGTGGCGGTGTCGCCTAGTCGGGGATGGTTTTCACTGCAAACCAGGATGCATTCTAGCCTATTAAAGTGAGTACAAACAATAGAACGATTATTCAGTGGGGCCATTGAAACCACAATATCTGCTTTGCGGTAGGCAAGCAGATCTTCAGGCAGTTCGTCAGTGGTCAAAATGTCGTGATGTTCAATTTCAACCTGTGGATCTTTGCGGATATATTTAACTAATTTCATCACATATTGGGTGATCAACAGCTGTGGGCTGTAGATAATAAATTTTTTCTTCAGGCTGGACTGATTCATTATATTAATAGTTTGTTCCAGGCTGTTAAGATTATTTTCTAAATGATAATGTAAATTAATGCCTGTTACGGTAGGCGTAATTCCTTTGCCTGAACGAATAAATAGAGGGTCGTTGAATTGCGTGCGCAGGCGTTGCAATGACTGGCTTACGGCAGAAGGTGTAATGTAGAGTGTTTCTGCTGCTTTGCTAATGCTTAAATGTTGATAGATACATTCAAATATAACCAACAGGTTAAGATCAAATTTTTTAAGGTCGTAAAGGTTAGCCATAGTATGTTCCCGGCATTATCATGGTATCTTCCATGATTATGACTTAATCTCAATAATTTACCAGAGTTATGTTTATTAAACTTAATGTAGAGTTTATTTAAACTAAAATACCACAGTTATGAATATTTTAGCGAGTAAATAATTACAGTAAAGGCGGACATAACGTACACTTTTATAACCACGCCGTTAGTCTAAAAAGGCTGTGTCGGATGACATGCTGGTCTGGCGTTGCGTTAATGCCAGTCAGAGGTTGGCCCGACAAACGTAGCGCTATCGGGCGTGGTACGGTTAAGCTCCAGCTTTGCTAATTTCTGCGTTAAGGCTGCCCCATCATGGCGTCCAGTTGCGCTTTTTCCGGTAAACCCACAACCTGTTGCAAAATCTTATCTTTATTCATGTAATAAATTGCTGGCGTCGCGTTAGCGCCAAGATCGTCCATTAGCTGCTGATTCTGATTAATGACTTTCATCTGCGCCGGGGGGATGGACGCCGGAACCTCCAGCTTCATCTTTCCTGCGGAGGCTTCATAGTCATGCCAGGTTTTCGCCGGGTCTTTCGCGGCTAAAATCGCTGCGGCTGTGGCCGGGCTTTCCGGTTTAATCACGCCGACCAGTAATGTGCGTAATTGTACCTTGCCGGATTCGACCCACGGACGAGCTTGTTGCCAAAACTGCTTACAATAGGGGCAGAAAGGGTCGGCGAAGACATACAGCACCACCGGCGCGTCTTTTTTACCGTCGAGTATCCATGACGCTTTTTCCATTTTCTGCCACATTTCACGTCCGGCCGGTGCATAGATCTCTTTTTCTATCAGGGCGTTGCTAAGATTTTCGCCTTTTTCATTATACATATAGCCGGAAATCGCGTGTTTACCGTCCGGCGTCAGGTAAATCGTGACGCCCATATCCTGATACTTTCCGAGATAGCCCTTCATGCCCCCCGGCGCCTCGAAGGATTTCAGGATAGTTATACCCTGTTTTTCAATGGCTTTAACCGGCGCAGGCAGTTCTTCCGCGTGGGCGAGAATGGGCAGCATAGCAAGCAGCAATGTACGTTTAATCATATTTTTTCCTTTTAATATCAAAGCGAAAAGAGTATTAATGATGATGCCTATCACAGACATAGGTAAGAGCTGGCGTGCCAGGATTGCCCTTTCTGTGCTGGGGTGATGTAATCCTTTTCGCTGTTACAGCCTTTGTTAAGGTAATGTAGAGCGCAACACTTAGCCAGCATATACGCTATGGATTTCGAGTTGCAGACAATACGTCTGTAATTTGCAAGACGAGTCGTACTGGCTCTGAAGTTACCTACGGGTAGTTCAGGTAATGGGGCCGCCTGTCAGGCGGCCTTTTTACTTTAGATGGCTGACAGGGCGCAGTGTTCACAATGTCGTCCGAATCGGGTTGTTAGTTAACGCTTATTGATTTGATAATGGAAACGCATTAGCCGAATCAGCAAAATTTCGTTAACTTACTCCTCAACGAAAACACGGAGGAAGTATAGATGTCCTTAATTAACACCAAAATCAAACCTTTCAAAAACCAGGCGTTCAAAAACGGTGAATTCATTGAAGTCACCGAGAAAGATACCGAAGGCCGCTGGAGCGTCTTCTTCTTCTACCCGGCCGATTTTACCTTTGTTTGCCCGACTGAACTGGGTGACGTTGCCGACCATTACGAAGAACTGCAGAAGCTGGGCGTAGACGTTTATTCCGTCTCAACCGATACTCACTTCACGCACAAAGCATGGCACAGCAGCTCTGAAACTATCGCAAAAATCAAATATGCGATGATCGGCGACCCGACTGGCGCCCTGACCCGTAACTTCGACAACATGCGTGAAGATGAAGGTCTGGCAGACCGTGCGACCTTTGTTGTTGACCCGCAGGGTATTATCCAGGCGATCGAAGTTACCGCTGAAGGTATCGGCCGTGACGCGTCTGACCTGCTGCGTAAAATTAAAGCAGCACAGTACGTTGCCGCTCACCCAGGCGAAGTATGCCCGGCGAAATGGAAAGAAGGTGAAGCGACTCTGGCTCCATCTTTAGACCTGGTCGGTAAAATCTAAATTTCCGTCGTCTTTCACGCCATAGCTGCGTTGGCGTCGCCTGCTCACCCCGGTCACTTACTTCAGTAAGCTCCCGGGGATTCTCAGGCTAGCCGTCTTACTCTGACGTGAAATACTTTGGAAATTGTTTCAGTCATGGGCGCACCTGCGCCCATTTCATTTCAGCACCATGACGCAAGTTGCATTAATGCAGTCCCGCGAAGTCGGCTTGCATGATGATGTTTTCAGAGAGGGAAGAAGAATGCTCGACACAAATATGAAAACCCAGCTCAGGGCTTACCTTGAGAAACTGACCAAACCTGTTGAGCTGATTGCCACGCTGGATGACAGCGCTAAATCGGCGGAAATCAAGGAACTGCTGGCTGAAATCGCCGAGCTGTCCGACAAAGTCACATTTAAAGAAGACAATACTCTGCCGGTGCGCAAGCCGTCTTTCCTGATTACGAATCCAGGTTCTCAGCAGGGGCCGCGCTTTGCCGGTTCTCCGCTGGGCCACGAATTTACCTCGCTGGTTTTGGCGCTGCTGTGGACCGGCGGTCATCCGTCAAAAGAAGCGCAGTCGCTGCTGGAGCAGATTCGCGATATTGACGGCGATTTTGAATTCGAAACTTATTATTCACTCTCCTGCCATAACTGCCCGGACGTAGTGCAGGCGCTGAACCTGATGGCGGTGCTGAACCCGCGTATTAAACATACGGCAATTGATGGCGGCACCTTCCAGAACGAAATCACCGAACGTAACGTGATGGGCGTTCCGGCGGTGTTTGTCAACGGTAAAGAGTTCGGCCAGGGACGTATGACTCTGACCGAGATTGTCGCTAAAGTGGATACTGGCGCAGAAAAACGCGCGGCGGAAGCGCTGAACAAACGCGATGCGTATGACGTACTGATTGTCGGCTCCGGCCCGGCGGGCGCGGCGGCAGCGGTCTACTCGGCGCGCAAAGGCATCCGTACCGGTCTGATGGGCGAGCGCTTCGGCGGTCAGGTGCTGGATACCGTGGATATCGAAAACTATATCTCGGTGCCGAAAACCGAAGGCCAGAAACTGGCGGGCGCGCTGAAAGCGCATGTCAGCGATTACGACGTTGACGTTATCGACAGCCAGAGCGCAAGTAAACTGGTTCCGGCCGCGACAGAAGGCGGCTTGCATCAGATTGAAACGGCATCCGGCGCAGTCTTGAAAGCGCGCAGTATCATCATCGCCACCGGCGCGAAATGGCGCAATATGAATGTGCCGGGCGAGGATCAGTATCGCACCAAAGGCGTCACCTATTGTCCGCACTGCGACGGTCCGTTATTTAAAGGGAAGCGTGTGGCGGTCATCGGCGGCGGCAACTCCGGCGTTGAAGCGGCTATCGATCTGGCAGGTATTGTAGAACACGTTACGTTGCTGGAGTTCGCGCCGGAGATGAAGGCGGATCAGGTGCTACAGGACAAAGTGCGTAGCCTGAAAAATGTCGATATCATTTTGAATGCGCAAACGACAGAAGTGAAGGGCGACGGTTCGAAAGTGGTGGGGCTGGAGTATCGTGACCGTGTCAGCGGCGATATTCATAGCGTCGCGCTGGCAGGGATTTTTGTGCAGATTGGTCTGTTGCCGAATACCCACTGGCTGGAAGGCGCGCTTGAGCGTAACCGCATGGGCGAGATCATTATTGACGCCAAATGTGAAACCAGCGTTAAGGGCGTCTTCGCCGCAGGCGATTGCACCACCGTTCCTTACAAACAGATTATCATCGCCACAGGCGAAGGGGCGAAAGCCTCGTTGAGCGCCTTTGATTATCTGATTCGCACCAAAATCGCATAAAAAGAAGTAAGCACACCTGCAAGGCCAGTTAACTGGCCATCGTAAATGGCCCGATAGTGTAAGCTATTCGGGCCTGCGGTGTTTATGCCCGGGGAACGCCACCGGGTAAAACACCTTCTTCATTATCAATACTCTGAAACCGTCTGTTAATAACAGACGGTTTTTTATTTCAACGGTCTTCTGTTTTTAAACTTTGAAACAATAAAAAAGCCTTCTACGGATTTAACTGGAATTTTTCTGTTTTTTTATCAAAGAAACATTAAGCGCTTCCGCTAACATGCCCATTCTTTTTTCTTGATTTATATTGCATTTGTATGTGAGGTTATTTATTCATGGATTCAATCTATGAATCACTGACGGAATTAGAAAAAACAGGGCTTACATTGCGTGATTTTTTTAATTCTCATGATAGTCATTCACTGAAATCTGCCTACGTGAGATTAAATCCCTCTGCTGCGGTAAACCTTACCGACCGGGCGTGGCTGGAAACGGAGTATGACTTTAATGCGCTATTCGTCGGTCCTGGCAAGCTGCTGGCTGCGCCTTTCGCTTCAGTGTATCTGGAGGACGATGCGCTGGTGATGGGAAAGGCGACGCTGGAGATACGGGAGTTTATGGCAGCGTTGGGATTATCGGTTAATCAGGAGAGCAATATTCCTGACGATCATATTTCCTGCGTGCTGGAGTTGACCACACTATTACTGGCTAATACCCGGCAAACGTCACCATACCGATCTACTCTCACTCAATATATCAATAACTATTTAACAAAGTGGGTGCCATTATATATCGAAAAAATAAAAACTCATGCACAAACGACCACGTTATATACAGTGGCGGACATCTTATTTTATTGGCTTGATGAATTAAAACGAGAGTATCAATATGAGTAATGAGACGGGACATCTGAACAGACGTTCTTTTTTAAAGGGGATAGTGGCACTGGGCGCCGTTGCGGCTTTACCCGGAGGATTACTGACCTCCCGATGCGCGCTTGCGCAGCCGCCTGTTCCCTTTAACCCTAAAACGTACAAAATTTATCGTAACGCGTGTCCGCGTAACTGCTATGACACCTGTAGCCTCAAGACGTGGGTAAAGGACGGGGTCATTACTTTCGTGGAAGGCGCGCCGGAATCAACATTTACTCACGGTACGCCTTGCGTCAAAGGGTTAAGCTATCCGCGCCGGGTTTATAGCCCCGATCGTATTAAATATCCCATGGCGCAGGACGTTCGCGGTAGCGGCAACTGGCGTCGCATCTCATGGGAAGAGGCGATGCAGCGCATTGCCGCCAAAATGCTGGAGATTAAGAAAAAAGACGGTTCTATGCTCGGTCTGGCGCTGACCAAATATTCCGGTAAGTTTGGCGTGCTGAACTATGCCGTTGAAGGGATGATGTCCTCGCTTGGCTACACCACCCGTTTTGCCGGTACGCCGTGCTGGCCTGCCGGTATCGACGCGCAAAACTACGACATGGGCGACATGTGGTGTAACGACCCGGAAGATATGGTGAAAGCGAAATACATCATTATCTGGGGCGCCAACCCGGCCTGGTGCTCAATGCACAGCATGAAGTACATCTATCAGGCGCGCGAGAAAGGGGCGAAGGTCGTGGTTATCGACCCGCTGCTGTCGCAGACTGCCGCCAAAGCCGATCTCTACCTGCGCGTACGGCCAGGCTCAGACGGCGCGCTGGCGCTGGGGATGGCGCGCCACCTGGTGGATAAAGGCCTGGTCGATCAGGATTTTGTCAACAAAGACGCTCATGGCTATCCGGAATTTGAAGCCTATCTGCGCAATAACGTCACCGTGGAATGGGCGGCAGAAATCTGCGGCCTGTCTGCGGATGTCATTCGCCAGCTGGCGGAAGAGTTTACGGCGGTTAAGCCGGCCACGGTCTGGATTGGTTACGGGATGCAGCGTCATGTCAACGGCGGCGCCAACGTTCGCGCTATCGATGCCTTTGTCGCTATGTCCGGCAACATCGGTGTCGAAGGCGGCGGCGCGCGTTATGGTCATCTGCATACCTGGGGCTTTAACTATAACGCCATGCTGCAGAAGCCGCCGGTGGGCGCTATTGGCATACCGGGAGCGGCGGGCACCACCAGTGAATTCGGGGCTGCCGCTGGCAGCGACGCCGTGCAGTACTCCGATCGCTCTCTGAATATCAACCAGACGGCGCAGGGGATTCTGGAGGCCAACGATCCGCCGGTTCGTATGCTGTGGGTCGCCTGTAAAAACCCGTTTGCCCAGGATTTCGATCGCAGCAAGATGAAAAAAGCGTTTGAAAAACTGGAAATGGTGGTCTGCGCCGATCAGTTCTTCAACGAAACGGTGCAACACGCTGATATCGTGCTGCCCGTTACCACCGCGTTTGAAGAGTGGAACGTGGATGCTTCTTACTGGCACTACTGGCTTTCCATTAATCAGCCGGCGATTAAGCCGATGTATGAAGCAAAATGCGACCTTGAAATCGCTACCATGCTGTCGCGCACCATTAATAAGATGGCGCCGGGTTCCTGTACCTTCCCGCAAGAGTTCGATCACAAGCGCTGGCTGGATCAGGAGTTCAACGACGGTATGGCGAAAATGTTTGGCATCTCTTCCTGGGACGATCTGCTGGACGGGCCGAAAAAAGCGATCCTGCCAAGTTCTGCCGCCTGGTACGATCGCAAGTTCAAAACGCCGTCAGGCAAGTATGAATTTAAATCTGAACTGGCGGAGAAAAACGGCCACACCGCGCTGCCGGAATACAAACCGGAAGCCGAGAGCAAACTGCCGTTCCATCTGTTTACGCCGCACGTGCAGTTTGGCCTGCACTCGCAGTTTATCAACCTGGACTGGATGCAGGTGTTCTACCCGGAACCGTTCGTTTATATCCATCCTTCTTCCGCGAAGAAAAAGGGCATCAGTGAGAACGATCTGGTCAAAGTTTTCAATGGCACCGGTGAAGTTGAGCTGCGGGCAAAAGTCACCACCAACGTGCCGGAAGATTTTCTGGTGATGTATGAAGCGTGGTTCCCGAAACGGCAGTACAACGTGCAAAACGTCGTGGCCGATACGCCTGCTGATATGGGGCTGATGAAAACTGGCGCGCCGGGCGCCGCTATCCACAGTCAGTTTGCTGACGTTGTATTGATCGGTAAAGGGGAATCCGTAGCATGAGACGTGCGTTTTTAGTGAATAGCGATAAGTGCATCGGCTGCCGCGGCTGTGCTATGGCGTGTAAAAGCTTTAACCAACTGGAGCCGGATCGCTTCTGGCGCTACGTTTATCCGTTGGATAAAGACATCTATCCACATGAAGAGCGGGCGTTTTACTCGCTGGCCTGTAACCACTGCGAACATCCGGCCTGCGTCGCCGCCTGTCCGGTCGAAGCCTATACCAAACGTGAAGATGGCGTGGTGGTGCATAACCCTGAGCGCTGCATCGGCTGTAAAAACTGTATTCGTAACTGTCCTTATGGCGCGCCGCGTTTTAATGAAGAGACGCGTAAAGCGGAAAAATGCAGTATGTGCTACGAGCGTCTTGATATCGGTATGAATCCGGCGTGCGTAAACGCCTGTCCGGTGGGCGCCTTGTCGATTATCGATTTGGATGCCGATCCTGTGCCCGATAATGCGGTGCAGTATCCGCCAGGGTTCCCGCATATGCCACAGCTTAATCCAGGAACGCGCTTTATTCTGGCGCGCCAGCCTAAGCAGCCGGAGGACAAGTAATGGAAAAATATGAACTGCCGCTGGTGTTTTTTACGGTATTAAGCCAGATGTCTGTCGGGATGGCTTTGGTACTGACATGGCGTACGCTGCGTGGTGAAGTGGAAGGCCAGCGTTTCTATTGGTTGGCCACCGGGCTGGTGCTGGCATTGGCGTCTATTGCCGCGATTCTGCATCTGGCGCATCCCGATCGCGCTTATGATGCGCTGATTAACCTGCGACATGCCTGGTTAAGTCGGGAAATCCTTGGCGCCACGTTGTTTGGCGCAGCGGTCGGCGTAACGTTCCTGGCAAAGGGACATAAAGCGATGGCTCTTATCGCCTCCGTGTTCGGCGTGTTACTGGTGGCGGTGCAGGGGATGACCTACGCCGCGCCAGCGATGGTGGCTATCGCTAATGGGTTTACCATGCTGTTATTTTTTATTACGGTATGGGTCATGGGTTGCGCGGCGATTCCGCTGTTAAAACTCAGGCCTGCCGTTCCTGCGTTACGCCAGGGGATTGTGGTGTGTATCGCGGTACTTATCGCGGCGCCGCTGGTGTGGTTAAGCGGGGGAACGGTAATGCAGATGACGGCGCGTTCATGGTTGGCTTCACCGTTTTATCTGGCAAGCCTGGTCTGCCTTGCGCTCGCTTTTGTCGCCAGCCGTCACGGTGATTCGCGCCCGAAACGCCTGTTCGTCTTGTTATTCGTCGGCGTATTTCTGAGTCGGCTGGTCTTTTTTGGCGACACGGTGAGTACTATTGTGAATATCGGGCATTTGTACTAACGATGATGCAGTAAAAAGCCCTGCCAGGCGTGACCTGGCAGGGCGTGTCAGTTTTTAGCCACCAGGGTTAACGCACAACCAATACTGGCAGCGTCGCATGGCGCACCACGCTTGAGGCGTTAGACCCCAACAGGTGTGTCGTGATGGACGGATTACGCGAACCGATTACCACGACATCCGCATCCAGTTCTTCGCCCATCTCATTGACGACATCGCGCACGCTACCAAAGCGAACATGCGTTTTAATTCGTGAAGGATCGATACTGAAGTGTCCCACCATCGTTTGCAGACGCGTTTCCGCCTCATGCTGTAAATGTTCTTCAAAGCGACGCACGTCGGCGGCAAAGCGATGCAGACTCATGCTCGCGGACCCAGGCAGTACATGCAACAGATGAATGACGCCATCCTGTTGCGCCAGAAACTCAGCGTGGCGAATGGCTTTATCGCTAAGTTCCATTTCAAAAACATCAACCGGCATAATGATTGTCTTATACATACCCGTTACTCCCTGTTAATCAATACTGAATTTATTCAAGCATATAATAATGTTTCTTTCTGCTATTTGTCTGGCAATTTTAAATATTACGGCAACCTGACGTTAAAAAAGTTGTGTATTTTCCAGGAAAAATCCTAAAGCCGCCTGTTTTGCCGGCAGTCTCTCCGGGATAGCTACCCTTTTATAGTCGAACGCAACATTCACCGTTACCCCGGAGGCTGCATGAAAGCATTGACGTATCACGGTCCACATCACGTAAAGGTTGAAAACGTACCCGATCCCGGCATTGAGCAGCCTGACGATATCATTTTGCGTGTTACCGCCACCGCGATTTGCGGATCTGATTTGCATCTCTATCGCGGCAAGATCCCACAGGTAAAACATGGCGATATTTTCGGCCATGAATTTATGGGCGAAGTGGTGGAAACCGGACATGATGTAAAGAATATTCAGAAAGGGGACCGGGTCGTTATCCCGTTTGTCATTGCCTGTGGTGACTGCTTTTTCTGTCGGCTACAGCAATATTCAGCGTGTGAAAACACTAACGACGGACACGGTGCGGCGATGAATAAAAAACAGATCCCACCGCCGGCGGCGCTGTTTGGTTATAGCCATCTGTATGGCGGCGTTCCCGGCGGACAGGCCGAATATGTTCGCGTGCCAAAAGGTAATGTCGGTCCATTTAAGGTGCCGCCGCTGTTATCTGACGATAAGGCGCTGTTTCTTTCTGATATTTTGCCTACCGCCTGGCAGGCGGCAAAAAATGCCCAGATTCAGCAAGGTTCCAGCGTGGCGGTTTTTGGCGCAGGGCCGGTAGGATTACTGACTATCGCCTGTGCGCGACTGCTGGGCGCGGAGCAGATCTTCGTCGTTGATCACCACGCCTGGCGCCTGCGTTTCGCCGAAGAACGTTACGGCGCGATACCGATCAACTTCGATGATGAGAACGATCCGGCGGAAAAAATCATCGAGCAGACGGCAGGACACCGCGGCGTGGACGCGGTAATTGATGCCGTAGGCTTTGAAGCGAAAGGCAGCTTGACGGAGACGGTGCTGACGAACCTTAAACTGGAAGGCAGCAGCGGCAAAGCGCTGCGACAATGTATCGCGGCGGTCAGACGCGGCGGCGTGGTCAGCGTGCCCGGCGTGTATGCCGGTTTTATTCACGGCTTTTTATTCGGCGACGCCTTTGATAAGGGGCTAACTTTTAAAATGGGGCAAACCCATGTTCACGCGTGGCTGGGGGAATTATTACCGCTTATTGAAAAAGGGTTGCTGAAGCCGGAGGAGATTGTCACGCACTATATGCCGTTTGAAGAGGCAGCGCGCGGCTACGAAATTTTCGAAAAACGCGAAGAAGAGTGCCGGAAGGTTATCCTGGTGCCGGGAGCGACGTCGGCACAAGCGGCGCAGAAACAGGCGACGGGAGTAATCAATCCGATGCCAGGCGGCGTTGTCTGAAACAGGCAAATGAAAGGGCTAACGGAAAGAGGATGCGCAGGCATCCTCTGTGTAAACGCATTAACGCTTATGCAGATGGTTTAACGCAGGAAGTCGCCCGCGGCTTCAGGCTGATATTCGAGTTCCAGCACTTCGAGATGGGTGGAGGCACCGCCCGGCAGTTCCCAGTGAATGGTGTCGCCGACGCGCAGTCCCAGCAACGCCGCGCCGACGGGCGCCATTACCGAAAGCTGGGTACTGCTGTCCGTCATATTGGCGGGATACACCAGCGTCCGCACGCGTGTTTCACCATCGCTCAAATTGCGGAATTTAACGCGGCTGTTCATGGTGACGACATCGTTCGGCATCTCTTGTGGCGAACACATTTGCGCGCGATCCAGTTCGGCGTTGAGCGCGTCGGCAATCGGCAGATCCGCATACGCAGGCTGTTCCAGAAGACGATCAATACGTTCGGCGTCAAGGTCGTTAATGATAATAGTGGGTCTGGACATTTCTTACTCCATGTCATCGATACTGCGAGTAGTGCAGGTAAATGGTCCCAAAAGAAAACCCTCACCGTCTGGCGGCGAGGGTTTAACTCTCATGATGATACTGAGACTTACCCCGTCTTTGAAGTGATTTAGTTCACATTCGGGTAAATCCTCAAACGTCATAGCCCTGAGTGAATTTTAGTCTACATTCGGGCGTGTTCTCAAATGTGGCTACGGTTTTAAACCTCTGCTTCGTCAATAACCGGCTTTATCGATAATAAACTGTTTCCCGCAGTTGCCGGGATGCGGCTGCGGCAGGAATGAGGCAAAGGAGAGCGGGGCGTTAATCATCGACGCCTTTAATGAAAACTGAATCTCTGTTAAATAGGCGGGATTGCCATGGCAGTTTACTTTAACGGCTTTGACATTATCCTGTCCCCACGTTTGTGCGACGACGCTATCAAACTCAGCGCGGCTAACGGTCTTGCCGTAATTATCCGCCAGAAACTGCCCCAGCGCGCTGTCTTTTATCGCCTTATCCAGCCGTATCATGGTGCCGAAATAGGCATTGGGATCAAACCCGAAACAGGCGCCATGTTTGGCATATTCGTAGCGCTCCAGACAGGAATTCCCCCCCGCGCCGGGCATCACTTCCTTAAGCGCTGTCGCGATGTCAGGCGAAAGTCCGGGGGGGGGGGGCTGAGCATTTCCGGCTGGCCTTGACTTCAGGCAGATTCGGGATTGGCCGCGTCGCACAACCAAAGCGCTGCCAGCGTCTCTGGTCAACACCGCGTGCGGCGATAGATTTGGGTAATCCTGGCCACAGGCCGTGGACGGTCAGAAAGTCTGCTTTGTTGGCTGGCTCTTTTTGCAGACGGCACTCATCGGGCTCCCGATGGCGGCGTTCATGCTGGCTTTGACAAAAACCGGTTTGCCAGGAAAGCGCCAGCACATAGTCAGTGAAATCACCGTACTGTTGCGCCTGAAGTTCGTCGGCGTTGGCGGCAAAAATCGGGGTTAAGAGGGCAGCCAGCAGCGGACTGTAATGCCATATTGTGTTCATGATGAATTCGATAATTTATACACATTATGAATGTTACCCATTTAATCATAAAAAATGCCGCTCAGGTGAACCTGAACGGCATCATTTTTAACCTGCGTTGGCGTAATGTTTAATTCCACATTGCCAGAATCGGCCAGCCCACCAGCAACAGCATCGCGATATAGATAACGCCAAAGATTGCGCCAAGCCGCCAGTAGTCTCTGGATTTCACGTAACCGCAGCCGTAGATAATCACACCAGGGCCGGTGGCATACGGCGTCAGACAGCCCATGATACCGATAGACAGCACCAGCAGAATACACAGTTGTTCCATCGGAACGCCCGGAATGCCTTTACCCACCGCCAGAATGACCGGCAGCATGGTCGCGGTGTGAGCGGAAAGACTGGCGAACAGATAGTGCGCGAAATAGAACACCAGTACCAGTACAATCACGGTTGCATCCGGCGAGAAACCTTCCAGATGCGTACTCATGGTATTGGCGAACCAGTCAATAAAGCCGGAGCGGGTTAAGCCATTGGCCATGACCACCAGCGTAGCGAGGTTCACCAGGGTGTTCCAGGCGCTGTTGTAGCGCGTAATATCTTTCCACGGCACAACATGCAACGCCAGCATCAGCGAGACGGCCAGCAGACCCACGGCAGTGGCGTTGATGATTTTTCCACCAAAAACCCACAATCCTAAGCTAAGCAGCACCAGGCCAATCAGCGTCCACTCTTTGCGGGACAGACGCCCCATGTTTTTTAACTCGCCGCCAGCCCAGGCCGCGACTTCCGCACTGTGGGTCACTTCAGGTTTATAAAGTACATAGGAGAGCCACGGCGCAACGATCAGTAAAATAATCCCTACCGGCAGAAAGCTGAGAAACCACTGCAGCCAGCTAATCTGGACGCCAGCGATCTTGCTGACGAACTCCAGACCTAATACGTTCGGGGCCGCGCCAGTGACAAACATCGAAGAGCTCAGGCTGGTACTGATCACCATCATCCACATCAAATAACCGCCGATGCGGCGTGCGGAAGGATCGTTTGGAAACGATTTAAACAGCGGCGGCAGGTTCTTGATGACCGGGAAAACAGTCCCGCCGGTACGAGCCGTATTGGAGGGAGTAAACGGCGCCAGCAAAATATCGATAATGACAATCGCATAGCCGAGCGTCAGCGTGCGTTTACCCATGAATTTTACCAAAAACAGCGCAATGCGGCGCCCCAGCCCGGTCACTTCGTAGCCCAGCGCGAAAATAAACGCGCCGAAAACCAGCCAGACCGTGGTGCTGGAGAAACCGGCAAGCCCCCATTTCAGCGCCTGTTTACTGGCTTTAAACGCCGGATCGGCCAGTTCTGAAGCGTCAAATAGCAGGTAATTGCTGCCGATAACGCAAATGGTTACGGCGATAAAACTGATCGCTGTCGCCGGGATCGGCTCCAGGATCATACCGACAATCATCGCGACGAAAACCGCAAAATAGTGCCAGGCCTGCGGCGGCATACCATCTGGAACAGGAATTAGCAACATGACGCCCATCACCACTAATGGGGCCAACAACTTCCATATATTATCTTTGGATAAAGACATAAATGACTCTCCGGAAAGGATATTTTCTATAATTGTGTTAATGATTAACTTGCGAAATTTGCGCTAAAAACCAGGTCACGATCAGCAGATCGGCGCTACCGCCTGGGCTGAGATTGCGTTCAATGCATTGCTGATCGAACCGGTGGAGATAAACGAGATCGTCAGGCGTCCGTATGCCGCCCTGATGTAATAAGACCGCCGCCTGCTGCTGTAACCAGCGCAGACCGTCCGCCCCGCCGCGCGACGCGACGTTGGTATCGCCGTTAAGCGACATCAGCAGCAGTAAGGTATCAAGCAGCGCCAGTTCCGGATCGCGCCCCTGCGCCAGCAATGCGCGGTAGTGCGGTAACGCGTGGCGGATGACCAGCGGATAGCCCGCTTCCGCTTCGCCGCGCGCGCCGGTTAATCCCAGTTGCTGATACAGCCGCTGACCTGCGGTGAGCTGTAGGTTGTTCTGGCGCAGTTCGCGCGTGGTCAGGCCGCGGCAAAAATCGGCGGCGGTAGCGCAGAGTGTTTCTGCAGCGATCGGCTGGCGTAGCTGATACAGGCGGCCAATGGCGGCGCACAGTAACCCCAGCGAGAAAATGCTGCCTTTATGGGTATTGACGCCCGCCGTTGCGCGAAACATCGCTGCTTCACAGGCCATCCCCAATGGACGCAGGCCCGCCAGAACTGACTCTGGCGGCAGGCGCGTGCAGCTGGCGCCATATTCCATAAAGCGCGGCAGCCAGTGTCGAATCGCCTCCGCGCTGCGGTGAAAATCCGCCAGCGCCATATCTTTGTGCGCGCCGCAGTTTAGTCGGTCTACCAGACCGGGTTTTGGCGATAAATTTACCTCGGTCAGCATGGCGCGCCAGGCCAAATCGGCCCAGGCGTCATACAGCGACTGAGGCTGAATGGAGGCGTTAGTCGGGTTGGCGGGAATCGGCATCATGCAGCAGCGCCTCCATATGAATCAGTAAATCAGTCAGCGCGTGGGTTTTACCCCGCGCGCATTCAGCCGCGCTTTGCCCGCACAGCAGACAGCGGCGAGCGGGAAGCGCGAAATGGCGGCGGGAGAGTATTTCGCCTTCCGCCGTCAGGACATCGATATCCCACAGGCGCCCCAGTGGATAACGCTGTTCAAGCGCGATGGTCGCCTGTTTGAGCGCCTGAGCGGGTGCGTCAATCGCCAGCAGTCCTTCCGGCCCGCTGGCGGAAGCCAGTGCAGCCTGCTCCCGGATGGTCCAGCCATACTCTTCTGCCAGCGTGTGCAGGGCAGTCACGCCGTGATTAAAGATCCGGCGGGTTAACGCGCTGTCTTTCATCGGGCCTGGCGCCACCACGGTAAAGGAGACCAGCGGAGTGGCGTGACGCGTTAGCCAGGCGCGCTGTCTTGCTTGTCTCTCATCCCGGCTGGCGAGCAGCTCAGGAATAGAAACGTCGTGACAGGTGGCGAGTTCAGGAAACAGGCGCATGGCTTATTCCTTCACCTGATGCACCACATCGATCACTGAACCGTCGCGATAACGCACGACAGCAATCACGCGGTCGGTGAATTCGATAGGGCGGGGCTGACCGGTAAGCAGTTGCGCGCGTTCGCGCAGCCACTCAATCGATACCACTTTCATTCCCGCTGCTTGCAGTCGTTCAGCCAGCTCCGGACGCGCCGGGTTGACGGCGATACCGTGATCGGTGACCAGAATGTCGACGCTGGAGCCCGGTGTGACGCAGGTGGTGACGTTATCAACCAGCGTTGGGATGCGACCGCGTACCAGCGGCGCGACGATGATGGACAGCGCCGCCGCGACGGCGGTATCGCAGTGACCGCCGGACGCGCCGCGTAGAACGCCGTCGGAGCCGGTCAGCACGTTAACATTGAAGTGAGTGTCTACTTCCAGCGCGCTCAGTACCACCACGTCCAGACGGTCGACGGAAGCGCCTTTAGAGCCCCAGTTGGCGTACTGGTTAGCGCTGATTTCGATATGGTTCGGGTTGCGGGCCAAAGATTGCGCAGCGTTACGATCGAAGCTCTGAACGTCAAGCAGTTTGCGGATTAAGCCCTTTTCATGCAGGTCGACCATGGTGGCGGTGATACCGCCCAGCGCGAAATTAGCCACAATGTTGCGGCTACGCATTTTGTCTTCCAGGAAGCGGGTGACCGCCAGCGATGCGCCGCCGGTGCCGGTTTGTAGGGAGAAACCTTCGTTGAAGTAGCCGGAGTGAGCAATGACTTCCGCCGCACTGCGGGCGATCAGCAGTTCACGCGGATTAGTGGTCATGCGGGTCGCGCCAGCGCCGATTTTGTTTGCATCACCGACTTCTTCGATTTGCACGATCAGATCAACCTGATCCTGAGCGATGCTTGCCGGGTTATGCGGATACGGCAGCAGTTGCTCCGTCAGCATCACGACCTGCTTCGCGCTGTCGGCATCCACCATCGCGTAGCCCAGTGAACCGCAACAGGCTTTGCCGGTATAACCGTTAGCATTACCGAATTCATCGCAGGAGGGCACGCCAAGAAACGCAACATCAATATTGAGTTCGCCGCTTTGTACCAGATGCACACGACCGCCGTGGGAGTGAATCTGAACCGGCTCAGCCAGCAGGCCGCGAGAAATTTCTTCCGCCAGCGGGCCGCGCAGGCCTGACGTGTAGATGCGGCTGACCACCCCGTTACGAATGTGTTCAACCAGCGGCGCGTGGCAGTCGCTCAGCGAGCTGGAGGCCAGGGTCAGATTTTTGAAGCCCATCTTCGCGATGGTTTCCATCACCAGGTTAATCGTCAGATCGCCGCCGCGAAACGCGTGGTGAAAGGAGACCGTCATGCCGTCGCGTAAACCGGAACGGCGGATGGCCTCTTCCAGGCTGGCGCACAGTTTGTGGTCGCGCGGTTTTTGCGCTTGTAGATCCAATTTTGCCGCACTTTGGTAAGCGCTCAGTTCGCTTTCAGCGTGACGGCTCCAGGCGGCTACGCGATCCTGGCGTTGAGATTCATTTTTCTGCGTCATTTTTTTGCCTTATTCTTCGCGAATACCGGAAAGTTCTGCACGGGAGAGCACCAGACGGGCGCGTTCAATCACCGGGCTGTCGACCATCTTGCCGTTAAGGGAAACGACGCCGAGACCTTCGCGGGCGGCGGCTTCTGCGGCCTCAACGACCAGACGCGCATGGGCGACCTCTTTACGCGTCGGCGCATAAAGGTTGTGCAGCAGTTCTATCTGGCGGGGGTTGATCAGTGACTTACCGTCAAAGCCCAACTGTTTAATGTGGGCGGCTTCTTGCAGGAAACCGGCTTCGTTGTTGGCGTCGGAATAGACGGTATCGAAGGCCTGAATGCCGGCGGAACGCGCGGCCTGCAAAATGGCGCAGCGGGCGAACAGCAGTTCGGTGCCTTCCGGAGAGCGTTCGGTGCGCAGGTTGCGAACATAGTCTTCCGCGCCCAGCGCAATCCCGATCAACCGTTCAGAGGCGTGGGCGATTTCTACCGCGCGGGTAATACCCAGCGGCGATTCCACGGCGGCTAACAGGCCGGTACTGCCCGGTTCGCGACCGCAGGCGTTTTCAATGCGCAGAATTTCGTTTTCGATATCAATGACGTCCTGCGCGGTGTCGGTTTTCGGTAAACGCACCACGTCCGCGCCGCCGCGCACGACCGCTTCCAGATCGTTGACGCCCCATTCGGAATCCAGCGCATTCACGCGGACAATGGTTTCGACGTCACGGTAAAGCGGGTGTTGCAGCGCGTGATATACCAGACGGCGCGCCGCGTCTTTTTCGCGTAATGCAACGGAGTCTTCCAGGTCGAACATCAGCGCGTCGGCCGGGTAGATAAACGAATTGCTCACCATCGCCGCGTTGGCGCCCGGTACGAATAACATACTGCGGCGGGTGCGGGTTTTACGTTGTTGCAGAGAGGCGGAAATCATTGGCGATCCTCCCAGGGCAGAGCGGCAATACCGCTGGCGCGCGCCAGTAGCGTTTCCAGTCGGGCGCGCAAAATGCAGTCCAGAGCGCCTTTATCATCGACGTTCAGTTGTACGCCGCGCACGTCGTAGCGAGAAAGCACCTCCAGGATGGTGGCGCGAATGGCCTCGCCAAACTGTTTTTCAACGCTACTGTTGATTTGCAGGTCAATATCCTGCGTATCGAGCGGCGCAATGCGTATCATCACATCGCCGGACTCAAGCGTGCCTGCGACGGCTAGCTGGTTTATTTTCATTTTTCACCTGTTGCTAATACGGGGGACTTTTGACGGGCTGCCGCGCTGCCCGGATGGCGTTCGACCATGCCCTGCAAATAGCGCAGGGTGGCGTCGGGAACCAGCGGCGCGATAGCCGTGAGATCGTGTTTAACCAGCAGCTTGCGTACCCAGGAGGCGGATATCGGCGTCTCCTGGAAGCAAAGCCGCTCTATTTCCACCAGCGTAATGGGTGGGGCGGGAAGCGTTGGCGTCTCCAGCCAGAAACGCATATCAAGGTTGTACTGGGCGGTAACGGTGCAAAACGGTTCCGTACCGACAAAGCGGTGTGTGATGCCAAGCGCGGGCGCCAGATACTGGCGAAAAATCTTCAGGTCGATTTCGGTATAACAGTGATTAATGACGCTCTGCTCTTTAATGAAATAGCAGGGGAACGTCGCCCGAGAAATAATGTATTCGGAGCCGCGGTGAACGGTTAAGCGCGGGATATCGGTGGTCCCTTTAAGAACCAGATCGAGTCGGTCTTCATAGGGAAAGCGTGATGTATCTTCTTTGACCAGGAACAGATGCAGCCAGTCGCACTGTGCCGCCGCCTGTTGGATCAGATAGCGATGGCCGTGCGTGAAAGGATTGGCGTTCATCACAATACAGCCAATTTTCTTTCCCTCATGACGCAATGTCGCCAGCGATTCCGCATACCGTTTCAACCGGGTCGCGCTATTTTCCATTAAGACCATTACGCCAGGGACGCTGGCTATCGTCGAAAAGCTGCACTGTTTAAACAGCGCTTCGTATTCCGTTTTGGTATAAATAAAAAGATGGGTGCAGTGCCGCTCCCAGGCGAGATTAATCAATTCCGTCGCCAGCGTTAACGCTAAGCCTTCGCCGCGTACTGATTCGCTAATGGCCACGCATTTAATGATATTTCCGGCAATACCGCCGCAGGCAATAAGACGGTCATCACGGCTGACGGTAATAAACACTTCTACAGTGGTATCGACGCTTAAATCATTCTCTTTGAGAAAGTGAGCGATCTCCGCCATTTTTTTATTTTCAGAGCGTTTTACCCGAGTGAATACATTATTGCCAAACATAGTAAGAAATATCCTGGTGATATGCTTGTTGCCACTTTTCTGTATATGTTGCGCTGTGTTGCAACTTGATAACTTTTTCTTTTCAGTCAGAGTGGGAGTTTTTTTATGACGAGTTATTTATTTTTCTCTCTGACGTATACATCGTAAGGAGTATTTTGGTGGTAAATTTTGATTTATTTCACAAAGCGTTAGATGGTTTTTAAGTGTTTTATGGTTTTAAGTTTTTTAATTAATTTAATCGCCATTCCGGCGGTGGGTTTTAGTTGTTTAATTGATTTAATGTGGGGAATCTGTAACGATTGGTTTTTATATGCATCAAGATGCTGAAAACATTTTTATTACATTTGCGATAAATCTGAAGAGAAATGCCCATAAGGAACCTTAATGTCCTATCAGAAAAATAAAAAGCTGTTTCCTTTTTTTCGGCAACTCGCGTTTCCGTTACGTATTTTTCTGCTCATTCTGGTGGTTTCTGTTTTCATCGTGGCAGCGTTAGCACAATATTTGTCTGCCAGTTTCGAAGATTATCTGGCGTCCCATGTTCGTGATATGGCGATGAATCAGGCAAAAATTATTGCTTCTAACGACAGCATTATCGCTGCCGTAAAAAACCGGGACTATAAACGCCTGGCGATAATTGCGAATAAACTGCAGCGCGGGACGGATTTTGACTATGTGGTGATAGGCGATCGCCACTCGATCCGGCTTTACCATCCGAATCCGGAAAAAATCGGCTATCCCATGCAGTTTACGAAACCCGGCGCGCTGGAAAGAGGAGAAAGTTATTTCATTACCGGTAAGGGCTCAATAGGGATGGCGATGCGCGCCAAAACGCCTATCTTTGACAACGAAGGCAACGTGATCGGCGTTGTTTCAATTGGCTATCTGGTCAGTAAAATCGACTCCTGGCGGCTGGACTTCTTATTACCGATGGCGGGGGTTTTTGTCCTGTTGCTGGTGGTATTAATGCTGCTTTCCTGGTTTTTCGCCGCGCATATCCGCCGACAAATGCTGGGCATGGAGCCGAAACAGATTGCGCGCGTGGTACGCCAGCAGGAGGCGTTGTTTAGCTCGGTTTATGAAGGGCTGATCGCCGTTGATCCGGAGGGACATATTACCGCGATTAACCGCAGTGCGAGAAAAATGTTGGGGCTGCCGTCGCCGGGGCGTCAGTGGCTGGGCAAGCTGATCGCGGAAGTCGTCAATCCGGCAGACTTTTTTACCTGCCAGATCGCAGAAAGACGCCAGGACGTGATGGCCAACTTCAATGGCCTGAGCGTCATCGCCAATCGTGAGGCTATCCGTTCCGGCGAGGAGCTGCTGGGCGCTATTATTAGTTTTCGCAGCAAAGATGAAATCGCGACGTTGAACGCGCAGCTAACCCAGATTAAACAGTATGTTGAGAGCCTGCGCACGCTACGCCATGAGCACCTGAACTGGATGTCGACTCTGAACGGCCTGCTGCAAATGAAAGAGTATGATCGGGTCAGAGAGATGGTGCAGGGTGAGTCGCAGGCGCAGCAGCAACTTATTGATAGTTTACGCGGCGCCTTCGCCGATCGTCAGGTGGCCGGTTTGCTGTTTGGCAAAGTTCAGCGCGCGCGTGAACTGGGGCTCAAGATGGTGATTGTTCCCGGCAGCCAGCTACATCAACTGCCGGAGGGGCTGGATAGCACGGAGTTCGCCGCCATCGTCGGGAATCTGCTGGATAACGCGTTTGAGGCGAGTTTACGTACACCGGAAGGCGACAATACCATCGAACTTTTCCTGAGCGACGAGGGCGACGAGGTGGTAATAGAGGTCGCCGACCAGGGCTGCGGCGTTCCTGAAGCGCTGCGGGAAAAGATTTTTGAACAGGGCGTAAGTACCCGCACCGACGAACCCGGTGAGCATGGTATCGGGTTATATCTGATTGCAAGTTATGTGGGGCGCTGTGGCGGGGTCATTACGCTGGAAGACAATGATCCTTGTGGCACCTTATTTTCTTTATTCCTTCCGAAAGTGAAAAAAAACGATGACAGAACCATTAACCCTATTGATCGTTGAGGATGAAACGCTGCTGGCGGAGATGCACGCAGAATATATCCGCCATATTCCTGGCTTTAAGCAGATATGGCTGGCGGGCAATCTGGCGCAGGCGAGAATGATGATTGACCGGTTCAAACCTGGATTAATTCTGTTGGATAATTATCTGCCGGATGGGAAGGGGATTACGCTGCTGCATGAATTAATGCAGTCGCGCTATCCCGGCGGCGTTGTGTTTACGACCGCCGCCAGTGACATGGAGACGGTAGCGGAAGCGGTACGTAGCGGCGCGTTTGATTATCTGGTCAAACCTATTGCTTATGAGCGTTTGGGGCAGACGCTGACCCGCTATCAACAGCGCAGACGTATGCTGGCGAGCGCGGATAGCGCAAGCCAGAAGCAGATAGATGAAATGTTCAACGCCTATGCGCGCGGCGAACCGAAAGGGGATTTGCCGACAGGTATTGATGCCTTAACCCTTAATGCGGTGATGAAGCTGTTTGCCGATCCAACCGTACGCCATACGGCTGAAACGGTCGCGCAGGCCTTAACGATAAGCCGCACCACATCCCGACGCTACCTGGAATATTGCGCGAGTCGGCACCTGATTGTCGCAGAGATTATTCATGGCAAAGTGGGCAGGCCGCAGCGTATTTACCACGGCGGCTAAGCCTGGTTTAAGATGCCGGGGCGATGTTTTCCCTCGCCCCGGCTTACCGGCTATCAGCCGCCAGTAACGGCGGAAGAGGCGCCTGGCACCATAATTTCCGTGGCGATAATGACGATCAACAGACCGACGATGACCGGAACGGACGTGCGCTTCACCACTTCAAACGGTGATATTTTAGCCATCCCGGCGACAGCGACCACGACGCCGGAGACCGGCGAAATCGTGCGCCCCAGGTTTGAGGCTTGCAGCATTGGGATGGATAAATAGGCTGGGTTGATACCGGAGGAGTGCGCCAGTTTAGGGATCATCTCAACAAAGGCGTAAAAAGGCGCATTGCCTGAACCGGTGGTCATCGCGGCCAGCATGGTTAAAATCACTAAGACCAGCATCAGAATAATGCTGGCGGAGCCAAAAGAAGTGGCAATCGAGATCAGACTTTGGATAAAGCCAATGGTGCTCAGCCCTTGGGCGAAAACGCCCGCCGCGACCAGCAGCATCACAACGCCGGCAAACGCATCCGCCATGCCGCGATAAGCCACTTCCAGGCCGGAAAACACATTTTGCGTGTTGAAGCCGCGCACGAATTCCAGCACGGCGGCCAGCAGCATACAGATCACCAGAATGGTAATAATGTGCAACTGCGGCCCCCATTTACCGTCAAAAATCAGTACGCCGATAATGGGCGTGAACGGTAAAAGGGCATAAAACGCCGGGGCTGTGGTGGTAATCTCCGCCACGTCCAGCATCTCATGTGAAATGTTCTCTTTTTTATCCAGATAGCGTTGCCAGAAAAAGTGCGCAATCGCCATACCGATAATGGCGGCGATGGAAATCGGCAGCGTGGTTTTGAACGCAAAATCGATTAACGGCATCTCCGCCGCTTTTGCGGCTAAAACCACATCGCCAGACGTTGGCGAGAGGATGATGGCGGCCGGAGAGGCGCAAATAGCCGCCGCCGCGCCGCGGCTAATGCCGACGTTGACCATCACCGGGAAGAGAGTAGCCATGAGCAGTACGCCAAGCCCCGTCGCGGAAGAGACGGCCAGCGACATCAGGCAGGCGACAAAATAGGCAGCAATCATCAACAGGTAGGGCGAGTTTATGTACTGTAAAGGTTTCGACGCCAGCTTCACGACCATATCATTCGCGCCGATATGCGTCATATAGGCGGCAAAGCCGCACAGCATCATGATCATCATGCCAAGATCGCCGCCGCGACTCATAAGCAAAATTTTGATGTATTCAACAATATCTGTTGCGGTATAGCCGGTACTGGTTTCGCTGGCAGGTAATACCTTATGCCCCATCAGCGCGCTGATAATAAGCAGAACCAGACCGCCGACAAATAAAACGCCAGTGGCGGAATATCCCTTAATGATGTAGCGCGCTACACCCACAATAACGACGACTCCGATAAGGAGTTCTATAACTGTTAGCATTGTTTCCCCTGTCTTATCGACACCCAGAGTAAAAATAAGAGCCACAAAAGTGGTATAAAAATGTACCGAATAAAGGATGGCGCCTTACTGATTAAAATCACGGCGCGGTTATTTTTTCATGTCATCGCTAAAGATGAAATATGCTTATACGAATTTTCTGTAGCGCTATAAGTATTGATTTATTGTTATTTTATTGTTTTATTTGTTGTGCTTTGTTTTGTGTTTTTTGTGAAAGCTTATTAAGGAGCGCGCGACGGTTCTGAGTGCTAAATCAAACGCCGTTAACCCGATACTCTCTCAGATTATTCTCTGTTTATAGTTTGTTAAGATTTTATTCAGGTTAATGTTGTTATTATCACAGTCGAATTTTTGAACGGTATGGCTGTTGTGATGATTATCAGAAAGTATTTTCTTATTATTGCTCTCCTTGTTATGCCATGGCTGGCTATTCCTTCAGTCTCTGCGGCGGATAAAGGGTGGTTTAACACGTTTACCGATAACGTCGCAGAAACGTGGCGACAGCCTGAGCATTATGATTTGTATGTCCCCGCCATTACCTGGCATGCGCGCTTTGCCTACGATAAAGAGAAAACGGATCGCTATAACGAGCGGCCGTGGGGCGTTGGTTTTGGTCAGTCGCGCTGGGACGATAAAGGCAACTGGCATGGCCTCTATATGATGGCCTTTAAAGATTCATTTAACAAATGGGAACCCATAGGCGGTTATGGCTGGGAAAAAACCTGGCGACCGCTGGAAGACGATAATTTTCGTCTGGGACTGGGCTTTACCGCAGGCGTTACCGCGCGCGACAACTGGAATTATATTCCCATCCCTGTGCTGTTGCCTTTAGCGTCGATAGGCTATGGGCCCGCTACCTTTCAGATGACCTACATTCCGGGCTCGTATAACAACGGAAACGTCTATTTCGCCTGGATGCGTTTCCAGTTTTGACGGGGAAGGGCATGCTTCAGTTGTGAATTAAAAAGCCTTAAAAAACAACAAGTAGACAGGGTTAGCTAAAAATTAACGCGATATTTATCACTTTTTCGCAAAGTTCGACTGGACAAAATGCATCACAATTGTTGTACTGGTATCCGACACAGCATTTGTGTCTATTTTTCATGTAAAGGTAATTTTGATGTCTAAGATTAAAGGTAACGTTAAGTGGTTTAATGAATCCAAAGGATTCGGTTTCATTACTCCGGAAGATGGCAGCAAAGACGTGTTTGTACACTTCTCTGCAATCCAGACCAATGGTTTTAAAACTCTGGCTGAAGGTCAGCGCGTAGAGTTCGAAATCACTAACGGTGCCAAAGGCCCTTCCGCTGCAAACGTAACTGCTCTGTAAGCATACGTCCGACAGCAAGATTTCAAAACCCGCCCTTTCGGCGGGTTTTTTTTGCGCTTAACGCGCCGCTGCGGCGGAAAATAGCCAGAATGCCAGCGCCGTCATGGCAAACGAACCTAACAGGTTAATCAGCACATTCAGCAGCGCCCAGCCAAAGCGCCCCTCTTGCAGCAAGAATACCACTTCGGCAGAAAAAGTAGAAAAGGTCGTCAGGCCGCCGCAAAAGCCGGTTGTGATGAGCACTTTCCACATCGGATCGATATGTGTCATGCGGTTAAACCAGGCGAACCCCATGCCGATAATAAACGCGCCAAGCAAATTTGCTGTTAGCGTACCGATGGGAATCGCCTGATGAAGCGGATTAAAACGCATACTTAGCATCCACCGGGCTACGCTCCCCGTTCCACCGCCGATAAAAACTGCTAAAAGAAGCTGTAACACTGCCGAATCCTTTATTTAGTTGCTATACAGGAGGAGTGTAACGCCGAACACGCATAATTGGCGAGTCCTGACAGAGGTGTGGGAGGGGATATGTTCGTTGCAGCCGGGCAGTTTGTGGTGAGTTCTGTATGGGAAAAGAATGCGCAAGTTTGCGTTTCTTTAATGGCTCAGGCGGCGGGCCGCGGCGTATCGCTTCTGGTGTTGCCTGAGGGGATATTAGCGCGAGATGACATCGACCTTGACCTGCCGATTCGCGCCGCGCAGCCGCTGGATGGCGCGTTTATGACGCGGCTTCTGGAAGAAAGCGCTCATAATAATATGACGACGATATTCACTATCCTTGTCCCGTCAACGCCTGGACGGGCGGTTAATATGCTGGTGGCGCTACGGGCGGGTCACATTGTCGCGCGTTACGCGAAGCTGCATCTCTATGATGCGTTTTCGATGCAAGAATCCCAAAGTATTGATGCCGGAACCGTTATCGCGCCTGTGCTGGACGTGGAGGGGGTTAAGGTGGGGCTTATGACCTGTTATGACCTGCGCTTTCCGGACATGGCGTTAGCGCTGGCTTTACAGGGGGCTGACGTATTGGCGCTGCCGACGGGCTGGGTTCGCGGCCCGTTGAAAGAGCAGCAGTGGTCGACGCTGCTGGCGGCGAGAGCGCTGGATACCACCTGCTATATGATTGCGGCCGGGGAGTGTGGTAATCGTAATATTGGTCAAAGTCGTATTATCGATCCGTTGGGGGTAACGATAGCCGCGGCAGCCGATCGTCCGGCGCTGATCGTCGCGGAAATATTCAGAGAACGAATAGACCAGGTGCGGGAGCAACTTCCTCTTTTGCAGCAACGACGATTTGCGCCACCGCAATTATTATGATGTTTTTTTACGCAAAGCTTGATTCACCTTGTTACAGATTGCTATTGTGTGCGCGCGTCGAAAGACCGTTAATATTCTCAGGTTAATCCGGCGCGTTACGCAGCCTGTTTTTAGTGAAGAAGGTATCTATGGGTGAGATTAGTATTACCAAACTGCTGGTGGTTGCCGCACTGGTTGTTCTGCTGTTTGGTACCAAGAAGTTACGTACGCTGGGCGGAGACCTGGGCACGGCGATTAAAGGATTCAAGAAAGCAATGAACGATGAAGACGCGGGCGTTAAGAAAGACGTCGACGGTAGCGTTCAGGCTGAAAAACTCTCGCATAAAGAGTAATAGCGCAACGCGCTTGCTCCGCAGAGTAAAAAAACCGGCAAGTTGCCGGTTTTTTTTGCCTGAAATGTAAGCGTCTATTACACGATCATTTCACTTCCATGCCTTTGGCCTGGAGATCAGCATGGTACGAAGAACGTACAAAGGGGCCACAGGCGGCATGGGTAAAGCCCATCGCCAGAGCTTCCGCTTTCATCTCGTCAAACTCTTCCGGGCTGACATAACGCTGTACCGGCAGGTGATGGCGGCTTGGCTGTAGATACTGACCAAGCGTCAGCATGGTGACGCCGTGACGGCGTAGGTCGCGCATAACCTCAATGATTTCCGCATTGGTTTCGCCTAAGCCCACCATCAGACCCGATTTTGTCGGAATTTCCGGGTGCGCTTCTTTGAAGCGTTCCAGTAATTTTAGCGACCAGTTGTAATCGGCGCCCGGACGAACCTGGCGGTAAATACGCGGCACGTTTTCCAGGTTGTGGTTAAACACATCCGGCGGCGTCGCGTTAAGGATATCCAGCGCGCGATCCATACGTCCACGGAAGTCTGGCACCAGGGTCTCTATTTTTATCTCCGGGCTTTTGGCGCGGATGGCGGTGATGCAGTCAGCAAAATGCTGGGCGCCGCCGTCACGCAGATCGTCACGGTCGACAGAGGTGATGACCACATAGCGTAGCGCCATGTCGGCGATCGTTTGCGCCAGTTTCTGCGGCTCTTCCGCATCCGGCGCAACGGGGCGGCCATGGGCGACATCACAGAACGGACAGCGGCGAGTGCAAATGGCGCCAAGGATCATAAACGTAGCGGTACCGTGGTTGAAACATTCAGCCAGGTTTGGGCAAGACGCTTCCTCGCAGACAGAATGCAGGCCATTTTTGCGCATTGCGGCTTTGATGCCCTGGATACGGGTAGAATCCGCCGGAAGTTTTATTTTCATCCATTCCGGTTTACGTAGTAGAGCGTCGCGCTCTGTGACCACATTTTTAACCGGGATAAGAGCCATCTTATCGGCATCGCGGTATTTTACACCGCGTTCCATCACAATGGGTTTACTCATAGCGTGCGTGTTCCAGTTGCGAATAACGAAGGAAAGCGTTTCAATTCAAGGGAAAGTTGTATTTATCAACTATTTTTGAATTTGTGACACGCAGTATATCATTGATAAGGGCCATAAAGCAGCCTGACAGCCCGGCAAAATGTAAAATAGTTGTTGTTTTGTGCTGTTTGCCCATATCTTCCGTGACCTGAATGCAACATTTTTGTCAGAACGCCTCACGGATGATATCAATGACGTTCTCCAGCACCGGATCGCGCAGACTCAGTTTATTGTAATGCAGCGAGAACTCGACCTGTTCACTATTCACCGGCGCGTAGGGAAGGCGTTCAAGCGGCCAGCAACGGCTAAATAAGTCGTAGAAGCGGGTGGGCATCAGTCCCAGCAGATCGCTGCTGGCGATCAGCGAGGCAATGGTAAAAATATTGTAGCTGCTAAAACTGATTTGCTGATCGGGAAATGTCTCCTGCAGTCGCTGGCGCAGCAGGGAAAGATGTTGTCCATCCAGCATCAGAAAGGTGTGATCCGCGCTGTTCAGTCTCTCTTCAGTAATGGCGTTCGCCAGACACGGGTGATGCTGGCGGCAGACAATCTCAAGCGTATCGCTAAACAGGACGTGATGCTGAATGCTCCGGTTGTTATAGCTATGGGTATTGATAATGAGATCGGTCTGAAACTGACTAAGCTGGCTTTCGGCATCGTCTACCGGAATGTTGCGCAGCAAAAGCTGAGGATAACGCGGCCTGATGGCCTGGTAAATAATCGGCATCACTAGCGCGCCGACCGAAGGCGTCGTGCCAATTGTAATGGTGCGTTGCTTATCATAGCTGCCCGTAAGATCCAGGGCGCCAAGAATAGATTCCAGCCCCTGGCTGATGTATTCGTGCAGATGCGTAGCATACGTCGTGGGCGTTACGCCCTGGCCTTTGCGAATAAACAGCGGATCGGGAAATATAGTCCGTAATTTTTGAATGGACTGGCTAATGGCTGACGGCGTCAGGTTAAGAATTTTCGCTGCATTGACGATCCCTTTATGGACATATACGGCCTCGAAAATCGTCAACAGATTGAGGTCAATATTTCTCAGTGTTCTGAAAATTTGCGGTTTGTCCTGTAGGTGTTGATCGGCCGGTTGTCTTTCTGCCTGATTATTATCACTCACGCTCTGGCTCCGAATTCATTCGTATTATGAATAATAGATGAAATAGTATATTTTGCATTTATGGGTTGGTTTTAAAATTACTCTTATGAATGTATTTTTAGTCATTTCAATAAGATAAGTAACAGCAAGGCCGGGATTTTGTTCACGGAAAATTCCTCATCATGAGGACTGAAGAGGCCATGCCGCCTGGCGGCTACAGCAGGGATATAACGAAAATATAGAAAGCGGGGGGAGAAGTAAAGCATTCAAATCATATATGATTAATGACCCATAAATTTCTTGGGCCATTATATTTTACGCATTAAGCAGCAATATATTCATACGGTGGATTATTTAGCAGAGCTAAAATATTCGCCAGCAAGCGGGGCGCAATATTATCCGTGGTAGCGTCTTCCTTCCACTGCGTTATTTTAGCCATTTCCATGCCGGCATAACCACACGGGTTGATACGCAGGAAAGGAGAAAGATCCATGTTAACGTTTAGCGCTAAACCGTGGAATGAGCAGCCGCGACGGATACGTAAACCCAGCGAGCAGATTTTCTTTTCACCCACGTAGACGCCCGGCGCATCGGCGCGCGGATGCGCCTCAATACCAATTTCAGCCAGCGTATTCACCACGGTCTGTTCAAGTAGGGTGACTAAATCACGCACGCCCAGTTTACGTCGTTTCAGGTTAAGTAAAACGTACATTACCTGTTGGCCCGGACCATGATAGGTCACCTGTCCTCCACGATCGCTCTGCACAACGGGAATATCGCCAGGCATCAATATATGTTCCGCTTTACCGGCCTGGCCCTGGGTAAACACCGGGTAATGCTCAACCAACCAGATTTCATCATGGCTGTTTTCATCGCGCATATCGGTAAAGTTATGCATGGCCTGAGAGATAGCTTCATAGGGCTGAAGGCCGAGCTGGCGGACAAGGATTTTATCCTGATACAAAACGGCATCTCCGTAGAGAATGAAAAAAGAGAGGAAAGTATATCACAGCGGGGGAGGCGGGGAGTTACCCGGATAAGACCGGGTAACCGTCTGGATGTATTACAATACCATTCGCACGATATCAATATTGCCCAGTTCTTCGTACAGCGTTTCAACCTGTTCAATATGGGTGGCATTAATGGTGATAGAGACCGAGTGGTAGTTGCCTTTGCTGCTCGGTTTTACCGTCGGAGAGTAATCACCAGGCGCATGGCGCTGTACCACTTCAACCACCTGATCAACCAGCTCAGGTAACGCCTGCCCCATTACTTTGTAAGTAAATGGCGTAGGGAATTCAAGCAGTTCGTTAAGTTTGGTTTTCATGTCAGCTCCGGCATTACGTAAAAAAAATAACAACTCCCGCCACAGGGCGGGAGTTTTACTGATGCATAGTATATGGGGACGAAAATCACACTTTCAAGCGTTCAATTTTTATCCAAACCAGTGATGGAACATTAATTTAATGTAATCAATGATTTTACCGAAGAAGTTCCCTTCCGGGATCTCTTGCAGTACGACCAGCGGACGCTGCTCGATGGTTTTACCGTCCAGCTGGAAGTTGATGGTGCCGACTACCTGGTTTTTCTGCAGCGGCGCGTGCAGTTCTGCGGTATTCAGTACATAGCTCGCTTTCAAATCTTTCATGCGACCGCGAGGGATCGTCAGGTAAACGTCTTTATCGACGCCCAGCGAGGCGCGATCGGTATTACCAAACCAGGCGGGTTCAGAGGCGAACTCTTTACCAGCCTTCAGCGGATTAACGGTTTCAAAGAAACGGAAGCCCCACGTCAGCAGTTTTTTGCTTTCTGTTTCACGGCCTTTATAGGTTCGTCCGCCCATTACGGCGGAAATCAACCGCATCTGGCCTTCGGTTGCGGAAGCGACCAGATTATAGCCCGCTTTGCTGGTATGGCCGGTTTTGATGCCGTCCACATTCAGGCTGTTATCCCACAGCAGACCGTTACGGTTTAACTGGCGAATGCCGTTAAAGGTGAACTCTTTTTCTTTATAAACGGCATATTCGTTAGGCACATCGCGAATTAACGCCTGGCCAATCAGCGCCATATCGCGAGCTGAACTGTATTGTCCGTCGGCGTCCAGGCCGTGTACGGTCTGGAAGTGGGTATTTTTCAGCCCCAACGCGTTCACATAGCTGTTCATCAGCCCGACGAAAGCATCCTGGCTACCGGCGGCGAAATCAGCCATCGCCACACAGGCGTCATTGCCGGATTGCAGATTGATGCCGCGTATCAACTGAGAGACCGGTACCTGCATTCCCGGTTTGAGGAACATCAGCGAGGAACCTTTAAATACCGGATTGCCGGTGGCCCAGGCGTCATTACCGACGGTAACCAGGTCGGTTTCTTTAAATTTACCCGCTTTCATTGCCTGTCCGATGACGTAACTGGTCATCATCTTTGTCAGACTAGCCGGGTCGCGACGTTCGTCGGCGTTTTGTTCCGCCAGAACTTTGCCGGAGTTGTAGTCGATCAGGATGTAGGATTCCGCATCGATCTGCGGAACGCCCGGGATCATAGTTTTGATATTCAGGTCATCGGCATGTGCGGTTGAGATAAACGCGGCACAAAGCGCCGTGGTGAGCGCCATGCGCTGCATAAAACGAGCGGAAAAAGTGGTCTTCATGGTCTGAACTACGACGTCCGTGATGAAATTAAAAAAA
The DNA here is from genome assembly GCF_017572235.1 of Salmonella sp. 32010601201800023SM. Classification (NCBI taxonomy): domain Bacteria; kingdom Pseudomonadati; phylum Pseudomonadota; class Gammaproteobacteria; order Enterobacterales; family Enterobacteriaceae; genus Salmonella; species Salmonella sp. 32010601201800023SM. The sequence continues at coordinate 74,418 of NZ_JAGEQS010000008.1, forward strand.
GAGCCCTACTATAGCAAAAGCATAACTGGCAGGCATCTGACTTTCCGCGTGACTTTGTTAATGTCATTTACAGAAATTGACAGTACAGATACCTGCGATCGGTTACTGCGCGCTGGCGATAAAGGACTGTAATTGTGCTTCTGTTTGCAAACGTTGCTGTAACGCGCTGGCTTCGGCTTTACTGGCAAAAGGCCCCAGTTGAATACGCCAGACCGCGCCGTTTTGTATTACGCGCCCTGGTACGCTGAACTGCTGGCTTAAACGCTGTTGGTACTGCTGCGCACGCGTTTGATCGCTGACGGCGCCGACCTGGACGACGAAACGACCGCTCGCCGCGGCGGCAGGCGCGCTCACCGGGGTAGATACCGGGGCTGCGGCGGCAGGCGCGCTTACCGGCGTCGCAGTCGCTGGAGCCGTCACCGGCGCGGAAACCGGCGCTGTCTGTGGTGTCGGCGTCGGTTCATTACTCTCCAGCACGCCAGGCGCCAGCGTAGTCGGCGCGCCGAGGAAGCCGCTACTGCTCACCGGCGCACCGGTGGTATCGTCACTTTTCAACGTGGAATTACTGACCGGAAGAACGTCGCCTTGCGGTTGCGCAGGCGCTGAAGAGGCGCTTCCCATTCCGCCGCTTAAATCAGGGCGCGGGGGCAGAGCGTAGGTCTGTTTCGCCACCGTCGTACAGGCCATCCCCGGGCCGGAGAGCGAACCATCCGGCGCCACGATAATAGGGTCAATCCGTACTTTAGTATTATTCGAGGTATTCAGACGATCCGCCGCCGCGCGGGACAGGGAGATGACCCGATCGGTGCCATAGGGGCCGCGATCGTTAATACGCACGACGATCATGCGACCGTTGGCCAGGTTGGTGATTCGCGCATAGCTGGGGATAGGCAGTGTCGGATGGGCGGCGGTAAGCTGCATCGGATCGAACATCTCCCCGGAGGCGGTTAAATTACTGCCGGGTTCCGCATCATAAATAGCGGCCAGGCCAGCCTGGCTAAAGCGGGACGGGTCCTGAACGATTTTATAACTTTTACCGTCACGCTGATAATCCTGGTTTGCGGTCGGATTCAGAGGTTCATAACGCGGTTCCGCTCCGCTGATTTCCACAGTCGGACCATTACATACCGCAGGTTGCGGCGCGACGGTGGTTTGCTGCTGACCGCCGTCATTAGTACATGCCGCGAGTAGTACTATCCCTGCCGCGACGCAGATTACAGGCAACTGCTTACGCATTGCGCACCCCTTATACGCTTTTCGACAACATTTTTCTGTGGGTGTGGATCGACATCACAATCCCGAACCCGGCCATCAGCACAATCAGTGCGGAGCCCCCGTAGCTGACCAGGGGTAAAGGTACTCCAACCACAGGCAGAATACCGCTCACCATACCAATATTTACGAAGACATAAACGAATAATATTAACATTAATCCGCCAGCCATCACGCGACCAAATGTAGTTTGCGCTCTGGCGGCAATCCACAAGCCGCGCATTATTAGCAAAATATAGAGCGCGAGCAGAATCAGGATGCCCACCAGACCGAGCTCTTCCGCCAGTACCGCGAAGATAAAGTCGGTATGGCGTTCGGGTAAAAACTCCAGCTGCGACTGGGTGCCGTGGAGCCAGCCTTTACCGCGCAGGCCGCCTGAGCCAATGGCGATTTTAGACTGAATAATATGATAGCCCGCGCCCAGCGGATCGGTCTCCGGATCAAGGAGCATCATGACGCGCTGGCGTTGGTAATCGTGCATCAGGAAAAACCACAAAATAGGAATAAATGCAGCGATCAATACAATGGCGACCCCAATTAAGCGCCAGCTCAGACCAGACAAAAATAGGACAAAGAGACCGGAAAGGGCGACCAGAATAGACGTCCCCAGGTCCGGCTGGGCGGCGACCAGCAGGGTAGGCATAAAGATTAATACCAGGGCGATGGCGGTATTTTTCAGCGAGGGCGGGCAGACGTCGCGGTTAATAAAGCGGGCGACCATCAGCGGCACGGCGATTTTGGCTATTTCCGAAGGCTGAAAGCGAACGATTCCCAGATCGAGCCAGCGCTGCGCGCCTTTGGATATTGCGCCGAAGGCATCAACGGCGACCAGCAGAATGATACAAATGATATAGAGATAGGGCGCCCAGCCTTCATACACGCGCGGCGGGATCTGCGCCATCACCACCATGACCACCAGCCCCATCGCAATCTGACCGATTTTACGCTCCATCATGCCGATGTCCTGGCCGCTGGCGCTCCAGATGACCAACGCGCTATAAACCAGTAACGCCAGCAGAATGAGTAGCATCGTGGGATCGATATGAATTTTATCCCAGAAGGTTTTTTTGTTCGGATTATCCGTCATGATTATTGGTCCTCCGCCGCTGCAACCACCGGGTTTTCCGCAGGCAAATGGGTGTTGTTGTCGCCCAGCATGATGTGATCAAGGATTTGGCGCATGATCGTGCCTACTGCCGGGCCTGCACCGCCGTTTTCAAGGATGATCGCGACGGCGACCTGGGGATTGTTATACGGCGCAAAGGCGGTCATTAATTTATGGTCGCGCAGGCGCTCGGCGATTTTATGCGCATTGTACGTTTCGTTGGCCTTCAGGCCAAAGACCTGCGCGGTGCCCGACTTCGCCGCGATTTTATAGGGCGCGCTGGCAAAATATTTATGCGCCGTGCCGTTAGGGCGGTTGGCGACGCCATACATGCCATCTTTCGCAATTTCCCAGTAGCCGGAGTGAATATCGCCCACCGGCGGCTCATGCGGCTGTACCCACGGCACCTGTTTACCGTTTTCCGCGGTGCTCATTAACAGGTGCGGGACTTTAACTACACCGTCGTTAATAAGGATCATCAGCGCCTTACTCATCTGAATCGGCGTCGCTGTCCAGTAACCCTGGCCGATGCCCACCGGAATCGTATCGCCCTGATACCACGGTTTTTTAAAGCGTTTCTGTTTCCACTCGCGGGTCGGCATATTACCAGATCGCTCTTCTGCGAGATCAATTCCGGTATAGTGACCATAGCCGAACTTACCCATCCATTCTGACAGGCGATCGATCCCCATGTCATAGGCCACCTGATAGAAGAAGGTATCCGCCGACTCTTCAAGGGATTTGGTGATATTCAGATGCCCGTGGCCCCATTTTTTCCAGTCGCGGTAGCGTTTCTCAGACCCCGGCAACTGCCACCAGCCAGGGTCGAAAAGACTGGTGTTACGGGTGATGACGCCAGCGCTTAACGCCGATACGGCGACGTAAGGCTTAACGGTAGAAGCAGGTGGGTAGACACCCTGAGTCGCGCGGTTCACTAATGGCGTGTTCGGGTCGTTAAGCAGCCCGGAGTAATCTTTGCTGGAGATGCCGTCCACGAAAAGGTTAGGGTCGTAACTTGGCATGGAGACCAGCGATAGCACGCCGCCGGTACGCGGATCGGTGACAATCACCGCCGCGCGACTGCCTGCCAGCAGCGTTTCAATATACTGCTGGAGCTTGAGATCCAGCGTCAGGTAGATATCGTGTCCGGCCTGCGGCGGCACCTCTTTGAGTTGGCGAATAACGCGACCGCGGTTGTTGACTTCAACCTCTTCATAACCGGTTTGACCATGCAGAATATCTTCATAGTAGCGCTCAATGCCCAGCTTGCCGATGTCATGGGTGGCGGCGTAGTTCGCCAGTTTGTTTTCTCTGTCGAGACGCTCGACGTCTTTATCATTGATTTTCGATACGTAGCCGATAACGTGGGTCAGCGCCGATCCGTATGGATAATAGCGGCGTTTATAGCCTTTGACTTCGACGCCCGGAAAACGGTACTGGTTGACAGCAAAGCGCGCGACCTGAACTTCCGTCAGGTTTGTTTTCACCGGAATAGAAGTAAAGCGATGGGATCGGGCGCGCTCTTTTTTAAAGGCGGCGATATCGTCGTCGTTTAAATCGACCACACTGCGTAGCGCATCCAGCGTTTGCTGAACGTTATCCACCTTTTCCGGCATCATTTCAATCTGATAGATAGTGCGGTTCAGCGCAAGGGGAATGCCGTTACGGTCGTAGATTATCCCGCGGCTTGGCGCAATTGGCACCAGCTTGATACGGTTTTCGTTCGAGCGGGTCTGGTAATCGGTAAAACGGAGAATTTGCAGATTATACAAATTGGCGATCAGTACGCCGGTCAGCAGCAAAATACCCAAAAAGGCGACCAGCGCCCGACGCACAAACAGTGCGGACTCAGCCGTATAGTCACGAAAAGAATTTTGTCGTTTCATCCGCTGCTTAATCTTCTCAAGACTTCACGATCACTCACGGTGATAAGGGTGGTTGGTTGTGATGCTCCACGCCCGGTACAAACTCTCCGCAACCAGAACCCGAACCAGCGGGTGAGGGAGCGTTAACGCCGAGAGCGACCAGCTCTGTTCCGCTGCCGCTTTGCAGGCGGGAGATAATCCTTCCGGGCCGCCAATCAGCAAACTGACGTCGCGCCCGTCCTGTTTCCAGCGCTCCAGCTCATTGGCTAACTGCGGCGTATCCCACGGCTTGCCTGGAATATCCAGGGTAACAATGCGATTCTTACCGGCGGCGGCCAGCATCTGCTCGCCCTCTTTGTCGAGAATGCGTTTGATATCCGCGTTCTTGCCGCGTTTGCCCGCAGGGATTTCGATCAGCTCAAAGGGCATATCTTTCGGAAAACGACGCAGATATTCCGTAAATCCCGTTTGAACCCAGTCGGGCATCTTCGTGCCGACAGCGACAAGTTGCAGCTTCACGCATTAACTCCAGAGTTTTTCCAGTTCATACAGGCGGCGACTTTCTTCCTGCATGACATGCACAATCACATCGCCCAGATCGACGACAATCCAGTCAGCCGCATTTTCGCCTTCGACGCCCAATGGCAGCATACCGGCCGCGCGCGACGACTGCACCACGTGGTCGGCAATAGACATAACGTGACGGCTGGAGGTGCCGGTACAAATAATCATACAGTCGGTGATACTGGATTTACCCTGAACATCTAAGGCGATGATGTCCTGACCTTTCAGGTCATCAATTTTGTCGATAACAAAATCCTGGAGTGCTTTACCCTGCAAGTTTTCCCCCTGGGTGAATAATTGCGTTATAACGATAGAAAAAAGGCCAACAGGCTGGACCGGTAAGGCGTTGCGAGTTAACGCTAACCTTCCGGCGGGACGCCGTGTAGTATACCTGAATCAGCGGCGATACCGGGACTTATGTCGCCGGATCGGCGTTTAAAACCAGATTATCATCCCATCCCACGTCACAGAAAGCATCGCCATTTTTGTAAAACAATTTCTGCAAAGCTCTGCAAGGTGAAAAAAGCCTGGCTGCGGAGAATAACAGCCTGTCGGGGGCTGTCAATGGGCGAAACCGCTGCGGCGAGAAAAAACGGAAAATTCATCACTCAGGCCGCCAGACGGCACGACTATTTAATACTTTCAGGGTGGCGAACCCTTCGCATATGTCGATTGCGCTCCAGCATCCCTGTTCTACCCGGAAATGCCATAGCGAGGCGGCGGGCATTGCGAGCAGACGGGCAATCAACAGGCTGAGTACGCCCTGATGGCTGACGATCAGCAGGTTCTGGCAATCGCTGAACGCGTCGAGTCGCGAGATAAAGCGCTCTACGCGCCGGGTAAAAGCCTGAAAACCCTCGCCATTGGTCGGAACCGCATTCTGCCAGTCCGTACACCAGGCGGCATAGCTTTCGGCATCTTCATGGGCGAGGTCGCGGTGATGGCGCATTTCCCAGTCGCCGAAGTACATCTCATTAAGCTCAGGTAAGATGTGTTGCGGCGTATCCCGGCCCTCCAGTACGAGCCGGGCGGTATGGCGCGCGCGTTCCAGCTCGCTGCATAACACCCGGTCAAATGGCGCGTGGCGCAATAAAGTATGTAGCGTTTTCGCCTGGCCAATCCCATTTTCCGTTAACGGCGTGGGAGCATGTCCGCTATACAACCCGGCGACATTAGCCTCGGTTTCGCCATGACGCACTAGCCACAATCGCATGGTATTTCTCATGAGGTTAAATGCGCAAAACATGATAATGCCCCTGATTGCGCAACGTTTTTTTCACTAAAATAGCGTTTTTTGACCGGAGGCATAATGGCGTTATTCAACAGCGCGCATGGCGGTAATATTCGGGAAGCCGCGACGGTGTTGGGCATCTCGCCTGACCAGTTACTGGATTTTAGCGCAAACATTAATCCGCTGGGTATGCCTGTCAGCGTGAAACGCGCGCTTATCGACAATCTGGACTGCATTGAGCGCTACCCGGACGCCGATTATTTTCATTTGCACCAGGCGCTGGCGCGTCACCATCAGGTGCCGGCATCGTGGATACTGGCGGGAAATGGCGAGACGGAGTCAATCTTTACCGTGGCGAGCGGTCTTAAACCGCGTCGTGCAATGATTGTCACGCCAGGTTTCGCGGAGTATGGCCGGGCGCTGGCGCAAAGTGGCTGTGAAATTCGTCGCTGGTCTCTACGCGAAGCGGATGACTGGCAGCTTACCGATGCCATTCTCGAGGCGTTGACGCCCGATCTGGACTGCCTGTTTCTGTGTACGCCCAATAATCCTACCGGCCTGCTGCCGGAGCGGCCGTTATTACAGGCCATTGCCGATCGCTGCAAATCGCTGAGCATTAACCTGATCCTGGATGAGGCGTTTATCGATTTTATTCCGCATGAGACGGGCTTTATTCCTGCTCTTAAAGATAATCCGCATATCTGGGTGCTGCGTTCGCTGACCAAATTTTATGCCATTCCCGGCCTGCGGTTGGGATATCTCGTCAATAGCGATGACGCGGCGGTAGCGCGGATGCGTCGCCAACAAATGCCGTGGTCGATTAACGCGCTGGCGGCGCTGGCCGGTGAGGTAGCGTTACAGGATAGTGCCTGGCAACAGGCGACCTGGCATTGGTTACGGGAGGAGGGCGCCCGGTTTTATCAGGCGCTTTGTCAGCTCCCCCTGCTGACGGTCTATCCCGGGCGGGCAAACTATCTGTTGTTACGCTGTGAGCGAGAGGATATTGACCTGCAGCGGCGGTTGCTGACGCAGCGAATTTTAATCCGTAGCTGCGCTAACTACCCGGGGCTGGACAGCCGCTATTATCGTGTGGCGATACGCAGCGCTGCGCAAAACGAGCGTCTGCTGGCGGCGCTGCGCAATGTGCTTACCGGTATAACCCCTGCTGATTGATGTAGTTCAGCACGTTTTCCGGCAACAGATCGTCGCAGGACTCGCCTTTTTCCAGCCGTTCGCGGATGAGGGTTGCGGAGATATTAAGCCAGGGCGTTTCCGCCAGGTAAATTTTACCGGCTGGCAACTGGTGCAGATCGTCTGGCGTATGGGTCAGATGCTGTTCCAGCCACTGCTGGTGTTGCGCCTGCGTCATTTCAAGGGGATAGCCCGGACGACGACAAACGATCAGGTGAGTGTTATCAAGGATGGTGTCGTAATCATGCCAGGTGGGGAAGTTAAGCAGCGAGTCCTGGCCGATAATAAACGCCAGCGGCGCTTCGGGGCCCTGTTCTTCGCGCCATGCTTTCAGCGTTTGCGCAGTGTAAGAGGGCGCGTTTCGCTGTAGCTCGCGTTCATCCAGCGTAAAAAGCGGCTTATCGGCGATAGCCAGCTCCAGCATATATTTACGCTGCGCGCTGGAGGCTTCCGGCTGGGGGCGATGCGGCGGCACATTGTTAGGCATAATAATCACCCGCGATAAGCCGATCAGATTCGCCAGCGTTTCAACAGGTTTAAGATGTCCATAATGCACCGGATCAAAGGTGCCGCCGAATAAAGCCTGTAACGATTTCATATCACCCATCAATAAATACGTCTGCCAGCGCCTTATGGCAGAGCAGGAGCGATAGCCCTTCAAGATCTGCCCATACCGACTGACCATAATCCTGTTTGAGCGTAATTTCTGTACGCGTCAGTAACTGCACGGCCTGGCGAAGCTGCGCAGGATGGAGACGCTGCAACGCGTCGCCGATCATGGGGCGACGGTTTTGCCAGACCCGGTGTTTATCAAATAGCGCGCGTAACGGCGTATGCTCGGACTGACGTTTGAGATTGACCAGTAGCAGCAGCTCTCGCTGGAGGGTGCGCAGCAGAATAACCGGTTCACTGCCTTCAAGGCGTAGCTGTTGCAGGATATGCAGCGCGCGTTTGCTTTTCCCCATCAGTAACGCATCCACCCAGTGGAAAGGGGTAAAGTGGGCGGCGTCATTGACGGCCTGCTCCACGCGAGGAAGCGTTAACTTACCGTCAGGCCAAAGCAGCGACAGTCGTTCCAGCGCCTGCGCCAGCGCCAACAGATTGCCCTCATAGCAATAGCACAGCAGTTGGTTCGCGGCGTCATCCAGTTGCAAATTCTGTGCTTTCGCTCTGGCGGCAACCCAGCGGGGAAGCTGCGCCTGCTCCGGCGTCTGACAACTGACTTGAACGCTACGGTCTGCCAGCGCGGTATACCAGGCGGCGTTTTCCTGCGCTTTGGTGAGCTTGTTTCCGCGTACTATTAATAACAGGTCGTCATGCAGCAGCTCGCTCAGGGTGGCGAGTTGCTCATTCATTGCCGCGTTAGGCCCGTTTTCCGGCAGTTGCAGCACCAGCGTTTGACGGCTGGCGAACAGGCTCATCACCTGGCAGAGTGAGAAAAGCGATCCCCAGTCGGTACTGGGATCGAGAGTAAAAGCGTGGTGCTCTTCGAAGCCTTGCGACGCAGCCGCCAGACGAATAGCGTCCTGACTTTCCTGCAGCAGCAGCGGATCGTTGCCCAATAGCAGATATGCCGCGCGCAGCCCTTCGTTGAGCTGCGCGCGGAGTTGTTCAGGATACAACCTGATCATTAGTTACTCAGCGTAGTGGAGACGCGTGCTGGCGTAGAGGCGGGCGCCGCCGTCTCATTGTCGGCGGTAGCCTCCTCTTTCGTCGCCTGAATATCCGCCGCGCGGACGCTGGTCAGCTTACGAATCAGCTGTTCAGCGGCTTTGTCGTACATCTCCTGAACGATCATGGCCTGCTCGTTATCCTTCGCCAACGCCATCTGCGGGTTATCGAAGAACGAACGGTACACTTTCGTGCTGATAGGATAGATGTCATGGCCCGGAATCAATACCGAGGCATTGACGGTCATCACCATCTGATATTCCGCCGTCTGGCCGTCCTGGAACACTGACGCCGTATCCTGCGAAATAGTCACCGTTCCAAGCCGCAGAGACGGAACGTCTTTGCGCGTTGTGTCTTTATCAAGCAGGTTTACGTTATTCAGCCGTAACTGATTACGTACCGCACGACTTAGCGGACCGTTCGGATCGCCGGAATCGAGGATCATCGTTTTCATTGAAGCCGGAACCTGCGTAGTGCTACGCAGATGCCAGCCGCATCCGGCGGTGACCAGCACCGCCAGAGATAACAACAGTGTTACCAGATATCGCACGCTTCCTCCCGCGCTTAGCCAACAACCAGATTGAGGAGTTTACCCGGAACGTAAATCACTTTACGCACGGTAACGCCATCAAGATATTTTGCCACCAGATGTTCCTGGCCTGCACGTTCACGCACCTGTTCTTCGGTGGCATCCACCGCAACGGTGATCTTACCGCGAACTTTACCGTTAACCTGCACGACAACCAGCGTGGTGTTTTCCACCATTGCCTGCTCGTCGGCAACCGGCCACGGTGCGTTGTCGATATCGCCTTCGCCACCCAGTTCCTGCCACAAGGTAAAGCAGACGTGCGGGGTGAACGGGTTAAGCATACGCACGACGGCCTGCAGCGCTTCCTGAAGCAGTGCGCGGTCTTGTTCGCCTTCCTGCGGGGCTTTCGCCAGTTTGTTCATCAACTCCATGATCGCCGCAATGGCGGTGTTGAACGTCTGACGGCGGCCGATATCATCGGTCACTTTGGCAATGGTTTTATGCACATCGCGACGCAGCGCTTTTTGATCTTCGCTCAGCGCATCGACGTTCAGCGCCGCGACAGAACCTTTAGCGGTGTGTTCGTAAACCAGCTTCCAGACGCGTTTAATAAAGCGGTTTGCGCCTTCTACGCCGGACTCCTGCCATTCCAGAGTCATATCCGCCGGAGAAGCGAACATCATAAACAGGCGTACCGTATCCGCGCCATAACGTTCAACCATTACCTGCGGGTCGATACCGTTATTTTTCGACTTGGACATTTTACTCATGCCAGTGTAGACCAGCTCATGACCCGCTGCGTCTTTTGCTTTGACGATGCGGCCTTTTTCATCGCGCTCGACGATAGCGTCAACTGGCGAAACCCAGTTACGTTCGCCGTTCTCGCCGACATAATAGAACGCATCCGCCAGTACCATGCCCTGGCACAGCAACTGTTTAGCCGGCTCGTCAGAGGTGACCATGCCCGCATCGCGCATCAGCTTATGGAAGAAACGGAAGTAGAGCAGGTGCATGATGGCATGTTCAATACCGCCGATGTAGATGTCGACCGGCAGCCAGTAGTTTGCCGCTTTCGAATCCAGCATTCCTTCCTGATACTGCGGGCAGGTGTAACGCGCGTAGTACCATGACGATTCCATAAAGGTGTCGAAGGTGTCGGTTTCACGCAGCGCCGGCATACCGTTAACGGTGGTTTTCGCCCACTCAGGATCGGCCTTGATCGGGCTGGTGATGCCGTCCATGACGACGTCTTCCGGCAGAATAACCGGCAGTTGATCTTCCGGCGTCGGCAGCACAGTGCCGTCTTCCAGGGTGACCATCGGGATCGGCGCGCCCCAGTAACGCTGACGGGAAACGCCCCAGTCGCGCAGACGGTAGTTCACTTTACGTTCGCCGACGCCTTTTTCCGCCAGTTTATCGGCAATGGCGTTAAACGCCGCTTCAAAGGCCAGGCCGTCGAACTCGCCGGAGTTAAACAGCACGCCTTTTTCGGTCAGCGCCTGTTCGGAAAGATCTGGCTCGGAACCGTCGGCGGCCAGAATCACCGGCTTGATGGTCAAACCGTATTTGGAGGCAAATTCGTAGTCGCGCTGATCGTGACCCGGAACGGCCATCACCGCGCCAGTGCCGTACTCCATCAGGACAAAGTTTGCCGCCCAGACCGGGATCTCTTCGCCAGTTAACGGATGAATCGCTTTATAGCCGGTGTCGACGCCTTTTTTCTCCATGGTCGCCATTTCGGCTTCGGCCACTTTGGTGTTACGGCATTCGTCGATGAACGCCGCCAGTTCGGCGTTGTTCGCCGCCGCTTTTTGCGCCAGCGGATGACCGGCGGCCACCGCCAGGTAAGTGGCGCCCATAAAGGTATCTGGACGGGTGGTATAGACGGTCAGGGTGTTATCGTAACCCTTCACATCGAAGGTGATTTCCACGCCTTCAGAGCGGCCAATCCAGTTGCGCTGCATCGTTTTTACGGTATCAGGCCAGTGGTCCAGCTTATCCAGATCGCGCAACAGCTCGTCTGCGTAAGCGGTGATTTTGATAAACCACTGTGGGATCTCTTTACGCTCAACTTTGGTGTCGCAGCGCCAGCAGCAGCCGTCGATCACCTGTTCGTTGGCGAGAACGGTCTGATCGTTCGGGCACCAGTTAACGGCAGAAGTCTTCTTGTACACCAGGCCTTTTTTATACAGCTCGGTGAAGAACTTCTGTTCCCAACGGTAGTATTCCGGGGTGCAGGTCGCGATTTCACGGCTCCAGTCATAGCCAAAACCCAGCGTTTTGAGCTGGTTTTTCATATACGCGATGTTGTCGTACGTCCACGGTGCCGGCGCGGTGTTGTTCTTCACCGCCGCGCCTTCCGCCGGCAGGCCGAAGGCGTCCCAGCCGATTGGCTGCAGCACGTTTTTGCCCAGCATACGCTGGTAGCGGGCAACCACGTCGCCGATGGTGTAGTTACGTACGTGGCCCATGTGTAGTCGGCCAGAAGGATAGGGAAGCATCGACAGGCAGTAATACTTCTCTTTGCTCTCGTCTTCGGTCACTTCAAATGTGCGCTTCTCATCCCAGTGAAGCTGTACTTTGGATTCTATCTCTTCCGGGCGGTATTGCTCTTGCATGGCAGCCAGTAGTCCTGTTTTCGATACAGCTACAAATGTAGCTTTAGAGGTGGTGTTTAGATCCGCATAGCATAGCCCAAACACGCACGTCAAAACAGGGGGTAGAACATTTGTTGCGCCAGGCGTCCATGAGCAGGTGACGCAAAATGCGACACGACTGAGGCAAATTACCGCAGTTCCTGTCACCGCCAGATCATCTCATGAAAATAAAGTCATATAAATCATGTTGTTAAAAAGTGGCACGTCTTTTGATTAGGGAAGACAGGACTAAAGCAAAGGAGTTAATCGTGAAAAAAAATGCAGTGGTGATTCACCCTCAGGATTGCGTCGCGACGGCTATTACGGCGCTCAAGGCCGGCGAAACCGCCACAATGTTCATTGGCGAACGCGAGATAAGCGTTGTGTTACATCAGGATGTGCCATTTGGTCACAAATTCGCCATCTGCGATGTGCCTTTTCATGGCGAAGTTTATAAATATGGCGAATCCATTGGCCGCGCCACTCAGGAAATAAAAAGTGGCGACTATGTGCACGTCCACAATGTGGAAAGTGAACGCGGACGTGGTGACTGGAAATAATATAAAACAAGGGAAAATGATTATGAGCAATGAGACTTTTTTGGGGTTCCGCCGCCCTGACGGCCGTTTTGGCATCCGTAATTATGTACTGATTTTACCTACCAGCGTTTGTGCGAATAAAGTCGCCCGGGATATTGCCCGGCAGGTAAAAGGCGCGACATGGGTGAATAACGATTTTGGCTGCTGCCAGGTAGCAGGCGATGCGCGTCTGACGGAAAAGACATTGATTAATGTGGCGAATAATCCCAACGTCGGCGCTATTGTGGTTGTGGGCTTAGGCTGTGAAGGCGCGGAGCCGCTGCGCATCGCAGAAGAGATTACCGCATTTGGCAAACCGACCTCCTGCATCACCATTCAGGAAGAGGGCGGCACGCTTAAATGTCAGGCCAGAGGGATTTCGCTGGCCCGCGACTATGCGCAACAACTCTCCATGCAAAAACCGCAGCAAGCACCGGTTAGCGAGCTGCTGCTGGCGATGGAGTGCGGCGGGTCAGATACGACATCGGGGCTGGCGTCTAACCCTTCCTGCGGGGTCGCCTCGGATAAGCTGATACGCTGCGGCGGAAGCTCAATTCTTTCTGAAACGACGGAATTTATTGGCGCCGAGCATGTGATGGCGAAACGCGCGGTGACGCCGGAGGTTGGTCAACAGCTTATTGATTTAGTGGTCGGCTGCGAGGCGCGAGCAAAAGCGCTGGGCGAGGATATTCGCGGGGGACAGCCGACGCCGGGCAATATTAAAGGCGGGTTGACTACCATTGAAGAAAAATCGTTAGGCTGTATGCATAAAGCGGGTCATGCGCCGTTACAGGGCGTACTGGAATATGCCGATAGCCCAACGCATCCGGGCCTGTGGATTATGGATACCCCGGGGCAGGATATTGAATCTATTTCCGGCATGGTGGCGGGTGGAGCGCAGATCGTTATTTTTACTACCGGTCGCGGAACGCCTGCCGGTAACCCAATAGCGCCGGTAATAAAAATTACGGGTAATAAAGCAACGTGGGAAATGATGCAGGACAATATTGATATTGATGTGTCCGCCATTATGTCTGGCGAGGCTTCTATTACGCAAATGGGCGAGGAAATTTATCAGGAAATTTTACGCGTCGCGAATGGGAAAACGACTAAATCAGAAGATTTAGGTCATAACGAATTCTCTATTTATAAGATCGCGCCGACGTTCTGATACCAAATCGGGCAGCACAAGCTGTCCGGTTATCTCCTGGGAATAAGCTATGAAAATTAAAAAAACACTGGAACGTTTTCCTGGTGGTATGATGGTTGTACCGCTGATCATCGGCGCATTGTTTAAAACCTTTGCGCCGGAGGCGCTGGAAATAGGCGGTTTTGTCACCTCTATTTCGCATGGCGCAATGGCGATTTTAGGCATGTTTTTAGTCTGTATGGGCGCGGATATCCAGTTTAAAGCCGCGCCGAAAGCGCTGAAAAAAGGCGCTGCGATCACCTTTGCGAAATTTGCCAGCGGCGTGATTATTGGCATTCTGGTCGGAAAATTTTGCGGCCCGGATGGGTTATTAGGTCTGTCGGCTTTAGCGATTATTTCGGCGATGACCAACTCAAACAGTGGGTTATATGCCGCGTTGGTGGGGGAGTACGGCGATGAAACCGACGGCGGCGCGATTGCGGTAATATCGTTGAACGATGGTCCCTTTTTCACCATGCTGGCGTTAGGGTCGGCAGGCATGGTGTCGATACCCTTTATGAATCTGGTGGCGGTTATTATTCCCATTATCATTGGCATGATTTTGGGTAATCTGGATGAGGACATGCGCAAGTTTCTTAAACAGGGCAGCGTGGTAACGATTCCTTTTTTTGCCTTTGGGTTAGGATACGGTATTGATTTCGCAAGACTTATCACGGCAGGTTCTTCAGGCATTTTACTGGGACTCATGACGGTGGCGATTGGCGGATTTTTTAATATTTTCGCCGATCGTCTGACGGGAGGCAGCGGCGTGGCAGGCGCGGCGGTCTCCACCACCTCTGGCAACGCCGTCGCGACGCCAGCGGCAATCGCGCTGCTCGATCCGCATTTTACCGACCTGGCGTCGACGGCGGCGGCGCAGGTGGCGGCCTCGACGATTATTACCGCTCTGTGCGCCCCCTTCCTGACCGTATGGATAAAAAAACGCTACGATCGTAAACTGAACCCAGCCGCCGCAGGCGGTTAGCGTTTCGGCGGAAAATAAATCACGACGGGCGGTCTCGCCCGTTCATAAACCAACAGGATGGTGAGTGATGAATAAGACGAAAGATATAGCCGCATCTCCTCTCTGTTTTGTCTCTCCTTACCCTCAACTGGCAAAGGCTGCCGAGGCGCTGGTCGCGCAGTTGGATTACGCCGTCACTATTCATCAAACGACGCTTAATCGTATCCTGGATGAGCTACCTTTATTAGAGTCCCGTGGGCACCAGGTACTGATTAGTCGTGGCGGCTGTGCGGAAATATTAAAAAAGCACAGTAAATTACCGGTAGTCGAAATTAAAATGTCCGGCTACGACATTCTTGATGCGCTTATCCCTTTTAAAGGACAAAAAGGCACTGTCGGTATTGTCGGCTTTTCCAGTGTGATCAAAGGATGCGCGCGCGTAGCGGAACAGTTAAATATTAACTATAAAATTTTTACCTTACAGGGAAATGATAAAGAAACGATTTCTTGCCTGAAGCGGCAATTAGTGTCCACGCCATTAGATTGCATTGTTGGCGATACCGTTTGTCAGGATTATTTTTCACCGCTGGGCTCGCAATTCCGTTTACTTGATTCCAGCCCCGCCTCAATAACCGAAGCTCTGGAAGAAGCCCGCTCATTATATCTGGCTTTTCGCAGCCAATTACTCGAGCGTCATCATCTGCAGCTGATTCTCGATCAGTTTGATAAAGCTGTTATCACGCTTGATGATACCGGCGCGTTACTGCATTACAATAAATATGCGAGCCAACTTTTTAAAATTAACGCCTCCGGTGAGATTTATGACGCATCTTTCCTGAAACAGGTATTGCACCAGGAGCGGCATACATTACGTGAGGGAAAAACCGTCAGCGCGAAAGTCGTCGATACGCCGCAAGGCGCGATGGTGGTTAATCTGTATCCGGTATTTGCGGCCAGACAGTTAAGCCGGGTAGTGTTGACGATGCAAACCGTCTCCAGTTTACAGGGGGCGGAACATCATGTTCGCCGCCAGGAACTGTCTCGCCGCGGCTTGAGCGCCCGCTATCATTTCGACGATCTGCTTACCGAAAACCCGGAAATGCTGCGTCGTCTGGCGATCATTAAAAATTATGCCGGTACGGACGCGACTATCTTAATTAATGGCGAAAGCGGGACGGGGAAAGAGGTGCTGGCGCAAAGTATTCATAATGCCAGCCAACGCGTCAACGGCCCGTTTGTCGCCATTAACTGCGGCGCGATGGCCCCTCAGATTCTGGAGAGCGAACTCTTTGGCTATGTCGCCGGCGCATTTACCGGCGCGTCGCCGAAAGGCAAAATAGGCCTGTTTGAATTAGCGCACCACGGTACCATTTTTCTGGATGAGATTAGCGAGCTGGATAAACCGCTACAGACGCGCTTATTACGGGTATTGCAGGAGCGGCAGATTATGCGGCTGGGCTCAGACCAGATGATACCTGTTGATATTCGCGTGATTGCGGCGACCAATCAGACGTTAACGAGGCTCATTGCGGACGGGACATTTCGCGAAGATCTTTACTATCGGCTTAACGTATTAAAAGTGACCACCATCCCGCTACGCAAACGTCCGGAGGATATCAAAGCCATCGGCCTGTCGCTGCTTACTAGTTTCAGCCAGCATTATAAACGCCCGGCACTAACGTTAACCCCGGCGCTGTGGCAAGAGCTTCAGCGCTTCGCCTGGCCCGGAAACGTCAGGCAGTTAAGCAATATTATCGAACGGCTGGTACTCTCTATTGATCACTCCCCGGCAACGCTGGATGAGGGTCGCCTCTTGCTGGACGATCTGGAAGAGGGGAGCCGACGCGAGCCAACTACCTGCCACGACTGCCAGATGCTGGCTGGCGATTATAAAACGATTCGCCTGCGTATTTTGAGAAAATTATTAGAGGCGGAAAGGGATAATAAATCGTTAGTGGCGAAACGGTTAAATGTCGATCGTACCTCGCTGACGCGCTGGATACGCGAGTCGGCCTGACAAGAATTTACAGACTCTGTGGGCAGCCTTGCAAAGCGTAACGCAAATAACGTCTATTATTATAGGCAGTTAACGATCCAAGAGGTGAAGTGATGAACAAGGTTGCTCAATATTACCGTGAACTGGTGGCCTCATTAAGCGAGCGTTTACGCAATGGCGAGCGCGACATTGATGCGCTGGTGGAGCAGGCGCGCCAGCGCGTGATGCAAACAGGGGAGTTAACGCGAACCGAGGTGGACGAACTGACGCGCGCTGTCAGACGCGATCTGGAAGAGTTCGCCATGAGCTACGAAGAGAGCCAGGACGATAGCGTCTTCTTACGGGTGATTAAAGAGAGTCTCTGGCAGGAACTGGCGGACATTACCGACAAAACCCAGCTGGAATGGCGTGAAGTCTTCCAGGATTTGAATCACCACGGCGTGTATCACAGTGGCGAAGTGGTGGGATTGGGGAATCTGGTGTGCGAGAAATGCCACTATCATCTGGCGGTTTACACGCCGGATGTGTTGCCGCTCTGCCCGAAGTGTGGCCACGATCAGTTCCAGCGCAGGCCGTTTGAGCCGTAAGGTTCATTATCGTGAGCGGACGGTTGCCGTCCGCCATGTTAAGCGTGCAGTTGGGCTTCCAGTTTGCGGATCTCTTCATCGACGTTCCATTTGCCCGTGGGCTGTGCTTTTTTGAACCAGTAGAGCGCTTGTTGTAGGTCTTGTGCGGTACCGTGTCCATCTCTGTACATGCATCCGAGGTTGTACCAGCCCGATGAATTGTTACATTCTGCTGATTTGTGGAACCATTCCAGTGCTAGCGAATAATTTTGCTCGACGCCATGACCGCATTTGTACATCCAGCCGATACTGTTATAGGCATCATCGTCACCCTGGTCTGCCGCTTTTCGAAACCAGTATATTGCCTGCTGGTAATCTTGTTTGATACCTTTTCCGATGTAATAACAATAGCCCATCTGATATTGCGAGTAGCTGCTCTCTTGTAGCGCGCTCTTCTTGTACCAAAGGGCGGCAAGGGATAAATTTTTCCGACATCCTTTCCCATTGCCATACATATACGCCAGTCTTTCCTGGCTGGCGCAATGGCCTTGTAATGCTGCCTGTTTAAACCAGTAGAGTGCCTGTGTATCATTTTGCTCTACGCCAGTTCCTGAATGATACATTCTCCCGAGATTATATTGCGCAAGGTTGTGGCTCTGTTCTGCTCCTTTGCGATACCAGGCAACGGCCTGGGCATAATCTGGCGCCATCCCGGTTTCTCCTTCCTGAACCCAGCCTAATGTGTTGAAAGCGTGGCGGTGTCCTTGCTGTGCGGCTTTTTCTGACCAGAATAAAGCCAGCGTATTATCTTTCATGTCGGTAGGCGTGTCTTTGTATCGTAAGCCGAGCCAATATTGCGCCTCGCAGTGTCCTTGTTCAGCTGCCTGCTGCAACCAATAAAAAGAGAGCTTATCCTCTTCGCTGCCATCTATACGTTCGTCATTATATAAACGGCCTAATATATATTGAGCTTCACTATTTCCTGACTGCGCCAGTTCGGTTAATTGTGCTAAAGATACGTTGTCGCAGGGATGACTGGTTATGGAATGATTCATTTTTTAATTTATCCCGCCATTGTTTTTTAGATTAATAATATATTGCGATTTGGCTTTGTTGTACTCTATTTTAGTTTTCAATTGCGTTTTTATTTGTGGTGTGAATATATTTTGGCGATTTATTATGGATAAAGAATCACAATATTTACTCTTTGCACTTTCCTCGCCGATGGAAGTATTGAACGAGGACTGTTTACCTTCACATTCGTCACCGAAAATGTATTTAGGTGTAAAACGTTTCGATCTTGAATCGTCGTGGGGTATTGAAAATCGCGATGAACTGCTTCAGACCATTTCCCGCATGACGGATGACGGTCATGCCACGCAACTGGAATGGCTATATCGCCGCTGGTTTAGGTATGCGCCGCAGGAGTGGCAGGAGTATACCGACGCGCTGGACGAGGGAGATCGCATTTATGCCCGATTCGTCGCTGATACCGCCGTGTGTTGCGGCGAAGGTGGTATTCGCAGTTGGGATTATGTGCGGATGGGATTTCTCTGCCGCATGGGCGTGCTCAATGAATGGCTGACGGAAGAGGAGAGCCTGTGGCTGCAGTCGCGGATACAGCTTCGCGCGCTCAGCTATTATTCCGGCTGGTTGCCGTATTTCAGCGCTTATTACACCGGGCGTTTGTACTGGCAGTTACGGAATGGCGATAACCTACCGTTGCTACGCGAGACATTCGCCCGTAAGGAGTTTGATGACGCGGGGCGACGTATGATGAATAAGCTGATCGCAGGGAAGGACAGTTTTTACGCCACGCTGCCGTGGCGCTACCTGCCCCATTACCCTGAATGCCCGGACACGCTTCAGGAGGTGAGCGATCTATGAAAACCTGTTGGCAAGTCCTTGGCATTGAGGCCACCACGGATACCGACGCCATTCGTCAGGCTTATCTGGCGCTGCTGCCGTCATTTCATCCGGAAACCGATCCGCAGGGTTTTAAGCAATTGCGAGAAGCCTATGAGAATGCATTGCAGGGGACAACATCGCCCGCCATTACGGTGGTTGATGAGGATCCCGATACCCCGTGGGTGAATTATCTCAGGGAGATATTCGGTGATTTGCTGGCGGATGGCGAACGGCGCTTTCAGCCGCAGGCATGGCAGGAGTTTATCCAACAGATCAATAAATTATCGATTTTACAGGTCGAAAAATCGCGCTGGTGGCTGTGCGCTATCGCGATGAAGACCTTTCCTATTTCTTACTCGTGTCTGAAACTGCTGTCAGATCGCCTGGCTTGGGAACAGGGGAGTGATAATCGAGATGTCGATGCCGAGGAGGTGGAGGATCTTTTGTTTGAAATCCGCCGTGGCGACCTGTTTGATTATTCGCTATTGCTGCATTTGCCAGTGGCGGTACAAAACCAGACCATTGCTTTTTATGATGCCCTGGACAACACCTTTTTCGAGCATCCTCTCTATTTCGCCCAACTTATGGCGCAGCACGGCGCCTGGATTATCCCGGACAATCTACGCTTTCAACGACGTCTGTTACGCTGGTTCAGCACCTTGCACTGGGGTATTGCGGAGCTGCTGCCTGTCGCCCTGGCATGGCAGGAAGCCGAACCCGATAACGCAACGCCGGGTTATTACTACTTAGCCCAGCGCGTATTTTGCGGTGAAGGCGATAGCCTGCTGCCAGAACTTTACGCGCAGTGGTGGGCGCATCCTTCTACCCAGCTTGACGATCTGTTGCTGCGCTGGTGCCGTCAGCATCGACCGGACTTTTTCCCGCTGCTGGTGATGGCGGTTGAGGGGCGTGAGCAGGTGGATATTAACGCTGAACAGCTGCTGTATATTCCCGGCTCAAGCGCTCGTTCCTGCTTGCTGTGGGCCGAGGCGCTGCACAGCGGCGCATTATCGCCGCTAAGCGAAAGTTTTATTGCGCGGCGTTTGAATTATGGCGCGCCAGCGGTGAGTGAGGCGCATAGCCAGCATCCATACTGGCTGTTGTATCAGGTGGCGGATAGCCTGGCGTGCGCCGAGGAGCCGTCAGCGGCATTGTTACAGAGTCTGGTAACGAAGCTTGATGCGCCGGATATCTGCCCGTTGGAAGCGCTGGTTATTCGCGGGTTGCTGGGGCGGGCTGCGGCTGTCGCCACACCGTGTGAAGCTGTAGTCGCAGATGAAGAACCGGTGACGACGGTGACTTCGCCGAGTACGGAGGAATCTGGCGGCGGCTTTGGCCTCTGGCAGGTGATTAAAATCATTTTATTTATTGGCGTTGTCGGCCATGTATTACGCCAGTTTATGCATTAGGGATATCGAATATGGACAAGGAAGAACAATATTTACTTTTTGCGCTCTCCACGCCGATGGAGGTGCTATACATCGGCAATGAGCCTTCGCATACCTCTCCAGCAATGTATACCGGAATTCCTGCTGTCGATCTCTCCGATTCATGGGGGATTGATAATCGTGAAGATCTTATTCAAACCATCTATCGAATGACGGACGACGGTCATGCGGCAGATTTGGCTCCCTTTTATATCCGCTGGTTTACGCTATCTCCTCATCAATGGCGCGAATTCACCGCACAGCTTAGCGAACAGGGCCAGATTTATGCGCGATTTGTTGCCGAAACCGCACTATGCTGCGGGCGCGGAGGCATTAAAGCCTGGGACTATGTGCGTATGGGGTTTTTATGCCGGATGGGGGTGTTGAATCAATGGCTGACGGAAGAGGAAAGCCTGTGGCTGCAATCGCGTATCTATGCGCGGGCGTACTATTTTTACGACGGTTGGACGCAATATTTTGCCGCCTATTCGTTGGGTCGGCTGTACTGGCAGGCTAAAGGGGACACCATACAGGCATATTTCGCTCACCTAAAGTACGACGCTTCAGGCGCGCGGATGTTTAATGAACTGGCCTCTACGACAGAGAGTTATTATGTGCAGCTACCGTGGCGTCCGCTCAACGAACAACCGACATGCCCGGAAACGCTTAAAGGAGTGAGCGATTTATGAATATCTGTTGGGAAATCCTGGGCATTGAACCTACCACCGATCTGGAATGTATCCGTCAGGCTTATCTTGCCCTGTTGCCCTCATTCCACCCTGAGAGCGATCCGCAGGGTTTTAAGCGATTGCGCCAGGCCTATGAAGAAGCGCAGCACTGGGCCGCCTCGCCTGCGGAGGACGCAAAAACGGAAGAGGTGGGCGACGAACATGAAATACTGGTGGCGTTCAGGGAATTGCTGGCATCAGAGCGCGATCGCTTTCAGCCCTCGGCATGGCAGAAATTTATTCAGCAATTGAACCAGTGTTCAATGGATGAGATAGATAAGCTGCGCTGGCAGTTGTGCGACATCGCCATGAAAACGGAAACGATCTCGCTGTCTTGCCTGGCATTGTTGGCGCAGCGTCTGAACTGGCAGCCGCAGGAAGCAGACGATGATGCTGAGGGAGAAGAGCTGGAAGCATTTCTGGAGACCGTAAAGCGGGGCGATGCGTTTGATCTGCTAAGTCTGGCCAAATTGCCTCTTGTTGTTCAAGACCAAACTGACGCCTACTTTTTTAAGCTTGAGCGTATCTGGCGCTTTTATCCCGAACATTTTGCCGACGCTCTACAGGTTCAGGGAGCCTGGATAATTCCCGATGATAAACAGCTGCATCGTAAACTATTACACTGGTTTAGCGCCGAGCAGTGGGGCATGGCGGAACTGGTCGATATTGCTCGTCGCTGGCAGGCCGCGGAGCCGGATAACGAAGATGCGCACTATTACCTGTGCAAACAGCGTTTGCTCTGCGGTGAAGGGGAAAGCCTGTTGGCCGATCTTTGCGATTTCTGGCAGCGTTATCCCTCCACGCAGGCGGACGACCTGTTGCTGGGCTGGTGCCGCCAGCACCGGCCTGATTTCTTCCCGCTGGCGGTGATGGCGGTCGAAGCGCGCTGTATGGCGGATGCCGAATATGTGCCCGGTGAAAGCGCGCGCACGCGTTTACTGTGGGCCGACATTTTGCACAGCGGTAGGTTATCACCGCTGGGGCGTTCATTTGTTGACTCCCTGTTTTATAAGCGAAAAGCGATGGCGTGGGCAAATTCGCGGCTGAGTACCCAGGGGGAACCCGAAACGCCGCTGTTGGATCTGTACCGGACGGCGGAGCAGGTGGTGCTGGAAGCGTTTCCCAAAGAAAAGCCCTTTTTTCGCCTGCTGATCCGGCTGGAGGAGGGGCAAGCCTGTCCGCTGGAGGCGCTGATAACGCAGGCATTGTCATCTAAAATTGCCATGAAGCCAGGCGATATTCGCGACAAAAAGGAGCTGGCGGAAGAGCTCAGGCTGGCGGCTGAGAAAAAATTGTCTTCTGAAGCGAAAACCGAAGCGCCCCGTCAGGCGGAATCTGGCGGGGTGATGAAAATCATGAAGATTGTCGGTTTGATCGCGTTGATTGTCTGCGCGTTAAATCGATTCTTCCATTTTTTCTGAACAGGGGCAGTGAAAGCGCCGTTACGGCGCTTTCGGCTCGTCAATACCCAGATATTCACAGGCGCGACGGCGCACATCATCGACGCGCTGCATATCATTAGACAGCAGCGCCGCGTCGAAATCGGTAATAATCTCCCCCAGCATTTCGCGCTCATCGCCTAACGCGCGTGACCACTGCTCCTCTAACTGTGCTTTAAACGTCCGGTTAATCAGCATATCGCGGGGATAAATTTTCAGCGCCTGCAGGCGCTCGCGGCTGGCGTCGATTTGCTGCGTCGTCAGTGAGGTGGCATTGTGACTGATGATTCTGGATTCACTCTTGCCGTCTTCCAGCAGCACGTCAACTTCCAGCAGACCATTAATATCGTAGCTAAAACGAATATCAATGGCCTGAATGTGCCCGTTCGGCTTCAGCATGACGTCAAAAGAATCAATCAGGATATTATTTTTCACCTTATGGCTTTCGCCCTGGTATACCCTGACGCAAATAGAGTCCTGCTCAGGGTGCATGGTGGAGTACGTTTCCACTTTTGACACCGGAACGGTGGTATTGCGTTCAATGATGGGCGAGAAAATACCAGGCACTCCCTGTCGGTTGACTTCCACGCCCAGCGAGTAGGGGCAGATATCCGTGAGGATCACCTCTTCAACGTCTTCATGGCGCAGGCGACAGGCGGCCTGAGTCGCGGCGCCAAGCGCCACGATGGTGCTGGGATCGTAACTTTGATAGGGCAATTTACCGAATAAGCGCACCGCGATGCGTTGCACCAGCGGCATCTGTGACGCGCCGCCGACCAGCACCAGGCTGTCAATTTGCTCCGGTTTGAGTCGGGAGTCGCGCAGCGCCTGCTCAATGGGCGTGCGCAGCCGGTTGAGCAACGGTAGCCACAGGGCTTCCAGCTCATCATCATAAAACGTGCTTTCCAGCACGCGCTCCTGATAAAGCCAGCTCATGCGCAGCGGGGAGCCGCTGGCGCATTTTGCGGCTTCAACACAGGCATACAGCGCAGCCAGATCGCTATCCGTCAGCGCTGATTTATCGAGATTCCAGCGTTTCAGCACTTCATCAAGTAACAAATGCGTGAAATCTTCGCCGCCGAGGTAGTTATCGCCAGCGGAGGCGTGAACTTCGATAATCGGCGTAGCGTATTCCAGAACGGTCACATCAAAGGTTCCGCCCCCCAGATCGAAAACCAGCGAACGGCTGTTTTGCTGCGTATGCAGGCCATAAGCCATTGCCGCCGCCGTGGGTTCATTGATCAAACGCACGGCGTTTAACCCCGCAAGCTCAGCGGCAAGTCGTGTATGCTTCCGCTGCTCATCGCTGAAATAAGCCGGAACCGAGATCACGACGTCCTTGATTGGCTGCTGAAGGTAGTCTTCCGCATCTTCTTTCAGCGAGCGTAAAACCAGCGAAGATAATTCCGGCGCATTAAACGACTCTTCACCCAAATGCCAGTGAGTATTACTGCCCATTGCGCGTTTAAATAAGGCAGCGGTTTTATCCGGATGCGATGTTTTACGGGCTGCGGCAGGTTTTCCCACCAGAATTTGCTTATTTTCATCCATACTAATTATGGATGGTGTTAAATATTCACCAAATTTATTAGGTATTAATTGTGCGGCCCCGTCTTGCCAGACGGCAATTAAACTATTGGTGGTGCCGAGATCGATACCAATCGCTAACGTTGCATTATCCATTGCGTTTAATTTATCGGGAAAAAGAGTTCATAGAATAAAGAACACTACTCTCGGGCGTGGTGATCTTTATCAATGTCACGCCTGGCGAAAGTATTCATCCATAATGTTCGTCAACTCCGGGCGCTCGTCGTCATCATTGATGGCGAAATCGAGGAAAAAAGCATCGGCCTGTGGCGTGCGTTTCTGGGCCAGTAAACGAAACGCCAGCGGGTAGTGGCAAGCATAATCGGGGGTGCGAGTCAGAAAACGGACAAAATCAATCAACAAGGGGGAATGGGTATAAAACAGCGCGCGTAACAATACGGCGGGAAATCCCTCTTCGGTGATCCCTTGCGCCATGATTTTGTTGAGGCCGGCCTCGCTCAGATCGCCTGCGGCAATAATGTCTGCGCAGGCCGCAAGATTGGGATAATTCGCCGCGCAGTTAGCCAATGCGTTCGGCCAGTTGACGCGGGTATAACGTTCGTCATGGCGAGTAAAGTAATCCTCCCAAAGGGATGGCGGTAGTTTTTCGTACTGTATTTTCAGGGGGATGCGGCGCTGAAACTGGGCTTCTTCCAGGCGCTCGCCGTCATAAAATCGAAGGTATTGCTGTCGCGTCTCGTAGCATGTCATCGCCACCGGCTGGCTGATGACCCAGGTCTTCACGGGCCGGCCTTCCAGCGCGGCGGCGGTGGCTTTATGGTGACCATCAAGCAGGACGCAAAGCCAGCTGTCATTCATATACCAGGCCAGCGCGTGGCTCTCTGGCTTATCGCGATAATACCCGGCGCGTTGTGGGTTAAATCGCGATGGGGGCTGGCCTGGCAGTAAAAAACAGGGTTCGCCGGACTGGTAGTGATAGTCCACGTCAGCAATCCACTGCCCTGTGGTCGCGGGATTCGGTTGTTTTTCGTTACCCACCGCCCAGAAAAAATGCCCGTTGCCATCCGTCGGATAAAGTTCGCGTTCTTCCAGCCGGTAATAGCCATCGGCAAAGAGTGAAAACAGCGGCGTCAGGGCGGTAAATGCTTCGTTCAACCCGACTCCTGGCTGATTCCACTCGGCAAGTGAGGATAAAAACTGCGCGGCGCCTTCATCATCATTGCTAAAACCGGCATAAACAAATTCTGCGCAGGTTGGGCACCAGGATTCAGAGAAAAAACGAATCAGCGGCGAGCCATGCCAGGAAAGCGTATGAATACCGGCGTCAGAGTCGGGAGCGTGAATAACGCAGGGACGAAGCAATGCTTTTCCGTTACGTACTGAAAACGTTATATGGGCTACATCGTGCTGTAGCAGGCTGATTTCAGGTCTATTGTTACGCCAAAACATCGCTGTTCATCCCTGGATTCTACTTTGCGCTTTATGCGTAGTATTGCAGCCGTTCCGCCAGCAAATCGACAAATCCCTGGCGATCTACATCCACCATCACCGTCGCATTCGGCTTATTCCCCGTCAGGAAATAATAATCCACCACCGTCATCCCCTGGGTGTATTTCCCCTGGGTTTCCACGCCAACCCAACGCTCAACGGTGGTGAAAATCTCAGGTTTCAGCAGCCAGGCGATGGTGCAAGGGTCGTGCAGCGGCGCGCCGACAAATCCCCATTTTTCGTCTTTGTGGTATTCAAAGAAGAAGTCGAGTAGTTCAGCCACGATCGTCGAAATTGGATTGCCGATGTCGCGGAAACGCTCGATATCGGCGGCGTGAATCTGCGCCTTATGGGTGACGTCCAGCCCGGCCATCACCACCGGAATGCCTGACTAGAAGACAATTTCGGCTGCCTCCGGGTCGACGTAAATATTAAATTCCGCAGCAGGCGTCCAGTTACCCAGCGCCATCGCGCCGCCCATGATCACAATGCGGGCGATTTTCGTATGCAGTTCCGGATGGCTATTCAGCAGCAGCGCCACGTTGGTCTGTGGGCCAGTGGAGACGATGGTGACCGGCTGTGCGCTCTCGCGCAGTGTTTTTGCCATCAGCTCAACGGCAGTGCCGCTTTGCGGGGCGAATGACGGCTCGGGCAGCGCCGGGCCGTCAAGACCGCTTTCGCCGTGAACGTTATCAGCGATAATCAGTTCGCGCATGAGCGGTTTCACCGCGCCGCCCGCCACCGGAATATCCGGGCGTTTGAGCAGCGTCAGCATCCGCAGCACGTTGCGCAGGGTCTTCTCCGGCGTCTGGTTGCCGGCGGAAGAGGTGATCGCTTTCACTTCCAGTTCAGGGGAGGCGAGGGCGAGAACGAGGGCGATCGCGTCATCATGACCCGGATCGCAATCAATAATAATGGGCAGTGCCATTGTGGCTCCTTGTAAGCGGTACTTTGTGACAAGGTTAACGCCCGGCTGGATACGTTTCGAGAAGCGAAGAAGTAAAGCGTGAGATAGCGCGCACTCTGACGTGCGCGCCGGGAAGATTAGTGCAGGATTTTCGCAAGGAAGTCTTTTGCGCGATCGGAACTGGGGTTAGCGAAGAACTCCTCTTTTGGCGAATCTTCGACGATTTTACCTTCATCCATAAAGATCACCCGGTTAGCCACTTTACGGGCAAAGCCCATTTCGTGCGTCACCACCATCATAGTCATCCCTTCGTTCGCCAGTTCGACCATCACGTCCAGCACCTCGTTGATCATTTCCGGATCGAGCGCGGAAGTCGGTTCATCGAATAACATGGCAATGGGGTCCATACATAGCGCGCGGGCGATCGCCACGCGCTGCTGCTGGCCGCCGGAAAGCTGCGCCGGGAACTTGTTGGCATGTGCAGACAGGCCAACGCGCTCCAACAGCTTCAGGCCTTTATCGCGGGCGGCGGCCTTATCGCGTTTCAGCACTTTCACCTGCGCCAGCGTCAGGTTTTCGATGATCGACAGGTGGGGAAACAGTTCGAAGTGCTGGAATACCATGCCTACGCGGGAACGCAGTTTCGCCAGATCGGTTTTTTTGTCGTTCACTATAATGCCGTTAACGGTAATTTCGCCTTTTTGCACCGGTTCCAGACCATTGACGGTCTTAATCAGCGTGGATTTACCGGAACCCGATGGCCCGCAGACTACCACCACCTCACCTTTTTTCACTTCTGTTGAACAATCGGTCAGCACCTGAAAGTGACCATACCATTTTGAAACATTTTTCAGGGTAATCATTAAACTGTCCTTTTCTTCAAATAGCTGACCAGCAACGACGCGCTCAGGCTGATAACAAAATAAACGGCGCCGGCGAACAGAATCATTTCGACCTGAGTACCGTCACGCTCGCCGATAGTCGACGCGGTGCGGAAGAAGTCCGCCAGGCTGAGTACATAAACTAAAGAGGTGTCCTGAAATAGCACGATGCCCTGCGTAAGCAACAGCGGCACCATCGCCCGAAACGCCTGCGGCAGAATAATGAGCTTCATCGACTGCCAGTGGGTCATCCCCAACGCCAGCGCGGCGCTGGACTGCCCGCGGGAAATACTTTGAATACCGGCGCGAATAATCTCGGAATAGTAGGCCGCTTCAAACATGGAGAATGCCACCATCGCGGAGATCAGGCGGATATCGGTTTTCGGCGATAGTCCCAGCACGTTTTGCAGAAAGCCGGGTACAATCAGATAGAACCACAGCAAGACCATCACCAACGGGATGGAACGGAAAACGTTAACATACGCTTTAGCAAACCAGGCGATAGGGGCAAAGCTTGAGAGGCGCATGACGGCCAGAATGGTTCCCCAGACTATCCCCACGACAACGGCGGTGACGGTGATCTTCAGCGTGATGACCAACCCGGCCAGCAGGTAAGGCAGTGAGGGGATAATCGAACTCCAGTCAAATTCGTACATTATTTGCTCCCCACGTTGCCCGGCAGGCGGACTTTGCGTTCAACCAGGCTCATGACCAGCATGATAACGGCGTTAATCAGCACATAGGCCAGCGTAATGGCGGTGAAGGATTCCCAGGCGTGCGCCGAGTAATCCAACAGTTTGCCTGCCTGCGCCGCCATATCCACCAGGCCGATGGTTGAGGCAATAGCCGAGTTTTTCACCAGGTTCATCATCTCTGACGTCATTGGCGGCACGATAACGCGATAGGCATTCGGCAGCAGGACATAGCGATAAGCCTGCGGCAGCGTTAGCCCCATCGCCAACGCCGCGTTCTTCTGCCCGCGAGGCAGAGACTGAATCGCGGCGCGCACCTGTTCGCAAACGCGGGCGGCGGTAAACAGTCCCAGACAGATCATTGAGGAGAGGAAAAACTGAATATTGGGATCGAGTTCTGCCTTAAACCACATGCCAAGATCTTCCGGCAACAGTTCAGGCACCACCAGGTACCAGGTGAAGAATTGCACGATCAGCGGCACGTTGCGGAACAGTTCTACGTACAATGTGCCCAGTCCGGAGAGGAAACGGTTGGGAACGGTACGTAAAATGCCGAAAATAGATCCTACCAGGAAAGCGATAATCCAGGCGGTAATCGAAAGGGCTACGGTGACCTGAAAACCACTCCATAGCCAGCCGAGATAGGTGGTATTGCCGAAGGGGGCTTCCTGTAAAAAAATACCCCAGTTCCAGTCTATTGACATACATCTACTCCGAAAAAAAAGGGTAGCAGCGCTACCCTCGAAGATTGTTGCCCGGCGATTTGCGGCTTCAGGCCCGATGGGGAACGACCATCAGGCTTATAGTCTGTCCGTGCTGAGCGACAATCGAGAGGACAGGAGTCCCGTCCCATTTAGTTTTAGTTAGTTAAGCGCTTTATCATTCGGTGCTTTGAACAGGGCTTTCATCTCGTCAGACAATTCGAAATTCATGTTCAGGTTTTTCGGTGGGATCGGATTTTTAAACCACTTATCAAACCACTTTTCCGCTTCGCCGGAGGTTTGCGCCTGGGCGATGGTATCGTCCATCAGCTTTTTAAACTCAGGGTCGTTTTTACGCAGCATACAGCCGTAGGCTTCCTGGGACTGCGGTTTACCGACAATCTCCCAGTTATCCGGTTTCTTGGCTTTGGCGCGCTCGCCGGCCAGCAGCGCGTCATCCATCATAAAGGCGACGGCGCGACCGCTTTCCAGGGTGCGGAACGAGTCTCCGTGGTCTTTCGCGCTAATAATACGCATCCCCATCTTTTGTTCTTCGTTAAGCTTATGCAGCAGAATTTCAGAGGTCGTCCCGGAGGTGACGACAACCGCTTTGCCTTTCAGATCCGGGAAATCTTTAATATCGCCGCCTTTTTTAGTCAGCAGTCGCGTCCCGACGACGAAAATCGTATCGGAGAAAGCGGCCTGTTTCTGGCGCTCAAGGTTGTTAGTCGTTGAACCACATTCAAAATCGAAGGTTCCGTTTTGCAACAGCGGAATACGGTTTTGCGAGGTGATCGGGATCAGCTTCACCTGCAGATCGGGCTTGTTAAGTTTCTTTTTTACCGCTTCCACAATGGCGTTGGAGTAGTCCTGGGAATAGCCGACCACTTTCTGCTGGTTGTCGTAATAAGAAAAGGGCACAGAAGATTCGCGATGCCCGACGACGATCACGCCATTTTTAGCGATCTTGTCCAGGGTGCTACCAGCGGCAGGCGCGCCATCTTCTGCGTGCGCAAGGCCCGCAGACAGTCCCATGACCAGCATTGCTGTGGTTAGCTTACGTAATTGCATATCCAACTCCTTTATCATCTGCGCCGTCGACGCATTGATAGCTATTGTGATGTTGTTATTGCCTGCAACTTGCGCGTGCAGTGTTATGTGTGTTTGTTAACATTTAGTGTGGCTTGTTGTAAATATTTTGCTGCGATATTGTTTATTTTTGCGAAGTGCGCCGCACCGTTCAGAGGCAAAAATCCTACATTGCACCGTTCAGGTGCTACCGATGATCGTTTTTGGTGCGACCCGGTTGCACAAGCAGCCAGAACAGGTTTGCCATGTTTAACAAAGCAATAGACGTGCCAGAATGAGGAAAAAAGGAGGATTTTCAGGCCGGATAAATGAAGCGCTATCCGGCCTGGGGAGAGATTATTTCCGTCGTTGTCGCAGACTCATCACTACCGCGCCAAAAGCAAACAGCGCGGTCAGTACCCATAGCGGCCAGTTGCCGGTACGGGCATAGGGAGTTAAACCCGTGGTTGGCGTGACATTGGTGGTCAGTACCTGGCGTGTGAACTGCGGGATCATCGCCTGAATTTCGCCCTGCGGGCCAATCACCGCCGTAATACCGTTATTAGTACTGCGCAGTAACGGACGCGCCAGCTCCAGCGAACGCATCCGCGCCATCTGGAAATGTTGCCACGGGCCAATGGACTTACCAAACCAGGCGTCGTTAGAAATCGTCAGCAGGTAGTCGGTGTCCGGGCGGAAGTTATCTCGCACCTGCTCGCCAAGAATAATTTCATAACAGATTGCCGCCGTCAGCTTATAGTCGTGCGCATGTAACTGCGGCTGGATATAAGGGCCGCGGCTAAAGGAGGACATGGGCAGATCGAAGAACGGCGCCAGCGGACGCAGGATAGACTCCAGCGGAACGAACTCGCCAAAGGGCACAAGGTGATTTTTATTGTAGCGATTGGGCGAGTCATAACTGTATGGATTATCCTTGCCCAACGTAATAATCGTATTGTAGGTGTCGTATCGATTCTGTTTATTGAGACGCGCATCGACAATACCGGTGATCAGCGTGCTATTTTTTTCGCGTAACATCTCGTCCAGCGAACGAAGGAAAGGCTGCTGATTGATTTCGAGATCCGGAATCGCCGACTCAGGCCAGATAATAATCTGTGATTTGCCTAACTCTGGGCGAGTTTCGTTGAGATAAATTTTTAGCGTATTCAGTAGCTGGTTTTCGTCCCACTTCAGCGACTGCGGAATATCGCCCTGCACCAGCGATACCTGGGTCGCTTTGGTAGGTTCCAGCGTAAACCACTGGATATAACGTAGCGGAAAGGGCAAAGCAAACAGAATCACGGCGACAGCCAGCGGACGCCAGTTCCGCGTCGCCAGTGCCAGCGCTAACAGGCCGCTGACCATCATCAGCAGGAAGTTGATCGCTTCGACGCCCATTACCGGCGCCAGGCCTTTTAGCGGGCCATCGACCTGACTATAGCCAAATTGCAGCCAGGGGAAGCCGGTCAGCACCCAGCCGCGTAAAAATTCGGTGATTTGCCATATTGCAGGCGCGGCGATAGCGACGCGCAGCCAGTTGGTTTTTGGCCACAGGCGCGACAAAATCCCGGCAAACAGTCCGGTATACAGCGAGAGATAAGCTGCAAGCAGCACCACCAGAAAAACGTTAACCGGGCCCGGCATGCCGCCAAACTGCGCGATACTGACATAAACCCAGTTAATCCCGCTACCGAAAAGTCCGAGTCCCCAGCAATAGCCGATGGCGGCAGACTGGAGCGGGCGGCGATTAAACGTTAAGGCCTGCAGCCCGATAAGCGACACTATCGCTGCGGGCCAGACGTCATACGGAGAGAAAGCCAGTGTTCCGCAGGCGCCGAATAATAACGCCAGCAGCAGGCGAATGCGCTGGCGTTTAATTAATGAGGCAAATGCCATTGAGTTATACGTCCAATATCGGTTTTATTCATCCAGCGTGGGCTGGGGCGAGTCATCCGGGATCCTGACATGAACCTGAATAATACGCCGGCTGTCGGCCATTGCGACTTTAAACTGGTAACCATCAATATCAATGGTTTCACCGCGCGCCGGGAGATGACCAAATGCCTGCATCACCAGACCGCCGATGGTGTCAACCTCTTCATCGCTAAAGTGGGTCGCGAAGGCTTCATTAAAGTCTTCAATGGACGCCAGCGCGCGAACGGTCCAGGTGTGGCGGCTGAGTTGGCGGAAATCGAGATCGTCTTCTTCGTCATACTCATCTTCGATTTCGCCGACTATCAGTTCGAGGATATCTTCGATGGTTACCAGACCGGATACCCCGCCGAATTCGTCAATCACGATAGCCATATGGTAACGCTGTGAGCGGAACTCTTTCAGCATACGATCGACCCGCTTGCTTTCCGGGACAACAACCGCCTGGCGTAACACTTTCTCCATGCTGAAGGCTTCGGCGTCGCTGCGCATAAACGGCAGCAAGTCTTTCGCCATCAGAATCCCTTCAATGTGATCTTTGTCCTCGCTGATCACCGGAAAACGCGAGTGGGCAGACTCGATAATGACATCAAGGCACTCGTCAAGCGTCTGGTTGCGTTTCAGGGTAATCATCTGGGAACGGGGGATCATGATGTCGCGAACGCGTTGGTCCGCGATGTCCATCACCCCTTCGAGCATGTCGCGCGTATCTTCATCGATAAGTTCGTTCTGCCCGGAATCACGGATCAGCGCCAGAAGATCCTCACGGTTTTTCGGTTCACCGTGGAAAAGCTGGCTGAGTAAGAGGGAGAAAAATCCCTTTTTGCTGTTTACTGTGTCACTACTGTGTGAATTGTCGTCGCTCATGGCGTCGTATGGGTTCTCATGTTAGTTAATACAAAGCTCGTCATGCGTATACTCAGCTGTGACGGCATGTTTTGCCTGATGACGCTACGCTTATCAGGGCTACAAAAGGCATGAATGTAGGCCGGATAAGGCGCAAGCGCCGCCATCCGGCAAGCTACTATTCTGCAATCTTCTCGGCAATGTACGGATCCTCATAGCCCATAGCAAGCATAATCTCCGTTTCGAGAGACTCCATCTCTTCTGCTTCGTCATCGTCGATATGATCGTAACCCAGCAAATGCAGGCTACCGTGCACGACCATGTGCGCCCAGTGCGCCTCCAGCGGCTTGCTCTGTTCTTGCGCTTCCTGCTCCACGACCTGACGGCAAATAATCAGATCGCCCAGTAGCGGCATTTCAATGCCGGGGGGCGCTTCAAACGGGAAGGAGAGAACATTAGTGGGTTTATCTTTCCCGCGGTACGTCAAATTAAGGTCGTGGCTTTCGGCCTCATCCACCAGACGGATTGTGACTTCCGCCTCTTCCTGAAACTGCGGAATAACGCCGTCCAGCCAGCGTTGAAACTGAGCTTCATCCGGCAGGCCCGCGTGGTTTTCACAGGCCAACTGTAAATCGAGGATCACCTGGTTCATTTCTGTTCCTGCTCCTGGGCTTCACGCTTACGCTCTGCCGCCAACGCCGCTTTGCGTTTTTGTTCGGCCTCTTCCCAGGCTTCATAGGCGTTCACAATGCGGGCAACGACCGGATGGCGAACCACGTCTTCGCTGTGGAAGAAGTTAAAGCTGATTTCATCAACTTCCGCCAGCACTTCAATGGCATGACGCAAGCCGGATTTGGTGTTGCGTGGCAGGTCAATCTGCGTCACGTCGCCGGTGATCACCGCTTTCGAGTTAAAGCCGATACGCGTCAGGAACATCTTCATCTGTTCGATAGTGGTGTTCTGGCTTTCATCCAGAATGATAAAGGCGTCGTTTAATGTGCGTCCGCGCATATAGGCCAGCGGCGCGACTTCAATCACATTGCGTTCAATCAGCTTCTCGACTTTTTCAAAGCCGAGCATTTCGAACAGCGCGTCATACAGCGGACGCAGGTACGGGTCCACCTTCTGACTTAAATCGCCTGGCAGAAAGCCGAGTTTTTCGCCCGCTTCCACCGCCGGACGGGTCAGTAGAATACGGCGAATCTCCTGGCGCTCCAGGGCGTCTACCGCAGCGGCGACCGCAAGATACGTTTTACCGGTACCCGCCGGGCCGACGCCAAAGGTAATATCATGATCGAGAATATTGGCGATGTACTGCGCCTGGTTCGGGGTACGCGGTTTAATCACGCCGCGCTTGGTTTTGATATTAATCGCTTTGCCATAGTCAGGCACGCTTTCCGCGCTCTGTTCCAGCACCCGCGCTTCTTTGATCGCCAGATGAATTTGTTCCGGTTCGATATCCTGAGTCTGGCCGCGCATCGGTGCGGTATCGACATACAGACTTCGCAAAATATCTGTCGCCGCGGTCACGCAAATCGGACGACCGGTCAGTTTAAAGTGATTGTCACGGCGGTTGATTTCAATACCGAGACGACGTTCGAGCTGTTTAATATTGTCATCAAACGGCCCGCAAAGGCTCAACAGACGGGCGTTGTCTGCGGGCTCAAGGGTAATTTCGCGAGTGTCTATATTCAAACTGTTCCTCTTGTGTCTGTATCGCCGGACGCTGAACATTTACCGGCATCTAAGGAAATTATTCACGCCATAGGGAAAAGGCGCAAGCATTGCAATGAAGATGGGGATGAAGAGGGAAAATTGCAAGGCCCGTCGGGCGACAGGCCATGACCAGGAAGCCCGACAGGCGTAGCGCCATCGGGCATTATTGCCTTTCCTGCAGGATTAAGGCTGGTAGAATCCTACGCCCAGCTCATTTTCTTTACGGGTACGGGCAATGACGGACTCCGGCGTTTCGGCGACGCGCAGACCCATTTCATCTTCGGTACGCACCACTTTTCCGCGCAGGGAGTTCGGATAGACGTCAGTAATTTCCACATCGACAAACTTACCAATCATCTCCGGCGTGCCTTCAAAGTTCACCACCCGATTGTTTTCGGTACGGCCAGACAGTTCCATAATGTTTTTACGTGACGTGCCTTCCACCAGAATGCGCTGTGTCGTGCCGAGCATACGGCGGCTCCATGCCATCGCCTGCTGATTGATACGCTCTTGCAGAATATACAGACGCTGCTTCTTCTCTTCTTCCGGTACGTCATCAACCATATCGGCAGCCGGCGTTCCCGGACGCGCAGAGAAGATAAAGCTGTAGCTCATATCAAAGTTGACGTCAGCGATAAGCTTCATGGTTTTTTCGAAATCATCGGTAGTTTCGCCAGGGAATCCGACGATAAAGTCAGAGCTTATCTGAATGTCCGGCCGCGCCGCGCGCAGTTTACGGATGATTGCTTTATATTCCAGCGCAGTGTGGGTGCGCCCCATCAGATTCAACACGCGATCGGAACCGCTCTGTACCGGCAGATGCAGGAAACTGACCAGCTCCGGCGTATCGCGGTACACCTCGATAATATCGTCGGTGAACTCAATCGGATGGCTGGTGGTAAAGCGAATACGGTCAATGCCGTCGATGGCGGCAACCAGACGCAGCAGATTGGCAAAGGTGCCGGTGGTGCCGTCGTAGTTTTCTCCGCGCCAGGCGTTAACGTTCTGGCCCAGCAGGTTGACCTCACGCACGCCCTGCGCCGCTAGCTGGGCGATTTCGAACAGGATATCGTCTGAGGGACGGCTGACTTCTTCACCGCGGGTATACGGTACCACACAGTAAGTACAATATTTATTGCAGCCTTCCATGATAGAAACGAAAGCGGTCGGGCCTTCTGCGCGCGGTTCCGGCAAACGGTCGAACTTCTCGATTTCCGGGAAGCTGATATCGACCACCGGGCTGCGGTCGCCACGCACGGAGTTAATCATCTCCGGCAGGCGGTGTAAGGTTTGCGGGCCAAAAATAATGTCGACGTAATGGGCGCGTTGACGAATGTGCTCGCCTTCCTGGGAAGCCACGCAGCCGCCGACGCCGATAATCAGATCGGGATTTTTCTCTTTTAACAGTCTCCAGCGACCTAATTGATGGAAGACTTTTTCCTGAGCCTTCTCGCGGATTGAGCAGGTATTCAACAGCAGCACATCCGCCTCTTCCGCCACGTCGGTCAGTTGATAGCCGTGGGTGGCGTCCAGCAGATCGGCCATCTTCGATGAATCGTACTCGTTCATCTGACAGCCCCAGGTTTTAATATGGAGTTTTTTAGTCATCGACTTGCTCTTGCGAAATAGTGGCTGAAAAGCAGGGCGCATAGTGTAATGCTTTGGCGCGGTTGTGACCAGTATGACTGACGTCAGCCCTAATGGGTAAAAAATCCTGTAAACTTGTCTAAAACGTAACAGGATGAATGACCATGACAAATCAACCAACGGAAATTGCCATTGTCGGCGGGGGAATGGTCGGCGGCGCGCTGGCGCTGGGTCTGGCGCAGCAAGGGTTTACGGTGATGGTAATAGAACATGCCGCGCCTGCGCCGTTTGTGGCTGACAGCCAGCCTGACGTGCGGATTTCGGCCATTAGCGCGGCATCCGTGGCGCTGCTCAAGGGACTGGGCGTTTGGGAGGCGGTGCAGGGGATGCGTAGCCATCCTTATCGGCGACTGGAGACCTGGGAGTGGGAAAACGCCCATGTGGTGTTCGACGCCGCTGAACTCAAGCTGCCGCTGTTAGGCTATATGGTAGAGAACAACGT
Organism: Salmonella sp. 32010601201800023SM; assembly: GCF_017572235.1. Classification (NCBI taxonomy): domain Bacteria; kingdom Pseudomonadati; phylum Pseudomonadota; class Gammaproteobacteria; order Enterobacterales; family Enterobacteriaceae; genus Salmonella; species Salmonella sp. 32010601201800023SM. The sequence goes on from NZ_JAGEQS010000008.1 coordinate 111,145, forward strand.
CCTGCAACAGGCGCTGTGGCAGGCGCTGGAAGCGCACCCCGGCGTGACGCTGCGCGTTCCGGCTTCACTGGCGGCATTGCACCGCCGCCACGATGGTTATGCGCTGGAACTGGCCGACGGCGAATGGGTAACGCCGAAGTTAGTGATTGGCGCCGACGGCGCGAATTCGCAGGTTCGGCAAATGGCGGGAATTGGCATTCATGCCTGGCAATATGCGCAGTCGTGTATGCTTATCACCGTCAAGTGTGAAAATTCGCCAGGCGACAGCACCTGGCAGCAGTTTACGCCAACGGGGCCGCGCGCCTTTTTGCCGCTGTTCGATGATTGGGCGTCGCTGGTGTGGTATGACGCTCCGGCACGTATTCGCCAGTTGCAGGGTTTATCGATGACGCAATTGCAGGTGGAAATTAACCAGCACTTTCCGGCGCGTCTGGGGGCGGTGATGCCTGTCGCGGCGGGCGCGTTTCCGCTAACCCGTCGTCACGCGTTGCAGTATGCGCAACCGGGGCTGGCGCTGGTAGGCGACGCGGCGCATACCATTCATCCGCTGGCCGGGCAGGGCGTCAACCTGGGGTATCGGGATGTTGATGCGTTGATTGATGTGCTGGCGAGTGCCCGTAGCTATGGCGAGTCCTGGGCCAGCCATTCGGTGTTGAAACGCTATCAGACGCGGCGCATGGCAGATAATTTTATGATGCAAAGTGGAATGGATCTGTTTTATGCCGGGTTCAGCAATGAACTGCCGCCGCTGCGTATTTTACGCAATATGGGGCTGATGGCGGCGCAGCGCGCAGGCGTGCTAAAACGTCAGGCGCTGAAGTATGCGTTGGGGTTGTAGTTTGTGTTATGCCGGGTGGCGGATACCTTACCCGGCCTGTATTCGCCCGTAGGCCTGATAAGCGTAGCGCCATCAGGCAGTCCGAATTGCCAGAAAAGCAAAAAGCTCGCCGAAGCGAGCTTTTTAAAGGTGGCTGGGGTACGAGGATTCGAACCTCGGAATGCCGGAATCAGAATCCGGTGCCTTACCGCTTGGCGATACCCCAATTGTCGTACTTCTTGCGCTCATTAGCAGAGCGTCTTTAAAACTGGCTGGGGTACGAGGATTCGAACCTCGGAATGCCGGAATCAGAATCCGGTGCCTTACCGCTTGGCGATACCCCAACAAATTATTTTCGAACCGGTCGAATACCTCGACGTGTTCTGAATATGGTGGCTACGACGGGATTCGAACCTGTGACCCCATCATTATGAGTGATGTGCTCTAACCAACTGAGCTACGTAGCCAGATGATTTCTTCGATGGCTGGGGTACCTGGATTCGAACCAGGGAATGCCGGTATCAAAAACCGGTGCCTTACCGCTTGGCGATACCCCAATACCGTCGCGGTGAACCGCAAACTCGAAGAAATATGGCTGGGGTACCTGGATTCGAACCAGGGAATGCCGGTATCAAAAACCGGTGCCTTACCGCTTGGCGATACCCCATCCGTACAACGCTTATCGGTGAATGGTGCGGGAGGCGAGACTTGAACTCGCACACCTTGCGGCGCCAGAACCTAAATCTGGTGCGTCTACCAATTTCGCCACTCCCGCAAAAAAGATGGTGGCTACGACGGGATTCGAACCTGTGACCCCATCATTATGAGTGATGTGCTCTAACCAACTGAGCTACGTAGCCATCTTTTTTTCGCGTTACCTTATCGGCGTTGCGGGGCGCATTATGCGTATTGAGCCTTGAAGCGTCAACCTCTTTTTCATCGAAAAACGTCGGAAAGTGTCTGTTTGGTTAGGTTGCGAACAGCGTGGCGCAATATTCGGCAATTATTGGTTATTAATCGTTTTTCCGAAAGTGGTTTGCTATAAAAAAAGAGCCACTAAGGGCTCTTTCGTCATCGTTAATTTACTGGTACGCCGACTGATGCACGCCGACCGCGCGGCCTGACGGGTCATCCATCGTTTTGAATGCTTCATCCCACTCAATGGCTTTGGCGGAAGAACAGGCCACGGACGGGCCGCCGGGTACGCATTCCGCCGCGCTCGGCACCGGGAACAATTCTTCAAAAATTTCCCGGTACAAGTACGCCTCTTTAGACGACGGCGTGTTGTATGGAAAGCGGAAGCGGGCGGTTTCCAGTTGTTGATCGGAAATCTGTTTCGCCGCCACTTCTTTCAGCGTATCGATCCAGCTGTAGCCTACGCCGTCAGAGAACTGCTCTTTCTGACGCCACGCGACGCTTGCTGGCAGATAAGACTCGAAGCACTCGCGCAGCACGTGTTTTTCCATCTTGCCGTTGCCGCACATTTTATCCTGTGGGTTGATACGCATCGCCACGTCGAGGAATTTTTTATCCAGGAACGGTACGCGCGCTTCCACGCCCCAGGCGGACATCGCTTTGTTGGCGCGGGCGCAGTCATACATATGCAGCGCCTGTAGCTTACGGACCGTCTCTTCATGTAACTCTTTGGCGTTCGGCGCTTTATGGAAGTACAGGTAGCCGCCAAACACCTCATCGGAACCTTCGCCGGAGAGCACCATTTTGATGCCCATCGCTTTGATCTTACGCGACATCAGATACATTGGCGTTGAGGCGCGGATAGTGGTCACGTCATAGGTTTCAATGTGATAGATAACATCACGAATGGCATCAAGGCCTTCCTGCACGGTGAAGTGAATTTCATGGTGCACGGTGCCGAGGTGGTTAGCCACTTCCTGGGCCGCCTTCAGGTCAGGCGAACCTTCCAGACCGACCGCAAAAGAGTGCAACTGTGGCCACCAGGCTTCGGAGCGCTCCTGATCTTCGACGCGACGGGCGGCGAATTTTTTGGTGATTGCCGAAATAACCGACGAGTCCAGACCGCCGGAGAGCAGCACGCCATAGGGCACGTCGGACATCAGGTGGCTTTTCACGGATTCTTCCAGCGCCTGGCGCAGCGCGTTTTTGTCGGTGACGTTGTCTTTTACCGCATCGTAATCGAACCAGTCGCGCTGATAGTACTGACGAATTTCGCCGTCTTTGCTCCACAGGTAGCTGCCCGCCGGGAACTCTTTAATGGTGCGGCAGACCGGGGTCAGCGCTTTCATTTCTGACGCTACGTAGAAGTTGCCGAATTCGTCATAGCCCATGTAGAGCGGAATAATACCGATATGGTCACGACCAATCAGATAAGCGTCTTTTTCGCTGTCATACAGGGCGAAGGCGAACATCCCCTGTAAATCGTCAAGGAAATCCGGCCCTTTTTCCTGATATAGCGCGAGAATAACTTCGCAGTCGGAGCCTGTCTGGAACGCGTAACGATCGCCATACTCCGCGCGTAACGTCTGATGGTTATAAATTTCACCGTTCACCGCCAGTACGTGGGTTTTTCTGGCGTTATACAGGGGCTGGGCGCCAGCGTTAACATCAACAATCGACAAGCGTTCATGTGCGAGAATCGCGTTATCGCAAGCGTAGATGCCGGACCAGTCCGGGCCGCGATGGCGCATCAGGCGTGACAGTTCAAGGGCTTTTTTACGCAGTTCCGCTGCATCTGTTTTGATATCGAATACGCCGAAAATAGAACACATAGCCTTCTCCGTTAATCTGTTGCGTCGTACTTTTTGTATTTGCTTGACTAAAAAATGCCGCAAAGGCGTGGAAGGCGCAAGGGGATTACGGTCTGAAAAATGAAAAATGCAATCGCCATTGTTGATTAGTGAAAAATGATTACGTATTGCGCGGATTTATTGATGGATCTTCAGTTTTATCGTGGTTTAATTGAATTATGTTTTTCCTGATGACGTTTCGCTTATCAGGCCTACAATGTTGTTCGAACCGTAGGCCTGAAAGCGGCGCGTCATCGGGCAGGGGACAGGTTTAGATAACGTCTATCTCGGCGACGGAAGGGTAAATCCAGCTTGGGCGGAACGGCATACTGTCAATATCATTGATCGTTGATACGCCTGAAAGCACCAGAATGGTCTCCAGACCGGCCTGGAACCCCGCCAGAATGTCGGTGCGCAGGTTGTCGCCGACGATAACGGTCTCTTCCGAGTGCGCCTGCATTTTGTTTAACGCCGCGCGGATGATCCACGGGCTGGGTTTGCCGACATAAAATGGCTTCCGGCCGGAAATTTTTTCAATGCCTGCGCACAGCGCGCCGCAGGCCGGATAAAAGCCGCGACCGTGAGTATCCGGGTTGGTAGCGATAAAGCGCGCGCCATTGGCGACGAAAAATGCTGCTTTATGCATCATGTCCCAGTTGTAGGAGCGGGTTTCTCCAACGATGACAAAATCAGGGTTCACATCGGTAATGGTAAAACCCGCTTTATAGAGCTCGTGAATAAGCGCGCCTTCGCCCACGACATACGCTTTCTTACCTTCCTGACGGCGCAGAAAATCGGCTGTCGCCATTGCTGACGTATAAAACACGCTGTCCGGCACGTTAACGCCAGCGGTAGCAAAACGGTTCGCCAGATCCTGGCCGGTTTGCGACGGGTAATTGGTCAGCAGCACCAGCGGCAGACCTTTTTCCAGAATCCCCGTCAGAAATTCCGCCGCACCGGGTACGGCTACGTTGTCGTGCATCAGCACGCCGTCGATATCGCAGATTACATTCTTGATGGTCATGAACTACCCAGGGAATTTGTGAATAATCCGATACTATAAGAGCGCATCAACTTTCCAGCAAACGTTGCAGCAATGTTCCGTTGAGCATGGCGCGTTTAACTAAGGCAAATGCGCCGATAGCAGAACGGTGATCCAGCGTGGAGCGTACCACCGGCAAATTTTTGCGAAAGGCCTTTAACGCCTGCGTATTGATACAGCTTTCGATAGCGGGCAACAGGACTTTATCGGCTTCAATGATCTCGCCGGCAATGACGATTTTTTGCGGATTAAACAGGTTGATAGCAATGGCGATCGTTTTGCCCAAATGGCGACCAACATGCTCAATGACTTCCGAGGCCAGGCTGTCGCCCCGGTTTGCCGCCTTACAGATGGTTTTAATCGTGCAGTCGTCAAGCGGAACACGGCTTTGATACCCTTGTTTAAGCAAATTCAGCACCCGTTGTTCAATCGCCGCATTGGCGGCAATGGTTTCCAGACAGCCGAAATTACCGCAGTGGCAGCGCTCGCCCAACGGCTCCACCTGAATATGCCCAATTTCGCCGACGTTGCCGTTACGGCCAATGAAGATGCGTCCGTTGGAGATAATCCCGGCGCCTGTACCACGATGAACGCGCACCAGAATCGAGTCCTCGCAATCCTGACTGGCGCCGAAGTAGTGTTCCGCCAGCGCCAGGCTACGGATATCGTGTCCCACGAAACAGGTAACGTGAAACCGTTTTTCCAGCGCTTCGACCAGTCCCCAGTTTTCAACCTGAATGTGCGGCATGTAACGAATCACGCCGCTTTCCGGATCGACAAGCCCTGGCAGGATCACCGAGATAGCGATCAATTCACGAATTTTACGCTGACAGCTATCAATAAAGACGGCGATGGTGTTGAGCAGCGCATGTTCCAGCGTCTCCTGGGTGCGCTCCGGTAGCGGATAATGCTCCTCAGCGACCACTTTACTGCTCAGATCGTAGAGCGTTAAAGTGGTGTCATGACGGCCCAGGCGAACGCCAATGGCATGGAAGTTACGGGTTTCCGTGACGATAGAGATAGCGCGGCGGCCTCCGGTAGAGGCCTGCTGATCGACTTCTTTGATCAGCCCGCGTTCAATGAGTTGACGCGTAATTTTCGTTACGCTGGCGGGGGCAAGCTGGCTTTGCTCGGCAATTTGTATGCGCGAGATAGGACCATGCTGGTCAATCAGGCGGTAAACGGCCGCGCTGTTAAGCTGTTTTACGAGATCAACGTTACCTATCTGAGCTTGTCCGCCTGGTGTCATATTCTCACTTACTCAAGTCAACGACCTCGTCACCATTAACGATGGTCTTGATAATTTTAAAATCGTGGGTGAACGCGGTCAGGTTGGCGACTTTACCCGGCGCAATGCTACCGAGATGTTTATCAACGCCGATAGCGCGAGCCGGATAGAGCGTTGCCATGCGCAGCACTTCATCCAGCGCGATGCCGCAATGCGCGACCAGGTTGCGTACGCCTTCAATCATGGTTAAGGACGAACCGCTCAACGTACCGTTTTCATCCACACACAGTCCATTGCGGTAGTATATTGTTTTACCTGCGAAAATGAACTGCTCAATATTGGCCCCCGCCGGTGCGGTGGCGTCTGTCACCAGACAAAGTTTGTCGCCTTTCAGGCGTTTGGCATTGCGAATGTTGGCGTAGTCGACATGCAGACCATCGGCGATAACGCCGCAATAAATATCCGCTTCGTCCAGAACAGCGCCAGCAAGGCCCGGCTCACGCCCTGTAATGTACGGCATCGCGTTAAACAGGTGAGTCGCAAAGGTAATCCCGGCGCGGAAGCCCGCTTTCGCCTCTTTTAACGTCGCGTTGGAGTGACCTGCGGAAACCACAATGCCCGCATTCGCCAGTTTAGCGATTACGTCAGCAGGCACCATTTCCGGCGCGAGTGTGACTTTGGTGATGACGTCGGCATTATCGCATAAGAAATCGACCAGCGCAGCGTCTGGTTTACGCACGAAATCAGGATTATGGGTGCCTTTTTTTACCAGATTAAGCCAGGGGCCTTCCAGGTGGAGACCCAGCGCCTGGTGCGGATGTTTTTCCAGGTATTCGCGCATGACGCGAATGCCCTGTTTCATCAATTCGTCGCTGGTAGTGATAAGCGTTGGCAGAAAGTTAGTACAGCCCGATTTTTCATTGGCTTTCTGCATAATTTCCAGCGTTTCAACGCTGACGGCTTCTGCGGTATCGTTAAACTGCACGCCGCCGCAGCCGTTTAGCTGCACATCAATAAAACCGGGGGAGAGAATGGCCCCATTCAATGAGCGTTGTTCTATTCCCGGCGGCAGTTCGGCCATCGGACAAACGCGGTCAATCAGGCCATTAGCGACAACAAGCGCATGGTCATCAAGAATTTCGTGACCGGTAAAGATCCGGCCCTGGGTTAAAGCATACATTCCGACCCCCGATATCAAAAATTTACCGCCCCGCATTGACTGGCGGGGCGGAGACAACATTACAGACCTTTAATATTTTCTGCTTCTAATTCATTGAAATATTTCAATGTTTTAACTTTAAGTTCCATTGTGGACGGCTCATCGCATACCACAACCGCTTTCGGATGGAGTTGCAGGCAGCTAATGGTCCACATGTGGTTGACGTTGCCTTCAACCGCCGCCTGCAGCGCCTGGGCTTTCTGATGGCCCAGCACCAGAATCATCACTTCTTCCGCATCCAGCAGCGTGCCTACACCTACCGTCAGCGCGTATTTCGGCACTTGGTTTACGTCACCGTCAAAGAAGCGGGAGTTCGCTACGCGAGTATCATGGGTTAACGTTTTGATACGGGTACGGGAAGCCAGGGAAGACGCCGGTTCGTTAAAGGCGATGTGACCGTCGTTGCCGACGCCGCCCATAAACAGATGGATTTTACCGTAAGAACGAATTTTTTCTTCATATTGACGGCATTCCGCATCGATATCCGGTGCGTTACCGTTGAGAAGATTGATGTTTTCTGCTGGAATATCAACGTGATCGAAAAAGTTACGATGCATAAAGCTGTGGTAGCTTTCCGGGTGCTCTTTCGGCAGGCCAACATATTCGTCCATATTAAAGGTGACCACATGCTTAAAGCTGACCTCGCCCGCTTTGTGCATCTCAACCAGCGCTTTGTACGCCGTTAGCGGCGTGCCGCCGGTAGGCAGTCCAAGGACAAACGGACGATCGGCGGTCGGTTTGAACGCATTAATACGGTTAACGATATGGCGAGCGGCCCATTTGCCAACCTGTTCTGCGGTACTCAGGGGGATCAGTCTCATTCTTCACCTCGATAATCAATGTCAAAATTTGGCGGATCGTATTAAGCGTAACCTGGATATCCAGGGTTCGTGTTCAATCCGTCCTGATTTTTTGAATCATAAAATAAGTTTTCCGTGTTAGCCAGTGGATGGTGGGGGTGATTACGATATTTAGTGATTATAATCACAAAAAACACCCGTTTAATTTGCGAGGCGAATTAATTTTCCACACACTCTGCAGAAGATGATCTCACCGTTCGATTACAGAACATCACGTTTTTAACGTTTGCAGCACAATAAAAAACGGCTTCAAAGAAGCCATATCGGCGTCTCGTAGGGGGAATAAGATGAATATTTTAGGTTTTTTCCAGCGGCTGGGTAGGGCGTTGCAGCTCCCTATCGCCGTGTTGCCGGTGGCAGCGTTGTTGCTGCGATTCGGCCAACCAGATTTGCTGAATATGCCGTTTATCGCGCAAGCGGGCGGGTCTATTTTCGATAACCTGGCGTTGGTTTTCGCTATCGGCGTGGCCTCCAGTTGGTCTAAAGATAGCGCAGGCGCGGCAGCGCTGGCGGGAGCCGTGGGTTACTTCGTCATGACCAAAGCGATGGTGACGATTAACCCGGAAATCAACATGGGCGTGCTGGCGGGGATTATTACCGGTCTGGTCGGCGGCGCGGTTTATAATCGCTGGTCTGGTATCAAACTGCCTGATTTTCTCAGTTTCTTCGGTGGAAAACGTTTTGTGCCGATCGCAACGGGCTTTTTCTGTCTGGTGCTGGCCGCTATTTTCGGTTACGTCTGGCCGCCGGTACAGCATGGCATCCATGCGGGCGGTGAATGGATCGTTTCCGCAGGCGCGCTGGGTTCCGGTATCTTTGGCTTCATCAACCGTCTGCTGATCCCCACCGGTCTGCATCAGGTACTGAACACCATCGCCTGGTTCCAGATTGGCGAATTCACCAATGCCGCAGGCACTGTATTCCACGGCGACATCAACCGCTTCTATGCTGGCGACGGCACGGCGGGGATGTTTATGTCCGGCTTCTTCCCGATCATGATGTTTGGCCTGCCGGGCGCCGCTCTGGCGATGTATTTCGCCGCGCCGAAAGAACGTCGTCCGATGGTGGGCGGTATGCTGCTGTCTGTCGCGATCACCGCGTTTCTGACCGGCGTAACCGAGCCGCTGGAATTCCTGTTTATGTTCCTGGCGCCGCTGCTGTACCTCCTGCACGCCATTTTGACCGGTATCAGCCTGTTCGTCGCGACGCTGCTGGGTATCCATGCGGGCTTCTCTTTCTCGGCAGGCGCGATCGACTATGTTCTGATGTATAACCTGCCAGCGGCCAGCAATAACGTCTGGATGTTGCTGGTGATGGGCGTTGTATTCTTTATCATCTACTTCCTGCTGTTCAGCGCGGTTATTCGTATGTTTAACCTGAAAACGCCGGGCCGCGAAGATAAAGTTGATGAGATGGTAACGGAAGAAGCCAACAGCAACACCGAAGAAGGGTTAACGCAACTGGCGACCAGCTATATTGCTGCGGTTGGCGGTACGGACAACCTGAAAGCGATCGATGCGTGTATTACCCGTCTGCGCCTGACCGTGAACGACTCTGCTCGCGTTAACGATGCGGCCTGCAAACGCCTCGGCGCTTCCGGGGTGGTTAAACTGAACAAACAGACCATTCAGGTTATTGTCGGCGCGAAAGCGGAATCGATTGGCGATGAAATGAAGAAAGTGGTGGCGCGGGGGCCGGTCGCGGCAGCGTCTGCTGATGCGGCTCACGTTGCGACACCTGCTCCGGCGGCCAAACCCCAGGCGGTGCCGAATGCGGTGACTATCGCTGAACTGGTCTCTCCGATTACCGGTGAGGTAGTGGCGCTGGATCAGGTACCGGATGAAGCTTTCGCCAGCAAAGCGGTCGGCGACGGCGTGGCGGTGAAACCCACCGATAAAACCGTGGTTTCTCCGGCGGCGGGTACTATCGTGAAAATCTTCAACACTAACCACGCGTTCTGTCTGGAAACCGAAAAAGGCGCGGAGATCGTTGTCCATATGGGTATCGATACCGTCGCGCTGAACGGTCAGGGCTTTAAGCGTCTGGTAGAAGAGGGTGCGGAAGTCACGGCGGGTCAGCCGGTGCTGGAACTGGATCTGGACTTCCTGAATGCCAATGCGCGTTCCATGATAAGCCCGGTTGTTTGCAGCAACAGCGATGACTTCAGCGCTCTGGTCATCAAAGCGGATGGTCACGTGGTAGCGGGTAAAACGCCACTGTACGAGATCAAGAGCAAATAATCGCTTCCTGGCCGGATAAGGCGTAAGACGCCATCCGGCGATATCACAGGAAACATAAGCGGCAGAGGGAAACCTTCGCCGCTTTTTTTTACCGCAATTAGCCCCAATATTTTCTGCAAAGCCACTTTTTAAGTAACTAAAGGTTGTCAGTCTGTCCGGCTTATAAGATCATATGCCGTTATACGTTGTTTACGCTTTGAGGAATCCACGATGAGTGAGGCTGAAGCCCGCCCGACTAACTTTATTCGTCAGATTATTGATGAAGATCTGGCGAGTGGTAAACATACCACTGTCCATACCCGTTTTCCGCCGGAGCCGAATGGCTATCTGCACATCGGCCACGCGAAATCTATCTGCCTGAACTTTGGCATCGCGCAAGATTATCAGGGCCAGTGCAACCTGCGTTTCGATGACACCAACCCGGTAAAAGAAGATATCGAGTACGTTGATTCGATCAAAAATGACGTCGAGTGGTTAGGCTTTCACTGGTCTGGCGATATTCGCTACTCCTCTGATTACTTTGACCAACTGCACGCCTATGCGGTCGAGCTGATCAATAAAGGCCTGGCCTACGTTGATGAGCTGACGCCGGAGCAGATCCGCGAATACCGCGGTACGCTGACCGCGCCGGGTAAAAACAGCCCGTTCCGCGATCGCAGCGTCGAAGAGAACCTCGCGCTATTTGAAAAAATGCGTACCGGCGGTTTTGAAGAGGGTAAAGCCTGTCTGCGCGCTAAAATCGACATGGCGTCGCCGTTTATCGTGATGCGCGATCCGGTGCTGTATCGCATTAAATTCGCCGAGCATCATCAGACTGGCAACAAGTGGTGCATCTATCCGATGTACGACTTTACTCATTGCATCAGCGATGCGCTGGAAGGCATTACTCATTCTCTGTGTACGCTGGAGTTCCAGGATAACCGTCGTCTGTACGACTGGGTGCTGGACAACATCACCATTCCGGTTCACCCGCGCCAGTACGAATTCTCGCGGCTGAATCTGGAATACACCGTGATGTCCAAGCGTAAGCTGAACCTGCTGGTGACCGACAAACACGTCGAAGGCTGGGATGATCCGCGTATGCCGACTATTTCCGGTCTGCGCCGTCGCGGCTATACCGCGGCTTCTATTCGTGAGTTCTGCAAACGCATCGGCGTCACCAAGCAGGACAACACCATTGAGATGGCGTCGCTGGAATCCTGCATTCGCGAAGATCTGAACGAAAACGCGCCGCGCGCGATGGCGGTAATCGATCCGGTAAAACTGGTTATCGAAAACTACCCGCAGGGCGAGAGCGAAATGGTTACCATGCCTAACCATCCGAATAAACCGGAGATGGGCAGCCGTGAAGTGCCGTTTAGCGGTGAGATCTGGATCGATCGCGCAGATTTCCGCGAAGAAGCGAACAAGCAGTACAAGCGTCTGGTGATGGGCAAAGAAGTGCGTCTGCGTAATGCCTACGTCATTAAAGCGGAGCGCGTAGAGAAGGATGCCGAAGGGAATATCACCACCATCTTCTGTACCTATGATGCCGATACGCTGAGTAAAGATCCGGCTGACGGGCGTAAAGTGAAAGGCGTAATCCACTGGGTTAGCGCAGCACATGCGTTGCCGATTGAAATTCGTCTCTACGACCGTCTGTTCAGCGTGCCGAACCCGGGCGCCGCGGAGGACTTCCTGTCTGTTATCAACCCCGAATCATTAGTGATTAAGCAGGGGTATGGCGAGCCGTCGCTGAAAGCGGCGGTAGCAGGGAAAGCTTTCCAGTTTGAACGTGAAGGCTACTTCTGCCTCGACAGCCGCTATGCAACGGCCGATAAGCTGGTCTTTAACCGCACCGTGGGCCTGCGTGATACCTGGGCGAAAGCGGGCGAGTAAGCACTGCGCCAACAGGCGAATGCTGTAAAAATACCTTGTCAACGCCGCGTTTTGCGGCGTTTTTTCTCTGCATTTCCAAGAGCCTATCCCATTAGGGCTATTTTACTTGCCATTTTGGACCTGGGCAGTGCTCGCCAAAACGCGTTAGCGTTTTGAACGCCGCTTGCGGCGGCCCGAAGGGCGAGCGTAGCGAGTCAAACCTCACGTACTACGTGTACGCTCCGGTTTTTGCGCGCTGTCCGTGTCCAAACTGGCTGCGCCAATAACGCCTGGTGGGATAGGCTCTAAGTCGATTCTCTTTTTTGCGAGGCGAATTAATTATTTTCTGAAAATTATTGATCTGATAAATGATTATTAATCTAAATGTTATAAGCGTCAGGTCAACAGGAGACAATTATTTTCATACCTATGGAAAACAAGTCAATTTTCTTTCTGGCGGTCTGCTTCCCCCACCAGCAGTCGAATGTAACAGAAAGCAATTAAATATGTGCGGTTGCTCATATTATTACATACTGGTTACAGAAAGAGATTGATAATTCGCATCGCGAAAAATAGTCTATTTAACGTAGTAAATGAGATTTCTCAGCGCTACTTTTTATTTTTATTTTTTCGCTGTTCGCTTTTGTCGGCAGCAATTTATACGTCAAAGAGGATTAACTTATGCGTACGTTTAGTGGCAAACGTAGTACGCTGGCTCTGGCTATCGCCGGTATCACAGCAATGTCGGGGTGGATCGTTGTTCCGCAGGCGCAAGCCTCCGGCTTTTTCGACGACTCCACGTTAACGGGCGGCATCTATTATTGGCAGCGTGAACGCGATCGCAAAGATGTGACCGACGGCGACAAATATAAAACTAACCTTTCTCATGCGACCTGGAACGCTAACCTGGATTTTCAGTCTGGTTACGCTGCGGATATGTTCGGTCTGGATATCGCGGCGTTTACCGCGATTGAAATGGCAGAAAACGGCGACAGCGGTCATCCAAACGAAATTGCCTTCTCGAAAAAGAATAAAGGCTACGACGAAGACTATTCCGGCGATAAGAGCGGTATCAGTCTTTATAAAGCCGCAGCGAAATTTAAATATGGCCCGGTCTGGGCGCGCGCCGGTTATATTCAGCCTACCGGTCAGACGCTGTTAGCGCCGCACTGGAGTTTTATGCCGGGTACTTATCAGGGTGCGGAAGCCGGCGCCAGTTTTGACTATGGCGATGCGGGCGCGTTAAGTTTTTCCTACATGTGGACTAACGAATATAAAGCGCCGTGGCATACCGAAATGGATAAGTTTTATCAGGCGGATAAAAAAACCAATGTGGATTATCTCCACTCCATCGGCGCGAAGTACGACTTCAAAAATGATCTGGTGCTGGAAGCGGCGTTTGGTCAGTCCGAAGGCTATGTCGATCAATATTTCGCGAAGGCCAGCTATAAATTTGATTTAGGCGGCAATCCGTTCACCACCAGTTACCAGTTCTACGGCGCGCGCGACAAAGTAGACGATCGCAGCGTGAATGATATTTACGACGGTACGGCCTGGCTGCAGGCGTTGACCTTCGGCTACAAAGTCGCAGAAGTGGTTGACCTGCGTCTGGAAGGCACTTGGGTGAAAGCGGACGGTCAGCAGGGCTATTTTCTGCAACGTATGACGCCAACCTACGCCTCTTCAAACGGTCGTCTGGATATCTGGTGGGATAACCGCTCCGACTTTAACGCTAACGGTGAAAAGGCGGTTTTCTTCGGCGCGATGTATGACCTGAAAAACTGGAATCTGCCGGGCTGGGCTGTGGGCGCGTCTTATGTTTACGCCTGGGATGCTAAACCGGCAACCTGGCAAAGTAACCCGGATGCTTACTACGACAAAAACCGCACTATCGAAGAGTCCTCATACAGTCTGGATGCGGTTTATACCCTGCAGGAGGGGCGTGCCAAAGGCACCATGTTCAAACTGCACTTCACCGAATATGACAACCACTCCAATATTCCAAGCTGGGGCGGTGGTTACGGCAACATCTTCCAGGATGAGCGTGACGTGAAATTTATCGTTATTGCGCCATTCACTATTTTCTGATGTCAGATGCGGCAGGCTGCCGGTCTGCCGCGCTGTTGAGGAACGACCTATGAAAAAAATTTTACTCATCGCCAGCATGACCGCCGGTTTGACGGCCTGCGCGTCATCACCCGCGCCGGAAGAAGATAGTCGGCTGAAAGAGGCGTACAGCGCCTGTATCAATACCGCACAGGGCTCGCCTGAGAAGATAGAGGCCTGCCAAAGCGTGCTGAATGTCCTTAAAAAAGAGCGTAAACATCAGCAATTTGCTAACGAAGAAAGCGTGCGGGTACTGGACTATCAGCAGTGCATTCAGGCGACGCGCACGGGTAACGATCAGGCGGTCAAGGCTGACTGCGATAAGGTCTGGCAGGAAATTCGCAGTCATAATAACGTGCAATAAAACCCTGCCTTGCCACCCACGGGCGAATGTTTTCCGCCCGTGGTTTTTTCAGGCTTTATTTTCTGCTGCGATATAGCCGCGACTCAGACGTACAAACAGCATCGCCGTCGCGGCAAGTCCACATAACGCTGCGCACATCAGCCACCAGCCGGGCGAGCTTTTATCGCCGGTTAACTTTACCAGCGCGGTAGAGATGGCCGGCGTCAGGCCGCCAAAAATCGCCGTCGCCAGGCTAAAGGCCAGCGAGAAACCAACGGTACGCACATAGACTGGCATCACTTCGGTTAACGCCGCGACCATTGCGCCGTTATACATGCCAAAAAAGAAAGAGAACCACAGCAGTACCAGCGTCATGCGGGTAAAGTCGGGCGCGGCGGTCAGCCACTGCATGACGGGCCAGGTGGTGATCAGCGCCAGCAACGTAATGCCCATTAACACGGCGCGACGGCCAATCCGGTCGGAAATCGCGCCGCCAATGGGTAACCAGATAAAATTGGACACCCCCACTAACATGGTGACGATCAAACTGTCCCGCGCGCTGAGATTAAGCACGGTTCTGCCATAGGTCGGCGTATAAACGGTGATAAAATAAAACGTTGTGGTGGTCATCGCCACCAGCAGCGTTCCGGCCGTAATAATGCGCCAGTTTTTGGCGATAGTTGCAAAAATTTCCCTGGTGTCGGGGCGATGCTTGCGTTGTAAAAACGCTTCTGTTTCTTGTAATGAACGACGTAAAACAAAAATCAGCGGAATGATCATACAGCCGATAAAGAACGGAATCCGCCAGCCCCACTCCGATATCGCGTCGTGTCCCAGCGTGATATTCAGGCTATAACCAATCAACGCGGCGACAACGATCGCGACCTGCTGACTGGCAGATTGCCAGCTGGTATAAAACCCTTTATTGCCTGGCGTTGCGATTTCGGACAGATAGACTGAGACGCCGCCTAACTCAACGCCCGCAGAAAATCCTTGTAATAACCGGCCCAACAGCACCAACGCAGGCGCTGCCAGGCCGATCGTTTGGTAGCCGGGGACGAGGGCGATGAGCAACGTACCGCAGCCCATAATCGCCAGCGTCACCATCAGCCCTTTACGGCGTCCGATTCTGTCAATATAGGCGCCAAGCACAATCGCTCCGACGGGGCGCATTAAAAAACCGGAGCCAAAGACGGCAAAGGTCAACATTAATGAGGCAAATTCGCTTTCCGCCGGAAAAAACGTTCTGGCGATATAGGTGGCGTAAAATCCGAACAAGAAAAAATCAAACTGTTCAAGAAAATTGCCGCTTGTCACGCGCAGTATTGCGCCGAACGTGCCGGCGCGCGATGTTGCAGGTGTGTGTTGTGCCATAGGGTTTGCTCTCCACTGTCTTTATTGTTTTATGGGTAAGATGTTGCGGGTCAGTTGCCTGTATCCCCCGCATGTTTTCCGCGTCGCTTCTCAACTGCCCATTTGAGTAAGGCCGCGCAGCGGAAAAATCCGTGGGCGAATTTTCCGTAGGGAAGGGTGAGAAAGAGCGCCATCACCACGCCTAAATGGAGCGCCAGCAGTATGCCCATTCCGCTGGTGTCTCTGCCTGCCAGCAGCGCCAGCCCGGTAAGACTGGTTAAGAACAGCAGCAGAATAAAGCCGCGATCCATGGGTTTCTGGCGCACATCGCCATGTAACGGCGACCGCCGCAGATTGAGCCACAGTAGCCCGGCCGGGCCGATAAGCAGACCGATACCGCCCAGCGTGCCGAGCATGACCGGCAGGCTAAAGAACGGGTAGGGCGCTTCCCAACCGGCGACGTAGTGATAGCCCGTCGCCACGACCGTGGCGGCAAAACAGAGCATAAAACCGTAGAAGGTAAAGTGATGAAAGCGACGGCGCAGCAGCGTGAACGCATCGTCCGCTTCGTTACAGCCTTTGCCGTGACCGCCGTCGAGATATTTCAGCGTTAACGCATTGTGCGACGCTTCTGCAATCTCCGCCGAACGCGGTACACCCGGCGAGATCTCACGCCAGAAGCGGATTACGCCCGCCATAAGCAAACCGATTGCCAGCACAAAAACTGAGCCAAACATCCATGCCAGCAGGCTATGCGGAAAAATTTGATAGAAGTCACCGGCCAGCGGCGGATGAATCAGCGACCCTTTCAGCGCCATCGTCAGTAATAAAAAGAGCGTCAGACCGACTATCAGCGCCAGCGCGACGGTGATCCCCGCCCGACGGTATAACGCGCCAAAAGCGGCGGGCTGGGCATACTGTTGATATGTCTCCAGGCGGGCTTGCGCCATCGCTTTCGGCACGTTAATGGCAAATTCATGGGGCGGCGCATACTGGCACGCGTGCAGGCAAGCGCCACAGTTATGACATAAATTCGCCAGATAATGAATATCGGCTTTACCGAATTCGAGCCGCTGGGTCATCGCCGGAAATACCGCGCAAAAACCTTCGCAGTAGCGACACGCGTTACACACTTGCATAACGCGTTCGACCTCGGCTTCCGGTTCGGTAAGCACGGTGGCCTCAATGATTAATTTTTCAAGCTGTTTCATGCTGCGCCTCCTTGTGCGCCGCGCGGGCGGCTTCTATTCCCGCAATGCGGCCAAAGGTTGTGCCGATAGACATGCCTACGCCTGCGGTATACCCCTTGCCCAGAACATTTCCTGCCATCATCTCGCCGGCAACAAACAGGTTGCGGCTTGGATGACCGGCAAAATGCACCGCGGCACGTTCATTGACTTTCAGACCCAGGTAGGTAAACGTGATGCCGGGTCGCAGCGCATAACCGTAGTAGGGCGGCGCATCAAGCGGGCGCGCCCAGTGGGTTTTCGCCGGCGTCAGGTTTTTAGTAGCGCAGTCATCAAGCAAGGTATGATCAAAATGACCGGGTTGGCAGGCCTGGTTATACTGCGTGACGGTATGGGTAAATTTTTCCGCGTCCAGCCCCAACTGGCAGGCCAGCTCAGCCAGCGTATTGGCCTGCGCGCCAGGAAAAACCGGCGGCATAAAGTGGCCGATGGCTTTGCTGTCAATAATCGAATAGCCAATTTGTCCTGGCTGTTGAGCCACCAGCCGCCCCCAAATGGCGTAACGCTTCGGCCAGAAATCTTCGCCTTCATCATAAAAACGTTCGGCGTCGCGATTCACGACAATACCCAGCGATACGCAATCCACGCGAGTACAAATACCGCCGTCGTACAGCGGCGCCCTGGCATCAATCGCTACGCAGTGCGACTGGGACGGATCGCCAATGATATCCGCGCCGGCATCCATCATAAATTTGAGTAATACGCCCTGGTTAAAACGCGTGCCGCGAATCAGGAAATTATCCGCGGGCCATTCGCCGCGGGCGTTTTCTCCCCAGGCCTCCCGCAGCCATTCACGGTTTGATTCGAAACCGCCAGCCGCTAATACGCAGGCTTTGGCGGTAATACGTTCGCTACCCGCCAGCGCCGCCACGAATTCGCCGTCATGAAGTTCAAGCGCGTGAACCGGCGTGTTATAGCGAACCTGTACGCCCAGCCGTTCGGCGCTACGGTAATAGGCATTGACGAGCGCTTTCCCGCCGCCCATAAAAAACGCATTGGTGCGCGCAACGTGGAGCGCCCCAGATAGCGGCGGTTGAAAGTTAACGCCATGTTTGCGCATCCAGTCGCGGCATTGCGAAGAGGTGCGAATGACCAGTCGCGCCAGCGCTTCGTTGGTGTTGCCGTCGGTGACTCGCCACAGATCCTGCCAGAATTCCTCTTCAGGATAGCTTTCTACCAGCACATCCTGCGGCGCATCATGCATACAGCGCAGGTTTCGTGTGTGCTGAGAATTTCCGCCGCGCCATTCCCGCGGGGCTGCCTCCAGCAGCAGAACCGATGCGCCCGCTTCCCGTGCGGTCAGGGCGGCGCATAATGCGGCATTGCCTCCGCCTATCACCAGTACATCAACCATCTTATACTCCCGTACCATTTAACTATTTGTTAAATTTGTAATTGAAATGTATACGGATAAATAAGCGGCGCGCTATCAGGTAGCGCTAAACAGGGGTTTAGTAAGCGTAAAGAGTTGCGCCTGGCCATTCGCCGGCGTCGACTAACTGACGCATAACTTTGGTAAGGACTACTCTGGCGGCAAGGCCGGCGGGCGTCAGTTCATCATCCGACAGGCTGACTAAAAAATTGGGGCGGCTGAGTACCGGATTATGGACGCCGATCACGCGTAGCGCGTCGTTATCCAGATGAGAAATCGCCGCGCCGGGCTGCAACGTGGCGCCAAGACCGTCGCGCACGGCGCGCATCAACAACGCCAGGCCGTCAATTTCCGCGACGATTTCAACGTTAAGCGCATGTTCCTGGCAGACAGCGTCCAGCCTGCCGCGCAGCCCGTGTCCCTGGCTTGGCATAATGAGCGGAATGCCTGCCAGTTGTTCAGGTGTGATCGGGTTATCAGGAAGCGCCGCCAGCAGGGCATGGGAGCCAATCAGAAAAAGCTGTTCTTCAAGGATCGGTCTGGCGCTCCAGCGCAGGATTTTATCTTTTTGAAAGACAACGGCTAAATCAATCTGGCGGGTATTGATCATTCTTTCCAGATTACCGGACAAGCTTTCCACCACATGCAGTCGGACATCGGCATAGTTTTCCTGCATGGCATGGATAAACGGTATACCCAGTATGGAGGCGGTACTGGGGGCCATTCCTACGCTCACATGACCGGAAAGGCGCGCTTCTCTGGCGGCGAGAATTGCGTCGTCGGCATGACGCAGGGCGAGTTGCGCCTGCGAATAAAAGGCCAGCCCGGCGTTGGTTGGCGTTACGCCGCGCGAAGTGCGCTGCAGCAGACGGATGGCAAGCTCGTTTTCCAGACGGGACATCTGTTGACTTAAGGCTGAAACGCCAATATCAAGATCCTGTGCGGCGCTGCCCATACTGCCGGTTTCAATAATACGCACGAAATAGCGTAACTGGCGAAGCTCCATTCCTGCTCTCCTGAGATGCGATAGCGTTTTTTACATTAAATCAACATCAAGCGGCAGGAAAGAGGAGGATATAAAAAAGCCAACCGGGCGGTTGGCTCTTCGAAAGATTTACACTTATTTAGTCGCGTCATCGTGCGCGTGCTCGTCTTCGCGGCAGTCGCCTTCAGCGCAGTGGCCGTAAAGATAGAGGCTGTGATTAGTTAAACGAATACCGTGTTTCGCCGCAATTTCACGCTGGCGTGCTTCAATAGAGTCATCACTAAATTCAATCACTTTTCCGCAGTCAAGGCAGATAAGATGGTCGTGATGATGCTGTTGCGTCAGTTCAAAAACGGATTTACCGCCTTCAAAATTATGGCGGGTCACGATACCGGCATCGTCAAACTGGTTCAGCACACGGTATACGGTTGCCAGACCGATTTCTTCACCCATGTCGATCAGGCGTTTGTATAAATCTTCCGCACTGACGTGATGGTTATCTGGTTCCTGAAGAACTTCCAGAATTTTTAAACGAGGAAGCGTTACTTTCAGGCCAGCCTTCTTTAATGCGGTATTGTTGTCAGTCATGCGGAATCTGTCCTGTTGCTAAACGATTCACTTCATTAGAGAAGTGACAGAAATTGCACTCAAGATAATGCGTATCATTATAGGACTGCCATGCCGAAATGAAAACCGCAAGTCTCTCGCAGATGTTAATAAAACTGTGGTTTTGCCTGCAAATTCTGGCGCCACCTGATTACACCCGGACATTGTACAGGGATGGGTGCGAAAGTTACAAATTTGTAGCAATTATTTTGATTGGTCTTGTCTATTGATGCGGCGCAGATATAACGCTGCGCCGCATAAGATTAGGCGTTGAGGATGTCGTCGAGGTGCAATTCGGCCGAAACTTGCTTAACCCATTTTTCAACACGCTCGGCGGTCAGTTCAGGCTGACGGTCTTCGTCAATCGCCAGACCGACAAAATGATCGTCGTCAGCCAGACCTTTAGAGGCTTCAAAATGATAGCCTGCAGTTGGCCAGTGACCCACAATCGTGGCGCCGCGCGGCTCAATAATGTCGCGAATCGTGCCCAGCGCATCACAGAAGTATTCCGCGTAGTCTTCCTGATCTCCACAGCCAAACAGCGCCACCAGCTTACCGTTAAAGTCAATCTCTTCGAGAGTCGGGAAGAAGTCATCCCAGTCACATTGCGCTTCGCCATAGTACCAGGTTGGGATGCCCAGCAGCAGAATGTCATACCCTTCCAGGTCTTCTTTACTGCTTTTTGCAATGTCATGCACATCGGCAACGTCTTTACCAAGCTGTTTTTGAATCATTTTTGCGATATTTTCGGTATTACCGGTGTCGCTGCCGAAAAAGATGCCAGTGATTGCCATGAGTAAAATAACCTCTTGAAACTTATTGAAATGGTGGTGGCGAATTGCCCACGGATAAGGGCAATCATAGCAGAACAGGCAGATATGCGGAAACAGCAATCACGCGGGACTGCACGCTCTGCTACACGAAATATGAAACAAAACTTATTTTCAGACTAAACCCTGGCCGCGCAGCGCCATAAGCTGCTTCATTAATATTTCTTCAATGAGCTCGCTGCGGCTAATGTTGCGCGCTTCGGCCAGCTCATTCAGCGCGTCAACCGCTTGTGCGTTGAGTTTTAATTCGACACGCTTGAGGCCACGAACTTTGTCGCGTTTTAACTGGTTGCGCTTGTTGATGCGTAACTGTTCATCGCGCGAAAGCGGATTCGTTTTAGGTCGTCCCGGGCGACGCTCGTGCGCGAACAGATCTAATGTCGTACGGTCCGTTTGTTCTTTGGCCATGATTTTGGTGACTTCGGGGGAAACAATCAGCCAGGCTTATGCCCGGATGGATAGCGCGCCATCATACATCAGCGAGGAAGCGACGCCAACGCCCGCGCGCGTAATCGCGCACAGGCGATGAGTTTTTAATCAGTTAGCGTTTATCGTGCAGATAACGGCGGATGGCGCGCAGAACCGCCTCTGGTTTTTCGGCATGTACCCAGTGGCCCGCGCCGGCGATCACATGCGCGCGCGCCAAAGGGAATTGCGCCAGCAGCGCGTCGCGGTACGCTTCGGTGACGTACGGCGAGTTACCGCCTGGAATAAACAGCGCCGGATGTTCCCAGGGCGGAATGGTTTCCCAGCCGACGATATGCGGATACTGCTCCCATAATACCGGAACATTAAAACGCCATTCGCCTTCAGCCCAGGATTTTAACAGAAACTGGATCACGCCTTCTTCGTTGAGGTGCTGGCGCATAATCCCTGCCGCCTGTTGGCGGGATGTCGCGTCGGATTCGCTGACGGCGTTAATGGCCGCGAAAATGCGATCGTGGCGGCGAACGTGATAATCCACGGGGGCGATATCAATCGCGACCAGACGATCGATGCGATCGGGCGCCAGCGCCGTCAGCGCCATTACCGCTTTTCCGCCCATGGAATGACCAATAAACGTCGCTTTTTCAATCTGCTGCGCGTCAAGCGTATCCAGAAGATCCTGGGCCATTGCCGGATAATCCATGACCGGATCGCGCGGCGATAAACCATGATTGCGCATATCGACCTGAATAATGTCGTGATCGGTCACCAGATCGCGCGCCAGTACGCCGAGGTTGTCCAGGCTGCCAAACAGACCATGAACGAGAACGATGGGGGAATTATTGTGCAGGTTTTGTGCAGATTGCGCTCGGATGTTTAATTTCATGGCAAAGTTCTTTTTTTCGCTCTGTCGGGTTAGGGTATTATGTTGACCATTCTGCCACTGGGCTGCAACCTCTAAGGTTTACTCCGAGTTTTTTTGTCAGCCGGGCTTAACGCTATCCGCTGTTGGGATTTGTTCCTATAATCCCAATGACTTGTATTCAGCAAAGACATCGCACTGGATTAAGATGAAAACGATTGAAGTTGATGATGAACTCTATAGCTATATTGCCAGCCACACCAAGCATATCGGCGAGAGCGCATCCGACATTTTACGGCGTATGTTGAAGTTTTCCGCCACGACACAGCCAACGGCTTCAGCGGTGAAGGGGACGCCTGCGGCGCAACCCGTTGCCGAAGCGAAACCGGTTAACCCGGTAAAAGACAAAGTTCGCGCGATGCGTGAGCTGCTGTTGTCTGACGAATATGCCGAGCAGAAAAAAGCGGTCAACCGCTTTATGCTGATTCTGACTACACTCTATTCACTGGATCACCACGCGTTTGCGGAGGCGACGGAGTCGTTGCATGGCCGCACGCGCGTCTATTTTGCGGCGGATGAACAAACGCTGCTGAAAAATGGGAATCAAACTAAACCTAAGCACGTTCCCGGCACGCCGTACTGGGTGATCACCAACACCAACACCGGCCGTAAATGCAGCATGATCGAACACATCATGCAGTCAATGCAATTCCCGGCGGAATTGATTGAAAAGGTTTGCGGAACAATTTAATCCTTGCATTAGAAGGACCAGGCAATGGCAATCCACAACCGCGCAGGACAACCCGCGCAACAGAGTGATTTGATTAACGTCGCCCAACTGACGGCGCAGTATTATGTACTGAAACCGGAGGCAGGGAATGCAGAACATGCCGTGAAATTTGGCACTTCCGGCCATCGCGGCAGCGCAGGTCGTCACAGTTTCAACGAACCGCATATTCTGGCGATCGCCCAGGCGATTGCTGAAGAGCGGGCGAAAAACGGCATTACCGGCCCCTGCTATGTGGGGAAAGATACCCATGCGCTCTCGGAACCGGCCTTCATTTCCGTGCTGGAAGTGCTGGCGGCAAACGGCGTAGACGTTATCGTGCAGGAAAATAATGGCTTTACGCCAACGCCTGCCGTGTCAAATGCTATCCTGGTCCATAACAAAAAAGGCGGCCCGCTGGCTGATGGTATTGTCATTACGCCGTCGCACAACCCGCCGGAAGATGGCGGTATTAAATATAATCCGCCCAATGGCGGCCCGGCGGATACCAACGTCACTAAAGTGGTAGAAGATCGTGCCAATGCGCTGCTGGCGGGCGGCCTGCAAGGCGTTAAGCGCATCTCTCTGGATGCGGCAATGGCCTCGGGCCACGTTAAAGCGGTAGATCTGGTACAGCCGTTTGTCGAAGGGCTGGCGGATATCGTTGATATGGCGGCGATTCAGAAAGCCGGTCTGACGCTGGGTGTCGATCCGCTGGGCGGCTCCGGTATTGAATACTGGAAACGTATCGCTGAGCATTACAAACTTAACCTGACGTTAGTTAACGATCAGGTTGATCAAACCTTCCGCTTTATGCACCTTGATAAAGATGGCGCGATCCGTATGGATTGCTCCTCCGAATGTGCGATGGCGGGTTTGCTGGCGCTGCGTGACAAGTTTGACCTGGCCTTCGCCAACGACCCGGACTACGACCGTCATGGCATCGTGACGCCTGCAGGGCTGATGAACCCGAACCATTATCTGGCGGTCGCCATTAACTATCTGTTCCAGCATCGTCCGCTGTGGGGCAAAGACGTGGCTGTCGGTAAAACGCTGGTCTCTTCCGCGATGATTGACCGCGTGGTGAATGACTTGGGACGCAAGCTGGTAGAAGTGCCGGTTGGCTTCAAATGGTTTGTTGACGGTTTGTTCGACGGCAGCTTTGGTTTCGGCGGGGAAGAGAGCGCGGGCGCTTCGTTCCTGCGTTTCGACGGTACGCCGTGGTCTACCGATAAAGACGGTATCATCATGTGCCTGCTGGCGGCGGAAATCACCGCCGTTACCGGGAAAAACCCGCAAGAGCATTACAATGAACTGGCAGCGCGTTTTGGCGCGCCGAGCTATAACCGTCTGCAGGCGAGCGCGACCTCCGCGCAGAAAGCGGCATTGTCTAAACTGTCTCCGGAAATGGTGAGCGCCAGCACGCTGGCAGGCGACCCGATCACCGCGCGTCTTACCGCAGCGCCGGGTAATGGCGCATCGATTGGCGGCCTGAAGGTAATGACCGATAACGGCTGGTTCGCCGCGCGTCCATCCGGTACGGAAGACGCTTACAAGATCTATTGCGAAAGCTTCCTGGGGGAAGAACATCGCAAGCAGATTGAGAAAGAAGCCGTTGAAATCGTTAGCGAAGTATTGAAAAACGCCTGATGGGCGATATGGAAGAAAAAGGAGCCGTAAGGCTCCTTTTTTATATTAACGGCGCTGCGCTTATCAGGCCTGTAAATCGCCTCCAGGCCGGATAAGGCGCTTGTGATATCTGACTTATTCGCTCTGAGTCGCCAGATGTCGGCGGCAGGTGAGGGCGTCGCATTCGATACGCACCACGCAAACCGCTTTCATCATATCTTCCCGATAACTGAAGGTTTTTCCCGGATCGGTCTGGCGCATAATGACGTCCAGGCCGTGGCGCATCTCCTCGCGCGTTTGCAATATCGATGCCAGTCCGGTGGCGAAAACGCTGGTGTAGGCGTAGCTATAATCACAGGGGTCATCGGCACGTAGTAATGCATGGTCGCCGTCCATTTCAATGCATACTGCCGGGTTCTTACGTAACAGACGCATCTTTTTCCCGGTGCGTGCGCCGTGAAAATAAAATATCCAGCGTCCGTTCTGATACTCGTAGCCAAAATTTACGGGGACAACATACGGACAGAGATTGTCGTTAAACCCTATCCGACACACTTCGTGTTTACTGAGAATAGCCAGTATTTCTGCTATATCAGTGACTTCCCGTTCTGGATTACTCATTTCTATTATCTTATTCAAAGAGTGAAAATGCCCGGACTACCGTTACCGCAGCCCGGGCGCGCCATCAGCCGTGTTTATTTTTCAATTCAAAACGCGGTGAGACCAGGCCGTATAACGTCCAGCCGAGGAAGGTCACAATTGAGCCGTACAGCATGGCTTCTTCACCGGAGGAATATAGCGCGTAGAAGCTATACATGGCGCCAACGAAGGCCACGAAGTTAGCGACTTTCGCTTTTGATGACGGCACATTCGCCATTTTCTGAATGATAACCAGCGCGGCCATCGACAGAATATACGGAATAATGTTCGTCACCACCGCCAGGTTAACCAGGACGTTAAACTGACTATTCAGCGACGGGCTAATGGTCATCAGCGACAGGCCAGTCTGAATAATCACAATAATCAACATCCCCTGTACCGGCGCGTCGACTTTCGTTACACGAGAGAAGACTTTCGGGAAATAGCCTTCGTCAGCGGAGGATTTAAAGACCTGAGCGATAGTGAACTGCCAGCCCAGCAGCGAGCCGCAGCAGGACATTACCATCAGCGCCATGATCACTTTACCTACCGCAGGCGTGAACATCTGTGCAAACGCCAGACCAAACGGCGCCGTGGAGTTCGCCAGATCCATGTTCGGCACAATCCCGGCAATCACGTTAGTCGAAACGATATAGATGACCGCCGCGCCCAGCGTACCGCCCAGTACCGCAATGGGGACGTTCTTTTCCGGATTCTCGACCACGTCTGCGTTGGCGCAGGCGGATTCCAGTCCAAGAAATGCCCACAACGTCATGGCGATGGAAGAACCGACCGCGCTAAAGAACGGAACATGGTGCGGGTTCCATGACGCTACGTACATGCTGGGGCTAAACCAGAACCAGCCAATGATGCACAGGCCGACAACCGGAATGATGACGCCCCAAACGGTAACGCTACTGATCTGTCCGGTAATACGCGCGCCGCCAAAGTTTGCGATAGTACAAACCCACAATACGGCGATAGTCGCCAGACCGATCTGGAGCGGCGTCAGCGCGGCGCCGAACAGTTCGGTGCCATAGCCGACAGCGGAGATGGCGATAGCCACGTTGGCTATCAGCAGCGAGACGCCGTAGGTATAGTTCGCCATAAAGTTGCCGGATTTACCGAAGGCATATTCGGCGTAACCGCCCATGCCGCCGGATTTACGGCTAAACATACCGCATTTCGCAAACGCCCAGGCCAGCGCCATCGAGCCGACGGCGGTGACCAGCCAGGAGATAATGGATATCGTGCCGACTTCAGACAGTTTGGTCGGTAGCATGATGATCCCGGAGCCCATCATGTTGACCATAGTCAGAATTGTGAGCTGCACGACACCCATTTTATTGGATTTAGGTTTACTCATAATTTTTCCTCCTTCAGCAGGGAGCGCTGTGCGTCACGAGGTTTAATGACGTAGCACCAGACCTGCTTACGGCCGTCGTGTTCTTCGATATAAACGCCCTGCAGTTCAGGCGCAAAGCCCGGCAGCAGGTTGATCCCTTCTTCCAGGGCGCTGAAGTAACGCAGGACAGAACCGCCCCAGATTTCACCCGGAACTACACACAGCACTCCCGGCGGGTAAGGCAGAGCGCCTTCAGCCGCGATACGACCTTCCGCTTCCGGCAGGCGAACCAGTTCGACCTCGCCGCGCAGATAGGCATAGTTGGCCTCTTGCGGATTCATACTGACTTTCGGGAAATGCGATTTACGGAACATCTCTTTTTGCAGCTGTTTCACGTTGTGCCGCGCATAGAGATCGTGCATCTCCTGGCAAAGCTGACGCAGGGTATAGCCGGCATAACGCGCTTCATGCTGTTTGTAGATGGACGGTAATACTTCCGCTAACGGCGCATCAGCTTCCAGCAGTTTTTCGAAACGAGCCAGCAGGGCGACAAGCTGTTGTAACTTCGCCATGTCTTCTGCCGGCGTCAGCAGGAACAGAATGGAGTTGAGGTCGCATTTTTCCGGCACAACGCCGTTCTCGCGCAGGAAGTTGGCGAGGATCGTGGCAGGAACGCCAAAGTCTTCATATTCGCCGCTCGCTGCATTAATGCCCGGTGTGGTGAGCAGCAGTTTGCAAGGGTCGACAAAGTACTGATGTTCGGCATAGCCTTCAAACGCATGCCAGTGTTCTCCCGGAACGAAGTGGAAGAAGCGCAGATCGCTGGCGATCTCTGACGTCGGGTATGACTGCCACGGCTTACCATCAATCAGTTCCGGTACGAACGGACGGATGTGATGACAGTTTTCGAGGATCAATTTACGGGCATCGATGCCGTTAACCACGCAATCCATCCACATATTGCGACCGCTGACGCCTTCGTGCATTTTGGCGTTAACGTCCAGCGCGGCGAACAGCGGATAGAACGGGCTGGTGGAGGCGTGCATCATAAAGGCGTTGTTCATGCGCTTATGCGGAACGTAGCGCGATTGCCCTTTGATATGGCTATCTTTTTTATGGATCTGCGAGGTCTGGGAGAAACCGGCTTGTTGTTTGTGAACGGACTGCGTCACCAGAATACCCGGATCGTTTTCGTTCAGTTCCAGCAGCAGCGGCGAACAATCGGCCATCATCGGAATAAATTGTTCATAGCCGACCCAGGCGGAGTCAAACAGGATGTAGTCGCACAGATGACCAATTTTATCGACGACCTGACGGGCGTTATAAATGGTACCGTCGTAGGTGCCTAACTGGATGACGGCCAGACGGAATGGACGTGCTTCGCGGGCGCGCTGCGGCGCGACTTCGCTAATCAGCTCGCGCAGGTAATCTTCTTCGAAGCAGTGAGCGTCGATCCCGCCGATAAAACCATACGGGTTACGCGCGGTTTCCAGATAAACTGGCGTTGCGCCCGCCTGCAATAATGCGCCGTGGTGGTTAGATTTGTGGTTATTACGGTCAAACAGTACCAGATCGCCCGGCGTTAACAGCGCGTTGAGTACGACTTTGTTAGAGGAGGAGGTCCCGTTCAGCACAAAGTAGGTCTTATCGGCGTTAAAGACTTTCGCCGCATGTTGCTGCGCAATGCAAGGCGCGCCTTCGTGAATCAGCAGATCGCCCATCGCCACGTCCGCGTTGCATAGGTCGGAGCGGAAGAGCGTTTCGCCAAAGTATTCCACGAACTGATTACCGGCAGGATGACGGCGGAAGAATTCGCCGCCCTGATGCCCCGGGCAGTCAAATGCGCTGTTGCCCTGGTTGACATAATCCACCAGCGCGCGGAAAAACGGCGGGCGTAACTGCGTTTCGTAGTGGCTTGCTGCGGTTTCCAACTGGCGACCATAGAAGGCAGTACGGGATTCATTATATTCGAATACACCAGAGATACGCGGCAAATACTCAGGCGGTACGCGCCCTTCGTCATGAGTCGCGACAAACACGGGAATACCGTAACCCGTTGCGTCGATTTCATCGAGTTTTCCGTGTTCAATGTCGTCGATGGATAACACGATGGCAGCCACGTCGATGAAACGACTCTCATCAACATTTACAATATTACGGTGTGTAGAAAAACAATCCGGGCAATGACGGCTAACGGCAATTTTTAATTCTGACATTTTTCATCTCTTTATTTCAGGTAATAGCAGGCCCTCAATTTCTCGCATGAGAAACTGATTCTTCCGGAAAAAATCAAAGCTATCCCGCTGATAAAAAAATCAGTAAATTAGCTTTATTTTAGATGTAATAAATCCCAACCCGTCCGGTTGCAGGAAATTCAGGATTTAAGGAGTTGAGTACTACGATATACAGGCAGAAACCGCGATAACTAAAATTGCGCCGAGTCGGAATTTCTTCTGTCAAACCACATAGTTAGCTGGCTGGGCGTAAAGGAATTACCGTACTGTCGCTTTTAACAATTCGAGTTATTTAGGCAATAGACCTGAATGACATAAGGGTCGGAAAGACCTGTATGCTGAAGTACCCGTAGCAGAAAAACTACCGGGCATTAAAGAAATGAAAGTCGAAACTATTACGGTGGGCAAACATCATAATATGCGTTGTCCGCCTTATATGGGGCATAAAACGATTATTATTTTCCATTTTGAGGTCCTTTCATTGATTTATTGAAAGCATGGATATTTTATCCAGGAAGCGCCAGCAATCTGTGAACCAGATCAACAAAAAACGATCATTTGAAAAATAATTAGTCGGCGATTATGCATATCGTGCTGTGAAATAACGGATTGTTTCTTAAATGTTAATTATATGTTTTTTATATCCTCCATAAAATATAATATCGCCGCGAAAATAATTATTCGCGACGCCGAAAATAAATGACATAAAAATTAAAAGTTATTTAAAAATAATGAATAGCTATTCACGGCATAAAGCGATAGCCAATTCCGGTTTCGGTAATAAAATGGCGTGGGCGGGTGGGATCTTGTTCCAGTTTCTGGCGTAAATGTCCCATATAGATGCGCAAATAGTGGCTATGCTCCACGGCGTTAGGCCCCCAGACCTGGTTTAATAACTGCCGTTGGGTTAATACTTTGCCGGTATTATTGAGTAATACCGCCAGCAGGCGGAACTCAATCGGCGTCAGATGGATTTCTTCGTCGCCACGGTGGATCAACCGTGCGGCGAGATCGACCGTCACGCCGGAAAAACGGACGATCGGATCGGCGCTAGGGCTGGCGGCGTGCCGTCGCAGCGCGACACGCAAACGCGCCTGCAACTCGCCAATGCCGAATGGCTTGCTCAGGTAATCATCAGCTCCGGCGTCAAGCGCGGCAATCTTATCGCTTTCTTCGCTGCGGGCGGAAAGGACAATCACCGGTATTGCGCTCCACTGACGCAGGTCGCGAATGAAATCGATTCCGTCGCCGTCCGGCAGGCCGAGATCGAGAATAATCAGATCGGGCTTTCGCGTGGCGGCTTCCAGTAAACCACGTTGTAATGTTTCAGCTTCATACACGCGCAGGCCGTCGCCTTCCAGCGCGGTGCGCAGAAAGCGGCGGATGGCCTGTTCATCTTCAACAATCAGAACGTTTGTCACATATCCTCATGAAAATCATCAAGTGCAGGTGGCTTTCCTTGCGGCAGCGTCACACGGAAACAGGCGCCGCCCTGCGGTCGATTATAGGCGGTAAGCGTGCCGCCGTGTACCTCTACGATAGCATGGCAAATCGCCAGCCCCAGCCCCACGCCGGGGACGGCGGACTCTTTGTTGCCGCGGGCGAACTTATCGAAAATCTTCTGTTCTTGCCCCGCAGGAATACCCGGCCCGTTATCCCAGACATCCAGTTGTAAACGATCGTCCTTAACCGCAGCATCAATGCCGATACTGGCCTGCGGCCCGGCGTACTTAACGGCGTTTTCCAGCAAGTTGATCAGGACACGCTCAAATAAGGGGCCATCGACATGGATAAGCGTTAACTGTTGCGGCAGCGACAATGTAATCGGATGCAATAAACCCGGCTCTAACATCTGTAACGCGCTACCGACGACCTCTTCCAGCGTCAGCCACTCTTTTTTAAGATTAAACCCGCCGGACTGAATACGCGCCATATCCAGCAAATTATTCACCAGCCGGGTGGTGTTGAGAATATGCTGGCGGATTTCACTGGCCTGACGCGCGTGGGGCGATCCTGCGCTGGCTAAATCCAGCGTCAAAATTTCCGCCTGGCCGAACAATACCGTCAGTGGCGTGCGTAAATCATGCGACAGCGCCGCCAGCAGAGCGTTGCGAATACTTTCTCGCTCGCTGGCGAGACGCGCCTGTTCTTCGCTGGCGGTCAGCGTCAGTCGTTCCAGCGCGTTGGCGACAAGCAGAGTGAATGTTTCCAGCAGGCGTTGCTGCTCCGGCACCATTAACTGACGCAAATTACCCGGTTCGACGATAGCCAGACCGTACGTTTTATCGGCGCTTTTCAGCGGCAGGATTTGATAAGGCACGCCAGGGAGGGTATCGGTGCCTGCGCCGGCAGGCTGGCCTTTATCAAAACTCCAGCGCGCAATTGCGTCGTCCCACGGCGTCATGCCTTGCTGGTGGGTGAGAGGCAGCAACTTACCGTTAGTATCAGGTAATAAAATTTGGCTGCGCGCCTGAAACGTCGAGGCGATAAACCGCTCGCTGGTCGCGGCGATATCATGTTCGCTACGCCCGACGGCCAGCGCTTTAGACATTTCATATAAATGACGGGTACGCTGTTCCCGATAACGGGCGACGCGCGCCTGATAGCGCACCCCGGCAGTAAGATTGCCAATCACCAGACCTACCGTCAGCATCACGGCAAAGGTCAGCAAATACTGCACGTCCGAAACGGCGAGCGTACCGCGTGGCGCGATAAAAAAGAGATCGAAACTCGCCACGTTAATCACCGTCGCCACCACCGACGGCCAGCGTCCGTAAAGCAGCGCAATCACCACTACGCCCAGCAAATAGAGCATCACCAGATTGGCGGCGTCGAAGGTGACAAGCCACTGCATAGCGATAAGCGTGGTGATGGCGCAAAGCGCCACGGCGACCAGACAGCCCTGAATCTGCCCACGCCATTTCTCTTTAAAAGGTCGGTTATCAGGCGTTTGCGCCAATGCGCGGGCTGGCGGCTCTTCCAGCGCGACGATCACCTGATCGAGATCCGGCGCGCGCCTGGCAAGACGGTCGGCGAAAGCGTCACGTCGCCACCAGCGTCGCGACGCCGGGCGGCCCATGACGATTTTCCCCAGATTATGCTCGCGGGCATAGCGCACGACCGCTTTCTCTTCGGCGGGATCGGACAGGGTGGCGGTTTCCGCGCCAAGCTCCTGCGCCAGGCGCAGCGCGCTTAAAATGGCCCGTCGTTGCTTTTCCGGTAAGCGGTGTAACGTTGGCGTTTCGACATAGACGGCGTGCCAGACGCTGCCGAGCCGGGAGGCCAGACGCGCCGCGGTACGCACCAGTTTTTCGCTGCCGGTGTTATGCCCGATACACAGTAAAATCGCATCGCGGGTATGCCATACTTTTTCTTCGCCCGGATGCGCGCGCCAGGCGCGCATCTGATCGTCCACGCGATCGGCTGTCCGGCGTAGCGCCAGCTCGCGGAGGGCGATCAGATTGCCCTTGCGGAAAAAATGTTCAATAGCGCGTTCCGCCTGGCCGGCGATATACACTTTACCTTCGTTGAGCCGTTGGCGCAGATCGTCGGGCGGCAGATCGACCAGTACGACTTCATCGGCGGCATCAAAAAAGGGATCGGGGACGGTTTCGCGCACCTGAATCCCCGTGACGCCGCTCACCACATCGTTCAGACTTTCCAGATGTTGTACGTTCACGGTGGTGAAAACGTCTATTCCCGCTTCCAGCAGCTCTTCAATATCCTGCCAGCGCTTAGGATGGCGTGAGCCAGGCGCGTTACTGTGCGCCAGCTCATCCATTAAAATCAGCGCCGGACGCCGGGCGAGGGCGGCATCCAGGTCAAATTCGCGAATTTGCCGCCCCCGGTGCGAGTGACGTTTTGGCGGCAGAATGGTCAGCCCGTCAAGTAGTGCGGCGGTCTCTTCACGGCCGTGCGTCTCTACCACGCCGATCACCACATCCAGCCCCTGCGCTCGCAGCCGCTGCGCTTGCGCCAGCATCGCCCAGGTTTTTCCGACGCCTGCGCAGGCGCCGAAGAAAATTTTCAACTTCCCCCGGTGGGGCGGGGGCGTTTGTTCCAACAAGCGATCCGGATCAGGACGCAAGGGTTCGTCGTTCATTTCGCTCTGTGTCCCTGTAGCGCATCCAGCGCCAGATTAAGCTCAACAATATTCACCACCGGTTGCCCAAGAAAGCGCGCCAGCGGCCTGTGCGTATATTCTGCAACCAGTTGCGCGACCTGTTCAACGGGAAGCTGGCGAGCCGCCGCCACGCGGGGGATTTGCCATGCCGCGGCGCCGGGCGTCAGATTATTATCCAGCCCGCTTGCCGAGGCCGTCGCCAGCTCAACCGGAACCGCGGAACTCGCCTGGGGGTTAGCGGCGCGTAGCGAGGCGACGCGGGCCTGTATTTGCGCATCCAGTTCGGGATTGCTGGCGGCCAGGTTGCTTCCGCCCGACGCCAGTGGATTATAAGGCGTATCGGCGGTGGCGGAGGGCCGGCCATGAAAATAGCCCGCGGCGGTAAACGATTGTCCGATAAGCGCTGAGCCGCGTATCACATTGTCTTTATGAATCAGCGAGCCATTAGCCTGCCAGGGAAACCACCACTGCCCCAGCGCCGTGGTCAGAAGCGGATACACGCCGCCGGTCAATAACAGCAGAAATAACATTGTCGAAAAAGCAGGACGTAAACCGATCATCATACACCTCACGCCAGACCCAGCAGGGTCAGCAGCACATCAATCACTTTGATACCAATAAACGGCACCACCAGACCACCCAGACCATAGATCCATAAATTACGGCGCAGCATGGCCGATGCGGAAAGCGGCTTATAACTCACGCCTTTTAATGCCAGCGGGATCAGAAAAATAATAATCAGGGCGTTAAAGATCACCGCGCTCAGAATGGCGGAGTTCGGCGAATGCAGCCCCATCACGTTGAGCGCGTTTAGCTGCGGATAGGTAGCGGCAAACGCGGCGGGAATAATGGCGAAATATTTCGCTACATCATTCGCGATACTGAAGGTGGTGAGCGAGCCGCGCGTCATCAGCATCTGCTTACCGATATGCACCACTTCAATCAACTTGGTCGGGTTAGAGTCCAGATCCACCATATTACCGGCTTCTTTCGCCGCCTGGGTGCCGGAGTTCATCGCCACCGCGACGTCAGCCTGCGCCAGCGCCGGGGCATCGTTAGTGCCGTCGCCGGTCATGGCGACCAGCCGTCCTTCCGCCTGATATTGACGGATCAGCGCCAGCTTGGCTTCCGGCGTGGCTTCGGCAAGAAAATCGTCCACACCGGCTTCGGCGGCAATCGCTGCCGCCGTCAGGCGGTTATCGCCAGTGATCATCACCGTTTTAATGCCCATCTTTCGTAGCTGGGCGAAACGTTCTTTAATTCCGCCTTTAACGATATCCTTGAGGGCGATAACACCCAGTACGCGCGCGCCTTCCACGACTACCAGCGGCGTCGCGCCCAGACGCGCCACGTTCTCGACGTTTTGCTCGACATCGGCGGGAAAATGGCCGCCATTGCTCTCGACATGACGCCGAATCGCGTCCACCGAGCCTTTACGGATCATCCGGTTATCGATATTAATCCCGCTCATGCGGCTTTGCGCGGTAAACGGAACAAAGGTGGCATGAAGCGACTGCACATCGCGTTCACGCAGGTTAAAGCGCTGTTTGGCGAGGATCACAATGCTGCGGCCTTCCGGCGTTTCGTCGGCCAGCGAAGCGAGCTGCGCGGCGTCAGCCAACGTGCGTTCGTCCACCCCTCGGGCGGGTATAAAATCGGACGCCTGGCGGTTGCCGAGCGTGATAGTGCCGGTTTTATCCAGCAGCAGCACGTCGACATCGCCCGCGGCTTCTACGGCGCGGCCGCTGGTGGCGATGACGTTCGCGCCCAACATTCGGCTCATTCCGGCTACGCCAATGGCGGAGAGTAGCCCGCCGATGGTGGTGGGGATCAGGCACACCAGCAACGCCACCAACACGGTGACGCTGACCGCGTTACCGCCCCAGGCGGAGAAGGGCCACAGGGTGGCGGTCGCCAGTAAAAAGACAATGGTCAGGGCGATGAGCAAAATCGTCAGGGCAATCTCGTTAGGCGTTTTCCGCCGCTGTGCGCCTTCCACCATCGCGATCATCCGGTCAAGAAAGGTTTCGCCAGGATTGACGCTACAGGCAATCACCAGCCAGTCGGAAAGAATTCGCGTGCCGCCGGTGACAGAGGCGAAATCGCCGCCGGACTCGCGGATCACGGGCGCGGATTCGCCGGTAATCGCACTTTCATCCACCGAGGCGCCGCCTTCGATGACCTCGCCGTCGCAGGGAATAATATCGCCCGCTTTGACCAGGACAATGTCGCCTTTCCGCAGTTCAGCGGCGGGCACGTTATCGGCCTGCGCATCATGGCGCGGGGCGCGCAGCCGACGAGCGAACGCGGTCTTTTTCACCCCTTTCAGACTGTTTGCCTGGGCTTTGCTGCGGCCTTCCGCCAGCGCTTCGGCAAAATTGGCGAACAGTACGGTGAACCATAACCACAGGCTGATCACCCCTGTAAACAAGGCGCTTCCCGCTATTTGTCCTGTTACCATAGCGAGCGTTAACAGAGTGGTTAGCACGCTGCCGGCCCAGACCACAAACATCACCGGGTTACGCCACTGGGCGCGTGGGCTTAATTTTTTTACGGCATCCGTTAGCGCCTGTACGAGTAAAACAGGTTCAAACAGCGCCAGTTGCTTGCGACTCATATCAATGTACTCCACATCGCTCAAGGTAAAGAGAAATGTTCCGCTACCGGGCCAAGCGCCAGGGCAGGAATAAACGTCAGCGCGCCGACCAGCAGTACCGTGCCGATGAGCAGGCCAATAAATAGCGCGCCGTGTGTCGCCAGCGTTCCCTGACTGGCCGGCTGTACTTTTTTACTGACCAGCGATCCGGCGATGGCCATGACAGGAATAATCACGCCGAAACGTCCGACGAACATGCAGAACGCCAGCAAACAGTTCCAGAAAGGCGAGTTAGCGCTCAGACCCGCAAAGGCGCTACCGTTGTTGTTGGCGGCAGAGGAGACGGCATATAGCACTTCGCTAAAACCGTGCGGGCCAGGGTTCAGCATTGCGCTGCGTCCGGCATCCGTCATCATCGCCAGCGCCGAACCCAACAAGACCAACATCGGCGTGACCAGAATCGCCAGCGCGGTCATTTTCATTTCGCGCACGTCGATTTTTTTCCCCAGATATTCCGGCGTGCGACCGATCATCAGCCCCGCGATAAACACCGCCAGCAGGACAAACAGCAACATGCCATACAGGCCTGAACCGACGCCGCCAAAGACCACTTCGCCAATTTGCATCAGCCACATCGGCACCATACCGCCCAGAGCGGTAAACGAGTCGTGCATGGCATTTACCGCCCCGCAGGACGCCGCGGTCGTGACGACGGCAAACAGGCTGCTGGCCAGCACGCCAAAGCGTGTTTCTTTACCCTCCATGTTGACGCTACTGTCCGCACCCGCCGCCAACAGATGTGGATTTCCCTGAACTTCCGCCCACATCACTACCGCTACGCAGACCACAAAAATGAATGACATTGCCCACAGTAGCGCGCGTCCCTGACGGCGATCGCCCGCCGCTTCGCCAAAGGCGAAACAGAGCGCGGCTGGAATCAAAAATATCGCCAGCATCTGCGCCAGATTAGTGAGCGCGGTGGGGTTTTCGAACGGATGCGAAGAGTTGGCGTTAAAGAAACCGCCGCCGTTGGTGCCAAGCATTTTGATCGCCTCCTGCGAAGCAACCGGCCCCATCGGCAAGAGTTGTTTAGCGCCTTCAAGGGTGGTGATGGGCTGATAAGCCGACAGGTTTTGCGGTACGCCTTGTTGGATAAAAAACAGCGCGATAATTAACGCGACAGGAAATAATATCCATAGCGTAATGCGTACCAGATCCTGCCAGGCATTACCCAGCGTGTGCACATTCTGGCGCGTAAAGGCGCGGATAAGCGCAAAAACCACCGCAATCCCGGTCGCCGCCGACAGGAAATTTTGCACCGTCAGCCCGGCCATCTGGCTAAAGTAGCTCAGCGTGCTTTCGCCGCTGTAGGCTTGCCAGTTGGTATTGGTGACAAAGCTGACGGCGGTATTCAGCGCCAGATCCCAGGACAGCCCCGGTAGCCGCTGCGGATTTAAGGGCAGCCACTCCTGCCAGAACAGCAGGCAAAACAGGATGCCCAGTCCCAGCAGATTGAGCGTCAGTAGCGCCAGTAAATACTGACGCCAGTTCATTTCGTGGTCGGTAATGCCAAGAGTCCGCCAGAGGATACGCTCAATGCCAGCCACGCCCGGCAACGGAACGGCGGCGATGAGCCTTGCCAGGCCCGAACCCAATGGTTTCGCCAGTACCAATAAAATCAGTAAAAAACTGGCGATCAGTAAAAATCCTTGCGCGGCCATCAGAACGCCTCCGCATTAATCAGGGCATAGACCAGATAACCTAAAAGTAAGAAAACCAGCACGATGCCGGTTATCACGCCTGCACTCACAGAGCACCTCCAGTGGCATTGTTTTACTTCTGAGAAAGGTAATTTTTTGGCTGCAAAGATTTCGCAAAAATTGGCGGGCGGAGTGTAAAAAAAGTATAAAAATGGCAAAGACCATTATTTAACTAATGATTAGTATTAATTTAACCTTTTTGTAACTAATTTACGCTTTGAATGTAAATCTGCTGGAAAAGCGTGAAAATAAGTGGTCGGATGAGTAGTAAAATTACACCGAAAGCGGTACTATTTTAATCAGGTAACGAGGTTCAATTTTTCGGTGCTATTCACCGATTCAATCTATACCGGGGCGGGTAGCGTCGGTATAAAGGGGGGAAACGTATGGAACACTATAAAGACTATCCGGCGCATGTCATTTTTGTCCGTCGTGCTTTCGCGGTGATCGCAGGCGTGCTGGCGCTGCCGGTGATGCTCTTCTGGAAAGACCGCGCGCGTTTTTATAGTTATCTGCACCGTGTCTGGTCGAAAACCAGTGATAAACCGGTATGGATGGCGCAGGCTGAAAAAGCCACCTGCGACTTTTATTAATCGCGACCAGCCTGAAAAACCGTCAGCCGCCACGCTGGCGGTTTTTTTATGCGCCAGGGTCTACACTGTTTAACGCTATTCGCCGTGACGTTTCATCTTTCAGGAGTTGTATGCCCACCCATTTAGTCTGGTTCAGGCGCGATCTGCGTTTACAGGATAACCTTGCGCTGGCCGCCGCCTGCCGCGATGCATCCGCGCGGGTGCTGGCGCTTTATATTTCCACCCCCGCGCAGTGGCAGGCCCATGATATGGCGCCGCGGCAGGCGGCATTCATCAGCGCGCAGCTCAATGCGCTACAGGCGGCCCTTGCAGAGAAAGGCATTCCGCTGCTGTTTCATGAAGTGGCGGATTTTAACGCCAGTATTGAAACGGTCAAAAACGTTTGCCGACAGCATGACGTCAGCCATCTGTTTTATAACTATCAGTATGAGTTTAACGAGCGTCAGCGTGATGCGGCGGTGGAAAAAACGCTGCCCTCTGTCATCTGCGAAGGCTTTGACGATAGCGTGATTCTGGCGCCCGGCGCGGTGATGACCGGCAATCATGAAATGTATAAAGTTTTTACGCCGTTTAAAAATGCCTGGTTGAAACGGCTAAAAGAAGATATCCCGCCGTGCGTTCCGGCCCCGAAGATCCGGGTGAGCGGCGCGCTTTCTACACCCTTAACGCCAGTCTCGCTTAACTACCCGCAACAGGCGTTTGACGCCGCGCTTTTCCCGGTGGAAGAAAACGCGGTCATCGCGCAGCTACGTCAGTTTTGCGCGCAGGGTGCAGACGAGTACGCGTTACGGCGCGATTTCCCTGCGGTTGACGGCACCAGTCGGCTTTCCGCCAGCCTGGCGACGGGCGGCCTGTCGCCGCGACAGTGCCTGCACCGATTACTGGCGGAGCAGCCGCAGGCGCTGGACGGCGGGCCGGGAAGCGTCTGGTTGAATGAGCTCATCTGGCGGGAATTTTACCGTCATTTAATGACCTGGTATCCGGCATTATGCAAACACCAGCCGTTTATCCGCTGGACAAAACGCGTCGCGTGGCAGGAAAACCCGCACTATTTTCAGGCATGGCAGAAAGGCGAAACCGGTTATCCCATTGTCGATGCGGCGATGCGCCAGCTTAATGCGACGGGCTGGATGCATAACCGTTTACGCATGATTACCGCCAGCTTTCTGGTAAAAGATCTGCTGATTGACTGGCGGTTGGGGGAGCGCTATTTCATGTCGCAGCTTATTGACGGCGATCTTGCCGCCAACAATGGCGGCTGGCAGTGGGCCGCTTCAACCGGTACTGATGCCGCGCCTTATTTTCGTATTTTTAATCCCACGACTCAGGGAGAGAGGTTCGATCGCGACGGCGAATTTATCCGCCAGTGGCTACCGGCATTACGCGATATCCCTGGAAAAGCGATTCACGAGCCGTGGCGGTGGGCGGAAAAAGCGGGAGTCGTGCTTGATTATCCTCGGCCTATTGTGGAGCACAAACAGGCGAGAATAGCGACGCTTTCCGCCTATGAGGCGGCGAGAAAAGGGGTGTGATACAGGCCCGGTAGCGCAAACTACCGGGCATTCTGCTATCAGGATTCGACGGCCAGCGCGCGGCTTTTGAATTTGAAGGACTGATACAGCCAAATCAGCAGGACAACCCCTACGCAGGCTAACGCGCCCCAGGTGATCTGTTCAAAAACACCCACATAGGCGTTGATGGCGTAATTAACCGCGCCGCTGGCGTCGAAGGCGCTTTGCGAGGTCTGGTCAGCGATGACGCCTGCCAGATAGTTAGCTATCGCGCCGGACAGCAGCATATAAATTCCGGTTAATACGCCGGTGACGCCGGGGATATCAATGCGCGTAATTTGCGACATGGCGACCGGGTCGATAAACAGCTCGGCAAAGCCCATCACCGCCAGTCCCAGCACCATTAGCGGCATTGAAGAGTGTCCGTAAGCGGCGGACCAGCGTGCGCTCAGGGTCAGAATACAGAATCCGGCGCTCATCAGACCGAGACCCAGCGCGAATTTGCCCCAGATACGCACGGTGCGATTACCGCTTACGCTCTCTTTAACCAGCCAGGCCAGGACGACCCCACACAGCATCACGGCAAAGGCGTTCACCGACTGGAACATGGCGGTAGGAACGGAATAGCCCAGAATATCGCGGTTCACAAAGCGGTCGATATACAGGCTGATAGAACTGCCGCCCTGCTGGGCAAACGCCCAGAACAGCATACTGAACAGGGTCAGGGTGACAATCAGCCCCAGTTCTTTGCGCTGTTTGGCCGTTTGCGCCTGACGATAAATTTTTGCCAGCACGACCAGGCCGATCGCGGTCGCCACGATTAAGGCATAGACAGACCATTCTTTCCAGAACAGAACGGTAATCAGCAACGGCGCCGCTACCAGCAAAATTAACAGCCAGCCCCAGTTCGGCAGCAGGTAGTTTCTGGCGCACAACACGGCTTTATTAACGCCGGTGGTGTGGGTGAAATGACGATTTCCACACAGGAAGATCACTAACCCCGCAAGCATACCAATGGCAGCGAGCGCAAAGCCCATCGCCCAACTGTACTCCTCTTGCACATAGCCGCAGGCGATAGGCGCCACGATCGAACCAATATTACCCGCTGCGTAAAGCAGCGAGAACCCGCCGTCGCGGCGCGGATCTTCCGGCTGGTACAGTTCGCCCAGCAGGCAGCTAATATTCGATTTAAACAGGCCGTAGCCGCAGACAATGATCGCCAGCGACAGATAAAGGAATGTCGGCGCGATCTCACTGGCGCCCAGCACTAAATGACCTATAGCCATTAAAAATGCGCCCAGCATGACTGCCATTCGGTTGCCAAGCACCTTATCCGCCAGATAGCCGCCAAGAATCGGCGTTACGTAGACCAGCGAACAATAAGCGCTGAATAACTCATAGGCGTGGTTATCGTCGTATTTTAGCTGATTGGTGAGATAAAGAATCAGTAGGGCGCGCATACCATAAAAGCTGAAGTACTCCCAAATTTGCAGGGCGACAACGTAGTAAATAGCGCGGGGTTGAGATGCTTGTTTATTCATCGTGTTTCCGGGATAGAGGCACTGCGGCAAGAAAGCGGGCATCTCAGATAATGCCTTTCTTTGTGGGCTTATTAAGCCTGCCGCATCGCCGTGTTTCCTTAAAGTTACCAACATGATACAGAACTGATTTTTTCTGCAATATGCGTTCTGATTGCATAAATATACATGAAACCGATCGTGTTTTGCTAAGTAATTTGCGCCAAACCCGGGGGTGATTGTTTCTTGATGTGTCAAACAAATGTTTATCGACGAACGGCTAACGGGAGGCTATGTTAACGGAGGCTGAACCCGTAACGGGAAAGTAGAACGTGGGTTAAAGGGAGCGATGATGAAAAACACCGAGCTGGAACAACTGATTAACGACAAGCTGAACAGTGCGGCAATAAGCGATTATGCGCCGAATGGTTTACAGGTCGAAGGAAAAGAGACGGTACAGAAAATCGTTACCGGCGTGACCGCAAGTCAGGCGCTGCTCGATGAAGCGGTGCGTTTGCAGGCCGATGCGGTTATTGTTCATCATGGTTACTTCTGGAAAGGCGAGTCTCCGGTTATTCGCGGTATGAAACGCCGTCGCTTAAAAACGTTACTGGCAAATGATATTAACCTTTACGGTTGGCATCTGCCGCTGGATGCGCACCCTGAGCTGGGCAACAATGCGCAGTTGGCGGCGCTATTGGGCATTACCGTGAAAGGAGAAATTGAGCCGCTGGTGCCGTGGGGAGAGCTCTCAATGCCGGTGCCAGGGCTGGAACTGGCCTCATGGATTGAAGCGCGTCTGGGGCGTAAACCGCTATGGTGCGGCGATACCGGGCCAGAGAATGTTCAGCGTGTCGCCTGGTGTACCGGCGGCGGGCAAAGTTTTATTGATAGCGCCGCCCGCTTCGGCGTGGATGCTTTTATTACCGGCGAGGTTTCCGAACAGACCATTCATTCCGCGCGCGAACAGGGGCTGCATTTTTATGCCGCCGGGCACCATGCCACTGAACGCGGCGGTATTCGCGCCCTGAGCGAATGGTTGAACGAAAACACGGCGTTGGATGTGACGTTTATTGATATCCCTAACCCGGCATAACTGAGAGGTAATAAAGTGCAGCGAGCGCGTTGTTATCTGTTAGGCGAAACGGCGGTCGTCCTGGAACTTGAACCGCCGATTACGCTGGCGAGCCAGAAACGCATCTGGCGTCTGACGCAGCGTCTGGTCGATATGCCGAACGTGGTGGAAGCCATTCCCGGGATGAACAATATCACCGTGATCTTGCGGGAACCGCAAACCCTGGCGCTGGATGCGATTGAGCGTCTGCAGCGCTGGTGGGAAGAGAGCGAGGCGCTGGAGCCGGACTCGCGTTCGGTTGAGATCCCGGTGATCTATGGCGGCGCAGGCGGGCCGGATCTGGCGGCGGTGGCACGGCACAGCGGTTTGAGTGAAAAGCAGGTCGTGGAGCTACATGCCTCCGTTGAGTATGTCGTCTGGTTTTTAGGCTTTCAGCCTGGCTTTCCCTATCTTGGGAATTTACCAGAGCCGCTCCATATGCCCAGACGCGCGGAGCCGCGCCTGCAGGTTCCGGCCGGTTCTGTCGGCATCGGCGGCGCGCAGACGGGTATTTATCCATTATCCACGCCGGGCGGCTGGCAGCTGATCGGCCTCACGCCGTTGAAGTTATTCGATCCGATGCGGGAGCCCCCGGTTCTGCTACGCCCTGGCGATAGCGTACGCTTTGTGCCGCAAAAGGAGGGAATATGCTGAATATTATTCGCGCGGGGATTTATACCTCCGTGCAGGATAGCGGGCGTCACGGCTTTCGTCAGTCGGGGCTGAGTCACTGCGGTGCGCTGGATAAACCCGCCTTTCAGACCGCTAATCTCCTGGTCGGGAACGATGCGAATGCCCCGGCGCTGGAAATCACTCTCGGTCAACTGGTTGTCGAATTTGAAAATGAGACCTGGTTCGCTCTTACCGGCGCAGGCTGCGAGGCGCAGTTGGATGATCAACCGGTCTGGACCGGCTGGCGATTGCCGGTAAAAGCGGGTCAGCGTCTTACGCTGCATCGACCGCTTCACGGGATGCGTAGCTATCTGGCGGTGGCGGGCGGTATTGCTGTG
This sequence comes from Salmonella sp. 32010601201800023SM, assembly GCF_017572235.1. Classification (NCBI taxonomy): domain Bacteria; kingdom Pseudomonadati; phylum Pseudomonadota; class Gammaproteobacteria; order Enterobacterales; family Enterobacteriaceae; genus Salmonella; species Salmonella sp. 32010601201800023SM. Next base: position 154,140 of record NZ_JAGEQS010000008.1, read on the forward strand.
CCGGAGGTGATGGGATCGTGTAGTACCGATCTGAAGTCCGGCATCGGTGGGCTGGAAGGACGGCTGCTAAAAGATGGCGATCGGCTGGCGACGGGTAAACCATCGCGACAGTTTAGCGGGCCGCAGGGCGTGAAGCAGTTACTGTGGGGGAATCGCATCCGTGCGCTACCGGGGCCGGAATACCGTGAGTTCGATCGCGCCTCGCAAGAAGCGTTCTGGCGTTCGCCGTGGCAGCTCAGTCCGCAAAGTAATCGCATGGGCTATCGTTTGCAGGGACAATCGTTAACGCGGACAACGGATCGCGAACTGCTGTCGCACGGTTTGCTGCCCGGTGTCGTGCAGGTGCCTTACAACGGCCAACCTATTGTGTTAATGAATGATGCCCAGACAACTGGCGGCTATCCGCGCATTGCCTGCATCATCGAGGCAGATATGTACCATCTGGCGCAGATCCCGCTAGGGCAACCGATCCATTTTGTGCAATGTTCGCTGGAAGAGGCGCTCAACGCGCGACGCGAGCGTCAGCGCTATCTGGAACAGCTTACCTGGCGACTTCAGCATGAACATTGATTTAAATGCGGATGTGGGCGAAGGTTGCGCCAGCGACAGCGAATTATTAACGCTGGTCTCCTCCGCCAATATCGCCTGTGGTTTTCACGCCGGTGATGCGCAAACCATGCTGACCTGCGTGCGCGAGGCGCTGAAAAACGGCGTGGCGATCGGCGCGCATCCCAGCTTTCCGGATCGGGATAATTTTGGGCGGACGGCGATGGTTTTGCCGCCGGAAACGGTATACGCCCAGACGCTGTACCAAATCGGCGCGCTGGGGGCGATTGTTCAGGCGCAAGGCGGCGTGATGCGCCATGTCAAACCGCACGGTATGCTCTATAACCAGGCGGCGAAAGATCCCCATCTGGCACAGGCGATTGCGAAAGCGGTACACGACTATGATCCGTCACTGATACTGGTTGGACTGGCGGGAAGTGAGCTGATCCGGGCCGGTGAGCGCCATCGCCTGGTGACGCGGCAGGAGGTGTTTGCCGATCGCGGCTATCAGGCCGACGGTAGCCTGGTGCCGCGCATGCAACCTGGCGCGCTGATTCACGACGAAGAGCAGGCGCTGGCGCAAACGCTGGATATGGTACAAGCCGGGAGAGTGAAAAGCGTTACTGGCGTGTGGACGACTGTCACGGCGCAAACGGTGTGCATTCATGGCGACGGCGAGTATTCGCTTGCATTCGCTCGCAGGTTACGCGCCGCGTTCAATGCGCGTAATATACACGTTATTGCCTGAGAGCCCGACGATTGAAGCTATTATATTACGGCTGTGGATGTTCATTATGGCGTTCGATGTGCATTCCAGACAGTCAGAGGCGGGGTAGTCCATTAATCAACTGTTAACAAAGGATATTATCATGCCTGAAGGCCCGGAAATTCGTCGTGCGGCGGATAATCTGGAGGCGGCAATCAAAGGCAAACCCTTAACCGATGTCTGGTTTGCCTTTGCACAGTTAAAACCGTATGAATCGCAGCTTACCGGTCAAATTGTTACCCGGATAGAGACGCGGGGAAAAGCGTTATTGACCCACTTTTCAAATGGCCTGACGCTCTACAGCCACAACCAACTCTATGGCGTATGGCGGGTGATCGATACTGGTGAAATACCGCAGACCACGCGTATATTGCGCGTCAGGCTACAAACGGCGGATAAAACTATTCTGCTTTATAGCGCGTCTGATATCGAAATGCTGACAGCAGAGCAGCTCACGACGCACCCCTTTTTACAGCGAGTCGGTCCGGATGTGCTGGACGCGCGTCTCACTCCGGAAGAGGTTAAAGCTCGATTGCTGTCGCCGCGTTTTCGCAACCGACAATTTTCCGGACTGTTGCTGGATCAGGCCTTTCTGGCGGGATTGGGGAATTATCTGCGCGTTGAAATCCTCTGGCAGGTAGGGTTAACCGGACAGCATAAAGCGAAAGATCTCAACGAGGCGCAACTGAATGCGCTTTCTCACGCGCTGTTGGATATTCCGCGCCTGTCCTACACGACTCGCGGTCAGGCGGATGAGAACAAGCATCATGGCGCACTGTTTCGCTTTAAGGTTTTCCACCGTGACGGCGAAGCGTGCGAGCGGTGCGGCGGCATTATTGAAAAGACAACACTGTCCTCACGCCCGTTTTACTGGTGCCCGCATTGCCAGAAATAGCCGGAACCGCCATCGGCGAGCGGCTATTGCCTGATGGCGCGACGCTTATCAGCCCTACAAAGGTTGTTTGGGCGCATAGGTTGATATAAAACGGGCCACTGCTGGCCCAGTTAACAGAATGCTGAACAGCCGTAGGGTTTGCATTGCCATGATGAGCGCCATATCGGCACTGCTTCCTGCCGCGATCGCGGCAACCGTATCCAGACCACCGGGACTGGTGGCAAGATAAGCCGTCATAAAATCAATCTGCATGTAGTAAGCCATTCCCCACGCCATCGCGGCGCAAATCGCCATCAGCGCGAAAATTGACAATAAGATTTGCGGCAATGGCCGCAGCGCCATAAAAAACACCTGTCTGTCAAAACCCAGCCCAATACGCCAGCCTATCGCCATATACGCCACGGCCAGCAGCCATTCGGGTAATTCAATCTCAATGATGCCTTGCGAATGGAGAAGCGCGCCTGCCAACATGGGGAGCAGCATCGTGCCGGAAGGGATACGCATCAGGCGACCGGCAATGCCCGCCACGATCGCTAATAACAGCGTCGTCAATACATTACCGCTAAGCGGCGGAAACCAGATCACCTGTTGGCTGACCGCTGCCGCGCTGTCGCCGAGTATCAGGCGTGTCACCAGCACCGCCGCGCCAGCCACAAACAGTACCCGTAGATACTGCATAAACGCCACCAGGCGGATATCCGCCCCGTAATCTTGCGCCATCGCTACCATTGCCGCCGCGCCGCCCGGCGAAGACCCCCATGCGCCGGTGTTGCCGGGCAGCGAGCTGTAGCGTACCAGCAGCCAGCCGACTATCGCGCTGGAAAGCAGCGTCACCAGCAACACTAAAAGCACGACCGGCCAGTAGAGGGCGAGGGTGGTCAATATCGAACCGGTTAGATTTTGGGCGATCATACAGCCGAGAATTGCCTGCGCGGCGAGAAAAATACCGCGCGGAAGTTGTAGCGTACTACCTCGCAAACTCAACACGATACCCGCAATCATTGGACCGAGCAGCATCGCCGCCGGAAGGTGCAGCCAGAGAAAAATAAGGGAAATGAGCAGCGATAACAGGAACAACAAAAACCACTGCAGAATCGGCATTCCATGCTCCCTGAATGATATTTAGCGAAACCTTAATTAATCATAGAGAGTAACGGGATAAGAATAAAATAATGAGGATAAGAAAAAGGGAAAATGTACCGGATGGCGAGGGTTGCGTCGCCATCCGGTTGTCAATTAACGCTTCAGCGCCGATTTAAAATCGCGTTTATCGTAGCCGGTATACAGCTGACGAGGACGGGCGATTTTCATGCCGTCAGTGTGCATTTCATTCCAGTGTGCAATCCAGCCAACGGTACGCGCCATGGCGAAGATCACGGTGAACATGGAGGACGGAATGCCCATCGCTTTCAGAATGATGCCGGAGTAGAAGTCTACGTTCGGGTACAGTTTCTTCTCGATGAAGTACGGGTCGTTGAGCGCAATGTGCTCAAGCTCCATCGCCACTTCCAGCAGATCATCTTTGGTGCCCAGCTCTTTCAGCACTTCATGGCAGGTTTCACGCATCACGGTGGCGCGCGGATCGTAGTTTTTGTAAACACGGTGACCGAAGCCCATCAGGCGGAAAGAATCATTCTTGTCTTTCGCACGGCGAACAAATTCCGGAATGTGTTTAACAGAGCTGATTTCTTCCAGCATTTTCAGCGCGGCTTCGTTGGCGCCGCCGTGCGCGGGTCCCCACAGGGAGGCGATCCCGGCGGCAATGCAGGCGAACGGGTTGGCGCCGCTTGAACCTGCGGTACGTACCGTTGACGTTGAGGCATTCTGCTCATGGTCAGCGTGCAGGATCAGAATACGGTCCATCGCGCGCTCCAGTACCGGATTTACTTCATAGGTTTCACACGGCGTGGAGAACATCATGTTCAGGAAGTTCCCGGCGTAGGAAAGGTCGTTGCGCGGATAAACAAACGGCTGACCGATGGAATATTTGTAACACATCGCCGCCATGGTCGGCATTTTGGACAGCAGGCGGAACGCCGCGATTTCACGGTGGCGCGGATTGTTCACATCCAGCGAGTCGTGGTAGAACGCTGCCAGCGCGCCAGTGATCCCGCACATTACCGCCATCGGATGTGAGTCGCGACGGAAAGCATGGAACAGGCGAGTGATTTGCTCATGGATCATCGTATGGCGGGTGACTGTCGTTCTGAACTCGTCATACTCTTCCTGCGTCGGTTTTTCGCCGTACAGCAGGATGTAACAGACTTCCAGATAGTTGGAATCGGTAGCAAGCTGGTCAATCGGGAAACCGCGATGCAACAAAATGCCTTCGTCGCCGTCGATGAAGGTGATTTTAGATTCGCAGGATGCGGTAGAGGTGAAACCAGGGTCAAAAGTAAAAACTCCTTTTGAACCGAGACTACGAATATCAATAACATCTTGACCGAGTGTACCTTTTAGCACATCCAGTTCAATAGCAGTGTCACCAGTAAGGGTGATTTTTGCCTTTGTATCAGCCATTTACGGTCTCCTTAGCGCCTTATTGCTTAAGACTGCCGGAACTCAGACTTGCCTTCTCCACGTCATCTTCCTCGTCGTTAGTGCAGGGAAGATTCTGTGTATGCATCAATCAACCGTTACCAGTTTGTTATTTGGCTCGCCGCTCTGTGAAAGAGGGGATGACCTGGGTACAGAGCAATGGGCGCTTGCAGGTAACGGCTTGATTAATTTCGAATTAGCAGCAAATCAGGAACGTAGCAATCCGAGTAATGTAACCTGTCTATCACTAATAACTGTCCTGAAAGAATGGGTCAATATCATTGTACTGTTGCATAACTTATTAACAGGTGAAAGAGTGACCCCATAACTTTTACGCATTATATGCTTTTTCTGGTGTCGTTTGTAACAATTTTGTTTAATGTTTGTCAAATCAGATGATTGAAAATTAAAAAAATGTTGTTATCGTGACCTGTGTCACTGTTCAGGATAAAACCTGACAAACTATATGTAGGTTAATTGTAATGATTTTGTGAACGTCCTATACTGCCGCCAGGTCTCCGGAATACCCTGCAATCCCGAGCCACCCAGCGTTGTAACGTGTCGTTTTAGCTACTGGAAGCAGTGTTTTACATGACGCGCAGTTATAGAAAGGACGCTGTCTGACCCGCACGCAGACCGGAGGAAGGAAATCCCGTCGTCTTTCTGGCTACAGGTAGATTCACCTCTGTAACCGAAGTCTTAAGGGAATAATAAGAACAGCATGTGGGCGTTATTCATGATAAGAAATGTGAAAAAACAAAGACCTGTCAATCTGGATCTACAAACGATTCGGTTCCCCATCACAGCGATAGCGTCCATTCTCCATCGCGTATCCGGTGTGATTACTTTCATCGCCGTCGGCATACTACTGTGGCTACTGGGCACCAGCCTCTCTTCTCCGGAAGGATTCCAGCAGGCCGCCGACATCATGGACGGCTTCATCGTTAAATTTATCATGTGGGGCATCCTTACCGCGCTGGCGTATCACGTCATCGTGGGAATTCGTCACATGTTAATGGATTTTGGCTATCTGGAAGAAACATTCGAAGCGGGTCAACGCTCTGCCAAAATCTCTTTTGTTATCACTGTCGTGCTTTCACTTCTCGCAGGAGTCCTCGTATGGTAAGCAACGCCTCCGCATTAGGACGCAATGGCGTACATGACTTCATCCTGGTCCGTGCTACCGCTATCGTTCTGACGTTATACATCATCTACATGGTGGGTTTTTTCGCCACGAGCGGCGAACTGACCTTTGAAGCCTGGACCGGTTTCTTCTCATCGGCCTTCACCAAAGTCTTCACCCTGCTGGCGCTTTTTTCCATCTTGATTCATGCCTGGATCGGCATGTGGCAGGTGTTAACCGACTACGTTAAACCACTGGCAGTGCGTCTGATACTGCAACTCGTTATTGTTGTTGCGCTGGTGGTTTACGTCATCTATGGATTTGTTGTGGTGTGGGGTGTGTAATGAAACTGCCAGTCAGAGAATTTGATGCTGTTGTGATTGGTGCCGGTGGCGCAGGTATGCGCGCGGCGCTGCAAATTTCCCAGAGCGGCCAAACCTGTGCGCTGCTCTCGAAAGTCTTCCCGACCCGTTCCCATACCGTTTCCGCGCAGGGCGGTATCACCGTGGCGCTCGGCAATACCCATGAAGATAACTGGGAATGGCACATGTACGACACCGTAAAAGGGTCGGACTACATTGGTGACCAGGATGCCATCGAATATATGTGTAAGACCGGACCGGAAGCGATTCTGGAACTGGAGCACATGGGGTTACCGTTCTCCCGTCTTGATGATGGACGTATCTATCAGCGCCCGTTCGGTGGCCAGTCGAAAAACTTTGGCGGCGAGCAGGCGGCACGTACCGCGGCGGCGGCTGACCGTACCGGTCACGCCTTGCTGCACACGTTGTATCAACAGAATTTGAAAAACCACACCACGATTTTCTCCGAATGGTATGCGCTGGATCTGGTGAAAAACCAGGATGGCGCGGTGGTGGGGTGTACCGCACTGTGCATCGAAACCGGTGAAGTGGTGTACTTCAAAGCCCGCGCGACGGTGCTGGCGACCGGCGGCGCAGGCCGTATCTACCAGTCCACCACCAACGCTCACATCAACACCGGTGACGGTGTCGGTATGGCGCTGCGTGCCGGTGTCCCGGTGCAGGACATGGAAATGTGGCAGTTCCACCCGACCGGCATCGCCGGGGCGGGCGTGCTGGTGACAGAAGGCTGCCGCGGCGAAGGCGGTTACCTGCTGAACAAACACGGCGAGCGCTTTATGGAGCGTTATGCGCCGAACGCCAAAGACCTGGCGGGTCGTGACGTGGTGGCGCGTTCCATCATGATCGAAATCCGTGAAGGCCGCGGCTGTGATGGTCCGTGGGGGCCGCACGCTAAACTGAAACTGGATCACCTGGGTAAAGAGGTGCTGGAATCTCGCCTGCCGGGTATCCTGGAGCTGTCCCGTACTTTCGCCCACGTTGACCCGGTGAAAGAGCCGATTCCGGTTATCCCGACCTGCCACTACATGATGGGCGGTATTCCGACTAAAGTGACCGGTCAGGCGCTGACCGTGAACGAGCAGGGCGAAGACGTGGTCATTCCGGGGCTGTTTGCGGTAGGCGAAATCGCCTGTGTATCGGTTCACGGCGCCAACCGTCTGGGCGGTAACTCACTGCTGGATCTGGTGGTCTTTGGCCGCGCGGCGGGGCTGCATTTACAGGAATCCATCGCCGAGCAGGGCGTGCTGCGCGACGCCAGCGAGTCTGACGTTGAAGGTTCTCTGGAGCGCCTGAATCGCTGGAACAATAACCGCAATGGCGAAGATCCGGTGGCTATCCGCAAAGCGTTGCAGGAGTGTATGCAGCATAACTTCTCCGTATTCCGTGAAGGCGACGCGATGGCGAAAGGGCTTGAGCAGTTGAAAGTGATCCGCGAGCGTCTGAAAAACGCCCGTCTGGATGACACGTCCAGCGAGTTTAATACCCAGCGTGTTGAGTGTCTGGAGCTGGATAACCTGATGGAAACCGCCTACGCCACTGCCGTATCAGCCAACTTCCGAACGGAAAGCCGCGGCGCGCATAGCCGCTTCGATTTCCCGGAGCGTGATGATGCCAACTGGTTGTGTCATACCCTGTATCAGCCGCAAACGGAATCCATGACGCGCCGAAGCGTCAATATGGAGCCGAAACTGCGTCCGGCGTTCCCGCCGAAGATTCGTACTTATTAATTGCGGAGACAGGATGATGAAACTCGAATTTTCGATTTATCGTTATAACCCGGATGTCGATAACGCTCCGCGTATGCAGGATTACACCCTGGAAGGCGAAGAAGGGCGCGACATGATGCTGCTGGATGCGTTAATCCAGCTTAAAGAAAAAGATCCCAGCCTTTCTTTCCGCCGTTCCTGCCGCGAAGGTGTGTGCGGTTCTGATGGTTTGAATATGAACGGTAAGAATGGTCTGGCCTGTATTACCCCTATTTCGGCGCTGACTCAGCCGGGTAAGAAGATTGTGATTCGCCCGCTGCCCGGTTTGCCGGTGATCCGCGATTTGGTGGTAGACATGGGGCAATTCTACGCACAATATGAGAAGATTAAGCCTTACTTATTGAATAATGGGCAAAATCCACCGGCTCGTGAGCATCTGCAGATGCCGGAGCAGCGTGAAAAACTCGATGGGCTGTATGAATGTATTCTTTGCGCCTGTTGCTCAACATCCTGCCCGTCATTCTGGTGGAACCCGGATAAGTTTATCGGTCCGGCGGGGCTGCTCGCGGCGTATCGATTCCTGATCGATAGTCGTGATACCGAGACCGACAGTCGTCTGGAAGGGATGAGCGATGCATTCAGCGTATTCCGCTGTCACAGCATTATGAACTGCGTCAGTGTATGTCCTAAGGGACTAAACCCGACGCGCGCTATCGGCCATATTAAGTCGATGCTGTTGCAGCGTAGCGCATAAGTAGTTGTAGTGGTTGCCGGATGGCGACGTACAGTCTTATCCGGCCTACAGGCGCAACCCCGTAGGCCTGATAAGCGCAGCGCCATCAGGCAATAGAAGTGCAGGAAACCTCTAAAAACTGCCATATGATTAGTAATAATCGAGATGTTCAGAGCGAGACAAGGCGCGGTCTGAACGAATCTTCGGGAGCATAGTTAACTATGTGACCGGAGTGAGCGAAGGCCGCAACGCAGTCGTAGCCTGAACAGCGAAGATTATTAGACAGTTTTTAAAGGTTCCTTAGCGGACGCAGATGACACGACAGTCCGCAACAAGTGAACCCCGGCACGCATACAGCGTATGCGTGGTTAGTATCCACGGCGAAATACTCGTCATAGTTCACGTTGCATGTGCGTTGGCTGCACTTGCTCACCCCGGTCACTTACTGGATGTAAGCTCCCAGGGATTCGCAAGCTTGCCGCCTTCCTGAAACGTGACCTATTTAGAGTATTAAATAAGCAGAAAAGATGCTTAAGGGATCACGATGCAGAACAGCGCTTTGAAAGCCTGGTTGGACTCTTCTTACCTCTCTGGTTCGAATCAGAGCTGGATAGAACAGCTCTATGAAGACTTCTTAACCGATCCTGACTCGGTAGACGCTAACTGGCGTTTGACGTTCCAGCAGTTACCTGGTACCGGAGTCAAACCGGATCAACTCCATTCAAAAACACGTGAATATTTCCGGCGGCAGGCGTTGGCTGGCTCACGTCACTCTTCTACGATTTCTGACCCTGACACCAATGTGAAGCAGGTTAAAGTCCTGCAGCTTATCAACGCTTATCGTTTCCGTGGCCATCAACATGCAAACCTCGATCCGCTGGGACTGTGGAAGCAAGAACGCGTGGCGGATCTGGATCCTTCTTTCCATGATTTGACCGAGGCCGATTTCCAGGAAACCTTCAATGTCGGCTCCTTTGCCAGCGGCAAAGAGACGATGAAGCTGGGCGAGCTGCTCGACGCGCTCAAACAGACCTACTGCGGCCCGATTGGCGCTGAGTATATGCACATCACCAGCACCGAAGAGAAACGCTGGATCCAACAGCGCATCGAATCCGGTCGTGCGGCCTTTAGCGCTGACGAGAAAAAACGCTTCCTGAACGAACTGACCGCCGCTGAAGGGCTGGAACGTTATCTGGGCGCCAAATTCCCGGGTGCGAAACGTTTCTCGCTTGAGGGGGGAGATGCGCTGATACCCATGCTGAAAGAGATGGTTCGCCATGCGGGTAACAGCGGCACTCGCGAAGTGGTGCTGGGGATGGCGCACCGCGGTCGCCTGAACGTGCTGATCAACGTACTGGGTAAAAAACCGCAGGATCTGTTCGACGAATTTGCCGGTAAGCATAAAGAACATCTGGGTACCGGCGACGTGAAGTATCACATGGGCTTCTCGTCAGATATCGAAACCGAAGGCGGTCTGGTTCACCTGGCGCTGGCGTTTAACCCATCGCACCTGGAAATTGTGAGCCCGGTGGTGATGGGCTCCGTGCGTGCCCGTCTGGACCGACTGGACGAACCGAGCAGCAACAAAGTGTTGCCGATCACTATTCACGGCGACGCCGCGGTGACCGGCCAGGGCGTGGTTCAGGAAACCCTGAACATGTCGAAAGCGCGCGGTTACGAAGTGGGCGGTACGGTACGTATCGTTATCAACAACCAGGTGGGCTTCACCACCTCTAACCCACTGGATGCGCGTTCAACGCCTTACTGCACCGATATCGGTAAAATGGTCCAGGCGCCGATTTTCCACGTCAACGCGGACGATCCGGAAGCCGTCGCTTTTGTGACCCGTCTGGCGCTGGACTTCCGTAACACCTTTAAACGCGATGTGTTCATCGATCTGGTGTGCTACCGCCGTCACGGCCACAACGAAGCCGACGAGCCAAGCGCAACCCAGCCGCTGATGTACCAGAAAATTAAAAAGCATCCGACGCCGCGTAAAATCTACGCCGACAAGCTGGAAGCGGACAAAGTCGCGACGCTGGAAGATGCCACCGAAATGGTTAACCTCTATCGCGATGCGCTGGATGCAGGCGAATGCGTGGTGAAAGAGTGGCGTCCGATGAATATGCACTCGTTCACCTGGTCGCCGTATCTAAACCACGAATGGGATGAAGCATACCCGAACAAGGTAGAAATGAAGCGTCTGCAGGAGCTGGCAAAACGTATCAGCACCGTGCCGGAAGCCATTGAAATGCAGTCTCGCGTGGCGAAAATTTATGGCGACCGTCAGGCAATGGCGGCAGGCGAGAAATTGTTTGACTGGGGCGGTGCGGAAAATCTGGCTTACGCCACGCTGGTCGATGAAGGCATTCCGGTGCGCCTGTCCGGGGAAGACTCCGGTCGCGGCACCTTCTTCCATCGTCATGCGGTGATCCACAACCAGACGAATGGCTCAACGTATACGCCGTTGCAGCATATTCACAGCGGTCAGGGACAGTTTAAAGTCTGGGACTCCGTGCTGTCTGAAGAAGCGGTACTGGCTTTTGAATACGGTTATGCCACGGCGGAACCACGTACCCTGACTATCTGGGAAGCGCAGTTTGGCGATTTTGCCAACGGCGCGCAGGTAGTGATTGACCAGTTCATCTCCTCCGGCGAGCAGAAATGGGGCCGGATGTGCGGTCTGGTGATGCTGTTGCCGCATGGCTATGAAGGGCAGGGCCCGGAGCACTCTTCCGCGCGTCTGGAACGTTATCTGCAACTTTGCGCCGAGCAGAATATGCAGGTTTGCGTGCCGTCCACCCCGGCGCAGGTCTACCATATGCTGCGCCGTCAGGCGCTGCGCGGGATGCGTCGTCCGCTGGTGGTGATGTCGCCGAAATCGCTGCTGCGTCACCCGCTGGCGGTTTCCACGCTTGATGAACTGGCGAACGGTTCCTTCCAGCCGGCCATTGGCGAAATTGACGAGCTGGACCCTAAAGCCGTAAAACGCGTGGTAATGTGTTCTGGTAAAGTTTATTACGACCTGCTGGAACAACGTCGCAAAAACGACCAGAAAGATGTCGCTATCGTGCGCATCGAACAGCTCTATCCGTTCCCGCATAAAGCGGTGCAGGAAGCGCTGCAACCATACGCTCACGTCCATGATTTTGTCTGGTGCCAGGAAGAGCCGCTCAACCAGGGCGCATGGTACTGCAGTCAGCATCATTTCCGTGAAGTGATTCCGTTTGGGGCCGCTCTGCGTTATGCAGGTCGCCCGGCCTCCGCCTCTCCGGCGGTAGGGTATATGTCCGTTCACCAGAAACAGCAACAAGATCTGGTTAATGACGCGCTGAACGTCGATTAAATAAAGGATAAATAATGAGTAGCGTAGATATTCTTGTTCCCGACCTGCCTGAGTCCGTAGCGGACGCGACCGTCGCCACCTGGCATAAAAAACCGGGCGATGCGGTTGTTCGTGACGAAGTGCTGGTAGAAATCGAAACTGACAAAGTGGTACTGGAAGTACCGGCATCAGCGGACGGCATTCTGGATGCGGTTCTGGAAGAGGAGGGGACGACTGTCACCTCTCGCCAGATCCTGGGTCGCCTGCGTGAAGGAAACAGCGCGGGTAAAGAGACCAGCGCGAAATCTGAAGAGAAAGCGTCTACGCCGGCACAGCGCCAGCAGGCGTCGCTGGAAGAACAAAACAACGATGCGCTCAGCCCGGCGATCCGTCGCCTGCTGGCTGAACACAATCTGGAAGCCAGCGCCATTAAAGGCACTGGTGTGGGTGGGCGTCTGACCCGTGAAGATGTGGAAAAACATCTGGCGAAAGGCGAGTCTAAAGCACCCGCTGTTGAACCTGCAGCACAACCCGCTCTGGGCGCGCGCGGCGAAAAACGCGTGCCAATGACCCGCCTGCGCAAGCGCGTGGCCGAGCGTCTACTGGAAGCGAAAAATTCCACCGCCATGCTGACGACCTTCAATGAAGTCAACATGAAGCCGATTATGGATTTGCGTAAGCAGTATGGCGAAGTGTTTGAAAAACGTCATGGTATCCGCCTGGGCTTTATGTCCTTCTACGTGAAAGCGGTAGTGGAAGCGCTGAAGCGTTATCCGGAAGTGAACGCCTCTATCGACGGCGATGACGTGGTGTATCACAACTACTTTGATGTGAGCATGGCGGTGTCTACGCCGCGCGGCCTGGTCACGCCGGTCCTGCGTGACGTGGATACGCTGGGCATGGCTGACATCGAGAAAAAAATTAAAGAACTGGCTGTCAAAGGCCGCGACGGCAAGCTGACCGTAGAAGACCTGACCGGTGGTAACTTTACCATTACCAACGGCGGCGTATTCGGTTCGCTGATGTCTACCCCGATCATCAACCCGCCGCAGAGCGCGATTCTGGGAATGCATGCTATTAAAGACAGGCCGATGGCGGTGGATGGCAAGGTGGAAATCCTGCCGATGATGTACCTGGCGCTCTCTTACGATCATCGCCTGATCGATGGTCGCGAATCCGTGGGCTTCCTGGTCACCATCAAAGAGTTGCTGGAAGATCCGACCCGTCTGCTGTTGGACGTGTAGTCAGCAAGAGCATCACCTGCTACCTGTAGGCTGGATAAGGCGTTCACGCCGCCATCCGGCGATGGTGTAATGCCTGATGGCGCGCAGCTTTCAGGCCTACAGGTCTAAAGATAACGATTACCTGAAGGATGGACAGAACACATGAACTTACATGAATATCAGGCAAAACAACTTTTTGCCCGCTATGGCTTACCGGCGCCGGTGGGTTATGCCTGTACTACTCCGCGTGAAGCCGAAGAAGCCGCGTCTAAAATCGGTGCCGGCCCGTGGGTAGTGAAATGTCAGGTTCACGCTGGCGGCCGCGGCAAAGCGGGCGGTGTGAAGGTAGTAAAAAGCAAAGAAGAGATTCGCGCCTTCGCGGAAAACTGGCTGGGCAAACGTCTGGTGACCTATCAAACAGACGCTAATGGCCAACCGGTAAACCAGATTCTGGTTGAAGCGGCGACCGACATCGGCAAAGAACTGTACCTCGGCGCGGTGGTTGACCGTAGTTCTCGTCGCGTGGTCTTTATGGCGTCTACCGAAGGTGGCGTAGAGATCGAAAAAGTTGCGGAGGAAACCCCGCATCTGATCCATAAAGTCGCGCTCGATCCGCTGACCGGCCCGATGCCGTATCAGGGACGGGAACTGGCGTTCAAATTGGGTCTGGAAGGTAAACTGGTGCAGCAGTTCACCAAAATCTTTATGGGTCTGGCAACCATTTTCCTTGAGCGCGACCTGGCGCTGATCGAAATCAACCCGCTGGTGATTACTAAGCAGGGCGATCTGATTTGCCTCGACGGCAAGCTGGGCGCTGACGGCAACGCGCTGTTCCGCCAGCCGGATCTGCGTGAAATGCGTGACCAGTCTCAGGAAGACCCGCGTGAAGCGCAGGCAGCGCAGTGGGAACTGAACTACGTCGCGCTGGACGGCAACATCGGTTGCATGGTGAACGGCGCGGGTCTGGCGATGGGCACCATGGACATCGTTAAGCTGCATGGCGGCGAACCGGCTAACTTCCTTGACGTGGGCGGCGGCGCAACCAAAGAGCGCGTCACCGAAGCGTTTAAAATTATCCTCTCGGATGACAACGTGAAAGCGGTTCTGGTTAACATCTTCGGCGGTATCGTCCGTTGTGACCTGATTGCCGACGGTATCATCGGCGCGGTGGAAGAAGTGGGCGTGAACGTTCCGGTGGTGGTGCGTCTGGAAGGCAACAACGCCGAACTCGGCGCGAAGAAACTGGCTGACAGTGGCCTGAATATTATTGCAGCGAAAAGTCTGACGGATGCAGCTCAGCAGGTTGTTGCCGCAGTGGAGGGGAAATAATGTCCGTTTTAATTAATAAAGATACCAAGGTTATCTGCCAGGGCTTCACCGGTAGCCAGGGGACTTTCCACTCCGAACAGGCGATTGCTTACGGTACGCAGATGGTGGGCGGCGTAACGCCGGGCAAAGGCGGCACCACGCATCTGGGGCTGCCGGTGTTCAACACCGTGCGCGAAGCAGTAGAAGCTACCGGTGCGACCGCATCCGTTATCTACGTCCCGGCGCCGTTCTGCAAAGACTCCATTCTGGAAGCGATCGACGCAGGCATCAAACTGATTATCACCATCACCGAAGGTATTCCGACGCTGGATATGCTGACCGTGAAAGTGAAGCTGGACGAAGCAGGCGTGCGCATGATCGGCCCGAACTGCCCAGGTGTGATCACCCCGGGCGAATGCAAAATCGGCATCATGCCGGGTCACATTCATAAGCCGGGTAAAGTGGGTATCGTTTCCCGTTCCGGCACGCTGACCTACGAAGCGGTTAAGCAGACCACCGACTACGGTTTCGGCCAGTCCACCTGCGTGGGTATCGGCGGCGACCCGATTCCGGGCTCTAACTTTATCGATATCCTGAAACTGTTCCAGGAAGATCCGCAGACTGAAGCGATCGTGATGATCGGTGAGATCGGCGGTAGTGCAGAAGAAGAAGCGGCGGCTTACATTAAAGACCACGTGACCAAGCCGGTTGTTGGCTATATCGCGGGTGTTACCGCGCCGAAAGGCAAGCGTATGGGCCACGCTGGCGCCATCATTGCCGGTGGTAAAGGCACCGCGGATGAAAAATTCGCCGCGCTGGAAGCTGCTGGCGTGAAGACGGTTCGCAGTCTGGCCGATATCGGCGAAGCGCTGAAAGCAATTATAAAATAAAACTCGCTGTTCCTGCGGGAACAGATAAATGTCCGTTTTCGACATGGTTGGCCACCTTTACGGTGGCCTTTTTTATGGCTTTATTGTTTGTGGCAAAGTACGGGTGAAGCATCCGGGATATAAAATTATTGGCTTTGTAAATATTGAGCTATAGGAAAATGATGCCTCATTAAAAAAACATGGTGGAGTCTAAAAATAATTGATAATAACCGTCTGGCAGCGGCAGTAAATTTACTCAGTTTGCCGGTTAACTCTTTTGCAGCAAATACAGATGCTGTCTTAGTGAAAGACCTGCCGACCTCACTGGAGACGGATTATGCGCTTTCCGCCATGAAAAAAACGCATTGCAGCATTACACTATGTTGACGCTAACCTCTATAGTAAATTGACGCTTGACTCTGTGGCCGCGCATGTTTGCCTGAGCGCGAACTACACGTCTCCTCAGATGTATCGCGCTTACACAGACTGCTTGTTTAATGGCAGAATAAAACAGCTATTTTAATCATAAGAGTACCAGCATTATTTCCCTGAAGTATTAAAGATATCGTTTAATAAATCATATGAACTTTTGCTGGTTAAAAGAGGTTAACTTTAAAAATTATTAAGAACTTATTGACACTATTCGTTCGTGATTAATCATGTTTAAAGGGTATTTATGGCTGCGAATAAACAGAATTATCACTATGAGTGACGTAGATATTGAGGGTAAATCTGTGAAGGTGATAACAGAATCTTCACTATAATAATTATAGAGAGGCAAATACGGTGTTATTGAAATAAAGAAAAATTAGCGAATAAAATGTTTGTTTCTGGCTATCTGGAAAGCTTATTAGCGATAATTAAGGCGATAACCTGGCAAGATGATCCTGGCCGTTAGTCGTCGGGAAAGGGAAGTTGGGGCAGGGTAATCCCGGTGGGATGATGGCGCGTGTGCAATGAGATAGTTTCTTTGCGGTGTTAATTATAAGTAAAATAAAAATAGACTAAATGTATAAAATAATAAGTATTGATAACCTGCAGAAAAAATCTGTGAGCTATTTAGCAATAATTGAACATCAATGTGGAATGTTTTTTACGGGATGCGGGGCAGTAAAAAACGCACAAAATGTTTAGCCTTATCGAATAAGCCTCTTTTTACAGGGGGTTTAAAATTACTCTTTGCAAAAACAAAAAGTTAACAAAAAATTCACCATGCATTCAATGAATAAACATTATTAACATTAACTTCAAAAATTGATTTTAATCAATATTTAAATGTTGGAAAAGAGCATCAAAACTGGTTAAATTGTCCGTGATCAAATTCCCTGAAAAGCGATAGATTAGCCATAAATTGATCGCTGTCGAAAAAAGCAAATCTGACCCACTAAAAACCTGTTTATTGTAAGGGTTTTACGGCGTAATATATTTGCGGGATCAATTTGGGTTTTTTATTAACATGTTTGTAACTTTTCATCATTACTGTTTCCTTCCCGAGGGGATAGTACGATGGAAGGCCGCAAATAAATTTGTATTGGGGCATGCGTGTGACCCTTTCTAACGGGGTTCACTCTCGGAGTCTTCATGCGATGAGCAAGGAGTCATGATGTTAGATATAGTCGAACTGTCGCGCTTACAGTTTGCCTTGACCGCGATGTACCACTTCCTGTTTGTGCCGCTAACGCTCGGTATGGCGTTCCTGCTGGCCATTATGGAAACGGTATACGTCCTTTCCGGCAAACAGATTTATAAAGATATGACCAAGTTCTGGGGCAAGTTGTTTGGTATCAACTTTGCTCTGGGTGTGGCTACCGGTTTGACCATGGAGTTCCAGTTCGGGACAAACTGGTCGTACTACTCCCACTATGTTGGGGACATCTTCGGTGCGCCGCTGGCCATCGAAGGTTTGATGGCCTTCTTCCTCGAATCCACCTTTGTAGGTCTGTTCTTCTTCGGCTGGGATCGTCTGAGTAAAGTTCAGCATATGTGCGTCACCTGGCTGGTGGCTCTGGGGTCCAACCTCTCCGCGTTGTGGATTCTGGTAGCGAACGGCTGGATGCAAAACCCAATCGCTGCGGATTTCAATTTCGAAACCATGCGTATGGAAATGGTGAGCTTCTCTGAACTGGTACTGAACCCGGTAGCACAGGTGAAATTTGTTCACACTGTGGCGTCCGGCTATGTCACCGGCGCGATGTTCATCCTCGGTATCAGCGCTTACTACATGCTGAAAGGTCGTGACTTCGCCTTTGCTAAACGCTCCTTTGCTATTGCTGCCAGCTTCGGTATGGCTGCCGTACTGTCCGTTATCGTACTCGGCGACGAGTCCGGTTACGAAATGGGCGACGTGCAGAAAACCAAGCTCGCTGCGATTGAAGCAGAATGGGAAACGCAACCTGCTCCGGCCTCCTTTACCCTGTTCGGCATTCCTGACCAGGACAAACAGGAAAACCATCTGGCGATTCAGATTCCTTATGCGCTCGGCATTATCGCTACGCGTTCCGTGGACACGCCGGTTATTGGCCTGAAAGATCTCATGGTTCAGCATGAAGAGCGTATCCGTAACGGGATGAAAGCTTATGAACTGCTGGAGCAGCTGCGCGCCGGTTCTACCGACCAGGCCGTTCGCGACCAGTTCAACAGCATGAAGAAAGATCTCGGTTACGGCCTGCTGCTGAAACGCTATACGCCTAATGTGACTGACGCGACCGAAGCGCAGATCCAGCAAGCGACGAAAGATTCCATTCCTCGCGTTGCGCCGCTGTACTTCGCTTTCCGTATCATGGTGGCGTGCGGCTTCCTGCTGCTGGCGATCATCGCACTTTCCTTCTGGAGCGTGATTCGTAACCGCATCGGTGAGAAAAAATGGCTGCTGCGCGCGGCGCTGTACGGCATTCCACTGCCGTGGATTGCGGTTGAAGCAGGTTGGTTCGTCGCCGAGTATGGTCGTCAGCCGTGGGCGATCGGCGAAGTGTTGCCGACAGCCGTGGCGAACTCATCGCTGACCGTGGGCGATCTGCTGTTCTCCATGTTCCTGATTTGCGGCCTGTATACCCTGTTCCTGGTGGCAGAATTGTTCCTGATGTTCAAATTTGCACGCCTTGGCCCAAGCAGCCTGAAAACCGGTCGCTATCACTTTGAGCAGTCCACCGTGACTTCTCAGCCGGCACGCTAAGACAGGAGTCGTCAAATGATCGATTATGAAGTACTACGTTTTATCTGGTGGCTGCTGGTTGGCATTTTGCTAATTGGTTTCGCCGTCACCGATGGGTTCGACATGGGGGTGGGGATGCTCACCCGTTTCCTCGGTCGTAACGACACCGAACGTCGAATTATGATTAACTCTATCGCCCCGCACTGGGACGGTAACCAGGTGTGGTTGATCACCGCGGGCGGTGCGTTGTTTGCTGCCTGGCCGATGGTTTACGCCGCGGCGTTCTCCGGTTTCTATGTAGCGATGATCCTGGTGCTGGCGTCTTTGTTCTTCCGTCCGGTCGGTTTTGATTACCGTTCCAAGATTGAAGACCCGCGCTGGCGCAACATGTGGGACTGGGGCGTGTTCATCGGTAGCTTTGTGCCGCCGCTGGTGATTGGCGTGGCCTTTGGCAACCTGTTGCAGGGCGTACCGTTCCATGTAGATGAGTATCTGCGTCTGTACTACACCGGTAACTTCTTCCAGTTGCTGAACCCGTTTGGTCTGCTGGCGGGTATCGTAAGCGTAGGGATGATCATCACGCAGGGGGCGACTTACCTGCAAATGCGCACCGTTGGCGAACTGCACCTGCGCGCGCGCGCCACCTCGCAGATTGCGGCGCTGGTGACATTAGTGTGCTTTGCGCTGGCGGGCGTTTGGGTAATGTATGGTATTGATGGTTATGTCGTGACATCCGCGATTGACCATCATGCCGCCTCTAACCCGCTGACTAAAGAAGTGGCGCGTGAAGCTGGCGCCTGGCTGGTGAACTTTAATAATGCTCCGATCCTGTGGTTGGTTCCGGCTCTGGGCGTGGTTCTGCCGCTGCTGACTATCCTGACTTCCCGTATGGAGAAAGGCGCGTGGGCATTCCTGTTCTCTTCGCTGACCCTGGCCTGCATTATTCTGACGGCGGGTATCGCTATGTTCCCATTTGTGATGCCGTCCAGCACGATGATGAATGCCAGCCTGACCATGTGGGATGCGACATCCAGCCAGATGACGCTGAACCTGATGACCTGGGTTGCGGCGGTGTTCGTACCGATCATTCTGATCTACACCAGCTGGTGTTACTGGAAAATGTTCGGTCGTATCACTAAAGAACATATTGAAAGCAACACCCACTCTCTGTACTAAGTAAGGAGCTTAAAATGTGGTATTTCGCATGGATTCTGGGAACGCTTCTTGCCTGTGCATTCGGGATCATTACCGCCCTGGCGCTTGAGCACGTTGAAGCGGGTAAAACCGGTCAAGAAGAAAGCTAATGACCCATATTATCGCAAAACTGTATGCGGTAATGGACAAGCGCCCGTTAAGGGCGCTTTCCTTCGTGATGGCGATAGTGCTGGCAGGATGTATGTTCTGGGACCCGTCACGGTTTGCCGCCAGGACCAGCACGCTTGAAATCTGGCACGGATTATTGCTGATGTGGGCGGTTTGCGCAGGCATAATCCACGGCGTGGGTTTTCGCCCTGAATCCGTACACTGGCAAGGGATTTTTTGTCCGCTCCTTGCGGATATCGTCCTTATCGTCGGCCTGATTTTCTTCTTCTTGTGAATAAGAAACCTCCTTAAAAATATAGGGGCTTGCATAAGCCCATATATTTTTACTCTCCCTTAACTTCCCCCCATTCCCAAGCCTCATTCCCACGCGTATAGTAGCAACGTTTAAAAGCTCTACTTTTGTTGCATTACCGGGATGTAAAGTGAATACAAGGCGATATACAACGGCATTCTTGAGGCATTACGGCGGCAAGCGGATGACGCCAATAAAGAGGCTGCAGGGATGAATAAGTATATGTTTCGATGGCCAATTCGAGTTTATTACGAAGACACGGACGCCGGCGGTGTGGTTTATCACGCCAGCTATGTCGCTTTTTATGAAAGAGCGCGCACGGAGATGCTGCGTCACCATCACTTCAGCCAACAGGTGCTGCTGGCGGAGCGGGTCGCCTTTGTGGTGCGCAAGATGACGCTGGAATACTATGCGCCTGCGCGGCTCGACGATATGCTTGAAGTTCAAACAGAAATTACGTCAATGCGTGGCACCGCTTTGGTTTTCACGCAACGCATTGTCAACGCAGAGAACACGCTGCTAAATGAAGCAGAGGTTCTGATTGTTTGCGTTGATCCACTCAAAATGAAGCCTCGTGCGCTTCCTAAGTCTATTGTCGCGGAGTTTAAGCAGTGACTGACATGAATATCCTTGATTTGTTCCTGAAGGCAAGCCTTCTGGTTAAACTTATCATGTTGATTTTGATTGGTTTTTCAATAGCATCCTGGGCCATCATTATCCAGCGAACGCGTATCCTGAACGCCGCTGCGCGTGAGGCGGAAGCGTTTGAAGATAAATTCTGGTCCGGAATCGAACTATCGCGTCTGTACCAGGAAAGCCAGGGGAGACGCGATAGTCTGTCGGGCTCGGAACAAATCTTTTATAGCGGGTTCAAAGAGTTTGTCCGGCTCCATCGCGCCAACAGCCATGCGCCGGAGGCAGTGGTAGAGGGGGCGTCGCGTGCGATGCGCATCTCCATGAACCGAGAGTTGGAAACGCTGGAAACGCATATCCCGTTTCTTGGCACGGTAGGCTCTATCAGTCCTTATATCGGTCTGTTTGGCACCGTATGGGGGATTATGCATGCGTTTATCGCCCTGGGCGCGGTGAAACAGGCGACTCTGCAAATGGTTGCGCCGGGTATTGCCGAAGCATTGATTGCCACGGCGATTGGTCTGTTTGCCGCTATCCCTGCGGTTATGGCTTACAACCGACTGAATCAGCGCGTGAACAAGCTGGAACTGAATTACGACAACTTTATGGAAGAGTTCACCGCGATTCTGCACCGCCAGGCGTTTACCGTAAGCGAAAGCAACAAGGGGTAAGCCATGGCCAGAACGCGTGGACGAGGTCGTCGCGAACTTAAGTCCGAAATCAATATCGTACCGCTACTCGACGTACTGTTGGTGCTGCTGCTGATCTTTATGGCAACCGCGCCGATCATTACCCAGAGCGTGGAAGTCGACTTACCGGAGGCGAATCAGTCGCAGGCGGTCAGTAGTAACGACGATCCACCGGTCATTATTGAAGTTTCCGGAGTAGGGCAATACAGCGTAGTGGTTGATAAAGATCGAATGGATCAACTGCCGTCTGAACAGGTGATCGCAGAAGTAAAGCGTCATCTGCAGGCTAATCCGAAAACAGTCTTTTTAATCGGCGGCGCGAAAGAGGTGCCGTACGATGAAATAATTAAAGCGCTGAACTTGTTACACAGCGCGGGCGTAAAATCGGTTGGCTTAATGACGCAGCCAATCTGAAGTCTGCGTCCCGTTGGCTTGAAAGACGGCGAGTAACAGGCGAACAGTTTTTTGGGAACCGAGAGTGTCAAAGGCAACCGAACAAAACGACAAGCTCAAACGGGCGATAATTATTTCAGCCGTGCTGCATATCATCTTATTTGCAGTGCTGATCTGGAGTTCGTTTGATGAGCATATAGAGGCTTCTGCCGGCGGCGGCGGTGGTTCCGCTATCGACGCGGTGATGGTCGATCCTGGCGCCGTTGTGCAGCAGTACAACCGTCAGCAGGATCAACAGGCCAGCGCCAGACGCGCGGAAGAAGAGCGTAAAAAGCTGCAACAGCAGCAAGCAGAGGAGTTGCAGCAGAAGCAGGCTGCCGAACAGGAGCGGTTGAAACAACTTGAGAAAGAACGTTTAGCGGCTCAGGAGCAGCAAAAGCAGGCTGAAGAAGCGGCAAAACTGGCGCAACAGCAGCAGCAACAGGCCGAAGAAGCGGCGAAAGCGGCGGCGGACGCGAAGAAGAAAGCGGAGGCCGAGGCGGCGAAAGCGGCGGCGGACGCGAAGAAGAAAGCGGAAGCCGAGGCGGTAAAAGCGGCAGCGGACGCGAAGAAGAAAGCGGAAGCCGAAGCGGCGAAAGCGGCGGCGGACGCGAAGAAGAAAGCAGAGGCCGAAGCGGCGAAAGCGGCGGCGGAGGCGAAGAAGAAAGCGGAAGCCGAAGCGGCGAAAGCGGCGGCGGAGGCGAAGAAGAAAGCGGATGCCGAGGCGGCGAAAGCGGCGGCGGAGGCGAAGAAGAAAGCGGATGCCGCGGCGGCGAAAGCAGCGGCGGACGCTAAGAAGAAAGCGGCTGCCGAAAAAGCGGCCGCCGCAGAAGGCGTCGACGATCTGCTTGGCGATCTCAGCTCGGGTAAGAATGCGCCGAAAACCGGCGGCGGCGCGAAAGGGAATGGTCAGCCATCGAAAGATAGCGGTACATCGGGCGCTAACGGTGGGGCGACAGGCGCTGATATCAGCGCCTACGCGAAACAGATTCAGGTCGCCATTCAGAGCCGTCTGTATGATGCGAGCCTGTATCAGGGCAAACAATGTGTCTTGCATATTAGCCTGGCGCCGGATGGCTCATTAAAAAGCATTACGTCTGAGGGCGGCGATCCGGCGCTTTGTCAGGCGGCGTTAATGGCGGCAAAAACCGCGAAAATTCCTAAACCGCCAAGCCAGGCTGTTTATGAGAAAATAAAGGATGCCAAACTAGACTTTAAACTGTAGATACTTTTCTTTATGGAAGTTAGAGCAGTTGAGTTGTTACTGGTCCTGGTGGTTTTGTGTATTTGAGTTTGTTAACATTCTGCTAAATTATCGTGGGTCGCAGGCCCAGGTATGGGAGATATGATGAAGCAGGCATTACGAGTAGCATTTGGTTTTCTGATGCTGTGGGCGGCGGTGCTGCACGCAGAAGTCCGTATCGAGATCACCCAGGGGGTGGACTCGGCGCGACCGATTGGCGTTGTGCCTTTTAAATGGGCCGGACCGGGCGCTGCGCCTGAAGATATCGGTGGCATCGTGGCGGCAGATTTACGCAATAGCGGTAAATTTAATCCGTTAGACCGGTCCCGACTGCCGCAGCAGCCAGCCACCGCTCAGGAAGTTCAGCCTACCGCATGGTCTGCGCTGGGTATTGATGCCGTCGTCGTTGGACAGGTCACGCCGAATCCGGACGGTTCCTACAATGTTGCTTATCAGCTGGTTGACACTGGCGGCGCGCCGGGTACCGTACTGGCGCAAAACTCTTATAAAGTGAACAAGCAGTGGCTGCGTTATGCAGGCCATACCGCCAGTGACGAAGTCTTTGAAAAACTGACGGGCATTAAGGGCGCGTTCCGTACTCGTATCGCCTATGTGGTACAGACTAATGGCGGTCAGTTCCCGTATGAACTGCGTGTGTCGGATTACGATGGTTACAATCAGTTTGTGGTGCACCGTTCTCCGCAGCCGTTGATGTCTCCGGCGTGGTCTCCGGACGGCTCAAAACTGGCTTACGTGACATTTGAAAGCGGTCGCTCCGCGCTGGTTATCCAGACGCTGGCAAACGGCGCAGTGCGTCAGGTTGCGTCCTTCCCGCGTCACAACGGCGCGCCGGCCTTCTCGCCGGATGGGACGAAACTGGCGTTCGCGTTATCGAAAACCGGAAGTCTGAACCTGTACGTTATGGATCTCGCCTCCGGTCAGATTCGTCAGATAACGGACGGCCGTAGCAACAATACGGAGCCGACCTGGTTCCCGGACAGCCAGACTCTGGCCTTTACCTCTGACCAGGCTGGACGTCCGCAAGTGTATAAAATGAACATTAACGGCGGTGCGGCGCAGCGTATTACCTGGGAAGGTTCGCAAAACCAGGATGCGGATGTCAGCAGCGACGGTAAATTTATGGTAATGGTAAGCTCAAATAACGGGCAGCAGCACATTGCCAAACAAGATCTGGTGACGGGTGGCGTACAGGTTCTGTCGTCAACGTTCCTGGATGAAACGCCAAGTCTGGCACCTAACGGCACGATGGTAATCTACAGCTCTTCTCAGGGGATGGGATCTGTGCTGAATTTGGTTTCTACAGATGGGCGTTTCAAAGCGCGTCTTCCGGCAACTGATGGTCAGGTGAAATCGCCTGCCTGGTCGCCGTATCTGTGATAATAATTAATTGATTACTAAAGGAATTAAAGAAATGCAACTGAACAAAGTGCTGAAGGGCCTGATGATTGCCCTGCCTGTTATGGCAATCGCGGCATGTTCTTCCAACAAGAACGCCAGCAATGACGGTAGCGAAGGCGGTATGCTGAACGGCGCCGGCACTGGTATGGACGCTAACGGCAACGGCAACATGTCATCTGAAGAGCAAGCGCGTCTGCAGATGCAGCAGCTGCAGCAGAACAACATCGTTTACTTCGATCTCGACAAGTACGATATCCGTTCTGACTTCGCGGCAATGCTGGATGCGCACGCTAACTTCCTGCGTAGCAACCCGTCTTACAAAGTCACCGTAGAAGGTCACGCGGACGAACGCGGTACGCCGGAGTACAACATCTCCCTGGGTGAGCGTCGTGCTAACGCCGTTAAAATGTACCTGCAGGGTAAAGGCGTTTCCGCTGACCAGATCTCCATCGTTTCTTACGGTAAAGAAAAACCTGCCGTACTGGGCCACGACGAAGCGGCTTACGCTAAGAACCGTCGCGCTGTACTGGTTTACTAAGAGAATTGCATGAGCAGTAACTTCAGACATCACCTGTTGAGTCTGTCGTTACTGGTTGGCATAGCGGCCCCCTGGGCCGCTTTTGCTCAGGCGCCAATCAGTAGTGTCGGCTCAGGCTCGGTCGAAGACCGCGTCACTCAACTTGAGCGTATCTCTAACGCTCACAGCCAGCTTTTAACCCAACTTCAGCAGCAGCTCTCCGATAATCAGTCCGATATCGATTCTTTGCGCGGCCAAATCCAGGAAAATCAGTATCAACTGAATCAGGTGATGGAGCGCCAGAAGCAAATTATGCTGCAGCTGGGGAGCTTAAATAATGGCGGCGCAGCGCAGCCAGCAGCTGGTGACCAGAGCGGGGCGGCAACCACTGCGACCCCCGCCCCGGATGCCGGTACGGCAACCTCAGGGGCGCCGGTACAAAGTGGCGATGCGAATACCGATTACAATGCGGCAATTGCGCTGGTGCAGGATAAGTCTCGCCAGGATGATGCGATTGTGGCGTTTCAGAACTTCATCAAGAAATACCCTGATTCTACTTATCAGCCGAACGCC
This sequence comes from Salmonella sp. 32010601201800023SM, assembly GCF_017572235.1. NCBI lineage: Bacteria > Pseudomonadati > Pseudomonadota > Gammaproteobacteria > Enterobacterales > Enterobacteriaceae > Salmonella > Salmonella sp. 32010601201800023SM. Next base: position 179,827 of record NZ_JAGEQS010000008.1, read on the forward strand.
AATTATTGGCTGGGCCAGTTGAATTACAACAAGGGTAAAAAAGATGACGCCGCCTATTATTTCGCCTCGGTAGTAAAAAACTATCCTAAGTCGCCGAAGGCTGCGGACGCGATGTACAAAGTTGGCGTTATCATGCAGGACAAAGGTGATACGGCAAAAGCGAAAGCGGTTTATCAGCAGGTGATTAACAAATATCCTGGCACTGATGGCGCGAAACAGGCGCAAAAGCGTCTTAACGCGATGTAATGCGTACCATGCGACCAGAAAACGCCTTTTTTCTGGTCGCGTCGTGCGATTCCTAAGCAGTTGAGCCCTCTGCGTCGAAATTTTTGTTGCGCTCAAATCTGAAATCAGTAATATATGCCGCCGTTGCCACGGGATATTAAACAACTCGAAAGCAACGTAAAAGTGGGTCGTTAGCTCAGTTGGTAGAGCAGTTGACTTTTAATCAATTGGTCGCAGGTTCGAATCCTGCACGACCCACCAATCGTTCGGTGGAAACGAGAATAAAACGTGAAGGATAACGTTGCGTCAGCAACGGCCCGTAGGGCGAGGCAAAGCCGAGTCATCCTGCACAACCCACCACTAACTTCGGTTAGTCAGTAATATCCAGCGTAGTATCGGGTGATTAGCTCAGCTGGGAGAGCACCTCCCTTACAAGGAGGGGGTCGGCGGTTCGATCCCGTCATCACCCACCACTCGGGTCGTTAGCTCAGTTGGTAGAGCAGTTGACTTTTAATCAATTGGTCGCAGGTTCGAATCCTGCACGACCCACCAATTTAACATCAAACTCAGATGTTGAACGTGAAGGATAACGTTGCGTCAGCAACCTGTAGGGCGAGGCGAAGCCGAGTCATCCTGCACGACCCACCATCTTTAGATGGTCCGAGTAAAATCTTTCAGGCAGCACCCGTATGGGTCGTTAGCTCAGTTGGTAGAGCAGTTGACTTTTAATCAATTGGTCGCAGGTTCGAATCCTGCACGACCCACCAATATACAAGGTGGTAACTGGTAGAGAACGTGAAGGATAACGTTGCTTTAGCAACGGCCCGAAGGGCGAGGCGAAGCCGAGTCATCCTGCACGACCCACCATCCTGAATGATTGAAGCAGTAACCCTTATCCAAGGGGTCGTTAGCTCAGTTGGTAGAGCAGTTGACTTTTAATCAATTGGTCGCAGGTTCGAATCCTGCACGACCCACCAATGTAAAAAAGCGCCCTAAAGGCGCTTTTTTGCTATCTGCGATTTATAAGATTCGAACCTGCCGCAGGTCCGGGTCTCACGCAGTGAGACAACGGAGCCGTTTACGGCGACGGCCCGAAGGGCGAGCGAAGCGAGTCATCCTGCACGACTCATCAATGTAAAAGAGGGCGCTGGCGGCGCCTTTTTGCTATCTGCAATATGAAGATTCGAACCTGCCGCAGGTTCGGGTCTTGCCTGATGCGCTGCGCTTATCAGGCCTACAGACGGCACCGCTCACGTAGGCCAGATAAGACGTTACGTCGCCATCAGATACGGGGCTACTTAATTATTGTGACTTTCCTTATTGAATCAGCTATCTTGTTTAGCATATAAAACAAATTAACCGATTGTGGCGTTTATTACGCTTTCATTCGGTTGTTTCGTTAAGTCAGTAAAACGAGAAGCCACGATGAGCGTAATGTTTGACCCACAAGCCGCAATCTACCCGTTCCCGCCGAAACCAACGCCGTTGAACGACGATGAAAAGCAATTTTATCGTGAGAAAATCAAGCGGTTGCTCAAAGAGCGCAATGCCGTCATGGTGGCGCACTATTACACCGATCCGGAAATTCAACAGTTGGCAGAAGAAACCGGCGGCTGTATTTCCGACTCGCTGGAAATGGCCCGTTTCGGCGCGAAGCACGCCGCATCCACGCTGCTGGTAGCGGGCGTACGGTTTATGGGGGAAACCGCCAAAATCCTCAGCCCGGAAAAAACCATTCTTATGCCTACCCTGGCGGCGGAATGTTCGCTGGATTTAGGCTGCCCAATAGACGAATTTAGCGCTTTTTGTGATGCGCATCCTGACAGAACCGTAGTGGTCTATGCTAACACCTCGGCTGCTGTTAAAGCGCGTGCGGACTGGGTTGTGACCTCCAGTATCGCCGTAGAACTGATTGAGCATCTGGATAGTTTGGGGGAAAAAATTATCTGGGCGCCGGACAGACACCTGGGGAATTACGTGCAAAAACAGACCGGGGCCGATGTACTGTGTTGGCAAGGGGCGTGTATCGTGCATGACGAGTTTAAAACCCAGGCGTTGACCCGTTTAAAAAAAATCTATCCCGATGCCGCTCTTCTGGTTCACCCTGAATCGCCGCAGTCCATTGTCGAGATGGCCGATGCGGTGGGCTCCACCAGTCAGCTTATTAAGGCGGCAAAAACGCTGCCGCACAGACAGCTTATCGTGGCGACCGATCGCGGCATCTTCTACAAAATGCAGCAGGCGGTGCCTGAAAAAGAACTGCTTGAAGCGCCCACGGCTGGCGAGGGGGCGACCTGCCGTAGCTGCGCGCACTGTCCGTGGATGGCGATGAATGGCCTGAAAGCCATTGCTGAAGGGCTGGAGCAGGGAGGCGCGGCGCATGAAATACAGGTTGATGCGGCGCTACGCGAGGGCGCATTACTGCCGCTCAACCGGATGCTGGATTTTGCGGCTACACTTCGGGCGTAAAGACGGAAATCTTTGGGGGAGAGAATGGATTTTTTTAGTACGCACAACATACTGATTCATATTCCGATTGGCGCTGGCGGGTACGATCTCTCGTGGATCGAAGCGGTAGGAACCATCGCCGGCCTGCTCTGTATTTGGCTTGCCAGTCTGGAGAAGATCAGCAACTACTTTTTTGGACTGGTTAACGTTACCCTGTTTGCGATTATTTTCTTTCAGATCCAGCTTTATGCCAGCCTGTTGCTGCAACTCTTTTTCTTTGCCGCCAATATTTATGGCTGGTATGCGTGGTCGCGGCAAACAAAGGATAATGAGGCCGAGCTTAAAATACGCTGGCTGCCGTTGCCAAAAGCAATGGCATGGCTGGCGATATGTGTGATAGCTATCGGTTTGATGACGCGATATATCGATCCCGTATTCGCCGTCCTGACGCGCGTGGCCGTCGCCATTATGCAGATGCTGGGGTTACAGGTGACAATGCCTGTACTGCAACCGGACGCTTTCCCGTTCTGGGACTCTTGCATGATGGTGCTGTCTATCGTGGCGATGATTTTGATGACACGCAAATATGTCGAAAACTGGCTCCTGTGGGTGATAATCAACGTAATCAGTGTGGTGATTTTTGCTTTGCAGGGCGTCTATGCGATGTCGCTGGAATATCTGATCCTGACATTTATCGCCGTGAACGGTAGTCGCCTGTGGATAAACAGCGCGCGGGAGCGAGGATCGCGCGCGCTTTCCCGTTAATGGTGATGAACATGCCCGGATGGCGTCTGATTCAGATGACAGTCCGGGCCGTGACACACTTGATACTCCATCTGAATCGTAGCGTGCGCAATATGGTATTCGTGCATCAGGAAATCCTGGATACGTTCCAGCAGCGCATCATGGTCGTGTGGCGGAATGACCTGAGCGTGCAATGTCATGACCGGTTTTTCGCCGACCATCCAGACATGCACATGGTGTACGTTGCGGACTTCGGGGATTTCCCGGCTTAAATGGCGCTGTAAGGCATTAATATCCAGTGAAACCGGCGCGCCTTCCAGCAATTCGTTGACGCTATCTTTTAACAAACGCCAGGCGCTGCGTAGTACCAGTACCGAAACCAGAATAGAGAGAATCGGGTCCGCTGGCGTCCAGCCCGTCCAGATAATGATCAACGCGGCGACTATTGCGCCGACGGAACCCAGCAAATCGCCCATCACATGTAGCGCGGCAGCGCGCACGTTCAGGTTTTTTTCATCGCTTCCCCGATGGAGTATCCAGAACGCAAACAGGTTCGCCAGCAGACCCGCGACCGCAATCACCATCATCAGATTGCCCGCCACCGGACGTGGCGTGTAAAAGCGCTCTATCGCTTCCCAGACAATGAGAAGGGTAATGACCACCAACGCAATGGCATTCACAAAGGCCGCCAATGTGGTGAGTCTTAGCCAGCCAAAAGTGTGGCGAACAGTCGGGGGGCGACGGGAAAATTGAACCGCCAGCAGCGCAAAGAGAAGAGCCGCCGCGTCGGTGAGCATATGTCCCGCATCCGCCAACAACGCCAGAGAGCCGGAGAGTATCCCGCCCACCACCTCAAGGAGCATAAATCCGGCAGTGACGATAAAGGCGAAAAGCAGGCGACGAGCATTATTATCTTTCGGCAGGTGTGAATCGGCATGAGAGTGTGAGTGCGCCATAACGTCATTCCTTTGTTATTCTCATCAATACTGTAGACATCATACTGATTTTTCGCTGACAAAATAAAAAGGAGAGCGAAAGCTCTCCCGTTATCAGACTTTTTTCTGCATTACTGTGTGGTACCGTCGGTTTTGGTATTCACGTCATTATTGACGCCATTACCGGTTTCCACTTTTTTATTAATATCCGGGCAGCGACCGTCTTTACACATGGTATTTTTATGCTCTTCATCCTTGGTCATTCCGTCATGATTCATGGTTGAACCGTCTGGATGCTGCATCGTGCTGTTAGTATTGCCGTTGGTATTGATGTCGTTGTTATTCACATCATTCGGCGCTACATTCTGGCGGGCGTCCGGGGCAACCTGACCGGCATTTGCCGCCGAGTTCGCCTGGCCATTACTGGACTGCGCGTTAGATTCAGCAGCTAACGCTGCGCCGCTGGCAAGGCCGAGGGTAGCGGTGAGTAAAAGCGTAGTCAGTTTTGTCATTTTCATAAGATGCTCCTGTTATGGTGGATATGTCGGATAACCTCTTCCAACAGTGCACGTGTCAGTCAAATCCTCAAATAAGGGATAAAAAGCGTTCGCCGCCGCGGGTTAACGCAGCAGAGAATCTTGCAATAATTCATAAACAGAGTGGTTACAGTTAAAAAGTGTAGGTTAGATCCCATTTTTCGCTACATTTGTGCGTTTTTTTCCTGAATTCCAGGATTATTCCGTTCAAAGTGTAAAAGCCCGTTTACACTATTTAATTGAAGAGATAGATTGGAGGGATTGCATTCATTGGGATAAGTACGGCAACACTGGAATAAACATGAATTATCAGAACGACGATTTACGCATTAAAGAAATCAACGAGTTATTACCTCCGGTCGCGCTGCTGGAAAAGTTTCCCGCCACGGAAAATGCAGCAAATACCGTTGCTCACGCGCGCAAAGCCATCCATAAAATTCTCAAAGGCAATGACGATCGTCTGCTGGTGGTGATCGGTCCTTGTTCAATTCATGATCCGGCAGCGGCGAAAGAGTATGCCGCCCGTTTGCTGGCGCTACGCGATGAGCTTCAAGGCGAGCTTGAAATTGTCATGCGCGTCTATTTTGAGAAACCGCGTACCACCGTCGGCTGGAAAGGGCTGATTAACGATCCGCACATGGATAACAGCTTCCAGATTAACGACGGTCTGCGTATTGCGCGCAAACTGCTGCTGGATATTAACGACAGCGGCCTGCCTGCCGCCGGCGAATTCCTCGATATGATCACGCCGCAATATCTGGCCGATCTGATGAGCTGGGGCGCCATTGGCGCGCGGACTACTGAATCCCAGGTTCATCGCGAACTGGCGTCTGGCCTCTCTTGTCCGGTCGGTTTTAAAAATGGTACTGATGGCACGATTAAAGTCGCCATTGACGCCATCAACGCCGCCGGCGCGCCGCATTGCTTCCTCTCCGTCACTAAATGGGGTCATTCGGCGATTGTGAATACCAGCGGCAACGGCGACTGCCATATCATTCTGCGCGGCGGTAAAGCGCCAAACTATAGCGCGCAACATGTTGCTGAGGTGAAAGAAGGCCTCATCAAAGCGGGACTGACGCCGCAGGTCATGATCGATTTCAGCCATGCCAACTCCTGTAAGCAATTTCAAAAGCAGATGGAGGTTTGCGCCGATGTCTGTCAGCAGATAGCGGGCGGTGAAAAAGCGATTATTGGCGTGATGGTAGAGAGTCATCTGGTAGAAGGAAACCAGAGTCTGGAAAGCGGTCAGCCGCTGACCTACGGTAAAAGCATTACTGACGCCTGTATTGGCTGGGAAGATACCGATGCGCTGCTTCGTCAGTTGTCGGCAGCGGTAAAAGCCCGTCGCGGCTAAGTTTATTTTCTATCCTGTGGTGAAGTGCAGGATAGAAAACATATCGGTCCGGTAACAGTCTACCGGACCGATATTGCCAATATTAATGTATTATTATTTGGCGTACTTAGGTACTTCCTGCTTCTGGAGGGTATTTCCTTCCGAATCAATTCCTACAATGACTCTATAGCGGTCAAAATATAACTTCTTAATGGATTCTGTTCCTAATTCTTCGTAGGCAACAATTTCTACTGATTTAACATGTTTTGTATTAATTGCAGACGCTCCTCCAATCCCGAGTAGCGAAACCCCACCGTATTTTTTACAAAGCTCAGCGACATAATCAGCACGATCGCCTTTGCCAAGAAACGCAGTTGCCCCTTGTTGAAACATCATTTCTACAAATGGGTCCATACGCGCGGCCGTTGTAGGACCGTTGGAGCCAATAGGTAAACCAGGTCTGGCAGGGCAGGGGCCAGCATAGTAAATCGTTTGGTTTTGAAAATCGACTGGTGATTTTTCTCCGTTACTAAGCGCTACTTCGATTTTTTTATGCGCGGCGTCACGGCAGGTGTAAGCAAATCCAGTGAGAAATAATATATCGCCGACCTTAAGAGTTTTCGCTTTCTCTTTAGTCAATGGTAATGTTAATTCCATCATAGCTTCTCCAGGTATTAAATGATTTCACTAGCGTGGCGGCTTGCATTACATTGGAAATTGATTGCGACTGGCAGTGCAGTGATATGGCAAGGATAGTAATCGACATGCACGCCTAACGCCGTAATACGCCCGCCCATACCTAAAGGGCCGATCCCTGTATTATTCACGGCCTCTAATAATTCAGCTTCGAGCTGGGCATAAAGTGGTTTAGCATTGAACTCACCAAGAGGGCGTAATAATGCTTTCTTCGCCATCCACGAACAGTGATCCATTGTACCGCCAACGCCGATACCAATAATATAAGGAGGGCATGGATTGCCTCCTACACGACGGACAGTTTCCAGAACAAAATCTTTTATACCATCAATACCATCGCCGGGAAGCAATGTTTTAAAAGTTCCCATATTTTCGCTACCGCCGCCCTTTGGCATAACGGTAATTGTCACTCGGTCACCATCAACAATTTCAGTATGTAAAATTGCAGGAGTATTATCATTAGTATTAATACGTTCTAATGGATCTGCAACCATGGATTTTCTTAAGTATCCATTTTCATAGCCCTGGCGAACACCCTGGTTCACCTGATCTTTAAGCGGCTTACCTTCCCAGCATACATGTTGTCCAATTTCCATTATAACGATACAAGTACCGGTATCATGGCAGCATGCAAGTTGTTCTTTTTTTGCATACTCTCCATTATCAATTAATATCTTAATGGTTTCCTTGCCGATCTTTGACTCTTCTTTATCATATGCTTTACGAAAAGAACACATGAGATTATCATCCAGTTCATAACAAGCTTTTTTTACAAGTTTTTCGATAACCGGAATGATAATTTCTGTATTTAATATACGACTCATACTCCCTCCAGTGCTATGTTGCATTGTTTTATCCATTGATCACATTTTCATGATATTCGTATTCATTGTAGGAAGGAAATATGTTATTTTTATTAAATGATAAATTTTATTTATAGTAGTGGAAAATAGATGGAAATTAGACAATTAGAATATTTTGTAAGCGCTTCTTTGTTAGGTAACTTAACCAGAGTTGCTGAGCGGCATTTTGTTTCTCAACCTAATATCACCATTGCTATTAAGAAGTTAGAGACTGAATTAGGGGTGACATTATTTGATAGAAAGAAAAATAAACTTGTCCTTACTGAGGAGGGCATGTTTTTCTTACAAAAAATTGAACCTATCCTTATTGCGTTAAAAAATAGCGTAGCGGAAATGAAAGATTATCGTAATGAAAATGGTGGCATAGTAACTTTGGGGATCCCACCGATGATAAGTTTGTTTCTTTTTTCACCGCTCTTCAAGCATTTCCGAGAGATTTATCCAGAGATGGAACTCTCTCTTGTTGAAGAGGGGACTTTTGGTTTACATGATAAACTTTCTGCTGGAGAGCTGGATCTTGCTATTGTTATTATTAATGACTGTCCAAAAGAATTAGTTACGGTACCATTAATGACTCAGCAGCACGTGGTATGTATGTCAGATAAACATCCCCTGGCAAAAAAGGATAGTATCGATTGGGAAGATCTACAATATGAGCCATTGATACTAATGAAAAAAGATTCCTGGCATAGAAAAACGATTATTGAAGAATGTACAAAGCGAGGAATTCATACACATATTTTTCTATCATCAAACAGGGTTCAAACCAACATAGATCTGGTTGCTAAAAATGAAGGAATTTCTTTCATTTTGGACGCTGTCGATCTTAAAGCCGAAAAAGTAATAACCAAGGCCATGACTGAGCCGACTTATGTTACGATTGGTTTGGCCTGGAAGAAAGATAAATATTTATCATATGCAACCAGAGCGTTAATTAAATTCATTGAGGATTATATTAAAGAACATTTTACAATTAAATAATTATATTTGTTCTTCAACAAAAATTTCCCATAGCTCTTCGGCATCTGGAGGCATTCTCTTGGCTGGTCTATAAAGTCTTATTTCTATGGGGACCCATAAATTGCTTTCTTTTTCCGCTGCAGTAACAATAGTTTTAGCCTCTATATCTTGCCTGGCAAGGCTTTGAGGTATCCAGGCAACACCATCGCCAGATCTGACCATTGCCAATAGTGTTGCTGCCAGATCGGCCACAAAGGCAACATTTATATTATGGGTAATTCTGTTAATAGACGCTGTATTTGCTATTATTCTTCCCAGACCTGATTGTGATGAAAAAGAAAGGTAAGGGAATTGAATCTTATTATTTATATTCCACAACGGTTTTAACGTTTCTGAGTCTGGTTTACTGAATGGAATTAATGTATCAAACCCAAGACGAATGCTCATAAAGTTATTTTTATTTAAATTTAGATGCATATGTGGGTGATGGTGACACAGCAAAAATTGTGAATCTCCCTGCCGCATCATTTTTTCGCACGCATTCAATGAGTCAGATAAAAGACGAAATGAACCAAATTTTGCAATTTTATCACTCTGTTTTAACAAATGCGGTACAAAAGAGAAAGACAAAGCATGCGTTGCTGAAAAAACAAGACTAGGTTGTTTATTACCTGCGGCCTCAAGGGTATCACTTTTCAATGTGTACAAGGAGTGGATCAGTTCGGGAAGCTGGTCTGTAAATACTTCTCCGGCCTTGGTAAGGGTGACTCCCCGTTTACTTCTTTCAAAAAGGGGCGTACCCACCCATTCTTCGAGAGATTGTATCCGACGACTAAATGCGGGTTGAGTCACATATCTTGAGGCAGACGCTTTTGAGAAATTCAACGTTTCTTTTAGAGCCAGACAGTCTTCGAGCCATGTTAGTTCGAGGTGATGCCGATATTGCATAAGCTGCAACCTTATTAGCATTGGATGAGTTTCATTTATATAAGTAGCATTATACACAGACAGATTTTAAGAGGAAATTATTTGATTAAACAGAAACAAAAGCAGTAAGAATATGTTATGCCTTTGTCGGGTAAGTGTTGTTATTTATGTGAGTGTATTCTTTCTCAATAGAAATTAATTAGATGTAATTTTAGTATAACATGTGATTTATGCTTGTTGCAGTTGTATTCATGACTGTAATGAGTTGTTTTTGTACCCTAATAATATAAGGACGTATACATGTCACCAGCGATTATTACTTTGTTGGTTTTAGTGGTTGCAATAATTATCTTTGTTAGCGATCGTCTTCCTATGGGATTAGTTGCATTTATGGTCCCAATGGCACTTTATTTTACGGGTGTTATCGATGCTAAGGATATTTTTGCTTCAATCGTAAATGCGAATGTTATTCTTATCGTCGCCATGTGTGTACTCGGTGCGGCATTTTTTAAAACAGGTTTGGCATGGCAATCAAGTAAAATTTTACTAAAATATGCTAAAACAGAAAGAAGCCTTAGTGTATTGATTTTTCTTATTGGTGGAGTTATGTCTGCCTTTGTTTCTAATAGCGGAACAGTTGCTGTGCTAATTCCTATTGTTTTAGGTATTGCCGCCAGTAGTCAGATTAAGCCTATTAAACTTCTTATGCCTCTGGTTTTTGGGGCAACAATCGGTGCTGATATTTCTATTATCGGTTCGCCAGGAAATCTGATTGCTAAAAATACTATTGAAACTTTTAGTAAGGGAAGTCTGTCGGTGCCATTTTTCGAATACGCTAAAATTGGTATTCCTTTGCTGATTGCATGCTCTATATTTCTCTATTTCTTCGGTTCAAAACTCATCGCAGATCGTGATGGAAATACACAATCTGATTCTCAAATGGATTATAGCCAAATTCCGGCCTGGCATAGAAATTTAACTTTAGCCGTTTTTATTCTGTCTATCGCTGGAATGGTGGCAACTGATTATATTAAGTTTCTGCCTCCAATGCATATTATTGCGTGTTGTGCGGCTATTGTTCTTGTATTTGCTGGCGTTTTGACACAAAAGGAAACTTTTAATTCTTTTGAAACACTAACTGTTTTCATGCTTGCGTTTATGATGCCTTTAGGAGCCGCGCTTAATTCTACTGGTGCTGGAGAAATGATTGCTAATGCCGTTATTTCAGTAACCGGAGATTCTGGCGTTATGATTATTATGGCGTCATTGTGGATACTTACATGGGCTTTGACTCAAGTTATGAGTAACACTGCAGCATGTACGTTGTTATGCCCGGTAGGATGGACTATCGCACAGTCTATTGGCGCAGACCCTCGTGCAGTTGTTATTGCTGTTTTTATTGCGAGTAGTGTTGCTGTTTGTACCCCAATGGCTATTCCAGCAAACTCAATGATTATTGGCCCGGGGAATGTTAAATTTAAAGATTTCTTAAAACCCGGATTGGCGATTAGTTTGGTTTGTTTTATCGTTAGTATGATTTTACTACCGGTATTTTATCCATTCTATTAATGCCTGATATTACTTTTCTATTTTAGATTATTAAATTTGAGACTTTATTATGAATAGTTCGGTGCTATTAGGTGAAGGCTTCACCCTGATGTTCCTCGGCATGGGGTTCGTGCTGGCGTTTCTGTTCCTGCTGATTTTCGCCATCCGCGGCATGTCCGCCGCCGTCAACCGTTTCTTCCCTGAACCGGCTCCGGCGCCAAAACTGGCACCTGCCGCCGCCGCGCCCGCGGACGACTTTGCCCGCCTCAAGCCGGTGATTGCCGCCGCCATTCACCATCACCGCCTTAACGCTTAATTCCCGGAGGGATCCATGACTATTGCCATTACCGACGTCGTCCTGCGTGACGCCCACCAGTCCCTGTTCGCCACCCGTCTGCGCCTTGACGATATGCTGCCGATTGCCGCCGCGCTCGACGACGTGGGCTACGGGTCGCTGGAGTGCTGGGGCGGCGCCACCTTTGACGCCTGCATCCGTTTTCTCGGCGAAGACCCGTGGCTGCGCCTGCGCGAACTGAAAAAAGCCATGCCCAAAACCCCGTTGCAGATGCTGCTGCGTGGTCAGAACCTGCTCGGCTACCGCCACTACGCCGATGATGTGGTGGAGCGCTTCGTTGAGCGGGCGGTGAAAAACGGCATGGATGTGTTCCGCGTTTTCGACGCCATGAACGACCCGCGTAATATGAAGG
>NZ_JAGEQS010000009.1:0-151067 GCF_017572235.1 Salmonella sp. 32010601201800023SM
AGGCCTGCCGCCAGCGTTCAATCTGAGCCATGATCAAACTCTTCAATTTAAAAGTTTGATGCTCAAAGAATTAAACTTCGTAATGAATTACGTGTTCACTCTTGAGACTTGGTATTCATTTTTCGTCTTGCGACGTTAAGAATCCGTATCTTCGAGTGCCCACACAGATTGTCTGATAAATTGTTAAAGAGCAGTGCCGCTTCGCTTTTTCTCAGCGGCGCGGGGTGTGCATATTACGCTTTCCCGCTTCAGAGTCAAGCCTTTATTTTCGCTTTTCTCCGTGAGGTTCTGGTCTGAACCCCGCTGACCCGGCGGCCTGTGTGCCGTTGTTCCGTGTCAGTGGTGGCGCATTATAGGGAGTTATTTCTGCCTGACAAGAGGAAATTTAAAATAATTTCTCAAGTGCCTGGTATTTACCCAAAACGCCATTAAACCGGCAGTTTTTCGAGCGTTTCAAAGCCATAACGCTGTAAAACGGGTAATAATTGTTCAGCTCCTGGCGTCATTGCCATGCAATAAGCAATATTGGCATCGGTTGATTTCGCATCCGGCGCTTCATGTTCCAACAGCCAGGCTGTACGACGCGCTATCGCCGCGCCGGAATCCACTAACCGCGTCCCTTCGGGCAGGACTTGCAAAAGTTCGTCCCGTAATAGAGGGAAATGCGTACACCCCAGAACGACCGTGTCAGGCGGCTCCGGCATTCGTAGCCATGGGCGTAATATGCGGCGCAGTTCTTCCAGCGATACCGAATCGCCATGTAATTTAGCTTCCGCCAGTTCCACCAGTTCTGCCGACCCCAACATCGCTATCTGACATTCATTGGCGAAGCGCGCAATCAGCTCGTGAGTATAAGGACGTTTGACCGTGGCTCTCGTCGCCAGTAGCCCGACGACGCCATTTGCGGTCAGCCGCGCCGCTGGTTTAATCGCAGGCACAACGCCCACCACCGGGAAGGCAAACTTTTCACGTAATGCGGGAAGTGAGACCGTACTGGCGGTATTACAGGCAATCACCGCCAGTGAAAGGGGATAGCGCTGCTGTACCGCGGTCACAATCTCGACAACGCGCTCGACGATAAACGTTTCGCTCTTTTCCCCGTAGGGGAAAGCCACGTTATCGAAAGCATATATATAGTGGAGATCCGGCAGGAGCCGCCGAATCTCATCATAGACCGACAATCCACCGACGCCGGAATCAAATACCAGCACGGTGGGACGTGGTTCAGAAGGTGTAGCTGCCAGACAAGGTGTATTCTCGTCCTGCAGTTTGGTAGCCATAAACTGTCTCGTAATCTTTGTCGAACAGGTTGGCTATTTTACCACGAACTGTCAGATGTGAGGTGACCGGATATGCAACCGTAAGATCCCATAAACTGACGCCGCCCATTTTTACTGTCCGGTATGGGTAAGCGGAGTAATCCGAATCATAGCGGGAACCAAGGTATTGATATGTCACCCCCCAGTCAAAATCGTAAACGTCCCAGTCAAGTTGATATTTTGCCATCTGTTTGGAACGCCGCGGTAATGGCGTATCGGTAATCGCATTACGCGCATCAACGTAATCGTAACTGACCGTATGCGTTAACGGTCCGGTATCGAAATTCGCCGTCGCCTCAATACCTTTAATGCGCGCCTTACCTTCGTTGTAATATTTTTGCAGATGATCGTCATAATCGATCATGTCATTAATATCGTTACGATAACCTGAAATACGCCAGCTGACGCCAGCGGTTAGCCCTTCAAATGCGCCTTCCCACTGTTTACTCTTTTCAGGATTCAGGTTCGGATTACCGTAATAACCATACAGTTGGCCCAAATTAGGCGCTTTGTAGGAGGTTCCGTAGGAGGCAATAAAGCGATAACCTTCTATAAACTCCCATCCCGCGCTGGTTTGCCATGTACCATGACGACCAAACTGGGAGTTGTCATCACTGCGCGCCGCCGCTTCCAGAGTGAAGTCACCCAACTGTTGTAATCCTGTCAGGTAAACCCCGGTATTACGCTGGTCATATCCCTCGGGCACATAGCCGGTACCTGGCGTGGTAGTCTGTTTCTGCCAGTCTACGCCCGCCCCAACATTACCGTGCCCCACGACCACACTGTTGGTCCATTGAACATTGTACTGTTTCATCTCATCCAGCGTGGCGGAGGTATCATACCGGCCATAGTGCGGATCATAGTTGTAATCTTTACTGTGGCTATAGCTTGAAACCAGCTGAGACTGAATACGTTCGCCATTAAAGCGCAGCCCGGCGTCCCAGCTTTGGCTATAAAGTTTGCGTGTATCAATCAGCGGCGAGCCCGGCGAGTAATAGGCGTCGTAATCGGTACGGTTATCGTAGCCATAACCACGCACGAATCCGCTCCAGCGATCAGAAAAGGTATGCTCTAACGCGCCATAAAGCGTTTTACTCAAAAAGCCGTCCCGGTCAGGCTGCGCCTGCATCCCGGTACCGCCTTTCGCTACCACGTCAAACCCTTTGGTGTATTCGTAATCGCCGATCAACGTCGCCCGCGTGTTTTCGCCAAGTTGCTGTTGCGTCGAGATGTCGTAATTCTGGTAGCTATTGCTTCCCCATCCAGCGGTTAATTCTGTGCCTGGGTTATCGCGCGTCGTAATGATATTCACTACGCCGCCGATAGCATCGGAACCATAAATAGCGGAGCGCGGACCGCGAATATATTCAATGCGCTGTACCAGCGACACCGGGAACTGGCTGAGATCGGCGGACCCGCTCACGCCTGCTAAATTCAGACGCACGCCGTCAATCAATACCAGTACATGGCTGGAGTTGGTGCCGCGAATGAAAATGGAGGAGTTTTGTCCGGCGCCGCCGCTCTGCGCAATATCGACGCCAGGCAAACGGCGCAGAACATCATTTACGGAGGTCGATTGCCAGCGTTCAATATCCTGACGCGTCACGATGGTAACGGGCGCCAGAACCGCGCTGCGCGGCTGCTGAAAACGGTTGGCGGTGACAACCAGGGTATCCGGGCTAGTGTCCTGCGCCCAAGCGGAAAAGGCCGTGACGGAGAACGCCGTCAGCAGCGTAGCTTTTTTAATCATTGTAAAGCATCCACAATATAAGAAGGATGCCGCAGGCTTCATCGATAGTACGCGATGATGAAAAACCAGATGCGACGTTAGCCGGCAGGTCTTCGGGCTTGGAGGGTTATCCGTTGGCTGGATAGCAGAAATGATGACTTCCCGCCGGAGGCAGTGTCTGCTTACGCTCTCATCTCACCTTTCCTTACCGCTGCGCGTCAGCTCCAGATTTTCACTAGATTCCCTATTAACTCACAGGACCGGCCCACGGATGCTACCGTCTGTCACAACACCCTGTCCAGACCGCGCATCACAAATCAGAAATCATCAATAGCTGGACATCCACTGAGCAATCCCTACAATCCCCGCGTACTTTTATTATTCAGGATGCGATATGACCCCCGAACATCTTCCGACAGAACAGTATGAGGCGCAGCTGGCCGAAAAAGTGGCGCGCTTGCAGAGTATGATGGCGCCGTTTTCTGGCCTGGTTCCGGAAGTATTTCGCTCGCCGGTCAGTCACTATCGTATGCGTGCGGAATTTCGCCTGTGGCATGACGGCGATGACCTGTACCACATTATGTTTGATCAGCAGACCAAAAGCCGGATTCGCGTTGACACCTTCCCGGCGGCCAGCCAACTGATTAATACCTTAATGAAGGCGATGATTGCCGGCGTGCGCGATAATCATGCACTGCGGCATAAGCTGTTCCAGATTGATTATCTCACGACCTTGAGCAACCAGGCGGTAGTGTCGTTGCTGTACCATAAGAAGCTGGACGAAGAGTGGCGTGAAGCCGCCACTACGTTACGCGATGCTTTACGCGCGCAAGGTCTGAACGTACATCTGATTGGCCGGGCCACTAAAACTAAAATCGAATTGGATCAGGATTATATTGATGAGCGTCTGCCTGTGGCAGGTAAAGAGATGATCTACCGCCAGGTCGAAAACAGCTTTACGCAGCCAAACGCCGCCATGAATATTCAGATGTTAGAGTGGGCGCTGGAGGTGACGAAAGACTCAAAAGGCGATCTGCTTGAGTTGTATTGCGGCAACGGCAATTTTTCTTTAGCGCTGGCGCGCAATTTTAACCGCGTGCTGGCAACCGAAATCGCCAAACCGTCCGTCGCTGCCGCACAGTACAATATTGCCGCTAATCATATTGATAATGTGCAAATTATTCGCATGGCGGCGGAAGAGTTTACCCAGGCGATGAATGGCGTTCGTGAGTTTAACCGCCTGCAGGGGATCGACCTGAAGCGCTATCAGTGCGAAACCATTTTTGTCGATCCGCCGCGCAGCGGTCTGGACAGCGAAACGGAAAAAATGGTGCAGGCTTATCCACGTATTCTGTACATTTCCTGCAATCCGGAAACGTTGTGCAAAAACCTGGAAACGTTAAGCCAGACGCACACGGTGTCTCGCCTGGCGCTATTCGATCAGTTCCCGTATACGCATCATATGGAATGCGGAGTATTACTCACCGCAAGGTAAAATGTACGTCGGATGGCCGGTTATACCGCCATCCGGCATTCGCACACTATTCCGCGGTGTCCTGCTTGCGGTTACGCAGTTTAAAGCCAATCCAGAATACCAGAATCACCGACAGCACCGCCGGGAAGAAATTAGAGCCAATATCCGGATATTCTGCACGCACCACGGTGCTATACAGTAAAACGCCAAGAATGAAACAGGCGGCGGCCAACCCCGGCAAACCTACCGGCATAGTACGATTTTGGTAGCGCTGATGCAGGCAATATACCGTCAGCACCAGCGAGATAACCGGGAATACGGAGAACGGCACAATAGCGCTAAACAGCGCCGCGAATGTGCCGTTAATCGATAAGCCAGCGATGAGCGCCAGCAACAGCGTACCTTTATCTTGACCTGACTGTTTCATTACTCGTCCTTCACGTTATTCGGAATGATGTGCTATTTTCTCTTGCTCACGGCGATACCAGTAATACGCCCCTTTCGCAATCATGCGCAGTTGCAATACCAGCCGCTCTTCTAATTGCCGACGCTGTTCAGCGCCGATGTCCAACGCCTCTGCGCCCGCGCTAAAGACAATAGTTACCATCGCTTCGGCCTGGGCTTCAGTAAACGCGCGCGGCATATGGTTTTCGAGTTCCAGATAGTCGGCAAGTTCCGCAATAAAGTGCTGAATCTCCCGTGCGACGGCGGCACGAAACGCCGCTGAAGTGCCGGAACGTTCGCGCAATAACAGACGGAAGGCGTTGGGGTTGTTGCCGATAAACTCCATAAATGTGGAGACCGACGTGCGAATGACGCTGCCGCCTTTCGCGATACGCTGTCGCGCCTGACGCATCAACTGACGCAGCATCAGACCGCTTTCATCCACCATCGTCAGACCGAGTTCATCGACATCGCGAAAATGACGGTAAAACGACGTTGGCGCAATGCCCGCTTCACGCGCCACCTCACGCAAACTCAGGCTGGCAAAACTCCGCTCAGCGCTCAGTTGGCTGAATGCGGCTTCCACCAGCGAACGCCGGGTTTTTTCTTTTTGTTGCGCTCTAACACCCATCACAATGTCTGAATCCTTCCATATGCCTTATTCGGCACTATACCAGAGAATAAAAGTAACGGGTTCACACTGGATTGTGAATGATTGTTTACAGACAGTTTGTGCTCCGGCTTCGCAAAAAAGCACAACGATAATTGGGTTAAAGCTGGGCAAATGTTATCATCGTGTTTATTTTATGTATAAAAACAGGTGAGTAATACCATGCCACATTCCTGGGATTATGATGCAGTCGTCATAGGGTCAGGCCCCGGCGGTGAAGGCGCTGCAATGGGTCTGGTTAAGCAAGGAGCACGCGTCGCGGTGATTGAGCGTTATCATAACGTTGGCGGCGGATGTACCCACTGGGGCACCATCCCATCCAAAGCCCTTCGCCACGCCGTCAGCCGCATTATTGAATTTAATCAAAACCCGCTCTATAGCGACCACTCCCGTCTCCTTCGTTCTTCTTTCGCCGACATCCTTAATCATGCCGATAACGTGATTAATCAACAAACGCGTATGCGTCAGGGGTTTTATGAGCGTAACCACTGTGAAATATTGCAGGGCAACGCCCATTTTATTGACGAACATACCCTGGCGCTGGAATGCCATGACGGCACGGTTGAAACCCTGACGGCAGAAAAATTTGTTATTGCCTGTGGTTCGCGTCCTTACCATCCCAGTGATGTGGATTTCTCGCATCCGCGCATTTATGACAGCGACTCAATCCTGAGTCTCCACCATGAACCGCGCCACGTTATTATTTACGGCGCCGGCGTTATCGGCTGCGAATATGCGTCCATCTTCCGCGGTATGGATGTGAAAGTGGATCTGATCAACACCCGCGATCGCCTGCTGGCCTTTCTCGATCAGGAGATGTCCGACTCTCTCTCTTACCATTTCTGGAATAGCGGCGTGGTTATTCGCCACAATGAAGAGTATGAGAAAATCGAAGGCTGCGATGATGGCGTCATCATGCACCTGAAATCCGGCAAAAAACTGAAGGCTGACTGCCTGCTCTATGCTAATGGCCGTACCGGTAACACCGATTCGCTGGCGCTGGAGAATATTGGTCTGGAAACAGACAGCCGTGGACAGCTCAAAGTCAACAGTATGTACCAGACCGCCCTGCCGCACGTCTATGCGGTGGGCGACGTGATTGGCTATCCCAGTCTGGCCTCCGCCGCTTACGATCAGGGGCGTATTGCAGCGCAGGCGCTGGTGAAAGGCGAAGCGACCGCGCATCTTATCGAAGATATCCCCACCGGGATTTATACCATTCCGGAAATCAGTTCTGTCGGCAAAACCGAGCAGCAGTTAACGGCAATGAAAGTGCCTTACGAAGTGGGCCGCGCGCAGTTTAAGCATCTGGCGCGAGCGCAAATCGTCGGCATGAACGTCGGCACGCTAAAAATTCTCTTCCACCGCGAAACCAAAGAAATTCTGGGGATTCACTGCTTTGGCGAACGCGCCGCCGAAATTATTCATATCGGCCAGGCAATCATGGAGCAGAAAGGTGGCGGTAACACCATTGAATACTTCGTTAACACCACCTTTAACTACCCAACCATGGCGGAAGCTTATCGGGTTGCGGCGTTGAACGGCTTAAACCGCCTGTTTTAACGCCTTGTCGAAATGGCCATCCATTGCGCCACGGATGGCCTCTGCCAGTTGCTCATAACGGCTACGCAGCGGCGATCCCGGGCGATAAACCAGCCCCACGGTACGACGCGGCTCCGGCTTAATGCATGGCAGATAAACCACGCCGTCGCGCTTACGCTCCTGCGGTACGGCCAGCGCGGGGAGTAGTGTAATACCACTGCCCGCCGCCACCATGTTGCGCAGCGTTTCCAGACTGGTCGCCCGGAAATGGGTATCTTCATCCGCTCCCGCTTCAAAACAGAACCCCATCGCCTGATCGCGCAGACAGTGGCCATCTTCCAGCATCAGCAATTTCTCGCCCGCCAGATCGGACATCGGCACGCGATCGCGATTCGCCCACGGATGATCCTCATAAATAGCCAGCATCATGGGCTCATCAAACAGCGGCACTTCAATAAACGCCTCGCTCTCTTTCACCAGCGCCAGAATAGCGCAGTCAAGCTTGCCGCTATCGAGTTGCGCTAACAACTGATGCGTTTGCGCCTCATGCAGATACATTTCCAGCTTCGGGAAAGTCTGGTGCAACATTGGAATGATAAGCGGCAGCAAATAGGGACCAATTGTTGGGATTAAACCAATATGCAGCGGGCCGGACATCGTCTCGCCTTGTTGGCTTGCCATCTCCTTGAGCACCTTGACCTCACGCAGTACGGTACGCGCCTGATCCACCAGCAGTAAGCCCGCCTGGGTAAACAACACCTTACGGCTCGTACGCTCCAGCAGCATAACGCCCAGCTCATCTTCCAGCTTGCGTATTTGCCCGCTAAGGGTTGGCTGGCTGACGTGACAGGAGTCCGCCGCTCGCCGGAAATGGCGATGTTCGGCTAACGCCACCAGATATTCAAGATCACGAATATTCATTATTCATCCTCCGTCGCCACGATAGTTCATGGCGATAGGTAGCATAGCAACGAACGATTATCCCTATCAACCTTTCTGATTAATAATACATCACAGAACGGAGCGGTTTCTCGTTTAACCCTTGAAGACACCACCCGTTCAGAGGGTATCTCTCGAACCCGAAATAACTAAAGCCAACGTGAACTTTTGCGGACCTCTGGTCCGCTTTTTTTTTCGCGTAAAAAAGCCCGGCGTCGCTGATGCTCGGCCGGGCAGTATTACCTGATGGCGCTACGCTTATAAGGCCTACAACGCGAGGCGCGCCTTCGCATCGTTGATGGCCTGCGCCACCTGCAGCGGAGAAACGCCGCCTTTTGCCGCCCGTTTATCCAGACACGACTGCAAAGACAATATCGGATACACATCGTCGCCAATCACGCGGCTGAATTTCTGTAAATCGGCCAGCGGCAACGCTTCCAGCGGCTTACCCTGGCGAATAGCTTCTACCACCGCTTCGCCAACAATATGGTGCGCTTCGCGGAACGGCACGCCTTTCGCGACCAGGTAATCCGCCAGCTCCGTGGCGTTGGCATACCCCTGTTGCGCCGCGTCCTGACAACGTGGGCGTTTCACCTGAATACCGTCCAGCACCAACGCCGCCATATGCAGGCAGTCAAGCCAGGTATCGAGCGCATCGAACAGCCCTTCTTTGTCTTCCTGCATATCTTTGTTATACGCCAGCGGCAGACCTTTTAAAGTCATCATCATGCCGGTTAGCGCCCCTTGTACGCGACCGCACTTACCGCGAATCAGCTCCAGCGCGTCCGGGTTTTTCTTCTGCGGCATTAACGATGAACCGGAAGTCACGCGGTCAGAAAGCTCTACAAAGCCCGCTTCACCAGAATTAAAGAAAATCAGATCTTCCGCGAAGCGTGACAGATGCACCATGCCGATAGCCGCATCAGAAAGCAGTTCCAGTACGTGGTCACGATCGGACACGCTGTCCAGGCTGTTGCGGGTCGCAGAGGTAAAGCCCAGCCAGCCTGCCAATTGTTCACGGTCAATTTCATAGGCCGTGCCCGCCAATGCGCCGCAGCCTAGCGGACTCACGTCCAGACGTTTAAGCGTGTCCTGCAGGCGGCTTTCATCGCGCGCCAGCATTTCGACATACGCGAGACACCAGTGGGCGAAAGTCACTGGCTGCGCGCGTTGCAGATGGGTATATCCCGGCATTACCGCGTCCTGGTTCGCCTGCGCGGTTTCCACCAGCGCGCTCTGTAACTGGCGGTTAGCGGTAAGCAGTTCCCTCACCGTCTCTTTGCACCACAGTTTCAGGTCCGTCGCCACTTGATCGTTACGGCTGCGTCCGGTGTGCAGCTTTTTACCCAACTGACCCACTTTGTCGATGAGCTTACCTTCCACCCAGCTATGGATATCTTCCGCATCGCTTTGCAGGATTTGCTGCGGATTCGCGCGAACCTCTTCCAGCAACACGTTCAGCGCTTCTTCCAACTGTCGTTGCTCATCGGCAGTCAGTACGCCTACCGTGACCAATGCTTTAGACCAGGCCACAGAACCGACAATATCCTGCTCTGCCAGACGGTAATCGAAGCGCAACGAATCATTGAATTGTTTAAACCGCTGGTCTGCCGCCTGTGTAAAACGCCCACCCCAAAGTGCCATAATAGACTTCCTTAAATTCTTCGAATTTCACTGCCGGATGGCGCTACGCTTATCCGGCCTATAATTTCTGTTCACGTAGGCCCGATAAGGCGCAGCCGCCATCGGGCGAACAAATAGTTAAGCCAGAATACGCGTGCCAATCGGCGTACCGTTAAACAGCGCCGGCAGTTGCTCCGCATGACGCCAGGAAGCGATATCCACCGGGCGACCCAGCGCCCGCGCAGCATCGAGAGCCGCATTCACTTTCACAATCATCCCGTCGGTAATAATGCCCTGGTCGATAAGCTGCTCGGCTTTGGACGCCGTCATTTCGGCGATACGCTGGCCTTTGCCGTCCAGAATACCGCTCACGTCGGAAAGCAGGATCAGATCGGCCCCCAGCGTCGCCGCCAGCGCGGTTGCCGCCTGATCGGCGTTGACGTTCATCAGTTGACCGTCGTCTGTTACGCCAATGGAGCTGACCACCGGCAGAAAGCCGTTTTCCAGCAGCATGTTAATCAGCTTCGGCGACCCCGGCTGCGCCAGCCCGACGTGGCCTAACGCTTCATCGAGTTGAGTCACGTTTACGCTGTCGCCATCGCCCAGAAACAGACCAACAGAGGCGATATGGTGTTTCTTCGCCCAGGCCAGCAGAGTTTTGTTAGCGGTTCCCGCCAGCGCGCCGGTAATGATGCCAATCTGATCGGCAGGCGTCACGCGCAGGCCGTCTTTCTTTTTCACTGGCAAATTAAGCCCTTTCATCAGCTCATCCACCACGCAACCGCCGCCGTGAACAATCACCAACGGACGCTGATGGGACTCACGATAGTTGACCAACGCGGTAAAAAGACGTTCCAGAGCCTCTTCGCTATCCAGTAATACGCCACCCAGCTTGATAATTAATGGATTCATCATTTCACCCTTAAATAAGAGACTGCGTTTCAGCGAAGCCAAAACGAATATTAGCGCACTGCACCGCCTGCGCCGCTGCGCCTTTCAACAAGTTGTCTTCGGCTGCCACCACAATCAGATGTTCGCCCTGGACGGCAAAACCAATATCGCAGAACGGCAGCCCGACGACGTTCTTTAACGCCGGAACGCCTTTGTCATACAGGCGCACCAGCGGTTTGTCGCCATAGGCTTTTTGCAACACGTCGGCGACCTGCGCATGGGTTACTCCCGCTTTCAGGCGGCAGGTAATGGTTTCCAGAATCCCGCGCGGAAAATTCCCCAGATGCGGGGTGAAGATGACCTCCGCGCCCAGATGGACGGCGATTTCCGGCTGATGACGATGCGTAAACACGCCATACGGTTGCAGACTCACTTCACAGAAACTGTTCGAAATTGCCGCTTTGCGCCCCGCGCCGCTCACCCCGCTGGTGGCATTAATTACCGGCCACTGCGTCAGATCCAGAAGCCCGCCGTCAATCAGCGGTTTTAGCGACAACTGCGCTGCGGTTGGATAGCAACCAGGAACCGCAATCAGATTCGCCGTGTTCAGTTTATCGGCATTCCACTCCGCCAGACCGTACACCGCCTGCTCCAGCAGCTCAGGATACTGATGAGTAAATCCGTAATATTTTTCATAGAAGGCGCGATCGTTTACCCGAAACGCGCCGGAAAGATCGAATACGACGCATCCGGCCTGTAAAAACTGCGGCGCCAGATCGTGGCTCACTTCATGCGCTGTCGCCAGGAACACCACATCAACATCTGCGCTAAAGTCACGTACATCCGACATCGGTTGCAATGGCAGGTCGACAATCCCTTTTAACTGCGGATGTAAATCAGAAATTAACTTTCCTGCATCATTGCTTTGCGCTGAGACGGTCAAAGCGGTTATGGTCATATGTGGGTGGCGATTTACGTAGCTTACAAGCTCTGCGCCCGCATAACCGCTAGCGCCTACAATCAGCGTATTCAACATCGGGTTCCTTTATGCTCAACGTTAATGTATTTTTATTCATAATTAATGCATGAATATTGATACTATCATGACCTGAGGTGTGTCAACAATGAAAAACGTTTTACCGCCATTTATCGAGATTTACCGCGCTTTGATTGCCACACCGTCGATAAGCGCAACCGAAGAATCCCTGGATCAAAGTAATGCGTCTTTAATCACTTTGCTTGCAGGCTGGTTCAGCGATCTTGGTTTCAACGTAGAGGTTCAACCGGTTCCAGGAACGCGAAACAAATTTAATATGCTCGCCAGCACCGGACATGGCGCGGGCGGTTTGCTGCTGACCGGCCATACCGACACGGTTCCCTTTGATGACGGACGCTGGACGCGCGACCCGTTCACGCTGACCGAGCATGACAATAAGCTCTATGGCCTGGGCACTGCGGATATGAAAGGCTTCTTCGCTTTTATTCTGGACGCGCTACGTGACGTTGACGTCACAAAGTTGAAAAAGCCGCTCTACATTCTGGCGACCGCCGATGAAGAGACCAGCATGGCGGGGGCGCGTTATTTTTCCGAAACCACGGCATTACGTCCGGACTGCGCGATCATTGGCGAACCGACGTCGTTGCAACCGATACGCGCGCACAAAGGGCATATCTCTAATGTCGTTCGCGTCCTGGGGCAGTCCGGTCATTCCAGCGACCCGGCGCGTGGGGTTAACGCCATTGAACTGATGCACGATGCGATTGGCCATATCATGCAACTGCGTGACTCGCTGAAAGCGCGGTATCACTACGAGGCGTTTACCGTTCCGTATCCAACGCTGAATCTGGGCCATATTCACGGCGGCGATGCCTCAAACCGTATCTGCGCCTGCTGCGAATTGCATATGGATATTCGTCCACTGCCGGGCATGACGTTAAACGACCTTAATGGACTGCTTAACGACGCGCTGGCCCCGGTAAGCGAACGCTGGCCGGGCCGCCTGACGGTGGCGGAATTACATCCGCCGATTCCAGGTTACGAGTGTCCACCGGACCACCAACTGGTTGAAGTAGTAGAAAAACTGTTGGGAACAAAAACCGACGTGGTGAACTACTGTACTGAAGCGCCGTTTATGCAGACATTATGCCCAACGCTGGTGCTTGGTCCGGGCTCAATTAATCAGGCGCATCAGCCGGATGAATATCTCGAAACGCGTTTTATTAAGCCAACCCGGGAATTGATTACCCAGGTAGTACACCATTTTTGCTGGCATTAATGCATATTGCCCGGTGACGTGATGTTTACCGGGCCTCCCCCGTCTTGTAGGCCGGATAAGCGCAGCGCCATCCGGCATCTCTACGCCACATGTTCATAAGCATTTCTTATTTGGCACGATGCGAATTAACTTTAATAAATTACCGCCATTTTTTCGTTTGCTGAACCGATTTCGCAGTAATTGACGCCACGGGTTTTACGTGGCTTTATAAAAGACGGCTAAAAAGCAAAGTCCGAAAAATTTCACGTCACAGCAAGGCGGCAAACGAGCCCATTCCGCAGAACTGGCATAAGGGCGAGAGCAGCCAACGCCGCTGTGGCGTGAAAGAGACAGGGCAATTACATTAAAGATGGGGTGTCTGGGGTCATATGAACGAACAATATTCCGCGTTGCGTAGTAATGTCAGTATGCTCGGCAAGGTGCTGGGAGAAACCATCAAGGATGCGCTGGGAGAACACATTCTTGATCGCGTAGAAACAATCCGTAAGCTATCCAAATCTTCACGCGCCGGCAATGAAGCTAATCGCCAGGAGCTGCTCACCACGCTACAAAATTTGTCTAATGACGAGCTGCTGCCAGTTGCGCGCGCGTTTAGTCAGTTCCTGAACCTGGCCAATACTGCCGAGCAATACCACAGCATTTCGCCAAAAGGCGAAGCCGCCAGCAACCCGGAAGTGATTGCCCGCACTCTGCGTAAACTGAAAAACCAACCGGACCTCAACGACGCAACCATCAAAAAAGCGGTAGAGTCGCTGTCTCTGGAGTTGGTGTTAACCGCCCATCCGACAGAGATTACCCGCCGTACGCTTATTCACAAGATGGGTGAAATCAACAACTGTCTGAAACAGCTTGATAATACCGATATCGCCGACTACGAACGTCACCAGGTGATGCGTCGCCTGCGCCAGTTGATTGCCCAATCCTGGCATACGGATGAGATCCGCAAGCAGCGTCCAAGCCCGGTGGATGAAGCCAAATGGGGCTTCGCCGTGGTTGAGAACAGCCTGTGGCAGGGCGTACCTAACTATCTGCGTGAACTGAACGAACAGCTGGAAGAAAATCTCGGCTACAAATTGCCGGTGGATTTTGTGCCGGTACGTTTTACCTCCTGGATGGGCGGCGACCGTGACGGCAACCCGAACGTGACGGCGGATATCACCCGCCACGTACTCTTGTTAAGCCGCTGGAAAGCCACCGATCTGTTCCTGAAAGACATTCATGTTCTGGTATCAGAACTGTCGATGGTCGACGCCACGCCGGAGCTGCTGGCGTTAGTGGGCGAAGAAGGCGCGTCTGAGCCGTATCGCTACCTGATGAAAAAATTGCGCGCCCGTCTGATGGCGACCCAGTCCTGGCTGGAAGCGCGTCTGAAAGGCGAGAAGCTGCCCAAACCGGCTGGCCTGCTGACGCAAAACGAGCAGCTCTGGGAACCTCTGTACGCCTGCTACCAGTCGTTACAGGCCTGCGGCATGGGCATTATCGCCAACGGCGAGTTACTCGACACGCTCCGCCGCGTGAAGTGTTTCGGCGTACCGCTGGTGCGTATTGATATCCGTCAGGAGAGCACCCGCCATACCGAAGCGCTGGGCGAAATTACCCGCTACCTCGGTATTGGCGACTACGAAAGCTGGTCGGAAGCCGACAAGCAGGCCTTCCTGATCCGCGAGCTGAACTCCAAACGTCCGCTGCTGCCGCGTAACTGGGAGCCGAGCAACGATACCCGCGAAGTGCTTGAAACCTGCAAGGTTATTGCCGAAGCGCCTAAAGGATCGATCGCCGCCTACGTAATTTCAATGGCGAAAACGCCGTCTGATGTGCTGGCTGTGCATCTGCTGCTGAAAGAGGCAGGTATCGGCTTTGCCATGCCGGTCGCGCCGCTGTTTGAAACCCTCGACGACCTGAACAATGCCGACGACGTGATGACCCAGTTGTTGAATATCGACTGGTATCGCGGACTGATTCAGGGTAAGCAGATGGTCATGATCGGCTACTCCGACTCGGCGAAAGACGCCGGCGTTATGGCCGCGTCATGGGCGCAGTATCAGGCGCAGGACGCCCTGATCAAAACCTGTGAAAAAGCCGGCATCGAGCTTACCCTCTTCCACGGCCGCGGCGGTTCTATTGGCCGTGGCGGCGCGCCAGCCCACGCGGCGCTGCTTTCGCAACCGCCAGGCAGTCTGAAAGGCGGTCTGCGCGTGACCGAGCAGGGCGAGATGATCCGCTTCAAATACGGCCTGCCGGAAGTCACCGTCAGCAGCCTCTCGCTCTACACCAGCGCAATTCTGGAAGCAAACCTGCTGCCGCCGCCGGAACCGAAAGACAGCTGGCGTCATATTATGGATGAGCTTTCCGTCATCTCCTGTGAAACCTACCGCGGCTACGTGCGCGAAAATAAAGACTTTGTACCGTACTTCCGCTCCGCGACGCCGGAGCAAGAGTTGGGCAAATTGCCGCTCGGCTCACGTCCGGCGAAACGTCGTCCAACTGGCGGCGTCGAATCGCTGCGCGCGATTCCGTGGATCTTCGCCTGGACGCAAAACCGCCTGATGCTGCCAGCCTGGCTGGGCGCGGGTACTGCGCTGCAAAAAGTGGTGGAAGACGGTAAACAAAGCGAACTGGAAGCCATGTGCCGCGACTGGCCGTTCTTCTCCACGCGTCTTGGGATGCTGGAAATGGTGTTCTCGAAAGCCGACCTGTGGCTGGCCGACTATTACGATCAGCGTCTGGTGGCGAAAACGCTATGGCCGCTGGGCAAAGAGCTACGAGACCTGCTGGAAGAAGACATTAAAGTGGTGCTGGCGATTGCCAACGATTCGCACCTGATGGCCGACTTACCGTGGATTGCGGAGTCCATTCAGTTAAGAAACGTTTATACCGATCCATTAAACGTGTTGCAGGCCGAATTGCTGTATCGTTCCCGTCTGACTGAAGAGCAGGGCAAATCGCCCGATCCTCGCGTCGAACAGGCGTTGATGGTCACGATTGCGGGCGTCGCTGCCGGTATGCGCAACACCGGCTAACGCAAAAAGAGAGCCGCTCTCACGCAGTTATGTGGGGGCGGCATGAAATACTGCTGTCATCCTCGTCATTTTTTCAATATATTCCTGTCTGCATTTTATGCATTTGTAAATCTTTCTTAGCAAAACGTGCGGCATAAAGCAGGTTTGCTTCAGATTCTTTTAAGGTTCAGGCGTTACGTTTGGCGCTACGATTAAAGACAGGCTCTCATTATGCAATCCACATTACTCCAGACTAAACCCGCGTTTAGCTGGAAAGCCCTGGGCTGGGCACTGCTCTACTTTTGGTTCTTTTCCACCCTCCTGCAGGCCATTATTTATCTCACCGGATACAGCGGGACAAACGGTCTGCGGGATTCGCTACTGTACAGCTCACTGTGGCTGATCCCGGTCTTTCTGTTTCCAGGCCGCATCCGGGTTATTGCTGCCGTTATTGGCGTCGTACTCTGGGCCGCCTCGCTGGCGGCGCTGAGCTATTACGTAATCTACGGGCAGGAGTTCTCGCAAAGCGTGCTGTTTGTGATGTTTGAAACCAACGCCAATGAAGCCAGCGAATATTTAAGCCAATATTTCAGTCTGAAAATTGTTCTTGTCGCGCTGGCTTATACGGTGGCGGCGATTTTGCTGTGGACACGTCTGCGCCCGGTTTATATTCCATCCCCCTGGCGTTATCTGGTGTCGTTTGCCCTGCTGTACGGGCTGATCCTCCATCCCATCGCGATGAATACCTTTATCAAGCATAAGTCGATGGAGAAAACGCTGGATAGCCTGGCATCACGAATGGAACCCGCCGCGCCGTGGCAATTTATTACTGGCTACTATCAGTACCGTTTACAGCTCGCCTCGCTGAATAAACTGCTGAATGAAAACGATGCCCTGCCGCCGCTGGCTAACTTCCAGGACCACTCCGGCGATGCGCCGCGCACGCTGGTACTGGTGATTGGCGAATCGACCCAGCGTGGCCGTATGAGTCTGTACGGTTATCCGCGCGAAACCACGCCGGAACTGGACGCGCTGCATAAAACCGACCCCGGGCTGACCGTGTTTAATAACGTGGTAACTTCGCGACCGTACACCATTGAGATTCTGCAACAGGCGCTAACGTTCGCGGACGAAAAGAACCCGGACTGGTATCTGACAAAGCCATCGCTGATGAATATGATGAAACAGGCCGGGTATAAAACCTTCTGGATCACTAACCAGCAGACGATGACGGCGCGTAATACCATGCTGACCGTGTTCTCTAAGCAGACTGATAAGCAGTTCTATATGAACCAGCAGCGCACTCAAAGCGCACGCGAATATGACAGCAACGTGCTGGCGCCGTTTAAAGCGGTGTTAGCCGACCCGGCGCCGAAAAAATTCATTATTGTGCATCTGCTGGGAACGCACATTAAATACAAGTTCCGCTATCCAGAAAACCAGGGCAAGTTTGATGGTAAAACTGACCATGTTCCGCCGGGATTAAGCAGCGACGAACTGGAATCGTATAACGATTACGACAACGCGAACCTGTATAATGACTATGTTGTCGCCAGCCTGATTAAGGACTATAAAGCGACCGATCCGAACGGTTTCCTGCTCTACTTCTCCGACCACGGTGAAGAAGTGTATGACACGCCGCCGCATAAGACGCAGGGACGAAACGAAGATTCGCCAACCCGTCATATGTATACGGTGCCGTTCCTGCTGTGGACCTCAGAGAAATGGCAGGCAGCGCATCCGCGCGACTTCTCACAGGATGTCGATCGTAAGTACAGCAGTTCCGAGCTTATCCACACCTGGTCGGACTTAGCGGGCCTGACCTATGATGGCTACGACCCGACGCGTTCCATCACCAACCCGCAGTTCAAAGAGACCACGCGCTGGATTGGCAACCCGTATAAGAAAAACGCGCTGATTGATTATGATACGTTGCCGTATGGCGATCAGGTCGGTAATCAATAGCCTGTATGTTGCCCGATAACGCTAACGCTTATCGGGCCTGGCGTTCTTCTCTTCCGTAGTCCGGATAAGGCGCAAAGCGCCGCTATCCGGCAATAATTGCTTGAGGACATCGGTTTTCGACGTTACTGTTTCCTCTGTTTGCGATCGGCAGGGGATTATCATGTATCACGACGTCAGCCACCTTCTCTCCCGTCTCATCAACGGCCCGCTGCCGCTGCGCCAGATTTATTTTGCCAGCGCCAGCGGCCCAGCGCCGGAACTGGCGTACCAGGTGGATTTTCCGCGGCTAGAGATTGTGCTGGAGGGCGAGCTTACTGACATGAGCATTACCGCCCCGCTCATTCCTTGCGATGTTCTCTACGTTCCGGCTGGCGGCTGGAACATCCCGCAATGGCAAACGCCCGTCACCACCCTGAGCATTCTGTTTGGCAAACAGCAGTTAGGTTTCAGCGTGGTCCACTGGAACGGTCAGCAGCATCAAAACCTCACGAAACAGCACGTTGCGCGCCGCGGCCCGCGTATCGGCTCGTTCCTGTTACAAACGCTTAATGAGATGCAGATGCAGCCGCAAGAGCAGCAAACGGCCAGATTGATTGTCGCCAGCCTACTAAGCCATTGCCGCGATCTGCTCGGCAGCCAAATCCAGACTGCCTCCCGCAGCCGCGCGCTTTTTGAAGCCATTCGGGAGTATATTGATGAACGCTACGCCGCGCCGTTGACGCGCGAATCGGTAGCACAAGCGTTTTATATCTCGCCAAATTACCTCTCGCACCTGTTCCAGAAAACGGGGGCCATCGGCTTTAACGAATACCTGAACCATACGCGACTGGAACACGCCAAAACGTTGCTGAAGGGCTATGACCTGAAAGTGAAAGAGGTGGCGCACCGTTGCGGCTTTGTCGACAGTAACTATTTCTGCCGCCTGTTTCGCAAAAATACGGAACGCTCGCCGTCGGAGTATCGCCGCCAGTATCACAGCCAGCTAACGGAAAAGCAGATTACTCCAGGATAAGGTGGGTATGTTGCGGCGCGGAAAGGAGTTTACGCACAGCGCTCATTACCCGCTGTGGCTCCCGCAAAAAAGCGCTGATCCCCGACTGGACATAGCGACTCCGGGTAAATCGCTCCACGCCCGCCAGCTCGATATCGGTAATGAGCAACACGACATCGGCACGGCGGATATCCTCTTCCGTTAAGCGGTTCTCTGTACCGAGTGCCCCCTGGGTTTCAATCTTGATGCTCCACTTCTCCTGCTGGCAAAGTTTTTCCAGCCGTTCAGCAGCCATATAGGTATGCGCTACACCGCTCACGCAGGCGGTCACTGCCACCAGATGCCGTACAGGTACTGCCATATTAACCTCCTGTGGTGACCTGAAATCCTGCTTGCTCCGCCATCTCCCGAAACAGAGCGATCTCTTGCACCGACGGCGCGGGAATATCTTTCATCATCCATGATTTTCCAAGCAGCCGGTATTTCGGCTCGCCGTACTGATGAAACGGTAGCAGGTGAACCTGCTTTATTCCTAATGATCTCAACAATGTTAACGCGCACTGCAGATTCTCTGCGTTAAGCGTAAAGCCAGGAATCAACGGCAAACGAGGGATCACCGTGATTCCCTCGCTAACCAGTAACCGTAAATTCTCCAGTACGCGCGGCAGATTCATGTTGATCACCTCGCGCGCCCGCTCCGCATCCATAATTTTCAGATCAAACAATACCTCATCACACGCCCTTGCCAACGGCAGTAGACGGCTGGCCGACGTATCGCCAGCCGTTTCAATAGCACAAGGAACGCCCCAACGCCGCAATCGCTGTAAGAAGCGCGTGGCGAACGGCGCCTGCATCAGCACTTCGCCGCCAGAAAGCGTCACCCCGCCGCCGGAAGTACGAAAGAAGATGTCGTCTTTCAGCACTTCGCGTTCCAGTTCATCCAGCGTAATATCACGCCCAATACGCTCAAACGCGCCGGAAGGACATTCGTCGGCATCCCGCAGACACGGCGTGCAACGCAGGCATTTATTTTCCCGGCGCACCGTTTCAATGCGCGGCGAGATAGATTCCGGATTAGCGCACCACGGACAGGTATGCGGACAGCCCTTAAAAAAGACCACCGTACGAATCCCCTGCCCGTCA
The DNA here is from genome assembly GCF_017572235.1 of Salmonella sp. 32010601201800023SM. Lineage (NCBI taxonomy): Bacteria > Pseudomonadati > Pseudomonadota > Gammaproteobacteria > Enterobacterales > Enterobacteriaceae > Salmonella > Salmonella sp. 32010601201800023SM. The sequence continues at coordinate 20,006 of NZ_JAGEQS010000009.1, forward strand.
TTCAGCGAATAACGCTGGATATTGAAGATACGCGCGGTCTCCTCATCGCGCGCCCCCACAACCTCACAACTGATGCGCGGTGCGGCGAATAATGTCATCCTGAATCTCCTTCGACAGCTCGACAAAGAAGGCGCTGTAGCCCGCCACGCGCACCACCAGCCCCGCAAAATCCTGAGGCCGTAGCTGCGCTTCGCGCAATGTGTCGGCATTCACCACATTAAACTGGATGTGCTGCAGTTTGAGCTGGGTAAACGCGCGCAGGAAATCCGCCAGCTTGCGCAGTCCCGCCTCTCCTTCCAGAGTCGCAGGAGTAAACTTCACGTTCAGCAACGTACCGTTCGACAGCAGCGTGTTATCCAACTTACTTACTGATTTTAGTACCGCCGTCGGCCCTTGCATATCCTGTCCGAGCATCGGCGACAGGCCGCCATCCGCCAGCTGTTCTCCGGCAAAACGCCCGTCCGGTGTCGCGCCGACCACCGCTCCCAGCGGCACATGCGCGGAAACCGTGTATGAACCCGGCGTAAACTGGCCGCCGCGCGGATTCTGGTATTTTTCCACCTCTTTGCAGTAATACCGCAGCAGTTCGGCGCTGATGTTATCGACATTATCAATGTCGTTGCCATATTTTTCGAAGCGGTTGATAAGCCTGGCGCGGATCTTTTCCCCTTCTGGCGTGGCGAAGTTGTTTTTCAGGATCGACAGCAGCGCATCAAAACTCAGGCGCTGCTGATCGAATACCAGCCCATTGAGCGCATGAAGGGAATCACTCAGGTTGGCGATACCGATGCCCTGTACGCCCGAAAAGTTATAGCGCGCGCCGCCGTCGGTGATGTCTCGCCCTTTCTCCAGGCAGTCGCTGATAAACGAAGAGAGCAGCGGCACCGGCGCCCAGTCACGATGGCCGATATCGCAAATATTGCTGCCTTCTACCATTAGTGTAATGTAGTGACTGATTTTGGCGCGAATATGCGCCAGCAACGCCTCATAAGTAAGAGTGTCGTTGCCCTCATTTTCATACAAGCTGATTTCCATCACTTTCAGCAGATTAAACATGGCGATGTCATGCAGCCCGTAGGTTCTGCCCGGAATCGACAGCTCAACACATCCCACCACCGCATAATCGCGCGCATCCTCCAACGACACGCCACGGTTAAGGAACGCGGGAACCACCACTTCGTCATTGAAAATCTGTGGAATGCCGGTACCGAGGCGAATGGTCTCGGCGGTCTTGAGCAGGAACGGCGTATCAATCAGCGCGTTAGTGCGCACGCCGAGATTCGGCTGCGGCAACTGCACGCTCTGGTAGGCATCCAGGCAGAGAAAAGAGAGCACGTTTACCGCGCTGCGTCCGCTTTCCGTCAATCCGCCCAGCAGCGCGGTGTAACCCGTCGGGAAACCGGCAAAATAGCGCGCGCTACTGGTGGAACGCAGCAGCACGATATCGTTGCATTTCACCCACAGCGACTCGAGCAACTCTTTCAGGAACGCCGGATCGTCGCCCTGAGTGAGCGAAGTCTGATAAAACGGCAGCATGTACTGGTCGAAGCGCCCGAGCGACAGCGAACTGGCGTTGGACTCGTACTGCAAAATAATGTTCATGTACCAGAACAGCTGACATGCTTGCCAGAACGTCTGTGGTTTGTGCTGCGCGTTATGCCGCGAATTGGCGGCAATGGTGAGCAGTTCCTGACGACGACGAGCGTCCGGGCAGCGCTCCGCCTGCTGTTCCGCCAGTACGGCATAACGCAGGATGTGGCGTTGCGATGCCTCAAGTAACAACAGAGCGGCCTGATAAAAGTCGTTTTCCGGCTGTTGCTCGCAGCGCGCGCGCATCTGCGCCGCCAGTTCACCCAGCCCGTTATTGAGCAAGCGTGGATAATCAATAATGATATGCCCCTGCCCTTTATCCGTCTGGTTAATGCTAAAAATCTGGGTGCTGACGGCGGCTTTCACCTCATCGGTCATCTGCCCGTTAATAAAATCTTTCATCGACCGTTTTTCCCAGTACGGGAATAGAACCTCACGATAGAGGCGCTTATCCTCTTCGCTGATATCAAAACGGTCCTGCGGACGCGTCGGGAACCGATCCAGCTCGTTAAGCAGCCAATACGGGTCCATTTCCGGCGACATAATACCCGCGCGCGGCTTAACGGTTCGGTTTCCGGCAATCAGCTCCTCGTCACGAATCGAAATTTCAACATGTTCAAGGATATACGCCGTCGCTTTGGCGCGGCGCAAAATGACCGGTTCGCCCTCCGTCTGCTGATGGCTGGCGGTATAAAGCAGCGCGCGCTCCAGAGAAATTTCACGGTGATTCTGAAACAGAGCGGCTTTGAGGCGTTGAATACGATGGGTCATGAGGAGCTCCTGTGGACACGAGCGCCGGATGGCGGCATAAATCTCTTATCGGGCCTGTGAGCAGGCCCGATAAACTTGCGCCATCGGGCATTTTAACGTTACGCGGTTTGCGAAAGATGGGCGTCAATCTTGTTCATAATGGCGTCGGCGCGTTTTACCGCGTCGCTGATATTGACGCGAACGATAGTTTTACCCGCAAACCGCTCTTCGAACTTGATGCCGATATCTTTAGTCAAAATCACCATATCGGCGCTCGCCACATCCTCTGCCGTCAGTTCATTTTCCAGCCCAATCGAGCCCTGAGTCTCCACTTTCACATCCCAACCTTTCGCTTTGGCTGCGCTTTCCAGCGCTTCAGCCGCCATATAGGTATGCGCAACACCAGAAGGACACGCGGTTACTGCAATAATTTTAGTCATGGCTTATTCCTCGCTTAATTCATCTCAAAATCTAAATCCAGGTCGTCTTCTTTTTCGTCAACTTGCGACACATTCTTACGCGTCAGGCTTTTCAGCACGTTAACGCAGACTGCCGTTACCACCGCGCCCACGGCGACTGCCGCGACATAACCCAGCTTGCCTTCCACGACTGGCAGAACAATTAAACCGCCCCAACCGGCATAACACTGCGCGCCAAACAGCGCGGCCATTACCGCACCGCAAGCGGAGCCCACCATAATGGATGGGATCACGCGCAGCGGATCGGCAGCGGCGAAAGGAATCGCCCCTTCCGTTACGCCCACGCAGCCCATGACCAGCGCGGCTTTACCGGCTTCGCGCTCTTCAACAGAAAAATTCTTGCGGCCAATCAGCGTCGCCAGCCCCAGTCCCAGCGGCGGTACGCAGATGCTCACCGCGGCGATAGCCACCACGGTATATACGCCCTGCGCCACGCAAATCAGCATGAACGCATAAGCGACTTTGTTAACCGGGCCGCCCATATCAAAAGCCAGCATCAGCCCCATGATCACCGCCAGCAGCACGATGCTGCCCTGCTGCATCCCTTGCAGCCATTGGGTCAGGCTGCTTGTCAGCGCACCGATCGGTTCGCCCAGCCCCCACATCATGATGCCCGCGGTGATAAAAGTGCCAACGATGGGAATCACAAAAATAGGCATCACAGAACGCAGCACCTTATGCACCGGGATTTTCTTCAAGTAATGCACCACGATCCCGCCGATAAGTCCGGCGATAAGTGCCCCGAAAAAACCCGCGCCGAAGCTGTTACCCACCCAGGCACCAATTGCGCAAGGAGCCAGCGCGGAGCGTTCGGCAATGGAGTAACCGATGTATGCGGCGAGGAAAGGCACCATCAGCGTCAGCCCGGCGACACCGATATCAAACAGTTTTTTAAGATTCGGATCGGTGGCGGCATCGGGTACGGCGCCCTTGCCATATAGCATGACGGAGACTGCCAGCAAAATTCCGCCAGCCACCACAAAGGGGATCATATGCGAAACACCGGTCATCAGGTGCTGGCGGGTATTTTTCAGGATCTGTACCAACTCTTTCATAAGTCGCTCCCGGGCTGGATAAAGCCCATGTCCATAAAGTTACTGCGGAAAACAATAGGCAATCCATTGCCGCGCAGACAGTGGATAAAAAGGCCATTTACTGGATTTTTGTAATATCAGTATAAAAATGCGATCCGCTTCATAACTTCTGAAAAAGGTAAAACCCGCGCTACCACGCTAAGTTGTGAGACAACTCGCACTTTTTGCGCTACATTACATTTATCCAGCTTTTGACAGATTTGTCACATGGCGTATTCCGGCTACCTCCTTTTATGCTGTAGCGAGAGAATCGTTATGGGAGAGAGGCAATGCCCCTGATTGTGGAATTTACCTGTGAACTGCCGAATGGCGTACATGCGCGCCCGGCAAGCCACGTAGAAACGCTGTGTAATACCTTCACGTCGCAAATTGAGTGGCACAACCTGCGCACCGATCGCAAAGGCAGCGCCAAAAGCGCGCTGGCGCTGATTGGCACCGACACGCTGGCTGGCGACCACTGTCAGCTGGTGATTTCCGGTGCCGATGAACAGGTTGCCTGTCAGCGTCTGAGTCAATGGCTGCGCGATGAATTCCCACTCTGCGACGCGCCGCTGGCGGAGATTAAAAACAGCGAACTGGAGCCGCTTCCGGCGTCGTTGACCCAGCTGAATCCGCAGATTTACCGCGCCCGTAGCGTGTGTAGCGGCAGCGCGGGCGGCGTACTGACGCCACTCTCTTCCCTGGATCTCAATGCGCTCGGCGAACTCCCGACCGCCAACGACACAGAGACGGAACAAGCCGCGCTGGACAATGGCTTAGCGATGTTGATAAAGCATATTGAGTTTCGTCAGCTCGACAGTGACGGTGCCGCCAGCGCGATTCTGGAAGCCCATCGTTCGCTGGCAGGCGACGCTTCACTGCGTCAGCATTTACTGGACGGCGTTCTGCGCGGTTTAAGCTGCGCGCAGGCAATCGTGGAAAGCGCGAACCATTTCTGCAATGAGTTCGCTCGCGCCAGCAGCAGCTATTTACAGGAACGCGCGCTGGATGTTCGTGACGTTTGCTTCCAGTTACTGCAACACATTTACGGTGAGCAGCGCTTTCCGGCGCCGGGCCAGTTGACCCGGCCATCTATCTGTATGGCGGAAGAGTTGACGCCAAGCCAGTTCCTCGAACTGGATAAAACCTTTCTCAAAGGTCTGCTGTTAAAAAGCGGCGGCACCACTTCGCACACGGTGATTCTCGCCCGCTCATTCAACATTCCCACCCTGGTTGGCGTGGAGATTGAGGCCTTAACACCGTGGCGTCAGCAGACGGTTTATATTGACGGCAACGCAGGCGCGATTGTCGTTGCGCCTGACGAGCCTGTCACTCGTTACTATCAGCAGGAAGCCCGCGTGCAAGACGCCCTGCGCGAACAGCAGCGCATCTGGCTGACCCAGGAAGCGCGCACCGCTGACGGCATCCGCATGGAGGTCGCCGCCAACATCGCGCACTCCGTCGAGGCGCAAGCGGCCTTTAGTAACGGCGCGGAAGCGGTTGGCCTGTTCCGCACAGAAATGCTGTATATGGACCGCGCCTGCGCGCCGGACGAAAACGAGCTGTACAATATTTTTTGCCAGGCTCTGGAGTCCGCAAAGGGACGCAGCATTATTGTGCGCACAATGGATATAGGCGGCGATAAGCCCGTTGATTATCTGAATATTCCTGCCGAAGCCAACCCATTCCTCGGCTATCGCGCCGTCCGTATTTATGAAGAGTACGCTTCTCTGTTTACCACCCAGCTACGCTCGATCCTCCGCGCGTCCGCCCACGGCAACCTGAAAATCATGATCCCGATGATCTCCTCTATGGAAGAGATTCTGTGGGTCAAAGAGAAGCTGGCGGAAGCCAAACAGCAGCTGCGTAATGAACATATCCCGTTCGATGAGAAGATCCCACTCGGCATTATGCTGGAAGTGCCGTCGGTGATGTTCATCATCGATCAATGCTGTGAAGAGATTGATTTCTTTAGTATTGGTAGTAACGATCTAACACAATACCTGCTGGCGGTAGACCGTGATAACGCCAAAGTCACTCGTCACTACAACAGCCTGAATCCCGCCTTCCTGCGCGCGTTGGATTTCGCGGTGCAGGCGGTACATCGTCAGGGCAAATGGATTGGTCTGTGCGGCGAACTGGGGGCCAAAGGTTCGGTTCTGCCATTGCTGGTAGGTCTGGGGCTGGACGAGATCAGCATGGGCGCGCCGTCGATTCCCGCCGCCAAAGCGCGGATGGCACAACTCGACAGCCGAGCCTGCCGCCAGTTGTTGAATCAGGCGATGGCCTGCCGCACCTCGCTGGAGGTGGAGCATCTGCTGGCGCAGTTCCGCATGTCGCAGCAGGATGCCCCGCTGGTTACCGCCCAATGCATAACGCTTGATAGCGACTGGCGCAGCAAAGAGGAAGTGATTAAAGGCATGACCGACAATCTGCTGCTGGCGGGCCGCTGCCGCTACCCGCGCAAACTGGAAGCCGATCTATGGGCGCGCGAGGCGGTATTCTCCACCGGACTGGGCTTTAGCTTTGCCATTCCGCACAGCAAATCGGAACATATCGAACAGTCCACCATCAGCGTGGCGCGCCTGAACGCGCCGGTACGCTGGGGAGATGACGAGGCGCAGTTCATCATTATGCTGACGCTTAACAAACACGCCGCGGGCGACCAGCATATGCGTATTTTCTCGCGCCTGGCCCGCCGCATCATGCACGAAGAATTCCGCAACACGCTGGTTAACGCCGCTTCCGCCGACGCTATCGCCAGCCTGCTGCAACATGAACTTGAACTGTAAAGGAAAGACTATGGAACTCTATCTGGATACCGCTAACGTGGCGGAAGTTGAACGTCTGGCGCGCATTTTCCCGATTGCCGGCGTCACCACCAATCCAAGCATTGTGGCAGCCAGCAAAGAATCTATCTGGGATGTGCTGCCCAGGCTGCAAAACGCCATCGGCGAAGAAGGCACTTTATTTGCGCAGACCATGAGCCGCGACGCGAAAGGGATGGTGGAAGAAGCCAAACGACTGAATAACGCCATCCCCGGCATTGTGGTTAAAATTCCGGTGACCGCCGAAGGTCTTGCAGCGATTAAATTGCTGAAAAAAGAAGGCATCGTGACGCTGGGCACCGCCGTCTACAGCGCATCGCAGGGCCTGCTGGCGGCGCTGGCGGGCGCAAAATATGTCGCTCCCTACGTCAACCGCGTTGATGCGCAGGGCGGCGATGGCATTCGTATGGTTCAGGAGCTGCAAACGCTACTGGAACATCACGCGCCCGACAGCATGGTACTGGCGGCCAGCTTTAAAACGCCGCGGCAGGCGCTGGATTGCTTACTGGCAGGTTGCCAGGCGATTACCCTTCCTTTAGATGTAGCGCAACAAATGCTCAATACGCCTGCGGTAGAGTCGGCAATAGAGAAGTTTGAGCAAGACTGGAAAAACGCTTTTGGTAATCTGAACCTGTAGGAGAGAAATGTATGGATCGCATTATTCAGTCACCAGGTAAGTATATTCAGGGTGCAAACGTCATCGCGCGTCTTGGCGATTATTTAAAACCAATGGCGAACAACTGGCTGGTTGTGGGCGATAAATTCGTGCTGGGATTTGCCGAAGAGACGCTGCGCAAAAGCCTGACGGATGCCGGTTTGTCAGTAGAAATCGCCCCGTTTGGCGGCGAATGTTCGCAAAATGAGATCGACAGGCTGCGCGCCGTCGCCGAGAAAAGTCAGTGTGGCGCCGTACTGGGTATCGGCGGCGGTAAAACGCTGGATACCGCCAAAGCGCTGGCGCACTTTATGAACGTCCCGGTCGCTATCGCGCCGACCATCGCCTCTACCGACGCACCGTGCAGCGCACTCTCGGTTATTTATACCGATGCCGGTGAGTTTGACCGTTATCTGCTGCTGCCGCATAACCCGAATATGGTTATTGTCGATACGCAGATAGTGGCGGGCGCGCCGGCGCGTCTGCTGGCAGCCGGTATCGGCGATGCGCTGGCGACCTGGTTTGAAGCGCGCGCCTGCTCACGCAGCGGCGCCACCACAATGGCGGGCGGCAAGTGTACACAGGCCGCGCTGGCGCTGGCGGAGCTATGCTATAACACGCTGATCGAAGAAGGCGAAAAAGCCATGTTGGCCGCCGAACAGCACGTCGTCACGCCAGCGCTGGAACGCGTCATCGAAGCCAACACCTACCTGAGCGGGGTCGGTTTTGAAAGCGGCGGTCTGGCCGCAGCGCACGCGATTCATAACGGTTTAACGGCGATTCCGGATGCGCACCACTATTATCACGGTGAGAAGGTCGCTTTCGGTACGCTGACGCAACTGGTGCTGGAAAACGCGCTGGTCGAAGAAATCGAAACCGTTGCGGCGCTGTGCCATTCCGTTGGCCTGCCGATTACGCTGGCGCAACTGGATATTAAACAGGATATCCCGGCCAAAATGCGCACCGTCGCGGAAGCCTCCTGCGCAGAAGGTGAAACTATTCATAACATGCCTGGCGGCGCAACGCCGGATGAAGTGTACGCCGCGCTGCTGGTCGCCGACCAGTACGGTCAACGCTTCTTGCAGGAATGGGAATAAGGTCTGAGCAATACTCCTGACGATAGTCAGGAGTATTTCAGCTTGCTGACACAACAGAATTCATTTGCCGAATGTCGACACAGGCACCTTATCTGGCCTTGTTATCCAATCATCCAGGCCGGGTAAGCGAAGCGCCATCATCAGGTATTCCATAGCCTGGAATCAGTCCATTTTGTCCTGAAATAGACTTTTTTATCACGCACCATTCTCTCCGCGGAAAGTCAAATGACGTACTGACACACTTCACGGACGAAGAAGATGAAATTCGCACAGGCGCTTATCGTTATTCTTGCTGCTTTTTTTATTAGCCATATCTCTCATCATTCGCCACGCTCTGATACCAGACCAATAACCGTTCAGGCGCAAACTAATGCTGCAATCGCCCAAAGTGCCGGGACGCAAATAGGTAAGACGCTATTTTATGATGCTGCCTATGTTCGTCTGGATTATCCGAATGGCGATCTTCCGCTGGAGCGTGGCGTATGTGCAGATGTCGTCATCCGCGCGCTGCGCAGTCAGCAGGTTGATTTACAGAAACGGGTACATGAAGACATGCAGGCGCATTTCTCTGCCTACCCGAATAACTGGAAGCTGAAACGCCCGGACAGCAATATCGACCATCGCCGCGTTCCGAATCTGGAAACCTGGTTCCAGCGCCACAACAAAGCGTTGCCGGTGACAGATAAATATAGCGATTATCAACCGGGAGATATTGTCTCCTGGCGACTGGATAACGGCCTTGCGCATATTGGCGTGGTATCCCTGAACGTCACGCCTGAAGGGGTGCCGCTGGTTGTGCATAACATAGGCGCGGGAGCACAGGAGGAAGATGTATTATTTAACTGGAAAGTCACGGGGCATTTTCGTTATTTTTCGCATTAAACGCGGAAAACGTCAGCGACTACCGAATAGCAGCCGCTGACGAATTAACCCATCAGATTATTGCAGATCGAAACGGTCCAGGTTCATCACTTTCACCCATGCCGCGACGAAGTCCTTCACAAACTTCTCGTGCGCATCGCTACACGCGTAAACTTCCGCCAGCGCGCGCAGTACGGAGTTGGAACCAAACACCAGATCGGCGCGGGTCGCCGTGTATTTCACCTCGCCAGTCAGACGATCCCGGCCTTCGAACAGCTCATTAGATTCGTCGGTCGGTTTCCACTCGTAACGCATATCCAGCAGATTAGCGAAGAAGTCTGTGCTGAGCACGCCCGGTCTGTCGGTAAAGACACCGTTCTGGCTGCCGTCAAAGTTGGTTCCCAGCACACGCATCCCGCCAACCAGTACCGTCATTTCCGGCGCGGTCAACGTTAACTGCTGCGCTTTATCAATCAACAGCGATTCGGTCGTCGACACATCCAGACGCGCACGATAGTTACGGAATCCATCGGCAATCGGTTCAAGCAGCGAGAACATCTCGATGTCGGTCTGATCCTGACGCGCATCCACCCGGCCCGGCGCAAAAGGTACGCTGATGCTGACACCCGCAGCAGCGGCCGCCTGCTCGATACCGACCACGCCCGCCAGCACAATAATATCGGCCAGCGAGGCTTTATTCGTCGTTTTCTGGATCTCTTCTAATACCGGCAGAACGCGAGCCGCAACGGCGTTGACATCCCAGTCGCGCTGAGGCGCTAATGCCAGACGCGCGCCGTTAGCGCCGCCACGCTTATCGCCGCCGCGGAAAGTAGACGCGGATGCCCAGGCAACCGAAACCATCTCGCTAATAGAAAGCCCGGATGCAGCGATCGCCGCTTTCAGGTTGATAATGTCTTCCTGCGTTGGCTGGTAGAGCGGTTGCGGCAACGGGTCCTGCCAGATCAGATCTTCTTTCGGCACTTCCGGTCCGATGTAACGCGCTTTTGGTCCCATATCTCTGTGCGTCAGTTTGAACCAGGCACGAGCAAAGGCTTCATTAAAGGCCTGCGGATCGTTAAGGAAACGACGGGAAATCTTCTCGAACTCCGGATCAAAACGCAGCGTCAGGTCGGTGACCAGCATGGTTGGCTTACGTTTTTTCGACGGATCGAACGGGTCCGGGATGATATCCGGCGCGTCTACCGCTTCAAACTGGATAGCGCCAGCCGGACTACGGGTTTGTACCCACTCATATTTGAACAGGTTCTCGAAGAAATAGTTGCTCCACTGGGTCGGCGTCTGCGTCCAGACCACTTCCAGCCCGGAGGTGATAGCATCCGCGCCAACGCCGCTACCATAGCTGCTGGCCCAACCTAAGCCCTGCGCTTCAATCGGCGCGGCTTCCGGATCGGCCCCTACATGGGATGCCGCTGCCGCGCCGTGGGTTTTACCGAGGGTATGCCCGCCAGCGATCAACGCCACGGTCTCTTCGTCGTTCATCCCCATATTGCCAAAGGTAGCGCGAATAGCGGCGGCGGCAGAAAGTGGTTCGCCGCTGTGATCCGGCCCTTCCGGGTTAACGTAGATAAGGCCCATCTCGGTCGCGCCCAGCGGCGCTTTTGCCAGCGCTTCAGGGTGTCGGTGAGTCAACCAGGCTTTTTCATCGCCCCAGTTCACATCCAGATCCGGTTCCCAGACATCTTCACGCCCGGCGCCGAAACCGAAGGTACGGAAGCCGGAGTTTTCCAGCGCCACGTTACCCGCCAGAATAAACAGGTCAGCCCAGGAAATTTTCTGGCCATATTTCTGCTTAATCGGCCACAACAAACGACGCGCCTTATCCAGGCTGACGTTATCCGGCCAGGAGTTAAGCGGCGCAAAACGCTGTTGACCACGACCCGCGCCGCCACGACCATCAATAGAACGGTAGGTGCCAGCGCCATGCCAGGCCATACGAATAAACAAACCGACATAGCTGCCCCAGTCGGCGGGCCACCACGGTTGTGAATCGGTCAGCAGCGCCTTGAGATCCCCTTTCAGGGCGGAGTAGTCTAACTTGCTAAACTCTTTGCGGTAGTCAAAGTCTTCGCCCAGCGGGTTAGAACGGTTGGAATGTTGATTCAAAAGATCCACGCGAAGCTGGTTCGGCCACCAGTCGCGGCTGGCTGTCCCTGCGCCTGCGCTTCGGTCATGCCCCCCCTGATGGAAAGGACATTTTCCAGTGGATAACGTGTTATGGGTATCGTCGGTCGTGCTCATATCTCAGCTCCCTTTTAAAGTGTTACCGTTACGATATACACCAGGAGCAAATAGATATAGTTGAATTAATCCACAGATTCGATAGCTAATACCTTTTATATTTTTAGTTACAGAGATGTAGATCAATATGAGGTGTAATAAAGCTCCCGGCAGGGAGCTGGAGGTTATAAACCCGGTCTTACGCCCAGCGTGTGGCAAATGGCATAACTCATTTCCGCACGATTCAACGTGTAGAAGTGGAAATCCTTCACTCCTTCGCGACTTAAAATTTTCACCATGTCCATCGCAATGTTAGCGCCCACCAGCTTGCGGGTTTCTGCGTCATCATCCAGCCCCTCAAACATCAGTGACATCCAGGACGGAATGCGGACATTGGTCATATCGGCAAATTTTTTCGCCTGTTTAAAGTTAGACACCGGTAAAATGCCGGGAATAATTTCTACGTCGATACCGGCGGAAACACAGCGGTCGCGAAAACGCAGGTAGCTTTCCACATCGAAGAAAAATTGGGTTATCGCGCGGTTAGCGCCAGCATCCACTTTACGCTTCAGATTAAGCAGATCGGCCTGCGCGCTTTTCGCTTCCGGATGTACCTCCGGATAGGCCGCTACTGAAATATCGAAATCGGCCACCTCTTTGAGCAAACCAACCAGATCGGCGGCGTACATCTCCGGCTTACCGCTGCCCGGCGGCAAATCGCCGCGCAAAGCGACAATGTGGCGGATACCGTTATTCCAGTAGTCGCGGGCGATGGTGCGCAGTTCATCGCGCGTGGCGTCAATACAGGTAAGGTGCGGCGCGGCCTCAAGCCCAGTACGCTCTTTAATGCCTTTAATAACGCTATGGGTGCGGTCGCGTTCCCCGGAGTTGGCGCCATACGTTACCGAAACAAACTTCGGTTTCAGACTGCTCAGGCGATCGATGGAGTTCCACAGGGTTTGCTCCATTTCACTGGTGCGCGGCGGGAAAAATTCAAACGAAACGTTAATCTGACCCTGTACTTCCGCCAGGCTCTGATTCAGGGCTTCCCGCTGGTTGGCGTGAAAAAAGCTCATACCTTACCTCATCAATCGCATGTTATTATTTGTTGTGTTGTAAACATCTATCCGTTTAGACGTCCAGATGTAAAAATGACGGAAAAGCAGAAGGACGTCAACTGAAAAATCACGCCAAAGAATGAGGAATATTCAGCAAAGTTGAATTTTCTTCATGTCACGCCGCGGCACTGAACGCGCCGCGGCAGGGGAAATTACTTCTTCACATCCGCAACGCGCATCCCTTTGAGCTGCTCATCCGTGATGGTGTTGCCCGCCTTAAAGTAATCGACTATCGTATTCGACACATAGTAGCCGCCGGAGGTATTCCGCGCCTGGCCTTCCGTGAATGCCGCAAAACCGTCGCCGCCGTCGGCAAGGAAGCTGTTGGTAGCGATGTGATAAACCGCCGCATCATCAATCGGCTTGCCATTGAGCGTCAGCACGGTAACCCGCTGGCCGACAGGTTTGCTGCTGTCATACTTCATCTCCAGCCCTTTAGACACCTGCAATACGCCGTTGCTTAAGCCAGCGCCATGCTCCATCAGGCTGCGCAATTGCTTACCGGTTAAATCCATCGTGACCAGTTCATTAGGGAACGGGAAGGTACTGATTACCGCCCCCATCGTCACCGCGCCAGCCGGGATTTCGTTGCGGATACCGCCAGAGTTAGTAAGCGCTAACTGGGTGTCTTTCCCCGCCGTAAAAAGCAGCGCATCCGCCGCCAGATTCCCCAGCGACGACGATTCGCCATACGCGCGGGTCAGCTCAACCGGCGACTGGGCCACCGTTTGCTGCACGACTTTATCGAGCTTTTTATTCCAGCCGTCGATCACCTGTTTCGTTTGCGGATCGGGCTTCCACTCATCAGCAAAAATGGTCTTCAGCTCGAAGTTCTTCACGGTAAAGTGGTGTGGTTTCTCTTTGTAATCCAGCACCAGTTTACCCACATCAATACCGCCGCTGTCCGTTGAGAGGATCAGCGTATTACCGACTTTAATCGGTTCCGGCGTACCGACATGCGCGTGGCCGGTAATCAAAATATCCAGCCCTTTTACCTGACTTGCGGTCTGAATATCTTTATCCAGCGCGCGTCGCACATCGGTATTCCCCATGCTGGACTGGCGGGCCGGGGTGCCTTCGTGGATCAGCGCGACGGTCAGATCGACTTTACCTTTAAGTTCATCAATGTAACGTTGCAGCCACTTAATTTCATCGCGTGCCTCAATGCCCACGCGCGTCGCGGCAGAAACCGTATCATTAAAAGCAAAGACACCGTGTAAGCCGATTACGCCAATCTTGACGCCATCTTTTTCAACAATGGTGTACGGCTTATCCCAGAAGGATTTACTGCTGTCCTCATAAAAAATATTGCCCTGTACGATAGGGAATTTCGCCCGGCTCAGTTGCAACAATGTATTGTCCCAGCCATGATCGAACTCATGATTACCGATAGTGGCAGCGTCATACTGCATGGTATTCAAAATATCGATAATCGCTTTACCCTTCGTCAGGCTGCTGATATACGGTCCGGTAAAGTAATCTCCGGCATCAAAAAACCACGTCGCCTTATTTTTGGCTTTTTCCTGCTTCACCAGCGTGGTGATATTGGCCCAACCGCCAATATCGCGTTTACCGTCAGCAATCCACGGCACTTTATAAGGCTCCACATGGGCGTGTAGATCGTTGGTGTAAATAATGGTGACATCTTTGGCGCAGGCCCAGAACGGCAGCGTGAACAAAATACCGGCAGCAAGCAGTTTTACTTTCATAAATAAGTCCCTTTCAGTCATATAAAGATTCGCTACGTTACGTTCTGAAAGGTTTTTTTATGTGAGAGTCCTCACACCCGCGTACCGTTTTATGAAGGCAGAATCAACGACCTGCCAAAATCGTTGGTAAAATGTATGCCGCCTCTGTTCACCATTAATGCCTGCAAAAGCGCTGGTTGTCGCAATCTTGGGCTGCCTGACTCGCCGGATTATGTGTGGCCGGACTATCGCCTGGGTTATCCGGCATTGCATTGTCGAGCCTGCGGCAGTTATCCGCCGCTCTTCAACGAGGGGGAATTTCGCCGCTGGGCGTCTGCTTATATCGCGCAATATGCCAAAGAGCATGGTCACTTTTGCCCCGACTGCTATCAAAAAACATGGATTCGTTATGGACGTAATCCCGGCGGAACGCAGCGACTTCAGTGCCAGTACTGTAAGAAAGTCTGGACGCCAAAACAGCACGCGCTGAATGTCGCCGAAACGCCGGAACAGATTTGCAGTATTCCGCTGCTCGTACCGTTTCAGGGAGCGAATGCCTTCCAGCAATTGTACTTTTTATTCAGTTTTGATGCTGTTCGCGGCAATATTCTTCACCTTTCCAGCAATTTCACGTTACTGTCTGCCGGAAAAAGTTTGCATTACCACTGGAAAGGAATTGCGCCGCCCGAGGGTGAGGATGGCGATATTATCCACCGTATCGCCATTAAAGAACGGCAATTTTTACAGCGCAGCCAGTTCGATGAGATTCAGTATGGCCCGGCGGCGCTTAAACGGAACGCGCAAGGAACAATACTTCGCCCGGTCATTACGGCGCATGGTCATTTTCGGGTGCTGAAAAACCGTTTTCCTGATGTCACGACACACATCATTGCCCATGAGTGTTTTTTGCGCGGCGCGGTCATTACGGCATGGGCGGAGCGGTTTCGCCAGCGTCTCTCCTCGCTGTGGTTCGTTGAGGAAGAGATAAACGATGACGATTGCCGCGCAGAGTGGCAACTGTTAGGCAAAACATGGCAGGGATGGTGGCAAAATCAGTGGCAACTCTGGGGGCAAGGTCACAACCGCAAAATGGTCTGTTCGTTAACTGGTTCCCACTTAGAACAAGGTGTCGCCGTTAATCTGGCGGCTAGTCGCCGCTTTGTTACCTGGCTATGGCAACAACCTGAATTCCAGCAAAGCGCCCACTATTCCGCCAAACGCGTCACGCAAATTCTGTATTTGCTGACGGAAAAATATAACTCACAATGGAATCACATTTAACCCAATGATGTAATGCCACGCATAAAAAATCACAGATTATCATTCAGAAGGCGCTATAGATTTAATCACCTCACATCCTGCTTTTATACGCTGAAAAAGAATAGAACTATTTGATAAAATGGCCCTTCGTTTTAAGTTAAAATTGGCTATAAACGTTATTCACATAATCAATATTTATTATCAATTTAAATAGTTCTATACATTCTTATTTTCTATGGAAAACAAGGGATAAATATGGAAATTACTTTACCGTCAATGTCAGATAAAAAATGGACCTGCGCCGATCTCCTGAGTAGCTATCGATTCTGGGGGATCACTTTTTTCTTTTTGGTGCTCTCTTTTATCAGTTCGCTGGGATCGTCGTATGGTGTTTATTTTTGGAGTAAATCACTGTCTATTCCAGCCGATCGTATTGGTGTTATTCTCGTTGGCGGCCAACTGGGATACCTCCTGGGTATGGTTGCCAGCTGGTTTGTCTGCCGTATAAAAAATTGTTACCCCTTCTACTTTGTTGCGCTCCTGTTAATCATTGGCGTGGTCTGTTCCTTCTGCATAAATGGCCCGTCTGACGTAGTCAGGCTTATCATAGCGCAGTTTTTAATTAATCTGGGTATGGGGATCGTAACGCTGTTAGTCCCCATGCTGCTTTTCAGCGCTATCGGCAGTGCTCAGACATTTGTTATTTTATTTAGCCTCTGCTTACTGTTCAAATTTATCATCGCTGGCTATCTGTCTATATTTATATACTCAATTCCTTATATAGGAATAATCGTAATTACTTTAGCGGTTATCGCGCTTTTGCTACTATTACCGCTCAAAAAAGAACTTTTCTATATTGCACCGCCCAAAAGGTTCTCATCAACCCAGCGACCTGAGTGCGCAGAACCCGTTGTCGTCGCATTATTGGCCTTTTTCATTCCATTTTATATTATTTATTGGTTCTTCAGAATTCACCGGGAAATGCAATTTGTGGCGCCTTCGCCCCGACTCATGACCGCATGTGGCGCGGGATGGCTGTCAGCCATTATGCCGTTTGGCACAGCCATATTGTGTCTGACGCTTAGCGACGAAATCCGCGATCTGCTGGCGAATAAAAACGAAGATGGCGGAATACGAACCGGCTGGACACTATTCTGGGCGTTACTGCTACCACCCGTCGGCGCGGCGATTATCCAGGCAAAAATGAACCGTTTTATTACCGCTAATACCGCGGATACTGCTGACAGAGGATAAACATGGAAGGTTTTGAGTTATTTCCAAAAATTAAAGGCGCGATCAAATGGATGGCCGAGCACAGTGACTCGGTAATTCATTTTGGCTGGAATGTTGTTGCCGCCATCATTCTACTTTTCATCGGTAAGTTAATAGCTCGCTTACTATCGAGGGGGCTGGAAAAATTACTTCTCAGGCGGCAAGTGGATGCCACTATTGTCCACTTTTTCTCCGCGCTGGTTCGCTACATCACGATAGCTTTCACGGCAGTAGCCGCTCTTGGCCGTATCGGTATAGAAACCTCCTCAATTATTGCCGTTATCGGCGCGGCGGGTTTAGCCATTGGCCTGGCGCTGCAAGGGTCACTTTCCAACTTTGCCGCAGGCGTACTGCTTGTCTCCCTGCGTCCTTTCCGCGCCGGGGAAATTGTACAAATTGGCCTGGTTATCGGCACAGTAGAAAAGGTCCATATTTTCTCCACCACTCTGCTCACTGCGGATAGCAAAGAAGTTGTCATCCCGAATGGTAAAATTATTGCTGATAATATTATCAACTATTCACGACACCCCTATCGACGTATTGATCTGATTATTGGCGTGGATTACCAAAGCCGTATTGCTGACGTAAAAAGCGTGATACATCGTATTATTGAACAAGATCATCGCATTGATAAAACCCGCGATATTACGGTCCGCCTGGGCGAACTTGCGCCCTCTAGCCTGAATTTCTATGTTCGCGTATGGGTGCCCAACGCTCAGTACTGGAGCACTTACTACGATCTTCTGGAAAATATCAAGGAAGCGATGGATGAAAACGGCATCAATATTCCTTACCCCCGGATGGATGTCCGGGTTGAGAATGTAAAAAGCATCACGCCATAATGTTTCGTCAGCAATCGGATGGCGCTTCGTATATCAGTATCTACAGAATGACTGCATAACGTATTGATGAGGGAGCGAAGCGCAACCCGGCGCTTCGCTCACGAACTTGCCTTTATTACAGCAACTGCGCCAGGCGGTTGATATCCGACTGAATCGCCCCGGCGGTCACATCTCGACCCGCGCCCGGCCCACGGATCACCAGCGGGTTATCGCGATACCAGCGGCTTTCAATAGCAAAGACATTATCGCACGGCAGCAGCGCCGCCAGCGGATGTTCCGGACGCACCGCTTCAACGCCGACGCGCGCTTTGCCATTGGCGTCGAAACGCGCCACGTAACGCAACACCAGCCCCAGTTCGCGGGCTGCCTCCAGACGCTGCACCATCTGTTCATTCAGCGCGTCGCCGTTTTCGAAAAAGTGATCGATAGACCCTTCTTCACAATGCGCCGGCACCAACGATTCTACACGCACCTGATCCGGCTCGATGTCGTATCCCGCCTCGCGCGCCAGAATCACCAGCTTACGCATGACATCTTTTCCGGAAAGATCGACGCGCGGATCGGGTTCGGTCAGCCCCTGCTGCCAAGCCTGATCCACCAGATCGGTGAACGGCACCGTACCGTCAAATTGCAGGAACAGCCAGGATAGCGTCCCGGAGAAGATCCCGCTGATCGAGAGAATCGTATCGCCGCTGTCAATCAGATCCCGCACCGTGTGGTTGATCGGCAATCCCGCGCCCACGGTGGCGTTATACAGCCAGTAACGCCCGGTTTTTTCAAACGCGTCATGAATCTGGCGATACTTATCGCTGGCGCTTGCGCCCGCCAGTTTATTGGCGCTAATCACATGAAAACCGTGGCTGGCGAAATCCAGATACTGATCGGCCAGTTGCTCGCTTGCTGTCACATCCAGCACCACTAAATCATCATACGGATGCGCACGCATCCACAGGAATAGCGGCTCTTCGTCCTGCTCAACGGCTTCATCATCAAAGAATGCCAGCGCGCGGCTGGCATCCAGCCCTTCATAATTCAGCAGGCTACGGCGGCTATCCACCACGCCCGCCAGCACAAATTCAAAGCCAGTACGCGCGGAAAGCGTGCTTTGTTCACGGGCAAACAGTTCCAGCCAACGGGAGCCGATGTTCCCCTTACCGAACAGCATCAGGCCAATGCGTTTTTCGGCGCGGAAAACCGACTGATGCAGTCCCTGAATCAGGCTCTCAGTTGGGCCGGTACGCAGCACCGCCACCAGACTGATGCCCTCCTCCGACTGCCAGGTAAATTCCACTGGCTGACCTTTAAGCTGCTGCCAGAAGCGATGGCAGTGTAGCGGATTGCGAGTAACGCCCGCACCGACCATCGCCACCAGCGCCAGCCCCTGCCGCAGGCGCAATTCGCCCGGCAGCCCGACATCGTCGAGGAGTTTCAGTACGCTATCCGCTACCTCGGCGGTATAGCAGAACTGCAATAGCTGGCGATCGCGATGCACGCCCACCGCCAGCGGACGCGCCTGCGCCCGTTTTAAAATGTGGTCGAGCTCTTTGTGCGCCAGCCTGAAATCCTGGCTGGCGGGCACCTGAAACTCAATCAGACAGATATCGTCGTGACTGGTCACGATACGCGCGCCCGTCCCGGAAGCCAGCACCCGTTCAATTCGGGTTGACCCTTGATCCGGCGTGTAGCTACAGCGCAACTGCAAATCGATATCGCTGCCGGACACTGGCTGTAGCGTACGGGCGTGCAGAACAGGCGCCGCCAGACGCGCCAGCTCGCTGGCTTCGTCCAGACGCAGCAACGGCAGCAGGCAGGCATCTTTCACTTTGCGCGGGTCGGCACTATAAACGCCCGCGACATCGCTCCAGATGGTCACGCGGGAAACGCCCGCCAACGCGCCGATTTGCGTGGCGGAATAGTCGGAACCGTTCCGGCCTAACAGGACTGTTTCGCCGTCGTGATTGCGGCTGATAAAGCCGGTCACGACTAGGCGTTTGCCAGGATGCTGCGCCAGTAGCTGTTGCAATAAAGGATAAGATAGCCCTTCATCAACCTGCGGCTGTGCGGCGCGTTCGGCGCGTAAAAATGCGCGCGCGTCCAGCCAGGCGGCATCCAGCCCCTGCTGATTCAGGACGGCGGACATCAATCTCGCCGACCAAATTTCGCCGTGTCCGACGATCTCAGCATAGACGGCATCCGTTACGCCGCCGTCGAGCAAGGCGGCAAGACGTTCCAGATCGCTGATAAAAGCACTGGTTAAATCATCTGCCGCGTCGGCGGGAAGCAGCCCGCTAATCAGATCGCACTGGTAGCGGCGTAACGTCTGTAATACCTGATGCGCAGAAAGGCGATCGGTCTGGCTTAACTTGAGCCAGCTAATCAACTGGTTGGTGGTACTGCCTGCGGCGGACACTACCATCATATCGTCAGGCTGCGAATACTCCGCCATAATGCCTGCGACACGCAGGTAACACTTCACATCCGCCAGACTACTGCCGCCAAATTTATGCAGTTGACGACCTTTCGCCCCTGCCTGCGCAATCACACTCATGTTTACCCCTTGTTTGCAGCCCGGAAGCCATTTTCCAGGTCGGCAATTAAATCTTCGCCATCTTCAATACCGGTGGAGATACGCAGTAGCGTTTCGGAGATCCCGGCGGCGGCACGCGCCTGCGGCGACATACCGGCATGCGTCATGGTGGCGGCGTGAGAGATCAAACTTTCCACTCCCCCTAAAGATTCCGCCAGCGTAAACAGCGACAGCCCGCCCAGAAAACGACGCAGCGTCTCCTCATCCCCATCCAGTTCAAAACTCAACATTGCGCCAAAGCCTTTTTGCTGGCGCGCGGCAATTTCATGCCCCTGATTTTCCGGCAGCGACGGGTGATACAGTTTTTTCACCAACGGCTGGGTTTGCAGATATTTCACAATCGCCTGCGCGTTGCGCTGCGCCAGCTCCATACGCGGCACCAGAGTTCGCAAACCGCGCAGCAGCAGATAGCTATCAAACGCCCCGCCGGTCACGCCAATATTATTCGCCCACCACGCCAGTTCAGTGACCACTTCCGGATCTTTCGCAATCACCACGCCGGCCACGACATCCGAATGACCGTTGAGATATTTCGTGCATGAATGCAACACCAGATCGGCACCCAACGCCAGCGGATTTTGCAGCGCCGGGCTTAAAAACGTGTTATCAACGACGCTCACTGCGCCCGCCTCGCGCGCCAGCCGACAGATTTTCGCAATATCCACCACGCGTAACAATGGATTACTTGGACTTTCTACCAGTACCAGCTTCGGTTTTTCTTCCAGCGCCGCCTGTAAGGCGCGTTCATCGCCCTGATCGACAAACCGCACACGATAACAGCCGCGTGTCGCCAGACTGTCAAACAGACGATAACTGCCGCCGTAGCAATCATGCGGCGCGACCAGCAGATCGCCCGGCTTGAGGAAAACGGTGGTGACCAGATGAATCGCCGACATGCCAGTATTCGTCAATACCGCGCCCGCGCCGCCTTCCAGTTCCGCTAATGCGCGCTGAACCACATCACGCGTGGGATTACCGCGGCGGGAATAATCATGCGCGCGCGGCTCATTGAAACCGGTAAAGTTATAGGTACTGGAGAGGTGGATTGGCGGCACAACGCAGCCGTATTGCTCGTCGTCGTTTAATCCGCTACGCACTGCGATAGTGGCCTGTTTACGCGTCATATGAAGATATTCCTGGCTGAGTCGGTGAAAGTCAGACCACAGATTAACCACTACCACAATAGACGTCAATACATCTGGACATCTAAACTTCTTTGCGTATAGATTGAGCAAACCGCAAATAGCCGTTAAAATTATATGCATTAGCGCACATCTGCGACCGCTAACTTCGTGTCAGGGCCGCGCCACTACGGTAAACTACGCGCGATTATGGTCCGGGCTCAGGTTCAGACCTCAATATTAATGACGAAGAGGATTAAGTATCTCATGGCTGAATGGAGCGGCGAATATATCAGCCCATACGCTGAGCACGGTAAGAAGAGTGAGCAAGTCAAAAAAATTACGGTTTCCATTCCTCTGAAGGTGTTAAAAATCCTCACCGATGAACGTACGCGTCGTCAGGTGAACAACCTGCGCCACGCCACCAACAGCGAGCTGTTGTGTGAAGCATTTCTGCACGCCTTTACCGGGCAACCCTTGCCGGATGATGCCGATCTGCGAAAAGAGCGCAGCGATGAAATCCCGGAAGCGGCAAAAGAGATCATGCGTGAGATGGGGATTGACCCGGAAACGTGGGAATACTGATAGCAAAGCATGCGGTCAGAACGCCTCTGGCCGCGCTTTTTTAACGATTCCCCCTGTACACGGCTATCTCCGACATTTTTCTAACCGTTCATCTTCCCGAATAGCCCTCAGTGGATAAATTTGTCAGACATGATAAGTTTCTCTTCGTTATTT
Organism: Salmonella sp. 32010601201800023SM; assembly: GCF_017572235.1. NCBI lineage: Bacteria > Pseudomonadati > Pseudomonadota > Gammaproteobacteria > Enterobacterales > Enterobacteriaceae > Salmonella > Salmonella sp. 32010601201800023SM. The sequence continues at coordinate 42,203 of NZ_JAGEQS010000009.1, forward strand.
TCCTGCAAAAAATTCCCGACATGCCATAACCGATATAATTTTATTATATTTAAACTTCCAATATTTATTTAATGTTTCACGTAGCAAAGCGTACATGAATAATAATACACCGCCATATATTTACTGAACAAATAGTATAACGATAAGTATTGTTAAAAAGACCATGGACACCTCATATTTGTGACCAACATCATTATTCCCCTCCGCGGATTGTTTTACTTTTTTAAATGTTTTTTCATCTCCGATAAATAAGAAGGTTAATATACATTCATTTTATCGATAATATCGAATGGGGAAATAAATATGTTATTTACAAGGAAAGTCTTACCTGTATTATGCTGCCTGTGTTTGAGCGGCAGCGTTTTGGCCTCAGGCGTTTTAGACCCAAACAGGCCAATGGTCGCATCAGCAGATGTCATTCCAGTACATGAAGGGCCATTAGGTATGGTCGATGTCGCTCCCTACGGCGGCGTTTTCCCATTAACAGCAATCATTAATAAAGCCAATCATAATGTACAGGACGTGAAGGTTACCGTTTTAGGGAAAGGGGAAAAAGGTATCCCGATCAGTTATGATGTCGGCCCGCAGGCTATAAATACCCATGACGGCATACCTGTATTTGGCTTGTATCCAGATTATGTCAATAAAGTTAAAGTTGACTGGACTGAAGAAGGTAAAAAACAAACTTATACGTGGTCCATTTACGCCGCACCGGTATCATTACCCTCTACTACCGGGCAAACTGCCGTTCTTCCTACGGTAGAACCGGTTAAAGTCGATAGCTCGCTTAAAAATCGCTTATATCTTTTTAACCATATAACGGGGATGCCAAGAGCCGGCCACATTATGCATGTCGCAGGCGGCGCGGCGAACTGGGATTATACCGGTATCAACTGGATTAGCGATACGAATGGCGATGTTCGCGGCTATATGAATATTGATAAATTCCGTAACCAGGATGATATAACGCGCTTTGGTTCCATGATGAGCTTCCATCAGGTTAACGATGGCAATCTTATTTTTGGCCAGGGTCAACGTTACTTTAAATATGATTTCTTAGGCCGCGTTATTTCCGATAAACGACTGCCAAAAGGATTTATTGATTTTTCGCACGCCATTACCGAAACGCCGAAAGGCACCTACCTGCTGCGTGTCGCAAAAGAAAATTATCCATTAAATGGTAAATACACCATCAATACTGTGCGTGATCATATTCTTGAAGTTGACCAGAACGGCGATACCGTCGATTACTGGGATCTGCCAAAAATCCTCGACCCCTATCGTGACGACGTTATTCTGGCGATGGATCAGGGAGCGGTATGTTTGAGCGTCGATGCCGAACATTCCGGTCAGGTCATGACCAAAGAGCAGCTTGCAAAACAACCCTTCGGCGATATCGCGGGCTCCGGCCCGGGCCGCAACTGGGCGCATGTTAACTCCGTCAGCTACGATCCTCGCGACGACAGCATTATCATTAGCTCGCGCCACCAGTCTGCCATCATCAAAATTGGCCGCGATAAAAAAGTGAAATGGATACTTTCCGATCCATCCGGCTGGAAAGGCGAACTGGCGAAAAAAGTGCTGAAACCCGTAGACAGCAACGGTAAACCGCTAACCTGCGAAGCTCACCACTGCGACGGTGGATTTGACTGGACATGGACACAACATACCGGTTGGTTAGTGCCATCCAAAAGCACCGGAGGTAAAACCGTCGTGACCGCCTTTGATAACGGCGATGCGCGCGGCATGGAACAACCGGCCATGCCGTCAATGAAATATTCCCGCGGCGTGGAATATCAAATTGACGAAAAAAATATGACGGTTTCCCAAATGTGGGAATATGGTAAAGAGCGCGGTTTTGACTGGTACAGCGCCATTACTTCCGTCACGGAATATCGCCCGGAAACCAAAACGATGTTCATGTACTCGGCCACAGCGGGAATGAGCGGTACAAAACCGATCGTTTCCGTTCTGGATGAAGTCAAAGACGGTACTCAGGATGTGATGCTGGAGCTAAAAGTACACAGTAACCGTGCCGGTATGCTGGGTTATCGGGCGCTGATTATCGATCCAGAGCAGATGTTTAAAAAATAAAGCGAGATAGTAAAAGTAAAACAGGCGGAAGCTAACTTCCGCCTGAATGGTTAAAACGTATTGTAGTTATGACATTCGCTTTATTACCCTCGAAGAGGAATGCAAAAATATCAATGAATTACCAATCCGGCACCGACCCGATAAGCGCAGCGTCATTAGACAAACGCCACAACATACCGCGCCTTTGCTGGTGATATGTCATGAAAAATCTCTTTATCGCCTGGATAAGTTTATTGCTATATGGCTGCACAACCTTTCCACAAGCCGTAAAACCTACGACAGGCGGACAGCCCTCCCCGACGGAAATCTATATCGTCAGTCATGGCTGGCACACGGGAATTATTGCGCCGGCCCATGATGTTAATACCGTTCTGCCACAGCTTAAAAAACGGTTCGCTCAGGAGACGCAGTGGTATGAAATCGGCTGGGGCGATAAGGGCTTTTATCAGTCACAAGAAATAACCACCGCGCTTACGCTCCAGGCCATGTTCTGGTCATCCGGCGCGGTTATGCACATCGTCGCCTTTTCCGGTCAACCAGAACGCTATTTCGTCGGTAGCGAGATAAAATCACTGCTCCTGCACACAAACCAGCGTAACAGTCTGATGCGCTATCTGGGCCGCAGCTTTGCGCGTGACGCAGAGGGTAATCTGATTCCGTTAAAACAAGGAATTTACGGCGATAGCCAGTTTTACGCCGCGAATGGCCGCTACGGCATACTCAATACCTGCAATAAATGGACAGCGAAGGGGCTGGAAAGTGCGGGACTGACTATAAATCCTTCGTTAAAACTCACGGCAGGAAGCGTAATGAAAGCGATTACGGATCACAGAATGTGTCTGAACAAATACTGTTATCCCTAGAAAACAAAAAAAGCGCCCTGCGGCGCTTTTTTTTCTGGCGGTAACTTATTTGCTGCCAGGGATGCTGAAGCGCTTGTTGAAGCGCTCAACACGACCACCGGTATCAACAACACGCTGCTTACCAGTGAAGAACGGGTGGCATTTGCCGCACACGTCCAGGTTCAGGTCGTGACCCACGGTAGAGTGGGTTTTGATAACATTACCGCAAGAACAGGTTGCAGTAATTTCTACGTAATTCGGGTGAATACCTTTTTTCATGGGGAACCTCAGTGTAAGGCCGCGTCGCTCTTCCAGCCCTAACGCCAGACACCACGCGAAGTTAATAGTAAAGGGTTTGATGCTCACAACACGCACCAAAGGCGGCGAATCATACAGAATTTGACCACCGTATGCAAACTGATCCGCGCTCCCTTATCGTAATGTGTATACTACCCGACGAAATTTCAAGTCAGGAAGATGCTATGTCCGTCGCGCACGTTGCCTTGCCCGTTCCGCTTCCCCGAACCTTTGATTACCTGCTGCCGGAAGGCGGGGTCGCCAAAGCCGGGTGCCGCGTGCGCGTGCCGTTCGGCAAGCAGCAAGAGCGCGTGGGCATTGTCGTCTCGGTTAGCGACCACAGCGAATTGCCGCTCGATGAATTAAAATCGGTCATTGAAATCCTGGATAACGAGCCAATCTTTTCTCCCTCCATCTGGCGCTTACTCCTCTGGGCGGCGGATTACTACCACCATCCCCTCGGCGACGTTCTGTTTCACGCTCTGCCGGTTTTATTACGTCAGGGAAAACCAGCCAGCAACGCGCCCCTGTGGTATTGGTTCGCCACCGAAGAGGGGCAAGCCGTCGATATCAACAGCCTGAAACGCTCCGCCAAACAACAACAGGCGCTGGCGGCGCTACGGCAAGGAAAGATCTGGCGCTATCAGGTAGCCGAGCTTGATTTTACTGACGCCACGCTGCAAACGCTGCGGCGTAAGGGACTTTGTGAGCTTGCCAGTGAAACGCCCGCGTTTACCGACTGGCGGGAGCATTATGCCGTCGCAGGAGAGCGCCTGCGGCTGAATACCGAACAGGCGACAGCAGTCGGCGCGATTCACAGCGCGTCGGACGGTTTCTCCGCCTGGTTGCTGGCAGGCGTAACCGGTTCCGGCAAGACCGAAGTGTATCTGAGCGTATTGGAAAACGTCCTCGCCCAGGGCAAACAGGCGCTGGTAATGGTGCCGGAAATCGGCCTGACGCCGCAAACGATCGCCCGTTTTCGCGAACGTTTTAACGCGCCGGTGGAAGTGCTGCATTCCGGGCTAAACGACAGCGAGCGTCTTTCGGCATGGCTGAAAGCGAAAAACGGCGAAGCGGCGATTGTCATCGGCACGCGCTCCTCGCTGTTTACGCCGTTTAAAAATCTTGGCGTGATTGTCATCGACGAAGAGCACGACAGCTCTTATAAACAGCAGGAAGGGTGGCGCTACCATGCCCGCGATTTGGCAGTGTATCGCGCCCATAGCGAGCAGATCCCGATTATTCTCGGCTCCGCCACCCCAGCCCTGGAAACGCTATGCAACGTGCGGCAGAAAAAATACCGGATGCTGCGTCTGACGCGGCGCGCAGGCAACGCCCGCCCAGCCCTGCAGCATGTACTGGATTTAAAAGGCCAGCGTCTTCAGGCGGGACTGGCGCCCGCCCTTATCGCCCGTATGCGCCAACATCTCCAGGCCGACAATCAGGTAATTTTATTTCTTAACCGCCGGGGATTCGCGCCCGCGCTGCTTTGCCACGACTGCGGCTGGATTGCGGAGTGCCCGCGTTGCGATCACTACTACACGCTGCACCAGGCGCAGCATCATTTACGCTGTCATCACTGCGACAGCCAGCGTCCGGTGCCGCGTCAGTGCCCCTCCTGCGGCTCCACACATATGTTACCGGTTGGGTTAGGGACGGAACAGCTGGAGCAGGTGCTGGCGCCCTTCTTCCCCGGCGTGCCGATCTCACGAATCGACCGTGATACCGCCAGTCGTAAAGGCGCGCTGGAGCAGCATCTGGCGGAAGTTCACCGCGGCGGAGCGCGCATTCTGATAGGCACACAAATGCTGGCGAAAGGCCATCACTTCCCGGACGTCACTCTGGTGGCGTTGCTGGACGTCGATGGCGCGCTTTTTTCCGCAGATTTTCGTTCGGCGGAACGCTTCGCCCAGCTCTACACTCAGGTTTCCGGTCGCGCCGGGCGCGCGGGCAAACAGGGCGAAGTAGTGCTCCAAACGCACCATCCTGAGCATCCCCTGCTGCAAACGTTACTGTATAAAGGCTATGATGCGTTTGCGGAGCAGGCGCTGGCGGAACGGCAAACGCTCCAGCTTCCGCCGTGGACCAGCCACGTCATTATTCGCGCAGAGGATCACAACAATCAGCAGGCGCCCGTCTTTCTCCAACAGTTGCGTAATCTGATTCAGGCCAGCCCGCTATCAGACGATAAGCTGTGGATCTTAGGTCCGGTTCCGGCCCTCGCGCCAAAACGCGGCGGCCGCTATCGCTGGCAAATTTTACTTCAGCATCCTTCACGGATTCGCCTGCAACACATCATCAGCGGCACGCTGGCGTTGATCAATACGCTCCCTGAAGCGCGGAAAGTTAAATGGGTTCTGGACGTCGATCCGATTGAAGGATAGTCCTCACGATGCGAGGCGGATCGTAAAATTAAAGATCCATCACACTTTTTATGAAAATTCTGTAACCGCTTCCACGCACTATCTGATAAAAATGTTTTCGATGAGTGTTACCAGGGATAGATCTGCGCCAGCAGTTCCCAGGCGAGGAGAAAGAGTGAAATCGAACAAGCAGGTTACTGCCGCTACGATGAAGGATGTTGCGTTGAAGGCGAAAGTCTCTACGGCAACCGTATCCCGCGCGTTAATGAACCCCGATAAAGTCTCCCAGTCGACCCGTAGCCGGGTTGAACAGGCCGCGCTTGAAGTGGGTTATTTCCCGCAGTCGATGGGGCGAAATGTAAAACGCAATGAATCCCGTACGATTCTGGTGATTGTCCCGGATATTTGCGATCCCTTCTTCAGTGAAATTATCCGCGGTATCGAAGTGACCGCGGCAGAACAGGGGTATCTGGTGCTGATTGGCGATTGCGCCCATCAAAACCAGAAAGAAAAAACCTTTCTTAATCTCATCATCACCAAACAGATCGACGGCATGGTACTTCTCAGTTCCCGACTGCCCTTTGACGCCAGCGTTGAGGAGCAGCGCAATTTGCCTCCGATGGTGATGTCGAATGAGTTTGCGCCGGAGCTTGAACTGCCGACGGTACATATCGATAACCTGACCGCCGCGTTCAATGCCATGAACTACCTGTTGGATTTGGGCCACAAGCGGATTGGTTGTATTGCGGGGCCGGAAGATATGCCGCTCTGTCACTATCGCTTACAAGGTTACGTACAGGCATTAAGACGCAGTGGCATTGTGGTCGATCCGCATTACATCGCCCGTGGCGACTTTACCTTTGAAGCCGGGGCAAACGCATTAAAGCAGTTGCTTGAGCAACCGTTGCCGCCTACCGCCGTCTTTTGTCATAGCGACGTAATGGCGCTGGGCGCCCTCTCCTGGGCCAAGCGCCAGGGTCTGAAAGTGCCTGACGATCTGTCGATTATCGGCTTTGACAATATCGCGCTAGCCGAGTTTTGCGATCCTCCGTTGACAACCGTGGCGCAGCCGCGTTTTGACATTGGTCGCGAGGCGATGCTGCTGTTGCTCGATCAGATGCAGGGGCAAAATGTGAGCAGCGGCTCGCGTTTAATGGATTGCGAGCTGATTATTCGCGGTTCTACGCGCGCTTTACCCTAAAGTAAATAGCTTTAAGACTCACCTGTCTGGTCAAAGGCCCGCCGCTTCAGTAACATGACGGGCTGACGAACGAATAAATACAGCGAAACGATAGTGGCACAACGAGATTATGTACGTCGCGGCCAACCGGCTCCTTCGCGGCGCAAAAAGAGCACCTCACGGAACTCACGGAAGAAGCAAAGCAACATGCCTGCCGTCTCGCCGGCAATGGTCGCGATTGCGGCAGCCGTCCTTGTGACCTTTATCGGCGGTCTGTACTTCATTACTCACCATAAGAAAGAAGAGTCCGAAACGCTACAAAACCAGAAAGTCACCGGCAATGGGCTTCCGCCAAAACCGGAAGAGCGCTGGCGTTACATCAAAGAGCTGGAAAGTCGCCAGCCGGGCGTGCGTACGCCAACGGAACCGTCCGCCGGCGGCGAAGTCATGAATCCGAATCAGCTCACCAGCGAACAGCGTCAACTCTTGGAGCAGATGCAGGCGGATATGCGTCAGCAGCCAACGCAACTTAACGAAGTGCCGTGGAACGAGCAGACGCCAGAACAACGCCAGCAAACGCTACAGCGCCAGCGTCAGGCGCAGCAGCAGCAGCAGCAGCAGCAGCAGCAGTGGGCTCAAACGCAGCCTGTTCAGCAACCACGTACGCAGCCGCGGGTAAACGAACAGCCGCAAACGCGCACGGTACAGTCCGCCCCGGCGCAACCCGCGCGCCAAAGTCAACCGCCGAAGCAGACGGCCTCGCAGCAACCTTATCAGGATTTGCTGCAAACGCCGGCGCATACCAGCGCGGCAGCGCCAAAAGCCGCGCCCATTACGCGCGCGCCTGAAGCGCCGAAGGCGACAGCAGAGAAAAAAGATGAACGTCGCTGGATGGTGCAATGTGGTTCATTCAAAGGCGCCGAGCAGGCAGAAAGCGTCCGCGCTCAGCTGGCGTTTGAAGGCTTTGACTCCAAAATTACCACCAATAACGGCTGGAATCGCGTGGTTATCGGGCCGGTGAAAGGTAAAGAAAATGCCGACAGCACCATTAACCGTCTGAAGATGGCGGGCCATACAAACTGCATTCGACTCGCCACCGGGGGTTGAAACCCTCAAAATCTCCCCCATCTATACTTGCATTATGCCCCGTACGCCGTACGGGGCCGCAATTCAGCATTAGTAACCAAGGGGTCTGCTCGTGACAACAATAGTAAGCGTACGCCGTAACGGCCACGTGGTAATCGCCGGTGATGGTCAGGCCACACTGGGTAACACAGTAATGAAAGGCAACGTGAAGAAAGTCCGCCGCCTCTACAACGACAAGGTCATTGCGGGCTTTGCGGGCGGTACTGCGGATGCATTCACGCTGTTCGAGCTGTTTGAACGTAAACTGGAAATGCATCAGGGGCACCTGGTCAAAGCCGCCGTTGAACTGGCGAAAGACTGGCGTACCGACCGTATGCTACGCAAACTGGAAGCGTTGCTGGCCGTCGCGGATGAAACCGCCTCGCTCATCATCACGGGTAACGGCGATGTCGTGCAACCTGAAAACGATTTAATTGCTATCGGCTCCGGCGGTCCTTATGCCCAGGCTGCCGCTCGCGCTCTGTTGGAAAATACCGAGCTCGGCGCGCGCGAAATTGCTGAAAAGGCGTTGGATATTGCAGGCGATATCTGCATTTACACCAACCATTTCCACACCATTGAAGAATTGACCGCCAAAGCGTAAGGACCTCTCATGTCTGAAATGACCCCACGCGAAATTGTCAGCGAACTGAACAAACACATTATCGGCCAGGATAACGCAAAGCGTTCCGTGGCGATTGCATTGCGTAACCGCTGGCGTCGTATGCAGCTTAATGAAGAGCTGCGCCACGAAGTGACGCCGAAAAATATTCTGATGATTGGCCCGACCGGCGTCGGTAAAACCGAAATCGCCCGTCGTCTGGCAAAACTCGCCAACGCGCCGTTCATTAAAGTCGAAGCCACCAAATTCACCGAAGTGGGCTACGTCGGGAAAGAAGTGGACTCTATCATCCGCGATCTGACCGATGCCGCTGTGAAAATGGTTCGCGTACAGGCTATCGAGAAAAACCGCTATCGTGCGGAAGAGTTGGCGGAAGAACGTATTCTCGACGTACTGATCCCACCCGCAAAAAATAACTGGGGCCAGGCCGAACAGCAGCAGGAGCCTTCTGCCGCCCGCCAAACGTTCCGCAAAAAACTGCGCGAAGGCCAGCTCGACGATAAAGAGATCGAGATTAACCTCGCCGCCGCGCCGATGGGCGTAGAGATTATGGCGCCTCCGGGCATGGAGGAGATGACCAGCCAGTTGCAGTCTATGTTCCAGAACCTGGGCGGTCAGAAACAGAAACCGCGTAAGCTGAAAATTAAAGACGCGATGAAACTGTTGGTTGAAGAAGAAGCTGCTAAGCTGGTCAACCCGGAAGAGCTGAAACAGGACGCTATCGACGCGGTTGAGCAGCACGGCATCGTGTTTATCGATGAAATTGACAAAATTTGTAAGCGTGGCGAAACCTCCGGCCCGGATGTTTCACGCGAAGGCGTACAGCGCGACTTACTGCCGCTGGTAGAAGGCTGCACGGTTTCGACCAAACACGGGATGGTCAAAACGGATCATATTCTGTTTATCGCCTCTGGCGCGTTCCAGGTGGCGAAGCCGTCTGATCTGATCCCGGAACTGCAGGGCCGCCTGCCGATTCGCGTTGAGCTTCAGGCGCTGACCACCAGCGATTTCGAACGCATTTTGACCGAGCCAAACGCCTCCGTCACCGTGCAGTATAAAGCGCTGATGGCAACTGAAGGCGTCAATATCGAGTTCACCGATTCCGGTATTAAACGTATTGCCGAAGCCGCCTGGCAGGTTAACGAAACCACCGAAAACATCGGCGCGCGCCGTCTGCATACCGTACTGGAGCGTCTGATGGAAGAGATTTCCTATAACGCCAGCGATCTGCACGGCCAAAACATCACAATTGATGCGGAATATGTGAGCAAACATCTGGATGCGCTGGTCGCAGATGAAGATCTAAGCCGTTTTATCTTATAATCGCGTCCAATGCATTTTCATCACTGTTGATGGGGCTGAAAAGCCCCATTTTTATTGGCGCTAAATATGACTGAACAACAACAAATTAGCCGCACCCAGGCCTGGCTGGAAAGCTTACGACCCAAAACCTTACCCCTCGCCTTCGCGGCGATTATCGTCGGTACGGCCCTGGCATGGTGGCAAGGCTATTTCGATCCTCTGGTCGCACTGCTGGCCCTTATCACCGCCGGGCTGTTGCAAATTTTATCCAACCTCGCCAACGATTATGGCGACGCTGTCAAAGGCAGCGATAAACCGGATCGCATCGGGCCGCTGCGGGGGATGCAAAAAGGCGTCATCACCCGACAGGAGATGAAGCGGGCGTTAATCATTACCGTCGTGCTGATCTGTATCTCCGGACTGGCGCTGGTGGCGGTCGCGTGCCATACGTTAACCGATTTTGTCGGCTTCCTGATTTTGGGCGGGCTGTCGATTATCGCCGCCATCACCTACACCGTGGGTAATCGGCCCTACGGCTATATCGGGCTGGGTGATATCTCTGTCCTGGTATTCTTTGGCTGGCTAAGTGTCATGGGGAGCTGGTATCTCCAGGCGCATACGCTGATTCCGGCGCTGATTCTCCCGGCCACCGCCTGCGGTTTACTGGCGACGGCGGTGCTGAATATTAATAACCTGCGCGATATTAATAGCGACAGAGAGAACGGCAAAAACACCCTTGTAGTACGACTGGGCGATGTCAACGCGCGTCGTTATCACGCCTGCCTGTTGCTAGGCGCGCTGCTCTGTCTGGCGCTGTTTAATCTGCTCTCGCTACACAGTCCGTGGGGATGGTTGTTTATTCTGGCCGCGCCCTTGCTCATTAAACAAGCGCGCTACGTAATGCGCGAAAGGGAGCCTGCGGCAATGCGCCCGATGCTTGAACGTACCGTTAAAGGCGCGTTGTTAACCAACCTGTTATTTGTGATTGGGATACTCTTAAGTCAGTGGGCCGTTTAACTGACAAATATCAATTAACAATTGATGATTTTGCCAACAGTATACTTAGCGCGATATACTAAAAATTCTCGCAGCAACTGAACGTTAAGCCTATGAAATACGATACTTCCGAGCTTTGTGACATCTATCAGGAAGATGTCAACGTCGTGGAACCGCTGTTCTCTAATTTTGGAGGGCGGTCGTCGTTTGGCGGACAAATCATCACGGTAAAATGTTTCGAGGACAACGGGTTGCTGTACGATCTGCTCGAACAAAATGGCCGTGGTCGGGTTCTGCTGGTCGATGGCGGCGGTTCTGTCCGTCGTGCATTAGTCGATGCGGAGCTGGCGCGTCTGGCCACGCAAAATGAATGGGAAGGGCTGGTTATCTATGGCGCGGTGCGTCAGGTGGACGATCTGGAAGAGCTGGATATCGGCATTCAGGCGATCGCCGCCATTCCGGTTGGCGCCGCAGGTGAAGGCATTGGGGAAAGCGATGTGCGCGTCAATTTCGGCGGCGTGACGTTCTTCTCCGGCGATCATCTCTATGCCGACAACACCGGGATTATCCTTTCCGAAGACCCGCTTGATATCGAGTGATCAAAAAAGGCGCCGTAAGGCGCCTTTTTTATGCGTTGTCGCTGATTGCCGGATGGCAGCTTACGCCTTATCCGGCCCACCGGTATCCGCATTCTAAATCCTCTATAGATTTCGCGTCAGGGCAAGGCGGCAAGTAAGTGAATCCCCAGGAGCATAGGCCACTATGTGACTGGGGTGAACGCACGCAGCCAACGCCGCCATAACGTGAAATATGACGAGGATTAGACTTCTTCCATACGACCAAGCAGCGCCTGCAAACGTTCCTGCCAGCCGCTCTGCTGTTCCTTCAGAGAATTATTTTCACGCTCGAGTTCTTCACGCTGATGCTGTGCAGACTGCACTTCCTGCGTCAGGCTGTTGTTCTTTTCTTTCAGCTCTTCAATTTCCATCTGTAACAGGGTGATGGTGTCAATCGCCTGCTGTACTTTTGCTTCCAGTTTCTCAAACACTTCTAAAGACATGATCTTACCTCTCCTGAATTGCAAGGCGACGCTTCACGTAAACGCGCACAATATATAGTGTCGATTGTATGAAGCCCCGCTCTCGCTGTCCAGCGACATACCGCGTAGATCGCGGTTTGCAGCAATTTTCATCCATCTCCTGGTAACATTCATTCAATAACTTAAAAGTGTTAACATATTGGTTAATGAAATGATTCAATTCACTCTCTTCTGCTGTCTCAAAATGCGCTTCATGGCGCGATAACGCTCATTTTATTGACGCAGTACACACATTTTGATTTCGATATTTCTCGTTTTTGCTCGTTAACGATAAATTAACAGTGTGCCTACAGGGCATCGTGGATGTCCATGACCTCCTCGCATACCAATAATCATTACATACTCTTCAGGATCCGATTATGAGTCAAACATCAACCTTAAAAGGCCAGTGCATTGCTGAATTCCTCGGTACCGGGTTGTTGATTTTTTTCGGTGTGGGTTGTGTCGCTGCGCTTAAAGTTGCCGGAGCTACTTTTGGACAGTGGGAAATCAGCGTCATCTGGGGTCTGGGGGTAGCGATGGCTATCTACCTGACGGCAGGTGTTTCTGGCGCACACCTGAACCCGGCAGTGACCATCGCACTCTGGCTATTTGCCTGTTTCGACAAACGTAAAGTTGTTCCTTTTATTATTTCTCAAGTTGCCGGCGCCTTTTGCGCAGCGGCGTTAGTTTACGGGCTTTATTACAATCTTTTTGTGGACTTCGAACAAACCCACCATATCGTCCGTGGCAGCGTTGAAAGTCTCGATCTCGCAGGCATTTTCTCAACTTACCCGAATCCTCATATCAATTTTGTGCAGGCCTTCGCGGTTGAAATGGTGATTACCGCTATTCTGATGGGGCTGATTCTGGCGCTGACCGACGACGGAAACGGCGTACCTCGCGGTCCGCTTGCGCCACTGCTCATTGGTTTACTGATCGCCGTTATCGGTGCCTCTATGGGGCCGTTGACCGGGTTTGCGATGAATCCGGCGCGTGACTTTGGCCCCAAAATGTTCGCCGGGCTTGCCGGCTGGGGTGAAATTGCGTTTACCGGCGGTAGAGACATTCCTTACTTCCTGGTGCCACTGTTTGGCCCCATCGTCGGCGCCATTCTGGGCGCGTTTGCTTATCGCAAATTTATTGGCCGTCATTTGCCGTGCGATACCTGCGTCGTGGAAGAGAAGGACTCCACCGCGACCACACAACAAAATGCTTCGCTGTAATCTGATTACGGGACAAAATTATGACTGAAAAAAAATATATCGTTGCGCTCGACCAGGGTACCACCAGCTCCCGCGCGGTCGTTATGGATCATGACGCGAATATCGTCAGCGTATCACAGCGTGAATTTGAGCAAATTTATCCTAAGCCAGGCTGGGTAGAACACGACCCGATGGAAATTTGGGCGTCCCAAAGCTCAACGCTGGTAGAAGTGCTGGCTAAGGCCGATATCAGTTCCGATCAGATTGCCGCTATCGGTATCACCAACCAACGTGAAACCGCGATCGTCTGGGAACGTGAAACCGGCAAACCGATATACAACGCTATTGTCTGGCAGTGCCGTCGTACCGCCGATATTTGCGAACAGCTTAAACGCGACGGCCTGGAAGATTACATCCGCGACAATACCGGTCTGGTCGTCGACCCGTACTTCTCTGGCACTAAAGTGAAATGGATCCTTGACCATGTGGAAGGTTCGCGCGAACGCGCGAAGCGTGGCGAGCTGCTGTTCGGTACGGTGGATACCTGGCTTATCTGGAAGATGACGCAGGGCCGCGTCCACGTTACGGATTACACCAACGCCTCACGAACCATGCTGTTCAACATCCATGATTTGGACTGGGACGATAAGATGCTGGACGTGCTGGATATCCCACGCGCGATGCTGCCCCAGGTACGTAAGTCCTCCGAAGTCTACGGCCAGACCAATATTGGCGGTAAAGGCGGTACACGTATTCCTATCGCCGGGATTGCCGGGGATCAGCAGGCCGCGTTATTCGGTCAACTGTGCGTAAAGGAAGGAATGGCAAAGAATACCTACGGCACCGGCTGCTTTATGCTGATGAACACCGGCGAGAAAGCGGTAAAATCGGAAAACGGCCTGCTGACCACCATCGCCTGCGGCCCAAGCGGCGAAGTCAACTATGCGCTGGAAGGCGCGGTGTTTATGGCGGGAGCGTCCATTCAATGGCTGCGTGATGAAATGAAGCTCATCAGCGACGCGTTCGACTCCGAATATTTCGCCACGAAAGTGAAAGATACCAACGGTGTCTACGTGGTTCCGGCCTTCACCGGTCTGGGCGCGCCGTACTGGGACCCGTATGCCCGCGGCGCCATTTTTGGCCTGACCCGCGGCGTGAACTCTAATCACATTATCCGCGCGACGCTCGAATCCATCGCTTACCAGACCCGCGACGTACTGGAAGCAATGCAGGCCGACTCCGGTATCCGCCTGCACGCTCTGCGTGTGGACGGCGGCGCAGTGGCCAACAACTTCCTGATGCAGTTCCAGTCAGATATTCTCGGCACGCGGGTGGAACGCCCGGAAGTGCGCGAAGTGACCGCGCTGGGCGCCGCCTATCTGGCTGGCCTGGCCGTCGGTTACTGGCAGAACCTGGACGAGCTGCAGGAAAAAGCCGTCATTGAGCGAGAATTCCGCCCCGGCATTGAAACCACCGAGCGTAACTACCGTTACAGCGGCTGGAAGAAAGCGGTTAAACGCGCAATGGCGTGGGAAGAGCACGACAAGTAAGGTCGCCATCCGGCAAAATCTTTGTGCGGAGGCAACTCCGCACACACATCAATTATTCCCTCCTTCCCCTGTGCTACACTGCGCGCCACTCCTTTTTGCTACGAGTTTGTTATGAGACGAGAACTTGCCATCGAATTTTCCCGTGTGACCGAAGCGGCGGCGCTGGCTGGCTACAAATGGCTGGGACGCGGCGATAAAAATACCGCGGACGGCGCGGCGGTCAACGCCATGCGTATCATGCTCAACCAGGTCAACATTGACGGCACCATCGTGATTGGCGAAGGCGAAATCGACGAAGCCCCGATGCTCTATATCGGCGAAAAAGTCGGTACCGGCCACGGCGATGCGGTAGATATCGCCGTCGATCCGATTGAGGGCACGCGCATGACGGCGATGGGTCAGGCGAACGCGCTGGCGGTGCTGGCGGTCGGCGATAAAGGCTGTTTCCTGAATGCGCCCGATATGTATATGGAAAAACTGATTGTCGGTCCGGGCGCCAAAGGGGCGATCGATCTCAATCTGCCGCTGGCGGATAATTTGCACAACATCGCGGATGCGCTGGGTAAACCGCTTGGCGATCTGACCGTGACCATTCTGGCAAAACCGCGTCATGACGAGGTCATCGCAGAGATGGCCAAACTGGGCGTACGCGTGTTTGCCATTCCTGACGGCGACGTCGCAGCCTCCATTCTGACCTGTATGCCGGATAGCGAAGTCGACGTGCTGTACGGGATTGGCGGCGCGCCAGAAGGCGTGGTATCCGCAGCGGTGATCCGCGCGCTGGACGGCGATATGCAGGGTCGTCTGCTGGCGCGCCATGATGTGAAAGGCGACAGCGAAGAAAACCGCCGCATTGGCGAACAGGAACTGGCGCGCTGCAAAGCAATGGGCATTGAAGCGGGCAAGGCGTTATGCCTGGGCGACATGGCGCGTAGCGATAACGTTATTTTCTCCGCGACCGGTATCACGAAAGGCGATCTGCTGGAAGGAATTAGCCGAAAAGGCCATATCGCCACGACGGAAACGCTGCTGATCCGCGGCAAATCACGCACCATCCGCCGTATTCAGTCGATCCACTATCTTGATCGTAAAGATCCGGATGTGCAGGCGCATATCCTCTAGCGCATTTGTTAGTTAGAGCCTTCCAGCCTCGCGGGGCTGGAAATCTTTCTCCTGACGAACGAAGATAAGGTTAGCGATTCAGAACAGGAGAAAACCATGGCCGATTGGGTAACAGGTAAAGTCACTAAGGTGCAAAACTGGACTGACGCACTGTTCAGCCTGACCGTTCACGCCCCCATTAATCCTTTTACTGCAGGCCAATTTACCAAACTCGGACTGGAGATCGATGGCGAGCGCGTTCAGCGCGCGTATTCCTATGTCAATGCGCCTGACAATCCGAATTTAGAGTTTTATCTGGTGACGGTGCCGCAAGGAAAGCTCAGCCCGCGGCTGGCGGCGCTAAAACCTGGCGATGAGGTGCAAGTGGTCAGCGACGCGTCGGGTTTCTTTGTACTGGATGAAGTGCCTGACTGCGAGACGCTATGGATGCTGGCGACCGGAACCGCTATTGGCCCGTATTTGTCTATTCTACAATATGGCCAGGATGTCGCACGCTTTAAAAATCTGGTCTTAGTCCACGCCGCACGCTTCGCCGCCGATTTAAGCTATCTGCCGCTAATGCTGGAACTGCAACAGCGTTATGAAGGCAAGCTGCGCATCCAAACGGTGGTCAGCCGGGAGAGCGTGCCAGGCTCGCTCACCGGACGCGTGCCAGCGCTCATTGAAAACGGCGAGCTGGAAAAAGCCGTTGGATTGCCGATGGATAAAGAGACCAGCCACGTTATGCTGTGCGGGAACCCGCAGATGGTGCGCGATACGCAGCAACTGCTGAAAGAGACCCGACAGATGACTAAACATCTGCGCCGCCGACCGGGGCATATGACGGCTGAACATTACTGGTGATGTTTTACCGAATGGCGGCTGGGGCTTATCCGGCCTGCAAATCATCACCAATCTGTAGGCCCGGTAAGCGTCAGCGCCACCGGGCAAATTACGGTTTACCGCCCGTTTACGGTTCTGCTTTAAACTTCACGCCCTGTGTCGCTTTCCCAAACTTATTTTCCCCCTGAACACCGACAAACGCGCCCAGATCGATAAGCATCATCACCAGGATCAGCGTCGGAATAAATCGCCCGACGACCCACTGCCACATCCCCGGCAGCATCACCCAGTTTCCGGCCAGCAGCATCCACGCCAGAATCATCAGCAACGCCCACGCGCCGGAGCGTCCCCGGTCATGCAGACGTTTGACCATGACGGCGGCGGTCGGCCACAGCAGGCACACCAGGCAAAATGCCGCCGTTTGGATATCAAGCAGATTTTTCCCCGCCAGCGAAAATAGCGCCAGCATCCCGGCAAACCAGAGGCCGATCCAAATCCAGAAATCACGGCGTCCGATACGCCCTTTAAATGAGAATAACCATTGCTGTATGGTCATGTAAGTTCCTTATATTTTGCCTTCCGCTACAGTTTACCCTTTTGACAAGCCCGACAGTTATCGTTTTAATCGTGAGCAGTCCTAACGAAAGGTAAGATTGATGAAGCCAGGATGTACTCTGTTTTTACTGTTGTTTTCTGCTCTCACCGCCAGCATAACGGCGCACGCGCAGCTCTCTTCATCGACCACGACAGCGCCCTATCTGCTGGCGGGCTCGCCAACCTTTGATCTTTCTATTAGCCAGTTTCGTGAGAACTTTAACCGCCAGAATCCCGATCTGCCGCTCAATGAATTTCGCGCCATTGAGAATAGCCGCGATAAGGCGAATCTGACCCGCGCCGCCAGTAAGATTAACGAAAATCTGTATGCCTCCACGGCGCTGGAGCGCGGTACGCTCAAAGTGAAAAGTATGCAGATTACCTGGCTGCCCATTCAGGGGCCGGAACAGAAAGCGGCGAAAGCGAAAGCGCTGGAATATATGGCCGCCGTTATTCGCACTGTCGCCCCGTTGCTGACAAAAGAGCAAAGCCAGAAAAAACTGCAAAAGATGCTTATCGCCGGTAAAGGTAAACACTATTACGCCGAGACCGAAGGCGCGGTACGTTATGTTGTCGCAGATAACGGCGAAAAGGGGCTGACCTTCGCGGTTGAACCGATTAAGCTGACGTTATCTGAAAATCTGGAAGGGGCGAATTGATGACAAAAAGCAAAGCCTTTCCGGGGATGAATCTCTATACTGTTTCACAGACCATGCTGCTCTGACGAGCGGCCATCTTCCTTAATTCGCTGACTAAGCGTGGAGAAATGAAATGCGACATCCTTTAGTGATGGGTAACTGGAAACTGAACGGCAGCCGCCACATGGTAAACGAACTGGTGGCTAACCTGCGTAAAGAACTGACGGGCGTAGCAGGCTGCGACGTGGCAATCGCTCCGCCGGAAATGTATATCGATCTGGCGAAACGCGCTGCTGCCGGCAGCCACATCATGCTGGGCGCGCAGAACGTTGATCTGAATCTGTCTGGCGCATTCACCGGTGAAACTTCGGCTGAAATGCTGAAGGATATCGGCGCGCAGTACATTATTATCGGCCACTCCGAGCGTCGTACTTATCACAAAGAATCTGACGAGCTGATCGCCAAAAAATTCGCCGTACTGAAAGAACAAGGTCTGACGCCGGTACTGTGCATCGGTGAAACCGAAGCGGAAAACGAAGCGGGCAAAACAGAAGAAGTATGCGCACGCCAGATCGACGCGGTACTGAAAACGCAGGGCGCGGCAGCCTTTGAAGGCGCGGTTATCGCTTACGAACCCGTATGGGCGATCGGTACCGGTAAATCTGCAACGCCTGCGCAGGCGCAGGCAGTGCACAAATTCATCCGTGACCACATTGCTAAAGCTGACGCGAAAATCGCTGAACAGGTCATTATCCAGTACGGCGGTTCTGTTAATGCGTCCAACGCAGCCGAACTGTTCGCGCAGCCGGACATCGACGGCGCGCTGGTAGGCGGCGCTTCTCTGAAAGCTGACGCCTTCGCCGTGATCGTGAAAGCAGCAGAAGCTGCTAAACAGGCTTAATTGCCAATCAATGTCTGATGGCGCTGCGCTTATCAGGCCTACCAGCCGAGTGCTTATGTAGGCCTGATAAGGTAAAGCCGCCATCCGGCATTTATGCTGTGGAGGGTAAGAAAGTAGTATCCCCGGCAACCTTAAACATCGCCCTCCAGCTCCGCGTATTCTCAACCAGCCGATCATCACGAAATAACGCACTACCAGAAACAACACGATCGATGCCCTGTGCAATCAGCGAAGGCAACTGATCCTGCGTCAACGACCCATCAATAACGATAATTTTACCTTCGCGTTTATCACCAAGTAGACAGAAAAGCTGTGCCACGCGCTCATGCAAATCACTGGAGCGCATTTTACTGCCGTATCCAGGGTTCACTGCCAGTAGTTGAATAACCTCAACGTCGCTCAGAATGGGGATAATGACATCCAGAGGCGTTGCCGGGCATAAACTAATCCCCCGGATCACCGGCATTTCACCGCCAATAACGGGCACGGTCTGCTGACCAAGCCAGCTTAGCGTATGATGCAGATGAATATCGCCTTCTGCCTGAAGCGTGATGCAGTGTGCGCCCGCCTTCACGCAGGCTTGCGCCGCCGTCCATTGGTCCGCTACCATCAAATGAACATCTTTGATAAAAGTTTGCGGCAGTTGCCCAACTGCCCATGGCCCAACGGTAAACTGCGGGCAAAATTGACCATCCATCAAATCCAAATGCAACAGCGGCTGGTTTAACGCTTCCAACTGTTGCAGATAGCGATGCAACGCAATCCACTGCCCTGCCAGAATACCCACACTAAGCGGATATGACGCTAACAATGCCACACATGCTTCGCGCGTTAATCCGGCAAACTGGCTGTTCATGAGCACTCCTTAAGGCATCAAACCCATAAAAACTTTTTTTGTCCGCGGGCCGGTCATCAACGGTTCAAGCTGCTCCACGCAAGTTTTGTAGTGTGGCGTTGTCTTGTGAAAAGCGACGGCCTGTTCATCAACGTAGGCTTCATAAATATAAAATCGCGTAGGCACCTGCGGATCCTGCAGAACATCAAAACGCAAGTTACCCGGCTCTTTAATTGAGCCCAGATGATTCTGCCGAAAAACATCGATAAATTGTTCAACCTTGTCATCATGAACGTTAATTTCAACCAGCGTAACGTGCATCATTACCCCCCTGATTATTCCAAATAAAATAACAGTCATCCCCATCTCCTCGCATCGGTAAAAGATGGGGAAGCGATCTCATTTAACTTTTCTCACTCAAAAACAGCTCATAAGCACGCTCTGCTGTTTCGTTATGATGAACGACAGCATGTACCGCTTTAATCATGGCTACCGGATCTTCTGACTGGAATATATTACGCCCCATATCTACGCCAGAAGCCCCCTGGTCAATCGCCTGATAGCACATTTCCAATGCTTCACGTTCAGGCAGTTTTTTACCGCCGGCGATGACAATCGGCACCGGACAACCTGCCGCAATACGCTCAAAACCTTTATCGACATAATACGTTTTGATAATTTGCGCCCCCATTTCCGCAGCGATACGCGTTGCCAGTGAAAAATAACGCTGGTCGCGAGCCATATCTTTACCCACCCCGGTCACTGCCATTATTGGCATCCCGACGCGTAACCCGGCATCAATCAGTTGAATAATATTTTTAATCGACTGATGTTCATGCTCACTACCAATATAAACCTGTGCGGCAGCAGCACAGCTATTCAACCGCACAGCGTCATCCATCGCCACCGCAACCGCCTCATTGCTTAATTCAGTGAGAATAGAATTCGCCCCGGACGCGCGTAAAACGACTGGTTTATTGATTGCCGGAGGTACCACACTGCGTAATATGCCGCGAGTACACATTAAGACATCAGCATATTCAAAGAGCGGCGCAATATTGATATCAATACGCTCAAGTCCGGTTGTCGGCCCCTGGAAATATCCATGGTCAAAGGCCAGCATGACCGTTTTTCTGGTTTTGGGGTTAAAAATCCTCGCCAGTCTGGACTGCATTCCCCAATCCAGCGCGCCACAGCCTTTTAATGCGAACAAAGTGTTAGTTTGTGGTTTATCGGTGTGAAAATCTTTGCCATCTTTAATATCATCTAAATCAGCCATTCTTTACTCCGTCGATACATAACAGTTATCAGAAATCATATTTGTCGATATTGTCTTTGTTGAAAATGACACGCTCCGGCAATAACACAATGCCGTTACCTTTTGCCTCATAGTGATATCCCTGCTCACTATTAGGTGAAACGGTGACTTTGCCGATGCCGGGAATATCCAGTGAATCACCGACATTCATTGGCATATTTTTCAGCAACGCGTTGGCGACATATACGGAAATTTTTCCCTGTTGGACGACATCCCACAGGCCAAACTCTTTAACAGTGCCGCGCTGAACATAAGGGCGCATTACATTCGGCGTACTAAAACCAACAATCGCGAGATTATTGCGTTTAAGGTTCTCCGCCGCCTGTGCCGCAGCAGGTAAAGCGTTAGCGTCAGGCGCGATGATGGCATCCAGATCGGGATACGCTTTGATGATACCTTCCGCCGTCTGGAGCGATTTCGTGGCATCGTTATAGCCAAACTGGGTAGTGACTATCTCCCACCCCGGATGTTCCTGACTAATTTTGGCTTTAGCTTCTTTCACCCACTGGTTCTGGTCGGTCACCGTTGGGCTGGAATAGAAGAAAGCGACTTTCGCTTTCTCTTTGTCCACCTGATGAGCGGCCATCTCTACCAGCATGCTGCCGAGCTGTTTTGGCGTCCCTTGATTGATATAGTAAGAACGGCACTCCGGCTTGGTATCGGAATCCCAGGTTAATATTTTCACGCCTCTTTGCATTGCCCGCTTCAACGCCGGGCACAGGCCATCAGGCGAAACGGCAGAAACGATAATGGCGTCATACCCCTGATTGACAAAGTTATTCACCAGTTGAACCTGGCCTGAGACGCTGGGCTCTGTAGGGCCATCGTAAGTTACGTCAATGCCCAGCGCTTTTCCCGCTTCCTGCGCGCCATTGCCGCCGCTGGTAAAAAAGCCCACGCCAACCAGTTTGGGAATAAAAGCAATCCGCTCTGCCGCCTGCACGGTCATTGCCGCAGATGCCAGACCAAACGCAGTGAGTAAGGCGATCATTTTAATGCTGTGTCTTGCCATTTTTTTCTCCATAAATTTCAAAAGGAAATCATGCCTGATGCGCATTGCGACGGCGTGAGTACCATTCAAGGATTTGGTGACGATGCAAACTGACGGAACGACCAACGACAACAACAATGAGAAGCGCACCGGACAATGCGCTGGAAATTTGATTCGGCACTCCGGCCATCTGTAGCCCCTGCTGTAAAAATCCCACCAGCAGCGCCGCCAACGCGGACCCCATAATCGACCCGGAGCCGCCATAAATATTGGCGCCTCCCAGCACAACCGCCGTAATGGCCGGCATCAGGAAAGAGGCGCCCAGATCCGAACGTGCGGAGCCAAAGTAAGAAACCAGTAATACGGCGGCGATCGCGGAGGCGCATCCGGTCATGGCATACACGGTATACAACGTGCGATTCACCGGGATCGCGCTGTACTGCGCGACACGGGCGCTCTGGCCAATCAGGAAAACGTTGCGTCCCATATGCGTACGATGCATGAGCAGCCAGAAAAACAGACAGCACACAAGAAAAAAAATAAGCGGCATGGGAATACCAAGAAATGAAATATTGGCAAAGTCAGTGAACGCTGTGGGAAATCCACCAATACCTTCATAACCCGTGGCGCCAGCCATACCAGATAACAATAATGCGCTACCACCAAATAAATACATGGTTCCCAGGGTAATCACCAACGGGTTTACGCCGGTATAAATAATAAGTCCGGCATTTATCAGCCCACATATTGCGCCGAGTAGTAGGGTAATAATAATCGCTAAAGGTAGCGGCATACCGAGCTGAAACAGCACACCCAGGGTAATCGCGCATAGCCCGATTGTAGAACCAAATGAAATATCCATACCACCGCTGACAATAACCATTGTTAGCGGCAAAGCGACAATACCGATACAAATAAAATCGCTAGTGCTAAAAAGTAAGACATTAATATCTAATAAACGTGGATTAATCAGACCGAAAGCCAGAATTTCAAAGATCAATAAGGCTGCCAGCGCAATTTCCCAGCTATAGCGTCGCCATGGATTCATCATGCCACCTCTTTGTTTTTATTCTGTTGTGCGTGCGTTTTTGCTTCCGTCTGTAGTGGAGTGGGTGGTGATATAAAACGGGCATATTTCTGGCGGCGCAGATTGCGTTGTAATGCGCAACGCAGCCGCCCATCGAATACCAGTACGCCCAACAATACCAGGCCAGCAATAAAATCGTTCCACCAGGCGGGGATACGCAGCAGCACTAACACACTATCGATTTGCGTAAGAAAATAAGCGCCGAGAATAGCGCCGATGACCGTGCCTGACCCGCCTAACAGGCTAATTCCCCCCAATACGCAGGCCGCGATGGCTTTCATTTCCAGCCCCGTGCCGGTTTGATTGGGAATGAAGCCAATCTGCGAGGCAAACACGATTCCAGCCAATGCCGCCATACCGCCATTAAGTGAAAATGCCATGATGCGTACCATCTCGGTACGGACACCCAATTGCCGGGCGCCCTGCAGGTTATCGCCGGTGGCGTAAAAATTGCGGCCAAAGGCGGTTTTCGCCAGGAGCCAGGCCATAAGCAGCGCTAACACCAGGGTAAACCAGCCGATTGCGGAAATTCCCAGAAACACCGGAGCAGAGAGTTGCTTTAAGCCTGCGGGTAATCCTTCAATCCATTTCCCCCCTGTCCATAGCAGCATGATCCCACGATACAAGCCCAGCGTTCCCAGAGTGGCGACAATGGCGGGTATCTTCAACCAGGCAACCAGTACGCCATTAAAAAATCCGGCGACAATTCCTAATATTAGTGTGGCCAGGCAGGCGACCGGCAGGCTATAGCCGGCGTTTAACATCACTCCCAGCAATACCGCGCACATTCCTGTCGTCGAGCCCACCGATACATCAATATTGCGGGTGAGCATTACCATCGTCGCGCCAATCGCCAACAGCATCAAAATTTGCGCGCTACTGAAAACCATTGTCAGCGTTTGCACGCTCAAATACTGACTATCCAGCGCGCCAGGAAACACGAATAAACAGACTATTGCCAGCAGTGCCGTCGCTTCCCGGTTATTTTGGATGAATTTCAACATGTTGCCTCCGACGCACCATGTTCGCCAAACGCAACGTGCATGATGGTATCAACGTTAATTTCCTCGCCGCATAACGCAGGCCCCCCCAGTTCCCCCTGGTGCATGACATATACGCGATCGGCCATCTGCTCTATCTCTTCCAGATCGGAGGAAATAAATAGCACCGCGACATTTTGTTGCGCGATACTGCGCAACAGCTGATAAATATCGCTGCGGGCGGAGACATCGACACCGCGGGTCGGTTCATCGACAATCAGTAATTGCGGAGAGGCCTCCAGGCATTTGGCAATCAATACTTTTTGCTGGTTACCGCCGGATAAAGTACGCGCCGCCTGTTCGGCATTATTGAGTTTGATATTTAACGCGCGGTGGTAACGTTCAAGGGTGGCGTTATCCCGCTGGGGCTTTATCCAAAATCCTTTTTGGTTGTGGGTCAGCGAACAGACATTCCATGCCAGGGAAGCGTCAAGATACAGCCCGGATGACTGCCGATCTTCCGGCAAATAGACCAGGCCGAGCTGCAACCGCTGTTGGGTTGTCAGGGCGTTAATTTCTTGACCATTGAACAGCATCCGCCCCGCATTGACCGGTCTAATACCGTACAGCGTTTCAGCCAGTTCTGTGCGTCCCGCGCCGACCAACCCGGCCAGACCAAGGATTTCGCCTGCCCGCACCTCAAGGTTGATATTCATAAAACCTTCGCCCGTCAGTGACTCCAGCGCTAATACTGTCGCGCCGCGTTCGTTCTGCGGGCGGCTGCCAGGCAATTCCAGCCACAACTTTTGATTCGCGGAAAGACTGACGCCCTGCGTTGCCGGGGTGATAGCTTGAATAATCTCGTCGGTAGAAAGGTCATGCGTTTTTCCGAATAATGCGATTTTACCGTCACGCATCACGCTAACGCAGTGAGCTAACTGTCTAATTTCTGGTAGCTTATGAGAAATAAATACAATTCCGACACCCTTTTTCAGCAACTCTTGCAGACGCGTAAATAACCGGTCAGTTTCGGCTGGCGTTAACGACGCCGTGGGCTCATCAAGAATTAAGATTCGCGAGTCGCGCATCAAGCCGCGCATAATTTCAACGATCTGGCGGTCTGCAACATCAAGCGTACCCGCAGCGCTCGCCGGATCGAGTTGGCATCCCATCGCCTTTAATAGCTGCTGCATTTTTTCCGTGGAGGCCTGACGTCCCTGCAAGCCAAACAAGATATTTTCCCGCACAGATAAACTTGGAAATAACAGAGGCTCCTGGGGAACCAGGTAAATGCCATACTGGTGCGCCTTCAGAGGCGTTAAATGACTGCAACGCACACCAGCAATATCGATAGTCCCTCCATCTGGCGGGACTATACCGGCAATAATCTTCATTAATGTTGATTTACCCGCACCATTGCCGCCAAGCAATGCGTGCACCTCTCCCGCATGCAGAGTAAAGTCAATTCCCTTTAGTACTTCGACGCCGGAATAACTTTTATAAATGTTCTGCACACAAATCAGAGGGGATGCAGTATTGTGACTGATTTGCATGTTGCCTCCGCTCCCTCAATGTTGACTGACGGGACTGAACAAATGTTTTTTGAAAAAGAAATTGTTCAAAACGGTAGTAGTTATTTGGTCAAAAAACTCTCATCCAGATCACGTTTTCTGAATAAATGAATTTTTAGATGATAAATGTTCAGATTTGGCGCGTTTTTGTGGCGTTAATCACGGTTATTTCGGAGTGATAACTGAACAATTGTGTTAATGATTTAGAAATGTTCAAAGTAAAGCCAGGTTATGACAATGAGCGATAATACGTTGGTATCTGATTATGGAATGTGCGAAGAAGAGCAGGTGGCGCGTATTGCCTGGTTCTACTATCACGATGGATTGACGCAGAGTGAAATCAGCGAGCGTCTGGGGCTAACCCGGCTGAAGGTTTCTCGTCTGCTGGAGAAAGGGCATCAGTCCGGTATTATTCGCGTACAAATCAACTCCCGCTTCGAAGGGTGTCTTGAGTATGAAAATGCCTTGCGCAACCACTTCGCATTGCAGAATATCCGCGTGCTGCCGGCATTACCCGATGCCGATATTGGTCTGCGCTTAGGAATCGGCGCCGCCCATATGTTGATGGAGTCACTGCGGCCACAGCAACTGCTGGCCGTCGGCTTTGGCGAAGCCACGATGACCACATTAAAACGCCTCAGCGGATTTATCTCGGCGCAACAAATCCGACTGGTCACGTTATCCGGCGGCGTGGGGCCGTATATGACCGGAATAGGCCAGCTTGATGCCGCTTGTAGCGTAAGTATTATGCCCGCGCCGCTGCGCGCATCATCGCAGGAAATTGCCTGCACGCTGCGCAATGAAAATAGCGTGCGGGATGTGATGCTCACAGCGCAAGCTGCCGATGCCGCCATCGTGGGGATTGGGGCAATTAACCAGAAAGATCAAGCCAGTATCTTAAAATCCGGTTATATCACTCAGGGTGAACAACTCATGATTGGCCGCAAAGGCGCAGTAGGCGATATTCTGGGCTATTTTTTTGATGCTCATGGCGAAATTATTCCAGACATCAAAATCCATAACGAATTAATTGGCCTGAAGTTAAATTCACTTTCCACGATCCCAACCGTGATTGGCGTCGCCGGCGGCGAACAAAAAGCAGAAGCTATTATTGCCGCTATGCGCGGTAACTATATCAATGCGCTGGTTACCGATCAGAAAACGGCAGGAAAAATAATTCAACTTATTGAAAAATAACAAATAAAATAACACTTACCTCAATTCAATAAACAATAACTGACAGGATTTTATGTAACGATGTAAAAATAGCCGAGGATAAAAAAATGGCTCGACTCTGTACCCATACTGAATCAGGACATTACCTGATGGCTCTTGACGCCGGTACCGGTAGCGTCAGAGCAGTAATTTTTGATCTACAAGGAAAGCAAATAGCTGTCGGTCAAGCGGAATGGCAGCATCTGGCCGTGCCGGATGTGCCTGGTTCGATGGAGTTTGATCTTGCCAAAAACTGGCAACTGGCTTGCCAGTGTATCCGTCAGGCACTACAGAAAGCCGCCATCCCTGCAACGGCTATCGCTGCCGTATCGGCCTGCTCGATGCGTGAAGGCATTGTTATTTATGACAGTAACGGCGAACCCATTTGGGCCTGCGCTAATGTTGACGCCCGCGCGGCGCACGAAGTCAGTGAATTAAAAGAGCTGCACGATAACACCTTTGAGGAGGAAGTTTATCGTTGCTCCGGGCAAACGCTGGCGCTCAGCGCTATTCCGCGTCTGCTCTGGCTTGCCCACCATCGTCCGGATATTTATCATCGCGCGTCAACCGTCACTATGATCAGCGACTGGATGGCCTTTATGCTCAGCGGCGAACTGGCGGTCGATCCCTCCAACGCAGGCACGACGGGGTTATTGGATCTGGTGACCCGCAACTGGAAACGTAGCCTGTTACAGATGGCGGGCCTGCGTTCTGACATTCTCTCGCCGGTAAAAGAAACCGGGACGCTGCTCGGTCACATTTCACAGAAAGCGGCTGAACAGTGCGACCTGCAAGCGGGTACGCCGGTCATCGTTGGCGGCGGCGATGTGCAGTTAGGCTGTCTGGGGCTGGGCGTCGTACGCCCGGCGCAAACGGCCGTGCTGGGCGGAACCTTCTGGCAACAGGTCGTCAATCTTCCCGCGCCGGTCACCGACCCAAACATGAACGTTCGCATCAATCCTCATGTGATCCCCGGTATGGTACAAACCGAGTCTATTAGCTTTTTTACTGGGTTAACGATGCGTTGGTTCCGCGACGCCTTTTGCGCCGAGGAAAAACTAATCGCTGAAAGGTTAGGTATTGATGCGTATTCCCTGCTGGAAGATATGGCCAGCCGGGTGCCTCCCGGCGCGTACGGTGTGATGCCCATCTTCTCTGACGTTATGCGTTTTAAACGCTGGTACCATGCCGCGCCGTCGTTTATCAATCTGTCTATCGATCCTGAAAAGTGTAATAAAGCGACCCTATTTCGCGCGCTGGAAGAGAATGCCGCCATTGTTTCCGCCTGCAATTTACAGCAAATTGCCGCGTTTTCCGGCGTACAGGCCGACTCGCTGGTTTTTGCCGGCGGAGGATCTAAAGGCAAATTATGGAGCCAAATCCTTGCCGACGTTACGGGACTCACCGTTCACGTACCTGTCGTCAAAGAAGCTACCGCGCTAGGGTGCGCTATTGCCGCAGGCGTTGGCGTGGGTGTCTGGCCATCGCTGGCGGAAACGGGAGAAAAGCTAGTGCGCTGGGATCGGGAGCATAAACCTAATCCTGAAAATTTCGCTGTCTATCAGCAGGCCAGAGAAAAATGGCAGGCCGTTTATCAGGATCAACGCGCGCTGGTCGATGGTGGCTTAACGACATCCCTCTGGAAAGCGCCAGGCCTGTAACAGGAGAATAAGCATGCAAAAAACGAATGAGAAGAATCATGAATACCGCTTTGGCGATAATGGTCCTAAATACTTAATCCGTGGGCCGGGCTGCGATATGGGCGTCGTCATACTACAACCAGGGCAGTCATTCCCTAACCATCGCCATAATACCGCTTGTGAGGTTTTTTATACCCTAAGCGGTGAAGTGTGCCTGTATCTGGAAGGAACACCTCATATCCTGCAAACTGGAGATGTTTTACAGTGCGAACCTGGGGAGGCGCATTATCTCATTAATAACGGCGATAAACCCTGGAAAGGCGTGTTTATTAAATCGCCCCATCTGGAAAATGACAGCCACCCCGCAGATCCACCAGCCTGGTAACGCCCGCGCCATCGCCAGATTTTGCCGGATAGCGCTACGAGAGCCTTGTCCGGCCTCCAAACGGCATTCGTTAATGCAATATCAAGCTGTCATTTGATGACCTGTTGGTTCAAGATATCACACTGATGATCCTGAATCTCCTCGGCAGAAGCGCGATTGAAGGTCAGTAAATTACGCTCGGTCGCCAGCAGGACAAAAGAGCCATCGCTTTGGCGTATCACCGCCAGCGCGATACATCACAGCATCCCCGCCCGCGCAGGAACTTTCCCTGGTCCCATCGCCACCACAGCAGCAAAAAATAGCAGTGCGGTCATAAACTCCGGCAGTGGCGAAGTCGCCCACAGAAGGATAGTAATGCCAACCATGATGAAAGGAAGGAACAGAGGATGGGGCAACCAGAGCGACATACCTGTCTCCTGACGATTTTTTCAGCAAGAATACGACGGACAGTCAGGCAGGTAAACGCCAGATATAGTGAGGTTATCGCAGGATTAAGTGGACAGATCAGTGATAATGAATTTCACCAAAGTATTCAGACAGCACGTAATAGCGGCAATACTCAAAAGGGCTGTCCTTCCCGGCCTGAAACGTCTGTCTGGCGACGGATAACAGCGGTTTATTGGCGGCGATTTGCAATTTTTCGCACAGGTCAGCGGAAGGTAAAATCGCCTCAACTTTTTCTATCGCCGAGTCGCTTGTGACGTTTAATAACGAATAAAGCGACGTATGCTCCAGCGCCTGCGGTGTAAGTTGCAGATCGGGAAAGAAGCTAAGATCGAGATAGATCTTTTCATGGTTAAACGGACGGTTATTCAGGCAACGAATACGCGAAATATAGAGATAGTGATGCTGTGAGGGCAGGCTCAAGCCGTCTGCCTGAGCGTCGCGCGCGCGGCGCGGCGCGATTTCCAGAATACGGTTCTCAATCGCCACGCTGGCGTCCTGGAGATCGCGGGTAATACCGCGAAACGTGTGCCCGTAGCTCACGCCTTCCGGCACCGAGCACACCACAGAACCACTCCCGCGCTGCGACGAAATAATGCCCGCATTGATTAATTCGCTCCAGGCCTGTTTAACCACAATCAGCGAGACGTTGTAGGATCTGGCAATCTCTTTTTGCGTCGGCAGCTGGCTGCCTAAAGGCAGAGATCCATTTTGGATCTGCTGACAGATGATAAAAAATAGTTGCTTATAAAGCGGAGTAAAGCTCGTTTTATCAACCTGCAAGCTGCGCACCTCACGTCTTCGCCAGCAGGGGACGTTTTACCGTCCCCGGCAGGGTGAATTCGCTACCCTGCGATTTGCCTGGCCAGTTCTGCCAAATCGAAATGATTCATACGATCCAAAGTCGTTAAATAATCGGCGGGAAAAGCCTCCACGCCATGGAATGCGCCGGAAATCGCCCCGACCATGGTGGCGACAGTATCAGTATCATTGCCGATATTAACGCCGGAGATAATAGCATCTACGGCAGAATTCGGACAACACGCGAACAGGCCAAAGGCCGCCGGCACCGCTTCACTCACGTGCAGCCCGGAGCCAATAATATCAGCAAGTTCCACCACCGCCGTTTCCCAATGGCGATGACGTTTACCGATATCTACGGCCAGTTCAATGCGTCGGGCAACGGAAGGACCTGCCACCATCATCGCCCCTTGCTCCTGCGCCAGCAGATAGCCCCTTTGCGCACCGTAAATACCGGCGGCAATAATGCTGTCTGCGTTGGTCTGCGCTCTTAACGCCTCGCTGGTTGCCGCCGCCATCGCCGCTGCGCCGGACATCGCCAGCACGTTATTATGCGTAAAACGGCAAATCTGTAGCGCGCAGTCAATCGCCGCGTCAATATCACCCGGATGCAGCACCGCCGCTGGCCAAATCTTCATGGCGGCGCCGTTCGTTGCCTCCGCGTTACCCTTATTAATAATCTGTACCGACTGTTTTTCGCCTTCCAGCTCACCCTGTAAAGAGGCGCGGTTATCATTGAATATTGCCTTCATTGCCGCACGCGTCGTCGGGCCGGTAAAGTTGGCGTAGTACGGGTAATCCAGCCACTGCTGAAAAGCCTCGCGCATCGCTTCGTCGCTGACTTCACGCTGATGGCGCAGCAGCGCGTCCATAATGTACTTAGCCTGAATAAAATCATCCGTGCACATACCCGCTTCATTGCAGCGGCCAAACGTGTCCGCTGGCGGTTTTTGAAAGGTCGTCACCCAGCCGCCAAAATAGTCTTTTATTTGCTGCTGGGTGCGTACTTCCGTCGCGGCTCCCATCGCGTCCGCGGCGGCGGCGCCCACCAGGCATCCCAGTATTTTGTTTTGATCAACGTGCATGATGACTCCTTATTTCACGGTCATGGCTTGTGCCAGCGAATGGCTGGAAAGAAAAGTGTTGAGTTGGTCAGGAAACGGTAAAGCGGTCATTGCGCCTTTTGCCGTCACCGCCATAGCGCCGCAGGCATTAGCATTGCTGATGGCCTCCGCCAGTAGGATATGATTCCAGCAATTTGCGCGGGAAAGGGTGAACAGCAGGCCGCCGACAAAAGCATCGCCTGCCCCGGTGGTATCGACGACATCGACGCGTGGTGCGGGAAAATGGAACTCCCCCTCGGCGGTAATCAACAGCGCGCCATCGGCCCCCAGCGAAATGATCGTGGTGTCACACCCAAGATCGCGCAGGTAATAACGCGCATCCTGCCAGTGACTGGCCCCGCTGAGCTGGCACAGCTCATCTGCCGAGACTTTGCAGATAGAAGCCAGTGCGGCGGACCGGGCGATCAGTTCAGGGATTTCATCAGTATTCCCCCACATTTTGCTGCGCAGATTGACGTCAAACAGTACGTAACCACCCGCTTCACGCATTCTTCTCGCTCCCTCAAGGCACGCCTCGCGAGCGGGCCTGTCGGTGAGGCCAATTGAGCTGAAGTAAAACCATTCGTACTGCCTGAACGGCGGCAGGTCCTGCGGCGAGACGTAGGTATCAGCCCCCGGATGCACCAGATAGGTAAAGCTGCGTTCCCCGTCAGCCGTCAGGTTGACGATCAGCACCGCGCTGGTCAGGTCCGCATCCAGCCTTAGAAACGTGACATCCACGCCGTTATCCTGGAAAACCTGGCGCAGGAAGCGACCGACGTCATCGTCGCCAAGACAGCCAATAAAACCGCACTCTCCGCCCAGCCTGGCAACGCATACCCCCACGTTCGCCGACGCTCCGCCGGGGCATTTCAGATAGCTGTTCTGTTTTTCCGGCACCAGATCAACGGAGGCATCGCCGATAACCCAAACCTTATTCATGGCCTTCATTTGCGCCTCCTTATGCCTGCTTCTGCGCCAGGGCAAGCTGAATATCACGATAATATTCGTTATTAATCAGATACTTTTTCATAAGCAGCCCAACCGCAAGATGGAACAGTGCCGGAATGAGCGTCATCATCAGCGCAATACCGGTGAGCGAACGCGCGCTCTGTTCAACATCGGCCTGATAGCCAAAGTGGCTCAGCAGGAATCCGAGTATCCCGCCCGCGATCCCCATCCCAAACTTCTGGAAGAAGAGGATGCCGCCAAACGCCAACCCGGAAACGCGCAGACCGGTTTTCTTTTCTCCGTAATCCACCGCTTCGGCGATAGAGGACCAGAACACCGGCATTTGCATATCGCAGAAGAAATTAATAAGAAAATAGAACGCAAACGCCAGGATAAGATTTTCACGCCCGACGGAGAAATACATCAGCGCGCTCAGGATAAAGGTAATAATCTGGGTGTAGCGGAACATCTTAATTTTGTCCCAGAACTTGGTTATCCAGGTGGTGGCAATCATCGCTAAAATAGAGGCAACGACGCCGGTAGTCAGGAAGGGTGAAATCAGGCTATCTCCGCCGTTCAGATAATACTTGGCGTAATAAGCGGCAACGGAACCGCGAATAACATAACCGCACATCAGCAGCAGAATAACAACGCCGAGAATAATCCACTGATCGTTGCGTAACAGATATTTAAACTGTTTCCCCACCGATAACGACGTAATTTCCGGCTCGCTGCGTTCACGCGTGGTAAGAAAACAGAAGATAAACAGCAAGGCGCCCATCGCCCCCATCAGCCCCATCGAAAACTGGTAACCCAGCGCCTTGTTGCCCTGCCCCAGCCAGACGGCAAGCATCGGTACGACGATAGTCACCAGGAAAGCGGCAATCTTGGTCATCACAAAACGATAACCGTTGGCGCTTAACCGTTCGACGGGGTCGCTGGTAATGACGCCAATCATCGAAATATAGGGAATGGTGATCGCGGTATAGACCAGGGTCATTAGAATATAGGTGCCATAGGCCCACGCCAGCTTGGCCATATAAGCCATATCAGGCGTAATAAACATCAAATACACGGCGAAACCAAAAGGAATGGCAAACCACAGCAGCCACGGGCGGTAACGCCCCCAGCGCGTATTCAGTTTATCGGTCAGAACCCCCATGGCCGGATCGATAATGGCATCAATCATCCGCACAACCACAAACAGTACGCCAACATCAGCGGCGCTCAGGCCGTAGATATCGGTATAGAAATAGGCGAGGAGCAGCTGCATGGCGATAATCACAACGTTTATCGCCATATCTCCCGCGCCGAAGCCGATTTTTTCCACGATAGAAAGTTTCATGTTGATATTCCTTTACGCTTAACAGCGCAAATCTGGTGAACAATTAATGATGTCACTACATGAAATAAAAACGTTTTTATATAAGCCATCCACCAGACAATCTATGGAGGCTATGAAGAGAGTGTAACGAACCATCAAAAGATATAAAGGTATACCTTTATATCTTTTGATCGGTTTCACATATTTTTATAGACACGATCTTACCCCAGTTTTAAACCGGGATAAGAATCAATAAGATAATGAGCAGGGGGGTGTAACGAAAATCAGCGGGAAGACAAAATGGCGCAACTATGGTCCTGAATCTCTTCCGCCGATGCGCGATTAAGCGTCAGCAGGTTACGCTCGGTCGCCAGCAGAACAAAAGAGTCGTCGCTTTGGCGTACCACCGCCAGCGCATAGCGTCCCATATGATCGCGCGCTTCCGGCACCTCTTCCGCCAGCATCATAAACGGACTACGCTGCGCCAGCTCGCTCTCGGTTACCCGGCGCGCCAGGTATTCATGCCCCATCAGGTCGCCCGGCAGCGGAAGCCAGCGAGTGCTGATGCGCGTGAGATCGTTATCCAGTTGTTCCCGAACGTCAGGACGGATGCAAGAAATATGGATATGCAAATGGTCCTGTGAACGACCAAGCCGCGAATTAATCGCCAGCGAGACCGCGCTATCCGGAATATCATGCCCGTATTTTTTACTCATATAGCCGCGAGCCTGCCAGGCCAGCCAGAAAAAGTTGGGCGTAGCGGGTTCCAGCAATAGCGGGCTTTCTGTACCGTTGATACGGTAGGTGGGCATCAATAAATATTGCAACGGACCGTGACGATCTTTAAAGACGACATAGCCAGCGCGAGGTTTGACTTCCGCGCACGGCGCTGGGTTTTGATGCTGTAACTGATCGGGCAGGCATTGTTCAAGCACGATTTCCCGTAATGCATCAGGGTTGCCGGAAAATTTCCAGTAACCGACGCCCGCCGCGGCGACAATCACTATCACCGCCAGTAAAAAGTAGCCTGTTTTTTTCATGATATGCGTTCCCTGTGACCCATAGACGGGGAAGAGTAACGCAAAATTGTGGCAAAGAAAAAACCCGGTAACATAATACGTTACCGGGTTTATAAACGGTTTAGCGTTTGCTGATTTGGTCGAACGTACCGCCATTAGCGAAGTGATCTTTTTGCGCCTTCGCCCAGCCGCCAAACACCTCGTCAATGGTGAACAGCTTCAGCTTCGGAAACGCATCGTCGTATTTTTTCGCCACGTCAGCATCGCGCGGACGGTAGAAGTTTTTCGCTGCTATCTCCTGCCCTTCCGGCGAGTAGAGATACTTCAGGTAGGCTTCCGCTACCGCTTTGGTGTCTTTCTTTTCCACCACTTTGTCGACCACGGAAACGGTCGGCTCTGCGAGAATAGATTCACTCGGGGTCACTATCTCGAATTTATCTTTACCCAGTTCATTCGTCGCCAGTAGCGCTTCGTTTTCCCAGGCAATCAGCACATCACCGATACCGCGTTCAACGAAAGTATTGGTTGAGCCGCGCGCGCCGGAGTCCAGCACTTCAACGTTTTTAAACAGGGCTTTGACAAAGTCCTGCGCTTTGGCCTGATCGTTATTGTTGTGGTGCAGGGCGTAGCCCCATGCCGCCAGATAGTTCCAGCGTGCGCCGCCAGAGCTTTTCGGGTTTGGCGTAATCACCGACACACCGGGTTTAATCAGATCGTTCCAGTCATGAATTTGTTTTGGATTGCCTTTACGGACCAGGAAAACGATGGTGGAGGTGTAAGGTGCTGAGTTATCCGGCAGACGCTTAATCCAGTTTTTATCGATACGACCACGTTCCGCAATAGCGTCCACATCGTAAGCCAGCGCCAGCGTCACGACATCGGCTTCAATGCCGTTAATAACGGAAGTCGCCTGTTTACCCGAACCGCCGTGCGATTGACGGATCACGACGTTGTCGCCGGTTTCCTGCTTCCAGTGCGCGCTAAACGCTTTGTTGTACTGCTCGTACAGCTCACGCGTTGGATCGTATGATACGTTAAGTAACTGAATATCCTTTGCCAGAATGCTGGTTGACGCCAGCAATAATGTGAACCCCACGCCCCACTTTTTCATCGCCCGACTCGCTTATGTTGTGTTGTGATGAGCAAAGCGTGCCAGAAAGAGATCCAAACATTAAAGAATAAAAAAAGATTGGCTATAACTTCGAGGAATAAATCTGAGGGATTGCCGGATGGCGGCTAGCGCCTAATCCGGCCTACACGTTTCTGCAACCTGTAGGCCTGATAAGCGTAGCGCCATCAGGCGCGCAAAAACAATCAGTACAGTTTTTTCGCGCACTCCATCCAGTCGCTTTTGAACGGACGCTTCATGTTTTCAATCGCATCGATGATGTCATGATGAACAAGCTGCTCGTTCTGGATACCGACACAACGACCGCCATGGCCTTCCAGCAGCAGGTCAATAGCATACGCGCCCATACGGGAAGCCAGAATGCGATCGTAAGGTACCGGGGAACCACCGCGCTGAATGTGGCCGAGCACCGTCGCACGCGTTTCACGGCCCGTTTCTTTTTCAATAAAGTGCGCCAGCTCGTCAACATCACACATATGTTCGGTGATAGCGACGATAGCGTGTTTTTTCCCTTTCGCGATCCCGGCTTTGATTTCCGCCACCAGATCCTCGCGATTAAATTCAACTTCCGGCACCACGATAAACTCACAGCCGCCAGCAATAGCCGCCGCCAACGTCAGGTCGCCGCAATAACGGCCCATCACCTCAACGATAGAGATACGCTGGTGAGAAGAGGAGGTGTCACGCAGACGGTCAATCGCTTCCACTACAGTGCCGAGAGCAGTGAAATAGCCGATAGTGTAGTCGGTGCCTTTGATGTCGTTATCGATAGTGCCTGGCAGACCGATGCACGGGAAGCCCATTTCAGTCAGACGTTTTGCACCCATATAAGAACCGTCGCCGCCAATAACTACCAGCGCATCGATACCGCGTTTTTTCAGGTTTTCGATCGCGACAGCGCGAATATTTTCGTCACGGAATTCCGGGAAACGGGCAGAACCGAGGAAAGTACCGCCACGGTTGATCATGTCAGATACGCTGTAACGGTCAAGCTGAACCATACGATCTTCATACAGGCCCAGATAGCCGTCATAAATGCCCATGACTTCCAGCCCTTCCGTCAACGCTGCGCGCACAACACCGCGGATTGCCGCGTTCATGCCCGGCGCATCACCGCCGCTTGTCAACACACCGATTTTCTTAATCATGACTACCTCTGAACTTTGGAATGCAAAATGAAATCTATTGCCGGAAGCCGATTTCGCACTTCGAAACGATCCAACGAATATACAGATAGTATAACAATCCCTTCCTGCTGAATTGATTCAGGTCAGGCCAAATGGCGGTAATTTATACACAAAATGCTGGCCTGGCTCACTTTTTAACAATCAATTATACAAGCTCGAACTTCCTGCCTTCCCTGGGAACGACTGAACAGGGATCCTGATGAATAATGACATCTGAACCCGGAAAACGCTGTAAAATCGCCTGCTCTACCTGGTCAGCCACAAAATGCGCCTGAACGAGCGGCAGATTATCTTCCATTTCCAAATGAATCTGAATAAAGCGAGTCGGCCCTGACTGCCGCGTGCGGAGATCGTGCGCGCCGCTGACTCCCGGCCATGACGTCACGATATCAATAATTTCCTGTCGTTCCGCATCGGGCAGCGCGCGATCCAATAATGACTGCACCGCCTCATACCCCATACGTAACGCGCTATACAAAATATAGATGCCGATACCTAACGCAAACAGGGCATCCGCACGATGCCAACCGTACCAGGATAACCCCAGCGCGATAAGAATCGCTCCGTTCATCATAACATCAGACTGATAATGAAGCATATCCGCCCGTACCGCCTGACTTTGGGTCTTGCGTACCACCCAGCGCTGAAACGTGACCAGTATAATAGTGCATATCAGAGCGATGACGGTAACGCCAATCCCCACGCCGGGGTCGTTCATTGGCGTCGGCTTAATCAGATTCTGAATACTGGTCAAAAACAGAAACAACGCCGAACCGGAAATAAACATACTTTGCGCCAGCGCCGCCAGCGACTCCGCTTTACCGTGCCCAAACGTGTGTTCATCATCTGCGGGTTGCAGCGAATAACGCACGACCAACAAATTCGTCAATGACGCGGCAATATCCACCAGCGAGTCCACCAACGCCGCCAGAATACTCACCGATCCCGTATACCACCACGCAAAAATTTTGATCAAAAGTAACGCTGATGCCATCGCCGTTGCCGCGATAGCCGCCCGGCTAACCAGCCGTCCATAGGTTTGATTCATAAATACTCCCGCTATCTTCTGCCGGTAGTATAACGGATGGTTTAAAACAGTAAGCTAATAACAGAATGACAAACTGGAGATAAAAAAAACCCCCACATCATGTGGGGGAAGACAGGGATGGTGTCTATGGCAAGGAAAACAGGGTTGTTACTGGGAACGTGAGTTGCTACTACTCAATAATTTCAACGATGAACTTTTTTGCCATTGCGCCACGTCGCGCAGTTGCTCCATTCGTTGCTGATGCTTTTCATTCAAAACCGCTTGCTGCTCCGGCGTTAACAGGCGATACATCTGGTTACGCACGCGGGCCATTTCGACCTGGCGGGCAACCTGCTCTTGCGCCATTTTTTCTGCCTGAGCGCGCACAGCGCTTTCATCAAATTTTTCTGCGGTGACAAGCCGATGCATTGTCTCCA
Organism: Salmonella sp. 32010601201800023SM; assembly: GCF_017572235.1. NCBI lineage: Bacteria > Pseudomonadati > Pseudomonadota > Gammaproteobacteria > Enterobacterales > Enterobacteriaceae > Salmonella > Salmonella sp. 32010601201800023SM. The sequence continues at coordinate 80,378 of NZ_JAGEQS010000009.1, forward strand.
TTTCGCTAACATTAACAGGAGGCTGTTCGTGCCTTGCCTGTTGCATAAGATCTCGCATCTGCTGACGCTGATGTTCGGTTAAACTTATGCCGTCAAACATATGATTTTGCGCGCTACGCTGCGTGGCCCCGTCACCGGGGTGCCAGTTATCGCTTGTAACAACTTCAGCTGCGTGGCTTAAAAAACTGAATGCCAGCGTTGAGGCCATAACAGCAGCGGTAACTTTGCGCATCGCTTGCTCCCAAAATCTTTTCTGTCGCGATTCAACGAGAGACAGTTTACGATTCGGGCTGCAAACATGCGTCAGGGGGTGTAAAACAACGTAAAGTCATGGATTAGCGACGCCTGATGACGTAATTTCTGCCTCGGAGGTACGTAAACAATGAATAAAATCCTGTTAGTTGATGATGACCGAGAGCTGACTTCCCTGTTAAAAGAGCTCCTCGAAATGGAAGGTTTTAATGTCCTGGTGGCCCACGACGGCGAGCAGGCGCTTGAGCTTTTGGATGACAGCATCGATTTACTTTTGCTTGACGTCATGATGCCGAAGAAAAACGGTATCGATACGTTGAAAGCGCTTCGCCAGACACACCAGACGCCTGTCATTATGCTGACCGCGCGCGGCAGCGAGCTGGATCGCGTTCTCGGCCTTGAGCTGGGCGCGGACGACTATTTACCCAAACCATTTAACGACCGCGAGCTGGTAGCGCGCATCAGGGCTATTTTGCGCCGTTCCCACTGGAGCGAACAGCAGCAGAGCAGCGACAACGGCTCGCCGACGCTGGAAGTTGATGCGCTAAGCCTTAATCCGGGTCGCCAGGAAGCCAGTTTCGATGGCCAAACGCTGGAGCTGACCGGTACGGAATTCACCCTGCTCTATTTGCTGGCGCAACACCTCGGCCAGGTGGTTTCCCGTGAACATTTAAGCCAGGAAGTGCTGGGTAAGCGCCTGACGCCGTTCGATCGCGCCATTGATATGCATATTTCTAACCTGCGCCGCAAACTGCCGGAACGCAAAGACGGTCACCCGTGGTTTAAAACATTGCGTGGTCGCGGCTATCTGATGGTTTCCGCTTCATGATAGGAAGTTTAACCGCGCGCATCTTCGCCATCTTCTGGTTGACGCTGGCGCTGGTGCTAATGCTGGTACTGATGTTGCCCAAGCTCGATTCACGCCAGATGACCGAGCTGCTGGACAGCGAACAGCGCCAGGGATTGATGATAGAGCAACATGTAGAAGCTGAACTTGCGAACGATCCGCCCAACGACCTGATGTGGTGGCGTCGCCTGTTCCGCGCGATCGATAAGTGGGCGCCGCCTGGACAGCGGTTATTACTGGTGACCTCTGAAGGACGCGTGATCGGTGCTGAACGCAGCGAAATGCAGATCATTCGTAACTTCATTGGTCAGGCGGATAATGCCGATCATCCGCAGAAGAAAAAATATGGCCGCGTAGAGATGGTGGGGCCGTTCTCCGTTCGCGACGGAGAGGATAATTACCAGCTTTACTTGATTCGACCGGCCAGCAGTTCGCAATCCGATTTTATTAATCTGCTGTTTGACCGCCCGCTTCTGTTGCTCATTGTCACGATGCTGGTCAGTTCGCCGCTCTTGCTATGGCTGGCATGGAGTCTGGCGAAACCGGCGCGTAAGTTGAAAAACGCGGCTGATGAAGTGGCGCAAGGCAACCTGCGTCAGCATCCGGAGCTGGAGGCGGGTCCGCAGGAGTTCCTCGCCGCTGGCGCCAGTTTTAACCAGATGGTGACGGCGCTGGAACGGATGATGACCTCGCAGCAGCGTTTGCTGTCAGACATCTCCCATGAGCTGCGAACGCCCCTTACGCGCCTGCAACTGGGTACCGCTCTGCTGCGTCGTCGTGGCGGCGAAAGCAAAGAGCTGGAGCGTATTGAAACCGAAGCGCAGCGTCTGGACAGCATGATCAATGACCTGCTGGTGATGTCGCGTAACCAACAGAAAAATGCGCTGGTCAGCGAAACGATGAAAGCCAATCAGCTATGGGGCGAAGTGCTGGATAACGCCGCCTTTGAAGCCGAACAGATGGGCAAGTCGTTAACGGTAAATTATCCGCCGGGGCCGTGGCCGCTCTATGGCAACCCAAACGCGCTGGAAAGCGCGCTGGAAAATATTGTTCGTAATGCGCTGCGCTATTCACATACGAAGATTGAAGTCGGCTTCTCGGTGGATAAAGACGGTATTACGATCACGGTCGATGACGACGGGCCGGGCGTCAGCCCTGAAGACCGCGAGCAGATCTTCCGTCCGTTCTATCGCACTGATGAGGCGCGCGACCGCGAGTCTGGCGGCACCGGGCTGGGGCTGGCGATTGTCGAAAGCGCCATGCAGCAGCACCGCGGCTGGGTGAAGGCTGACGATAGCCCGCTCGGCGGGTTGCGGCTCACGCTGTGGCTACCGCTGTACAAGCGAACCTAAAAACCATCGGCCTGCGAATGCAGGCCGATTTTTTATCTCGCCGTCGAGATTTACCGGGAGATTTCCGGCGCCAGAATCCACTCAGCGCTGTCATTCCACACGTCCATCCGGGTAATTTTGCCATCGCGCACTTCGAAACGGTCAATAAAGCGGTTATCGGCAAACGGGCGACCGTCGGGCCATTCGCCATACAACGTACCGTTGGAATAAATCACAACGTAATCATCATGCTGCACCGCATCAAACTCGCCCAGCGCCTTCTTCACCCACTTGTAGCGAGCGCCGTTAAACTGCGCGATATCTGCCGCGCCCGCCATCGCCCGGCCTCCGGTGAAGGTAATTTTCACCTCCGGGTGCATATACGTTGCGGCGCGTTCAGCATCGGGAATCATCGAGGCCACCAAAAATTCTTTTACGATCGCCACCGCATTTTCAGCTTCAGTCATAATCCTTCCTTTCATTTTGGCGGAGTTTTATCCCCCCACAGTCGTCTGGCGCTATCTTCAATTTTGCCGCTCAAACGACGCTTTTGCATGGTGCGGCTCCAGCTCGCCGACAGCCCGGCGGCGCTCAACAGCCGGTGATATTGTTCGTCATCAAACGGCATAGACCAGGCGATAACACCCGCTTCATGAACCGAGACATCGCTCAGACGCGACGCCAGTTCCAGCGGCGCATCGCTGGAGACCTTACCTGGCGCAATGACCCGATACAGCCAGCCGGTTTTTCCGCTGTTCTGCATAAGGAGGGCCATGTCGCTGATGGCAAAGTGGAAATTAAGTTTAAAGCATGGAGAGCGCGGCTGAGTGACCTGGATCAACGCCTCGCCCCAGCGGTAGATGTCGCCAATAAACACGTTGTGTTCGGTCATTCCGTTCGTCGACAGATTCTCGCCAAACGCCGGGGCGCAAAACAGCGTCGCCTGCTCGGGGAACTGGCGAATCCAATCAGCATAGTGTTCGCGGGGGTAATGGCATAGCGCGCGGTCGGGGCCGCCGTGGATTTTCTTTTCGGCCTGCTGATCGCCTGCCAGACCGAGCTCGGTCAGCATGAGTTCGCCGTCGATTTGCACCTTGGCGATAGCGCTCGGGCGGCTGCCGTCATAGTCACGAATTTTGCCAATAAACACGTCAACCGGATAATGCATCTGCTGCTCCTTACGCGGATACAAAAAAAGCGAGTCATCAGACTCGCTTCTACAGACGTGCAATGCAAATTATTTTTTAGCGGCGAAACGCGCTGCTGCTTCGTCCCAGTTCACCACGTTCCAGAACTCTTTGATGTAGTCCGGGCGGCGGTTCTGGAATTTCAGATAGTAAGCGTGTTCCCACACGTCCAGACCCAGGATCGGGAAGCCGGAAGCGCCGGAAATGGCTTCACCCATCAGCGGGGAATCCTGGTTTGCGGTAGAAACCACAGCCAGTTTGTCGCCTTTCAGCACCAGCCACGCCCAGCCGGAGCCGAAACGGGTTGCTGCTGCTTTTTCGAATTCAGCTTTGAAGTTGTCAACGGAACCGAAGTCACGCTCGATAGCCGCTTTCAGATCGCCCTGCAGAGTGGTGCCTTTTTTCAGCCCTTTCCAGAACAGGCTGTGGTTAGCGTGGCCGCCCGCGTTGTTACGCAGCACGGTTTTTTTGTCCGCTGGCACCTGATCCAGTTTAGTAATCAGTTCTTCAACCGGCAGGTCAGCAAACTCAGGCAGGTTTTCCAGCGCCGCGTTAGCGTTGTTGACATAGGTTTGATGGTGTTTGGTGTGGTGAATCTCCATCGTCTGCTTATCGAAGTGCGGTTCCAGTGCATCATAAGCGTACGGCAGGGATGGCAGTGTATAACTCATAATCATCTCCATTATTGTCGAGCGGCACAGTGTTAACGCCGCGTAAGCAGTTGGTTCATTATAGTTAATTAAATGATATTGAAAATGATTATCAATGCCGTACTTTTTCAAGGGTTATAAACGTTACGGCATCCGCTGAAAAAAATCGTTTTTTACGCCTCCAACCGAAACCGCCTGTTGATGAATTCCTGGAAATCATGAAATGTGAAACAGGGTTTCAAAATCTTTCTTTTGGTGCCAATTTTTGTCAGCGGTGGCAAAATCAAGAAGGTTATAATTTCACCATGCAATTACATTCCCGGTAAATTATTACAATTGCGAGGGAATTATGAAGCAACCTGGTTTTATACGTCTGGCTACGTTGGCCTTACTCTCCACACTCTCTTTCTTCTCCCACGGCGAAACCATTTTGCGCCTGGCCTACGCTGAAAATAGCCAGCCGGTAAAAGATGCGTTGCACTTCCTGGGGCAGCAAGTTGAAGAGAAAACGGGCGGCGATATCAAAGTACAGTACTTCCCGGACGGACAGCTTGGCGGAGAGCGCGAACTGGTGGAGTTGACGCAGGTCGGCGTCGTCGACATCACTAAAGTGTCGTCCGGGCTGATGGAGAGTTTTTCGCCTGAGTACGGCGTGTTCTCACTTCCCTACCTGTTTGCCACCGTCGATGAATACTACCGCGTAATGGATAACCCACAGGTGATGGAGCCTGTTTATCAGTCCACCGCCGCGCAGGGGTTTGTCGGCGTAGGCTGGTATGATTCCGGCGCGCGTAATTTTTATATGAGCAAAGCGCCGGTTAAACGCATTGAGGATTTACGCGGGAAGAAGATCCGCGTCATGCAGAGTGAGACGGCGATCCAAACTCTCAAACTGCTGGGCGCTTCGCCCATCGCCATGAGCCAGGCGGAGGTCTATACCTCGTTACAACAAGGCATTCTCGACGGCGCGGAAAACAATGAGTTCGCTCTCACCATCGCCCGCCACGGCGAAGTCGCCCGTTATTACACCTACGATATGCACACCCGCATTCCCGATATCCTGCTAATGAGTACCCTCACGCTGGAAAAGCTGACGCCGGAACAGCAGCGCATCGTCGAAGCCGCCATCAAGGCGTCGATCGAATTTGAGAAAGCCGCATGGGACAAGGAAATAGAGAAAACCAGGCTGGCGGCGGTAAAAGATTTCAACGTTGAATTCTACGAGATCGACAAAAAACCCTTCCAGAAGGCAGTACAGCCTATTTACGACGGCCTGAAAAACAAACCGCGGCTTTACGGGCTGTATCAACGTATCCAGACAGCAAAAAATTAATCTAATCAGGAAATTAAGATGAACACATTCAGAAAAGGACTTGATTTATTGCTGGGCGCTATCTGTTGCCTGGTGCTGGCGATAATGGTTGGCATCGCCTGCTGGCAGGTGGTGAGCCGCTACATTCTGGGCGTTCCCAGCACCCTTACCGAAGAGATGCTGCGATTTCTCCTGGTGTGGGTATCAATGCTGGGCATGGCTTTTGTCGCCGGTCAGAAACAGCATATCAGCCTGACTCTCTTACTGGATAAGGTGTCGCCGACGATTCGTGGCTGGTGGGATATTATTCTGCAGGTCATTTTTATCGCGTTTTCCATTTGGGTATTGATTATCGGCGGCTTAAAGATTTCTGCGATTTCTATGCTGCAAATCTCCCCTGCGCTGGGCATTCCGATGGGGAAAATTTATTACGCGCTCCCCTGCGCAGGCGTACTGATCATCCTCTATGGGCTGCTGAATATCGTTGACGCCCTGAAAGCTATCCATTCCGCCACGGATACCACTGAGCACACTCTGGAGAAATCACATGATTGACCCTATTTTTGCGTCCTGTACGCTAATTGCCGTCTTTGTTGTTTTACTGGCCATGGGCGCGCCTATTGGGATCTGCATCGTTATCGCCTCTTTCAGCACCATGATGCTGGTACTGCCTTTCGATATTTCGATGTTCGCCACCGCGCAAAAAATGTTCTCCAGCCTGGACAGTTTTGCCTTGCTGGCCGTGCCGTTCTTCGTTTTGTCCGGGGTGATCATGAATAGCGGGGGAATTGCCGCCCGGCTGGTCAATTTTGCCAAACTGTTTACTGGCAAACTGCCCGGCTCGCTCTCTTATACCAACATCGTCGGCAATATGATGTTCGGTGCAATTTCCGGATCGGCGATTGCCGCCTCAACCTCCATCGGCGGCGTGATGGTGCCGATGAGCGCGCGCGAAGGTTACGATCGCGGCTTTGCGGCCGCGGTGAATATCGCCTCCGCGCCGACGGGAATGTTAATTCCGCCCACCACGGCTTTTATCCTTTATGCGCTGGCAAGCGGGGGAACATCGATTGCCGCTCTGTTCGCCGGCGGTCTGGTCGCGGGAGTGCTGTGGGGCGTTGGCTGTATGCTGGTCACGCTGGTGGTCGCTAAGCGTCGAAATTATCGGGTTTTCTTCACCGTCCAAAAAGGCATGGCGCTAAAAGTTGCCGTTGAGGCCATTCCCAGCCTGCTGCTGATCGTGATTATCGTCGGCGGCATTGTGCAGGGGATTTTCACCGCCATTGAAGCCTCCGCGATTGCCGTGGTGTATACATTATTGTTGACGATGGTGTTTTACCGCACGCTGAAAATTAAGGATTTGCCTTCGATTTTGCTCCAGACAGTGGTAATGACCGGGGTCATCATGTTCCTGCTGGCAACCTCTTCGGCGATGTCCTTCTCGATGTCGATCACCAATATTCCTGCGGCGCTGAGCGATATGATCCTCGGTATTTCCGCCAATAAACTGGTTATCCTGTTAGTCATTACCGTCTTTTTGTTGATTATCGGCGCATTTATGGATATCGGTCCGGCCATTCTGATTTTTACCCCGATTCTGCTGCCGATCATGGCTAAACTGGGCGTCGATCCGGTGCATTTCGGCATTATCATGATCTATAACCTGGCGATTGGCACCATTACGCCGCCAGTTGGCAGTGGTTTATATGTCGGGGCGAGCGTCGGTAAGGTCAAAGTTGAGGAAGTGATTAAACCGTTGCTGCCTTTTTACGGCGCGATTATCGGCGTTCTGTTATTAATTACCTACATTCCGGAAATCACACTGTTCTTACCCCGTCTACTGGGCATCATGTAAGCGCATAGTTTCCTGCACATCTCGTTGCCGGATGGCGATTCGCGTCTTATCCGGCCAACGCACGATAATAATTATCCGCAGGTCATCACCAGGTAAAAAAAAACCGGCTACCTATAAAGTAGCCGGAAAAGGGAATAAATAATAAACAGGGATAATGATTAGAATGTGTAGCCTATACCCACGCGGAAACGGGTTTGTCTTTCATCGCTGTTGCTATTGACGGAAACATTACCTACCTCAACGAATGGCGACCATTGATCAATAATATAGGCAGTTCTGAAGTTATATTCATAGTTATCTTTGCCGCCATCGTAAAGATCATATTTATCAGCTTTCTTATAAATTCCTTCGATTGTCCAGTCAAAGTTGTTCCATTTATAACCCGCCCAGACATCCATACGATTGATGGTATCATCATCACGGATATCAGAAGAACGGCGTACATATTCAAAACGATAGCGCGCGCCAACCCACCAGCTTTCATTTAATGTCCACGTCGCGCGGAAGTAAGGCTTATAGGTAGAGTAACCGTTGCCTGTTTCCAGCACGAAACCCGGTTGCCAGGCGACATCACCGGTTTTAAATTGGTAGCTTATCGTATATTCGTTACCCTGTGTTTCCAGGTCATTAAACGCTTTATTGGTGTCATCCCCGCCTGATTTTGAGATAGCTTCTATCGCAAAACCAACACCATTCGCAAACCGATGAGAAATATACGCACGGTCATAGTTAGCTTTACTATCATCAAGATATTCATGACGAACATCGACATATACTGCATGCGCATTTGTTACAACAAGAGGTAATAGTAAGAAAAGAGATTTTCTCATAACAGAATCCATTTAATTTAAAATTAAAACGTTGTTTCATGTCAGACCATTACAACCATAATACGCAATGTGAATGGCGACAATATAGACAAAGATCTTTAATTTAAAATTGGGATAATGTTCAAAAAGCAAAATAAAATAAATGAAATTCATATTCGTCATATAAAATAAAAATCAAAACACCATCAACAACACTAATATAGGAATTTCCTTATACTTATATTTCATTGATTCCTAACGTTAATTTCAATATATTTAAATTGTAAATACAAATAAAACAACCAAATAATTACTGTATAACTACCCTTTTATCAAACGGTAAGTCAGACCATTCCCATTATGTGATCTCACGCAGCGTTTTCTTTGTATTGTTGCCAGCTAAGTCGTTTCGTGTCGTTATGATGAAGGTATTTTAGAAAAACAAATATTACCCACTGATTTAAATAACATCCAGACGGTCACGATGCGCTCCGACTTTTTTAAAACGTGAAGTTAATCACTTCATTAACGTGCTGATTGCCAGAATACACCCAACGGCGGCAATCGTTATAAGGTTACCAGGCTGCGTAATTTTTAAACTCATGCAAACGGAAGGGGTATCCCGTCCATAAAAAATAATGAGGAACATGTCATGAGTAACGCGATTACGATGGGTATTTTCTGGCATTTGATAGGGGCGGCCAGTGCAGCCTGCTTCTATGCCCCGTTCAAGCAAGTGAAACAGTGGTCATGGGAAACCATGTGGTCAGTGGGCGGCATCGTCTCATGGCTTATTCTGCCGTGGACAATTAGCGCTCTGTTACTGCCTGATTTCTGGGCCTATTATGGGCAGTTTAACCTCTCCACCCTTTTACCGGTTTTTCTGTTCGGCGCCATGTGGGGCATCGGCAATATTAATTACGGTCTGACCATGCGTTATCTCGGGATGTCGATGGGTATCGGCATCGCTATCGGCATTACGCTTATCGTCGGCACGCTGATGACGCCTATCATCAACGGTAACTTCGATGTGTTAATCCATACCGAAGGGGGACGCATGACGCTACTTGGCGTTTTTGTCGCGCTGATCGGCGTCGGGATTGTGACGCGCGCCGGACAGTTAAAAGAACGCAAAATGGGCATTAAAGCGGAGGAGTTCAATCTGAAGAAAGGGCTTCTGCTGGCAGTGATGTGCGGTATTTTCTCGGCGGGGATGTCTTTTGCCATGAACGCCGCGAAACCGATGCATGAAGCTGCTGCCGCGCTTGGCGTTGACCCGCTCTATGTCGCGCTGCCGAGTTACGTGGTGATTATGGGCGGCGGCGCGCTGGTGAACCTCGGTTTCTGTTTTATCCGCCTGGCAAAAGTGCAAAATCTGTCGATAAAAGCCGACTTCTCGCTGGCAAGACCGTTGATTATCAGCAATATTCTGCTGTCCGCGCTTGGCGGTCTGATGTGGTATTTACAGTTCTTTTTCTATGCCTGGGGTCACGCGCGCATTCCAGCGCAATATGACTACATGAGCTGGATGCTGCACATGAGCTTCTATGTGCTGTGCGGGGGGCTTGTCGGTCTGGTGCTAAAAGAGTGGAAAAATGCTGGCCGCCGTCCCGTTGCCGTATTAAGCCTCGGCTGCGTGGTAATTATTATCGCGGCGAATATTGTCGGTTTAGGCATGGCCAGTTAATCGCTTTGATTACTGAGATGACGCCATTGGCTCGGCGTCATCCCGGTTTCCCGCGTGAACACCACTGAAAAATAATTACTATCTTCAAAACCGCACTGCATCGAAATCTCGCTAATCATCAGCGGGCTATGCTGAAGCAGATACTGCGCGTGGCAAATACGGACCTGGCGTAAATATTGATTAATCGTCATCCCGGTTTGGGCGCGAAACTGCTGCCGCAGCACCCGTTCGCTGCATTGTTCCTGCTGGCAAAACGCATCCAGCGCAAAGGGACACTCAAGGCTATTAGCCAAAGCGGTAATTAATTTATCCAACAGGGTTTCTCGGGAGGTTGCCGGAAGATCGTCGGTCGCGTAGCGATGCCGTTTTAACGTCATCACCAGTTGACCAAACAGCAATTCCGCCATCTCATTCGCCAGCGGATCGCGTCCATTACTCTCATGTTCAAGCTGGTTAATGACCTGCCGCGCCTGATTCATTCCCATACTGCCCAGCCGCCAGTGAGGATGCCACTGCGCTCCCTGAAAGCCGGGAATCATCGCCTGCCAGTTTACATTGAGTTTCAAACGCTCCGGGCAGTAAATAATATTTTGCAGCACCAGATCGTTAACGGAAGTATAGGAGTGTTTGTCTTCAGCACGAATGTAAAACAGATCGCCGCGGGTAATTCTGTATGGGCGCTCATTAAGAACGTGTAGGCCATTGCCCCGCCAGACCATCACCAGTTCACAAAACTCATGCGTATGTTCCGCAAAAACATCCTGTGGATAGCGATCGGCAACCGTAACGGCCTGCTGCTCATCAGTAAAAAAATCTTTTTTCAAAAGGATTAACTGATTTGCCACCGCAGCACCTCATGTTGAATGCTTGCCGGATGGCGCTACGCTTATTCTGTCTACCGCTCGCCGCCGTAGGCCAGGTAAGGCGCAGCCGCCATCCGGTATTAAAGGGTATAATTATCAGCATATTGGCGACGAAAACGTTGATAGCGTTCGCGTTACTGGATCATCGCATCGCGTCCCTGACGGATATCCCGCGGCGACCAGTTAAATTCTCGGCGAAACAGAGTCGAAAAGTGGTTACTGTCGCCAAAACCGCAACGGTACGCGATTTCTGTCACGCTATGATCGCTATGGCGCAATAAATGCCGGGCTTTGATCAAACGCAGGCGATTAAGGTAACGTTGCGGCGTCAGCCCGGTATGCTGTTTAAGCTGACGATGCAGCGTGCGTAGCGACAGCGAAAACTGTTCAGCTACCGCCTCCCAGCAAACCTCTTCCGCAAAATGGTCTTCCAGCCATGCCATCAGTTGGTTGAGTTTGGCGTCGTTATTGGTCGCGCCTTCCATCAGGCTACTGCGGCGTAACAACACCAGTAGTTGCATAAACAAAATTTCGCGATTCGCCACGGCAGGCGCATCCACGCCGTCTCCGGCGCGCTCCATCAGACCGACCAACTGGCGCACCTGCTGCAACACACTCTGATTCACCCGCCAGTGAGAAGGATAGTAACCATCCTGCTCCTGCGGCAGCAATTGATCCAACCCCGCCAGGAACTGGAAGGCGTCCGGTGAACGCCACAGTACATTCGTCAGGCATAGGTTGTCGGTATGTTCATATAAATGCCGGTCGTGATCGCGAACAAAACACACGGTACCGCCGCTGATGGTATACGGCTGCCCGTTGAATACATGAATGCCCGTACCGTGTTCCACAATCACGATTTCATGAAAATCATGATGATGTTCAGGGAAAGCGGCTTGCGGCAGACGAGGTTCAATCGCCACGGGCGCTTTACCTGATGGAAAAAAATCCACGCTATGCAGTACGGTCATGGTTGCTTCCTCCTGAATTCAACATGTCCGAATAGTAATTAAGGGTTATCGGCCTCACCTTAAATTTTTGACGCTAAAGCGCGCAAACATGGTCTTTTTTTCAAGAAAAGGCGGGAAAAAGCGGGAAATGCGGACGACATCACACCGGCCTATTAGTAGAAACTGTGAACGCTATCACGTTCATCTTTGCCTTGTTGCCAGCGGCTCATTTTCCTGTCAGTAACGAGAAGGTAGGTCTTTGAGGGCTTTTTTAGACTGTGCGCAATGACTCTAAGAAGGACCTGATTATGACTTTTCGCCATTGTGTCGCGGTTGATCTCGGCGCATCCAGCGGGCGCGTGATGCTGGCGCGTTACGACAGCAAACACCGTACCCTGACGCTACGTGAAATTCACCGTTTTGTGAACTGCCTACAAAAAACAGACGGGTTTGACACCTGGGACATCGACAGTCTGGAAAAGGATATCCGTCTTGGTCTGAAGAAAGTCTGCAATGAAGGCATTCTTATCGACAGCATCGGCATCGACACCTGGGGCGTCGATTATGTCCTGCTGGATAAACAAGGTCAGCGTGTCGGCCTGCCGGTCTCCTACCGCGATAACCGTACCACGGGCATCATGCCGCAAGCGCTGGTCCAGATCGGCAAAAGCGAAATCTATCGCCGCAGCGGGATTCAATTTCTGCCGTTTAACACCATCTATCAGCTACGCGCGCTGACGAAACAACAGCCTGAGTTAACGGCGCAGGTCGCTCATGCGCTGCTGATGCCCGATTATTTCAGCTACCGCCTGACCGGTGAAATGAACTGGGAATACACCAACGCCACGACCACCCAGTTGGTCAATATCAATACCGATGACTGGGACGATACCCTGCTGGCGTGGACTGGCGCGAAAAAGAGCTGGTTCGGTCGCCCCTCGCACCCTGGCAATGTTATCGGCGACTGGATTTGCCCGCAGGGCAACCGTATTCCGGTGGTAGCCGTCGCCAGCCACGATACCGCCAGCGCCGTTATTGCCTCTCCGCTGGCAAATAAACATAGCGCTTACCTGTCTTCAGGCACCTGGTCATTGATGGGTTTTGAAAGCAAAATGCCCTACACCACTGATGAGGCGCTGGCCGCCAATATCACCAACGAAGGCGGCGCGGAAGGGCGTTATCGGGTACTGAAAAACATTATGGGTTTGTGGCTGCTCCAGCGCGTGCTGAAAGAACGGCGCATTACCGATCTGCCTGCGCTTATCGCCCAAACAGAAGCGCTGCCGGCCTGCCGTTTCCTGATTAACCCGAATGACGATCGCTTTATCAATCCTGACGATATGCACGCCGAAATCCAGGCCGCCTGTCGCGAGACCGACCAGCCCGTTCCCGTCAGCGATGCCGAACTGGCGCGCTGCATTTTCGACAGTCTGGCGCTGTTGTATGCCGACATTCTGCACGAACTGGCAAATCTGCGCGGCGAAAAATTTACCCAACTGCATATTGTCGGCGGCGGATGCCAAAACGCGCTACTCAACCAGTTGTGCGCCGATGCATGTGGTATTCGCGTGATGGCCGGGCCGGTTGAAGCCTCCACCCTTGGCAATATTGGTATTCAGCTTATGACCCTCGACGAATTAAACAACATCGATGACTTCCGTCAGGTCGTCAGCGCTAACTACGACCTGACAACCTATATCCCTAATCCTGATAGTGAAATTGCCCGCCACGTTGCGCAGTTTCAACCCAAACGACAGACAAAGGAGCTTTGCGCATGACCACTCAACTGGAACAAGCCTGGGAACTGGCAAAACAACGTTTCGCCGCAGTAGGTATTGATGTCGAGGAGGCGCTGCGCCAGCTCGATCGCCTGCCGGTTTCCATGCACTGCTGGCAGGGCGACGATGTTGCCGGATTCGAGAACCCGGAAGGTTCGTTGACGGGCGGAATTCAGTCGACCGGCAACTATCCGGGCAAAGCGCGTAACGCCACCGAACTGCGCGCCGATCTGGAACAGGCGCTGCGTCTGATCCCAGGACCAAAACGGCTGAACCTGCACGCCATTTACCTTGAGTCGGATACGCCGGTTGCTCGCGACCAGATCAAACCGGAGCATTTTAAAAACTGGGTGGAGTGGGCGAAAGCGAGCCGGCTGGGGCTGGATTTCAACCCCACCTGTTTTTCTCATCCACTGAGCGCTGACGGTTTTACCCTCTCTCATCCAGACGCGAAAATTCGCCAGTTCTGGATCGATCACTGCAAGGCCAGCCGCCGCGTCTCGGCATACTTTGGTGAGCAGCTCGGTACGCCGTCGGTGATGAACATCTGGATTCCGGACGGCATGAAAGACATTACCGTCGACCGTTTAGCCCCGCGCCAGCGCCTGCTGGAAGCGCTGGATGAGGTCATTAGCGAGAAATTCGACCCGGCGCACCACATCGACGCCGTTGAGAGCAAACTGTTTGGCATCGGCGCGGAAAGCTACACCGTCGGCTCCAATGAGTTCTACATGGGCTACGCCACCAGCCGTCAGACCGCGCTGTGCCTGGATGCGGGCCACTTCCATCCCACTGAAGTGATTTCCGACAAAATTTCCGCCGCCATGCTCTATGTGCCACGGCTGCTGCTGCACGTCAGCCGCCCGGTACGCTGGGATAGCGACCACGTGGTGCTCCTGGACGATGAAACCCAGGCAATTGCCAGCGAGATCGTCCGTCATAACCTGTTCGACCGTGTGCATATCGGCCTGGATTTCTTCGACGCCTCTATCAACCGTGTCGCCGCGTGGGTTATCGGTACCCGCAACATGAAAAAAGCGCTGCTGCGCGCTCTGCTGGAACCCACAGATCAACTGCGTCAGCTTGAGGCCAGCGGCGATTACACCGCGCGTCTGGCGCTGCTGGAAGAGCAGAAATCTCTGCCGTGGCAGGCCGTCTGGGAAATGTATTGCCAGCGTCACGACACGCCGGCTGGCAGCCAGTGGCTGGACAGCGTTCGCGCCTACGAAAAAGAGATCCTGAGCAAACGTAGCTGACAGCGACACCTGATCTGTAGGCCGGATAAGACGCCCGCGTCGCCATCCGGCAATAAATGAAACACGATTGCCGGATGGCGCTGCGCTTATCCGGCCTACGTAAGACCCGAATAACCTTCGGGCAATAAATGGGAACACGAACATGCAAAATATTACCGATTCCTGGTTTGTCCAGGGCATGATTAAAGCCACGTCTGATGCGTGGCTGAAAGGGTGGGACGAACGTAATGGCGGTAACCTGACGCTGCGTCTGGATGAAGCCGATATCGCACCGTTTGCAGCTAATTTCCACGAAAAACCGCGCTACATCGCGCTAAGTCAACCCATGCCGCTGCTGGCGAACACGCCGTTTATTGTTACCGGTTCCGGCAAATTCTTTCGCAACGTGCAGCTCGATCCGGCAGCCAATTTAGGCGTGGTCAAAATCGACAGCGACGGCGCAGGCTACCACATTCTGTGGGGCTTAACCCACGACGCGGTACCCACCTCTGAACTCCCGGCGCATTTCCTTTCCCACTGCGAACGCATCAAAGCCACCCACGGCAAAGACCGCGTCATTATGCATTGCCATGCGACTAACCTGATCGCCCTCACCTACGTACTGGAAAACAACACTGCGCTGATCACCCGCAAACTGTGGGAAGGCAGCACCGAATGCCTGGTGGTATTCCCGGACGGTGTCGGCATTCTGCCGTGGATGGTGCCAGGCACCGATGAAATCGGCCAGGCTACCGCGCAAGAAATGCAGAAACATTCGCTGGTACTGTGGCCGTTCCACGGCGTGTTCGGAAGCGGACCTACGCTGGATGAAACCTTCGGTTTGATAGATACCGCAGAGAAATCCGCTGAGGTATTAGTCAAAATCTATTCGATGGGCGGTATGAAGCAGACCATCACGCGCGAAGAACTGGTCGCACTCGGCAAACGTTTTGGCGTGACACCGCTGGCCAGCGCCGTAGCGCTGTACTGATACCTGCCAACTCAACGCCGGATGCGGCTTTGCCTTATCCGGCCTACAGGACGGTGCGCATTTTACCGTAGGCCCGATAAGCGTAGCGCCATCGGGCAACAGGGAATTTTTTTAAGGAGAATAGTGATGAGCTTTATGTTGGCACTGCCAAAAATTAGCCTGCATGGCGCTGGAGCGATTGCCGATATGGTGAACCTCGTGGCGAATAAGCAATGGGGCAAAGCGCTGATCGTTACCGATGGTCAACTGGTAAAGCTGGGCCTGCTGGATAGCCTGTTTAGCGCACTGGATGAACATCAAATGTCTTACCACCTGTTTGATGAGGTGTTCCCAAATCCGACAGAAGAGCTGGTGCAGAAAGGTTTTGCGGCGTATCAGAGCGCAGAATGTGACTACATTATCGCCTTCGGCGGCGGCAGCCCGATCGATACCGCAAAAGCGGTGAAAATCCTCACCGCCAACCCAGGTCCATCTACCGCCTACTCCGGCGTCGGCAAAGTGAAAAACGCCGGCGTACCGCTGGTAGCGATTAACACTACGGCAGGTACCGCGGCAGAGATGACCAGCAACGCGGTGATTATCGACTCTGCCCGTAAGGTCAAAGAGGTGATCATCGACCCGAACATCATCCCGGATATTGCCGTGGATGACGCCAGCGTTATGCTGGAAATCCCCGCTTCTGTGACCGCCGCAACCGGCATGGATGCCCTGACCCATGCGGTGGAAGCCTATGTCTCCGTTGGCGCGCATCCGCTCACCGACGCTAACGCGCTGGAAGCGATTCGCTTAATCAATGTGTGGCTACCGAAAGCGGTTGACGATGGCCATAACCTCGAAGCCCGTGAGCAAATGGCATTCGGCCAGTACCTGGCGGGTATGGCGTTCAACAGCGCCGGTTTGGGGCTGGTTCACGCGCTGGCGCACCAGCCGGGCGCAACTCACAACCTGCCGCACGGCGTCTGCAACGCTATCCTGCTGCCAATTGTCGAGAACTTTAACCGTCCGAACGCCGTCGCGCGTTTTGCCCGCATCGCACAGGCGATGGGCGTGGAGACGCGCGGTATGTCTGACGAAGCCGCAAGTCAGGAAGCGATTAACGCTATCCGTACGCTGAGCAAACGCGTCGGCATTCCAGAAGGTTTCAGCAAGCTGGGCGTCACAAAAGAAGATATCGAAGGCTGGCTGGATAAAGCCCTCGCCGACCCGTGCGCGCCGTGTAACCCGCGCACCGCCAGCCGCGATGAAGTTCGCGGGCTGTACCTGGAGGCGTTATGATCCGCAAAGCCTTTGTGATGCAGGTAAATGCCGACGCGCACGAGGAGTATCAGCGTCGTCATAACCCAATCTGGCCGGAGCTGGAAGCCGTATTAAAATCTCACGGCGCGCATCACTACGCGATTTATCTCGATCAGGAGCGCAATCTGCTGTTCGCCACCGTTGAGATTGAATCCGAGGAGCGCTGGAACGCCGTTGCCAGCACCGACGTTTGCCAGCGTTGGTGGAAACATATGCGTGACGTTATGCCCGCGAATCCGGATAACAGCCCGGTCAGCGCAGAGCTAAAAGAGGTGTTCTATCTGCAGTAAGTCGTGTGCCCGGTGGCGCAAGCTTACCGGGCCTACGGTTTTATTTTTTGTAGGCCGGATAAGGCGGTTACGCCGCCATCCGGCAATTTCAATTCTGCTCCGCTACCAGGATAGCCTGAGTATCCGGTTCCAGCGCTTTAAAGATATGCGCCTGATCGCCGGGATAACAAATGTAATCGCCCTCCGCCAGCTCTTCCGGCGCCTCGGTTAAGCCGACGAGGGCTTTTCCCTGCGTAACAATAATATGTTCCACCGACCCCGGCGGATGCGGGTGAGAGATCCGGTCGGCCCCCGGCTGCGTCAACAGCAGATAGATATCACGCCGCGCGCCGGGCGGACACGCCGCCAGTAATATCGCCTGATAATGCGCCTGCTCCGCCACCACTTTGGTGCCTTCTCCGCGGCGAATCACCTGCGTTTTTTGTACCTGCGGCTCCAGCAGCCTGGCAAAGGGAATGTCGAGCGCGACGCATAGCGACCATAACGTCTCCAGGCTGGGGTTGCCGTTCCCTGCTTCCAGTTGTGAAAGCGTAGATTTAGCGATGCCTGCGCGCCGCGCAATCTCCGCCAGCGACAGTCCGGTTCGCTGGCGTTCGCGTACCAGACTTCTGGCAATGACGCTGATAGGTTGTGTCATAAAGCATCCAACGTTCACTATAACGAACGAAATGTTCGTCTTGTAAAGCAAATCTGTTCCGTTCATTATAATGAAAATTCGTTCGATATGACTAAAGAAGATGAAACACTATTTTTCCTGTCTCAAGGGAGACACGATAAAAGCGATATTTTTAGTGTGCCTGGCCGTGGGCGTCG
The DNA here is from genome assembly GCF_017572235.1 of Salmonella sp. 32010601201800023SM. Lineage (NCBI taxonomy): Bacteria > Pseudomonadati > Pseudomonadota > Gammaproteobacteria > Enterobacterales > Enterobacteriaceae > Salmonella > Salmonella sp. 32010601201800023SM. The sequence goes on from NZ_JAGEQS010000009.1 coordinate 98,524, forward strand.
TCGGCATGTCCTATGGCTCACTGGCGATGGCCTACGGTTTCCCACTGTGGGTGCCGTTTGTCCTCTCTATTTTTGTACTGGCGGGCGCGTCCGAATTTATGTTTATCGGCATTGTTGCCAGCGGCGGCAATCCGTTAGCGGCGGCGGCGGCAGGACTGCTGGTGAATGCGCGCCACGTGCCGTTTGGCGTAACGGTGCGCGATTTGGTTGGCACCCGCGCCGCCAGCTTTTTCGGCTGCCATATTATGAATGATGAGAGCGTGGTGTTCGGCCTGTCGCAAAAAACACCCGAACAACGTAAAGCCGCCTACTGGCTATGCGGTCTGGGCGTCGCCCTATTCTGGCCGATTGGCACACTGATTGGCGCAGGTGTCGGCAAACTGCTCCCGGCCCCAGAAACCATCGGTCTGGATGCCGTATTCCCGGCAATCTTACTGGCGCTGGTGATCCCGGCGTTTAAAAACCGCACCACATTGATTCGTGGTTGCAGCGGCGCCGCGCTGTCGCTTGCCGCCGTTCCCTTTGTGGCTGCCGGATTGCCGGTGTTGCTTTCGCTGCTTGGCCTACTGGCGAGGAAAAAATAATGGGCAATATGACGCTATTTATTATCGGTATTGCTCTTTTATCTGCGGGAACCTATTTGATGCGCCTCGGCGGCGCGAAACTTGGCAGCCGTCTGGCGCTGTCTGAGCGTTCACAGGCGCTGCTCTCGGATGCGGCAACGGTGCTGCTATTCTCCGTCGCGCTGGCGACCACCTTTTACGAAGGCGAACATTTTGCCGGAATGGCGCGCGTTCTTGGGGTTGGCTTCGCCGTATTTTTAGCCTGGCGTAAAATGCCGCTTATTGTGGTGATTATCGCCGCTGCAGTGGTGACCGCGTTATTACGAATGGCGGGTATTAATTAACGTCTTACAGAACAGTTGGACGTGACACCCTATAAGTGATGAAGGCTGGGCCGCCCTATGCTGAAGTGGCTCAGAATTTTCGCATCAGGGGGATAAATGCTTTCCATATAAATGCCGATCCTCAATGACACTACCAGTACCTTCCAGCGTGACGTCAACATCTTGTGATAGCTTCAGATTACTGGTTTTTCTAATAGCTCTCTTTAGTTAATGTTTACGTCAGCTATTTTTACGGATATTGCCTGATGAAGAATACATAAACGAAAAAAGCGCCTGATCGGCGCTTTTTATTGGCGTTATAGCGTAATTTTATAGGCACTTGCGCCAGCCTGTGCGCAGTTAATGTGCCGTCACTCAACGCAGGCGGTTATAATCATCCACCATCTCGTTATAACTTCTCAACGACGCCGGATAAGAATCCGCAACCATCCATCCTGTTGCAGGGTCCTGCACCCGTTTCTTTTCAAAATCAGAATACTCAACATTGTCTCTGATGCGACGAATATATTTTTTAGCTTGTAGCTGATAATCAGCCGCAGAGCTGATGAAAGAAGAATTACGGCCATCAGTATTCACTTCTTTCAATTGCGCAATCATTGTTTCCAGTTCCGCGACTTTTTTCATCATCGCTTCGGCATCAAAGGTATCGGCAGAAATAACCTTGTTGATCTGCTTTGCCGAAATCATGACAGCCAGAGAATAATAGTTAAATGTTTTACCTTCCGCTTCTTCTATTCTCTTCAACTGTGTCAATTGCCGCCTGTCATTTATCTCCTGAATAGCCTCATGATATTTTTCCGAGACGGGTTTAAAATCCTCGATATTCTTCAGTAATGTCTGATGCAGCGCCTTACCTTTAGCAAAGGCATCATCTTTATAGTTTTCCTGGGTATAATATTTTTCCATTTCGTTAATGGTATTACCCAGCGCGGCGGCGCTATCAATATAGCTAACGGCAACGCCATCAATAGGCTCAAGTAATGGCGTTAAGGCGGCCACCTGTTTCATCTCTTTCTGGCAATTCGTTATGTAAGACTCCGTAATACCATAAATGCCATAAACCAGGCTCTCTTTCCCTGTCGGACCTTTTTTAAAGTCTTTCACCCAATCCGCGTAACGCGCCAGACTGTGCTGAACGGGCAATTGAAGTTTATTAAAACAATCGATATAGACATCCATTTTTTCACTATAAACTTCTTCAGCGTCAACCTCCGGCTGAGCTGGCGTTTCTGGTTTCGCCACCGGGGGCTGAGTTGCCGTTTCTGGCTTCGCTGCTGAGGGCTGCGCTGGACTTTCGCCAGATTGCGTTTCCGGCGTCTGAGAAGGCGCTGGCGTCGCAGGCTGACTGCTGGCGGCCGGCGTCGCCTCGGTTTTAACATTATTGTCATCACATCCTGTTGCGCCCAGGGTCATTAGCGCAATGATTATCGCTGAGGATAATAAATTCCTTTTCATTTAATTGCCTTTTGTATATTTACGTTGGGGTTCTCTTATTTTAACGAACACATTGATATTGATAATGTTAATTATAATGAAATATGGATTAAGTATTTTTTGTGTTGAATAAATCACATACCTGTTTTTTTCATTAAAATGAATCTGTAAATTTCAATGATATTATTTATAGGTTATTCTAATGAAAAATGATTTGTTATCATCAATTATTATCGCTATGCTGATGACTGCCGGGCTAAGCGCTTGTGATGAAAAAAAAGCGGACGAACAACCTGTAGCTCAGAGTGCGGACTCATCAGCGAGCAATACACAACCCACATCAGCGGAAAGCGCAGATGCGAACGATGTTCTTAACCAAAAGCTGAATGTTTACATTGATTGTTATAATAATCTCCAGGCAGATATTTACCGTGCTGTAAATCGTTATGCTAACACATTCGACGATTTCCGCACCGGTCCTACCGGTAAGGAAGACGATCCCTCTCCGCTGGTTCCTGTGTATCCTGCATTTATCCAGGACTGCCGGAAAGACATCAAGGCGGCGGCTGAATTAAAGCCGGCGTTTGCCTCTCTGGATAGTGCTGCTCTGGCATTTATTAATGCGGCTGGGCCACTAGCTGAAACAATCAATAGTATGAATAAATACTATGATCAAGATAACTTCAAGGATGATGCCTTTGCTGGCGCTAAAGCGTTCCATAAAACGTTTATAAAACAGTTCGATGAGTTTGATCCCATTGCGAAGAAATATATCGCCGAGATTACCATTATGAGTGGGCAGCATGCGGCTAATGAAATTAAGGCGACCGAGAAGAAAGAAGGTAAATCCATTAAGTACTATACGCTTTTGACGATGCAGGAAGCCGAGACGCTTAATGACGCTGTAGCTGATGATTCTTTTGATGTGGCGGCAGTAAGCAAACAGCTCGCTGATTTTGAAGAGCATACTCAGAAGCTAAACGAGAAGATCAACGTTGATATAGATAAACATCGTAGCTTCCCTGGCTTTATTTCTGAGCTGGAAAAATTCCAGGGCAAGGTGAAAAAACGCATTCGGCGCGTGCGCGATAACGTGGCGTATACCTCGCATGAGCAGGACTACCTCAATAGCGGCAGCGGCGATATGGTAGATGGTTCTTATGAGGCTGTGGTTAAAGCTTATAACGAACTCATCGATACCTATAATGGCTATCATCTTGAGCGTGAGTTCTAAGCTTTTCACGCTGCAAATCGCGTGCATATAACCGCTAAACTGAGCAAATAAGTCGTTAGCGACTGCCAAAAGAGCGCCCCAGGGGCGCTTTTTTCGTTCGAAGTATTACCGGGTAGCAAGCGCCTCGTGAATGGCTGGAATAAGCTGCGGTCCAGCATAAAAACGATTAAAACCTGTATGGCCTCGCCACTATACGTGATTCCGTTATCAAGAGAGGCTGTAAAATTGAGAAAATATATATTTTACGCAAATGTAGAGGGTACTATTTTAGTCTGCGATTAACCGCTGCGGATGGGTATAAATCGTCGCCCGACCCGGCTTACAGAACCCCACCAGCGTCAGATTACACCGTTCAGCGACGTCAACCGCGAGCGTGGTGGCAGCAGAAACCGCAAACAAAATTTCCACACCGCACATCGCCGACTTCTGCACCATTTCGTAACTCGCACGACTGGAAACCAGCGCCGCGCCTTGCCGCCATTCCTCACCTTCCGTAGCGCGGCGGCCGAGCAGTTTATCCAGCGCAACGTGGCGTCCGACATCTTCATGGCCCCCCGCCAGTTCACCCGACGGCATGACCCACGCCGCAGCGTGCGTACAACCCGTCAGCTTACCCGTCGGTTGAAAATCATTCAGATGTTTTAACGCGCGATCAAGGTTACCGAGATTAAACGTTTGGCTAAACGGCAGCGGTTGCACCGGCTTACCGATGTCATTGAGCTGTTCCACGCCACATACGCCGCAACCGGTACGTCCGGCCAGCGCGCGACGACGCGCTTTCAGCCCCATAAATCGACGGCTGGAAAGATCAATCTGCACTTCAAGTCCGTTACAGGACGGCACAACGTCCATGCCATAGATTTCACGCGGGCTGTCAATGATCCCTTCCGACAGAGAAAACCCTATTGCGAAATGCGTCAGATCTTTCGGAGAGGCCATCATAACGACATGCGAAATACCGTTATACACCAGTGCCACTGGCACTTCCTCGGCAACATCATCAAGTTGGGGGGACTGCAAATCCTCGCGTTTCCAGAGAGTCAACTGGCGTGAGGTTGTGAAATCAGTCACATTTAGGACTTCTTCAGACAGTATATTGTTCACTTTCTTTTAACCATATAAGAACACACACACCAACATTATGGTATTCTGTTACAACTCCTCCCGGATGGAGGAAAATTTATCCAATTCTGAACCTTTGCGGGCCCGTCCGCAAAGAAAAATAACAACCACTCCCTGAGCGTTTCGGATAGAGAAATGTGAAAGAGAAGTGACAATGTCGAAACAAGGAGCAAACCATGCAGGTCAGCAGAAGGCAGTTCTTTAAGATCTGCGCTGGCGGTATGGCAGGCACCACGGCGGCGGCACTGGGCTTCGCGCCCGGCGTAGCGCTAGCGGAAACACGGCAATATAAACTGCTGCGCACCCGCGAAACCCGTAACACCTGCACCTACTGTTCCGTTGGCTGCGGGCTGTTGATGTACAGCCTCGGCGACGGTGCGAAAAACGCCAAAGCATCTATTTTCCATATCGAAGGGGACCCGGATCATCCGGTAAGCCGTGGCGCGCTGTGCCCGAAAGGAGCCGGTCTGGTGGACTTTATCCACTCTGAAAGCCGCCTGAAATTCCCGCAATACCGCGCGCCGGGTTCAGATAAGTGGCAACAGATCAGTTGGGAAGAAGCGTTTGACCGCATCGCTAAACTGATGAAGGAAGATCGCGACGCCAACTATCAGGCGCAGAACGCCGAAGGCGTTACCGTTAACCGCTGGCTCACCACCGGGATGCTGTGCGCTTCCGCATCCAGTAACGAGACGGGTTATTTAACGCAAAAATTCTCCCGCGCGCTGGGTATGCTCGCGGTCGACAACCAGGCGCGTGTCTGACACGGACCAACGGTAGCAAGTCTTGCTCCAACATTTGGTCGCGGTGCGATGACCAACCACTGGGTCGACATCAAGAACGCCAACCTCGTCGTGGTGATGGGCGGTAACGCCGCAGAAGCTCACCCGGTCGGGTTCCGCTGGGCGATGGAAGCCAAAATTCACAACGGCGCGAAGCTGATTGTGATCGATCCGCGCTTTACGCGTACCGCGTCGGTGGCCGATTTCTATGCGCCAATACGCTCTGGTACTGACATTGCCTTCTTGTCAGGCGTGATGCTGTATCTGCTGACTAACGAAAAATACAACCGTGAATACACCGAGGCCTATACCAATGCCAGCCTGATCGTGCGTGAAGATTTTGGCTTCGATGATGGTCTGTTCACCGGCTACGACGCAGATAAGCGGCAGTACGATAAAACCAGTTGGCACTATGAGCTGGACGAAAACGGTTTTGCCAAACGCGATACGACACTGCAACACCCGCGCTGTGTCTGGAATCTGTTGAAACAGCATGTCTCACGCTATACGCCGGACGTGGTAGAAAATATCTGCGGTACGCCGAAAGCGGACTTCCTGAAAGTGTGCGAGTACATTGCAGAAACCAGCGCAAAAGATAAAACCGCGTCGTTCCTGTACGCGCTGGGCTGGACGCAGCATTCCATCGGCGCGCAGAACATCCGTACTATGGCGATGATCCAGCTTCTGCTCGGTAACATGGGGATGGCGGGCGGCGGCGTTAACGCCCTGCGCGGTCACTCCAACATTCAGGGACTGACCGACTTAGGACTGCTGTCGCAAAGTCTGCCGGGCTACCTGACGCTGCCGAGCGAAAAACAGACCGATTTGCAAACCTATCTGGCTGCCAATACGCCGAAGCCATTGTTGAAGGATCAGGTCAACTACTGGGGCAACTATCCGAAATTCTTCGTCTCAATGATGAAGGCCTTCTTTGGTGATAAAGCGACAGCGGAAAATAGCTGGGGCTTCGACTGGCTACCGAAGTGGGACAAAGGCTACGACGTGTTGCAGTACTTCGAGATGATGAAACAGGGCAAGGTCAACGGCTATATCTGCCAGGGCTTTAACCCGGTGGCCTCATTCCCGAACAAAAACAAAGTGGTCGCGTCGCTTTCCAAACTGAAGTACCTGGTGACTATCGATCCGCTCAACACCGAAACGTCCACCTTCTGGCAAAACCACGGTGAGTCGAACGACGTTGATCCCGCAAAAATCCAGACCGAAGTGTTCCGTCTGCCTTCCACCTGTTTTGCCGAGGAAAATGGTTCCATCGTTAACTCCGGTCGCTGGTTACAGTGGCACTGGAAGGGCGCAGACGCCCCGGGAATTGCCATGACCGACGGCGAAATCCTCGCCGGTATCTTCTTACGCCTGCGTAAGATGTACTCTGAACAGGGCGGCGCCAACCCGGAACAGGTGCTGAATATGACCTGGAACTACACCAAACCATACGAACCCGCCTCTGAAGAAGTGGCGATGGAAAGTAACGGTAAAGCGCTGGCCGATCTTATCGACCCGGCAACCGGCGCGGTGGTGGTGAAGAAAGGTCAACAGCTCAGTTCGTTCGCGCAACTGCGCGATGACGGTACGACGTCCAGCGGCTGCTGGATTTTCGCCGGGAGCTGGACGCCGGAAGGCAACATGATGGCGCGTCGTGATAACGCCGACCCGTCTGGTCTCGGCAACACGCTGGGCTGGGCATGGGCATGGCCGCTTAACCGCCGCATCCTCTATAACCGCGCCTCCGCCGATCCGCAGGGTAATCCCTGGGACCCGAAACGTCAGCTACTGAAATGGGAAGGCGGAAAATGGGCCGGATGGGATATTCCGGACTACAGCGCCGCCGCGCCCGGCAGCGACGTCGGACCGTTTATCATGCAGCCGGAAGGGATGGGCCGCCTGTTTGCTATCGATAAGATGGCGGAAGGGCCGTTCCCGGAACACTACGAGCCGTTTGAAACGCCGCTGGGCACTAACCCGCTGCACCCGAACGTTATCTCTAACCCTGCCGCCCGTATCTTTAAAGACGATGCCGACGCGCTGGGTAAAGCGGATAAGTTCCCGTATGTCGGAACCACTTACCGTCTGACCGAGCACTTCCACTACTGGACCAAGCACGCGTTGCTTAACGCTATCGCCCAGCCGGAACAGTTTGTGGAAATTGGCGAGAAGCTGGCGAATAAGCTCGGTATCGCGCATGGCGATACCGTGAAGGTCTCCTCGAACCGCGGCTATATCAAAGCCAAAGCGGTGGTGACCAAGCGTATTCGCACGCTGAAAGCGGACGGCAAGGATATCGATACCATCGGTATTCCTATTCACTGGGGCTACGAAGGCGTGGCGAAAAAAGGTTTTATAGCCAATACGTTAACGCCTTTCGTCGGTGATGCGAACACGCAAACGCCGGAGTTTAAATCCTTCCTTGTGAACGTGGAAAAGGTGTAACGGAGACGACCTATGGCTTATCAATCGCAAGACATCATTCGTCGTTCCGCCACTAACGGTTTCACCCCCGCGCCCCAGGCGCGGGACCACCAGGAAGAGGTGGCGAAACTCATCGACGTCACCACCTGTATCGGCTGTAAAGCGTGTCAGGTGGCGTGCTCCGAGTGGAACGACATCCGTGATGAAGTGGGCAATAACGTCGGGGTGTATGACAACCCGGCTGATTTGACCGCGAAATCCTGGACGGTGATGCGCTTCTCGGAAGTGGAACAGAACGACAAACTGGAGTGGCTGATCCGTAAGGATGGCTGTATGCACTGCGCCGATCCCGGCTGCCTGAAGGCCTGTCCGGCGGAAGGGGCGATCATTCAGTACGCTAACGGTATTGTCGACTTCCAGTCCGAGCAGTGTATCGGCTGCGGCTACTGTATCGCTGGCTGCCCGTTCAACGTGCCGCGCCTCAACCCGGAAGACAACCGCGTCTATAAATGTACGCTGTGCGTTGACCGTGTGGTGGTCGGCCAGGAACCGGCCTGCGTGAAGACCTGTCCAACCGGCGCCATTCATTTTGGCTCGAAAGAGGATATGAAAACGCTGGCGGGCGAGCGGGTGGCGGAACTAAAAACCCGTGGTTATGACAACGCGGGTCTGTACGATCCGGCGGGCGTAGGCGGTACGCATGTCATGTACGTGCTGCATCATGCCGACAAGCCGAATCTGTATCACGGTCTGCCGGAGAACCCGGAAATCAGCGAAACCGTTAAGTTCTGGAAAGGCGTCTGGAAACCGCTCGCCGCGTTCGGTTTTGCCGCGACCTTTGCCGCCAGCGTCTTCCACTATGTCGGCGTCGGTCCGAACCGCGCGGAAGAGGAAGATGACAACCTGCATGAAGAGAAAGACGAGGTGCGCAAATGAAACGACGTGACACCATCGTGCGCTATACGGCGCCGGAACGCATCAACCACTGGATCGTCGCCTTCTGCTTCGTGCTGGCGGCGGTGAGCGGGCTGGGCTTTTTATTCCCATCCTTCAACTGGTTGATGCATATCATGGGCACCCCGCAACTGGCGCGAATTCTGCACCCGTTTGTGGGCGTGGTTATGTTTGCCTCGTTCATCATCATGTTTTTCCGTTATTGGCACCACAATCTAATCAATCGGGATGATATCTTTTGGGCGAAGAATATTCGTAAGATCGTCGTCAACGAGGAAGTGGGTGACACCGGGCGTTATAACTTCGGCCAGAAATGCGTATTCTGGGCGGCGATTATCTTCCTGGTGCTGCTGCTGGTGAGCGGGGTAATTATCTGGCGTCCGTACTTTGCGCCTGCTTTCTCAATCCCGGTGATCCGATTCGCGTTAATGTTGCATTCTTTTGCCGCAGTAGCGTTAATTGTGGTTATCATGGTGCATATCTACGCCGCCCTTTGGGTGAAAGGCACCATTACCGCGATGGTGGAAGGCTGGGTAACCCGGTCGTGGGCGAAGAAGCATCACCCGCGCTGGTACCGAGAAGTCCGCAAGACAACGGAAAAAGAAACTGAATGAGTATTCGCATAATCCCGCAAGATGAGCTGGGGTCGAGCGAGAAACGTACGGCGGATATGATTCCGCCGTTATTGTTCCCCCGACTCAAAAACGTCTACAACCGCCGCGCCGAACGTCTGCGCGAGCTGGCTGAAAATAACCCGCTGGGCGATTACCTGCGCTTTGCCGCGCTTATCGCGCACGCGCAGGAAGTGGTGCTGTACGACCATCCGCTGGAGATGGATCTGACCGCACGCATTAAAGAAGCGAACGACCAGGGCAAGCCGCCGCTGGATATCCACGTGCTGCCGCGTGATAAGCACTGGCAAAAACTGCTGCATTCGTTAATTGCCGAGCTAAAACCCGAGATGAGCGGCCCCGCGCTGGCGGTGATTGAGAACCTGGAGAAAGCCTCAGAGCAGGAGCTGGAGCAGATGGCCAGCGCGCTGTTTGCCTCGGATTTTGCCTCCGTCAGCAGCGATAAAGCCCCGTTTATCTGGGCCGCGCTCTCCCTTTACTGGGCGCAAATGGCCAGCTTGATTCCAGGCAAAGCCCGCGCGGAATACGGTGAAGCGCGCCAGTATTGCCCGGTGTGCGGTTCGATGCCGGTCTCCAGCATGGTGCAAATCGGCACCACGCAGGGGCTGCGTTATCTGCACTGTAACCTGTGCGAAACCGAATGGCACGTCGTGCGCGTAAAATGCAGTAACTGCGAACAGAGCCGCGACTTACACTACTGGTCGCTGGAAAATGAGCAGGCTGCGGTGAAAGCCGAAAGCTGCGGCGATTGCGGGACTTACCTGAAGATTCTCTATCAGGAAAAAGACCCGAAAGTGGAAGCCGTGGCCGACGACCTCGCCTCGCTGGTGCTGGACGCGCGCATGGAGCAGGAAGGGTTCGCCCGCAGTTCCATCAACCCGTTCCTGTTCCCGGGGGAAGGGGAATAAGTTCTCTGGTATACCGGCTAGCAATCTACGTTAGCCGGATCATTGCTCAATAACGCAATGCTTGTATAACGTTTCTCGGGTCGTTGGCAATGGCGCGAAGTAACGCTTTGGCTGGCCCTGTCGGTGAACGTCTTCCTTGCTCCCAGTTGCGCAGCGTATCCACGTTGACCGAAATCAGTTCTGCAAACTTAGATTGCGACAACCCAGATGCCTGCCGTATTTCTTTAATCTTCATTGCATCAATATGAAAGGTACGAGAAGGCTCACGGGTCCCTTCAATGATTTCATTCATTTGAGACATACTTTGAGTTAATCGCTCAAATAACACTTTATCCATCTACCACCTCTCATTCAGCATACGAAGCACCGCTTTTTCCTGCGGCGTGAGATCATCTTTAATGCCTTTTTGATAAATCAGAAGCAAGCGAATCTCATACCGTTGACTACGGTGAAAATAGATAATTCGCACGCCACTACGCTTTCCTTTGCCTCGCGCTCCCCAGCGCATTTTTCTCAGGCCGCCCGTTTCCTGAATGACATCACCACAATCTGGATGCTGAGCCATAAAAACCTGAAGCTTATGGTATTCATCCTCATCGAGCAGTTTTTTAACATCTTCAGTAAAGAGTTCCGTTTCTATAAATTGCATATTCCATACGCCATTGGCTTATAGTAGTGAAAATAATCTGTACGTCAATGGCGTATAGCATCATCATTTCACAGTACAAAAATTAAAAACCCAGCGCCAACCGCATTCCATTTTTTGCGAACCTCTATCCAGAATCATCATCCCCTCGTTTCACCACTTTCCATCCCCAACGAACCAGGTTATAAACTGTACATACATACAGTCAAAGGAGCGTTATATGCCACTGGAAAAAGGAATTGCCGAACTGGTCGCTGGGTTTATCGCCGCGGGACGCCCCTCTTCTCGCGAACAGAATATTGATGACCGGAGGGCGGGCTACATCGCCAGCACGACACTGGCAGGAGAAACTGAAACCCGCGTCCAGGTTGAAGATATTAAACTCAATGCCATGACGTTTCGCGTGGTTTCGCCGCTCAATGCCACAGGGAAATTACCCTGCATCATTTATTATCATGGTGGCTGCTTTGTCAGCGGCGGTTTTGCCACTCACGATAACCAGTTAAGGCAGTTAGCTTTTTACAGCCGTTGTCGCGTGATTGCGGCACAGTACCGACTTGCACCAGAGCACACCTTCCCGGCCGCACATAACGATGCCGAAACCGGAGCCAATACTATCTGGAAATATGCCCAGAAACTGGGGATAGATCGCGAGAACATTACGCTTGCCGGTGACAGCGCGGGTGGGCATCTGGCGCTGGTCACCGCGCTACGCCTGAAAGCCGCCCGTCAATGGCAACCTGCACAGCTGATTCTGATCTACCCCATGCTGGACGCAACCGCCAGGTTTGCGAGCTACACCTGTAATGGGCTGGATTACATTATCACGCGTGACACGCTGCTTTCAGGCTACGAGATGTATATGCCGCGAACCGATCCACTGCATCCTGAAGCCAGTCCGCTCTGGCGTGAGGACTTCGCCGGACTGCCATCCACGCACATCATTACTGCCGAATTCGACCCACTGCGCGATGAGGGCGAGGCCCTGTATCAACGGTTCCAGGAACAGGGTGTGGAATGTACTTGCCAGCGCTATCTCGGTGTCATCCATGGCTTTTTCCAGCTCGGAGGCGTGAGCCAGGCGGCACGAAGCGCCATGCGAGATGTGGCCTGGCGTGTTGTAAGCCCATCAACAGGCAAAATGACCTAAAATTCAATTTTGTTTTCAACTTGAAAACTGGATAACGTTGCGCTAAATTGTTTTCAGGTTGAAAACTTTGTAATGGAACGACATTGTGCATGTTATCAGCCGAAAACCGTTCAATGAAGCGATGCTCATGTATCCAAACCATGAGCTTGCTCTCACTGAGTTGCTGAATGTTCTGGAGAAAAAAACATTCACTCAGCCTGAAGAGATGAAGCGGTATATTCCTTCACTGGATAATTTTAAGTACAGAGATAAATGGTGGGTGATTGATGTTTCTGGTAACAGCCTGAGACTCATTTCCTACATAGATTTCAGGTTACATAAGATATTTGTGAAACATATCGTTTCCCATGCCGAATATGACAAACTGACCGCATATGATCGGGGTAATAAAGAATGAGAACTCATCGTCAGATGGATGCAACCAGCGCAAAAAAGATCGTTGATACCTTCAGCGATGCGGTAAAAAGCGTCCCACTGATGGGGGAAGACCGAAATGACAATGAGTATCGCAGGGCACTAGCGCTAGTGGAGTTTCTGGTCGACCACGACGATCTTGAAAACCCACTATTTGAATTGCTCTGTGCCCGAATCAGTGAATACGAAAAACATGCGCCGGAATTCAAATCACTCAACCAACACCTGGAGAAAACACCCCCTGGCGTTTCAGTATTGCGAACGCTCATGGATCAATACGGTCTCAAAGCAGCAGATCTTGCCAACGAACTTGGTTCTAAATCGAACGTCAGCAACATCTTAAATGGCCGCAGAGCACTAACGGTTAATCATATTAAAGCGCTTACACAACGCTTTAAACTACCAGCGGATGCCTTCATCGAGTAGTTGGATATGTCCAGCTACTCTTCCTCATTCCCGCCCTCTTCATACGGGCCGAACGGTTTCGCAGGTAGTACGATATAAATGCCTTCGAAAATTGCTCCGGCGGTCTCGCCGCCCAACAGTTCAACCTGCAACTGGACACGCGCTTTTTTACCCCGCGCCAGCCTGTCCAAATCACCGCTTAGCGACCCCAAATCAGCCACGGCGTTTGGCTTTCCGCTAATGGGTTTACTGTAGCGAATATGGGCGTCAGCAAGAATAATCGTCCCGCCCAGGTGGCGTTCACGGAGCATCAGCCAGATAAGTCCCCATCCGGTCAGCGTCGCCAGGGAGAACAGGCTGCCGGCAAACACCGTGTGATGCGGATTTTGATTACCGGTTTCCGGCATCGTGGTGATAAATTTTTGCCCGGTGTACTGCTGAATGCGCACCCCCATCTTTTCACTCAATGGAATGTGCTCATACCAGGCCTGCTGAAGCTGCCCGCACCAGTCGCCGCGATGCAGGATATCATCCAGCGATGCTACCGGTTTAATCATCAGAAAATGGCGGATTGGCGTGGTTGTGGGCGTAGTAATCTCCCCCTGATTGACAAACCCGAGTTTGGCAAAGAACTCAACCGCATCTTCGCGCGCACTGCAGGTGACGCGCTTAACGCCTTCCTGGCGGGCAACAGACTCCAGGGTCATCGCCATTAATGTCCCCAGCCCTTTATCCTGTACCGAGGGATGTACAGCCATAAAACGGATAGACGCCTCGTTATCTGCATTGATATACAGGCGGCCCACTGCAACTAAATTTCCTTCTTCGTCCACCACCATTTGATGGTGCGCCAACGCATCCCAGCCATCCCGTTCCGACCCTTTCGGCTGGTGCAGCGGTTTACGCAGCATCTCCCAGCGAAACTGGTAGTAACGTTCTAATTCTTCTTCTGTTTGCGGAACTCGAAGGTGATACATAGCCGTACTCTCTCTTGTTATCCGCGGCCACGCCGGAAGCTGACTCATACCTGGAGCCAGAATGTCACGGGGCCGTCATTAACCAGCTCAACCTGCATATCGGCAGCGAAGCGTCCGGTTTGCGTGTTTATCGCCTGCTGGCGGCAGCGCTCGACAAAATATTCATAAAGCGCCTGCGCGCGATCCGGCGCAGCCCCGCCGGAAAAGCTTGGTCGCATACCACGCTCGGTATCTGCCGCCAGCGTAAACTGCGACACCACCAGCACGCTGCCGCCAGCCTGTTGTACATTCAGATTCATCTTGCCGTCAGCATCGCTGAAGATACGGTATCCCAGCACGCGCTCGCACAGACGATTCGCTTTTTGTTCGTCATCTTCTTTTTCGACACCCAATAACACCAAAAGTCCTGGGCCGATTTTACCCGTCACCTCGTCCTCCACGGTGACGCTGGCACGGGTTACGCGTTGAATTAATGCAATCATGGTTGGTCAGCTTCTTCTTGTTCTGCGGCTTGTTTGAGTTTTCGGTATTCCCCGAGAGTGACAGTTATTTCTGCGCCAAGCAAGACTATACACCAGGTCCAGTATACCCAGACAAACAGGATAGGGATCACTGCCAGTACGCCATAAATGAGCTGATATGACGGGAACATGGTGATATAAAGCGCGAAACCTTTCTTTCCGGCCTCGAACAGCAACGCTGCGACAAACGCGCCGACAAGGGCGTCACGGTTCGGTACGCGAGTCGTTGGGACAATACTGTAAAGTAACCAGAATGAGATCCACGAGAGCAGCAGCGGAAGGATGCGCAATACATTGTCGATGACCGTATTCAGATCGCTGGCCCAGCGTAAAGAAAGCAGGTAGGAGCTGATCGCCAGGCTGGCGCCAGCGAGAAGCGGGCCGAGCGTGAGGATCATCCAGTACACCGCAAAAGAGTACACTTTTGGCCGTGTGCGTTTGCTGCGCCAGATAGTGTTTAAGGCGCTATCAATGGCGTACATCAACAGCAATGCCGTCACAATCAGTCCACAGGCGCCCACCGCCGTCATTTTGTTGGAATTAGCGACAAACTGCTCAATATAGCGCTGAATCACGTCTCCGGTGGCTGGCATAAAGTTAGCAAAAATAAAATGGCGTAACTGAATGCTGACATCAGAAAACATCGGAAAAGCAGCGAAAAGGGCAAAAACGACGGCAATAAGCGGTACTAAGGAGAGTAATGAGACATAGGCGAGATTTCCCGCCAGAGTCGTCATATTATCCTCATCGATACGCTGCCATAATAGCTTGAGCCAGGCCCGAACAGGGCGCGTATGGCGTCCAGCTTTTTGGTGAACGGTTTTTAGCATAACAGCTTCGCGAAATAGTCAGGGATGGTGGCTTTATCCTTCACCAGAATGCTGGTGATCCCCAACTGGTTGGCCCCTTCTATATTATCGGCATTGTCGTCGAAAAAGACCGCATCGGCAGCGGAAAAACCTTCTTTCTGCAGGACGTGCTGATAAATACGCGCTTCCGGCTTACGCATTCCCAAATCCTGCGATAAATAGATATGGTCGGCGGCAGCGCGCACCTCCGGGTATTCCTCCGGCCAGAAGTGGGTATGCAGTCGGTTAGTATTGGATAACACCACCACGCGATGCCCCTGCTCGCGCAGTTTATGCATGACAGCAATCACTTCGGGCCGTAATCCGACAAATACCGCCTGCCAGCCGTGCGCGAATTGTTCATAACTGAGCGATAACGCCATTTCATGACAGAAAGCTTCAGCAAACGCTTCGTCCGTTATCTCACCGCGTTCATGTTGGTGAAAAGTCTCGCCCATCGTAAATTTTTGCTTCAGCGAAGCCAGCGGTACTCGACTCAGATCGCTCCACACACCTAATACGCGGTTAAAGTCGATGTCGACAATCACATTACCTAAATCAAAGATGTAGAGCATGTCATTCTCCTTGCTAACCGGGGATGAATAACTGTAGCGGGAAAGGAGAAGTTTGACTATGTATCCCTTTATAAATCAATTAACAAAAAGACAATAGAAACGCAGACGATGCCCAATATCGCCTGCATCACAGCGCCGTTTTATTGGCCGGATAAAGCGCTGACGCGACCATCCGGCGCAAGGACGCTTGTCACGCTGAAACGGCGTCGTCCAGCGAAGGACTCACCTGAACCACTTCGATTTGCTGGGATTGAAGTAAATTCTGTAATGCCGGACCGGGATACTCGTCCGTAAACAGAGCGGTAATCTGTGACACATTGCCGATCTCAACCGCCGCAGAAGCATGGTATTTCGTATGATCGGCGGCCAGCAGAATATGTCGCGAGTGAGCCATCATGGTTTTCACTACGCTGGCTTCGTTGACATCAAACTCCAGTAACGCGCCATCGCTCTCTATCGCGCCTACGCTGGTGACGAGATAGTCAGCCCGGAACCCCGCCACAAACGCCGCCGCGGATGGCCCGATAATGCCGCTATTATGCGGGCGCAGCGTGCCGCCAGGCACCATCACTTCAAAACGAGGGTTATTATAAAGAATGTGCGCGACGCGCAGGCTATTGGTGATAATGCGCAGATGATTATGGTTGAGCAGCGCGCGCGCCACCTGCTCAACCGTCGTTCCAATCGTGATAAATATCGTGGAGCCATCCGGAATATAGTCAGCCACGGCTTCCGCAATGGCTTTTTTCTCTTGCGTCCAGGAGACCTCTCGCTGCTCAAAGGCGGTATTGACCACACTGGACGCTCTGCCAGCGCCGCCGTGATGACGCGTAATCAGCCCCTGCTCGCTTAATTTACGAATATCGCGGCGAACCGTCTGGGTAGAGACCTCCAACAAACTGGCTAACTCATCGATATTCATATAGCCGCGTTCATCAATTAGCATTAACAGCCGATCGTGTCGCGGATTACCGGTCAGTTCGGTAAGACTCATGAGCATTCCTCTAAAAGCTTCCTACTGCTCATATTATACAAAAAGTGACAAGAAAGATCGGGTTTGCTCACAATCAGGGATACCCGCCCGGCCACCCGGGCGCGTACACTTCAGCGCGGCAACGCCGCTGGCGAATCTGACAGCCTCTTCGATGGCGTATCCGCTTGCCAGGCCAAATGCCAGTGCGCCATGAAAAACATCGCCCGCGCCGGTAGTATCCACTACCTCCACGGTAAAACCCGGTTGGTGGCGTACCGCCGCTTTTTCCAACCAGTTGCAGCCTTCACTGCCTCGCGTGACATAGACATGTCCATTTGTGAGCATTTGTGCTTTTTTTAGCGCATCAATAGCTTCGCTCATCCCCGTCAGGCGTGCCAGCCCTGGCTCGGAGAAGGCGGCGTGGTCGCTTAACGCCACCAGCTCGCTAATATCCTGCGGCGTAATATCGCCATCAAGAACAGTCATGACGCCAGCCTGACGCGCCAGCGTAAACGCCTGTTTTGCGCCGTCATGCCAGCGCACATCCGCCAACACCACATCCCACTGCGAAAAATCGATGTCGTTAAGCCAGTCGGCGTCAGGTAATAAATCCGGGCTGGGATAATTAACGATAATCCGCTCTCCTTTGGCATCCACCATAATCGCTGACTGCGACGACATGGCCTGCGTGTAGCGGCGGGTATAACGGGTATTTACCCCCAAGGATTCCAGTTCCGCCAGCAGGCTGTTTCCGGTGTCGTCATCGCCCACACGGCCAATAAAGTCCACCTGCGCGCCCAATTTCGCCGCAGCCACGGCAGCGGTGGCCGCAGGCCCGCCGCCCACTTCCGTATAGCGCTTCGCCACATATTTACCTCCTTCTGTTGGTAATCCTTCCACGTAATAGATGCGATCCATCACGGTAATACCTACACAAGCAATACGAACCATGGTCATTCCTCAAGCATTTTCGATGTGCTCATTTTAATTTCACGAAATGTTTAAAAAGTGACGGCTGTCAATTTTTTGACTATAAATTACAAATACGATCACAAACAGACAGAAAAAGGCTCATTAATGACAAAAAATGACACCACCGTGTTCAGGAGAACGATATGGCAGTTATAGCATTTATCGGGTTGGGACAGATGGGCTCCCCTATGGCGAGCAATCTGCTAAAGCAGGGCCATCAACTCAGCGTCTTCGATGTTAATCCCGACGCCGTACAGCGTCTGGTAGACAAAGGCGCGCAACCTGCAAGCAGCCCGGCTCAGGCAACCATCGGCGCTGAATTTGTTATCACCATGCTCCCGAACGGCGATCTGGTTCGTTCCGTTTTGTTTGGCGAGCAAGGCGTTTGTGAAACTCTTTCCCGTGAAGCGCTGGTCATTGATATGTCCACTATTCATCCGTTGCAAACCGATAAGCTGATTGCCGACATGCAGAGCAAAGGGTTCAGCATGATGGATGTGCCGGTAGGCCGGACATCCGACAACGCGATTACCGGCACATTGTTGCTGCTGGCAGGCGGTACGACGGAGCAAGTAGAGCGCGCTACCCCTGTTCTGATGGCGATGGGTAATGAACTGGTCAACACCGGCGGCCCGGGAATGGGTATTCGCGTAAAACTGATCAACAACTACATGAGTATTGCGCTAAATGCGCTCTCCGCCGAAGCCGCCGTGCTGTGTGAAGCGCTGGGGCTTTCCTTCGACGTGGCTTTAAAAGTGATGAGCGGCACTGCCGCAGGCAAAGGGCATTTCACCACCACTTGGCCGAATAAAGTGATGAAAGGAGATCTGTCTCCCGCCTTCATGATCGATCTGGCGCACAAAGATCTTGGCATCGCGTTGGATGTCGCCAATCAACTGCACGTACCGATGCCGCTCGGCGCCGCCTCCCGTGAAGTTTATAACCTGGCGCGGGCCGCAGGCCGCGGTCGGGAAGACTGGAGCGCCATCCTGGAACAGGTGCGCATCAGCGCCGGGCTGACCGCCAACGTAAAAAAGTAACGACTGTATAAAGGAAAATTGAATGAACAACTACACCATCAAAGACATTACGCGAGCTTCCGGCGGGTTTGCCATGCTGGCTGTCGATCAGCGCGAGGCGATGCGTTTAATGTTTGCTGCTGCTGGTGCGAAAACACCCGTTGCCGATAGCGTGCTGACGGATTTCAAAATGAATGCGGCGAAAATTCTTTCCCCGTATGCCTCTGCCGTTCTGCTGGATCAGCAGTTCTGTTATCGCCAGGCCGTAGAACAAAACGCGGTCGCTAAAAGCTGCGCCATGATCGTCGCGGCGGATGATTTCATCCCGGGCAACGGTATTCCCGTTGATAACGTGGTCATTGATAAAAAAATTAATGCGCAGGCGGTAAAACGGGATGGCGCGAAAGCCTTAAAACTGTTGGTGCTGTGGCGCAGCGACGAAGACGCGCAGCAGCGTCTGGATATGGTCAAAGAATTCAATGAATTATGCCACTCCAATGGTTTGCTGAGCATTATCGAACCGGTTGTACGTCCGCCGCGCTGCGGCGACAAGTTCGATCGCGAGCAGGCGATTATCGATGCGGCCAAAGAGCTGGGCGACAGCGGCGCCGATCTTTACAAAGTTGAAATGCCGCTCTACGGCAAAGGCGCGCGCTCCGATCTTCTTACCGCCTCACAACGCCTGAATGGGCATATCAATATGCCGTGGGTCATCCTCTCTTCCGGTGTGGACGAAAAACTGTTCCCTCGCGCAGTCAGGGTCGCCATGGAAGCTGGCGCATCCGGGTTCCTGGCGGGACGCGCGGTCTGGTCATCAGTGATTGGTTTACCGGATACCGAGCTGATGCTACGTGATGTTTCCGCGCCTAAATTGCAACGTTTAGGTGACATTGTCGATGAAATGATGGCTTGTCGCCGCTAATACGAGGATGAAAGAATGAAATGGTTTAACACATTGAGCCACAACCGCTGGCTGGAGCAGGAAACCGACCGCATCTTTAATTTCGGTAAAAACGCCGTGGTGCCGACAGGCTTCGGCTGGCTGGGAAATAAAGGGCAAATTAAAGAAGAGATGGGCACCCATCTTTGGATCACGGCGCGTATGCTGCACGTTTATTCCGTGGCGGCGTCGATGGGCCGACCGGGCGCTTATGATCTGGTCGATCATGGCATCAAAGCCATGAACGGCGCGCTGCGCGATAAAAAATACGGCGGCTGGTATGCCTGCGTTAACGATCAGGGCGTGGTAGATGCCTCTAAACAGGGTTATCAACACTTCTTCGCCTTGCTGGGCGCGGCCAGCGCCGTCACGACCGGTAATCCTGAAGCCAGAAAATTGCTGGATTACACCATAGAAGTGATTGAGAAATACTTCTGGAGTGAAGAAGAGCAGATGTGCCTGGAGTCCTGGGACGAAGCCTTTAGCAAAACCGAAGATTACCGTGGCGGTAACGCCAATATGCACGCCGTCGAAGCGTTCCTGATTGTTTATGACGTTACCCATGACAAAAAATGGCTGGATCGCGCTATCAGAATCGCATCAGTCATTATTCATGATGTAGCCAGAAATAATCATTACCGTGTTAATGAACATTTCGATTCACAGTGGAATCCTATCCGCGACTATAACAAAGAAAATCCAGCACACCGTTTCCGTGCATTTGGCGGTACTCCAGGTCATTGGATCGAATGGGGTCGTTTAATGCTGCATATCCACGCAGCACTGGAAGCCAGATGCGAACAACCCCCTGCATGGCTGCTGGAAGACGCGAAAGGTTTGTTCCACGCTACGGTACGTGATGCCTGGGCTCCGGATGGAGCAGACGGCATTGTGTATACCGTTGATTGGGAAGGGAAACCCGTTGTACGTGAACGTGTACGCTGGCCAATTGTAGAAGCGATGGGGACAGCCTATGCCCTCTATACCGTAACAGGGGATCGTCAATACGAAACCTGGTATCAAACATGGTGGGATTACTGCATTAAATACCTGATGGACTATGAAAATGGTTCCTGGTGGCAAGAATTGGATGCTGACAACAAGGTGACAACTAAAGTCTGGGACGGTAAGCAGGATATATACCATCTGCTGCACTGTCTGGTAATTCCACGCATCCCGCTCGCTCCAGGGCTGGCACCAGCCGTAGCAGCAGGTTTGTTAGATATCAATGCGAAATAAATAAGCCTGGTAACGACGGCATATCAGCAAATGAACATTGCATATGCCGTTGTTTAGTAAGGGTATCTAATATTAAGGTGATATGTATGCATAGTGGTGGGAATACGATATTACTCGCTGCAGGTGATTACCGGGCGCAAATAGTTTCAGTGGGTGCCGGTCTTGCCGAATTAACCTGGCAGGGCAAGCATCTGGTTATACCTCATAAACCAGAAGAGATGCCTCTTGCTCATCTGGGTAAGGTATTAATCCCTTGGCCAAATCGTATTGCCAATGGTATCTATCAGCATGATGGGCATGAGTATCAGTTGCCGATTAATGAACATGGCTCTAACGCCGCTATTCACGGCTTGCTTGCATGGAGAGACTGGCAAGTTGATGAATTAACAGCCACAAAAGCCTCGTTCTCCATATTTTTACCGCCAAGCTATGGCTACCCATTCGCATTGATTTCGCAGGTTATTTACTCACTGGACACAACAACAGGGCTGTCCGTTGAAATAATTAGCCAAAATATCGGCGATAAACCAGCACCTTATGGCGTCGGTGTTCACCCCTACTTAACCTGTGACTTAGCACCTGTTGATGATTATACGCTGCAACTTCCTGCAAAAGAGGTTTTTGCTTTCGATACACAGTCTAACTCATCAACGTTACTACGCGTCGATGAGCTGAATCTGGACTATTCCATCCAACAAAAAATTGGTGATAAACGGATTGATCATACTTTCAAAACTTACAGCGAGCGATGGGAGGCGAAAATTATTAACCATCAACAGGAACTGGCTGTTAGTTTATGTTCCGATCAACCGTGGCTTCAGGTCTATAGTGGCGAAAAGTTGAATCGCCGGGGATTAGCTATCGAACCGATGAGTTGTCCGCCGAATGCCTTTAATTCTGGGATCGACTTACTATTACTTAAACCAAAACAACAGCATATATTGTTTTTTAATATTTGTGGTGAATGCATATAGTTCATGTATTTATTTGTGCAGGATACCTATTACCCTGACTTAAAACAGTCAAAGTAATATTTTAGAATTTGATAATGAAGGAATTATAATGGATTTCTTTAATTTATTTACACCTGATGGCGTGATGTTGGAACCTGGTGTTATATACACCGTTATCGCCTTAATGTTTCTTTATACATTCGTAGGAATATGTGCTGGCTTTGGTGGTGGATTGACTACCATGCCGCTCATAACCCTAATGCTACCTGTAAAAATGGCAACACCACTTTCTGTTATTGTCGGAACAGCGACCGCCATTTATGCCACATGGTTATCTCGTAAAGAAACGGACTGGCGATCGGCTGCCGTTCTTATCGGCTTCTCTTTTCTTGGCATTCCGGTAGGTTTATATGCACTTTCCTATCTACCTGATCACATAATGAAAATAGGATTGGGTGGTTTTCTTATTCTCTACTCATTCTACAGTATGTTTATTCCCCGTCTACCCATCTATGACAGACGTTGGATTGCTGCACCGTTAGGGGCGATAGCTGGGGCGCTAGGAGCGGCCTTTTCCACAAATGGACCGCCAGTTGTGATGTATGGAATGCTACGTAACCTTGGCCCAGCCGCTTTTCGCGGTACGCTGAATGCATTCTTTACGGCAAACAACATTGCAGTTGTCGGCGGCCTGGCAACCAGTGGAATATTAACAATTTCAACATTTAAACTGGTTATTTTCTGTATCCCTACCATGATACTCGGTTCCTTAGTCGGGCAATATGTTCATAAGCGTATTTCGGTAAAAGTATTCCGCGTTTTAGTATTTTTATTATTAATTGCTTCGGGTGCAATGTTAATAAAAGGTGCATTAGGTGTTTCAGCGGCTACTGCGCTTCTACCACCATTTGTACTGTTGGCAATATTACAAATACTTTTAGGCAAAAAAATTGCTGAGATTCGTAAAGTGGATGCCAGCAAATAATAAGTGCTTGCTTTGTTCAGGCGCTACTTCAAGAGTAGCGCATAACTATTTAAGGCTAATGAATAATAACGAATCATAAACAATCAGTATGCTCGCGTTCCTCAATTTCATGGAGAATATTTTATGAGCACGCAAAGTAAGCATTTATCCTCTGTCCTGATAGAAAAGAACATTGAGGGCTTTACGCTGACGTACCACCAGCGCCTGATTTTACGCCACAGCGCCGAAACCCCCTGTCTGTGGATTGGCGCGGGCGTTGCCGACATTGACATGTTTCGCGGCAACTTTAGCATCAAAGACAAACTTAACGAAAAGATTGCATTAACGGAGGCCACCGTCAGCGAGCTACCTGACGGCTGGCTGGTACAATTCAGCCGTGGCGCAACAATTAGCGCCACCCTTCGCATCTCCGCCGATGAGGCGGGACGCCTGCAGCTGGATCTGCAAAACGACGACCTGCACCATAACCGTATCTGGTTACGCCTCGCGGCTAATCCAGACGACCATATCTACGGCTGCGGCGAACAGTTCTCTTATTTCGATTTGCGCGGCAAGCCGTTCCCGCTGTGGACCAGCGAACAGGGCGTTGGCCGTAATAAAACCAGCTATGTCACCTGGCAGGCAGACTGTAAAGAGAACTCCGGCGGCGACTATTACTGGACCTTCTTCCCGCAACCGACCTTTGTCAGCACGCAGAAGTATTACTGCCACGTCGATAATAGCTGCTATATGAATTTCGACTTCAGCGCGCCGGAGTATCACGAACTGGCGCTGTGGGAAGATAAAACTACGCTACGTTTTGAGTGTGCCGACACCTACATCGCCCTGCTGGAAAAACTGACTGCGCTGTTAGGTCGCCAGCCGGAGCTGCCGGACTGGGTTTACGACGGCGTCACGCTAGGCATTCAGGGCGGTACGGAAGTTTGCCAGCAAAAACTGGATACCATGCGCAACGCAGGCGTAAAAGTGAACGGTATTTGGGCGCAGGACTGGTCCGGTATCCGCATGACCTCCTTTGGCAAGCGCGTGATGTGGAACTGGAAGTGGAATAGCGACAACTATCCACAGCTGGATAGCCGTATCAAACAGTGGAAAGAAGAAGGCGTCCAGTTCCTCTCTTATATCAACCCATACGTCGCCAGTGATAAAGACCTCTGCGCCGAGGCGGCGAAACACGGCTATCTGGCGAAAGACGCCACGGGCGGCGACTATCTGGTCGAGTTTGGCGAATTCTATGGCGGCGTGGTCGATCTGACCAATCCTGAAGCTTACGACTGGTTCAAAGACGTCATCAAAAAGAACATGATCGCGCTCGGCTGCAGCGGCTGGATGGCGGATTTCGGCGAATATCTGCCGACCGACACGTATCTGCACAACGGCGTCAGCGCAGAGATCATGCATAACGCCTGGCCTGCGCTCTGGGCGAAGTGTAACTACGAAGCGCTACAGGAGACCGGCAAGCTCGGCGAGATCCTGTTCTTTATGCGTGCGGGTTACACCGGCAGTCAGAAATATTCCACCATGATGTGGGCAGGCGACCAGAACGTTGACTGGAGCCTTGATGATGGTCTGGCCTCTGTCGTGCCTGCGGCATTGTCGCTGGCGATGACCGGCCACGGTCTGCATCACAGCGATATCGGCGGCTACACCACCCTGTTTGACATGAAACGCAGCAAAGAGTTGCTGCTGCGCTGGTGCGATTTCAGCGCCTTTACGCCGATGATGCGCACCCATGAAGGCAACCGCCCCGGCGATAACTGGCAGTTCGACGGCGACGCGGAAACTATTGCCCACTTTGCCCGCATGACCACCGTCTTTACCACGCTGAAACCGTATCTCAAGCAGGCGGTGGCGCAAAACGCGGCTACCGGTCTGCCGGTCATGCGTCCGCTATTCCTGCACTACGAGAACGATGCCGCAACCTACACCCTGAAATATCAATATCTGCTCGGTCAGGATCTGCTGGTCGCGCCGGTTCACGAGCAGGGGCGTTGCGACTGGACGCTGTACCTGCCGGAAGATCACTGGGTGAATATCTGGACCGGCGAAGCTCACCACGGCGGTGAAATTACCGTGGATGCGCCCATTGGCAAACCGCCGGTCTTCTATCGCGCGAAGAGCAAGTGGGCTTCACTTTTTGCTTCTTTACGGAATATCTAATACGGCTCGCCCGCAGGGAAACCTGCGGGCAGATGGAGAAAAATAATGAGTCAGACCTCTGCTGATCCGGCAACGCTACGCCTGCCGCTTAAAGAAAAAATAGCTTATGGCATAGGCGATCTGGGTTCCAATATTCTGCTGGATATTGGAACACTCTATTTGTTGAAATTCTACACAGATGTCCTCGGTCTTCCGGGAACCTATGGTGGGATTATTTTCTTAATCGCTAAATTCTTTACCGCATTTGCCGATATGGGCACTGGTATTGTGCTCGACTCGCGGCGAAAAATAGGACCGAAAGGTAAATTTCGCCCGTTCGTTCTGTATGGCTCATTCCCTGTAGCACTGCTGGCTACAGCCAACTTTATAGGAACACCGTTAGAAATTACGGGCAAAACGGTCGTCGCAACGCTGCTGTTTATGCTGTATGGATTATGCTACAGCCTAATGAACTGCTCTTATGGCGCGATGGTGCCAGCTATAACCAAAAATCCAAATGAACGTGCCTCGCTGGCAGCCTGGCGCCAGGGCGGATCCACCTTAGGCCTTCTCATTGGCACCGTTGCTTTTGTACCAGTTATGAATTTGATTGAAGGCAATCAACAATTGCAATATGGCGTAACCGCTGCTCTTTTCTCGTTATGCGGGCTGCTATTTATGTGGCTTTGCTATGCGGGTGTCAAAGAGCGTTATGTCGAGGTCAAACAGGCTGATTCCGCACAAAAAGCAGGAATTTTGCAATCCTTTCGCGCCATCGCCGGTAACCGCCCGTTGTTTATTCTGTGCGTCGCCAACCTTTGCACCCTTGCGGCATTTAATGTCAAACTGGCGATTCAGGTCTACTACACCCAGTACGTGCTGAACGATCCGATTCTGTTGTCCTATATGGGATTCTTCAGTATGGGTTGTATCTTCATCGGCGTATTTTTAATGCCTACCGCTGTACGCCGTTTTGGTAAGAAAAAAGTCTATATCGGCGGACTGCTAATTTGGGCCGTGGGTGATTTGCTTAACTACAGCTTCGGCGACAGTTCGGTGAGCTTCGTGGCCTTCTCCTGTCTGGCATTCTTTGGTTCAGCATTCGTCAACAGCCTGAACTGGGCGCTAGTCTCGGACACAGTGGAATATGGTGAATGGCGTACAGGTGTTCGTTCCGAAGGGACGGTTTATACCGGGCTCACCTTCTTTCGCAAAATGTCCCAAGCGTTGGCTGGATTTTTTCCCGGATGGATGCTTACTCAAATTGGCTACATACCCAACGTGGTGCAATCAACCAGCACTGTTGAAGGATTACGTCAGTTGATCTTCATATATCCTTGTGCCCTCGCAGTGTTGGCCATGATTACAATGGGCTGTTTTTACAACCTCAACGAGAAAATGTACATACGTATCGTTGAGGAAATAGAAGCACGTAAACGTACTGCTTAACAATAATGATGACTGATGCCCTTCGGGGCGTTGTAAGGAGTGGTTATGCCTGACCATGATCCGCTAACGCTAAAACTAAGCTTGAGAGAAAAACTCGCTTACGGTGCGGGTGATATTGGCTCTAATCTAATGCTAAGCATTGGCACATTATATTTGCTCAAGTTTTACACAGATGAGCTAGGAATGCCTGCATATTATGGCGGGGTTATTTTCCTCATAGCAAAATTCTTTACTGCATTTACAGATATGCTAACCGGATTTCTTCTCGATTCTCAAAAAAACATTGGAATCAGAGGGAAATTTAGACCTTTCATTCTGTATGCAGCAGTACCATCAGCAATTATTGCGACAGTTCAGTTTATTGCTACAACATTTAGTCTGCCGATAAAGACCGCTATTGCTACCGGTCTATTTATGTTATTCGGACTGTTTTACAGTCTAATGAACTGTTCATATGGCGCTATGATCCCAGCAATAACAAAAAATCCAAATGAACGCGCACAACTGGCAGCTTTCCGGCAGGGAGGGGCAACAATAGGATTATTAATCTGTACGGTTGCTTTTATTCCACTTCAATCTTTATTCTCTACAACTACCATTGGTTATGGTTATGCAGCCTTAACTTTCTCTATCTTTGGTTTCATTTTTATTATGTTATGTTATAAAGGAACCAAAGAACATTACATTGAACCCCCATCGCCGGGACATAAGGCAAGCATCATCAAATCATTTTGTGCAATTTTTCACAACCCACCACTATTAGTTCTATGCATTGCAAATTTGTGTACACTAGCAGCATTTAATATCAAGCTCGCTATTCAGGTTTATTATACCCAATATGTACTAAATGACATTAACCTATTATCCTGGATGGGTTTTTTTAGTATGGGCTGTGTAATTATTGGTGTTTTGTTAGTTCCCTGGACCGTAAAATGCTTTGGCAAGAAACGCGTGTATTTAGCAGGTATGCTTTTATGGGCCGCGGGCGATGTTTTAAATTATTTTTGGGGTTATAACTCCTTTTATTTTGTCATTTTTTCTTGTATCGCCTTCTTCGGTACCGCTTTCGTCAACAGCCTGAACTGGGCGCTGGTTCCGGATACGGTTGACTACGGTGAATGGAAAACGGGTATTCGCGCTGAAGGCTCGGTGTATACGGGTTATACCTTTTCCCGCAAAATTTCCGCTGCGCTTGCTGGCTTTTTGCCAGGTATTATGCTGACGCAAATCGGTTATATCCCCAACATAGCTCAAAGTGACACCACGTTGCTTGGTTTGCGTCAGCTCATTTTTTTATGGCCTTGCGGTCTTGCCATTATCGCAGCACTAACGATGGGCTTTTTTTATAAGCTCAATGAACAACGTTTCGCTTTTATTATCGAGGAAATTGCCCAACGAAAGAAAACAGGTAATCAAATTGTCGCGACTAATAATAAACAAAGTATTTCTACTGTAAATAATTAAACGACGCTTGCCGCTTTATCCATCCCGATGGATGGCGGCTTCCCTATATTTGAAAAATGGATTTATTATGAAATCTCTGAATACTCTAGTGATATTAACTTCAGTAATATCCACCTCTGTTTTTGCTGGCGCTTATGTAGAAAACCGTGAGGCCTATAACCTGGCGTCTGACCAAATGGAGTTTATGCTGCGCGTCGGCTATAACTCCGATATGGGGGCCGGAATTATGTTGACCAATACCTATACGCTACAGCGTGATGATGAATTAAAGCACGGTTATAATGAGATTGAGGGCTGGTATCCATTATTTAAACCTACAGATAAATTAACCATCCAGCCTGGCGGGTTAATAAACGACAAAAGCATTGGTTCCGGCGGCGCCGTCTATCTGGATGTTAACTATAAATTTACCCCGTGGTTTAATCTTACGGTACGTAACCGATATAATCACAATAATTATAGTTCAACCGATTTGAATGGCGAACTGGATAATAATGACAGCTATGAAATCGGTAACTATTGGAATTTTATCATTACCGATAAATTTTCTTATACCTTTGAACCACACTATTTTTATAACGTTAATGATTTTAATAGTAGTAATGGTACGAAGCATCATTGGGAAATCACCAATACCTTCCGTTATCGTATCAATGAACACTGGTTGCCCTATTTTGAATTACGCTGGTTAGATCGTAACGTGGGCCCCTACCATAGAGAGCAAAACCAGATTCGTATCGGGGCGAAGTATTTCTTCTGATATTATCGCCTCTATTTTTCGAATCTGCATCACAGCGGGTAGTTGTTCTGCCCGCTCATTCATCCTGAATCAGACTCCCGATATCCCGTCTCTAAGCGCCATGATAATATTCGCAAAGCGTTTTACCATATTCATGCTTATAGAGAAGGGAAACAAATGAATAAGCGATTTAATATTGATTGGGACAATGAATTAACCCAGGAACAGCTCATTAATTTGATTTTAACCGATGAAGATCTGCCAAAGCTTCGCTCACTGACCATTGGTAACTGGGGTGATTGTTGGGAAGACGAAACCTGCCAGCCTATTATTGATATGATTGTGGAGAACGCCTCCCGCTTTACTCACCTGGAATCACTGTTTATCGGTGATATGGAGAGCGAAGACTGCGAGATCTCCTGGATTAAACAAGGTGACTATTCCAGGCTCTATGCGGCGTTACCCAATCTGAAAGAACTGATTATTAAAGGCGCGTCGGATCTGCGACTGGGCGCTATACATCATGAGAAACTGGAGCACCTGGAAATCATTTCCGGCGGCATCCCTTCTAATGTGCTTGCCGAACTACAAAATGCGCAGCTCCCTGCATTAAAAACGCTGAAGCTCTTCCTGGGCGTAGAGGAATACGGTTTTGACGGTTCGCTGGATGACGTGATGACGCTGGCATCGAAAGATCTTTTCCCTCAGCTCACCCATCTGGGGTTGATGAACAGCGAAGAGCAGGATGATATCGCCCGCCGGGTGCTGGAAAGTAATATCCTGCCGCAGCTTAACGTGCTGGAACTCTCATGCGGTACCTTAACGGACAACGGCGCAGAGGCGCTGCTGGAGCATAAAGACCGAATTGCGCATCTGGAAACACTCGATCTCCACCACCACTATTTGACGCCGGAGATGCAGGAAAAGCTAAAAGCCACACTGCCGATAAACCTGAATCTTTCAGAAGCTCTGGAGCCTGATGATTACGATGGCGATATTTATATGAATGCGATGTACACCGAGTGATTGTGTAGGGGAATGTGCACATTCCCCTACACAACGATAAAGGGATTTATTGTGATTACGCTCATTGGCCCCCGTCAGAGCAAGCGCACGCATTATTTTATGCAGGCTGCCGCCGTACTTGGGGAACCCGTCACGGCGCTGACTCATCCGCAAGCGCTGGACGCTTCGCTGACCTCTGGCATCGTTAAAATCGACCCGCCAGTACACAGTGAAACAGACATCCGCAAAATAAACGCGATCGGTCTGGACTATATCCATTTTTTGCAGAACATGGCGGCGCGTCCTGGCGTCACCTGGCTTAACCATCCGGCGGGCCTCATTCACCTGTTGGATAAAAAACTCTGCAAGCGGCGCTTACTGGAACACGGCATCCCCACGCCGCCATTGGTAGCGGAAGACGTAAAAAGTTTTGCACAGCTCACCGCCATCATGGAGGAAAAAAGGGTCGCCAGCGTGTTTATTAAGCCCTCGCTGGGTTCTGGCGCGGCGGGCGTTATCGCTTTGCGCCGCCACCCTGATGGCATAAAGCAGGTGCTTTACAGCGCGATTGCCATATCAGGACAACAGCTATTTAACAGCAAAAAAATCCAACAATATCGTCAGAAAGAAGATATCCAGCTCATTATTGATGGCGTTCTTCAGCAGGAAAACCTCGTCGAACAGTGGCTGCCCAAAGCCAGCGTAAAGCATAAAACCTATGATTTACGCATCGTCTGCCTGGATGGCGAAATTATCTGGCGTGTGGTCAGAACCTCCTCGCAGCCCATTACTAACTTACATCTGCAAAACCAGGCTTACTGCTTCGAAAGTCTGGAGTTATCTGCCGCAAAAGTGACTGAGATCGATACGCTCTGTCAAAATGCCATGCGGCTTTTCCCTGGCATTCGCTTAGCGGGTATTGATGTTTTACTTACCACCAGCCTGACGCCGTATATTATTGAAATTAATGGCCAGGGTGATTTGATTTATCAGGATGCGCAGCAGAATAATCTAATTTATCAGGCGCAAATCCGGGCCATGAGGAAGCAAAATGTATAATTCAATGGATGAAGTCCCCGTCTCGCTGCACGCGTCGATTGACACAGGCGATGGCGAATTCAATATGAATACGCTAATTAGTAATAACGCTCATATTCTTTTTATTGTGCTGGACTCGTTACGCTACGATATTGCGCTTCAGGAACAAACCGCCGGAAATACGCCCAACCTTAATCATTATGGACAATGGACGAAATGCGAGGCGGTCGGTAATTTTACCTGGCCTTCGCATCACGCCATGTTTTCAGGTTTTATGCCAAAACCTATTGATTATACCGTTAATCAGACCATGCTGTTTTTCCCAAAAGATATCGGACTTGGTCGTAAAGGGCCGAAAAATGCATTTGCCTTTGATGACGCAACATGGATAAAAAGTCTGGAAAATAAAGGCTACCAGACCATCTGTATTGGCGGCGTCTCTTTCTTTAATAACCGCTCCGGCATGGGAAAAGTGTTCCCGTCGATGTTTAAAGAGAGTTACTGGCATCCACGCTTTGCCTGTACGGTTAAAGAGAGTATGGATAACCAGATCCATTATATCCAGAAAATCATGGCCGAACGTGCTGGCAGCCAACCGGTCATGATGTATATCAATATCGACACGATTCATTACCCTAACCATTTTTACGTTGAGGGCGCGGCCCCTGGCGATACCGTTGAGACCCATGCCGCCGCGCTACGCTATATCGACGCCCGCATCGACGGATTACTAAACATTTTCCGCCAAACCGGCGGCGAAACGTTCGTTATTGTCTGCTCCGATCACGGTACCTGCTATGGCGAAGACGGGAAATATTTCCATAGTTTTAATCATCCGATCGTTAATACCGTTCCCTATATGCATTTCTTGCTGAGCTGTAATCATTAATATGAATAACAATGATATTTATCGTCAGTATATGTACAGTTATCCGCATAAGACGGCTTATCGGGAGCTGGAGAACGTCAGTTTTAGCGAAGTAAAACAGCGCATTTACGAGCACGACACACATCTGTATGTTCATATGCCGTTTTGTCAAAGTCGCTGCGGGTTCTGTAATTTATTTACCTGTACAGGCGCAGATAATACGTTCATTGATAGCTATATCGACGCGATTATTACCCAGGGCCGACAAATGGCGCTGGCGCCCGTCCACTGGGCAAGCTTTACCGTAGGCGGCGGCACACCTCTGCTATTAAACATTGCGCAATTAGAAAAGTTATTTTTTTCCGCCTTTGATGTGCTCAATGTTGACTGGAATATTTATAAAACGATTGAAACTTCCCCTACGGATACCACAGCAGAAAAAGTAGCGCTATTAAACGCCTTTTCCGTTAATCGCGTCAGTATTGGCGTACAAAGTTTTCATGATGGCGAGTTACATACGCTGCATCGCCGCCACAATGCCGCCAGCGCGCACCAGGCGCTGGAATGGCTAAAGGCGGGTCATTTTCCATCACTCAATATTGATATTATTTACGGCATTCCCGGCCAGACTCACGCAAGCCTGACGGAATCGTTACATCAGGCGCTCGTTTATCAACCGGAAGAGCTTTTTCTTTATCCGCTTTATAATATGCCTCGCCAGGAAAATATGCATAGCTACTACATTTTAGCCCGCGATCTTTTACGCAACGCGGGCTATACCCAAACGTCCATGCGCCGTTTCGTCCTTAATCCAGCGCCATCCGCCGCGGCGGAAAGCTGCGGATTTGAAAACTCACTGGCGCTCGGCGCGGGCGGCAGAAGTTATCTTGGCAATCTGCATTACTGTTCGCCGTGGTCGTCGAACCTGCAGACATCACGAAAAATCATTCAGGCGTTTATCGACAGCCCGGATAAAACCGTCATTAATCACGGTTATCTGCTCCCCCCTGATGAAATGAAACGCCGCTTTATCATTAAAAATCTATTTTTCTGGCAGGGACTTTCTCTTAGCGATTATCAGCAATATTTTGCCAGCGATGCGCTAAGGGATTTCCCCGACCTGGAACGCTTTATACAGCAAGGCTACTGTTATCAGAATAGCAGTCGCCTCCGGCTAACGGAGACCGGTATGGCATTATCCGATTGCCTTGCTCCTGTGTTCGTTTCGCCTGAGGTGATGCTACGGGAGAATCGGCAGAGATGAGTACCCCCGCCCTGCGCGATATTCACACGCTGTTTTATCGCGGCTATCTTAAATCGTGTAATTATCATTGCGGCTATTGCCCGTTCCATAAACACGCCCGTAACGATAAAAAACGGGACGAAGCCGCGCTATGGCGCATGGTTGACCATTTGCCTCTTTTAGGTACGCCGTTGAATGTGATGATTACGCCCTATGGCGAGGCGCTACGCTTGCGTTATTACATGGCGGCGCTGGCAGAAATTAGCCGCTATCCTCATGTTCAGGCGGTCGGCATACAAACTAACGCCTCTTTTTCGTTAATGTCATTGCTGGAGGCATTTCGTGCTGGCGGCGGAGATATCTCAAAGCTTCGGTTATGGTGTTCTTTTCATCCCTCACAAATTACCGCTGAGCGCTTTCTCCAGCAGTGTTTAGCGCTCTCTGCCGCCGGAATAACCTGGTGCGCGGGGGCTGTCGCCAGTATGAAAGATATCGACCAGTTTCGTTGGCTACGCCAGCAGTTGCCTGACCAGAATTATTTTTGGTTTAACGCCAACGAGTGTGCCAATACCCGGCATACCGTGGAGGAAACCATCGCCTTCAGAGAACTCGATCCGCTGTATGTGATTGAAACGCAGCAGTGGCCGGCGCAGCTGGATATCTGTACCGCAGGAAGAAAAAGTATTTTTATGAATGCAGAAGGCGATCTTTTTGCTTGTCATATCAGCAAAATTAAAATGGGTAATTTATATCAGCAACGGCTTAATTCTCCCGCCTGCCAGGCAAAACAATGCCACTGTTTTCTCGCTTATCAGCACCGTCTCGATATTCCATTGCTGAATCACCTGGATACCTCACGCTGTTTTAGGATCGGGCGCTCATGCGATATCGTTTAATCGCTTTTGATCTTGATGGAACGCTGCTAAACCGTAATAAACAAATTCTGCCAGAGTCGCTAACCGCCATCCGTCAGATGCAGGACATGGGCTGCCGAATAATGCTTGTCACCGGCCGCTCTCATCGTGAAGCCTATGCGTATTATCAAACGCTGGCGCTCACCGAACCGATGATCTGTTGTAACGGAAGTTATATTTATCAACCGGCTCAACAGCAGATCCTTGATCCGCTGCCGCTGACGCACTTACAAACGGAAAAAATACTGGCGCGGGTATATCCGCTTAAACCGACAATTCGTGCTGATGATAAAATAATCTTTCAGGCTGATGAGCTAAGCAGTAGGGAGAATATTTGGCAAATCAGCATCGTTCATCGGCACATAAAACAACTACAAAATATTGCTGAGTTTATACAGCATGAATTACAGCTAAGCTGTACCTGGTCCTGGCATCATCAACTGGATATTCTCCAGAAGGGGTGTAGCAAAGGGCAAAGCCTCGCCAGATATGCACAGCAACAGCATATCGCAATGCGCGAAGTGATGGCGTTTGGCGATAATGATAACGATGCGGAAATGCTACGTTTAGCCGGATTGGGCGTAGCGATGGGGAATGCCAGCGCCCGGGCAAAGGTTTATGCGGACAGCGTCATTGGTCGGCATAATACGCCAGCGATTGCTGATTTTTTGGCAACCTTATCCCTTTCTCAACGTGAATAAAAAAACCCCGCCGAGCTTTCATTTCGGCAGGGTTTTTATCCGTAAGAGCGTTAATTACTCTTCTTTCTGACCACGGTTCGCACGGCGGCGATCGTTTTCCGTCAGGTGACGTTTACGGATACGGATAGAGGTCGGGGTGACTTCTACCAGTTCGTCGTCATCAATGAACTCCAGCGCTTGCTCAAGGCTCATTTTAATTGGCGGAACCAGAATCACCGCTTCATCCGTACCAGACGCACGCATGTTGGTCAGTTTCTTACCGGTCAGGCAGTTTACCGTCAGGTCGTTGGAGCGACTGTGAATACCAATAATCTGGCCTTCATAAACTTCCGCGCCGTGACCCAGGAACAGCTTACCGCGATCCTGCAAACCGAACAGCGCAAACGCCACCGCTTTACCCTGACCGTTAGAGATCAGTACGCCGTTCTGACGCTGACCCACTTCACCCGGACGAATATCGTCGTAATGGCTGAAGGTGGAGTACAGCAGACCCGTACCGGAAGTCATGGTCATGAATTCTGAACGGAAACCAATCAGCCCACGGCTTGGGATCACGTAGTCGAGACGTACGCGGCCTTTACCGTCCGGATTCATGTTTTTCAGGTCGCCTTTACGCTCGCCCAGCGCCTGCATGACAGACCCCTGGTGCTGCTCTTCGACGTCCAGCGTCACGTTTTCGTACGGCTCTTGTTTACGACCGTCGATTTCACGGAAGATAACTTTCGGACGGGAAACCGCCAGTTCGAAACCTTCACGACGCATATTTTCAATCAGCACGGACAGGTGCAGTTCGCCACGACCGGATACACGGAACGCATCCGCATCTTCGGTTTCTTCAACGCGCAGCGCCACGTTATGCACCAGCTCTTTGTTCAGACGGTCAAGAATCTGACGAGAAGTCACAAACTTACCTTCTTTACCGCAGAACGGCGAGGTGTTAACGCAGAAGAACATAGACACGGTCGGCTCATCAACGGACAGCGCCGGCAGCGCTTCAACGTTCTGCGGGTCGCAGATGGTGTCGGAAATGTTCAGCTCGCCCAGACCGGTGATCGCAATAATATCGCCCGCTTCGGCGATATCGCTGTCGATACGCTCCAGACCCAGATGCGTCAGCACTTTACCTACTTTCGCGTTACGGGTTTTCCCTTCACTATCGATGATAGTGACCTGCTGGTTCGGCTTCACTTTGCCGCGTTTGATACGGCCAATGCCGATAACGCCAACATAGTTGTTGTAGTCCAGCTGGGAGATCTGCATCTGCAACGGACCATCGAGGTCAACGTCCGGCGCCGGAACATGATCAACAATCGCCTGATATAGCGGGGTCATGTCTTCCGCCATATCTTCGTGGTCCAGACCCGCGATACCGTTCAGCGCCGAAGCGTAGATGATCGGGAAGTCCAGCTGTTCGTCGGTCGCGTCGAGGTTAACAAACAGGTCGAATACCTGGTCAACAACCCAGTCAGGGCGCGCGCCAGGACGGTCAACTTTGTTGATAACCACAATGGGTTTCAGGCCATGAGCAAAGGCTTTTTTGGTCACGAAGCGCGTTTGCGGCATCGGGCCGTCAAATGCGTCAACCACCAGCAGCACAGAGTCAACCATGGACATGACGCGCTCTACTTCACCACCGAAGTCAGCGTGCCCGGGAGTATCAACGATGTTGATACGGTAATCATTCCATTTAATAGCGGTGTTTTTAGCGAGGATAGTAATACCACGCTCTTTCTCCAAATCGTTGGAGTCCATCACTCGCTCTTGAGTTTCGGCACGCGCGTCGAACGTACCGGATTGCTGGAGCAGCTTATCAACCAGGGTAGTTTTACCATGGTCAACGTGCGCGATGATGGCGATGTTACGCAAATTTTCGATCACAACTTTGCCTCAGGCATTAGAAATAGCGCGTTATTGTACACGGATTAATCGCACTACAAAACAGGATCACAAACATCCTCCGCAAACAAGTATTGCAGAGTCTCTTTGTGATCGCTTTCACGGAGCGTTAAAAGGGTGGCTTGCGTTCTATTGCACCAATGTGGTGCTTAATGTTCACATTGAAGCACTATTTTGGTGCAACATAGTCACCGTGGTGCAGCCCTTTTGCACGATGGTGCGCATGATAACGCCTTTTGGGGGCAATGTGAAAGTTGGCACAGATTTCGCTTTATATTTTTACGGCGACACGGCCAGCAGAATTGAAGATCTCGTTACCACGACGACCGACCATGACCAATCCGGGAGAGTACAAGTATGTCCGCTGAACACGTTTTGACGATGCTGAACGAGCACGAAGTGAAGTTTGTCGATCTGCGCTTCACCGATACCAAAGGCAAAGAACAGCACGTCACGATTCCTGCTCATCAGGTAAATGCCGAATTCTTTGAAGAAGGCAAAATGTTTGACGGCTCCTCTATCGGCGGCTGGAAAGGCATTAACGAATCCGACATGGTGCTGATGCCAGACGCATCCACCGCAGTGATTGACCCGTTCTTCGCGGACTCTACCCTGATTATCCGTTGCGACATCCTGGAGCCTGGCACTCTGCAAGGTTATGACCGTGACCCACGTTCCATCGCAAAACGTGCGGAAGACTACCTGCGCGCGACCGGTATCGCCGATACCGTCCTGTTTGGGCCGGAACCTGAATTCTTCCTGTTCGACGACATCCGCTTCGGCGCATCTATCTCCGGCTCACATGTTGCGATTGACGATATTGAAGGCGCCTGGAACTCCTCTACCAAGTACGAAGGCGGCAACAAAGGCCATCGTCCGGGCGTGAAAGGCGGTTATTTCCCGGTTCCGCCAGTTGACTCCGCGCAGGATATCCGTTCTGAAATGTGTCTGGTCATGGAGCAGATGGGCCTGGTCGTTGAAGCGCACCATCACGAAGTAGCGACCGCAGGTCAGAACGAAGTGGCGACCCGCTTTAACACCATGACCAAAAAAGCCGACGAAATTCAGATTTACAAATATGTCGTGCATAACGTGGCTCACCGCTTCGGTAAGACCGCGACCTTTATGCCAAAACCGATGTTCGGCGATAACGGTTCCGGTATGCACTGCCACATGTCGCTGGCGAAGAACGGCACCAACCTGTTCTCTGGCGACAAATATGCCGGCCTGTCTGAACAAGCGCTGTACTACATCGGCGGCGTCATCAAACACGCCAAAGCCATCAACGCCCTGGCGAACCCGACCACCAACTCCTACAAGCGTCTGGTCCCGGGTTACGAAGCGCCGGTGATGCTGGCCTACTCCGCCCGTAACCGTTCCGCCTCCATCCGTATTCCGGTGGTGGCGTCTCCGAAAGCGCGCCGTATCGAAGTTCGCTTCCCGGACCCGGCGGCTAACCCGTATCTGTGCTTTGCCGCCCTGCTGATGGCCGGTCTGGACGGGATTAAGAATAAGATTCACCCGGGCGAAGCCATGGACAAAAACCTGTATGACCTGCCGCCGGAAGAAGCGAAAGAGATCCCACAGGTAGCGGGTTCTCTGGAAGAAGCGCTGAACGCGCTGGACCTGGACCGCGAGTTCCTGAAAGCAGGCGGCGTGTTCACGGATGAAGCGATCGATGCGTATATTGCGCTGCGTCGCGAAGAAGATGACCGCGTGCGTATGACCCCGCACCCGGTAGAGTTTGAGCTGTACTACAGCGTTTAATCGTATATTAAAAATCCGACGAATTTCGCGTTGCTGCAAGGCGGCAACTGAGCACATCCCCAGGAGCATAGATAGCGATGTGACTGGGGTAAGCGAAGGCAGCCAACGCAGCAGCAGCGTGAAAGGCGTCAGGAGTTTTTGAGTTGCCGTGGAAACTTTCAGCCCATCCCAGGATGGGCTTTTTTCTCCACCAACAATCTGATCTCACGCGCTTTTTAGTAGTAAAAAGCTATAATGCACTAAAATGGTGCAACCTTTTCCAGGAGACTGCTGAATGGCAAGCGGCATACAGCCCGATGCTGGGCAGATCCTCAATTCGTTAATCAACAGCGTGCTGGTGGTCGACGACGCGCTGGCAATCCATTACGCCAATCCTGCCGCGCAGCAGTTGCTCGCGCAAAGCTCACGCAAACTGTTCGGGACGCCGTTACCTGAACTGTTGAGCTATTTTTCGTTAAACATTGACCTGATGCGCGAAAGTTTAGCGGCAGGGCAAGGCTTTACCGATAACGAAGTGACGCTGGTGATTGATAGTCGCTCGCACATTCTCTCTTTGACCGCCCAACGTCTGCCCGACGATTTTATACTGCTCGAAATGGCGCCGATGGATAACCAGCGTCGTCTGAGTCAGGAGCAGTTGCAGCACGCGCAGCAAATCGCCGCCCGCGATCTGGTGCGCGGTCTGGCGCACGAAATCAAAAATCCGCTCGGCGGCCTGCGCGGCGCGGCGCAGCTACTCAGCAAGGCGCTGCCCGACCCGGCGCTAACGGAATATACCAAAGTCATCATTGAACAGGCCGACAGGCTACGCAACCTTGTCGATCGTTTACTGGGGCCGCAGCACCCGGGAATGCACATTACCGAGAGCATACATAAAGTCGCGGAGCGCGTGGTGGCGCTGGTGTCGATGGAACTGCCGGATAATGTCCGGCTTATCCGCGATTACGACCCCAGTCTGCCAGAACTGCCGCACGACCCGGAACAAATTGAGCAAGTACTGCTGAATATTGTCCGCAATGCCTTGCAGGCGCTGGGGCCGGAAGGCGGCGAAATTACGCTGCGTACCCGTACCGCCTTCCAGTTAACGCTGCATGGCGAACGCTATCGCCTGGCGGCGCGTATAGACGTTGAAGACAATGGGCCGGGCATTCCTCCCCATTTACAGGATACGCTGTTCTACCCGATGGTCAGCGGTCGCGAAGGCGGCACCGGGCTTGGGTTATCTATCGCCCGCAATCTTATCGATCAACACGCCGGCAAAATTGAATTTACCAGTTGGCCGGGGCATACCGAGTTTTCGGTTTACCTGCCGATTCGGAAATAGAGGTGTTTATGCAACGAGGAATAGTCTGGGTCGTCGATGATGATAGTTCCATCCGTTGGGTGCTTGAACGTGCTCTCGCCGGGGCAGGGTTGACCTGTACCACCTTTGAGAATGGTAATGAAGTACTGGCTGCGCTGGCCAGTAAAACGCCGGACGTCTTGCTGTCGGATATCCGAATGCCGGGAATGGACGGGCTGGCGCTATTAAAGCAGATTAAACAGCGTCACCCGATGCTTCCGGTCATCATTATGACCGCGCATTCCGATTTAGATGCCGCCGTGAGCGCCTATCAGCAGGGGGCGTTTGATTATCTGCCTAAACCGTTTGATATTGATGAAGCCGTCGCTCTGGTCGAGCGCGCGATTAGCCACTATCAGGAGCAGCAGCAGCCGCGTAATATCGAGGTTAACGGCCCGACAACAGACATGATAGGCGAAGCGCCCGCCATGCAGGATGTGTTTCGCATTATTGGTCGGCTGTCGCGTTCTTCGATTAGCGTGCTGATTAACGGCGAATCAGGGACCGGTAAAGAACTGGTCGCCCATGCGCTTCACCGCCATAGCCCACGCGCCAAAGCGCCGTTTATCGCGCTCAATATGGCGGCCATCCCGAAAGATTTGATTGAATCCGAACTGTTTGGCCATGAGAAAGGCGCTTTTACCGGGGCGAATACCATCCGGCAGGGCCGTTTCGAGCAGGCTGACGGCGGCACGCTGTTTCTGGACGAAATTGGCGATATGCCGCTGGATGTCCAGACTCGTCTGTTACGCGTGCTGGCTGACGGACAGTTCTACCGCGTGGGCGGGTACGCGCCGGTAAAAGTGGATGTGCGCATTATCGCCGCCACCCACCAGAACCTCGAACGACGCGTTCAGGAAGGGAAATTCCGCGAAGACCTGTTCCACCGCCTGAACGTGATTCGTATCCATCTTCCGCCGTTGCGCGAGCGCCGTGAGGATATTCCGCGCCTGGCGCGCCATTTTTTGCAGGTCGCCGCCCGTGAATTAGGTGTGGAAGCCAAATTATTACATCCGGAAACCGAAACGGCGTTAACGCGCCTGGCATGGCCTGGTAACGTGCGTCAGTTAGAAAATACCTGCCGCTGGCTCACCGTCATGGCCGCCGGACAGGAGGTGTTGATCCAGGATTTACCGGGCGAACTGTTTGAAGCCTCGGCGCCGGATAGCCCGTCCCACCTGCCGCCGGATAGCTGGGCGACATTACTGGCGCAATGGGCGGACCGCGCCTTGCGATCCGGTCATCAAAACCTGCTTTCTGAAGCGCAGCCAGAACTGGAGAGAACGCTACTGACCACGGCGTTACGCCATACGCAGGGTCATAAACAGGAAGCCGCCAGGCTGCTCGGTTGGGGGCGAAACACCCTAACGCGGAAGTTGAAAGAGCTGGGAATGGAGTAAACATTACCCGCGAGTGTAAAGATTAATAATTGAGCGCAAAACGCTGCTATTTTGCGCTTTACTGTTCCGATGAGTTCAGTATGATCATGCCCGGCAAACGGGGGGATTCATTATGTTAGAATCTATTATTAATCTGGTATCGAGTGGAGCGGTCGACAGCCACACGCCACAAACTGCGCTAGCCGCCGTGTTGTGTGCCGCGCTGGTGGGACTGTTCAGCTGACAATGTGCCGGATGGCGCTAATGCTTATCCGGCCTACAGGTTGTCGCAACGTGTAGGCCTGGTAAGCGCAGCGCCACCGGGCAACCCGGCTAAATGACGCGCGAGAACTGCTGCATCCGCGCTTTCTGGCGCAGATACGCGTCAAAGCACATGCAGATATTGCGGATCAGCAAACGACCTTTCGCCGTCACCTGAATTCCCTTCTCGCTAATATCCACCAGCCCATCTTTCGCCAGCGGCGACAGTAACTGCAAATCTTCGGCAAAATACTCAGCGAAATGCAAACCCCACTGCTGTTCGACAGCGTTAAAATCCAGGCGGAAGTTACAAATCAGCGCCTTGATAACATCGCGACGAATGCAATCATCACGGGTCAGCGTAATACCACGCCATAGCGCATTGCCCCGCTCATCCACTTGCTGGTAATAACGCTTCAGCTCTTTCTGGTTCTGCATGTAGCCATCGCCAATCATGCTGATAGCAGAAACCCCCATCCCCAGCAGATCGGTATCGCCCTGGGTCGTATAGCCCTGAAAATTACGGTGCAGCACGCCTTCGCGCTGCGCGACGGCCAGTTCGTCGTCCGGACGGGCAAAATGGTCCATCCCGATAAACTGATAACCGGCCTGAGTAAGCGATACGATGGTCTCCTGCAAAATATCCAGTTTCTGCTGCGCACTGGGTAAATCGGCATCTTTAATTTTACGCTGGGCGGCAAAAAGCGTTGGCAGATGCGCATAGTTAAAGACGCTCAAACGATCGGGGTTCAGTTCCGTCACACGCTTCAGCGTGAAAGCGAAGCTTTCTGGCGTCTGTTTCGGTAGACCGTAGATCAAATCGATATTGGTCGAGGTAAAGCCGATATCGCGGGCGTGATTAAGCAGCGCAAAGATGAATTCTTCATCCTGCTCGCGGTTAACCAGGCGCTGCACCTCTTTATTAAAGTCCTGCACGCCCATACTCAGGCGGTTAAAACCTTCCGCACGTAAATGATCGAGCACATCCAGCTCAATTTCACGGGGATCGACTTCGATCGAGATTTCCGCGTCGGTATTAAAGTGGAAATTTTCACGCAACAGCGTCATTAAGCGGCTGATTTGCGCTTTATTCAGGTAGGTAGGCGTACCGCCGCCCCAGTGAAGCTGGCTGACATGACGGTCTGCAAACAGCGGCGCGCGATGACGAATTTCCTGCTCAAGCGCGTCAAGATACTGGTCAGCTTTATGCTGTTGGCGGGTGACAATCTTGTTGCAGCCGCAGAAATAACACAACTTGTGACAAAACGGGATATGCACATACAGCGAGAGCGGACGTTCAGGATAACGCGCCACAGCCTGCAAGAATGCGGCGTCCTCGAAGTCTTCAGAAAACTCCAGCGCGGTTGGGTACGAGGTATATCGTGGCCCGGAATAATTATATTTCTGGATCAGGGCCAGATCCCAGTCTATTTGCTGTTCAGACATGCTCACTCCTTCCGATGGCGTCTCTGGCGGGTACGGCGTACCGGCTTCACGCCATGACGGGCGGCAAGCCGGCTGCGCAGCCATTTCTGTCGCCGCGACAATCGCTGTAGTTTAACGAATAACCACACCAGATAACATATAACCGGAAGGGTTATAAGCAGGACGGGCAAGCCCACGGTGTAAACCCGTTAGTTGCCGCCTCTTAGCAGGCGCATCATATCTTCCTGCTTCTCGTCCTCTTCGTCGGCTTCGTCGTCATCATCGTAAGACAGACCAAGCTTCTGCATCAGTTCATCAATACGATCCAGTTTGGCATCTACCCAGGCTTGATCTTCCGCACTCAGGGTTTCGCCCGCTTCCAGACGTTCTAACAGCGCATCCAGGCGCTCATCCGTTTCCAGTAAATCCAACTCCGCCTGCGGTGAAAGCATAGGTTTCTCACTTTTCGGTTTATGCTGTTGGGTCACTTTTTCAGTCACGCCCAATGGAACAGGTGTTTTACTGCCAATACGTGGATCTTTTTGTTGATTCTGATTGCCGCCGCCCGAAGCGGAATTGCCGCCCGCCGCGCGACTTCCCGGCGCATGACCGCGATGTTTTTTCAGGCGTTTACGGTCGCGCGCCTCCTGGTTTAACTCTTCACGCGTTTTACGACGCTGTTTGCCAAAGGCTTTACTGCGCGGTGCAGAGGTTGGTTTTTTCATGATGTCAGATCTTTAAGCCGTTTTATTCAGTATAGAATTGAGGCGGAATCTAGCAGAAAGCAAGCAAAGAAAAAAGGCGACAGAGTAATCTGCCGCCTTTTTTCTTGACTCACGACCCTTAACGGGTTCCACCATCCCTGTTGGCTATCAACACGCCCTGTTTTTCCCTTAGCCTGGAACATTCCATGTTGTTTCCATTTCCTTTTACTAACGTCTCCGGACGTTTGTCTTCCTGACAATCCTGTGTCTTCGCCTCCTGGCGCTCCTGACCCTCATCCTGAGTCGTTGATCCTGTTAGCGTCCTCGCTATGTGCATTACTTTACTCTTTTGGGGTAAACTCACAAGATACCGACACGGCAAATCCCTTTTTTTCAGACAACTACCTTTCTATAAATTCATGATTTAACTATATTAACTGGCTTTGAGCCTGACAACGACTCTGTCATGTCGCATAAGTGCAATGGACAATGTCTCACAAAGCGTATGGCTTTTACTTACAGCACCGATGCGCCGAAAAATCCGTCTTTTGCTGGCGTTCAGGTATAATCGCCACAATGCTTTGACTGACGGAGACGACCGCTTTGACTAACCTGAATTATCAACAGACGCATTTTGTGATGAGTGCGCCTGATATTCGCCATTTACCTTCCGATTGCGGAATTGAAGTGGCTTTTGCTGGCCGTTCCAATGCAGGCAAATCCAGCGCCCTGAACACGTTGACCAACCAAAAAAGCCTGGCGCGCACCTCTAAAACGCCGGGCCGTACCCAATTGATTAACCTGTTTGAAGTCGTAGAGGGCAAACGGTTGGTCGACCTGCCGGGCTATGGCTATGCGGAAGTCCCGGAAGAGATGAAACGCAAGTGGCAACGCGCGCTGGGGGAATATCTGGAGAAACGTCAAAGCCTACAGGGCTTAGTCGTTTTAATGGATATCCGCCATCCGTTGAAAGACCTCGACCAACAGATGATCCAGTGGGCTGTAGAGAGCAATATCCAGGTTCTGGTTCTGCTGACCAAAGCGGACAAACTGGCCAGCGGCGCGCGCAAGGCGCAGTTGAATATGGTACGTGAAGCCGTGCTGGCTTTTAATGGCGATGTGCAGGTAGAAGCGTTTTCCTCGCTGAAAAAGCAGGGCGTGGATAAGTTACGTCAGAAGCTGGATAGCTGGTTTAGTGAACTGGCACCGGTCGAAGAGATTCAGGACGGGGAATAATCACCCGCTATGCCGGATGGCGCCGCTGCGCGTCTTATCCGGCCTACGGTGTGAGCGAAACTTTTCTTGCGCACAATAAAAAACGCCCCAGTCATAAACTGACTGGGGCGGCTAAAATATTCAGCCAAATCCGATTACGTGAAGTAAAAGGTCTGAAAGATAGAACATCTTACCTCTGTACCCTACGTGAATAACTTTACTCTTTTTTGAGCAACACAGAAAGACCTTTTCGTAATTTTTTTTCATTCTTTACATAGGGAATTCTAATACCCATCACAAAACCCCCGTGCTTATGTTGCTTAATTACGAA
This sequence comes from Salmonella sp. 32010601201800023SM, assembly GCF_017572235.1. Taxonomy (NCBI): domain Bacteria; kingdom Pseudomonadati; phylum Pseudomonadota; class Gammaproteobacteria; order Enterobacterales; family Enterobacteriaceae; genus Salmonella; species Salmonella sp. 32010601201800023SM. Next base: position 143,418 of record NZ_JAGEQS010000009.1, read on the forward strand.
AAAAGCGCGTTATTCCTTAAATGCTTAGTGCGCTTGATCCCAATTTTCTCCGCTACCGACTTCCACCAGCAACGGCACATCAATACGCGTGCAGTTTTCCATCAACTGATGGATACGTTTTGCTACCGCATCTAAGTCGTCTTTATGCACCTCGAACACTAATTCATCGTGTACCTGCATAATCATCCGCACGCGTGGCTGCTCGGCCTGTAGCCAGGCATCGACGGCAATCATGGCGCGCTTGATGATATCGGCAGCCGTTCCTTGCATGGGAGCATTGATCGCCGCGCGTTCCGCCCCCGCGCGCCGCGCCGCGTTGCTGGATTTAATATCCGGCAGGTAAAGGCGGCGTCCCTCCAGCGTTTCCACATAGCCTTGTTCTTTTGCCTGAGCGCGGGTGCGCTCCATATATTCCAGCACGCCAGGGTAGCGTTCGAAGTAGAGATCCATATACTTCTGCGCCTCTTTACGCGGAATATTAAGCTGGCGAGAAAGACCGAAGGCGCTCATCCCGTAAATCAGGCCAAAGTTAATGGCTTTCGCACTTCGGCGCTGTTCCCCGGTCACGCTATCCAGCGGCAAGCCAAAGACTTCCGCCGCCGTTGCGCGGTGAATATCCTTCCCTTCGGCGAACGCCGTGAGCAGTCCTTTATCACGGGAAAGATGCGCCATAATACGCAGCTCAATCTGTGAATAGTCCGCAGACACGATGAGATAATCCTCAGGCGCAATAAATGCCTGACGAATGCGGCGGCCTTCTTCATTGCGCACCGGAATATTTTGCAGGTTCGGATCGGTGGACGATAAACGTCCCGTCGCCGTTACCGCCTGATGATAGGACGTATGGACGCGCCCGGTTTTCGGGTTAATCATCAGCGGCAGCTTATCGGTATAGGTGGATTTTAGCTTCGCCAGACCACGATACTCCAGAATCACTTTCGGCAGCGGATAGTCCAGCGCCAGCTCTTCCAGCACCTCTTCCGACGTTGACGGCGCGCCGCCAGGCGTTTTCTTCAGCGGCTTAATACCCTGCTTTTCAAACAGGATGGTCTGCAACTGCTTCGTCGAGGACAGGTTGAACGCCTCGCCCGCAATGTCATGCGCTTTCTTTTCCAGTTCCGCCAGACGTAGCGTGATTTCTTCCGAATGTTTGTGCAGGACGGCAGGATCGATTTTTACGCCATTGCGCTCAACGCGTGACAGTACCGGCACCAGCGGCATTTCGATGTTTTCGAAAACATTCAGCGGGCCTTTGTGCTGCTGGAGCTCAGGCCACATTTTGAGATGCAACTGTAACGTGACATCCGCATCTTCTGCCGCATAGCGCCCCGCTTCCTCCAGTGCGATCTGGTTAAAGGTGAGCTGGTTTTTACCTTTACCGGCAATGTCTTCAAAGGTGATAGTTTTGTGCTTCAGCCAACGATCGGACAAGCTGTCCATATCATGGCGTCCGGCGACGCTGTTCAGAATGTAAGACTCAAGCATGGTATCAAAGGCGATACCGCGCAGCTCAATACCGTAATTTTGCAAGACGCCGCGATCGTACTTGAGGTTTTGCCCCACTTTGCGCACTTTTTCATCTTCCAGCAGCGGCTTCAGCAGTTCCAGAGCACGCTGGCGGGAGATTTGATCCGGAGCGTCCAGATAATCATGTGCGACAGGTACATACGCGGCAACGCCAGGTTCGATGGCAAACGAGAGGCCCACCAGGTTGGCGGCGATATTATCCAGGCTGTCGGTCTCCGTGTCGAAAGCAAAAACTGGCGCTTTTTTCAGCTTTTCAATCCAGCTTTCCAGCGTAACGTCGTCCAGAATAGTGACATAATTTTCATAAGAGAGCGCCGCTGCCGGTTCGCTGGGCGATTCATCAATAACGACCGTTTCCTGCGGTTTGGCCGCCGGTTTCGCGCCCTTTGCCTGTAGCCACTTGCCTGACTCGACGTCCGCCGTCCAGCGCTTGAACTCATATTTTTTAAACAGGCCCAGCAGTTCATCCGCAATCGGCTGCTGCACTTCAAGCTGTTCGCAGGTCAGCTCCAGCTCAACATCCGTTTTAATGGTGGCGAGTTTATAAGACAGGTACGCTACGTCTTTATTCTGCGCTAATTTAGCGGCCATCGTTTTGGCGCCGCGGAAAGTGAGACCGGCAATTTTTTCCGGCTCGGCGTACAGCGTATCCAGGCCGCCCAATCCCTGAAGCAAGGCTTGCGCCGTCTTCTCACCCACGCCTGGTACGCCCGGAATATTATCCGAGGAGTCCCCCATCAGCGCCAGAAAGTCGATAATCAGCTCAGGCGGCACACCGTACTTATTAACGACTTCATCCGGGCCGAGGATGGTGTTAGTCATGGTGTTGATCAGCGTAATATTCGGCGTCACCAACTGTGCCATATCTTTATCGCCGGTGCTGATTAATACCGGACGCCCCACCTTCTCCGCTTCCCGCGCCAGTGTACCGATAACGTCATCCGCTTCTACGCCAGAGACCGCCAGCAGAGGTAACCCCATGGCTTTAACCATGGCATGTAACGGCTCTATTTGCGCACGAAGATCATCCGGCATCGGAGGACGATGCGATTTGTAATGTTCAAAGAGCTCATCACGGAAGGTTTTTCCTTTGGCGTCAAACACCACCGCAGCATGCGTCGGCTGATACTGCATGATCAGGCTGCGCAACATGTTGAGGACACCATACATTGCGCCCGTAGGTTCTCCCGCGCTGTTGGTTAACGGCGGAAACGCATGATAGGCGCGATAGAGATAGGATGAGCCATCTACGAGAATAAGTGGGTTTTCTGGGATCTGAACCATAATGTCCGTGCCTGTTTAACAGATTATGGTTAAAGGATGCCACATACAGGAGGAAAACTTGAGTTTTTCGCCGCATTTGCGGAAAAGTTTTGTCGATCTTCAGGATCGCTCGCAAAATAACCTGTGGATAACTTTGTGTGTAAATTCTTACCATTACTTTAAAATCAGCGCGATAGCCTTCTCGTCTTAATAATTACCCATTATTTTCAATGAGTTGTTAACATCACGTTTTTCTGATTATCTGATTCATGCCGTTATCATAATGTGGATAGTTGTTACGAGTGTTTCTATTTCACTCAGCGCCATCATTAGCATCGTTTTCTGATAGAATCAGCCCCTTGCGCCCTTTTCGCGCACCGTTTATGGCTAACTTTTGAATAATTTATTATGACGAGAATACTCGCGGCTATCACGCTCCCATTAAGTATCGTATTGACCATCCTGGTCACTATTGTTTGCTCAGTACCGATCATCGTTGCCGGTATGGTAAAGCTCCTTTTGCCTGTTCCCTGTATCTGGCGCAAGGTCTCCATTTTCTGCAATTTCATGATGTATTGCTGGTGTGCTGGTCTTGCAGCGCTGTTACGCCTTAATCCGCACTTGCAATGGGATGTAGAAGGGTTAGAAGGGCTGAGCAAGAAAAATTGGTATTTACTGATTTGTAATCATCGCAGCTGGGCCGATATCGTTGTGCTTTGCGTTCTGTTCCGCAAGCATATCCCAATGAATAAGTACTTTCTTAAACAGCAATTGGCCTGGGTGCCGTTCATCGGCCTGGCGTGCTGGGCATTAGATATGCCGTTTATGAAGCGCTACTCCCGTAGCTACCTGCTCCGACACCCCGATCGACGCGGCAAAGATGTTGAAACAACTCGTCGCTCTTGCGAAAAGTTTCGTCGGTATCCCACCACTATCGTTAACTTTGTTGAAGGCTCGCGATTTACGCATGAGAAACGTCAGCAAACGCATTCACCTTATCAACATCTGTTGCCGCCAAAAGCAGCCGGTATTGCAATGGCGATTAATGTTTTAGGCTCACAGTTCGATAAGCTGCTTAATATTACGTTGTGTTACCCAAACAACGATCGTCACCCCTTCTACGATATGCTAAGCGGTAGGCTGACGCATATTGTTGTTCGGGTGCAACTGGAACCCATAAATGAAGAACTGCACGGCGATTACGTGAACGACAAAACATTCAAACGCCGTTTTCAACGTTGGCTTAATACGCTGTGGGATAAGAAAGATATACAGATAGAAGAGATTAAAACATCTTATAAAAACGCCGGTCAGTGACCGGCGTTCTTTTTATTTTTTATCAACCAAATATTTCACGGTATCAGCATACTGCTGAACAAAAACATCCATGCTGCTGGTATCCATACCTTGTGGGTTAATCTGGTATTTGCCATTGACGAACATCGCCGGAACGCCCTGCAGTTGCAGGTCAGCCGCGGCTTTCTCCTGTTGCGCAACCAGTGATTTCACCACGAAGCTGTTCCAGGCCGCATCGTAATCTTCGCCCTTGACGCCCGCATCAACGAACACTTTACGGATATCCGCGGCAGATTGTACTGTCTGGGTTTTCTGTACGGCTTCAAACAGCGGGACCGTGACTTTATCTTCTACACCCAACGCCATCGCCACCGCCCATGCCTGGGTGAGCTCCTTGCCCAACGGCCCCAGGAACTCAACGTGGTACTTGGTCATTTTGGTGCCTTCCGGCAGCTTTTTCTTCACATTGTCAGACACATGAAGCACTTCTTCAAACTGATAACAATGTGGGCAGTAGAAGGAGAAAAACTCCAGTACCTGGGGTTCGCCAGCGACCGGTTTATCCAGCGTGATATACTGTTTACCGTCGCTGATCTGTGCTGCCGAGGCGCTAAAAGCTAAAACCATACCAGCCAGCGCCAGCCAAATCTTTTTCATGATCAACTCTCTCCGATTAATACATTGGCGTTAATTGTAAAGGGGGTTCGTGCAAAATTTTAGTCTGCTCAATAAAAGTCGTTGTCTGTCGCTGCCAGTAATCTTCCCCTGTTAACCAGGGAAAGTTTTTTGGAAACGCAGGATCGCCCCAACGACGAATCAACCAGGCAAGATAATAAACTAAACGCATGGCGCGTAAAGGTTCAATGAGACCAATTTCAGCCGTATCGAACTCACTAATTTCTTCATAAGCTTCAATAATGGTTTCAAGCTGCATTCGCTGTTCGGCTTTGTCGCCGTTCAGCAGCATCCATAAATCCTGTATCGCCGGGCCGTTACGGGCATCATCTAAATCGACAAACAGCGGTCCATCACGCCATAGAATGTTGCCGGCATGACAATCGCCGTGCAATCGCAGCGTGGCGAAATCGGTGCGCCAGCATTCGGTAACTGCAGACAGTAGAGTATCAGTGGCTTTCAGGAAAGCCGCTTTTTGCCCGGAGGGAATCAGTGCGGCATCTTCGAATACCTGGCGAGGTTCAAAAAGATACTCTGCAAGCCCAATGTCAGGCCGGAAAGTGAAAGGACGTTTTCGCCCCGTCTGATGCAATCGACCAAGATAACGCCCTACCGCCTCCATCTGATCGATATTATCTGCTTCAAACTGACGACCGCCTACGCTGGGGAAAATGGCATAATGATAGCCCTGATGCGCTAACAGCGTCTGGCCATTAAACGCGAGCGGAGCGGCAACCGGAACCTCATCCTTCACCAGTTCAAGCGCAAATTGGTGTTCTTCCCGAATTTGATCAACAGACCAGCGCTCAGGACGATAAAACTTAACGACAAAACGTCGACGGTCTTCATCCTGAAACTGATAGACGCGGTTTTCATAACTGTTTAGTGGAGTCAGCCCGGAATCCACCCTGATCCCCTGTTCAAACAGCGCATCCATGATGGTTTCCGGGTGTAGCGTCTGGAAAGTAAAAGCGTTGTCGTTCATCCCATCATCCGGAAAATACTACGAATGATTCAGGATATCATTTCGTGGCGATTTCGGTGGCGCCGCTTACAAGGTTTTACTCTTTAATAACGCCGCGGGCGCGTAAAAGCGCCGTTTTAAAGTCCTCTTCATAGTCTTTTTGAATCCCTGGAATGGCGGCGTCTTTGGCGGAATCGCGCATTTTCAGATGGTAGATCAGGATATCATCAGTTAAATCTTCCAGTTTGCCGTCAAAACCTGACTCTTTCGCCAGTTTCTGCAAAAATTGCGTCAGATTAAGATCAGGCTCTTTCTGCCAGGCTGGCTGGAGGAGTTCAATGACTTCATTCAGGCGTTTACATTTCATAGCTGTGCTCCTTATTCTTGATACAGACACGGTAGCAGGGTCAATCCCACAATAAAAGAGGCGATATCGGTGAATCTGGATGAAGTAATAACCGGCGTGGTGCTGGCAGGCGGTAAAGCCCGGCGGATGGGAGGTGCGGATAAAGGTCTGCTTGAGCTGGGCGGGAAACCGCTCTGGCGACACGTTGCCGACGCGCTCGCGCCACAACTTGCTACGGTCGTCATTAGTGCTAATCGCCATCTGGATATCTACCAGGCCAGCGGCCTGAAAGTCATTCCGGATTCAATTGCTGACTTTCCCGGTCCGCTGGCGGGTATGCTTTCCGTTTTTCAGCAGGTAGCAGGCGACTGGTTTCTGTTTTGTCCCTGTGACAATCCCTGTATCCCCCACAACCTGGTCGATCGTTTAGCAGCGCAGCGTCATGGTGCACCCGTGGTTTGGGTTCATGATGGAGAGCGCGATCATCCAACGATCGCGTTGATTAATCGTGCCGTTGAGCCCCAGTTGACAGCTTATTTGCAAGCAGGCGAGCGGCGGGTAATGATTTTTATGCGCCAGGTAGGCGGACACGCCGTTGATTTCAGCGATTGTAAAGAGGCATTTGTGAACGTCAACACGCCGGAGGAACTCGCGCAATGGCAAAAGAGACCATGATACCGCTACTCGCCATTGCCGCGTGGAGCGGCACGGGAAAAACAACACTGCTGAAAAAACTGATCCCAGCACTTTGTGCGCACGGTATTCGGCCAGGGCTGATTAAGCATACCCATCATGATATGGATGTTGATAAACCGGGTAAAGATAGCTACGAATTACGTAAAGCCGGGGCGGCACAGACGCTGGTTGCCAGTCAGCAGCGCTGGGCGTTAATGACTGAAACGCCGGGGCAAGAAGAGTTGGATCTGGCATGGCTGGTGAGCCGGATGGATGCATCAAAGCTAGATATGGTGCTGGTAGAAGGGTTTAAACACGAGGCAGTTGCGAAGATCTTACTTTTTCGTCAGGGATGTGGGCACAGCGAGGAAGAATTAATTCTTGATGAGCATGTTATTGCAGTTGCCAGTGATATTCCACTTGCCGTAGCGGTACCCGTTTTGGATCTTAATGATGTATCGCAGATTTCTGCCTTCATTTTGCGATGGTTAGAGAAAGCACGTTCCTTGTAGGCCGAATAAGGCGGAGCCGCCATCCGGCGGTGCCGGTTGCCTGATGGCGCTGCGCTTATCAGCGCCTACATTTTTACAGTTACCGCACACGCAAAAAAGCCCATCCTGACGGATGGGCTTCTTCACTAAATTGATGCCTGGCAGTTTATGGCGGGCGTCCTGCCCGCCCCCCTCCGGGCCGTTGCTGCGCAACGTTCAAATCCGCTCCCGGCGGATTTCTCCTCCTCAGGAGAGTGCTCACCGACAGACCACAGATAAAACAAAGGGCCCTGTCTTCCGACAGGGCCCTTCGTTTTATTTGATGCCTGGCAGTTCCCTACTCTCGCATGGGGAGACCCCACACTACCATCGGCGCTACGGCGTTTCACTTCTGAGTTCGGCATGGGGTCAGG